>UBTY01000044.1 GCA_900468535.1 Hyphomicrobiales bacterium | reverse complement strand
GACAACGCTGCTTACTGGTCGATCGCAACGACCATGAAGTCGGACAACAAGGCCCTTTCGGCTGTTTCCGACGCCCTCGGCATGGGTGCTGCAAAGCTCGACACCGCTTACACGGCTGTTGACAGCTCGATCGACATCGTCGGCGAAATCAAGGCCAAGCTCGTCGCAGCCAGCGAAAAGGGCGTTGACAAGACCAAGCTTCAGGACGAAATCACGCAGCTCCAGGCACAGCTCTACAGCGTTGCCCAGTCTGCTTCGTTCAACGGCGAAAACTGGGTCAACAACGCAGGCGGCACCGTCAGCGTCGTTTCCTCCTTCGTCCGCGGCACCAACGGCACCGTCTCCATCAAGACGACCGACTACTCGCTCGGCGCTACGAACACCCTGTTCAACGGCTCCACGAGCGGCGGTATCCTCGGTGCAACCGGTACGGCTTCCAGCAAGTCGATCTACGGCTTCACGATCGGTGCAAACACGACGCAGGGCGACATCGACAACCTGCTGACGGACGTTGAAACCGCTCTGAAGAACATGACGACCCTCGGCTCGCAGCTCGGTTCGCTGCAGACCCGCGTCGACATCCAGACGGACTTCGTTTCGTCGCTGAGCGACTCGATCGACTCCGGTATCGGCCGCCTGGTCGACGCCGACATGGAAGAAGAATCCTCCAAGCTGACCGCGCTCCAGACCCAGCAGTCGCTGGCGATCCAGTCGCTGTCGATCGCTAACTCTTCTTCGCAGAACATCCTGCAGCTGTTCCGCGGCTAATAAGCGAAGCTTATCAGCGATTTATCGAGAGATTGGCCGCCGGTTTCCGGCGGCTTCCAAGAAAAGCCACGCTCCCCGAGCGTGGCTTTTTTTATGCCCGTTAACCACTCGTTAACTATAGTTATGTTTTCTACCGCCAACGAAACGGTATGTTAACCAAGCTTAAGAAGCGGTTAGCAGGCATGAAGCTGATCGACCGTTCCCGGCGCGGACCGGAATGTCCCTTTTTATTCTTGCCATTGAGGGGCGCTTTTTCATGACCAGCATTTTGACCAATGTCGCCGCAATGTCTGCCCTCCAGACGCTGCGCAGCATCAACTCCAACCTCGAAGACACACAGAACCGCGTTTCGTCCGGTTACCGTGTCGCCGAGGCCAAGGACAATGCGGCCTATTGGTCCATCGCAACCACCATGCGTTCCGACAACAAGGCGCTGTCGGCCGTCTCCGACGCGCTCGGCCTCGGCGCCGCCAAGGTCGACACGGCCTATTCGGCCATGGATAGCGCGATCGACATTGTCAGCGAGATCAAGGCCAAGATTGTTGCCGCGACCGAAAAGGGCGTCGACAAGACAAAGATTCAGGACGAAATCTCCCAGCTGCAGCAGCAGCTTCTGAGCGTTGCCCAGTCGGCATCCTTCTCCGGTGAAAACTGGGTTGCCGGCAACACGACGAAGAGCGTTGTCTCGTCCTTCATCCGCGACGCCAACGGCCAGGTTTCCGTACAGACCACCGAATATGTCCTCGACGACAGCTCGATGGGCAACGTTCTCTTCGGCGGCGACGGCTCGGGCGGCATCGACACCGCAAGCGGCATCCTCGGCACCGCAACCGGCACGGTCGGTTCGATCTACGGCATGAATATCAGCACCTTCAGCACCGACGCCATCAACAGCGCCCTGACCACGGTCGAATCCGGCATCAAGGCTATGACGAAGGCGGCCTCGCAGCTGGGGTCGATCTCTACCCGCATCGACCTGCAGGAGAGCTTCGTTTCGAACCTCAGCGACTCCATCGACTCGGGCGTTGGTCGTCTCGTCGATGCCGACATGGAAGAAGAATCTTCCAAGCTGACAGCGCTCCAGACGCAGCAGCAGCTGGCCATCCAGTCGCTCTCGATCGCCAACAGCAGCGCGCAGAACGTCCTCACCCTGTTCAAGGGCTGAGGTGGCTGAGCTCCTCTATAGCGTTACCAGGCGCTCGCTTGCGCCGGTCCGGAAAGCCGCATCTTATGGTGCGGCTTTCTCTTTGTTTTTGAAGCGATATTCAAGATTGCGCGAGGCTTGCGCGGGCGATTTTCGAGGCCTTGCGCTGGCTGCGTCGCTTGGTTAACCTCGCTTAATAATTGATTTGTCGAAGCGACAAACCGGTACAGGAAAAGCTGGCCGGGGCATGACGCCAGGTCAGTCGCTGCCGGTCTCCGGCCTGTCCCTTTCCCTATTTTAGAGCCAGATTATGACCTACAAGATCACGAGTAGCGCGCAGGTAAATGCGCTGGCCGCACTGCGCATCATCAACAAGGAAGCCGCGACGACGCAGCAGCAGGTTTCCTCGGGCTACCGGGTGGAGACCGCCGCCGACGACGCAACCTACTGGTCGTTCGCCAGCGTTTTGCGCTCGGACAGCAGCTCGCTTCAGAACATCCATGATGCTCTCGGCGTCGGCGCCTCGAAGGTCGATACCGCCTATACCGCGATGGACAGCCTGATCGACCAGCTCGGTGATATCCGCGCGACGCTCGTTACGGCGAAGGAAGCCGGCGTCGACAAGGAAAAGCTCAACACGACGCTGACCGAGCTGAAGAATCAGATGAAGACGACGGTCACGACGACCAACATCGCCGGCGAGAACTGGTTGCTGAACCAGGATACGAGCATGCCGACGTCGCGCAGCGTCATCGGCGGCTTTACGCGCGGCAGCAACGGCGAATTCCAGCCCCAGCTCATCAGCTATCCGTCGGATCAGGTCGTGATGATCGACACGCAGGATGCCAGCCGCGGTCTCCTGACCGCATCGATCGACGCCAATACGCTGAACCCCGATGGCAGCGCGACGGCGAGAGACTATTACCTGCTGGATGCCGGCTCGACCACTGGCGCGAGCGGTACCGAAATCAAGCTCGACGCCAACACCACGAACGACCAGATCACGGACATGCTGTCAGTGATTGATTCCATGCTCTCGTCCCTGACGACGACGGCGGCTGGCCTTGGAACGATGAGCGCTCGAATCAGCGACCGCGTTGATTACACCGCCAACCTGTCCGACCTGATCGACAAGGGTGTCGGCGCTCTTGTTGATACCGATATGGACGAGGCCTCGACCCGCCAGAAGGCGCTGGAGACGCAGCAGCAGATGGGCGTTCAAGCGATCTCGATCCTGAATACCGCGGCAAGCAAGGTGATGATCCTGCTGCAATAGGGTGGTCGGTCGCGGACCACTCTGGCCGCCCCCTTCATCCTCGCACAAGTTTGGCTTCCTAGGGTCGAACCAGAATGGCACAGGCGCGATCGGCGCCGGTGCAGTGGCGGATTGAGAGTGGGGCACAGCATGTCGCAGGTTTCTGCAGAGGCGAGGTGGTTTCGGTGAGTGCTCTGCTTTCCCGCTATCTCAAGGATTTCGGCGAGCCCGTTGTCGCGCCGCCGGCGGTCGATACGTTCGATTTCACCGACGACTTTGCCAGCCATGTGGATGTCGAGATCGAGCCGACGCCGGACCGGGAAACCCTTCGGCGCGAAGCCTATGATCACGGCCACGCCGAAGCAACCGCTGCGGCGACCGAGAAATTCGAGCTTGAGGCGCAGACAGTCGCCGAAGTGCATCAGCGAGAGATCGAAGAGCTTCGAAGCCACTATGAGAATGAGGTGGCCAGCCTGGTCGCATCAGGCATGCTGACGATTTCGAACGAGCTTGCCGATCTCGTCAGTGCTGCTGTGACGAAGGCGCTGGCGCCTGTCATGACCGAGGTACTGTCGCACAGGGCGGCGGTCGAACTTGCAGCCGAGCTGCGCACGGCGATCGGCGCCGGCGAGGCTGGAGCTGTGGTGGTGAAGGGACCGACCGCGCTTTTCGAGACGCTGCGTGCAGCCCTCGGAGAGCATGCCGGCGTTGTCCGCCACCATGAGACGACGGATATCGATTTGACTGCCGAATTCGGCGATGCGGTCCTGATGACCCGCATGTCGGCCTGGGCCGCGAGCTTGAAGAAAGTTCTGGAATGAGTGACAGCGAAAACCATCACCACGGCAAGAACGAGATCATCATCATCAAACGGCATGGTGGTGGTGATCACGATGGTGCGCATGGTGGTGCGTGGAAAATTGCCTATGCCGACTTCATGACGGCGATGATGGCGTTCTTCCTCGTCATGTGGCTCGTCAACGCCGCAAACGAGGAGACGAAAGCCTCCGTCGCGACCTATTTCAACCCGATCAAGCTCGCGGACGAGAAGCCGACTGAAAAGGGGCTGAAGAAGCCGGTCGACCAGGCTGACGGCGAAGAGAAACAGGAAAAGTCGAAGGAAAAGGAAGATCAGCCGAACAATGGCGCCGCAGCGGCGACCGGCGAAGATCAGACCTCGACCTCAGGTGACCAGACGAACTATTCCGAAGCCGACTTCTTCGAAAATCCCTATTCCGTTCTTGCCGAAATCGCGCAGGAAGTTGGTCAGCAGGCAAACGTCAGCGCCAAGGGCGAGGGCGGTGCTGCCGACTCTGGTCCCGCGACCGGTGCCGACGGCGGCGAAGCCTACCGCGATCCTTTCGATCCCGATTTCTGGACGAAGCAGGTTGAGGTGACGCACGCCGACAAGGCGCAGCCGGCGGCAAGCGATACGCCGGCTGATCCGGCCGAAGCCGCGACCGAGGTCGCAAAGGCCGAGTTGCAGAAGCCGGAAAACGAGACGGAGGCCGAAAAGGAACAGGCCGAGAAATCCGAGACCAAGCCCAACGAGACGGCTGCGAAGAAGCTCGACAAGGACGGCATCGCAAACGAGCAGATGACGGAAGAACAGAAGGCCGTCGAGGAGCAACAGCAGGCGAAGGATCTGCAGGCCGAGATCGCCAAGCAGATTACCGGCGTTGCCGGCAAGCTCGCGGAAGGCCTGACGGTCACGCCGGCTGAGGGCGGTCTGCTTGTCAGCCTGTCGGACCAGAGCGAAGACTCCATGTTCAACGTCGGCTCGGCAGTGCCGCGCAAGGAAATGGTGCTGGCGATGGAGAAGATCGGCGAGGTGCTCAAGGGCAAGCCTGGCGCGGTCGTGATCCGCGGCCACACGGATGGCCGGCAGTACAAGGGTGAGAACGAGAACTGGCGCCTGTCGATGGATCGCGCCCAGGCGGCCTATTACATGCTCGTTCGCGGTGGCATCGACGAGAAGCGGATCTCGCAGGTCTCCGGCTTTGCCGATCGCAAACTCAAGGACGCGGCCGACCCGTTCAACGCCACCAACCGGCGCATCGAGATTCTCGTCCAGGCGGATCAGGGGTAATCGATGGGTCGTCGGCAACGCCGGTATCTTCTGCCTCTTCTCATCGGCCTCGCAACCGCGGGGCCGGTCGCGGCTGTTGCTGAAGAGCAGGAAGATATCGTTCCCTACAAGATGCTGCGCTCGTTGCAGTTCGTGCAGGATTCGGTCGTGCTCGGCGACCATTCGGCAGCGGAGATGCAGCGCTTCATGCTGAACACCATCGACAAACGCCTCCGATCCGTCGATCAGTCCGTTTTCGATGACGACCGGAACGTCGATGCGGCGCTGATCTACGCGATGAGCGGCGGCAATCCGCAGACGCTGGAATTCCTGGTTGCCCGCGACGTGAACGGTTACTTCGACAACCGCGTGACCGATGTGCTGCGCAAGTATCTGAGCGGCAAGGGGTTGCTGGTTGCAAAGACCTTGGTCGAAACGGCCACGGAATATAAAGACAAGAAGATCGGACCTTATCTCGCGCTGGTCGGCGGTAATGTTACGATTGCAAAGAGCCCGGCCGAAGCGCTCAAGCTCTATGATGAAGCACGTCTCAATGCGCCCGGGACGATCGTCGAGGAAGCCGCGCTGCGGCGCTCGGTCGCCATCTGTGTCGATTCGGGAATGGTCGATAAGGGGCTCGACTATTCGCAGCGCTATGTGCGCCGTTTCCTCCATTCTCCCTATGCAAGTCAGTTCGCCGATCTCTTCGTCCGGTTGCTGGTCGAGCACGATCATCAGGTAAAGCCCGAGGATGTCATCGACATTCTCTCCTTCATGGATGAGGCACGGCAGCGCGAGGTCTATCTGCGCATCGCGCGCGCCGCAGCGATCGCCGGCAAGGGCGAGTTGGCGCGCATGGCAGCGGGCAAGGCGCAGTCGCTGGCGGGCGATGCCAAAAACGCTTTTGGTGCTTTGGCGGATTTCTATGGCGGCATGGCGGCCATACCGACCGACAAGATCGACACGGCCGCAAAGGACATCAGCACGATCCCCGACACCGACCTGTCGCCGCGCGACAAGGCGTTGAGGGCGGCGGCAAGAGCTGTGGCCGAACAAGTACTTACTCCACCGGACCCGGCAAGCCTGACACAAGCCGCGGCCCCTAAATCTAGTGGGCAAGAAATGACTTCTGAACAGGCTGCGGCTGATCCGCAGGCGCCCGCCGAGGCGGCGCCCGAGCCTGTTGTCGGAGATACGGCATCAGCAAGCGGAGCGACCGCTGGGGGGACACAGGATGCCGACCCTTCATTCAGCTCATTTGTCACGTCAAGTCGATCGAAGCTCGATGAGATCGATGGCCTTTTGAACAAAGAAAGCAACTGACATGATGGACATCAGTGTTTCTGCGGGGGCTTCTGGCGCGGACGCCGCCACATCCGGTCGTCCGACCGGCAAGGGCGCCGCAGACGGAAACAGCGGTTTCTCCGACGTCTTGAACAAGGCTGGCGGCTCGAGCCGCCAGGACAGCGGTACGGCCGGCGGCCAGACCGCAAACGCGCAGAATCCAAACGAACCTGCAGCCGCGAATGCGAACCATCGTTCCACCGCGCGCGCGGTCATCGACCTGAACGACGCGTCGCTTGCCGCGCAGGCCGAAGTGCAGCCGGAAACGACGAAGAACATCGTTATCGACAAGGATACGCCGAAGGCTGGCAAGGCCGACGGAAAACCGGGCAAGCGCGCGGCTGGTGACAAGAACGCTGATGTCGATCTCAAGCTCGAGGATGCGCACGAGACGAAGACCAGCGGCAAGCCGGTAAAATCGGAAAGCAAGGATGCTGGCGACGACGACAGCGCCGCTTCCGACGTGTTGAGCCTGCTGAAGCAGACCCAATCCAACACGGCTACATCGGCTCTTGCCGCTGCCTCGGTACTGGCAGGCCAGAAGGCCGCTGGCGGATCGACAATCGATCCGAAGGAAAAAGAGACCGGTGGGCGCGCCAAGGATGATGCCATTGCTGATGTCAGCGCTCTGACGGCGAAAACGACGAGCACCGATGAAGTCGAGCTTCCGACGGATGCGACGGACACCAGCCAGCAGACCTTCCGGCTGACGCGAGCGGATAACCGTGCGTCCATGGACATGCACCTCGGCATCGACGCAGATGCTGGCGAGGCTGGCGGAAAGGCGTCCGTCGACACCGTGACGGTTCTCGATTCCCGGCGGTTCATCGGCCTCGCGCAGAACACCAATTCCGCAGCCGTGACGGCCGCGATATCGGGCGATTCCGAATGGGCGCATGCGATGCAGGCAAGCTCGTCGCTTTCGAACGCGGCCGAGTTGAGCAGCACCGGCAAGGTCGTCAACACTCTGAAGATCCAGATGAACCCGATCGATCTCGGTCTGGTGACGGCCACGCTACGCCTCCAGGGCGACGCGCTGAACGTCGACCTGAAGGTATCGACCGGAGCAGCCTACCGGCAGCTCAAGGAAGACCATGGTAAGATGCTGGAGGCGCTGCGTGCACAGGGCTACGCGGTCGACAGCGTGACCATCAGCATGGCGCCAACGCCGACGTCTGACGCCGGCCAGGCGAGCACGCAGAACGGCGGCTCGCAGCAGCAACAGGCCTTCGCCCAGGGGCAGGGTGGCGAGGCGCAGGAGCGGCAGAACCAACAGGGCCAGCGCAATACCGGAGGCTTCAATGATGCAGGTGAGAGCGGCGTTGAAGGCGCTTCTTCTGGCGCCGCTAGCGGCAGCAGCACTGGTGGCGTCTACCTCTAGCGCAGCGGCCAGCGACGGCGCCTGCGAGCAGGAAATCCAGTCGGCAGCCCTCAAATACGGTATCCCGGAAGGGATACTCTATTCAGTGGGGCTGACGGAAACCGGCCGCAAGGGATCGCTCTATCCCTATGCCCTCAACATTGAAGGGAAGGCGTTCTTTCCGCCTTCCGAACGGGCGGCGCTGCAGCAGTTCGATGTCGCCCGCAGGTCGGGCGCCAAGCTGATCGACGTTGGCTGCATGCAGATCAACCAGTACTACCACGGTGAGAATTTCCACTCGACCGAGGAGATGTTTGACCCGCGCCGGAACGTGGAGTACGCAGCGAAATTCCTGCGCAATCTCCACGATCGGCACGAGACCTGGACCATGGCGGTTGCCCGCTATCATGCGGGGCCGAACAACGATCCCGCGCAGAAGCAATATGTCTGCCGCGTGATCGCAAATCTGGTCGCGACGGGCTACGGAAAATGGACTCCGAATGCGAGCAATTTCTGTAAGGCATGACTCAATCAGAAATAGCGAAAATAGAACAAATCGGAAATGTGACGCAATGTGGCGAGAATCCGCCACAATGTGGCAAGGCAAGTCACTTTTAACCGGCCGTTAACTTTTCCACGAAAGATTTGTGTGAATAACTTTTCGCACCTACTATATGTAGATCAAATCGGGACCCAATTCTTAATCAATTATTAATTTCCGCCTGTGAGTTCCTACACCTTGTCCCGGAATCCCACGATTCGTACCCATAGGTCATCGAGGTGCCACAAGTGATTCGGAGGCGGACGAATGATCGTAGTGGTTGATGAGCGTGAGCTCGTGAAGGATGGCTACACATCACTTTTCGGAAGGGAAGGAATTCCCTCTACAGGATTTGACCCCAGAGAGTTCGGGGAATGGGTTCAAACGGCTGCGGACTCGGATATCGCGGCCGTAGAAGCCTTTTTGATCGGACAGGGTCAGCAGACATTCGAGCTGCCGCGCGCTATACGCGATCGCACGCAGGCTCCTGTTATCGCGGTAAGCGACCAGCCGTCGTTGGAAAACACGCTTGCACTTTTTGATTGCGGCGTTGACGACGTGGTGCGCAAGCCCGTGCATCCTCGCGAGATCCTTGCCCGCGCAGCGGCCATTCGCCGCCGCCTCAAGGCGATCTCCAGCCATACGGACATCGGCGCGATCCGCGTCTTCTCGGATGGCCGCGATCCTGAGATCAACGGCGAAGTCTTTGCTCTGCCGCGCCGCGAACGCCGCATCCTGGAATACTTGATCGCCAACCGCGGTCGTCGTGTCACCAAGACGCAGATCTTCAATGCCATCTACGGAATCTTCGACGAAGAAGTCGAAGAAAACGTCGTTGAAAGCCATATTTCCAAGCTCCGCAAAAAGCTGCGCAAGAAGCTCGGTGTCGACCCCGTCGATTCCAAGCGCTTCCTCGGCTACTGCATTGATTGGAATTGATTTTTTAGAGGCCAAGGGCTGACGCGCGGCAAATGTGCCGCCTTATTTCAGAAGCTGCCGATTGCCAGACAGCTTCACGCAAGGCCCGGCAAATACTCTTAAGCCTACCAAGGGAATCGAGGTTTTCAGATGAGCATTTTCGGCAGCATGAAGACGGCAGTGTCCGGCATGAACGCGCAGGCAAACCGCCTCAGCACCGTCGCGGACAACATCGCGAACGCTAACACGACGGGCTACAAGGCCGTCTCCACCGCCTTCTCGTCGCTGGTGCTCCCTTCCACGGCCGGCAACTACAACTCCGGTGGCGTTCAGACCTCGGTTCGCCAGTCCGTTTCCGAACAGGGCGACATTTCTTACACCACTTCGGGCTACAATCTGGCGATCTCCGGTGACGGTTTCTTCATCGTGCAGAGCGCCGACGGCACGCCGGTCCTCACTCGCGCCGGCGATTTCAAGACCGACGATCAGGGCAATCTGGTCAACTCCGCCGGCTTCACGCTGATGGGTTACTCCTACGACGCCGGCGCTCCCGCGGTTGTCGTCAACGGTTTCTCCGGCCTCGTTCCGATCAACGTCAACCAGTCCGGCCTGACTGCGATCGAATCGACCACGGGTAATTTCTCGGGCAACCTGAATTCGAACGCCAAGCTGGTCGACACGGCAACGACCGATACGCCGCTAGACAACTCGGCTTCCGTCACCACCGATACGAAGCAGATGTCGATGGTCGGCTACGACAAGCTTGGCAACACGGTTCAGTACGACTTCTACTTCACCAAGACCGCCGGCGCGACGGCAACGACGTCGGGAAGCTGGGAAGTCGCGGTCTACCGTCACGCCGACGCGGCGACCGGCGGTACCTCCTCTTTCCCTTACTCGTCCGCTGCTGTCGGCTCGGGAACGCTCGACTTCGACCTGAACGGCCAGATGACGTCGACAGGCGCACTGACGATCACCGACACCGTCACGGGCGGTTCGATCGACATGGATCTGAGCGGCTTCACGCAGCTCGCATCCGAATTTGCCGGCAGCGGTACGCCGAACGGCCAGGCCGCCAGCCCGGTCAAGAGCGTGACGATCGACAAGGACGGCACGGTATACGCCAAGTATTCGGACGGCACGTCCAAGCCGGTCTACCGCATCCCGCTAGCGACTGTCGCCAGCCCGGACAATCTGACGCTGATGAGCGGCAACGTCTACAGCGCCAACGGTCAGTCGGGCGTTACGGTCACGGGCTTCCCGCAGACCAACGGCTTCGGCGCGATCCAGTCGGGCGCATTGGAAAGCTCGAACGTCGACCTCGCCGGCGAGCTGACCGAGATGATCGAATCGCAGCGCAGCTACACCGCCAATTCCAAGGTCTTCCAGACGGGCTCCGACATCATGGACGTGCTCGTCAACCTCAAGAGATAATGTAAGGTACGGGTAGCCATGTCGCTTACTTCGGCACTGAATACGGCACAGAGCATATTCAACAATACCGGCACTCAGAGCAGTGTGGTATCGAACAATATCTCGAACTCCAGCAACAGCGACTACGTGCGCCGTCAGGCGATGATCACGACGTCTCTGAATGGAGCGCAGGTCGTGACGATCAGCCGCGCCCAGGAAGACGCGCTGATGCGGCAATGGCTGAAGGCCAGTGCACAGGACAGCGGACAGCAGACCCTGCTGTCCGGCCTAACCGATCTGAAGTCGATCATGGGCGGCAACGACTACGAAACGTCGCCGGCGACCTATCTCACGACGTTTCAGGAAAAGCTTCAGGCATTCCGCACTTCTCCCAGCAGCACGATCGCCGCCCAGAGCGCGGTAACGGCAGCGCAGGACGTCGCGAACTCGCTGAACAATGCATCGAAGTCCGTGCAGGCGGTTCGCCAGGGCGCGGACAAGGAGATCGCGACACAGGTATCGACCCTGAATACGCTTCTTGCGCAGTTCAAGACCGCGAATGATGCGGTCAAGAGCGCGACGGCAACGGGCGGAAACGCCAACGACGCGCTCGATGAGCGCGACAAGCTTCTCAAGCAGATCTCGTCCATCGTCGGCGTAAACGCGGTCGATCGCTCCAATGGCGATATGGCGCTTTACACGACCGACGGCACCGTCGTCTTCGACACGATCCCGCGCACTGTGACCTTCGTTGCGCAGGATACCTACACCGCACAGACCAAGGGCAACGGCGTCTACATCGATGGCGTTCTGCTTGCCAGCGGAACGGGATCGACGACGTCTTCGCAGGGAAGCCTGCAGTCGCTGCTGCAGGTTCGCGACGACATCGCGCCGAAATTCCAGTCGCAGCTCGACGAAATTGCCAAGTCGCTCGTTTCAATGTTCTCCGAAAGCGACGGCGGTACGCCGGCCACGACCGCTCCGGGTCTCTTCGTATGGAAGACCTCGGCTGGCGTCGACGGTGACGTTCCGACCACGCCTGACGTCATCGACGGGATTTCGGCGACGATCTCGGTCAACGCAGCCGTTATCACGAGCCAGGGTGGCGACCCGATGAAGCTGCGTGACGGTTCGATCACCGGTTTGACGAACCTGAATACGACGAACAGCAGCGGTTTCTCGGACAATCTCGACGCGCTCTACACGAAGATGAACACCGCGCAGACCTTCTCGTCGGATGCGGGCCTGTCGTCGAACGTCAGCATTCTCAGCTACGCGCAGAATTCGATCGGCTGGCTCGAACAGTACCGTAGCGACGCGACCACCGCGTCCGAAAACACCGCCGCGGCGCTCTCACGCTCCACGGAAGCCTATTCCAACGAGACCGGCGTCAATCTCGACGAAGAACTGACGCTGCTGCTCGATATCGAACAGTCCTACAAGGCAGCCACGAAGATTCTCAATGCGGTCGACGAGATGTTGAAATCATTGCTGGACATAGCGAGTTAAGCCATGAAGAGTTCATTTATCTCCAGTTCAGCCATTCAGAACGCCATGCGGTTGACGATCAATCAATCGCAGAAGCAGCTGGTCAAGGCATCGCTCGAGGCAACCACCGGCGTTTACGCGGATATCGGTGCATCTCTCGGTTCCGGCGCTGCCAAGAGCGTGAACTTCACGTCCGAAGTCAGCCGTATCTCCGCCCTGAAGGGCAGCAATTCCGTCGTTTCGGCACGCCTGGAGGCCTCCCAGCTCGGTCTCGACAGCATGAAGACCGCCGGCGACGCGCTGGTCTCGAAGCTGACGGCTCTGCAGGGAAGCCAGGACAAGACGAGCATTACAGTGGCGATGCAGTCCGCCGGCGACGCTCTTTCGTCGCTGATGGATACTGGCAACACCATGCTGAACGGTGAATACCTGTTCTCCGGCATCAACACCGACGTTCAGCCGATGACCGACCAGTCGACGGCGGCGACAGCGGCGATCCAGACGAACCTCGAGGCCTATGCAAGCGGTCTCGGCAAGACCGTCAAGGATCTCACCGGCACCGAGATGGACACATTCGTCACGACCTTTGTCGAGCCGATGTTCTCTCAGGACACGTTCAACGGAACGTCGACGCCGGCTTCCTTCCCGCCGTCTGGCGCGCCGACTCCGGTCGCACCGGCTGCCTACGTGACGCCGCCGGCCTGGAGCGATTGGTCGAGCGCTTCCAACCAGAACATGACGAGCCGCATCAGCAACTCGGAAGTCGTGACCTCGTCCACGAACTCGAACTCCGACGGCATGCGCTATTTCGCACTGGCATCGATCACCGTCACCGCCCTGTCCGGGCAGGGGCTTAGCGGCGATGCGCTGAGCACGGTCACCTCGAAGGCGATCGGCTATGCCGCACAGGCGACAACGGGCATCGTCGGTCAGGCCAGCCAGCTCGGTCTGTCACAGGAGCGCGTTGAAAAAGCAAATGATGCGCTAGATGCTCAGTCTAGCATTATTCAGAACAAGCTTGTCGATCTTCAGGGTGTCGACACCTCGGAAGCTTCGACCCTGGTTAATACGCTCCAGACGCAGCTCGAAACCGCTTACACGATCGTATCGAAAATTCAGCAGTTGAGCCTCGTGAATTACCTTTGATGATCAAAGGTTAGAAATACAAAGAAGGATGCATGAATGTATCAGTTCTCTTATGCCGAGGTCATGCAGGACTCGGTGGCCGACGCGAAGGAGAGGGAGCGTCAGGTCCTCGATCGGTCGATCGAACTGCTCTCGATTGCTAGGGACAAAGAGAAGTACAGCCGCGAGGCCATCGATGCATTGTTCTACACCCGGCGTGTTTGGGTGAGTTTCATCGAGGACCTCAAGCATCCGGACAACCAGCTTGAAATACAGCTGCGGGCAAATCTGATCTCCATCGCTATCTGGATTTTGAAGGAATGCGATCGGATCAGGCGGCGCCTATCGACGAATTACCAAGGCATCATTGACGTTACCACCATCATCAGGGATGGACTTAAATGAAAAGTACACTTCGCATATCGCTTAAAGCCGGGGAAAAGATCTTCATCAATGGTGCGGTTTTGCGCGTCGACCGGAAGGTCGCGCTTGAATTCCTGAATGATGTCACGTTCCTTCTCGAAAACCACGTCCTCCAGCCGGAAGATGCAACGACGCCTCTGCGCCAGCTTTACTTCATCGCGCAGATGATCCTCATCAATCCGGAAGGCAAGGAACAGTCCACCGCGATGTTCCGCAAGTCGATCACCATGCTGCTGACCTGCTTCCGCAACGAGGAAGTCCTGGCCGAGCTGAAGCGTATCGATGGTCTCGTTTCGACCGGACGCGCGTTCGACGCCCTCAAGGCTATTCGTGGCCTGTACCCGATTGAAGACAGCATCCTCAACAATCACGAAATGCCGCCGACGATGGTCGAGCAGATTCGTAAGGAGATTGCACCATGGCGGTAAGCGGCGTTACCAACACGTCGAGCAGTTCGTCCTCGTCGAGCACGTCGAGCGCACAGCAGTCCGCGACGCTGAACTACGACAACTTTCTTCAGCTGCTGATCGCGCAGATGAAGAACCAGGATCCGACGGATCCGGTCGATGCCAGCGAGCAGATGTCGCAGCTCGCCAGCTTCTCGCAGGTTGAGCAGACCATCCAGACGAACACCAAGCTGGACAGCCTGCTGGCAAGCTCGAGCCTGACGCAGGGCAGCAGCTACATCGGCAAGTACATGACCAGCGCCGACGGCACCGTCAAAGGCACCGTTGCTTCGGTCAAGGTTTATTCCGACGGCATCATTGCGACGACGACGGATGGGGGTAATATCCTCGTACAGGCGGGAATCACTCTGTCTGATTCCGCACCCGCAGACACGTCCACATCGGGCTGAGCTGCAAACGATTGAACACGACGGTCCGACCCTGATGGGGCGGACCGAAAGGCGATATGAGGTTGCCTGATGAATGAAGCTGATGCACTCGATATGTTCCAGGCAGCGATCTGGACCGTTCTCGTTTCGGCCGGACCGGCCGTAGGCGCGGCCATGGTGGTCGGTCTGGTCATTGCTTTGTTCCAGGCGCTGACCCAGGTGCAGGAAGCAACCCTGACATTCGTGCCGAAGATCGTCGCTGTTCTCGTGACCATCGGCATTTCCGCTCCGTTCGTCGGATCGCAGATTTCCATCTTCACCAATCTGGTCTTCTCACGCATCCAGTCTGGCTTCTGAGCCACCCTCGCGCAAGCTTCGCCATTTAACAGTCGGTTCGAATGGTGGGCATCACGCCCACTCCTCTCATGAAGAGACGGAATCGACATGGCGCAACCACCTGCACTCCCCCTTCCAAAGTCCGGCCCAAGTCTGCGCGATATCGGCTTTGCGATGGGCATCATCGTCATCATCTGCGTGCTGTTTCTGCCGATCCCGCCGTTCCTGATCGATATGGGACTGGCGTTCTCGATCGCATTCTCCGTTCTGATCCTGATGGTTGCGCTGTGGATTCAGAAGCCGCTCGAATTCTCGTCCTTCCCGACCATTCTGCTGATCGCCACGATGACGCGACTGTCGCTGAACATTGCGACGACGCGCGTCATCCTGTCTCACGGCAATGAGGGCCATAACGCCGCCGGCGGCGTCATCGCGGGCTTCGCGAACCTTGTCATGTCCGGCGACTTCGTTATCGGTCTGATCGTCTTTCTCATCCTGATCACCATCAACTTCATCGTCATCACCAAGGGTGCGACGCGTATAGCGGAAGTCGGCGCGCGCTTCACCCTGGACGCTATCCCGGGCAAACAGATGTCGATCGACGCCGACCTTTCGGCCGGCATCATCGACGAGAAGGAAGCCCAGCGCCGTCGTCGGGAGCTTGAGGAAGAGAGCTCCTTCTTCGGTGCGATGGACGGTGCGTCCAAGTTCGTGCGCGGTGATGCGATCGCCGGCTTGATGATTACCGCCATCAACGTCTTCGGCGGCATCATCATCGGCTACTTCCGCCACGGCATGCCGATCGGCCAGGCCGCCGACGTATTCGTCAAGCTTTCCGTCGGTGACGGCCTCGTATCGCAGATGCCGGCCCTTATCGTTTCGCTGGCAGCGGGCCTTCTCGTTTCGCGCGGCGGCAACGTCGGCTCGACCGACAAGGCCGTCGTCGATCAGCTGAGCGGATATCCGCGCGCGCTTTCCGTCTCCGCCGTGCTCATGGTCATTCTCGCCTTGATGCCGGGTCTGCCCTTCATTCCCTTCATGTTCCTCGGTGGTCTTCTCGCATTCGGCAGCTGGTTCATCCCGCGTCAGGTAGAGGCCGAAAACAAGGCCCGTCGCGAGCAGGAAGAAAAGAAGGTCGTCCAGAACAAGGAGCTCGAGAAGGACTCGGTCAAGTCGGTCCTGCGCACCTCCGAAATCGAGCTTGCGCTCGGCAAGATGGTCTCGACGCGGCTCCTCGGCGCCCATCAGGAGCTGGCCTTCCGCGTCGGCAAGATGCGCAAGAAGTTCGCGACGCAGTACGGCTTCGTCGTGCCGGAGATCAAGGTCACCGACGACATCGCCATTCCGGAAAAGTCCTACCAGATCCGCATCCACGGCACGACGATCGCTTCCAACATGCTGCGTGTCGGCGAAGTTCTCGTGGTCACGGGTTCCGGCCGCCGCCCGAGCATACCTGGGGACGAAATCCGCGAACCCGCGTTCGGCATGCCGGCCGTCTCGATCCTCGAAGCGTTCGCGGAAGATCTGAAGCGCGAAGGCTTCCAGCCGATCGACAACGTTTCGGTCGTTCTGACGCACATGAGCGAAGTCATCCGCAACAACCTGCCGGCGCTGCTGTCGTACAAGGACGTGAAGGTCCTGATCGATCGCCTGGATCCGGAATACAAGAAACTCGCGGACGAGATCTGCTCGTCGCACATGTCCTATTCGGGTCTGCAGGCAGTTCTCAAGCTGCTTCTTGCCGAGCGTGTTTCCATCCGCAATCTGCATCTGATCCTGGAAGCCGTCGCAGAGCTGGCGCCGCATGTTCGCAAGACTGAGCAGATCGTCGAGCACGTGCGCGTTCGCATGGCGCAGCAGTTGTGCGGCGACCTGGCGGACAACGGTGTGCTGCGTGTTCTCAGACTCGGCAGCAAGTGGGACCTTGCCTTCCACCAGGCTCTGAAGCGCGACAACAAGGGCGAAGTCATCGAATTCGACATCGATCCGCGTCTGCTTGAAGAGTTCAGCGAGCAGGCCACCGAAGTTATCCGTGAATTCATGGATCGCGGCCTGCCTTTCGCCCTTGTCACCTCGCCTGAAACACGGTCCTATGTTCGCATGATCGTCGAGCGGCTGTTCGCAACGCTGCCGGTTCTCTCACATGTCGAACTTGCCAAGGGCATCGAGATAAAGATTTTGGGCTCGATTTCATGATAACTGACCCGCAAGGGACCGTCCTTGCGCTGTTCCTGATTTTCTGCAGGATCGGTGGCTGTGTGCTTGTAATGCCTGGTTTTTCGTCGGCACGCGTGCCGCAGGTCTTGCGGGTTTTCATGGCAGGGGCGCTTTCCCTTTCGGTGTTGCCCGTTCTCTGGGATACGGTCTATCCGGCCGTCCACACGTCCAGCGCCACCTATATCGGTTTCATTTTCAGCGAATCGCTGATCGGCGCCATGTATGGAATGCTGGCGCGTCTCTACACGCTTGGCCTTCAGTTTGCCGCGAGCATCCTGGCCATGATGATCGGCTATTCGCAGCCGAGCGCACAGGATGTGTTCGAAGATACGTCTGAAAGCGCCTTGTCCGGCTTTGTTACCTTCGCCGGCATGATGATTCTCTTCATGATGGACTTCCACCATATCGTCTTCAGGGCGCTGATCGATTCCTACACGTCGATGCCCTTCGGCGGCATGATGCAGATGCGCAGCACGTTGATTTCGTTCACCGATACGCTGTCCAACACCACCTACATCATGTTGCGCCTGGCAAGCCCGTTCGTGATCTATGGCCTGCTCTTCAATATCGCGATCGGCTTCATCAACAAGCTGGCGCCGCAGATCCCAGTCTACTTCATCTCGACGCCCTATCTGCTGCTTGGCGGCCTTTTCCTGTTCTATTTCTCGGTCGCGGCGCTGATCAGCCAGTTCGGGCAGTCGTTCGCTACCGTCTTTATCGGAAGGTGAGGCGATGGCGGAGCAAACCCGGTCCCAGAAGCTGAAGCGCCTTGTGGCGGTCCAGCGCCATCTCGAGCAGATGGCAGAGCACGACCTGGCGGAAACGAGCCGCCAGCGTGTCGAGGTCAACGAGCAGATGGATGTCGTCATCCAGGCGTTGGGATCGCTCGACCCCGTTCACAGTGCTTTTTCCCAGGGCTATGCCGATCGGTTCAACCGGCTCGGCATCAAGGACAAGCAGTTGACCGGCATGCAGGAGGTCCACGAGATGCGCGTCCGGCAGGAACGTGCCAAGGGGGATCGGCTGGAGGAGGGCATGAAGGAAGCCCTCGACGCCGAACGCCGCGAAGCCGATGACAACGCAGTCTATGATATCATCGATCAAAAATTCGGTACGCCAGCCTCCAGCAAGCTTCAAAAATCATAATCGTCACGATCTTAAATCAAGAGGATTGTGACTTGGCTATTTCACCTCCGAGTGATCTGGTCCTGGATGTCGTCAAAGCGGCTGACCCGCTGGAAGTCCAGGCGGCCCAGGAAAAACTGAAGGCGAACCAGGCGGCCTTCGCGGCAAACAGCCTTGCAGAAGCAGGCAATGGCTTCACGTCAGCTGTCGACATTCTCGATCGCGCGGCCGGCAAGACCGGGCTGAGCGATGCAACGAATCGCGCCACCTCCTCTGAAAAAGTACCTGAGACCTATCGCAAGTTCGAAGCGATGGTTCTGCAGAACTTCATCAAGAACATGCTGCCGAGCGAAAGCGAAGACGTCTACGGCAAGGGTGCCACCGGTGACATCTGGAAGGGCATGATGGCCGAGCAGCTCGGCAACGTCATTTCGCAGGGCGACGGCATCGGCGTTGCCAAGCAGCTCTATCACGACGCCTTGCGCAAGCAGGAAAACAAGCAGGTCAACGCTTCGACCGATCAGGATGACCGTAAGGTTGCGATGAGCATGGTCGACGAATTCCAGCGCAAGACATTCGGCACGACGACCGCCGATAACAAATCCAACAACGACGCCTGAGACAATCGAGGACAAAAATGGAAATAATCTCGAACGAATACCGGATCAAATCGGTTCTTGGTCGCCTCGAAATGATCATCGACAATGAGAACACGCGCATCGGCAACGATCCGCAGTTCGACCTCAAGGTCTCGAACGCGCACAAGAGCCGTTGCCTTTACGAACTGTCGATGCTGTTCCGGGATACTGATCCCAAGGAACTCGCCGCTTCACATCTCGATCAGCTGCACGGCCTGAAGAAAAAGCTTGCCTTGAACGCTCGTCGCGTCGAAGCGCATCTGGAAGCCGTCCGCACGGTCGCCGATCTTCTAAAGAACGCTGTTCAGGACGCCGACGCAGACGGCACCTACTCTCAAGAGCAATTCGTATCGCGTGATAACTGATGATCAAACTCGTTCTCACAGGCATCTGGGTCTGCGCGATCACGCTGGCATCGGTCTATTTTTCGGTGCACATGGCGACGGCGCCGGCACCCGCGCCTGATACCTCCAAGCAGACGCAATTGGAGCTTGTGAAGGGTGAGTCGATTACGGTACCGATCGTCAAGGATGGCGCTGTCGCGGGATACTTCCTGGGAAAAGTGTCGTTCATGATGAACAAGGAGATGGTCAAGGGCGCTTCGTTGCCGCTGACCGAGATGACCACGGATGAACTCTTCACATTGCTCGTCGGCAACAAGATGGTTGATGTCGGCAACATGAAGTCGTTCGATCCCCAGGCCTTCCGTGAGATGATCAAGAAGGACATGAACGAGCATCTCGGCGGTGAATACATCGCCCAGGTCATGCTCGAACAGCTCGATTACCTCTCCAAGGCCGATGTCGCGGCCAACGCCTCGGGGCAGCAGAAGAAGACGGCGAAGCCGGTCAATGTCGTCCCTCCGGAACCCGTGAAGGATCCGGCAACGGAATAGCCGCATTCAACGGCGCCTTCGGGCGCCGTTTTTGCCTGTGCCGCCCGGCGTGGTTAACGGTCTCCTGATTTCTGCCAGAAAATTCAAAGGGTTTTTCTAAAGGTTGCTTGAAACGCGCCTGTTATAAGCTTCCCTGATGGGCTCGCGTTGGCATCCCAGGCACTTGTCTCTTGTCCCCGGGATGCTCGACGAATGAAGCACTATCGCCAGGAAGCAGGAATGAATCTCATCGCGAATTTCGCGGTGTTGTCATCACGTCGCGTCATTTTCGATGTGCCCGTCTGCGATCTCGGTTGGGAAGACGCGCTCGTCTTCATCAACGAGCTCTTGTCGATGCCCGTCGGGCAGACCTCCATCTCCTTCGTCAACGCGCACAACATGCTGATGACGCTGCGCGATCAGGAGTACCGCTCCATCCTGGCCCGCAATCTGGTTCTGCCGGATGGTATCGGTCTCAACATCGCGTCGAAGGTGGCGCACGGAACACCGTTTCCGGCCAACCTCAACGGCACCGATTTCGTGCCGGCACTCCTCACCTTCATGGAACAGCCGCGCCGTATCGGCCTGATTGGCGGCCAGCGTGACGTTGTCGAGAGAGCCGCCGAAAATTTCCGCAGGCATGCACCCTGGCATGAATTCGTCGTCGTTTCCGACGGCTTCTTCGACAAAGATGATCCGTCCGAGGTCATCCGTGAGGTTGAGCGGCTGAAGCTCGATATCCTGATTATCGGCATGGGAACGCCGTTGCAGGAAAAGTGGGCGCACCAGCACATCCGCACCGACCATGCGCGTCTGGTGATGACGGTCGGCGCATTGTTCGATTTCGTATCCGGCCGGGTGCCGCGGGCGCCGAAGATCGTGCGCGCCATGCGCATGGAGTGGGCCTACCGGCTGCTGCAGGAGCCTTCCCGCCTGTGGCGACGCTATGTGATCGGTATTCCGGTATTTCTTTATCAGGTCATGCGATACCGGTTCCGCCGTCATGCCGGGCTGAAGGCGATCCAGGACGAAAGCAGACGCTGAGCGTTAACCATTTCTTTGCCAGGAATGTTTAAGGTCGATTAACCATCTCGCCTGATGGGGATCGAACGTTCCACGCATGAGATCTGGCGATGCGCGACACCTATTCGAGACGCCCGAACAATACCGTCCATACGCCTGCGCAAGCAGGCCGTCCGTCTGGCGAAGCCGCTGCGGGGCCCACGCACGGAACGACCGCGCCACCGGAAGCCGAACTCCTGCGCCTGATCGAACGCACGCTGCAGGCGCAGCGGGCCGAGCAGCAGGCAGACATTGCCTCCCTGCCGCTTCTCAATCGGATCGAAACAATTCTCGGCAAGCGCATCGAGGCGGCCAATGACGAACAGGCGCTGCCGGAAGTCGTGGTCAGCGAGCCGTTGGCGCTGAAGCCGCCGGCGATGCCACTTCCCGCAAACGACGTCAGACCGTTTCCCGTTTGCAGAGATGCTTCAAGACGCGCCATCTGGCCGTTTGCCGTCGTCGGCGCGCTTTGCGTTCTCGGTGCGGCAGCCGGGACAATGGTGCCGAGCCAACCGGAGGAATATGCCGCTCGGGGCGTCCTCAGTGTAAAGGGTGGTCCTGAAAATGTTGCTGCGGCGCAAAGCGCCTTGACGTCGCCGAAGACGATCGCAGCAGTCGTCGGCGCCTTGAAACTCGACCACGATCCCGAATTCGCCGGCACCCAACCGGATGCGCTTCATGTCGCGGTCGATCTTCTTTCCGCCAACGGAACGGCGTCCGACGCTGTCTCCCGGGCGGAAGCTACACTTGCCTCGGCAATGCAGATCTTTGCCGACAAGGCGACTGGCACAGTGGACTTCACCGTCACGACGGACAGTGCCAGCAAGTCCGCCCGGGTCGCAAACTACCTGGGCTCGATCATCTCTATCCCGTCAGCGAGCGGAGCGGCCGGCGACCAGGCACTGAAGAAGGCGAGCGATGCAGCACAGTCGGAACTCGCGGCCTTCACGGAAAAGAGCGGAGAGGGCAACGTCAAGGTCGCAGGTGACCTGCAGCAGGAGATCGCGCAACTCGATGCCGATCTCAAGACTGCGGAGCAGCACATTGTAACCGCCAAGGAGCGATCGGACCGACTGCGGACGGCAAAGCTCGGTGATGTCCTGAGGGGCGCGATTTCCGCCGACATCGGTTCTCCCGCGCTGGAGGATCGGCGCACACGCTATGCGACCGCGAAGTCTGCGCTGGCCCAGCTCTCGGCAAATCTCGGACCTCGACACCCGCGCCTGATTGCGCAGCAGGCCGAGCTGGATGGCTTGCGCGATGCGATCAGCGAAGAACTCAGCAGGCTGGCTCGCGATTCTGCCGACGATGCCAAGGCTGCGGTTGATGCGCGAAAGCGGATGAGTGATCAGCGCAACGCGCTGATTGCGCAAAGCAAGGACACCGGCGTCGATCTCGCCAAGCTGACCGAGCTGCGCGACAAGGCTGCCGCGGCCCGCGCACGGTTTGAGGATGGAATCCTGACCGCTGGTGTTCCCTCGTCAAGCCAGATCGTCATGCAAGGCGCGCCGCAGGTTTTCCCGGCGAGCGAGGGACGCATCTCCGTGATGGCAACGCTGCTCGGCGCGTCGGCCGGACTTGCCTTCGGCCTTGCACTGATGTGGCGCCGACGACCCGCGGATGTGGAGCATGATGCCGCAACGCTTCCCGAAATTTCTGTCGTCTCCGAACCTTTGATCGAGCCAGTCGCACCCGCTCCAGAGCCCGTCGTCGCCGAACGGCAGAATGAGGTCGATGTCGTCCGCTCGGAGATCGCCACAATGCGCAGCAAGCTGCAATCATACGCTGCGGGGTCTTGAGCGCTTCGGCGCCACGATTGTCCTTGCATTTCCTATTTCAGGCAGGATACGGCGTTCGCAGGCAAATCGTGCCGAACGCCGCTGGCTAGAATGGCGAAGGCAAGGGCAGGAGGCGGTCTTGACGACAGTAATCGACGGCAAACAGGTTGCAGCTTCTGTAATCGAGACGGTGAAGGCCGCGACATCGGCTTTGCAAAAGCAGAGCGGCGTGACGACGGGACTGGCTGTCGTCATCGTCGGTGACGATCCGGCCAGCCATGCCTATGTCAATTCGAAGAGCAAGATGGCCAAGGAGTGCGGCTTCAAGTCAGTGCAGCACACTCTGCAGCAAGAAACCAGCCAGGAAGAGCTTGCCACCCTTGTTGCCTCGCTGAACGACGATCCCTCGATCCACGGCATTCTGGTACAGCTGCCGCTGCCGAAGCACCTGAATTCCGATCCGATCATTCAGTCGATCCGTCCGGAGAAGGATGTCGACGGTCTGCATGTGGTCAATGCCGGCAAGCTTGCGACCGGTGATCTCGAGACGGGTCTCGTGTCCTGCACGCCGGCTGGTGCCATGGTGTTCGTCCGCCGCACCCATGGCGAGGACCTGTCTGGCCTGAACGCCGTCGTCATCGGCCGTTCCAACCTGTTCGGCAAGCCGATGGCGCAGCTGCTGCTGAATGCCAACGCGACGGTAACGATCGCGCATTCACGCACGAAAGACCTGCCGGCGGTCTGCCGCAACGCCGACATCCTGGTCGCCGCCGTCGGTCGCCCGGAAATGGTCAAGGCGGATTGGGTCAAGCCCGGCGCAACGGTCATCGACGTCGGCATCAACAGGATTGCAGCACCCGAGAAGGGCGAGGGCAAGACGCGGCTCGTCGGCGATGTCGCATTCGCGGAGGCGGCTGATGTCGCCGCGGTGATCACGCCGGTTCCGGGTGGTGTCGGTCCGATGACGATCGCCATGCTGATGGCCAACACCGTGATCGCCGCGCATCGCTCGGCCGGGCAGACGCCGCCGGTCTTCTGATCAGCGGGATGGTGCCGCGCCGGTCGAGGCGCGGACGATCAGTTCCGTCTTCCACAGTTCTTGCTCGGGGAACGGGCCTTCCTGCTTGATCGTGCCGATCAGGCGTTGGGCAATACGGACTCCGGCGGCCCGCAATGGCGAGCGCGTGGTCGTCAGCGGTACCGAAAAATTCTCGGGCTTCAAATGCGGCAGCACGTCGTCATGCGCGATCAGCGATATGTCCTCGCCGAGCTTCAGGCCTGCCTGCGTCACCGCGCGGATAGCGCCAAGCGCAAGCACCGTGCTTGAACAGAGGACCGCGGTCGGCCGCTCAGTCAATTGCAGAAAGCGTTCCATGGCAGCCTGTCCCGGCTCATCGGTCATCGGCGTGTGGCTGATGCAGTCTTCGGGCAGATCCAGACCACGCTCCGCCAGCGCCGCGATGACACCCTTCTTGCGACGGATCGCAAAATCGAGTGGCTCCGGCCCGTTCATCAGAGCGAACCGCGTATGACCGAGCTGCAGAAGCAGCTTCGTCGCATCGTAGAACGCGCCCTCGTTGTCGATGTCGAGATACGGATAATCCGGCTCCGAGCCGAAGGATCGGCCGTGAACCAGAAAGGGCACCGACAGCGATTTCAGCAGCGGTACTCGCGGGTCGTGTCCCCGCATGTAGGCAACGAACAACGCGTCCACATTACCGCTGATCGCAAGCCGCCGCAGTGCTCCCATTTCATCATTGGCGTCAGCCGGCATGATCACGAAATGAAAGTCGTGACGAACGGCCTCCTCGCCGAGACCCGTTAGAAACTCGCCGAAATGCACGTCCGAATAGTCGCCGGGAGCCGTCGGCATGACCAGGCCGATCGAACCCGCCTTGCCGGTCGCCAGCCGCTGAGCCGCCTTGTTCGGCCGGTAGCCGGTCTCCTTGACGGCGCGCAGAACGCGTTCCCGGGTCGCTTCATTGACTTCGGGATAGCCGTTGAGTGCCCTGCTGACTGTCGTCTGCGACAGGCCCAGCAATTCCGATAGCTGTTTGAGATTCACGTGTTATGCTTCCTCCAGCGCGCCTCGAAGCCGTCTCTCCCAAACGGCATCCAAAGCGCTTTTACTTATGTTAGCAATTGCCCCGCTTGACTCAAGAAAAATCGCTCCATATTCCCGGTGAAGTAGCGCTGCACTGCGATATTTAGGGGCTCCAGGGCCGAATATGCAAAATAGCTTGACTCTTTTCCTTGGAAAGTGAAATGAGTGATTTGTCAAAGCGCTTTGGAAACACGTCAAAGCGCGGTTGGGATTGTGATGGGAGGTTGATCACATGAAGAAGACGTTTTTGATGGGCGTTGCGATCGCGGCGCTGCTTTCCGGCGCTGCGTCTGCCGCCGATCTCAAGTTCGCCCCCGGGCAGGACTCCAAGTTTAACTGGAAGAGCTACGACGAATTCAAGGCGGCGCATGCCGACCTCAAGGGCCAGGAAATGACCATTTTCGGTCCTTGGCGCGGCGAGGACGAGGCGTTGTTCCGCAGCATCCTGGCATACTTCACCGAAGCCACCGGCATTGATGTGAAGTATTCCTCGTCTGAGAACTACGAGCAGCAGATCGTCATCGACACGCAGGCCGGTTCGCCGCCGAACGTCGCGATCCTGCCGCAGCCGGGTCTGCTCGCCGATCTCGCCGGCAAGGGCTTCCTGACCCCGCTCGGCGACGACAATGCCAAGTGGTTGAAGGACAACTATGGCGCCGGCGACAGCTGGGTCGGCTACGGCACCTACAAGGGCAAGGACGGCAAGGACGCCTTCTATGCCTTCCCGTACAAGGCCGACGTGAAGTCGCTGGTCTGGTATGTTCCCGAGAATTTCAAGGAAGCCGGCTACAAGGTGCCGACGACCATGGAAGAACTCCATGCCCTGACCGACCAGATCGTCAAGGACGGCGGCGTTCCGTGGTGCATCGGTCTCGGTTCGGGTGGCGCGACCGGCTGGCCGGCAACCGACTGGATCGAAGACATCATGCTGCGTCAGCAGAAGCCTGATGTCTACGACAAGTGGACCACCAACGAGGTGAAGTTTACCGATCCGGCCGTCGTGGCTGCGATCGAGGAATTCGGTTCGTTTGCGAAGAACGAGAAGTATGTCGATGGCGGTGTCGCCGCTGTTGCTGCGACCGACTTCCGCGACAGCCCGAAGGGTCTCTTTGGCGTTCCGCCGAAGTGCTACCTGCACCATCAGGCTTCGTTCATTCCATCCTTCTTCCCTGAAGGCACGAAGCTCGGCCAGGATGCAGACTTCTTCTACATGCCGACCTACGCAGCCCATGCCGACCTCGGCAAGCCGGTTCTCGGCGCGGGCACGCTGGTCACGATCACCAAGGACTCCAAGCCGGCTCGCGCTTTCGTCGACTTCCTGAAGACGCCGATCGCTCACGAAGTCTGGATGGCGCAGTCGAGCTTCCTTACGCCGTACAAGGGCGTGAACGCGGGGGCTTACGCCAACGACCAGATGAAGAGGGAAGGCGAGATCCTGACGACCGCGACCACCTTCCGCTTCGACGGTTCCGACCTGATGCCGGGCAAGATCGGCGCGGGTGCATTCTGGACCGGCATGGTCGATTTCGTTGGTGGCAAGTCTGCTGAAGACACCGCCAAGGAAATCCAGAGCGCCTGGGATGCCATCAAGTAACATCGCCTGAGTCCCATGCCGCCTTCTTTGGCGGCATGGCCGAAATACGTGGCCGGATACTGAAGGTGTCCGGCCACTGTCGCCTCTGATGTTGCTGAGCGACGGCCAGAGGCACGCAAACCCTTCAGATAGACAGGGGTAGCAGGGGAGGGACGAATGCTATCGCAGATAGTTTCCGCTTTGGGGGTCGTGGTCGTGGCAGTGTTTGCCTGCTCGGCCTATTTCTATTTCTCGAACAAGATCCTGGATTGGTGCCTGCCCGTCAGGGACGGTGATATCCATTCAGCAGCGCGTAATCTGAATCGCCGCGGAATGATCCGTCCCTGGCTTTTCATCGGACCGGCGCTTTTCCTGCTTGTCGTCTATCTCGTCTATCCCGTCATCGCGACGTTGATCCTGTCGTTCTACGACCGGTCAGGCGAACAGTTCGTGGGCTTCGCGAACTATCAGTGGGCCTTCACCGATCGTGAATTCCGTCAGTCGATCTTCAACAATATCCTCTGGCTCGCCGTCGTGCCGGCGGCCTGCACCTTCTTCGGCCTCGTCATCGCCGTGATGACCGACCGCATCTGGTGGGGCAATATCGCCAAGAGCATTGTCTTCATGCCGATGGCGATCTCTTTCGTCGGCGCATCCGTGATCTGGAAGTTCATCTACGAATATCGCGGTGGCAACGACACGCAGATCGGTCTCCTGAACGCGATCGTGCAGCTGTTCGGCGGCACGCCGCAGGTGTGGATCTCGGTGCCCTTCTGGAACAACTTCTTCCTGATGGTCATCCTCATCTGGATCCAGACCGGCTTCGCCATGGTCATCCTGTCCGCGGCCCTTCGCGGCATTCCGGAGGAGACGATCGAGGCTGCTGTCATCGACGGCGCCAATGGCTGGCAGATCTTCTGGCGCATCATGGTTCCGCAGGTCTGGGGCACGATCGCTGTCGTCTGGACGACGATCACCATTCTCGTGCTCAAGGTCTTCGACATCGTGCTCACCATGACCAACGGTCAATGGAACACGATGGTTCTCGCCAACCTGATGTTCAATTGGCTCTTCCGTGGTGGCGGCGATTCCGGTCGAAGCGCGGTCATCGCATTGATCATCATGCTGGCCGTGACGCCGATCATGGTCTGGAACGTTCGCCGCGCCAATCGCGAGCTGGGAGGCCACTGAGATGACGCTCACTCGAGATTTCTTCAAGATCGGCCCGGCCCGTCTCTTCGTTCACTTCGCGGTGCTCGTCATCGTCATCCTCTGGCTGATCCCGACGCTCGGCATCTTCGTCAGCGCCCTGCGCGACAAGGACCAGCTGGTTGCATCGGGCTGGTGGACGGCCTTCGCCGGTTCCTCGCGAACGGTGGCCTCTCGCCTTGGGCAGCCGGACCAACAGCAACAGGATGGTGCGCTTTATGTCATTTCAGGAAATGTCCTGGAGGGGCAGCAGGGTCGCTCGATCAATGCGTTCGGCACGCGTGTCCAGCAGCCATCCGCCTACAAGGCCGGCGAGACGGCAGACCTTGGCGATGGCCTCACCCTCACGGTCAACAGCGACGGTACCTATCGTTACACGAAGACCGCAGCCTTCGGTCCGGATGACGGTGGTCGACGCGTCTACGTTTCGGTCGCTACCCCGGCTGAATTCACGTTGCAGAACTATCGCAACGTTCTGACAAGTGAAGGCATCGGCCAATCCTTCATCAACTCGCTGACGGTCACCATTCCGGCGACTATCATCCCGATCCTCATCGCTGCTTTTGCCGCCTATGCGCTGAGCTGGATGGAGTTTCCGGGGCGCGCATTGCTGATCGCTCTTGTCGTTGGCCTGATCGTCGTACCGCTGCAGATGTCGCTCATCCCGCTTCTGCGTCTCTACAATCACGTCGGCATGCTGCTCGACACGCCGTCGAAGACCTATCCCGGCATCTGGCTGGCGCACACCGCTTTCGGTATGCCGCTCGCGATCTATCTGCTGCGTGCCTACATCGCCGGTCTCCCTAAGGAGATTATCGAATCCGCTCGCGTCGATGGCGCCAGCGACTTCGAAATCTTCACCCGTATCGTACTGCCTTTGTCCTTCCCCGCGCTCGCGTCCTTCGCGATCTTCCAGTTCCTGTGGGTATGGAACGACCTGCTTGTCGCCATGGTCTTCCTCGGTACCGACAGGGATCATCTCGTGCTCACAGGCGCCTTGAACGCGCTGCTTGGCTCGCGTGGTGGCAACTGGGAAATCCTGACGGCGTCGGCCTTCGTCACCATCATCGTACCGCTGCTCGTATTCTTCTCTCTGCAGCGTTATCTGGTGCGCGGTCTGCTCGCGGGTTCGGTCAAGGGCGGTTGAGAACCCAATAGCATCCAACAGGAAACATGAGCATGGCATCCCAATCCATTTTGACGGCCGACAAGGACTGGTGGCGCGGTGCGGTGATCTATCAGATCTACCCGCGCTCCTTCCAGGACTCCAATGGCGACGGTATCGGTGATCTCAAGGGGATCACCGCCCGCCTGCCGCACGTGGCAAGCCTCGGCGCGGACGCGATCTGGATTTCGCCCTTCTTCACCTCGCCGATGCGCGACTTCGGCTATGACGTTTCCGACTACGAAAACGTCGATTCCATCTTCGGCACGCTTGTCGACTTCGACACGCTCATATCAGAGGCGCACCGCCTCGGCATTCGCGTGATGATCGACCTGGTCATCTCGCATAGTTCGGATCAGCATCCCTGGTTCGTCGAAAGCCGCTCCAGCAAAACCAACGCCAAGGCGGACTGGTACGTCTGGGCCGATTCCAAGCCCGACGGCACACCGCCGAACAACTGGCTGTCGATCTTCGGCGGCTCCGCATGGGCGTGGGATCCGACGCGCATGCAGTATTACATGCACAACTTCCTGACCTCGCAGCCGGACATGAACCTGCATAATCCGGAAGTGCAGGATCGTTTGCTCGACGTCGTCCGCTTCTGGCTGAAGCGCGGCGTTGATGGCTTCCGTCTCGACACCATCAATTTCTACTTCCACGACAAGGAACTGCGCGACAATCCGGCCCTTGCGCCGGAGCGGCGCAACGCCTCGACGGCCCCGGCCGTCAATCCCTATAACTTCCAGGAGCATATCTACGACAAGAACCGGCCGGAGAACCTGGAGTTCCTGAAGCGGTTCCGCGCAGTGCTCGAGGAGTTCCCGGCGATCGCTGCCGTTGGCGAAGTTGGCGACAGCCAGCGCGGTCTGGAGATCGTCGGCGAATACACGTCCGGCAACGACAAGATGCACATGTGCTATGCCTTCGAATTCCTGGCGCCAGATCCGCTCTCGCCGGAGCGCGTCGAGGAGGTCATGGAGGATTTCGCGGCGGCTGCGCGTGATGGATGGGCCTGCTGGGCTTTCTCGAACCATGACGTCGTCCGTCACGTCAGCCGCTGGGGCTCGCTGGTTGCCGATCGCGATGCGTTCGCAAAGCAGTACGCTTCACTGCTGATGACAATGCGCGGCTCCGTCTGCATCTATCAGGGCGAAGAGCTCGGATTGACCGAAGCCGATCTCGCCTACGAAGACCTGCAGGATCCTTACGGCATCCAGTTCTGGCCGGAGTTCAAGGGGCGTGACGGCTGCCGTACGCCGATGGTCTGGGACAGCCAGGTTGCGCAGGGCGGCTTCTCGACCGTCAAGCCGTGGCTCCCGGTGCCGGTCGAGCATATCCTGCGCGCGGTCAGCGTTCAGCAGGGAGACGAGAACTCTGTGCTTGAGCACTATCGTCGCTTCCTTGCCTTCCGTAAGCTCTACCCGGCTTTTGCGAAGGGCGAGATCGAGTTCATGGAGCCGCAGGACGATGTCCTGCTTTTCGTTCGCGAATACGGCAACGAGAAGCTGCTCTGCGTCTTCAATATGAGCCCTGCCGAAAGCAACATTGTTTTGCCGGCGGGTGATTGGCAAGCGTTGACGGGTCACGGCTTCGTCAGCAATAACTATGGCGACAAGATCGATATGCCGGCGTGGGGAGCGTATTTCGCTCGCCTTGCTTAAGGGAATCTGGAGGAGGAACTAGATGACTGGACTGACGCTCAAGGACATTCGCAAGTCCTATGGTTCCGTGGACGTGCTCCACGGCATCGACCTGGATATCAAGGAAGGCGAATTCGTGGTCTTCGTCGGTCCCTCGGGCTGCGGCAAGTCCACGCTGCTGCGCATGATCGCCGGGCTCGAGAACATCACCGGCGGCGATATGTACATCGATGGCCAGCTGGTCAACGACGTACCGCCGTCGAAGCGTGGTATCGCCATGGTGTTCCAGTCCTATGCGCTATACCCGCATATGACCGTCTACGACAACATGGCCTTCGGCATGAAGATCGCCGGCGAAAGCAAGCAGGAAATCGACCGTCGCGTGCGCGCGGCGGCCGAGAGCCTGCAGCTGACGAAATACCTGGACCGTCTGCCGAAGGCGCTGTCAGGTGGCCAGCGCCAGCGCGTCGCCATCGGCCGGGCGATCTGCCGTAACCCCAAGGTCTTCCTCTTCGACGAGCCGCTGTCGAACCTCGACGCCGCACTTCGCGTCGCGACCCGCATCGAGATCGCACGTCTGAACGAGCAGATGGCCGATACGACGATGATCTACGTCACCCACGACCAGGTCGAGGCGATGACGCTTGCAGACCGCATCGTGGTCCTGTCGGCCGGCAATATCGAGCAGGTTGGCGCACCGCTGGAGCTTTACGAGCGCCCCGCTAACCTCTTCGTCGCAAAGTTCATCGGCTCGCCCGCCATGAATGTGATCCCGGCAACGGTCACGGAAACGGGCAGTGCCACGACGGTGACGTTGACGGGCGGCAAGTCCGTGACGCTCGATATCCCGACCGCTGCGTCCGAGAAGGGCAAGAGCGCCAGCTTCGGCGTCCGCCCCGAGGACCTGCGCATCGCGGGTCCGACCGACGACTACCTGTTCGAAGGCGAGGTCTCGATTGTCGAAGCACTCGGTGAGGTTACCCTGCTCTATATCGAAGGTCTCGTTCAGGGCGAACCGATCATCGTCAAGCTGCCGGGCATCTATGACGTGAAGAGGGGGCAGAAGATGCATTTCGCTGCTGATCGCACGAAGTTGCATCTGTTCGATGCCGAGGGCCGTACCTACCGCAAGTGAGCGGTGGCTTCTGCTGAATTGGAACGCCCGGAAGCGCTGGACGCTTTCGGGCTTTTTATTGCAATCCGACCAGATGTCCCATGGTGGTTCGCGTTGTTCCGATAGTGGCCGAAACTGCAGGAGATCGTAGCTGCTTCTCACGATCTGTTAAGTAACGGACGTTAGTATTTCCTGATTGAATATCGAGGGGAATACGGCGGTGGCTGCGTCCAATCAAATGCCTTCCGGACACTTTCTGAACAAAGAGGAATCCTTCATGTACGACCGCGAAGCGCGGTTCAAGATGGAGGATACAATGAACGCCGCGCGCATCGAATATACGGAGAAGGGCGTCATGCACCTGGCGTCTCGCCGGTGCGACATCATCCGTATTTCGAAGAGCAGCGCGGTTCTGGCAATCCTTACGCACTTCAACCTGCCCAAGCAGTTCTATCTGGATATTCCGGATGCGCGGATCACCAAGGTTGGCTGCATGCTGATGCGCGTGAACGCCAACAACACGGTCGAAGTTCGCTTTCTGCGCCTGCTCAACGACAAGGAACTGAACAAGATCTTCGTCTACAGCACGCACCCGGCGCATCGCGATCGCGTTCTCGATATTCGCGGCTGATTTTTTCCGGCTGCCAAACGACAGAGGCCCGCGANNTCGCGGGCCTCTGTCGTTTTGATCTGCCTTGCGGTCTAGTGGAAGAGAACGCTTGCGCCACGATCGGAAGCGCCGACCGAGCGCCGGAAGGGTGCGAAGAGCTCGCGGCCCATGCCGAATTCGTTCTCCGAAAGATCCGCAACGACGGCCTCGCGCTCTGCCATGTCAGCGGCATCGACGAGAACCTCCAGCGTGCCCGCGATTGCGTCGAGGCGAATGATGTCGCCGTCCTTGATGCGCGCAATGGGGCCGCCATCGACGGCCTCGGGCGTGACGTGGATTGCTGCCGGCACCTTGCCCGAAGCACCCGACATGCGCCCGTCCGTCAACAACGCCACGCGGAAGCCGCGGTCTTGTAGCACGCCGAGCGGCGGCGTCAGCTTGTGCAGTTCCGGCATGCCGTTCGCCTTCGGCCCCTGGAAGCGGACCACGGCGATGAAATCCTTGTTCAGCTTGCCATCCTTGAAGGCATCCTGCAGTTCCTGCTGGCTGTGGAAGACGACGGCCGGTGCCTCGATGACATGCCGGTCGGCCTTCACGGCGGAAATCTTGATGACAGCCTTGCCGATATTGCCGCGAAGCATCTTCAGGCCGCCATTTGCCTGGAAGGGTGTCTCGATGCTGGCGAGCACCTTTGGATCGATGCTCTTCTCGGGCGCCGGCTCGCGAACGATCGCGCCGTTGTCACCGAGACGCGGGTCGATGGTGTAGGCCTGCAGCCCGTGGCCGAAGACAGTGCGCACGTCGTCGTGCACCATGCCCTGCTTTAGCAGTTCCTTGATGAGGAAGCCCATGCCGCCGGCGGCGTGGAAGTGGTTCACATCGGCAAGCCCGTTCGGATAGACGCGCGCCAGCAGCGGCACGATCTCCGAGAGCTCGGCAATGTCCTGCCATGTGAGCTGAATACCTGCCGCCCGCGCCATCGCGACGAGGTGCAGCGTGTGATTCGTCGAGCCACCGGTTGCGTGCAGGCCGACGACGCCGTTGACGACCGAGCGCTCGTCGATCATCTCGCCGGCCGGCGTGAATTCGTTGCCCTGCGCGGTGATCGCAAGCGCGCGCTTGGCGGCTTCGCGGGTAAAGGCGTCGCGCAGCGGCGTGCCCGGATTGATGAAGGAGGAGCCGGGCATATGGAAGCCCATGATCTCCATCAGCATCTGGTTGGAATTGGCCGTGCCGTAGAAGGTGCAGGTGCCCGGACCGTGGTAGGACTTCGATTCCGCTTCCAGCAGCTCGGCGCGACCGACCTTGCCTTCGGCATAGAGCTGGCGCACGCGCGACTTCTCATCGTTCGGCAGTCCTGATGTCATCGGACCGGCCGGAACGAAGATCGCCGGCAGATGGCCGAAGGAGAGGGCGGCGATGACGAGGCCGGGCACGATCTTGTCGCAGACGCCGAGATAGAGCGCTGCATCGAACATGTTGTGGGAGAGACCAACGCCGGCTGCCATCGCGATCAGGTCGCGGGAGAACAGCGAAAGCTCCATGCCCGGCTGTCCCTGGGTGACGCCGTCGCACATGGCGGGAACCGCACCGGCCACCTGTGCAATGCCGCCCGCCTCAGCTGCCGCTTCACGGATGATCGCCGGATAGGTCTCGAAAGGCTGATGCGCGGAGAGCATGTCGTTGTAGGAGGTGATGATGCCGAGATTGGCCACGCGGTCGCCCGCGAGTGCATCCTTCTCGGCGGGGGAACAGACCGCGAAGCCGTGCGCAAGATTGGCGCAACCGAGAACCGAGCGGTTCACGCTCTTCGAAGCCGCATTGCGCAGGCGCTCCAGGTAAAGTCCGCGCGTCGGTTTCGATCGTTCGACAATACGGGCGGTGATCGCAGAAATGCGTGCATTAGCGGACATGGGAGTTATCCTGCCTTGGTTGCTCTTCAAATTTTCGTTCGCGGCTGCTGCCGAGGCCTTATGGGGCCCAGTAGACTTCGACCGGGCTCGCCGCCCGCCGCAGAATGGCGCGGATCGGCATTTCTGCCTCGTCGCCGGTGCCTTCAGCTTTTGTCAGCACGTCCTTCTTGCTGTCGCCTTCGATATGAAGCACGAGTAGCTTTGCATCCTGGAGGCTGGAGAAGGTGAAGGTCAGCCGCGGTTCACCCGCGCCGTCAGCCTCCATGGTAATGATACCACGCGGCGTCTTCGGGTCGAGGGCGGCTTTCAGGTTGCTGCCACCTGGGAAGAACGAGGCGGTGTGGCCATCGCCCCCCATCCCGAGGATTGCAACATCGAAGGGGTTTGCGATCGCGGCGGTCGCATCGCTCGCGAGTTTCGCGGCTTCTTCGACCGAAGCCGCCGCCTGGTAGAGCGGCAGGAAATTCGCCGCTTTGGCCTTGTTCTGGAGAAGGTTTTCGGCGACCAGCAGATGGTTCGAGCGCGGGTTGTCGGCTGGAACAAAACGCTCGTCCACGAGCGTGACCGTCACCTTGGCCCAGTCGAGATCGCGCGTCGAAAGTTCCTGGAAGAAGCGCTTCGGCGTCGAGCCGCCGGAGACGGCAATGGTCGCCGTTCCCCGAGCGGTGATTGCTGCGGCAAGTGACGCAGCGACGTTGTCGGCCAGGGTGCGGGCCAGTTCTGCGCCATCGGCAAAAGCATGCATCGTCGCTGCCATCGTCCTGATCCTTACAGGTTGTCGTGCCAGGTGCGGCCGTCGCGCTCGATGAGCGCGATCGACTGGCTGGGGCCCCAGGTGCCGGCGGTGTATCCCTGAACCTTCTGGCCGGTGGATTCCCAGCCCTTCAGGATCGGGTCGACCCACTGCCATGCCGCCTCGACTTCGTCGCGGCGCATGAACAGCGTCTGGTTCGAACGGATGACGTCCATCAGCAGCCGCTCGTAAGCGTCCGGGTTACGAACCTGGAAGGCATCCGCAAAGCTCATGTCGAGCGAGACGTTGCGCAGTCGCATGCCGCCCGGGCCCGGATCCTTGATCATCAGCGACTGCTTTACGCCTTCATCAGGCTGCAGGCGGATGATCAGCTGGTTCTGGTTGATGCGGCCGGCCGACTGGTCGAAGACCGAATGCGGGATCGGCTTGAAGGTGATGACGATTTCCGACATGCGGCCGGCAAGGCGTTTGCCGGTGCGGATGTAGAAGGGAACGCCGGCCCAGCGCCAGTTGTTGATCTCGGCCTTGATGGCGACGAAGGTCTCGGTGTTGGAGACACCGCCTTCGAGCTCTTCAAGATAACCCTTGACCGGGCCGGTTACCGAAGCGCCGGCGCGATACTGGCCGCGTACCGTATTGAGTTCGACGTTCGAAGCATTGATCGGCTTCAGCGCGCGCAGCACCTTCAGCTTCTCGTCACGAACGGCTTCGGAATCCATGGAGGAAGGAACTTCCATGGCAACGAGGCAGACCAGCTGCATAATGTGGTTCTGCACCATGTCGCGCAATGCGCCGGCGGTGTCGTAATAGCCCGCACGACCTTCGAGGCCGACCGACTCGGCAACCGTGATCTGCACGTGGTCGATATGGTTGGCGTTCCAAAGCGGCTCGTAAAGCGCGTTGGCGAAGCGCAGCGCCATCAGGTTCTGCACCGTCTCTTTGCCGAGGTAGTGGTCGATGCGGAAGATCTGCTCTTCCTTGAACACCTTGCCGATGGTGTCGTTGAGCGACAGCGCGGAGGCGAGGTCGCGGCCGATCGGCTTCTCGACGACGATGCGCGTCGACTTGGTGATGAGCTTGTGGTCGTGGATCTTCTGCGAGATGTCGCCGAAAATGCCCGGTGCGACCGCGAGGTAGAAGGCGCGGACGCGATCCTTGCCTTCGTCGAGCAGCTTCTTCAGCTGATCCCAGCCGGCATCCGAACGCGCATCAACCGGCACGTAGTACAGTCGCTTCAGGAACTTCTCGACTTCCGCTTCGTCGTACTCGCCCTTCTTCAGGTGCTCCTTCAGAGCGTCCTGGGCAAACTTGCGATATTCCTCATGCGTCAGCGGACTGCGCGAAGCGCCGATGATACGGGTGGGTTCGGTGAACTGACCCTCGATCTGCCGATGGTAGAGGGCTGGCAGCAACTTGCGTTCTGCGAGGTCGCCGCTGCCGCCGAAAACGACATAATCAAAGGGTTCAACGGGGATGATTTGGCTGCTCATGAGCTTGTCTCTCATTCAGACGGGTTATTGGCTCTTTAATCTAATCGATTTAAAAAAGCCAGTGTGCGATGCAATGAATCTCTCGGAAAGAGGTTTTAGATCGAATTGCCCCGCGATGAAATCCGCAATCTGACTAAAACTTGTCGCGCAGCGCAAACCACGAGAGCGCCAGGAAAAGCAGCGGGGCACGCATCGCCGGACCTCCGGGAAACGCCGGAATATCGAGTGATTTGAAAAGATCGAGATCCGCCGATTTTCCGAGAACCGTTTCCGCGTAGAGCTTTCCGCAATAGTTGGACAGCATCACGCCGTGACCGGAATAACCGCCGATCGATGTCACGCCCGGCATGACCTCGCGCACGAAAGGCTGGCGCGGCATGGTGATGCCGACCGAACCGCCCCAGGCATGGCTGATCTCGATATTGCCGAGCGCCGGATAGATCTCCGCGATCTGCCGGCGGATGTGCTGGGTAATATCGCGCGGATTGTCGGCCGTGTAGGCTTCGCGACCACCAAAGAGCAGCCGTCCGTCCTTCGACTTTCGGAAATAGCGCACGACGAAGCGTGAATCAGCCACCGCCTCGGCCCCGGGCAACACCCCCGGGTGCTTGTCGAGCGGCACGGTCGCGCCGATGAAGGAGCGGATCGGCATCACGTGGCTTGCCGTCACCGGCTCGAGATTGCCGATATAGCCGTTGCAGGCGATCAGCGCCTTGTCGGCGGTGATCGTGCCGCGCGGCGTCTCGATCATCACCTTGTTGCTGCCATGAAGGATAGCCGAGGCCTTCGTCATCTCGAAGATCTGCGCTCCGGCATTGGCCGCGACGCGGGCGAGACCAATCAGCAGCTTCAGCGGGTGGATGTGGCCGGTCCCGGTGTCGCGAACGCCGCAGAAGTAGCGCGTCGAACCCAGCCGCTCCTGCGTCTCCGTCTTGTCCATGAAGCGCAGATGCGGATAGTTGTAGCGCATCGCCGCGATCTCGGCATTCTCGTAATAATCAGCCTTGTAGCTCTCCTTGTGCGCCACATTCATCTGGCCCGGCATGTAGTCCATGTCGATCTGATGTTCCGTGGCGAAATCGAGAAGATGCTGCTTGGCGGCCTCGGCGAGATCGAAGAGGGCGCGGGAACGCTCGTAGCCGATCTTTTCCTCAAGCTCTTCCGGCCACCAGCGCTGGCCGGTGCCGAGCTGCCCGCCGTTCCGGCCGGAGGCGCCGTCGCCAAACCTGCAGGCCTCGATCAGAATTACCGAGACGCCCGACTTGGCGAGATTGTAGGCCGCCTGCAGCCCGGTATAGCCGCCGCCGATGATGGCGACGTCGCACGTCTTCGACCCGTCCATTTCTGGATAGGTCGGCCGCTCGCCCGAGGTGGCCTGATACCACGAAATTCCGGGCGCAATGGGGCTCTGCCATCTCTGCTGCGATGTCATGACTGAGCCCTCCCTACACGTTCAGCAGAAGGAATTCGCGCTCCCACGGGCTGATCACCTGCATGAAGGTTTCGAACTCTCCACGCTTCACGCCAGCATAGATGCCGAGGAACTCCTTGCCGAACACTTCCTCGAAAGCTTCCTCGTCTTCCATCAGTGCGACCGCTTCCAGCAGGCCGCGCGGCAGGTCGATCGAGCCTTCGTTGGCCGTATCCTCTGTCGGTGCCGTCGGTTCGATGCCCTTCATGATGCCGAGCAGGCCGGAGGCAAGCGAGGCCGCAAGCGCGAGATAGGGATTGGCATCCGAACTCGGCAGCCGGTTTTCCACGCGCCTTGCCTGCGGATCGGATACTGGCACACGGAACGCGGTCGTGCGGTTGTCATAACCCCAGGCGTTGTTGACCGGCGCCGACATGTCGGGCGTCAGCCGCCGGTAAGAGTTCACGTAGGGCGCCAGCATCACCATCGAGCTCGGCACGTATTTCTGCAGGCCGCCGATGAAGTGGAAGAACTCGCGGGAGGCCGAACCATCGGGGTTCGAGAAGATGTTCTTGCCCGTCTCGCTGTTGACCACCGATTGATGGATGTGCATCGCCGAACCCGGCTGGCCCTGCATCGGCTTTGCCATGAAGGTCGCGTAGATGCCATGCTTCATCGCCGCTTCGCGGATGGTGCGCTTGAACAGGAACACCTGGTCGGCAAGCTCGATCGGGTTGCCGTGGCGCAGGTTGATTTCGAGCTGCGCCGGACCTTCCTCGTGGATCAGGGTATCGATCTCGAGTCCCTGCTTTTCCGAGAAATGATAGATGTCGTCGATCAGTTCGTCGAACTCGTTGATGCCGGCGATCGAATAGCCCTGGCCACCGAGGATAGAGCGACCGGAGCGGCCCTTCGGCGGATGCAGCGGATAGTCAGGGTCATCGTTCTTGGCGACGAGATAGAATTCGATCTCGGGCGCGACGATCGGCTTCCAGCCGCGGTCGGAATAAAGCTTCAGCACGCGCTTCAGCACGTTTCGGGGCGTGTAAGGGACTTCCTCCCCATCCACGCTGACGATATCGCAGATCACCTGCGCCGTCGGGTCGGTTTCCCAGGGAACGACCGAAAGCGTTGAAAGGTCAGGCACCAGCTTCAGGTCGCTGTCGCGCGGCTCGTAACGGAAGCTTTCCGTTTCATCCGGGTACTCGCCGGAGATGGTGTGGCGATAAATCGCCGACGGCAGCGCAAGCGAGGTGTTCGAGGTGAACTTGGAGCTCGGCATCATCTTGCCGCGCGGGACGCCTGCGAGGTCAGGCGTGATGCATTCGATGTCTTCGATGCCGCGTGCCCGCAAGAACTGTGCTGCTTCCTTCCAGTTTGCCACGCCGCGCTGATGTCCGGGGTCCGGGGGAGTTTTTTTCGAGGCGGGTACGTTTCTGGCAGGCTTCAGCGTCGTCTTTTTTGGGGACATGACACACCGGTTTGCGTTGATCTTGGCGGCATCATAACCGGAGTTTGGCAATTGGCGAGGGGGGAGAGCACGTTGACTTTCGCTCATTGATGGAAAAAGAAGGCGTCATCAGACAAGGGAAACTGTTTTGCAGCGAAAAAGCGATGTGATTGTCATCGGCGCGGGCGCCGCCGGCATGATGTGCGCCATTCGCGCCGCCCAGCGCGGCCGATCGGTCGTCGTCCTCGACCACGCAAAGTCGCCGGGCGAGAAGATCCGCATCTCAGGCGGCGGACGCTGCAATTTCACCAATATCCATGCCGGTCCGAAAAGCTTCCTGTCCGCCAATCCGCATTTCTGCAAGTCGGCCTTGGCGCGCTTTACGCCGTCGGATTTCATTGCCATGGTCGATCGCCATCGGATCGCCTGGCACGAGAAGACCCTTGGCCAGCTCTTTTGCGACGACAGCGCCAAGGATATCATCCACATGCTTCTCGATGAGATGCGGGCGGCAGGTGCGGTGCTGCACCTTCGCACTGACATCAGCGATGTCGAGCGCGGCAGCGATGGCTTCCGCATCTCGACCTCCGAAGGCATGTATGAATGCAGCTCGCTGGTCATCGCCACCGGCGGGAAGTCCATCCCGAAGATGGGCGCAACAGGCTTTGCCTATCGCATCGCCGAGCAGTTCGGCCTTCCGATGGTTGAAACGCGACCCGGCCTCGTGCCGCTGACGCTGGATCAGGCAACGCTCGAAAGCCTTTCCGAACTGTCGGGAATATCGGCGCCGGCCGAAATCCGTCACGGCAAGACGGCTTTCCGTGAAGCCCTGCTGTTCACCCATCGCGGTCTCAGCGGTCCGGCGATCCTGCAGATTTCCTCCTTCTGGCGCGAGGGTGACGACATCACGGTCGACATCGAGCCCGATGTCGATCTGTTCGAGCATCTGAAGGCGGCAAAGAAAACCAATGGTCGGCAGTCGGCACAGACAGCGCTGGGCGAGATCCTTCCGAAGCGGCTGGCACAATATCTGACGGAGCGGGCAGGCATTGTCGGGCACATGGCCGATCTCTCCGACAAGGCTCTGTTGCGTCTCGCCGATGCTGCGCAGAACTGGAAGATCAAGCCATCGGGCTCGGAAGGATACCGGACGGCGGAGGTGACGCTCGGCGGCATCGACACAGCGGCTCTCGATTCCCGCACCATGCAGGCGAAGAGCGTTGCCGGCCTCTATTTCATCGGCGAATGCGTCGACGTGACCGGATGGCTCGGCGGCTACAATTTCCAATGGGCCTGGGCATCGGGTTTTGCCGCCGGTGAATCTTTGTAGAGGCAAAGCGAGCGGATAGATTCAATAGTTCTTAAGAAGGGTGCGCCATCCTGCCTCAATGACAGCTGAAATAAGCTTCCTAAATAAAGCTTTACGTACCAACTGTTTTGTTGGATTGTTGTGTCAGAGAGAAGTGAGGTTCTGCCCATGAACAGGAACACACGACGCGCCCGCGCCATTGCAATTGCCCAGACGAAGACTGATAGCCGCGTGACGGCCTTGCGATATCTGGTGCTTTCTCTCAGTGCTTTCTCCGCGATCGCCGCGCTGCTCCTCGCGCGCGTTTTCTAGCATCTCCCGGAACGTCGATGTGCAGTTCGGCGGCGGTCTATGACCGCCATCTCGCCGATAAATCGATTTGAGTGCCGGTTTCCGCTACATACGCTTATCCGAAAATTAACATCTCCTCTGCGACAGTTGGTGGATGATTTATAGGGACGCTTGACGCTTGGCGTTTGGCGCTTTGGCAATGACTGCCGTCCGGGCCCGCGCCCGGGAATCCCCGTTGTTCCAAAAAAGCAGCTCGATGCACTCGGTCGATGTCGTTGAACGGCATCGGTGGGAGGAGTGGTGTATGGAAGGCCGGAACCGCCATGTTTATTGATAGGATTCTTTCCCGCTTTAAGATCAAGACGAAAGTATTGATCTTTGTACTGCCTTTTGTTGTCAGCATTTCAGCGGTGGGCCTCACCGGTCTCTATGCCTCGGGCTTGCTGCAGGGGCGCATGGAGATTTCCAACAGCGTCCTCCAGTCCCTGAGCGGGTTCAAGGATCTTTACGGTTCGATGGACGACTTCCTGCGCATCACCAGCCAGGATGCGCGTGACAAGCTCTACAGCGACATCGGTACGCAGCAGGACACGCTCGGCTCGACCCTGAAGCAGATCGGCGAAAACGCCGGACGCGACAACCTGCAGGCGGCAAAGGACGGAACGGCCGGGATTTCTGATACCGTCGGCAAGCTCTGGACGCTTCACGAGCAGGAGCTTTCCCTGCGCAAGTCCATCGACGACGCGCAGAAGGTCATGATCAGCAGCCGGTTCAACGTCAACTACGACGCCCAGCAGCTGGAAGAGAATATCCGTAAGGATGAAGGCAATGCGACCGCGACGCTGCGCGCCGCCGATCGCCTGTTGAAGGGCGGAGATACCCTTGCCGGCGTCATGGCCGATTTCAGCAAGGCGCAAGCTCCCGCCGACAAGCTGAAGGTCGTGACCGATGCAATCCCTGCGATTTCCAAGGCGCAGCGCCTGATCGAGATTTCGGTTCCGCAGAACCAGAAGAGCATGACGCAGTCGCTGTCGCAGACGATCAGCGACGTGAAGGCGCAGGCGACTGCTGCCGATGCAGGCACGGATGAGGCGATCACCAATCTCGGCCGCCTTGTATCGCGCTTCCGCCAGATGTCGACTTACACCCAGCTGACGGCCACGCAGATGATGCGCGAAGCCACCACGACCTTCGTGGAACTCGACAGCCGCATCGCGCAGACCAATTCCGTGCTCGAAGATACGCGCCGGCTCGAAAGCGCGATCTATTCCCTGCAGCTCGTGCTCGGCGAATTTGCCGCCAAGCCGACGAAAGAGAACCGCGTCCGCCTGCATCAGGAAATCGCGACGCTCGGCACCAATCTGAATACGCTGCTTGCCAGCGCCAAGGGCATGAATTTCGCGGAGGATATCGTTGCCGCGATGTCGCCGGCGCTCGCCTCAATGGACAAGGATGCGCAGAGCCTCGTCGACACGATCGACCAGCGCGTTGCCGACTATGCTTCGGCGCGTCAGCAGCTCGACAGCGTCTGGGGTGAGCTGACGGCCTTTGCCGAGCTGCAGAAGCAGACGGCCGGCGCCGAGCGTACCCAGGCCAATGGCATCTCGGTCCTGACGACCGGCCTCGGCATCGTTCTTTCGATCATCGGCGGCATCGCGCTGGTTCTCACGCTGCAGCGTCCGATCGGCCAGATCACGGCGGCGATGCGGCGTATCGCCGAGGGCGCCCTCGACACCAGCATTTCCGGTGAGCAGCGTCGCGACGAGATTGGCGACATGGCGCGTGCTCTCGGTATCTTCAAGGACAATGCGATCTCGAAGATCCGTATCGAGGAGCAGAGCGAGGAAGAGCGCGCCGCGACCGACAGGGAACGTCAGCGCAACGACGCCGAGAAGCGCGAAATGGATCGCCAGATCGAGTTCGCCGTCAACGAGCTTGCCGCCGGCCTCGAGCGCATGTCGCAGGGCGATATCTCGACCACGATCGACACGCCGTTCATCGGTCGTCTCGAACAGCTCCGTCAGGATTTCAACGGTTCGATGCTGCGTCTGCAGGCGTCGATGAGCCAGATCCGCGACAACGTTCAGATGATCCAGGGCAACGGCAACCAGATGGCGCAGTCGGCAGAAGATTTGTCGAAGCGCACGGAACAGCAGGCAGCCTCGCTTGAGGAAACCGCCGCCGCTGTCGATCAGATCACCGCAACGGTTCGCTCGTCCGCCGAGCGTGCGAAGGATGCCGATCAGATCGTCCGCGCCGCCAAGCGCAGCGCCGACGACTCCGCCACCGTCGTCAATAATGCGATCGACGCCATGGGCCGGATCGAAGGCGCCTCACGCCAGATCGAGCAGATCATTGGTGTCATCGACGAGATCGCGTTCCAGACCAACCTTCTTGCGCTCAACGCCGGCATCGAAGCGGCGCGTGCAGGCGAGGCGGGCAAGGGCTTCGCGGTTGTCGCCATGGAAGTCCGCGAGCTTGCCCAGCGCTCAGCGGCGGCAGCTCAGGAAATCAAGGGGCTGATCAACAAGTCGACGACGGAAGTGAACTCCGGTTCGCAATTCGTCCAGGAAACGGGAACAGTGCTTGCCAAGATCAGCGCGCAGATCGTCACGATCAGCCAGCATGTGGAGATGATCGCTCGCGCAAGCAACGACCAGTCGAGTGCCCTGCAGGAAGTGAACGCCACCGTCAACCAGATGGACCAGATGACGCAACAGAACGCGGCAATGGTCGAGGAAACGACGGCTGCGAGCCGCGGTCTTGCCGACGAGGCGGATGCGCTGCTGCACCTGATCCAGCAGTTCAAGATCGAAGGTGGTGCGCCCCATACGATCTACCGTGCAGCGTAATCAACGTCGCCACTGAAAGACGAAAGGCCTCGCATTGCGGGGCCTTTTCTTTTTTCAGCGGCCGTGCCCATGCTGAATTTTGACGATCGTCAATTTTCAGCTTTTTCTTAAATTTCTTTCGATAGCGTCGGTGCCATCTGTTTCTAGAGGTATCAATGCTGCGCCTTTTCTCCGCATCCATCGTTCGTCAGATTGTCGCCATCGCGCTCGGCCTGCTGATCTTCAGTACCGTCGCGATCGTCTCTGTGACCTACTACAATCTGAGTTCCTACGTGATGACGAGTGCCGTCTCCGATGCGAAGGATGCGAGCCGCGCCATGGCAGTATTGTATGGCGCTGCCGACCCGACGGCGAAGGTTGATGTCAGTGACAATTCGCTCCTCGGTTTGACCGAAGAAAAGCTCCCCGCGCTCGGCGATCATGCGCTTGTCGATCGCACGGCCCAGTCCATTGGCGGCGTCGCGACCGTGTTCGAGCGGCAAGGCGGCGATTATGTCCGCGTTTCCACGAACGTGAAGAAGGAAAACGGCGACCGGGCCGTCGGCACGAAACTCGCCGCCAGTCACCCTGCGCAGGCTGCGCTGGCAAACGGCAAGGCTTACTACGGACCGGCGGATCTGTTCGGCCGCAAATTCATGACCGGCTACTTCCCTGTCAAGAATTCAGCCGGGGTTAATATCGGTGTCCTCTTCATCGGGATTCCGATGGAAGTCTACTACAGTAGCCTGAACCAACTGCTGACACTGGTTGTCGGTGTCGGCGTCGGCGTGCTCGCGCTGATGGGCATTCTGGCCTATTTCGCCGTACGCGCTTCCGTCCGTCCGCTTGAAGCCCTGACGGCGACCATTCACGGGATCTCTGCCGGAAAGCTCGACGATGCGGTCCCCTGTCTTGAGAAGCAGAACGAATTTGGCGCCATTGGTCGTGCCTTGGCCCAGTTCCAGGACAGCGCCCGTGCGCGTCAGTTGCTGGAAACGCAGGCTGCCGAACAGCGCCAGTTGAGCGACGCCGAGCGCGCTCGCAACGACGCCGAGAAACGCACCCTTGATGGACAGATCGACTTTGCCGTCACCGAACTCGCCATGGGTCTCGGTCGCCTGGCGCAGGGGGATGTGTCGCAGACCATCCAGACGCCGTTCGTCGGTCGCCTCGAGCAGCTGCGTGTCGATTTCAACGCGTCGCTGGTCCGGCTGCAGGACACGCTCTCGCGGATCCGCGACAACGCATCTGTGATCCACGGAAATTCCGGAGCCATGCGTTCGTCCGCCGATGAGCTTTCGAAGCGGACCGAAGCACAGGCCGCAAGCCTGGAAGAGACGGCGGCAGCCGTCGAGGAAATCACGGTAACGGTCCGTTCGTCCGCAGCGCGCGCTCGCGAGGCAAACGACGCGGTTTCGGAAACGAAGAAGACCGCCGATAGCTCCGGCGCGGTCGTCAGCGACGCGATCGCGGCGATGGATCGCATCGAGCAGGCGTCGAAGCAGATCGAGCAGATCATCGAAGTCATCGACGACATCGCATTCCAGACCAACCTGCTGGCGCTGAATGCCGGTATCGAGGCGGCGCGTGCCGGCGAGGCTGGAAAAGGCTTTGCCGTCGTGGCTCAGGAAGTCCGCGAACTCGCCCAGCGTTCGGCCGATGCGGCTCGTGAAATCAAGGGCCTGATCGAAAAGTCGACCCGCGAGGTCAATGCCGGCTCCACGCTGGTCCAGAAAACCGGTGCTGTTCTCGCCTCGATCAGCCAGGAAATCATCGCCATCAGCAAGCATGTCGAAACGATCGCAACCGCAAGCCAGGATCAATCCGCGGCCCTGCAGGAAGTGAACGGTTCGGTCAATGCGATGGACCAGATGACCCAGCAGAACGCGGCAATGGTCGAAGATACGACACAGGCGAGCCGCCAGCTCGCCCATGAAGCAGATACGCTGATGACGCTGATCCGCCAGTTCCGCATCGATGCCTCGACGCCGGCCGATTATTTGGCAAGGAATGCGGCGTGATGCCAGTCGCATTCCTGTTGGCTCGCTGATGAACGCTTCCGGCGACGGAGGTGTGACGACGTGAGAAACGCGGCAAGCCGAACTGGCAGCGACTGGCCGACAGTATCGTAGAACGCCTGTTCGGCGGCCGGTGTTCGCCGGTCGCTTGCTGGGAGCTGCTGTTCGGCAAGAAATGAGAAGGCGATATACTCAATCATGGTGATGTCCTCTTGATGGAACATCACCTTAGTTATCCCTCAAAATATGCTTTATAAACGAGAGATATCCCACTATGTTTTTCACCTATGAAAAGCACGCAATGGGATTCGTTTCAGCTCTTCCTGCAGGTTGCCCGTCTCGGCGGGCTGACCGGGGCAAGTGCCGCCAGCGGCCTGAGCCCCGCAACGATCGGTCGCCGGATGCTCGACCTGGAGCAGGAAATCGGCAAGGCGCTCTTTCTGCGCAGCCAGACCGGCTATCGGCCGACGCCCGATGGATTGGCATTGCTGGAGCATCTGCAGGAGATGGAGGCTGCGGCGCGCAAGGTCGAGGCGTGGCGGCTTGCCGGTACGCCGGCTGCAACGGTCAAGGTAGCCGCAGGCACCTGGGTCGCCTGGCTTCTCACGACAAACTTCTCTGCTATCCGTAACCCTGGCGATCCCTTCGCCGTCTCGTTAACCATTGGCGAGGCGCGCGCAAGCCTCAGCTACCGCGAAAGCGATATCGGCATTCGCGCCTTCGAGCCGGAAGAGGGCAATCTCGCCGCCCGCCTGCTCGGTGAGGTCGCCTATGCTGTCTATGCACGGCGAAACGCAAGTGAGAGCGAGGAACGGTGGGTTGCCGTTAGCGAGGACGATGCGATCTCGAATTACCTTCGCTGGCCGTACCGCAATGCCTCGGCGTCGATCGTCGCGACCGTGAACCGACCGCGGTCCTTGCTGGAACTCGTCAGGGCAGGGGTTGGCAAGGCCGTGCTGCCCTGCTTCGTTGGCGACCTCGATCCGGAGTTGCAGCGGCTTGGAGACGAGCTCCCGGAGCTGCGTCATCGCCAGTGGATCGTCATGAACAACGAGGATCGGCACCGGCCGGAGATCCGGACCGTTGCCGATCGAATGACGAAGCTGCTCAAAGGCTACGCGGACCTGATTGCCGGAAAGCGGGCGACTCGGAACTAGTTCCGGCGCCGCGCAGCCATTGCGGCCTCGTCAGCTACGGCCGGCGACGATGACCGGGATCAGCAGGTCTCCCCAGTTTCCGTCGCCGCCGTGATGCCTGGCCGAGCGAACGAGCTCGACGGAGACGCCGGCATCGACTGCCTTCATGACCGACAGGTTCAGCCGATGCAGGTCGTTCGCGAGCATTCGGATCATGCTCTGCTGATCTGCCGTCATGCTGGTTGATTGTTCCTCTGCGCGTTCCTTGACACGTGCGAGCGTAGGCATGGCCGTTTCTCCTCCTTCGGTCATTCAGCTGCTGGTTTGAACTGTGCGTGTTCGGTGGATTCATTCATAGCAGTGGTCGATGACCGCCCGCCGGTGATTGCCATCGAGACCGCGTCGAAGTAGCCGGTGCCGACTTCGCGCTGATGCTTCGTGGCCGTGTAGCCGTTCGCTTCGGCAGCGAATTCCGCCTGCTGCAGCTCGGAATAGGCCGCCATCTGCCGATCGCGATAGCCGCGTGCCAGTTCGAACATGCCGAAATTCAGCTGATGGAAGCCGGCCAGCGTGATGAACTGGAACTTGTAGCCCATGGCTCCGAGCTCCCGCTGGAATTTCGCGATCGTCGCGTCGTCCAGGTTCTTCTTCCAGTTGAACGATGGCGAGCAGTTATAGGCCAGCAGCTTGCCGGGATGAACCTTGTGCACCCCTTCCGCGAACCGCCGTGCCTGATCGAGATCCGGCTTCGACGTCTCGCACCAGATCAGATCGCAATGCGGTGCATAGGCGACGGCACGTGCGATGCAGGGCTCAAGGCCGCTGTGGACACGATAGAAGCCTTCGACCGTTTGCCCCGCGGCATAGTCGACGAAAGGCTGATCGCGCTCGTCGATATCGGATGTCAGCAGCTTTGCCGCTTCCGCGTCGGTGCGAGCAATGACGAGCGTCGGTACGCCCATGACATCGGCAGCAAGACGCGCGGCATCGAGATTGCGGATATGTGCTGCGGTCGGGATCAGAACCTTGCCGCCGAGATGCCCGCACTTCTTTTCGGACGCCAACTGATCCTCGAAATGGACGCCGGCGACTCCGGCCTCGATGTAGGCTTTCATGATCTCGAATGCGTTGAGCGGCCCACCAAAGCCAGCTTCGGCATCCGCAACGATCGGCGCAAACCAGTTCTCGACGGAGAGACCTTCGCCCTCGGAGGTCTCGATCTGATCGGCCCGCTGGAGCGTGCGGTTGATCCGCTTGGCGAGTTCGGGGCCGGCGTTTGCCGGGTAGAGCGATTGATCCGGATACATTGCCGACGCCGTGTTCGCGTCCGCCGCGACCTGCCATCCGGAAAGATAGATCGCCTTCAGGCCGGCGCGGACCATCTGCATTGCCTGGTTGCCCGAGAGCGCGCCGAGTGCATTGACGAACGGTTCCTCGTGCAGGAGCTGCCACAGTCTGTTCGCGCCCATCTCGGCCAGCGTATGTCGAAGCGTCACCGATCCGCGCAGGCGTTTGACGTCATCGGCCGAGTAGGGGCGCTCTATCCCATCAAAGCGGCCCTCGGGAATGTCACGGTGAATTTTGTCAAAGCCTGTCATTTTATCCTCCATTGCAGAAATGCCGTCTCGTTGGCTGATTGACAGGATTTACAAATCGGAGAGGAAAGGCCAGAAATATAAGCGGATTGCCGGAAGTAAACGGGTTTACATGCAAAGAACTTGACAGAATGCGCGCGTAGTATTGTCAATATTTGTAAATTCGGCCTGGCTCTGTCGCTGTAAAGGATTGTCGCGTGGAACGAAAGATATTCGCCGGCCCCAAGGTACGGCGCATCCGCAACGGCCTTGGTGTGACGCAGGCGGCGATGGCCGAGGCGTTGAGCATCTCGCCATCCTACCTCAATCTGATAGAGCGCAATCAGCGTCCGCTGACGGTGCAGCTGCTCATCAAACTGGCTGCCGTCTACAAGGTCGATCTGGAAGAGTTGCGCGATGACGGCGCTGGCAATCTCAATCAGCTGAAGGAAGTTTTCGCCGATCCCTTGCTGGCAAGCGAATTGCCCGGCGACCAAGAACTGGTGGAGGTTGCCGAAGCCGCACCCAATGCCGCAAGCGGCATCGTCAAGCTTTATCGGGCCTATCGGGAGCAGGCCGCGCGCCTCTCCGATTTCACGTCGCTGACGGCAGGCGAGGGAACTGTGCCGATCACAGGCGCGCGTCTCCCGGCCGATGAGGTGCGCGATCTCTTCGAAAGGCGATCCGCTTATTTTCCGCAGATCGAGACCGCGGCTGAAACATTTCTGGCGGGGTTCTCAGGCGCCCGCGACCTGTCTTTCGCGCTCCGCGACTGGCTGCGCACCGAGCGCGGCATCGGTGTGCGTGTCCTTCCTGTTCACGTCATGCCGGATCTGCGTCGACGCTTTGATCGCCATTCGATGCGGCTCTTCATTTCGGAGCGCCTGTCGCAGGCCGATCAGGCGCTCGAGATCGCCATCGAGGTTGCGACGCTTGCGCTTCGGGAAGCGCTTGCGGTCGAACTCGATGGTCTTGCCCTTTCCTCGCCCGAGGCGAAAAGGCTCGCCCGCTTCGAACTCGGCCGATACGCGGCGCTCTCCCTGTTGATGCCATACGCCCCCTTCTTCGCCGCTGCACAGGCCATCCGCTATGACATCGATCTTCTCCGCGCGCGGTTCAACGTGTCCTTCGCCCAGGCTGCGACGCGGTTGACGATGCTGCAGCGTCCGGCGGCGCAGGCAATTCCATTCTTCCTGATCGAGATAGACGCCGCGGGGCACCGTCTGCGCAGGGCTGGCGCCCTCGGGTTTCCCTCCGTGCGGTTCGGCGGCGGCTGTCCCAAGCTGAACATGCATGCGGCCTTCCTGCAGCCAGGTCAGATCCTTGCCGAAACGGTCGAGATGCCGGATGGCGGACGCTATCTGACGGTTGCCCGGACGCTGGAAGGGCCGAATGTTCCGTTTGGCGAAAGAGTGAGGCGCACGGCAGTCCTCGTAGGCTGCGAAGCATCGCTCGGAGAAGCAACGGTCTACGGTGCCATCGGAGGGCAATCCGCAGTGCCGATCGGAGCGGCCTGTCGCCTTTGCGAGCGGCGCGGCTGTCTGTCGCGCGCGGAGCCTCCGGTGACGCGTCCCCTCGGCCTCGACGAGATGGCGGCAGGCTTGAGCGGCTTCGATTTCCAGTGACGGTGAAATCATTGAGAGTGCAGGATTTTGCGCTTGTCGGCTTTTAAAATCCTTTCTAGTCTGCGTGCAAAACCAGAGGGCACAAGCCGTAATAAGGGTGTTTGCTGCAAGCAGACGCTTCACAAACAGGAGAGATCATGAGGTCAACAATCGCGAGACTGGCAGCCACTGCCGTGGTGGCTGCGTTTTCTGCTGCGCCGTCGCTTGCGCAGGAGAAGGTTGTAAACATCTACAACTGGTCGGACTATATCGACAGTTCGATCCTTGAGGATTTCACCAAGGAAACCGGCATCAAGGTCGTCTACGACACCTTCGATTCCAACGAGACCGTTGAAACCAAGCTGCTGGCAGGCGGCACGGGTTACGACGTGGTCGTCCCCACGGCGGACTTCCTCCAGCGCCAGATCCAGGCGGGCGTGTTCCAGAAGCTCGATAAGTCGAAACTGCCCAACCTGTCGAACATGTGGGATCTCATCCAGCAGCGCACGGCATCCTATGACCCGGGCAACGAATATGCCGTCGACTACATGTGGGGTACTGACGGTATCGGCTACAACGTCAAGAAGGTCGCCGAGATCCTCGGCCCGGATGTGAAGCCCGGCCTGGAAGTCATTTTCGATCCGAAGATCGCGGCCAAGTTCAAGGATTGCGGCATCTATGTCCTCGACACGCCGAAGGATGTGATCTCGACGGCGCTGCACTATCTCGGCCTCGATCCGAATTCGACCAAGGCGGAGGACTTCAAGAAGGTCGAAGAGCTGCTGACGTCGGTTCGGCCCTACATCCGCAAGTTCCATTCGTCCGAATACATCAATGCTCTGGCAAATGGCGATATCTGCATCGCCTTCGGCTATTCGGGCGACGTTCTGCAGGCGCGTGACCGTGCCGAAGAGGCGAAGAACGGCGTCGAGGTGGATTACTCCATTCCGGCGCAGGGCGCGCAGATGTGGTTCGACCTGATGGCGATCCCGGCCGATGCGCCGCACGTCGCCGAAGCGCATGAATTCATCAACTACATGATGAAGCCCGAAGTCATTGCCAAGGCCAGCAACTACGTCTTCTACGCCAACGGCAACAAGGCGTCGCAGGAGTTCGTGGACAAGGAAGTTCTGGAGGACACGGCGATCTATCCGGACGCCGACACCATGAAGAAGCTCTTCACGATCTCGCCGTGGGATCCGAAAACGCAGCGTACCGCGACCCGGCTCTGGACAAAGGTTGTCACTGGCCAGTAATCGATCGACAGGCCCGGACGGCAACGCCCGGGCCTTTTCTTAAGCCGATTGCGGGGAACTTCGGTTCGAAATTTCATACTTCGGGGAACATTATGAAGTCACTTGGCAATATCCGTCGCTCGTTTGCGCCGTGGGCGGACGCGACGTCGAAGCCCTTCATCTCGTTTAAGAATGTGACGAAACGGTTCGGTGATTTCACCGCGGTCGATGATCTGTCGCTGAACATCTATCACCGTGAGTTCTTTGCGCTGCTCGGTGCGTCTGGCTGCGGGAAGTCGACGCTTCTTCGCATGCTTGCAGGCTTCGAACAGCCGACGGCAGGCGAAATCGTTCTTGATGGGACCGACATGGCCGGCACGCCGCCCTACCGGCGGCCCGTCAACATGATGTTCCAGTCCTACGCCCTCTTTCCCCACATGACCGTCGAGAAGAACATAGCCTTCGGTCTGCGCCAGGATGGCATGCAGAAGGATGAGATCGGCGAGCGCGTCCTGCAGATGCTGAAGATGGTCAAGCTGGAAAAGTTCGCCTCGCGCAAACCCAACCAGCTATCCGGCGGCCAACGCCAGCGCGTTGCCTTGGCACGCTCGCTTGCCAAGCGTCCGAAGGTGCTGCTGCTCGATGAACCTCTGGGCGCACTCGACAAGAAGCTGCGCGAGGAAACCCAGTTCGAGCTCATGGACCTCCAGCAGAACCTCGGTCTGACCTTCGTCGTCGTGACTCACGACCAGGAAGAAGCGATGACCATGGCCGATCGCATCGCGGTCATGAGCCACGGGAAGGTCATTCAGGTTGCCACGCCCGCCGAAATCTACGAAGCGCCCAACTCGCGTTTCGTTGCCGACTTCATCGGCGATGTGAACATCTTCGACGGCAAGGTTACCGCAGCCTCTGCCGGTACCGTCGAGATCGCCGCCGACGGTGGCATGATGGTCAAGGTCGCAAGCAGCGACACCCCCTCCGTAGGCAGCGCCGCCGGCTTCGCCATTCGTCCGGAAAAGCTCAAGGTAACGCGAACGCCGCCCGCCAACCCCGGCGTGAACGCCGCATCGGGCGAGCTTTGGGACATCGCTTATCTCGGTGACATGACGGTTTTCCATATCAAGCTGAAGAGCGGAAAGGTCGTAAAGGCCTCGCTGCTGAATGCCCAGCGGGCGGTCGAGGATCCGTTCACCTATGACCAGGAAGTGTGGATCAGCTTTGCCGAAGACGCCGGCGTCCTGTTGAAGGATTGAGATATGGGCAAGCTCGGTTCCGCCTTTTACAACCGCCTCGTCATCATCGTTCCCTACTTCTGGCTGCTGCTGTTCTTCCTGGCGCCGTTCTTCATCGTCTTCCGGATTTCGCTTTCGACCACCGCGATCGCGATGCCTCCTTACGAGCCTGTGTTCTTCTGGTCCGATGGCTGGGCGGGCCTATCCGAGAAGCTGTCGGCCTTCTCGTTCGACAACTATCACTACCTGATTGACGATCCGCTCTATTTCAACGCCTATCTGTCGAGCGTCATCATCGCCGGCGTGTCGACATTCCTGACCCTGCTGATCGCCTATCCGATCGCTTACGGCATGGCACAGGCGCCGCGCAGCATTCGCCCTACATTGGTGATGCTCGTCATCCTGCCGTTCTGGACGAGCTTCCTGATCCGCGTCTACGCCTGGATCGCAATTCTCAAGCCGGAGGGCTTGTTCAATCAGTTGCTCCTGTCGCTGCACATCATCGACAGCCCGCTGATCATCCTGAACACCAACATCGCGGTCTATATCGGCATCGTCTATTCCTATCTGCCGTTCATGGTGCTGCCGCTCTACTCGTCACTCGAAAAGATGGACGGCACGCTGATCGAGGCCGCGCAGGACCTCGGATGCACGCCGATATCGGCCTTCTGGCGTGTGACGTTCCCGTTGTCGCTGCCGGGTGTCGTTGCGGGCTGCATGCTGGTCTTCATCCCGGCTGTCGGCGAGTTCGTCATTCCCGATCTGCTCGGCGGATCGCAGACCTTGATGATCGGCAAGACCTTGTGGAATGAGTTCAACGCCAATCGCGACTGGCCGGTATCCTCGGCCGTGGCGACGATCCTGCTTCTGATCCTCGTCATTCCGATCGTGTTCTTCCAGAACGCGCAAGCCAAAGCCGACGAGCAGGGGAAGTAAGCCATGTTGAAGTGGACCCGTTTCAACATCGCTTCCGTCGCGCTTGGCTTTGCCTTTCTCTACCTTCCGATCGTTCTTCTCGTCGTCTTCTCGTTCAACGAGTCGAAGCTGGTCACGGTATGGGGCGGTTTCTCGACCAAGTGGTACACCTCGCTCTTTCATAACCAGGCGCTTCTCGATGCCGCCTGGGTGACGATCCGCGTCGGCCTGCTCTCGGCGACCGCCGCGACTATTCTCGGAACCTTTGCGGCGCTCGCGCTGGTTCGCTACACGCGATTCCGCGGCCGGATGCTCTTCTCGGGCATGGTCTATGCGCCGCTGGTCATGCCGGAGGTCATCACCGGCCTGTCGCTGCTGCTGCTCTTCGTCGCCGTCGGTTTCGACCGAGGCTTCTGGACCATCACGCTGGCACACACGACCCTGACCATGTGCTTCGTCGCCGTGGTCGTGCAGTCCCGCTTGCTGACCTTCGATCGCTCGATCGAGGAGGCTGCGATGGACCTCGGCGCGCCGCCGGTCCGGACGTTTTTCGAGGTGACGCTGCCGATCATCGCGCCGGCCGTTCTCTCCGGCTGGATTTTGGCTTTCACGCTGTCACTCGACGACCTGGTGATTGCGAGCTTCACGTCGGGGCCGGGCGCCACCACCCTGCCGATGAAGATCTATAGCCAGGTTCGTCTTGGGGTCACGCCTGAGATCAATGCGGTGTGCACGATCCTTATCGGCATCGTCGCCATCGGCGTCATCGTCGCATCGACGATCACCAAGCGCCGTGAACTGCAGCGCGAACGAGATGAGCGGGCTGCGGCCAACGCACCCTGATTACTTCGTCGTGCCCTGGGCAGAGGCCGGAACCATGGAAATTACTGGGTCCGGCCAGGAGCCGCCGACGAAAAACGGCAGGCCGGGGAAATTCTGGCTCGCGCCTGGCTGCGTGGCGCCGATGGCTCCGGAAAGCGCCAGGCCGCTTGATTTGTAAGGGATGACGCCGGTCAGCACGATGGTCTCGACCGGTCCATCGATCACGGCGTTGCGAATGGTTGCGACGCCGTCCGACAGGTCGGCAGCCATGTCGAACTTGTCGAAGGCAAATGACCGGTGTGATACGGCGCTGAGGTCGAAAAATTCCCCTGTAGCGGCCTTGCTGCGAATGGCTTCGGCATCGAAGCCCGGGAGCGATCCGGAGAGCGCGTGAAATCCGATCGTTCCGGTCACATCGGCAGGTCCGGCCTTCCAAAGCGGAAGTGCCGTACGGACGGACAGATCGAGCGAGCCTGTCGTCAGCGGAAGCGGTCCCTTGAGCTGCAGTCGCTCGATCAGGCTGGCGAAATCGGCGCCGCTGATCGAAAGCTGAAGCTTGCCGCCGCCGTCGAAGTCGCCGCGGGTCGCTTCCAGATGAGCGGTCAGCGACCCGCCCTCGAACTGGCTGTCGCCGATATCGAACTTGGCCTCGTTGCTGGAAACGATGATGCCGGCGCCGACGTTCGTCAGCTCGAACGGAGCAATATCCGCCCGTTTCGCCGAGAAACGAAGGTCGAGATCCAGCTGCTGCAACGCGCCGCCATCCGGCGGCCCGCCGGCTTCGCCTGCCGCGAGGCGCAATGCGAAAGCATCGAACAACGACCGGAAGTTCATCTCGTCGAAAGCGAGCGTGCCACCAAGTTTCGGTCGCTTGCCGGGCATGAAGGTGACATCCATGGCCCCGGTGGCGCTCGCCCCGTTCATCCCCATGCTGACATTGTTGAAACGGAAGCCATTATCCGCCGAGACCATGTCGCTCTCGATCGAAAAAGCCTTCAGCGTCGCAACGCCGGGCAACGAACGGTCTGCCCAGGTGAGCAGGGCGGGGAGGTCCGGAATGGTCACGGCCATGCTGCCGGAGTAGCCGAGAAGATGGGTAATGCTGCCAACGCCGTCGAAGCGCGCAGTCAACAGATTGGATGCCAACGAGGCAGTCATCGGCGCGCGCTTTCCTCCGAAGACCAGCAGAGGGCTTGGCGAGGAGAAGTCCAGCTTCAGGTCGAGGCCATTGGTGCGGGCGATGAGAACCGCGCTCAGCGGATTGGAAAGCTTCGACCAGCTTACATCGGCAGTCACGCCCTCGAAGTGGTAGGACTTACCGCTGGCAATGTCTGTGACGTTGAGGGTGCCGTCCTCGACCGTGATGGTTCCGACGCGTGCGTCCAGCTTGGGATCGAGCTTCTCCTGGTTGCCGTCGCTGCTGGCGGCATTGATCGCCTTGGCGAGTTGGCCTTCGTTCGTCCAGTCGATCATGCCGCTCTTCTCGCGGGTCAGCTGGAGGTTGGGCCGCAGCAGATGGAATTCGTGGAAGCTCGCCTTGCCTCTGATCGCATCGATCAGGTTGAATTCGGCCGATAGGCTCTCGATCGTTCCAAGCAGCTTCTTCTCGTCGGTCTTCTGGCGAACGGAGATCTGGCTGAGTGTGATCCGCGGTGTGGGCCAGAACTCGACGACTGGCCTGCCAGCGATCTCAGCATTGTAGCCGATCCATTTCGACAGCGCCTCCTCGATGCCCGAGCGCACCATGTTGGTGGAGATGAGATAGGGGCCAGCCACGCGAAGCGAGACGAACACGGTCAGCGCGACGAGCAGCACCACTGTGGCGAGCCTGGCGATACCGGGCAACCAACGGGACACAGGCTTCATTTTCTTCCGCCACTGCGGCTGTCGAGACGTCGTCATAAGCTTCGCCCGTTTTTTCGGCGCTCGTCCGTTAATCTACTGAAATGCCGGATATATCAATTGCCAGACAGTTGCAAATCGATCGCCTTTGCCGTCCGGTTTCCACCTTTCTTGCGCGCTGCAGCATGATATATAGGCGACGGAACAGGAGAAGCTTGGATGCGTGACGATAAGCCACTCTGGATACCCTCGCCAGCCTCGATCAAGGCTTCTCCAATGCATGCCTTCATGCAGGCTTGCAACGACGCGCACGGTCTCGCGCTGGAAAGCTACGCCGATCTCCACGGCTGGTCCGTCGCCGAGCGGGAGCATTTCTGGAACGCCGTCTGGAATTTCTGCGGCGTGATTGGCGATCGCGGTGCTCGCACGCTGATCAACGACGAAACCATGATCGATGCCCGCTTCTTTCCCGATGCGACGCTGAATTTCGCCGAGAACCTGCTCGCCGGCAAAGGCCATGGTGACGCCATCGTCTTTCGCGGCGAGGACAAGGTGGAGGATCGCTGGAGTTGGGACAGGCTTCGTGATCTGGTGTCACGGCTGCAGCAGGCTCTGCGCGCCGAGGGTATCGGCGCCGGCGATCGTGTTGCGGCAATGATGCCGAACATGCCGGAGACCGTGGCCTTCATGTTGGCGGCGGCCTCCCTTGGGGCGATCTGGTCGTCCTGTTCGCCCGATTTCGGGGAGCAGGGCGTGCTCGATCGCTTCGGCCAGATCGGCCCGAAATTGTTTGTCGCCTGCGATGCCTATTGGTACGGCGGCAAGCTTCAGGACGTGAAGGAAAAGGTAGCGGCGGTCGCCAAAGGGCTCGGCAGCCCCGTCGTCGTTGTTCACTATGCCGGCGATGCCGAGGCGGTCGCGCACCAAACACCGAACGCGAGGACGCTCGACGCGTTCATTGCTCCCTATGCCCCCTCCGACCTGCAGTTTGTGCGCCTACCGTTTTCACATCCGCTCTATATCCTGTTCTCGTCGGGGACCACGGGCGTGCCGAAGTGCATCGTGCATTCGGCGGGCGGCACGCTGCTGCAGCACCTCAAGGAGCATCGCCTTCATTGCGGACTGCAGCCGGGCGAAAAACTCTTCTACTTCACGACCTGCGGCTGGATGATGTGGAACTGGCTGGTCAGCGGCCTCGCGGTTGGCGCAACGCTCTGCCTGTTCGACGGGTCGCCGTTCGCGCCTGACGGCAACGTGTTGTTCGATTATGCACAGGCCGAGAAGTTCGCCGTGTTCGGCACGTCCGCGAAGTACATCGACGCCGTGCGCAAGAGCGGGCTTGTTCCGCGCAACTCTCATGATCTCTCCAGCTTGCGGCTGATGACGTCCACCGGCTCGCCGCTGTCTCCCGAGGGATTCACCTTCGTCTATGAGGGGATCAAGCACGACATCCAGCTCGCGTCGATCTCCGGCGGCACGGACATCGTTTCCTGCTTTGTCCTCGGAAATCCACTGCAGCCCGTCTGGCGCGGCGAGATACAGGGCCCCGGCCTCGGTCTTGCGATGGACGTCTGGGATGACGAAGGCCATCCGGTGCGCGGACAGAAGGGTGAACTCGTCTGCACCAGGGCCTTCCCGTCCATGCCCGTGATGTTCTGGAACGATCCCGATCGCGCAAAATATCGCGCCGCCTATTTCGAGCGGTTCGACAATATCTGGTGCCATGGCGATTTCGCCGAATGGACGGAGCACGACGGCATCGTCATTCACGGCCGCTCGGATGCAACGCTCAATCCGGGCGGCGTACGGATCGGCACGGCGGAAATATATAATCAGGTCGAGCAGATGGGCGAGGTGGCCGAAGCGCTCTGCATCGGCCAGGATTGGGACGATGACGTTCGCGTCATCCTGTTCGTGCGTCTCGCTTCTGGCGTTGCTCTGACCGATGAACTGGTGAAGGCGATCAAGACGCGGATACGCACCGGCGCATCGCCACGCCACGTGCCTGCGAAGATCATCGCGGTCGCGGACATTCCGAGGACCAAATCCGGCAAGATCGTCGAGCTCGCCGTTCGCGAGATCGTGCATGGCCGCCCAGTCAAGAACAAGGAGGCGCTTGCCAATCCAGAGGCGCTGGACCTCTTCGCTGCGCTTCCGGAGCTACGCAGCTAATCGCTAAAATTCGAACGAAACTACAAGCTTTGACCTTCAAAAGCTGCCTTGGAGCGGCAACTTTTCGTTAAGAAACCTTTGTCAAAGGTGAATGTAACTTGGGGCTGCTGATGAATGAGGCAGCTTGGAGCCGAGGCTCCCGAAACATGATGTTGAACGACTAAGCCCTTGTTGAACAGCACTGAACTCTACAGGCAGCCTCTTTGGCTGCCTTTTTTCGTTCAGCCCGCGAGAACGCGCTGCGACGGGAAGGCGATCTCGACGAGCGTGCCTTCGTTCGGCGTCGAGCTGATCGCGAAGATCGCACGGTTCGCATCGACCATTGCCTTGGTCAGCGGCAGGCCAAGCCCCGTGCCTTCGCCGCGATGGCGCGATTGCGTCGACACCTGGCGGAAAGGCTTCATCGCCTGATCGAGCTCACTGCGGGTCATCCCGACGCCGGTGTCGCGAATGCGAAGGACAACGCTGCCGTTGGCTTCATAAGACGTGGACACCACGATCTGACCGCCCGACGGGGTGAAGCGGATCGAGTTCGACAGGATGTTGAGCGCGATCTGCTTGATCGACCGGAGATCGGCGACGACATCGGGAATGGCTTGCGACAGCGCCGTCCGGATGATGACGCGCTGGCTGTTTGCCTGCGGCTGCAGTAGCGATACCGCTTCCGAAATGGCTTCGTTCAGCTTGACGGCGTCGAAGTCCAGGTCCATCTCGCCCGCCTCGATCTTGGAGATATCCAACAGATCGTTGACGATATCGAGAACATGCCGGCCTGAGCGGCCGATGTCATTGGCGTATTCGACGTAGCGCGGATGCCCGATCGTGCCGAAGCGTTCCGTCGCCATCATGTCGGAGAAGCCGATGATCGCATTGAGCGGCGTGCGGATCTCGTGGCTGACACGCGCGAGGAAATCCGTCTTGTGGGCGTTGGCGGTTTCAGCTGCACTTTTGGCCGTGCGCAGTTCGTCTTCAGTGCGCTTCCACTGGGTAATGTCGCGGATGACGGCGCAGTAGCCGTTCGACGAGGTGAGCCGGCCCATCGTCATGAACAGCGGCACGAAACCACCGGCAGCCTCGCGTCCGATCACTTCGCGACCATCGTTCAGGACACTGGCGACCCCATGGCCGGAGAGCCCGTTGAGATAATCGAGCACGGCCCGCTGGCTTTCATGAGCGAAGAGCATAACGAAGGGTTTGCCGCGCGTCTCTTCCTCGTCGTAGTTGAACAGAGCGCTGGCCGAGCGGTTCATCGAACGGATGTCGCCCTCGCTGCCGATGACGACAACGCCGTCGGTGGCGGTCTCGAGGATCGATCTCAGCTCCTCGACTTCAACCTGCAGCCGGGCAACCTTCTCGACCATCCGATCGGTGGCGCGGGGCTCCGCCGGCGCGATATCTTTCGCCGGCACCGTTGCATCGTTTGCAGTCGGCATCAGCGCCAGCATCAGTGCGCTGGATTCTTCCCAGCGAATGGACTGCAGCCGTGCCGAAACCGGCACCAGTTCGTCTTCCGCGGTGACGAGCATCATGGCGCTGCCGCCGCGTGCGTTTCCTGTTAGCTCGTGACGCTGCAGCAGAGCGTCGATACCGCCGACATCAGACAGCTCCTCGAGCGAGCCGTAACCGGTCAGCCGCATGAACTCCGGATTGGCATGGATCAGGTCGTCGCCCGCATGAATGAGAACGGCAACGGGCAGCTGGTCGATCACACCCGCGGAGAAGCCGTCCGTCATCTTCACCCGTGGCGGAATGAAGCTCGCCAGAATATCCATCTGGCTGACAGTCTCCTCGAGGCCTTCGATGACATCGTCTTCTTCGGCAGCAGTCGCCTGTGCTGCACTGTCCGACATCGATTCCAACGGCTCAACAACTTCCTCGAGCGGCGCGACAGGCTCGGCAGCGCGACTTTCTTCCCCAAAAGCAGCCTTCTGGTCAGCCGGAGCATCCTCATCGGTTTCCGATGCGCGAACACCGAAAGCCTCGAGGCGCTTGGCGATTTCGCGGAAGTTTGCTTGCTCGGCCGTGGTCAGCGTCGGTCCGGCGCCGTGAAGCTGCACGATCTTGTCGGTCAGCCGGCGGTTCGGTGTTTCGACAATCCGGAGCGCCGGCGGCTCGACACGAGGCGCCTCGGTCGGCTGTTCCTCGTGGGCAGGTGCTTCGGCGACAGGCTCTGGCTGTACGGCAACGGGTTCCGACTCCGGAGCAACAGTCTCCGGCAGCGCGGCATCGGGCTCCGGCTCCGCGGAAACAGACTCCGCCTCAGCCGGTTCGACGGTATCAACGACGTCAGGCGTCTCGTCTTCGACCTGCACCGGCGCGGTCTCTTCCTCGAACTGCGCTTCGACAGGCAGTTCCTCATCCGCTTTCGCTTGTTCCAGTTCCGGCGGCGTCGGCTCCTGCGCCAGGAAAGTCAGGCCGAGTGCCAGCGGATCTTCGGCGGCGTCGGCGAGGCGCACGACACCGAAACCGCGAAAGCCGTCGAACTCGCGGCTTCTCGTATAAGTCGGCAAGGCTGCGAGATCGACGGGAACGGCCAGGCTCGTACCCTCGATCGGCCAGTTGATCGTCTTTCCCGACCATGTATCGCGGCGGGCCAGCGCTTCGGCGATCTTGCCTTCCGGATCGAGGTTGAAGAGGGCGGCGATGTCGCTGAACGCAACGCCGATGATGTCGGCAGCATGCGGGCCGACGGCTTCGGCGAACTCGTCCGAGACTTCGCTGAAACGCCCCTCGGCATCGATCTTCCAGACAAAGCGGGTCGCGCGACTGTTCGGCCTGAACACGAAGGCGGTATTATCGGACGCTGCCTGCACGGCCGGTGCCTCAGGCGTTGCGTGATCGACTGCGGTGATCTCGTCTTCTTTTTCGATCGCCGTCGCGACTGGCTGATCCGTCGCCTCATCCGCAGTGAGTTCGATATCTGATGGCATCGGCTCGGCTTCGGTTGCAACCTCTGCCGCTTCATCCGTAGCGTCGTCGACGACAATGCCCGTAGCGTCGGCGGCAGGCTCCTCGACGACTTCGAGCACAGGCTCCTCGATCACCTCAGGTGCCGTTTCCATTAGCTCTGCTTCGACGGCCTCTTTCGCGGCGACAGAGGCCTCGGCGGCATCGTCGCTGGCGGCGACACGCTCTTCCGGTTCGTCCTCTATATCCTCGATCCCGGCAACGGCATCGATCGCATCGGCGAAGTCCGGCGACGGGGTGTCGGCAACATGGTTAACGGCGCTTGTGGATAAGTCCGGCGCTTCCAGCGGGTCGAGTCGTCCGAGAACCGTCTCGACGGCAAAGAGAAGATTGAGCGGCGGTGTATCGCTGATTCGCCCGACCGCAGCAGGAAGATAACCTTTACCCGTTGCGACCGGCCGCTTCACGAGACCATGCGCGCTTTCACCGGCCATAGTCGCCAGCGAACGCGCCGTCTGCTGGGTGACGCCGAGCGACGCAAAGCCCGGCGAAGAGGCGATGATTTCACCGTCGTCGCCGATCACGGCCATATGGGTGTCGGGGTCGTCGAGACCGCTCAGCATCCGCTTGGCGCTGTCGCGCAGGGGCGGTTTCGCCGAAGCCGGCAGAAAGACCAGAATGGCCTGTTCGCCGGAGGAGAGGTTAAGCAGTTCGACGCCGGCCTGGACGGCAACGCGTTGAAAGCCCTCCGCGATGCGGATCATGAAGTTGCGGCTGTCACCGACGGCTGCGAGTTGCCTCGCGGTGGCCTCGAGCTGCCGGAAGGTAATGTCTGTCCGGCTGATGCCCTGTTCGACAAGATCGTAGACAGCAGAATATCCGAAAAGCTCGGCGCCCGAACCGTTGGCCCACAGCGCGCGGGTCAGATCGGCGGAAAGCAGGACCAGCGCTTCGCCACGCGCAAAACGTTCCCTCACGCGCGGGTGAACGGCGATATCGATGAACGGATACTGGACTGCCGGCATGCGCGCACCTTCGGGCTTCGGGCATTGAAATTAACGCTCTATTAATAACGACAGGCTGCATTAGGGTCCAGCAGAGCCCGGGAGTTTCGAGCGGAAAGGTTAATGCGTTGTGCAGTGCACAATGATATTGCAATGCACAAGGGGCTGCTATATATAATGGTCATCTAACAAATGAGGCTTAGCCCATGCCCAGACCAAAGGAGCGCAGACCCATGGCGAAAATCGACGACGTTTTTTCGATCTCTTCCTTCGACCCTGCAAAGTTCGCGGATTCTTTCCGTGATTTCGCCGAGAAGGGGGCTCAGCAGTCCCGCGAAGCCTATGCGAAGATCAAGGTCGCCGGCGAAGAAGCCAGCAAGACTCTCGAGACCACCGTGCAAACGGCCCAGGCTGGTGCTGCTGAAATCGGCCACAAGGCCATCGACGCGCTGCGCGTGAATGCCGAGCATTCCCTGACGCACATGGATGCCCTTCTGTCCGTCAAGTCGGTTGCCGAGCTGATCGAACTCCAGACCTCGTTCCTGCGCAAGCAGACCGAGCTCACGATCGAGCAGGCAAAGTCGATGCAGGAGACCTCCAAGCAGGTCGCCGAGAAGCTTGCGAAGCCGAGCAAGGACACTGCAGAAAAGGTCATGGCTTCCTTCAAGGCAGCCTGATCCGATCACCAGGACAACAAAAGGCTGGACCATTCGTCCGGCCTTTTTGTATATTGAGACGAGATAGGGCTTGAATTAATTTTCAAGTCCTCGTATGTGAGCCCCGTCGCGTCGGACGCGATTTGTGCGGTTGTAGCTCAGTTGGTTAGAGCGCAGGTTTGTGGCACCTGAGGTCGGAGGTTCGAGACCCCCCAACCGTACCATTCTTCCACTTTTCATCACGATTTGACTGGCTCAGTGCTTCATCAGCAATGGCATTGGCGCGTTCTGCAATAGATACCGTGTGACCCGTCCAAGCAGCAGTTCCAGGAAATAGCTGTGCTTGAAGGCGCCGAGAAGCAGGCAGCTGGCGTTCTCGGCGCGGGCGAAATCGAGAATGGTTTCGCCGACGAAGCGGGTTCCTGAACTGACGGCGACGATATCAGCTCCGATGCCGATCTCGGTCAGCAAGTCCTTTGCCTTGTTTTGCGATACGGCAGCCGGCGTGTCGTTGACGCAGAGGATCGTTACGCGTTCCGCTGCTCTCAGCCATTGCCTTGAGGCGATGACAGCGCGCTGGGCATGATTTTGCGGCTTCCAGGCGATCACGACGTGACGCAGCAGGTTGCCACTGTAGCCGCCGCGCGGCGGCACCAGCACCAGCTTCTGTTCATTGAAGATGAGTTCGTAGAAGGCATCCCGGGCGTCCAGGTTGCCGTGGTACGGTGCCACCACGATCGAGTTGTCGTGAGCCTCGCGCGCCATGCAGCGCTCCATGTCGCCGCCATAGTCGCCGATCGGCAGGGTCCGCCGTTCCGGAGAGTTGCGTCGCCATGCCCGGAATACCTTGCTCACATGTTCGAAGCGTTCTCGCGAAGACCCTTCCGAGATCTCGCGCAACATCATCAGATCGATCTCTTCTGGTGCCGTGATCATGCCGACAGGGCGTGTGCCGAGATGAGCTGCCCCCATGCTCCCGTTGATCGAGCGCGCGGCCTGTTCGGCGATCTCGAGGCAGGAATGCGCGCATGCGGGATCGGAGAGCAGGGCCAGCACGTCGGCCCGCGCCAGACACTGATCCGCGTATTGCATTCCCTCCGGGTTACGGTCGGGTTGCTGTTGTCTCATTCGCACGGTGAACATGGCGGGATCTGCCTCCACAAACGCAGTCTTGTCGCCCTTCCGCGCCCAGCTCTGCTTTTTGTGATTGGCGGCGCCGCACCTCAAACCCTACGCCTCTACCCCCTGCGCTGCAACGAATTTATGATCCCGATCCACCAAGCGATGTAGGGTCATTGATGTGGTAAGCAGGCGTCTTGCGATCGGAAGCGCAAGCGGGAAAAGATCGCGCGCTAATCGTTTCAATGCATCACAATTTGGTTGTCAGCCGTCATATTGCGTTGCAAAATGTGATTGAGAATGCCATTTCTTAAGCGGGGGTTAATTCAGAGTGATTTTAGAAGGAGACTTGAATGTCCATTTCGCTCAACAATCTGGATGAAACCAAGGCCACGGTCGTATCCACTATTAATATCGCAGCTGCTGTTAAGAATGCTCGCGAGGCCGTTGGTTACTCGATTGACGATCTTGCTGTCACATGTGGCCTGCTCGTCAGCGAGATCCAGGATGTCGAAAGCGGCGCCGATGCTGATCCTGCCAAGTTGAAGCGGATCGCTGCAGCGCTGCAGTTGCCGATTACGGGACTTCTTCCCGAGTGAACGCATGCAATGGGGCTGGCCTGGATTTTCCGGCCGCCCCTGCCACCTTCCGGTCCGCAATGCCGACCGTCTTCTGAACCGGTTTCTTGCCGGCGCACCGAGTGGCAATTTCTCCCCGACTGACCTGGCCATGGAACCGCTCCCTTCGGGCAAGCGTTGTCATTGACAGCGGGAGAATATCGAATGTCAAAGACACTCTTATATGGCGCGACCAAGGTTGATGAGACGAATGCCGGGTATGCGGCCATCGGCAGCCTCGAGCAGTTTCAATGGAAAAACCGCGTCGTGGTGATCTTTCCAGATAAAGACAATGCGCGTGCGGCACGCCAGGAGAATATGCTGCTCGCCGACCGGGAGGGTCTGAGCGAGCGTGACGTGGTCGTCCTGAAGGTTGCCGATGGCAGCGTGCGCGCCATTTTTGGCGCCGCCGAAAGCCTCGATCCCGGAACTCTGGAACAGGAACTGATCGGCTTGTCGGCAGGTGAGTTTGCGGCGTTTCTCGTCGGCAAGGACGGGACGGTGAAGCTGAACGTTCGCGAACCCGTCAACAGCGGTGAACTCTTTGCGATCATCGACGCGATGCCGGTCAGGGCGGCGGAAGCCGCTGATGCCAAGGATCAGTCTTGAGCCGCCGAACGCTCAGAGAAATATGTCGCGTTCAGCGCTGACCAGTTCCTGCAGGAAATCGACCACGGTGCGGACGCGAACGAGATCCCGTGCGCTTTCGTGATAGGTCGTCCAGTAGGCCCGGTGAATGGAAACGTCGGGAAGCACTTGTACGAGTTCAGGGTATTGCCGCGCGATGTAGTCGTGGAGGATGCCGATGCCGGCGCCAGAGCGCACGGCCTCCGTCTGGCCGATCGCGGTCGAAATCTCGAATGAGGCATCCCAGCTGCGCATCACAGCCGAACTGAAATTGAGCGAGGCCGTGAAAACGAGGTCCTCGACATAGCCGATCCGGGGATGCGTCTTCAGCGCATCGGCATCGACGGGCGCTTCATGCTTTCCAAGATAGTCACGCGAAGCATAGAGGCCGAGCGTATAGTCCGTCAGCTTGGACGAGACGAGACGACCCTGTTCCGGGCGTTCGAGCGTGATGGCGATATCCGCCTCGCGCTGTGACAGCGAAAACGAGCGCGGTACCGGCACCAGCTGGATCTTCAGTTCCGGATGTCGCTCGATCAGCCGGCCCATGCGAGGCGCGAGGAACGAAACGCCGAAGCCGTCGGGTGCTCCGACCCGCACAGTGCCGGCAATCGCGGTATCGGTGCGGCCGAGATTGGCCTGCGCGGCAAGCATCTCCGTTTCCATACGCTCGGCCGAGGCGAGGAACACTTCTCCTTCGGTCGTCAGTTCGCATCCGTTCGTGCGGCGAACGAAGAGCCGGGTCTTCAGTGCTTCCTCGAGCGACGTCAGGCGCCGCGATAGTGTGGCATGGTTGAGCGCCAGCCGTTTGGAGGCCGCGAGGATCTGCCCGGTGCGCGCGACGGCAAGGAAGATGCGGACGTCGTCCCAGTTCATGCCTTGGCCGCCATCGCGATAGGCTCGACATCGACGAGCGTCAGTGACGTCACCATCCCCACCGTCCCGTTCTTGTACTTCAGGAAATGCGGCGTCAGCAGATGCGCCTCGTAGGCCGCGCGATCCGCATAGACTTCGAGGATGCGGATCTTGTGAGGACTGTCCTTGATGGCAACGGCGGTGAGCGAAAGAACGCCGTCTTCCAGGGCGACCGCGGCTTCGATCTCTTCGGAAAGCAGCGTGCGGTACGCTTCAAGCTGGGTCGGATCGATCTCGATCTCGGCCATTCTGACAATAGGTTTTGCGCTCACGGAGATCATCCTCTCAAATTCGGCTGACGCTCTATATAGCTCCGCAGGGCCCATAGCGCCGCCAGCAACTTTAATTTTCGCACAACGGTTCCTTATATCAGTTCATTGATTTGTGTAAATTGAAGTGCGATTGTGCGGCATCCAAGAAACGAAGAGGAGGCACATCCATGCGTGAGATCGGTCATTTTATCGGCGGCAAGCATGTCGCTGGCACCAGCGGTCGCTCGAGCAACGTTTTCAACCCGGCAACCGGCGAAGTGCAGGCGACGGTCGCCTTGGCGAGCAACGCCGAACTCCGCGCCGCGGTCGAGAACGCCAAGGCCGCGCAGCCGAAGTGGGCTGCCACCAACCCGCAGCGTCGCGCCCGCGTGTTCTTCAAGTTCGTCGAACTTCTGAACAAGCACATGGATGAACTCGCAGTCCTCCTGTCGAGCGAACACGGCAAGACGGTCGAAGACTCCAAGGGCGATATCGTTCGTGGTCTTGAAGTCTGCGAATTCGTTTGCGGCATTCCGCACCTGCAGAAGGGCGAATTCACCGAAGGTGCCGGCCCGGCAATCGACATGTACTCGATGCGTCAGGCTGTCGGCATCGGCGCCGGTATCACGCCGTTCAACTTCCCGGCCATGATCCCGATGTGGATGTTCGCCCCGGCGATCGCCTGCGGCAACGCCTTCATCCTGAAGCCGTCCGAGCGCGACCCGTCCGTTCCGATGCGCCTTGCCGAACTGATGATCGAAGCGGGCCTTCCGGCAGGCATCCTCAATGTCGTCAACGGTGATAAGGCTGCGGTCGATGCGATCCTCACGGATCCCGATATCGGCGCCGTCTCCTTCGTCGGCTCGACCCCGATCGCCCGCTACGTCTATGGTACTGCTGCCATGAACGGCAAGCGCGCCCAGTGCTTCGGTGGCGCCAAGAACCACATGATCATCATGCCGGATGCCGACATGGACCAGGCCGTCAACGCCCTGATGGGCGCGGGCTATGGCTCTGCCGGCGAGCGCTGCATGGCGATCTCAGTTGCCGTTCCGGTTGGCGAAGAGACGGCCAACCGTCTGGTTGAGAAGCTGACGCCGAAGATCGAGGCGCTCCGCATCGGTCCCTACACGGATGACAAGGCCGATCTCGGCCCGCTCGTCACCAAGGAAGCACAGGCCCGCGTGAGCGGCCTGATCGACAAGGGTGTTGAAGAAGGTGCCAAGCTCGTCGTCGACGGCCGTGGCTTCAAGCTGCAGGGCTACGAAGGCGGCTACTTCGTCGGCGGCACGCTGTTCGACAACGTCACGCCCGACATGGAGATCTACAAGACCGAGATTTTCGGACCGGTTCTCTCGGTCGTCCGCGCGAAGAACTACGAAGAAGCCCTCGACCTGCCGATGAAGCACGAATACGGCAACGGCGTTGCGATCTACACCCGCGACGGTGATGCGGCCCGCGACTTCGCCTCCCGTATCAACATCGGCATGATCGGCATCAACGTTCCGATCCCGGTTCCGCTGGCCTACCACTCCTTCGGTGGCTGGAAGGCTTCGAGCTTCGGCGACCTCAACCAGCATGGTACGGACTCGATCAAGTTCTGGACGAAGACGAAGACGATCACCGCTCGCTGGCCGTCGGGCATCAAGGATGGTGCCGAATTCGTCATGCCGACGATGAAGTGATAAGATCAGCCTCATGACATTTCGACCGGCTCCCTCGTGGGGCCGGTTTTGTTTTTAGGCCGTGCGGCGAGGGGCCGCATAAACGTGAATGGAAATTTCATATTTTGGAATTGTTCAAAACTACCAAAGCCACTATATAGACGACTTACACGGGAACGATTCTGGAGATCGGCATGCGTTTGACCAAGCAGACCAACTATGCAGTTCGCATGTTGATGTACTGTGCTGCCAATGATGGGCATCTGAGCCGCATCCCGGAAATCGCCAAGGCCTACGGTGTTTCCGAACTGTTTCTCTTCAAGATCCTGCAGCCGCTCAATAAGGCCGGCCTGGTCGAAACCGTTCGTGGCCGCAACGGCGGTGTTCGCCTCGGTAGGCCTGCCAAGGACATCAGCCTCTTCGATATCGTGCGCGTCACGGAAGACAGCTTCGCGATGGCTGAGTGCTTTGAGGATGACGGCATGGTCGAGTGCCCGCTGGTGGACAGCTGCGGTCTGAACTCGGCGCTCAGAAAGGCGCTGAACGCCTTCTTCGACGTGCTGACCCAGTACTCGATCGACGATCTGGTCAAGGCGCGTCCGCAGATCAACTTCCTCCTCGGCCTCACCGGCGAGCAGGAGTATCGCAAGCCTGCGGTTCCGGCACCGGCTGCCTGAGCTTCTATTTCCTGCATTCAGCAACCGCAGTCGCCTTGGGTGCCTGCGGTTGTTTTGTTTTTGGGAAAACGAGCTCTCAGTTCGCGGCAAGCTTGTGTCGCCACGTCGCGCCAGTAGGTGAAATTATACCGAATGCGACAAAAACCGGACTTATCCAGTGCGAATATTTCCAAATGCGGCCTATTTTCGGCGGAAAATTACTAAAGTTGTCCAGCTGGAAAAATTTTCCAATATGGTCGTTGATTTCAGCAGATAAATATCGTTCCATCTGCCGCCGATCCGGGCCGAGTGCCCGGCATCTCAAATAAAAGAACAAACCTGGGAAACGATATCATGAAAAAGATGTCTGTCTTGTTGGCCGCGACGGTCCTGGCTTCGGCCATGGCATCCGCAGCCTGGTCGAAAACGCTTGTTTACTGCTCCGAGGGCTCGCCGGAAGGTTTTGATCCCGGCATCTACACTGCAGGCACCACCTTCGATGCTTCCTCGCGTACGGTTTATAGCCGCCTCGTCGAATTCAAGCACGGCAAGACCGAAATCGAGCCGGGCCTGGCTGAGAGCTGGACGGTTTCGGACGACGGCACGAGCTACACCTTCAAGCTGCGTCCGGGCGTCAAGTTCCAGACCACCGAGTTCTTCACGCCGAGCCGCGATCTGAACGCTGACGACGTTGTCTTCTCGTTCGAGCGCCAGCTGAAGGCTGACAGCCCGTGGGCCAAGTATGTCGCAGGCGTTTCCTACGAATACGCTGCCGGCATGGGCTTCCCTGAACTGATCAAGTCCGTCGAAAAGGTCGACGACCTGACCGTGAAGTTCACGCTGAACCATCCGGAAGCTCCGTTCCTCGCCGACCTCGCAATGGACTTTGCGTCGGTTCTGTCGAAGGAATACGCCGACAAGCTGCAGGCTGACGGCAAGATGGAACAGATGAACCAGATGCCGCTCGGCACCGGTCCGTTCACCTTCGTCGCCTACCAGCCGGATGCCGTCATCCGCTATAAGGCCAACGAAACCTACTTCAAGGGCAAGGAAAAGATCGACGATCTCGTTTTCGCGATCACGCCTGATGCTTCCGTCCGCACCCAGAAGCTCAAGGCCGGCGAATGCCACATCATGCCGTACCCGAACGCGGCTGACATCAAGGACCTGAAGGCAGACTCGAGCCTCAAGGTTCTGGAACAGCCGGGCCTGAACGTCGCTTACCTCGCCTACAACACGCTGCAGGCTCCGTTCGACAAGCCTGAAGTGCGCAAGGCGCTGAACATGGCGATCAACAAGCAGGCGATCGTCGATGCCGTCTTCCAGGGCGCTGGCCAGGTTGCCAAGAACCCGATCCCGCCGACGATGTGGTCGTACAACGACAGCATCAAGGACGATGCCTACAATCCTGACGAAGCCAAGAAGGCTCTCGAAAAGGCTGGCGTCAAGGATCTCTCGATGAAGATCTGGGCGATGCCGGTTTCGCGTCCCTACATGCTGAACGCACGTCGCGCCGCCGAACTGATGCAGGCAGACCTCGCCAAGGTCGGCGTCAAGGTCGATATCGTCACCCACGAATGGGCCGAATACCTGAAGCTCTCCAAGGACAAGGCCCGTGACGGTGCTGCGATCCTCGGCTGGACCGGCGACAATGGCGATCCGGACAACTTCCTTGACACCCTGCTCGGCTGCGAAGCTGTTGGCGGCAACAACCGCGCTCAGTGGTGCAACAAGGAATTCGACGCCCTCGTAAAGAAGGCAAAGAAGACCGCTGATCTCGGCGAGCGCACCAAGCTCTACGAAGAAGCACAGGTTGTCTTCAAGAAGGAAGCTCCGTGGGCGACGCTCGATCACTCCACGGAATTCGTGCCGATGAGCGCCAAGGTTTCTGGCTACGTCCAGGATCCGGTCGGCGTTCACCGCTTCGACGGCGTTGATATCGCCGAGTAATCAAAAATATGCAAAGATGCCCGGCAACCCCGGGCTGGCCGGCGGTCAGGTTTGATACCTGACCGCCGGAACACTATGGACACTTGCCAATGTTGCGATTTCTCATCGGACGCCTTGCGATCCTGATCCCAACCTTCATCGGCGTTTCACTCATCGCCTTCTCGTTCATCCGACTGCTGCCCGGCGATCCGGTCATGCTGATGTCGGGCGAGCGCGTGATGGCGCCGGAACGCCATGCCCAGGTCATGCATGATCTCGGCCTCGATCGACCGGTCTACGTTCAGTACCTGGATTACCTCGGTAACGTGGTGCAGGGCGACCTCGGTTCGTCGATCGTTACCAAGCGCCCGGTTCTGCAGGAGTTCGGCGCGCTCTTCCCGGCGACGCTTGAGCTTTCGCTCTGTGCGATCATTTTTGCCATCGTGCTTGGCATTCCCGCCGGCGTCTTCGCCGCGGTCAAGCGAGGAACCTGGTTCGACCAGAGCGTGATGGGTGTCGCCCTCGTCGGCTATTCGATGCCGATCTTCTGGTGGGGCCTGCTGCTCATCGTCCTGTTCTCGAATACGCTGCACTGGACGCCCGTGTCCGGCCGTATCTCGCTGATGTATTTCTTCAAGCCGGTCACCGGCTTCATGCTGATCGACAGCCTGATCTCCGGCCAGGCTGGCGCTTTCAAGTCGGCCTTCGTTTCGCTGATCCTGCCGACCATCGTGCTCGGCACCATTCCGCTCGCGGTCATCGCGCGCCAGACGCGCTCGGCCATGCTCGAAGTGCTCGGCGAAGACTATGTTCGTACCGCCCGCTCCAAGGGCCTTGCGCCGCTCCGCGTCGTCGGCGTCCATGCGCTGCGCAACGCGATGATCCCGGTCGTTACCTCGATCGGCCTGCAGGTTGGTGTCCTCCTTGGCGGCGCCATCCTGACCGAAACCATCTTCTCCTGGCCGGGTATCGGCAAGTGGATGGTCGATGCGGTGTTCAAGCGTGACTACACCGTGGTCCAGGGCGGTCTGCTCCTGATCGCGGCGATCATCATGCTCGTCAACCTGATCGTCGACCTCATGTACGGTCTCATCAACCCACGCATCAGGCACTAGGAGCGGCTCATGAGCACGGTCAACACAACCTCTGCCACTCCCTCCGGCCTGTCGGAGTTCTGGTACTACTTCTCCCGTAACAAGGGCGCGGTCATCGGCCTCGTCATTTTCCTCTTCGTTCTGCTGCTGGCGATCTTCGCATCCGTCGTCGCCCCGCATGATCCGAACGTTCCATCCGGCTTCCAGCGCCTGCCGCCGGCATGGTCGGAAGGCGGCAACAGCGCCTATCTGCTCGGCACCGATGCCGTCGGTCGTGACATGCTGTCCCGCCTGATCTTCGGCACGCGCTTCTCGCTGTTCATCGGCCTTGTCGTCGCATCGCTGTCGGCGGTCGCCGGTGTCCTGCTCGGCCTCATCGCGGGTTACTTCCGCGGGCGCACGGACACGATCATCATGCGCGTCATGGATATCATCCTGGCCTTCCCGTCGCTGCTTCTGGCTCTCGTGCTGGTCGCCGTTCTCGGCCCCGGCCTGTTGAACGCCATGATCGCGATCTCGATCGTCAACCAGCCGCACTTCGTCCGTCTGACCCGCGCCGCCGTCATCAGCGAGCGCGAGAAGGAATATGTCGTGGCTTCCCGCGTCGCCGGTGCAGGCACCCTGCGCCTGATGTTCAAGACGATCCTCCCGAACTGCCTGGCACCGCTGATCGTCCAGGCAACGCTCGCCTTCTCGGCGGCGATCCTCGATGCGGCCGCTCTCGGCTTCCTCGGCATGGGCGCGCAGCCGCCGACATCCGAGTGGGGCACGATGCTTGCCGACGCGCGCGAATTCTTCCAGAGCTCGCCGTCACTCGTCACTTTCCCGGGCCTGTGCATCCTCATCACCGTTCTCGCCATCAACCTGATGGGCGACGGCCTGCGCGATGCGCTCGATCCCAAACTGAAGAGGTCCTGATATGGCACTTCTCGAAATCGAAAATCTCGTCGTCGAGTTCCAGACCTCGACTGGTGCGTTCCGCGCCGTCGATGGTGTGTCGCTCAAGGTTCACGCCGGCGAAGTCCTTGCCATCGTCGGCGAGTCCGGCTCCGGCAAGTCGGTCTCCATGCTCGCCGCGATGGGCCTCCTGCCGTGGACGGCAAAGGTCACCGCCGACAAGATGGTCTTCGACGGCCGCAACCTGCTTGGCATGTCCGCGCGCGAGCGGCGCAACATCATCGGCAAAGATATGTCGATGATCTTCCAAGAGCCGATCGCCAGCCTCAATCCCTGCTTCACCGTCGGGTTCCAGATCGAAGAGGTCCTGAGAATCCACATGGGCATGGACAAGGCCGCGCGGCGCAAGCGCGCTGTCGAGCTGTTCGAGGCGGTCGGCATTCCCAATCCTGCGGAACGCCTGGGTCACTTCCCGCACCAGATGTCGGGCGGCCAGTGCCAGCGTGTGATGATCGCCATCGCGATTGCTTGCAATCCGAAGCTTCTCATCGCCGACGAACCGACGACCGCGCTCGACGTCACCATCCAGAAACAGATCCTCGATCTCCTGATGCGCCTGCAGACGGAGCACGGCATGGGCCTCATCATGATCACGCACAACATGGGCGTGGTTGCCGAGACCGCCGATCGGGTGATCGTCCAGTACAAGGGTCGCAAGATGGAGGAGGCCGACGTGCTCTCGCTCTTTGAAGCGCCGAAAAGCGATTATACCCGCGCGCTGCTCGCCGCCTTGCCCGACAACGCGACAGGTGACCGCCTGCCGACGATCGGCGAGCTTTTCAATCCAGACAAGACTGTGCAGGGAGCTGCCCAATGACGCCAGTTCTCGAAGGAAAGAACATCGTCCGCAATTACTATCTGCCGGGCGGCCTCTTCAAGAAAGAGAAGACCGTGCACGCCGTCAAGGGCGTGAACTTCAAGGTGGAGCAGGGCAAGACGCTGGCGATCGTCGGCGAAAGCGGCTGCGGCAAGTCTACACTGGCGCGCATCATCACCATGATCGACCCGGCGAGCGGTGGCGAGCTGTTCATCGACGGCAAGAAGGTTGATATCGCTGCCGGCGACCTGACGCCCGAGATGCGCCGCAAGGTGCAGATCGTCTTCCAGAACCCCTACGGGTCGCTGAACCCGCGCAAGAAGATCGGCGATATCCTGATGGAGCCGCTGATCATCAACACCGACACGCCGGCGGCCGAACGCCGCGAATTGGCGATGGCGATGCTGAAGAAGGTCGGCCTTCAGGAGGTCCACTTCAACCGCTACCCGCACATGTTCTCCGGCGGTCAGCGCCAGCGCATCGCAATTGCCCGCGCGCTGATGCTGAAGCCGCGCCTCCTGGTGCTGGACGAGCCGGTCTCGGCTCTCGACCTGTCGGTGCAGGCTCAGGTGTTGAACCTGCTCGCCGATCTGCAGGACGAGCTGAACCTGACCTACGTCTTCATCAGCCACGACCTCTCGGTCGTCCGCTACATGGCCGATGACGTCATGGTCATGTATTACGGCGAGGCTGTCGAATACGGATCGCGAGATCAGGTCTTCAGTGATCCGCAGCATAGCTATACAAAGACCCTGTTTGCGGCCACGCCGCGCGCCGATGTCGATACCATCAAGGCACGCCTGGCTCGCAAGAATGCATCCCTGTCGGCTGCATCGTAGGGCGCGTTTGCCGCGCCTGATCAGGCCGGCTTAACGAGCGAGACGAAGCAATGCCAAAGATCGAAAACCACCCCCATGCCGTTGTCGTCATGGGGGTGAGTGGTTCAGGGAAAACATCGATAGCCGAAAAGCTGGCTGAGCTGCTCGGCGTCGGTTTCGTGGAGGGCGATCGCCTCCATCCTGCATCGAATGTCGAGAAGATGTCGAAGGGCATTCCGCTAACGGACGATGACCGTATGCCCTGGCTCGATCTGATCGGCGATGCGATGAAAGCGTCGATCGCGAGCGGGCAGGGCATTGTCGTGTCCTGCTCGGCATTGAAGCGCATCTATCGCGACCGTTTGCGCAACGCCGTCGGCGGCAATCTCATCTTCGTCTATCTCTCCGGCTCCAGGGAGTTGCTGACAAGACGCATGGGCGAACGCAAGGGCCACTTCATGCCCTTGTCGCTGCTCGAAAGTCAGCTTGCGACGCTCGAGGTGCCGACCGGCGAAGTGGGTGTCGTGACTGTCGATATCGACGACACGATCGACGGTATCGTCGACACGGCTCTTCGCGATCTCAAGAAGCTACTTGCCTAAGTCCGATAAAATCGAGCGTCCTTTGTACGTCCTTGAGGACGTACGACGCTCTAGGCGAAGCGCTTCGGCGAATAGGCCGAAATATCGATAAACGGCTTCTCGCCGGTGATCAGTTCCGCGAGCGCTCGGCCGGTGACTGGCCCCAGCGTCAGCCCGTGATGGGCGTGGCCGAAAGCGAACCACAATCCATCATGCCTGTAAGCCTTACCGATAACAGGCATCATATCCGGCGTGCAGGGGCGGGCTCCCATCCAGGGCTCCGGATCCAGCCGCTCGCCAAGCGGAAACACCTTGCGCGCCACCTTTTCAGCGCGGTCGAGCTGCACGGGCGTCTTTGGCGCTCCGAGCGCCGCGAACTCGGCCCCCGTCGTCAGCCGGATGCCGTTTTCCATCGGCGCCATGAGGTAGCCAAGCTCGGTATCGGCGACGGTGTTGTTGAGCACCGCGTCGCCCTTGGCCGAATAATGCATGTGATAGCCACGCTTGACGCCGAGCGGGAAGGCGTAGCCGAGCCGGCGCGTGGCGACGGCTGCCCATGGTCCGAGCGCCATGACGGCTTCGTCGGCTTCGATGGGCCCCTCGTCGGTCGCCACCTTCCAGCCAGCGCCATACTTGCCGAAGGAATTGGCGTCGCCCGTGATGAAGCGGCCGCCGAGGCTCTCGAAGTATGTGAGATAGCTTGCGGTCAGCGCCTGCGGATTGATGACCGACCACGGATCTTTCCACTTCAGCGCACCGACGAAACCGAGGTTCAGGTCCGGCTCCAGCCGCGCCAGATCGCCGGTGTCGAGCCGATCGAACCCGACGCCGAATTCCCTTTGCAGCCGCTCCGCCTCGGAGAATTCCGCGTCGCGCTTCTCCGGCGTGCGAAACACCTCGATCCAGCCATTCTTCCGGATCAGGTGCTGCGAGCCCGACGCCTCGATCAGGTCGTGATGCTCGGAAATCGAGTGTTCGATCAGCGGCGCATAGGCTTTCGAGATCATCTGGTGGCGTTTGGCGTTGGAATTCCACCAGTAGCGGGCCAGGAAGGCAAGCTGGCCGGGCAGCGCCTTGAGATGATAGTGCGCATCAATCCGGTTGTTGAAGGCATAGCGGATCAGAAGGCCCAGCTGCTGCGGAAAGCCGTATGGTACCACACCTTCCCGCTGGATGAGGCCGGCATTGCCGAAGGACGTTTCGCGTCCCGGAGCCTTGCGGTCAATCAGGACAACCTGTCGCCCGCGGCGTTGCAGATGAATGGCAGTCGATACGCCTACAATGCCGGCACCAAGTACAATTACCGTCTTCGTCATTTTCCGTGCAGCTCATCCTGTTCTGGCGAGGAAGATGCCTCCGGAAAACCTGGCGTGCAAACGGAATTTCGTTTTTATTTCAAAAACATTCCCGCTCCAGCGCGGTGCTTTCTGCAGCGATGCGGACGCGGAGCATAAGGGCGTTGAGAAGCGAGAAGCCGAGAGCATAGAACGGCAGGCCGAAAGTGAGCGGAAGGGTGGCAATCTCGCCCGCGACGATTGCGTAATTCGGATGTGCCATGAACCGGTAAGGCCCGCACTGAACCAGCGAAGACCCCGGTAATATGACGATCCGCGTCGTCCAACGTTCCCCGAGGGACGCGATGACCCAGATCCGACCCGCCTGCAGCAGGCAGAAGACCAGCAGCCAGAAGGGACTGACGCTGTGTCCGGGCGCAAGCAGCCATAGCCCGGCAAGCCAGAGCGCGTGGAGCGTTACCATCAACGGATAGTGCCGCGCGCCGACTTCATGGCCGCCCTTTCGAAGGAGAGCATCAGTGTTGCGTCGTGCAAGTGCAAGTTCCGCCAGCCGCTGCAGCGTGACGAAGCTAAGAAGGATGATCGTCGGAGAGATCATGCGACCCTCCGCAACGTCATGCAGCTTGCCGAGAAGCCCGGTCCCATCGCCAGCATCGCGGATCGCTCCGGCAATCCCTGTCGCAGCGCCCGCTCCAGCACGAAAAGTACCGTTGGCGACGACATGTTGCCGTATTCGGCCAGAACCTCGCGCTCGACATCGAGAGTTCCCGTCGGCAGACAAAGAACGGTCTCAAGGGCTGCCAGCACGCGCGTTCCGCCCGGGTGGCAGATGAACCGGCCAATGTCATCCCGCGAAAGTCCGTTGCGATCGAGGATGGAATCGAGCGCTCCGCCAAGCTCCGCCTCGACAAACGGGGGAAGAGACTGCGCTAGTACCACACCGAATCCGCCGTCATCGACCTTCCAGCCCATGATCCCGAGCGTATCGGGAAACAGATGCTCGCCGGTCGCCTCGATCTCGGCAAGGCCGTCCCCGACGCCGCTTTTCAGCAGGCAGGCGGCCGCGCCGTCGGCAAATAGGGCGGTGGCGATGATATTCGCACGCGTCAACTCGTCCAGCCGGAAGGCCAGCGTGCAGAGTTCGATCGCGACGAAAAGCACGACAGCACCGGGCCGGTTCCTCGCCAGCCGCGCCGCGACCGCCAATCCCGAGACCCCGGCAGCGCAACCGAGGCCGAAGACCGGCACGCGCTCGATGTCGGCGCGGAACCCCATCTGGCGCGCAAGCTGGGCGTCGAGGCTGGGTGTTGCGAGCCCCGTTGACGAGACGGTGACGATGCAATCGACGTCTTCAGCCGCCAGATCGGCGTCAGCGAGTGCTTTCGTGGCTGCCTCCGCGAACAGGCGCCGCGCCATATCGACATAGGCGGACATGCGATCCTCCCACCCATGCGGCTCGGCAAACCAGTCAAGCGGACGCGTGGCATGCCGGGTTCGAATGCCGGCGTTGGTAAAGACGCTCGCGAGATGGCGAAAATCTTGGAAGCGGTCTGCAAACAGGCGTGCGGCCGTTTCCGCTGCGTCCGATTGCTGAATGATGTGCTCAGGCACCGCTGTGGCGAGACTGAGCAGTTTCACGTTCTTGTCCACGGAATGCTCCTGTTGCTCCCGGCAGACAGCAAACACTTCGCCCGGCTCTTTATTCGCCGGAGATGCTCACAAAGGCGTGATGGAAATGATGCGCGCCGCCCGCGAATAAAAATCGCCGCCCGCGTGTTCATTCGCTGCAACTCGATTCAAAGGAGATGAATCCATGACGACTGCGAGCCTTAAGATTGCGTCCGTCCTCGCTGGCGGCTGCATGGCGGCCTTGGCCCTGTCGATGCCTGCGTACGCGGCGGGCGGCGGCGATGACGGCGCGACCATGCCGGTGTGCAAGAAGGGTGAGATGTACGACAAGAAGACGCAGAAATGCGTCAAGCAGCATAGCGCCAACGTCACCGACGAAAATCGGGCCGATTACGCCTACGCGCTCGCCAAAGCCAAGCGCTACGACGAGGCTCTTGCCATGCTCGACACGCTGCAGAATCCCAACACTGCCGAAGCGTTGAACTATCGCGGTTACGCAACGCGCAAGCTCGGACGGACGGACGAGGGGATTTCCTACTATCTCAAGTCTGTCCAGCTGGACCCGGGCTACGCGAAGGTGCGCGAGTATCTCGGCGAGGCCTATGTCCTCAAGGGCCAGATCGATCTCGCCAAAGACCAGTTGAGCACGATCAAGACGATCTGCGGTACGGACTGCGAGGAATATCGCGATCTGAACGAAGCAATCGCCGATCCCTCGAAGATCTGATCGACCAAGTGGAAATGCGGTGCGCAGGGAGCTTTTCGATGCCGGTCGCCTACACCGAGTTTCCCGCCTATAGTCCTGCAAGACGAGGCCCGCAGGTTGTATCTGCGGGCCCGGACGGCAAACCCGTGGCGGAGGCAGTCATCGCAAGCGAAGCGGATATCAGGGGCGGGCTGGCCGGGCACCTCACCCGGCTATGGCGTTACGGCCTCGTCCTGTCGCACCGGCGTGACGTGGCCGACGATCTCGTCCAGCAGACGTGCATGCGTGCGCTGGAGCGAGCCGGCCAGTTTCAGCCGGGCACGCGGCTGGACCGCTGGCTGTTTGCGATCCTGCACTCGATCTGGCTGAACGAGATTCGCTCGATGCGGGTGCGTCAGGGGCATGGTTTTGTCGATGCCGAAGACGCTCTCGTGGTCGACGGCGCCCGCGAGGTCGAAGGCCACGTGATGAGGGGTCAGATATTGCGTATGGTGAATGGTTTGCCCGACGCGCAGCGTGCGGCGGTCTTCCTCGCCTATGTGGAAGGCCTGTCCTACAAGGAAGTGGCGGAAATATTGGATATCCCGATCGGAACCGTGATGAGCCGCCTTGCTGCGGCCCGCGCCAAGCTCGCAGAGGGTCTCGCAGGAGGGGAGGCAGCAAGATGAGCGACGAAAGAAAATACCCCTCCGATGAAGAACTGACGGCCTTCCTCGATGGCGAGCTCTCCCCGGATGAGGCCCGCCGGATCGAAGCTCTGATTGCAGCTGATGGCGGTGTCGCCGAACGCGTCGAATTCCTCTCGCGTGGCAGCCTTCCGTTCGATCAGGCTTTCGCGCCGCTTCTCGCGGCTGCGCCTCATGACGATTTGCAGGCGATGCTGGCCAAGCTTTCGCCCTTGCCGGAGGCCCGGCCTGCAAGATTCGGGCGCCGCGCCTTCCTCGGTGCGCTCGCCGCAAGCCTGGTTGCCGGCATTGTCGTCGACCGCAGCTACATCGGCCTGCGCCGGCATCTCGACCGGGACGAAAGCAGCGAATGGCGCGCGGTCGTCGCCGAATATATCGATCTCTATACAGCCGATACGCTTTCGGGCCCAGTTCCCGGTATCGAGACGCAGGCCGCCGAACTCGCCATCATCCGCGACAAGCTCGGTCTGTCCCTGTCGCCGGCCTCGGTCGCGCTGTCTGGGGTCGAATTCAAGCGTGCGCTTGTCCTGCAATATGACGGCAAGCCGCTCGCCCAGATAGCCTATCTCGATCCCGAAACCGGTCCGCTTGCTCTGTGCATAGTTCGCACGGACGAGGGCGCGCAGCCGCTCCGCATGGAAGGGCGCAAAGGCATGAATGTAGTCTACTGGTCGAGCAGCTCGCATGCCTTCATGTTGATCGGCCACGCATCGCCGGAAAGGATGCGAGAGATCGCCGGCGACGTCGAAAACAGGGTGGCAGCGTAAACGGGCGCCACCGCCCTGATTATCTCCACATCGTTCGCATGCGCGCCCCGACGTCGACGCGAATTTGCTTCGTGCTCCGTTCCGTTGAGGCAGCCTTGACAAGCGGCCAGCTGGCGGCCTCGAAATACTGCAGCAGCGTCACCGGAATGAAGCGCGTGCGCGACGCATAGACGTGCCGGTCGCCCTGACCGTGCTGGCCGCTGGTGAAGAAACGTTGCGGCGTGATGAGCGTCAGGCTGTCCTTCGCGCGGGTCATTCCGACATAGAGCAGCCGTCGCTCCTCTTCGATCTCGTGAGTGGTTCCGACGGCAAGATCCGACGGGATGCAGCCGTCGACGACATTCAACATGAAGACCGCCCGCCATTCCTGCCCCTTGGAGGAGTGGATGGTCGAGAGGATCAGATAGTCCTCGTCGAGCAGCGGTACGCCGGCCTGGTCGCTCGTCGCATCCGGCGGGTCGAGCGTCAGTTCGGTCAGGAACCGCTCGCGGCTGGCATAGCCCGCGGCAATCTGCTCGAGCTGCAACAGATCGGCCTTGCGCGTCTCGGCATCCTCGTGGATGCGATCGAGATGCGGCTCGTACCACGTGCGGGCCTGAGCGATTTCGGCCGGCCACGCGGCATCGGATCGACGCAATCCCTCAAGCAGCTGGATCAACGCAGGCCAATGCTCGCCTGTCTTTGCGGGCGGCGGTATCTCGGCAAGCGCGACCAGCGGCTCCGGATCGGCCGCGATCGTGTCCAGTATCTTGCTTGCCGTCTGTGGCCCGATCCCTGGCAGCATCTGCAACAGCCGGAAGCCGGAGACGCGGTCTCGCGGGTTCTGCGCAAACCTGAGGACGGCAAGCATGTCCTTCACATGCGCGGCGTCCAGGAATTTGAGCCCGCCGAACTTGACGAAAGGAATGTTTCGACGAGTCAGTTCCACTTCCAGCGCGCCGCTGTGGCTGGACGTGCGAAACAGCACGGCCTGTTGCTTGAGGGGCATCCCGACCTCGCGATTGGCCAGGATCTGTTCGACGATGTAGTTGGCCTGGTCGGTCTCGTCCTTGACCGTCAAAAGCTTTGGGCGCTCCTCCGACTGCCGGTCGGTCCACAGGTTCTTCGTGAAGCGCTCGCGTGCCAGATCGATCACGCCGTTTGCCGCCGCCAGGATCGTCTGCGTCGATCGATAATTCTGGTCTAGCGTGACGATATCGGCCGGCGGGGAGAACGATTTCGGAAAGTCGAGGATGTTGCGGATCGTTGCTGCCCGGAACGAATAGATCGACTGGGCATCGTCGCCAACGACCGTCAGCCCATGTCCCTGCGGCCTGAGCGCCATCAGCACCGAGGACTGCAGCTTGTTCGTATCCTGGTATTCGTCGACGAGAACATGGTCGAAGCGTCCGCCGATGTCGGCCGCAAGCTCGTCGTCGCTGACCATCTGTGCCCAGTAGAGCAGCAGGTCGTCGTAATCGAGGACATTCTGCGACTGCTTGGCCTCGACATAACCGGCAAACAGCTCCCGCAGCTGCTCTTCCCATCCGGATACCCAGGGATACCAGGTCTTCAGCACCTCGTTCAACGGCGCCTCGGAATTCACCGCGCGAGAGTAGATGGATAGACAGGTGCCTTTCGTCGGAAACCGGCTCTCCATCTTGGAAAACCCGAGTTCGTGCCGGACGAGGTTCATCAGGTCGGCACTGTCCTCGCGATCGTGGATGGTGAAATCGACGTTCAGGCCGATCTGCTCGGCATAAATCCGCAGCAGCCGGGCGCCGATGCCGTGAAAGGTGCCGGCCCAGGTCAGCGCTTCGCTCAAGGCTCCCGCCTGGGCGCCGAGTACCTGTCTGGAAATGCGGTCCACCCGCCGGGCCATTTCAGCGGCCGCGCGGCGGGAGAAGGTCATGAGCAGAATGCGGCGCGGATCGGCGCCGTTGACGATCAGATGCGCCACCCGATGGGCAAGCGTGTTTGTCTTGCCCGAGCCGGCGCCGGCAATGATCAACAGCGGTCCGGACGCCTTGCCTTCGCCAATTCCATGTTCGACAGCCAGCCGTTGTTGGTCGTTCAGCTTGTCCAGATAGGCGGCTGCCTGCATCTATGTCTTTTCCTTCATGTCGCCCGGGCCGCAATGAGAACGACTCGGAACAAATATGGAACGTAGCAGTGTCGGGGCGTCGTGGGAAGATCGTTTGATCCGCTGGCAGCCGTCGTCGCATCTTGTGCACTGCGCAAAAGCACGGGACAGCATGCCAATTGCATGGCATAAGGGCGCCCAAACGCGTTTTTCCGGAACTCCTCCTTATATGATTCGTATCGAAAATATCAGCAAGCAGAACAGCCACCGCATCCTCTTCATCGAGGCGTCGGCCGCCCTCAACAGAGGCGAGAAGATCGGCCTCGTCGGCCCAAACGGCGCCGGCAAGACGACCCTGTTCAGAATGATCACCGGCGACGAGACGCCGGATGAAGGTCAGGTCTCCGCCGACAAGGGTGTGACGATCGGCTATTTCAACCAGGATGTCGGCGAGATGGAAGGCCGCAGCGCGGTCGCCGAAGTCATGGAAGGTGCTGGCCCCGTCAGCGTCGTTGCCGCCGAGCTGCGGCAGCTGGAAGCCGAGATGGTCGATCCCGACAAGCTCGACGAGATGGACCGGATCATCGAACGCTACGGCGAAGTGCAGGCACGCTACGAAGAGCTCGACGGCTATGCGCTCGAGGGGCGTGCGCGCGAGGTGCTCTCAGGCTTGAGCTTCAGCCAGGAAATGATGGACGGTGATGTCGGCAAGCTGTCGGGCGGCTGGAAGATGCGTGTTGCGCTCGCCCGCATCCTGCTGATGCGCCCTGACGTCATGCTGCTCGACGAGCCGAGCAACCACCTGGATCTCGAAAGCCTGATCTGGCTCGAAGAATTCCTGAAGGGCTATGAGGGCGCCCTGTTGATGACCTCGCACGACCGCGAGTTCATGAACCGCATCGTCGGCAAGATCATCGAGATCGATGCCGGATCGCTGAATTCCTATTCCGGCGATTACGGCTTCTACGAACAGCAGCGGGCGCAGAACGAGAAGCAGCAGCAGGCGCAGTTCGAGCGCCAGCAGGCGATGCTTGCCAAGGAAATCAAGTTCATCGAGCGCTTCAAGGCGCGCGCATCGCATGCCTCGCAGGTGCAGAGCCGCGTCAAGAAGCTCGAAAAGATCGATCGCGTCGAGCCGCCCAAGCGCCGTCAGACCGTCGCGTTCGAGTTTCTGCCCGCACCGCGCTCCGGCGAAGACGTGATCAACGTCAAGAACGTCCACAAGAAGTACGGCAGCCGCGTGATCTACGAAGGGCTCGACTTCATGGTACGGCGCAAGGAACGCTGGTGCATCATGGGCGTCAACGGCGCCGGCAAATCGACCCTTCTGAAGCTGGTCGCGGGCTCCGCCGAACCGGATACCGGCAGCGTGGCGATCGGAGCAAGCGTCAAGATGGGCTATTTCGCCCAGCACGCCATGGACCTTCTCGATGGCGAGCGCACCGTTCTGGAATGGCTGGAGGATTCGTTCCCGCTGTCGGGCCAGGCGCCGCTGCGAGCGCTTGCCGGCTGTTTCGGCTTCTCCGGTGACGATGTCGAGAAGAAGTGCCGTGTACTGTCGGGCGGCGAGAAGGCCCGCCTGGTCATGGCCAAGATGCTCTTCGACCCGCCGAACCTTCTGGTCCTCGACGAGCCGACCAACCACCTGGACCTCGATACGAAGGAAATGCTCATCAAGGCGCTCTCCGAATACGAGGGCACGATGCTCTTCGTCTCGCACGACCGCCACTTCCTCGCGGCCTTGTCGAACCGCGTGCTGGAACTGACGCCTGACGGCATCCATCAGTATCCTGGCGGCTACACGGAATATGTGGCAAGCACAGGCCAGGAAGCGCCAGGCCTGCGCAGCTGAGGTGATGCGCGAATTGGTGAGCGCGCCTCAGGCGCGCTCTTCCCAGACCTTCACGAGTTCGACGATCGTCTGAACCGCTTTCTCCATGTCTTGTCGGCTGATCCATTCGAGCGGCGAATGGAATGCGTGGCCGCCGGCAAAGATGTTGGGGCAGGGGAGTCCCATGAATGACAGGCGGGAGCCGTCTGTGCCGCCGCGGATGCTGCCTCTCACGGGCTCTAGGCCAGCGCGGCGGACCGCTTCGATCGCGTTATCGACGATGTCAGGATGGCGGTCGAGGATTGCCTTCATGTTCCGGTATTGCTGTTTGACTTCGAAGCTGTAGGTCGAGCCGGGGTAACCCGACAGCACATCCTTGACGATAGCCTCAAGCAAAGCTTCCTTCGCGACCAGACCGTCGTCCGTAAAATCACGAACGATAAGGCTGATCGTCGCCTTCTCCATCGATCCCTCGATGCCGGTCGGGTGAATGAACCCATCCCTTCCTGCCGTGGTCTCAGGGGCCATGTTCCTTGGTAGTCGGTCGACGATCGACGCCGCGATCTTGGCGGCATTCTCCATCTTCCCCTTGGCAAAACCCGGATGCATGGCAACGCCGACAATGGTGATCTTGACGCCATCAGCGGAAAACGTTTCGTCTTCTATGTGGCCCGCCGTCTCGCCGTCCATCGTATAGGCGAACTGCGCGCCGAGCTTGGCAAGGTCGACCTTGTCGACACCGCGCCCGATCTCCTCGTCAGGTGTGAACAGCAGCTTGACTGTTCCACGAGGGATTTCGGGATGGTCCAAAAGAAACTTCGCGGCGGTCATGATCTCGGCAACACCGGCCTTGTCGTCGGCGCCGAGGAGCGTCGTGCCGTCGGTGGTTATGATGTCGTTGCCGATCTGATCGCTGAGCGCGGGATGATCACTCACCCGGATGACCTGTTGAGGATCGCCCGTCAGAACAATGTCGCCACCGCGATAGTTGCGCAGGACTTGCGGTTTGACGCCTGTGCCGCTGAAATCCGGCGCCGTATCCATGTGCGAGCAGAAGCAGATGGTTGGCACGGCCTTCCCGACGTTGGCGGGAATTGTTGCGTAGACATAGCCATGCTCATCGAGATGCGCATCGTCCAACCCCATCTGAAGAAGCTCCTCTGCGAGCAAGGCGCCAAGTGTCTTCTGCTTTTCGGTCGAAGGTTGTGAGGAAGACTGTGGATCGGACTGGGTGTCGATCACGACATAGCGGAGAAAGCGATCGATAACGGTATCTGACATGGCGGTTTCCGAATGATGGCATCAAATCACGATGATGCACTAAACCACATCAGGCCCGCCGCCAACTATTCCGAAAAAGCTCTGTCGAAGAAGAAATTTGGCTGGGGAACCTGGACTCGAACCAAGATTAACGGAGTCAGAGTCCGTCGTTCTACCATTGAACTATTCCCCAGCAGGTGCGGCGCTCGAAGCGCTCCGCTGGTGTGCGGCGCTTATAAACAAAACTTGGCGGAATGCAAATACCTGTTTTGAAAAAAATCACGCCTTGTTGTGGAGCGATCGTAACCCCTTTGTAAAGGCATCCTAAAAAGAGGTTGGCGTTTCGGGCTGGCGCTGGTATTCTTGCCGCAACGCAAAATCGAATGAGCGCCAGCTGCATACCTTTCTGGACTTGCGCGGCGCGGTGGATAACGAACGTGAAAGACCCCGAAGGCGGCGCAAAGCCGCAACTTGACGGGGCGTCGGCGGCAGGTCGCAGGGATGGCAAGAAATCCCGGCGCCGCAAGGGCAAGCGAGGCGGGCATTCCCGCAACGCGGCCCATCCCGCCCAGCATGTCTCCTCCGGTGAACCCGGAGAGACCGCGCGCCCAACGGATCATGTCGCCGGGAATCCGGCCCGAAAGCGCAAGCGCCGCCGTGGTGCGGGTGGAACTCCAGAAGCTGCGTCCAAAAGACACCAGAGTGAAGAAAAGCTTGTCGCAGCGGGCCAGCCTGCGCGCCCGGACGGCGAATCGCCACCCAGCCGTCGAAATCGTCGCAAGCATCGCGGCAAGCGCGGCCTGCAGGGGCGGCCTCTCGCCCAGCAGAAACCCGCCGCCCAGGTGCCGCAGCAGCAATCGGCTCCCGTCGCGCGATCTGGCGGTGACAACCGTCCCGCGGAAACACCGGGGCGCACGCAGCGGCCGGCGGAGCGCGATCAGCAGCGATCCGCGCCGGCGCAGCATCCCTGGCCGGACGAGCTTTATGCCGCTCTTGATCTCGGCACCAACAATTGCCGCCTGTTGATCGCCCAGCCGACGCGGCCCGGGCAGTTTCGCGTCGTCGATGCCTTTTCGCGGATCGTGCGCCTTGGGGAAGGCCTCGCGGCAAGCGGCCGGCTCTCCGACGATGCCATGGATCGCGCCGTCGATGCATTGCGCGTCTGCGCCTCCAAGCTGAAGAATCGCGAAATCCGCCGCATGCGGCTGATCGCGACCGAGGCCTGCCGGCAGGCAAGCAATGGCGCTGAGTTTCTCGAGCGCGTCATCACGGAAACCGGCCTCGAGCTTGAGATCATCGATCGCGAGACCGAAGCGCGGCTTGCCGTTTCCGGCTGCTCGTCGCTCGTCGGTCGCGAAACGCGGTCTGTCGTTCTTTTCGATATCGGCGGCGGCTCTTCTGAGATCGCGGTCATCCGCATCGGCGACAGCCGCTTCAATCGCCTTGCCAACCATATAACACACTGGACGTCCTTGCCCGTTGGCGTCGTCACGCTGTCGGAGCGCCATGGCGGCCGGGATGTGACGCCGGATGTCTTCGAAGGCATGGTCGTGGAAGTGGCAGGCATGCTTTCCAGCTTCGATTGCCCGGCCATCGACATCGGTCACGCGGATGATTTTCATCTGATCGGCACATCGGGAACGGTCACGACACTTGCTGGCGTTCATCTTGATCTGCCTCGCTACGACCGCCGCAAGGTGGACGGGATCTGGCTTTCCGACGATGAAGTTTCGGCCATGCAGGCAAAGCTCTTGTCCTGGGACTTCGAAAGCCGCGCGGCCAACCCGTGCATCGGGCCGGATCGCGCCGATCTGGTGCTCGCCGGTTGCGCCATTCTCGAGGCGATCCGTCGCCGCTGGCCGAGCCCGCGCATGCGGGTAGCCGATCGCGGCTTGAGGGAGGGCCTGCTCACAGACATGATGGCGGACGACGGCGTCTGGCGGCGCCACCGCAACCGCCGCGGCCAGCGCGGCAAATAGGGGACAGGCAATGGCGAAGCCAACGATTGCGGGCAACCGCACCGGCCGCAAACTCGGCCAGCGCGTCAAGAACAAGAAGATGAAGGCGTCGTCGCGGCAGTGGCTGCAGCGTCACATCAACGATCCCTACGTGCAGCGTGCCCAGCTTGAGGGCTATCGCGCACGCGCCGCCTTCAAGCTGCTGGAGATCGACGAGAAGCACGGCATCCTGAAGGGCGCGCGCCGTATCATCGACCTTGGCGCTGCCCCAGGCAGCTGGTCGCAGATCGCTGCCAAGGTCACGGGGTCCACGGATGAGGACGTCCGCGTCGCCGCGATCGACTTCCTGGAGATGGATCAACTGCCGGGCGTCAAGATCCTGCAGTTAGACTTCCTCGAGCCTTCGGCACCGGCGCAGCTGATCGAAGCTGTCGGCGGTACGCCGGATCTGGTGATTTCGGACATGGCGGCGCCAACGACCGGCCATCATCGCACCGACCACCTGCGTACCATGCATCTCTGCGAAGTGGCGGCTCATTTCGCCATCGAGGTGCTGGGCGAGGGCGGCCATTTCCTCGCGAAGACCTTCCAGGGTGGCACCGAGCGCGATCTTCTCAACATGCTGAAGCGGCATTTCAAGCAGGTTGTCCACGTCAAGCCGGCATCGTCGCGGGCCGAATCGGTCGAAATGTTCCTGCTCGCGAAGCACTTCAAGGGGCGGCAAGCCGAACCTGACGTTACGGAAGCTTGATCTTTGGGCTGTTCTTGGGCGATGATGATCTCCCAAGACTTGGAATGCCCGGCCATCATGCTTCTATACGTTACCCTCGGAACCAACGACATCGATCAGGCACGGCGGTTCTACGATATCGTCCTGCCGCTTCTCGGTTATCGACGCCAGCGCCACTCGGAAGAAGAGATCGGCTACTCCGCCGACGGCGACACGCGCTGCCGGCTCTGGATCGTCACGCCATTCAACCGCAGGCGGGCCTCGAACGGCAACGGCTCGATGGTGGCACTCCATGCCGAGCGGCGCGCCGACGTCGATGCGTTTCATGCCGCGGCGCTTGCTGCAGGAGGCATTGACGAGGGAGCGCCAGGCTTGCGGCCGTTCCATGCCAATTTCTACGCTGCCTATGTCCGCGATCCCGATGGCAACAAGCTAAGCGCCGTCTGCGAGAACCCGGAATAAGCTTACTTCACGGCCTGCTGTTCGGCTTCGATGGTCGCTGGCGTCACCCGCGCGGCGCGGTGGCCGGATACGAGTGCGCCGGCGCTCTTGTCCATCCGGATGAAGGGGATGGTTGCCACGACCGTCAGGATTGCGATCACGTAGAAGGCGATATGGAAGTCGGCCACCTGCAGCGCTTCGCCACGGAAATAGATCGAGGTTTCCAGAATCGCGGCGGCAACGGCGACGCCGAGAGCTAGACTGATCTGCTGCATGACAGAACTCATCGACGTCGCCTGGCTGGCCTGCGCATCGTCGATGTCGGCAAAGGCCAGCGCATTGACGCCGGTAAAGAAGAACGATCGTGAGAAGCCTCCGACCAGAAGGATCGCGATGATCACCAGATGCGGCGTCTGCGGCGTAAAGAAGCCGGTTGCGACGGTAACGATGGTAGTGACAGCTGCGGCCGAGAGCAGCGTCGTGCGGAAGCCGGCTGCGGCAAAGACGCGACGCGCTATGAACTTGGTAGTGATCGCCCCGATCGCGCCGGCAAAGGTGATAAGGCCCGATTGAAACGGCGTCAGGCCGAAACCGAGCTGCAGCATCAATGGCGTTAGAAAGGGCATGGCGCCGATACAGATGCGAAACAGCGTACCGCCCGTGGTCGATGCCCGGAACGTCGGGTTCTTGAAGAGTTTCAAGTTGAGGATCGGCGCCGGATGCCGTTTGGCGTGGCGCACGTAGAGAAATCCGCAAGCGAGACCGATCACAGTTGCCGTAATGCCGATCACAGGCGGCAGTGCTGGCAGGCTGACGACGGAGAGGCCGAAGACCACGCCGGCCGCCGAAAACGACGTCAGCACGAAGCCGACGACGTCAAGTTTCGGCGGCGCGGTCGCTTCGACTTCCGGCAGGAAGATCGTTGCGAGCCAGACGCCGATAATGCCGACCGGCACGTTGATCAGAAAGATCCAGTGCCAGGTGAAGTAGGTGGTGATGAAACCGCCGAGCGGCGGTCCGGCAAGCGGCCCGACCAATGCCGGAATGGTCAGCAACGCCATTGCTGAAACCAACTCGCTGCGCTTTGTTGTCCTGAGCAGCACCAGGCGTCCGACCGGCGTCATCATCGCGCCGCCCATGCCCTGCAGGAAGCGGGCGACGACGAACTCGATCAGGCCGGAGGAGGCCGCGCAGCAGATCGAGCCGATGACGAAGACGCAGATGGCGAGGCGGAAGATGCGCTTGGCGCCGAACCTGTCCGCCATCCATCCGCTGATCGGAATGAACACCGCAAGCGACACCATGTAGGACGTCAGCGCCAGCTTCAGCGTGATCGGTCCGACGTGGAGATCGTTGGCAATGGCGGGGAGGGCTGTCGAAATGACGGTGGAATCCATCTGCTCCATGAAGAGAGCGACGGCGAGGATCAGCGGAACGATGCGGTTCATGCGCGAATGCCTTGAAGGTCTTGCGAAGGCGGCTCGGAAAGCCAGTGCTCTGTATTCCTAGGTAGCGCGGCTGCCAACCCCTCATTCCCGTTCGCAAACACGTTTGCATCACGTCTGCGTGAGACGGCTTGCGCTCAGGTTGTAGTGCCCGAAATTGACATCTGTTTGTTTCGGCTCGTTGCGATAAGCGGCGGGCCGGTTCCGATTTTGGGGGTTGCGGCGAAGACGCCGCACGTTATTGGAAGGATGGGGACATGACCGCACCGCTGGGGATGAGACGGCGCACGCTGTTTGCTGCAGGCATTGGCCTGCTGGCTGCGCCGATGATTTTGAAAGGAACGGCCGCGATGGCCGCAAGTGGAGATAACGCCAAGATGGATGCGACACCGCAGCCCCAATTCAATCAGTTCAAGCTGGGCTCCTACAAGTTCACCGTCTTCAAGGACGGCGCAACGATTGCCGAGAAACCCTATGAAACCTTCGGGACCAACCAGAAGCCGGAGACTGTCCAGGAACTGCTCGCGAAGAATTTCCTGCCGGCTGATAAGTTCGTCAACTCTTACGCTCCAACGCTGATCGATACCGGTTCGGATGTGATCCTCGTGGATACCGGCTTTGGTGAAGGTGGTCGCGCCCGCGGCAGTGGCCTGCTTCTTTCCGGGCTCAAGGCGGCTGGATATTCGCCTGACGACATTACGGTGGTCGCGCTGACGCACCTGCACGGCGATCACATCGGCGGTCTGCTGGAAGGCGGCGCTCCTGCCTTCAAGAATGCCCGCTATGTCATCGGCCAGATCGAGTATGACTTCTGGACGGACAAGGCCCGCGAGGGCACACCGGCCGAAGGCGGCCACAAGGCGGTTCTCGCCAACGTGGTGCCCCTTGCCGAAAAGGCGACGTTCATTGGCGATGGCGGCACCATTGCAGGCGGTATCACCGCGATGCTGGCGCCGGGCCACACGCAGGGTCACATGGTTTTCCACGTCGAATCAGAGGGCAAGCGCCTCGTGGCAACGGGCGATACCGCCAATCACTATATCCTGTCGCTGCAGAAGCCCGACTGGGAGGTTCGTTTCGATATGGACAAGGCCCAGGCTGCTGCCACCCGTCGCAAGGTGTTCGGCATGATCGCCGCCGAGAAGATTGCCTTTGTCGGCTACCACATGCCGTTCCCTTCGGTCGGCTTCGTGGAGACCTATGAGGACGGCTATCGCTTCGTTCCGAAGACCTATCAGTTCGACCTGTGAAGTCGCTGCATGGCAGCCATACCAGGCCCGGCGGACACGCCGGGCTTTTTGCTATTCCCTTCCTGTCATAGACGTGTTACCAGCCCTCGCCAACTTCCAAAGCAACCCTTGCACACCGCCGGTGCGGACGATTCGTTCCGGGAGGCGTTGCACTTTTCTTAATTGAAGGAAATTGGCCATGGCTCGCATCATAGAAACGCCAACCGGTTTGGACGCACTCACCTTCGATGATGTGCTCCTGCAGCCCGGTCATTCCGAGGTTCTGCCCGGTCAGACGAGCGTTGCAACCCGCATCGCAACCGATTTCGAACTGAACATTCCGATCATCTCTTCGGCCATGGACACCGTCACGGAAAGCCGCCTCGCGATCGCCATGGCGCAGGCCGGCGGCCTCGGCGTCATCCACAAGAACCTGACGCCGGCCGAGCAGGCCGAGCAGGTCCGCCAGGTCAAGAAGTTCGAAAGCGGCATGGTCGTCAACCCAGTGACGATCGGCCCTGACGCGACGCTCGCCGATGCGCTGGCGCTCATGAAGATCCACAGCATCTCCGGTATTCCTGTCGTTGAAAAGACCGGCCGCCTCGTCGGCATCCTGACCAACCGCGACGTCCGCTTCGCCTCCGATCCGAAGCAGAAGATCTACGAACTGATGACGCGCGAGAACCTCGTCACCGTCAAGGAAAGCGTCGACCAGCAGGAAGCCAAGCGCCTGCTGCACGCGCACCGCATCGAGAAGCTGCTGGTGGTGGATGGCGAAGGCCGTTGCGTCGGCCTCATCACTGTCAAGGATATCGAAAAGTCGCAGCTCAACCCGAACGCGTCGAAGGATGCGCAGGGCCGCCTCCGCGCTGCTGCCGCCGTTGGCGTCGGCGATGATGGTTTCGATCGTGCCGAGCGCCTGATCGAAGCCGGCGTCGACCTTCTCGTCGTCGATACCGCGCATGGCCATTCGCAGGGCGTTCTGAATGCCGTGGCGCGCGTAAAGAAGCTCTCCAATTCCGTGCGGGTCATGGCCGGCAACGTCGCGACCTCAGATGGCACCAAGGCGCTGATCGATGCCGGTGCGGATGCCGTCAAGGTCGGTATCGGTCCGGGCTCTATCTGCACGACCCGCATTGTCGCCGGCGTCGGCGTTCCACAGCTCGCCGCCATCATGTCTGCCGTCGAGGCGGCACGTGCGCAGGATGTCCCGGTTATCGCTGACGGCGGTATCAAGTTCTCCGGCGATGTCGCCAAGGCGATCGCATCGGGTGCATCCGCCGTCATGATCGGTTCGCTGCTCGCAGGCACGGATGAAAGCCCGGGCGAAGTCTACCTCTACCAGGGCCGTTCGTTCAAAGCCTATCGCGGCATGGGCTCCGTCGGTGCCATGGCGCGCGGCTCGGCAGACCGTTACTTCCAGGCCGAAGTGCGTGACACGTTGAAGCTCGTGCCTGAAGGCATCGAAGGCCAGGTCCCCTACAAGGGTCCGGTATCGGGTGTGCTGCATCAGCTCGCAGGCGGCCTCAAGGCTGCCATGGGCTACGTCGGTGGCAAGGACATCAAGGACTTCCAGGAGCGCGCGACGTTCGTCCGCATCTCCGGTGCCGGTCTTCGCGAAAGCCATCCGCATGATGTGACGATCACCCGCGAGAGCCCGAACTATCCGAGCGCTGGCGGCTGAGAATGAACGCGGGCAGCCGTATTCCGCTCTGGATTATCGCGCTGCTCGCAGCCCTCTGCCTGGGCGTGCTTGCATGGACGACATTCGGCTTTGTCGTCCCCTTCAAGCACGAGACCGGCCAGGCGGTCCTCGATGTCTATTTCGCCGGTTACGATGAACTGACCGTCGGGCGAATGCAGCGATTGCTCGAGCAGAACGAGGTCGCCGACAATCTGCTGAGGGCAATGTATTTTGGCCCTGAGCTGATCTTTCCCGCCCTGCTGGCGACACTTCTTTTCCTCGTCATTCTGCGGCTGCGGGCGGCAATGCCGGATCAGGCTCGCCCGACCGGTTCTCTGGTGCTGAAGGCGATCTATGCGTTGCCGTTCGTCTACGGTGTTGCGGACTATGGTGAGAACATATCGAGCCTGATCGCGTTCGGAGACAGTACCTCGGCGTCATTCGCGGCCGCTATCCTGCCCTGGATGACAAAGCTGAAATTCGCAAGCCTTGCCGTCTGCCTGATCCTCATCGTGCGCTTCGCGATCATTCGCTACATGGCCCTCGGCCAGCGTGAGCACCGCTGACCCCAGGGAGGGCGTATTGCCCCTGCCCCGGGCAAGGGGCGCATTGCCGCAATCTCCACCATGTGACTGGAAAGCCCAGCTTTTTTCCTCTACAGCGCTCAGCTCAAGCAAAGGCGTCAAGGAGAAGACCATATGACCGGCTACGAGATGTTCTGGCCCATTATAGCCCACGCAGCGCTGGTCTATGGACTGTACATGCTCCTCGGTTTCCGCCGCATGCGGATGCTTCGCGCCGGCAAGGTTGCCATCTCCGACTACCGCGAAAATCGCTCGGAGCCTCAGGAGAGCCTGTTCGTCAAGAACAGCCTCGCCAACCAGTTCGAATTGCCCGTGCTCTTCTATGCCTGCTGCGTTCTGCTCTACATCACCGAAGCGGACAACATCGTTGCCGTGGTGCTGGCCTGGATCTTCGTGGCCCTTCGCTATCTCCACGCGGCAGTGCACGTGACGAGCAACAACATGCGCTACCGCAGCCCCCTGTTTGGCGCGGGCTATGTTGTCCTCGGTGTCATGTGGGTCTGGCTTGCCGTCTGGATGACCTTTCCCAACGGCTGAGCGTTTGAAGTAACGCAGTTTTGTAATCGCGTTACCGGTGGCTGTCCTATGTTTTCCCTCGGAAACTCTGGGTAGGGAACAGGAGGCCCCAAATGGACAAGCCGGAAATCACGCAGGCGATGATCAACGCCTACGACGAATATACGCATCTCACCCTCGACCGCCGCAACTTCATGGACAAGCTGACGAAGCTGGCGGGGTCGGCGGGTGCTGCGGCGGTCATCGCCCCAATGCTCGCCGCCAACAAGGCGAGCGCAGACATGATCGCAGCCGAGGATCCCAGGCTGGTCGCGAAGGACGTAACCTATCCCGGCGGATCCGGCGAAATGAAGGGCTATCTTGTCGAGCCGAAGGACGCATCGGGCAAGCTCGGCGCGGTCATCGTCATCCACGAGAATCGCGGCCTCAATCCGCACATCAAGGACGTCGCTCGCCGCATGGCTCTCGAGGGCTTTATCGCGCTGGCGCCGGATTTTCTTTCGCCACAAGGCGGCACGCCCGAGAATGAGGACAAGGCGCGCGAGATGTTCAGCGCACTCGACCGTCCGGCCACGGTGGCGAACGCCGAAGCGACGCTTGCCTATCTGAGCAAGCTCGACAATTCCAACGGCAAGGTCGGGGTCATCGGCTTTTGCTGGGGTGGCGGTCTGGTCAACGACTTCGCCACCAAGTCGCCGGAGTTGAAGGCGGGTGTCGCATATTACGGAGCCCAGCCCAAGGCGGCCGACGTGCCGGGCATCAAGGCGGCTCTGATGCTCCACTATGCCGGTCTGGACGACCGCATCAACGCCGGCATCGACGCCTACAAGAAAGCGCTCCAGGAAAACGGCAAGGACTTCCAGATCTTCGTCTACGACGGTGTCAATCACGCCTTCAACAACGATACGTCGTCGGCCCGTTACGACAAGAAGGCCGCCGATCTCGCTTGGGGCAGGACGGTCGAATTCCTGAAGAAGAACCTCGCCTGATCAGGAAGCTTCGTCGCGCGGGGCAGGGGCGACGGCAACGATCGCCTCTGCCAGCGCTTCCATTTCCTTGCCGCGATGGGTGCTTCGCCGCCAGGCTAGGCCGATCTCGCGGGCAGGCTGCGGATCGGCGAACGGTACGATGCGGATGGAGTTGCGGCTGGTCTCGGTCGGAATGGCGATCTCCGGGATCAGCGTCATTCCCATGTCGTGCGACACCATCTGTAGAAGGGTTGCCATCGACGTCGCCCCGAAATTGACGAGGCTGCGCTTGCCGGCGCTGCAGACGGCGAGCGCCTGATCGCGCAGGCAATGCCCTTCTTCCAGCAACAGCAGCCGGTCGACATTCACCTCGTGCTCGGTCAGCGGCGACATAAGTACGGCTTCGCCGTTATCGGCAACGGCCATGAAGAACCGGTCCGTAAACAGCGGTCTCGTCTGGATACCCTCGATATCGAGAGGGAGTGCTGCGATCACCGCATCAAGCTTGCCGGCGGAGAGGTCGGCCATCAGCCGATCGGTCACCGCCTCGCGCAATTCCACTTCGACATCAGGGTAGGTCGCGCGAAGGTGCGGGATGAACTGCGGAACGAGATAGGGCGCCACGGTCGGAATGATCCCGATACGGATCAGGCCCTCGAGCGTGCCCCCACCTTTCCGCGCCGTCTGCTCGAGCAGGTCGACCTGATGCAGGATCGAGCGAACATAGTGCAGCACTTCTTCACCCTTCGGCGTCAGGATCGTGCTTTGGCGGGTGCGCTCCACCAGTTTGGCGCCAAGATAGTCTTCCATTTCCATGATCTGCGTCGACAGCGCAGGCTGGCTGATATGCACCATCTCGGCGGCGCGGCCGAAGTGGCGCGTCGTCGCGAGGGCATCGAAGTAGCGCATCTGTCGAAGGGTCAGCACGATAATTTCTTCCAATCGTTATGCATGGATAGATACGGCTGGAAATTATCGCCGGTCAAGCCGCGAAGCGACAAATGCGGGGTCGCAACACATCGGTCAGGCCCGAAAACGTTACCGGTTCTCGGAGCGTTCGCGAATCAGTCCGCGACCGCCATCGGTAGCCTAAATTAGCATGCCGAAAAGCGCATTTTTCTGACCAACCGCACGCGTCAACAGAGACCAAATTCGGGTGTATCGCGCAGATTTGATTTAGCTTTTACCGATGCATACAATCCGAACTATCGCGTTTACGAGTCGTGAAGAACTGAGATGCCATATCGGCCAAACGGCGCCGGCATGAACCACTTCCGTCGCTCCACATAGAACAAATGGGAACGACATGAAGGTCGGAAGTTTGGATCGCATTGGCCTCCGTCGGAAGCCGAAGCAGGAACGCAGTATTCAGCGGCTTGATCTGATCTTGTCAGCAGCCGAAACAATCATTGCCGAGAAGGGCGTGAACGCGATGCGCATGACGGAGTTGGCAATTGCCGCGAACGTCCCGATCGGTTCCGTCTATCAATATTTCCCCGAGAAGGCCGCGATCGTTAAGGCGCTGTTCGACCGGAACGCATCGGCGATCCAGTGTAGAATTGCAAACGCCTTTTCCGATGTCACGTCGGTCGACCATGCGCTCGACGTGCTGGCAAGCACCATCGACTGGCACTACGACGACTATCGCAACGATGCCGCCTATCTCGGCATCTGGATGGGAACGGAGACCGACCAGGATCTGCTGAAGCTGAACATCGAGCACAGTGGCCGGATCGCCGGGATTTTCCATGATACGGTTCGCCGCATCGCGCCGGAACTCGCGAATGCCGACATGGAAGCGCGCACCTATCTCTTCAGCCATCTGCTCGGAGCATCGATCCGGCTCGCCGTCGTGACGGAAGCATCGCTCGCCCGGCGCATTCTCGATGAGTGGAAGAACGTCATCCGCACGTCCTTCTTCGCTCCGATGGCTGCCTGAAACTACCAGCTAGGTACCACGTTTGCGACCTTGAGGCGGGGCTGAGCCCGCCCATAGGCGTTCTTCACATCCGGCTCCAGATTGTCGTCGACGACGGCAGGCGTGATGTTGTCAAGGCAGGCGGTGATGTGCGCGGTGATCGCGTTCATCAGCGAAATCGAAACGCCCGGCCGCTTCATGATGCCGATCTGGACCGGGGGCAGGGTGGGGAAGCCATCCGCCTGGCTCAGCACCTTCATGCCGGTGCGCAACGCAGATTCCGGCATCACGGAGACCGCCATGCCGGCGAGAACGGCGGCCGCGACGACCGTGCAGGACCAGCTGGTGAACAGGATCTGATGCTCGCGGCCGACGGCGTCGAGCGCCGAGCAGGCAAGCTGGCGCCATTGGCAGTCGCGGCGACCGACGGCCAGCGGCACCGGTGCATCGTCACGGATCGGATGGTTGGCGGAGCCGACCCAGCAGAGTGGCTCGGTTCGCACGACATCGGACATGCGCTCGCGCGGGTTATGCGTCACAAGCGCGATATCGAGCTCACCGCGATGCATGCGCTCGGCCAAATCCACCGAGGGTTCGCAGACGATATAGAGTTCGACGTTCGGATGCGTCTTGGCGAAGCGGCCGATGATTTCAGGCATGTAGCGGTCGGCATAGTCATCGGGTGTACCGATACGCAGCGTTCCCTCGAGACGGTTGTCGTCGAAGGCCGCGATCGCCTCGTTGTTGAGGCGGATCATGCGCCGCGCATAGTTCAAGAGCTTTTCACCCTCGGCGGTCAGGCGGTTGCCGCGCCCGTCCTTGATGAAAAGCTGCTTGCCGATACGCTCTTCCAGCCGTCGCATCTGCATGGAGACGGCGGATTGCGTCTTATAGACCCTGTCGGCCGCCTTGGTGAAGCTGCCGGAATCGACGATCGCGATGAAAGTCTGCAACTGATCAATATCAAGAGGCGCGGACATGATGTCACCCATAAAGTTCTCTGATGATAATCATTAGAAACATTCGTTGGACTGATCAATAGGGCTTTGGCATCTTCGGCTTGCAAATCAGGCAAGTAATGGACAGGCGCCCTGCCTTTCCGCTTCAGAAATTCAACCTTCCTCCTTCCCGCTCGACCTCGCGGGAGGGGTGGATTGTTGCGCGCTTAACGAAAGGAAATCCTATGCGCACGACAGACCGGATACTGGAACTCGACTGCACCAAGACGACGACGACGTTCTCCCCGCGCCTCGTGAACGTCTATGCATGGCTGGCATCCGTTGTGCGCGCTTTCCGCAACCGCATGGATATCAACCGGCTGCATGATCTCGACGATAATCAACTGAAGGACATCGGGCTTTCGCGAACCGACCTGACGTCGGCGTTCCTTGCCTCGACCTTCTTTGAAGATCCGTCCGACGATCTCGCCCGCGTTGCCCGCAATCGCGGCCGCAACGCACTTCTTAGAACCAACGACGAGTAGGTTCGACCAGTTTTCCCCGCAGGGTGATAGCCAATAACCCTGCCTCTTGCCCGGTGATCGGCCTCCCAGCCATCTCCGGGTTTTTTTATGCCTTCGGGGCCGGCGAGGAAGGCTTCGGCATGTAGCTTTCGAAGATCGCTTCCATGTTCTTCTGGTAGCTTTTCTGCACCTCCAGCCCGCTGTCGAACATGGTGCTCAGCATGTTGACGTAGCTCTCGGCGGCCGCCGTTCCCTCGTCCTTGCGCTCCGGCTGTTTCTCAGCGGCCGGTTTGCCGACATTGCCCATCATTTCCTGAAATGCCTTGGCGAACGGATTGTCCAGAAATGGATTGACCGGCGCGCTTTCGCGTTCGGGCTTAGGCACGCTGAACATCAGCTGCATCGCCTGCGTGAACGGGTTGTCGAAGATGCTCGGCTCCGGTGCCGGCTTTTGCTTCGGGGCAAAGCCGGTGCTCTCCAGCCATCTCTGGATGGTCTCGCCCATCGCCGTGTTGACGAACGGATTGACCGGCGTCGACATCTGACCCATCGATTGCTTGAACAGGCCGCCCATCAGCGTGTCGGCAATGACGGGCAGCATCTGCTTGTAGATTTCCTGGCCGATACCCGTCATCTGCGCCGCCTGCGCGGCAACGGCACGCGAAACCTCTTTGGAGCCGAAGAGTTGCGCCAGGATATTGTTGCCGTCGGAAATGCCCTGCGGTGTAAAGGCCTTGCTCATGTCCTCGAAATACTTGGCGTAGTTTCCGGAACCGACCGACTGCATCAGGCCCATGAAGTCATAGGGGTTGTTGCTGTTGCGCTTGAGGCCTGCGGAAAACGCCGGCATCAGGGCTGCCATCGCCTTGGTGGCCTGCTCCTGCGCGAGGTTGAATTGCTTGGAAACCGCGTCCATGGCAGCGCCGTTCTGTGCCTGCATCATCATGTCGAAGAGTGGCAGCATGGAAAATTCCTTTCCCCGGTTTGCGACGCATGATTGCGTCACTATAGCCGGAAAAAGGAATGCGCAAACGGCTTTTTATTGAAGGCTTTAAGCAGACAGCGCCGGAAACCCGGCGCCGGTCTTTACCAATTCATCAGTACTGGTATTCGGTGAAAACAGGCTCGACCGAACCGTTCCAGCGACCGCTGTAGAGGGCGACCAGATCGTCGGCCAGCGTAGCTCGCTTGGCGAGCACTTCGTCGAGCGGCGAAAGGAAGATCGTCTCGTCCTGGCCTTCCTGATTGAGCTTGCCGCGCGCCTTCAGGCCAGCCTTGGCGACCGCCATGACTTCGCGGGCGGTGTCATAGAGCTCGTGGCCACGGAAACGGGCACGCAGGCCCTGCGCGGGAACGGCGTTCCGAAGCGCATTCACTTCGTCGAAGGTCCAGTCCTTGGTCAGCATGTCGGCAGCCTCGAGCGCTCCGTCGTCATAGAGCAGGCCGACCCAGAAGGCCGGCAGCGCACAGATGCGCCGCCATGGTCCGCCATCGGCGCCGCGCATTTCGAGGAACCGCTTCAGGCGGACATCCGGGAACAGCGTCGATAGATGGTTGGTCCAATCGCCCATCGTGGGTTCCCAGGCGGCGACTTCGCCCTTCAGGGCGCCGTTCATGAACTGTCGGAAGGTCACATGCGTACAGTCGTGATAGCGCCCGTCGCGCACGATGAAGTACATCGGAACGTCGAGCGCCCATTCCACGTAGTCGTGGAAGCCGAAGTCATCGCGGAAGGTGAAGTCGAGCAGGCCGGAGCGTTGGTTGTCTGTATCGCGCCAGATGTCGCCGCGCCAGGAAAGCAATCCGTTGAGCTTGCCTTCGGTAAACGGCGACGAGGCAAACAGCGCTGTCGCGAGCGATTGAAGCTTCATCGAGACGCGCATCTTCTTGCGCATGTCGGCTTCCGACGAGAAGTCGAGGTTCACCTGGATCGTGCATGTCCGGTACATCATGTCGAGACCCTGCGTGCCGATCTTCGGCATGTAGCGGCTCATGATGCCGTAGCGCGACTTCGGCATGACAGGGGTTTCCTGCAGCGTCCACTTCGGGCTGCCGCCAATGCCGAGAAACCGGATGCCCATCGGCTCGGCGATTTCGCGCAGCGTCGCCAGATGCGTGTTCGATTCCTTGCAGGTCTCGTGGATCGATTGCAGCGGCGCGCCCGACAGTTCGAACTGGCCGCCGGGCTCGATCGAGATGGCGCCCATGCCGTTCGGCGCGCCGAGGCCGATGATGTTGCCGTCGTCGACGATCGGATCCCATCCGCTCTTCTGCTGCAGTCCCTTCAACAGGCCGGAAATGCTGTTCTCGCCGAAATAGGGAACAGGCGTGTTGTCTGCCCGGAAAAAGGCAAACTTCTCGTGCTCGGTGCCGATCCGGAATGCCTCTTCCGGCTTGTTGCCGGCAGCAAGATAATCGGTCAGCTCCTGAACCGAAGAGAGCGGCGTCTGGTCGGTGGTATCGCGAGCCATTCAAAGTACCTGTATCGGAAGGCGCCCGGAATTGGGCGGATAGGGAAGGGTGATTAGGGCCCGTCCCACGTATGTTGCAAGTGAAATTGTTTCAACGGTTCTTCAAAAATTTAGTAGCCGCTTTTGCTCGGAATATCACGGCCCTCAGTTCCAGTCGCCGACTGACGCCTGAATGACGGCAAGTGCTGCAACCGCAGCGGTATCCGCGCGCAGGATTCTCGGCCCGAGAGGGATTGCGGTGACGAAGTCGAGACTGCGAAGCCGCGCACGCTCCTCCTCCGAAAAGCCGCCCTCTGGGCCAACGAGCAATGCCAGCTTGCGCTCGGACACCTTGCTGAGAAGCGGCAGCGGATTTTGCCCAGCATCGCCTTCGTCGCAATAGATGATGCGTCGCTCACGCGGCCAGGTGTCGAGGAGATCGAAGAGCCGGATCGGGGCGGCAACCTCGGGAATGCCGAGGATGCCGCATTGCTCGGCAGCTTCGATGACGTTGGCTTTCAGCTTGTCGAGGCTGGTGATCTTGCCCTGAACATGCTGCGTCATGACAGGCTGCAGCACGCCGGCGCCCATCTCGACCGCCTTCTGGACAAGGTAATCGAGGCGGCCGACCTTCAGCGGCGCAAAGAGATAATGCAGGTCTGAAGGCGCAGGCTGCAGCCGTGTCTGTTCCTCCGGCACAAGCACGATGCGCTTGCGCGTCGGAAACGCAACGCGGGCTTTCCACTCGCCGTCACGCCCGTTGAAGACGAGAAGCTCGGCGCCATCGGTCATGCGAAGGACATTGGCCAGATAGTTGTACTGGTCGGCGCTGACCTCCACGCCGTTGCCGAGCGACAGAGGTGCGTCAACGAAGAGCCGCTGCATCCGAAAATTGGCGCGCATGAAAAATATCCCGCTTAGACGAAGAGGAAGACCATAAGCCAGTAAAGCAACGCCGCAAGCGCACCGGATGCCGGCACGGTGATAACCCAGGCCGCGATGATCGTCATGAAGTGCGAGCGTCGCACCAGATAGCGGCGGCGGACCTCGTGCGTGTTCGGGTCGTCGGGCTCATCGATGACCCAGACCTCGGCCCGGCGCTTGAGGTAGGCGAGCCGCTGCTTGGAGTGGCGCGTATACCATTCGCGGAAGAAGCCGACGCCGAAGACCGACCCGACCGCGATATGCGTGGTACTGACCGGCAGACCGAGCCACGAGGCGACGATGACCGTGAAAGCAGTGGACGAAGCGACGCAGTAGGCGCGCATGGGATTGAGCTTGGTGATCTGCTCACCGACCAGGCGGATCAGGCGTGGACCGAACAACAACAGACCCACCGAGATGCCGAAGGCGCCGATGAGCATCACCCAGATCGGCGGCACCGCATTTTCGCCCAGAGGATGCCCGAGCGAGACGCGCACGATTGCCGACAGCGGGCCGACGGCATTGGAAACGTCGTTTGCGCCATGGGCAAAGGAAAGCAGGGCCGCGGATCCGATCAGAGGAAGCCGGAAGAGAACCCGAAGCGAACTGTTGCGGTTCTCAAGTCCTTCCGCTTGCCTGCGCACCAATGGACGGACGACCAGCCAGCCGACTACGCCGGCTGCCACGCCGAACAGAATGATGGTCGACGAGGAGAAGCTATGGGCGGTCTCAAGCTGAAGGATCATGTAGCTGGTGAAGCCGCCGATCATCATCGCGATCAGGACGGGCACCCAGCGCTTGGCGGCCGAGATCTTGTCCTCGCGGTAGATGATGAAGGTTTTTATCAGATAGAGTAGACCAGCGGCGATCACGCCGCCGATCAACGGCGAGGTGACCCAGCTCGAGGTGATTTCCGCCATCACCCGCCAGTTGACAGGCCCGGGTCCGACCGCACCGATACCAGCGCCGATGACCGCACCCACAATGGAGTGCGTGGTCGAGACTGGCGCATTCATCCAGGTCGCGAGGTTGATCCACAATGCGGCGGCCATCAGCGCCGCCATCATGATCCAGGCGAGCGTGCCGGCCGGAATCTGGACCGCATCGACGATGCTCGACGAGATCGTCTTCACGACCTCGCCACCTGCGATCGTCGCACCCAGGATCTCGAAAATGGCGGCGATGACAAGCGCCTGGCCCATCGTGATGGCACGCGCGCCGACTGCGGCGCCGACGTTATTGGTCACGTCGTTCGCGCCGATGTTCATAGCCATGTAGGCGGCAAGTGCGGCCGCTGCGATGACCAGCACCGCTCCCGGCCGATCAAAGACGTAGACGCCGGCAAACAACATGGCGAGGCCAAGGAAGACCATCCCGATACCGGGGGCGATCAGTTTGCGGGAGACGTATTTCGACGCATCCTCGACATGCGTAAGCTTGTCGAGATCCTTGTCGAGCGTTCGTTTCCTGAGGACTGTTGGACGGTCCGCCATGCTGTTCCCTGTTGTTGAACGCTGCTTTAACGCTGCCGAGTCCGGCAGCGCAAGATGGCGGCGTTCATTCAGCGGGAATTTGCGTCGGCATGGAGTGTGTCAGCCTGTCGGCCATGCGCCGCTGGAACAGCTGGAACAGGACGCTGAGTTCCGGCTCCTTTACGCGCTTTGCTGCCTCCTCGCAGGAGACCCATTCGGTACGACGCTCGCCCTTCTCCTTGAAGTTCTTTGCGATCGTCGAAACCTCAAGCACGTAGACCTGAACCTTGCAGGTCACCTTGAGGCCGTTTTTGAGGACTTTAGGATAGTGATAGCAGCCGATCGTTTCGCTCTCGACCGTGCCGCGGACGCCTGCTTCCTCGTAGGCTTCCCGGGCGGCCACCTCGTAGGAGGTCTTGCCGTCCATCGGCCAGCCCTTCGGGATCACCCAGCGGCCGGTGTCACGGCTCGTCAGCAGCAGGACCTCAAGCGAACCGGACTTTTTGCTCACCCGGTAACAAAGCGCGGCATATTGCTGGCGCGGGGGGCGCCGGAACATGAGCTGCACATCGGAGGCCAGGCGGGCAAGAAGAGTCAATGGTCGGGTCACCTTTACGGTTTGCTGTGTTTATCGTCCTGTCAGTATCTTGCAGGAAGCTTGCGCGATCCCTGTTTATTGCTTTGCTTTCGCGGGAGGCTTCAAACATACCAATAAATGGTTTCGTTTTGATTTCGGTTTAGGAAAACCGTCATCGAATAGTCTGATTCCGTCGCATGCACAGGAACTAATATGTTCCTTTGCCTTGTCGCAATCAATCGCGCTTTTTGATGATGCACCGATATCTGAATACTGTGGTGATTCTACGGCTTATCCGCCCAAAAAAGGTTGCCGGCTAATGTTGGTGGCCGGATCTGGGACGCTTTTTCTGTCGAGAAACAGAAATGTCCGTGCCTTTCAAACACCGATCCGTCTAACAATGGCCGACCGCGAAAGGAACGACCATGGAAAGACAGGCAACTCGCATCGACTGGATCGGCGGCAGCTGCCGTCTTCTCAACGCTACCGCGACCGAATTTCGGGAAACGCAACCGTTCAAGGGACTTGCGATCGGAACCGGCATCCATCTCGAGCCGAAGACGGTGGCGCTTCTGATGACGCTGAAGGCCGGCGGCGCGCGTCTCGTCTGCACCGGCAACCTCAACAGCACCCAGCCGGCAACCGTTGATTTCCTCCGCGCCGAGGGCCTAACCGTTTTCGCCACGCAGACGACCGACGCCGAGGCCCATCACCAAAGCCTGGAGGCAGTGATTGCCGAAAAGCCGGATCTGCTGCTCGACAATGGCGGCGATCTCTTCGCCATCGCTGCGGAGCGTCCCTATCCGCAGCTTCTGGGCGGCACCGAGGAGACGACATCTGGCCGCACCCGGCTGATGCCGCTGCGCGACAAGCTCAACATGCCGATCCTTGTCATCAACGACAGCCCGATCAAGCAGTTTGCGGAGAACAGGCACGCCGTCGGCCAGAGCCTGTTCGAGAGCTACATGCGCTTCACCAACCGCTCCACCAACGGAAAGCGTGTGACGGTTTTCGGCTATGGCGCCTGCGGCAAGGGCACCGCCGCCTGCTTCCGCAATGCCTTCTCGCAGGTGAGCGTCGTCGATATCGACCCGGTGACATTGCTCGAAGCCCATCTCGACGGCTTTCTGACGCCGTTGCGGGAACAGGCCATCAGCTCCGCCGACGTGCTGGTCACGGTGACCGGTTACCCCGATATCGTCACCGCCAAGGATCTGCCGCTGTTGAAGGACGGCGTCATCCTGATGAATGGCGGGCACTTTCCGACCGAGATCGACGTTGCCGCCTTCCGCGGTCATCCCGACGTCGCAGGCCGCAGCGTCTACGCTGCGGATGGCATCGAAACCCTGCATCTGAAGGATGGTCGCGCGATCCATATCCTCGGCGGCGGCCACATGGCCAATCTCGCCGGCCCGCGTCCGCTCGGGAATTCGGTGGAATCGATGGATCTCGGCTTCACGCTTCAGGCGAGGTGCCTCGAACGCATCGCCCGGCGCGGCGCGGGTGCTGAGGCCTGCGTCGTGCCGGTGCCTGCCGACATCGACGCTGCCGTCGCCAGCGCCTATCTCGATCTGGCGCGATAGGCGCCGGATCGCATCAGGCGATATCGATCACCAGCTTGCCGTTCGCCTGCTTGTTCTCGATCAGGGCATGAGCTGTCGCGATGTCCGCAAGGCCAAACCGCCGGTCATCGAGTTTAGGGACCAGCTTTCCACTTTCGGCAAGCCTGGTCACTTCTCTCATGATCTCTCCGTGATGTTCGCGGCCTTCGCCTGTCAGCAGCGGCAGCAGCGTGAAGACACCGGAATAGCTCGCAGCCTTGAAGGAGAGCGGCGCCAGCGCGTGCGTGCCCCAGCCGAGTGCGCTGACCACGTGACCAAATCGGCTGACGGCCTGGAACGCATCGTCCAGTCCGGTACCGCCCGCCGTGTCGTAGACGATGTCGAACCCTTTGCCGCCCGTATGGGCTGCAACGTAATCCCCTACCGTTTCCGTGGCTCGATCGATGGGCGCTGCTCCGAGGCTGCGGAGAAAGTCCGCCTTGCCGGCGCTGTCGACGGCGTAGACGTCGGCGCCCATTGCCTTGGCAATCTGGATCGCGATATGGCCGACGCCGCCCCCACCGCCGATAACGAGAACGCGCTGGCCGGATTGTACCTGGGCACGGTCGACGAGGCCTTCCCATGCGGTAATGGCAATCAAGGGCAATGCGGCCGCCTCGCGCATCGAGAAATTGTGCGGCTTCGGCGCGATCAGTCGTGCGTCGACGGCGGCGAACTCTGCCAGCGAACCCTGCACACCACCCACACCGCCGGTCATGCCATAGACTTCATCGCCACGGCGAAAGCCCGAAACACCGCGACCGACGGCTTCGACGGTGCCGGCCATGTCTATTCCGAGAACAGCAGGAAGCGGATGGCGGGCATGGGCGGCCTTGCCGGCACGGATCTTGGTGTCGAGCGGATTGACCCCGCTTGCGGCAATCCGCACCAGCACTTGGCCCTCGCCGGCGACCGGTCGGGCAATCTCGGCAAGGCGGAAGTCTGCATTTGGCGCATCAAGCAACGCGGCCTTCATCATGGTTTCCGTGGACATCTGTTTTTCCTCATCGTTGGATGGCAGCAAGATGGACCGTTGAAAACAGAATGAAAATGAAAGAGATTGTCTGAAATCCATGCAAAATTGTTTGGCGGTGGGATGGAGTGGAGCGATCTGAAAGTGTTCCTGGCAATCGCCAGATCAGGCACGCTGGGCGCGGCGGCCCGAACGCTCGGCTTGACGCAACCGACCATGGGAAGGCGGCTGCGTGCGCTCGAGACATCCTTGGGCCAGACGCTCTTTCAGCGAACACCTGACGGGTTCGTCCTGACCGACGAGGGGTCGATCGTCTTTGCCCGCGCCGAGCGCATGGAGGAGGAAGCGCTTTCGCTGGAACGCGAGCTCGTGGGGCAGGGACGACAGTTGAGCGGATTTCTGCGCATCTCATCGTCCGACTGGTTCGGGACGCATGTCCTGTCGCCGGTTCTGGCTGAATTCTCGCAAGCCTATCCGAAGGTGGTGGTCGAACTGCTGACCGATAGCCGCCTGCTGAGCCTGTCCCGTCGCGAGGCCGACCTCGTCTTCCGCATCGCACCGTTCTCGGAGTCGGACGTGATTTCGCGAAGGCTGTTGCGCATCGAATATGGCCTCTATGTCCGAAAGGGCATCGATCACCCGGTCGCATTCGACGGCGAGGGATCGCGTCTCGTCGTCATGGACGAAGCGTTTGAAAGCATGCCCGATGTGCAATGGCTGAAGCGCCTCCTGCCAAAGGCGGACATCGTGCTTCGCAGCAACAATCGCGATGTGCAGGCAAGCCTCTGTGCCAGCGGCGCGGGGCTCGCTGTCTTGCCGCGACCGCTGGGCGACGCGATATCGACGATCGAGCTGGTTGATCTTGGAGAGCCGCCGCCCGGCCGGGATACCTGGCTCGGCTATCACCGCGATATCAGACGGCTCGCGCGGCTGCGCGCACTACTCGATCTTGTCATCGAGCGGCTCGCCGGATGAAGCCGCCGCCGCTCACCGCTCCCAGTAAGGGGTCGGACCGTAGAGCTCCGCGAGATAGTCGATGAACAGCCGGACCTTTGCCGGCAGGAACTGGCGGCTTGGATAGACCGCCGACAGGGTCACATTGCGCGACCCTTCGTAGGCAGGAAGCACCTGCACCAATCGCCCCTGTTTCAGCTCTTCACCGATATCCCAGGTCGAGCGGAGCGCAATTCCGAGCCCGGCGATGACAGCCTCGCGGATGACCTCGCTGGAGTTGGTGACAAGCATTCCTTCCGGCCTTATCGAAAGCGCACCGTCCGGCCCCTCGAGCCGCCAGACATCATTGTTGTGCGCGGGCAGGCAGCGATGCTGTTTCAATTCGTCGATACTCTGAGGCATGCCGTGTGCCGCGACATAATCCGGGGACGCACAGAGCAGGCGCCGCACCGGGGCGAGGCGCCGCGCCACGAGGCTGGAATCGGTGAGCTCGGCGATGCGGATGGCGAGGTCGAAGCCGCCGCCCACGATGTCGCTGAACTCGTCGCTGAGCACGAGATTGATCGCCAGCTCCGGATGCTCCTCCATGAATGCCTTGAGATGCGGCGCGATATGCATGCGTCCGAAGGATGTCGGGGCGGAGACCTTCAGCGTCCCGTGCATCTGCGCCGAACGGCCCGAAATGTAGAACTCGGCCTCCTCGAGCCCGGCGAGGATGCCGAGAACACGGTCGTAAAAGCCCTGTCCGGCTTCCGTCAGTGAAATCTGCCGCGTCGTCCGCTGCAGCAGCCGCGTGCCCAACCTGTCTTCAAGCCGCTTTATGCGCTTTGAAACGACGGCCGGCGAAAAGCCCAGTGCCCGCCCGGCAAGCGACATGCTGCCCGTCGCCGCGACCTTGGCGAAGATCTCGAGATCACCCAGATTGGTCATGTTACCCTGATATTTTATTCTTTTGGCATAAGTGCTTAGCATTTGCGCCGCAATCGGGAAAGTGCTAAGCCGAAGCCCTTGCGCGCAGGGAGGATGCGCCAGGATTTCGCCGCTGCCAGGCAAGGGAGAGAGCCGTGTCGGACGCCATTTCATTTCTCGCTCCCCGTGCCGATGTGATCGCTCGCCGCAAGCAGATCGTGGCCGATCTTGCCGACCTCCTGCCGCCCGAATGCCTCGTCCACGAAGCGCGCGGGCTGGTTCCTTTCGAAACCGATGCCTTTGTGTCCTGCCGGCGCGTGCCGCTGGCGGTCGCCCTGCCGCGCAGCACCGCCGAAGTGGTTGCGGTGATGAAATACTGCCATCGCTATGGCGTACCGGTGGTTCCGCGCGGCGCCGGCACCTCGCTTTCGGGCGGCGCGATCCCGCAGGAAGATGCAGTCGTCGTCTGCGTTTCCAAGATGAACCAGATCCTCGATATCGATCTGCCGAACCGTGCCGCCGTCGTCCAAGCCGGCGTGACGAACTTGAATATCTCCGACGCCGTTGCCGCCGACGGCTTCTTCTATGCTCCCGATCCGAGCTCCCAGCTTGCCTGCACGATCGGCGGCAATATCGGCATGAACTCCGGCGGCGCGCACTGTCTGAAATACGGCGTGACCACGAACAATCTGCTCGGCGTCAGGATGGTTCTGACCGATGGCACCGTCATCGATCTCGGCGGCAAGCACCTGGATGCGGCCGGCTACGATTTGCTCGGCCTGGTCTGCGGCCATGAAGGACAACTGGGCATCGTCACCGAGGCGACAGTCCGGCTGATTGCGAAGCCGGAAGGCGCGCGTCCCGTGCTCTTCGGCTTCGAGACCTCGGAGGAGGCAGGTGCCTGCGTCTCCGACGTGATCGCGGCCGGCATCATTCCCGTCGCCATCGAATTCATGGACAAGCCGGCGATCGAGATCTGCGAGGCCTTTGCCGGCGCCGGCTATCCTCTGGATGTCGGCGCGCTCCTCATCGTCGAGGTCGAGGGGTCGGAAGCCGAAATGGACGACATGCTGGCGAGCGTCGTCGAGATTGCGCGCAAACATGGCGTGAAGACTGTACGCGAATGCCAGTCGGCAACCGAGGCGGCGCTGATCTGGAAGGGCCGCAAGTCGGCCTTCGGCGCCACCGGCCGCATCGCCGATTACATCTGCATGGATGGCACGGTTCCCCTCAGCCAGTTGTCCTTCGTGCTGAAGCGGACGTCCGAAATCGTCGACAGTTACGGGCTTCGCGTCGCCAACGTCTTTCATGCCGGTGATGGCAACATGCACCCGTTGATCCTGTTCAACGCCAACGACCCCGAGGATGCTGCCCGCGCCGAAGCTGCGGGGATGGACATCCTGAAGCTCTGTGTCGATGCCGGCGGCTGTCTCACCGGTGAGCACGGGGTCGGGATCGAGAAGCGCGATCTCATGCGCCATCAGTTTTCCGAGGCGGATCTGGCGCAGCAGATGGCGGCGCGCGCGGCTTTCGATCCGGGCTGGATACTCAATCCGTCGAAGGTCTTCCCGCTCGAGGGACGCCCCGCCGCATGATCGATCTGTTTCCTATCAGCGAAGAGGATGCTGCCGCCATCGTGCGTGAGCATGCCGCAAGCGGGCGGAGGCTCGCGATCTGCGGTGGCGACACCCGCTCGGGTTTTGGCAACGCGGTGGAGGCCGAAAGCCGCCTGCGATCCACCAACCTTGCTGGCATCGTCGCCTATAATCCGGGCGAGATGGTCATGACCGCCCGGGCGGGGACGCCTCTGGCGGAAATCGAGGACGCCCTTGCCCGCAACGGGCAGATGATGGCGTTTGAACCGATGGACCACCGGCCGGTAATGGCAACGACGGGCGAGCCGACGATCGGCGGTGTGTTTGCCGCCAATGTATCGGGGCCGCGCCGCTTCATCGCTGGCGCCGCACGCGACAGCCTTCTTGGTGTCCGCTTCATCAATGGCAAGGGCGAAGCGATCAAGGTGGGCGGCCGCGTCATGAAGAACGTCACCGGGCTTGATCTGGTCAAGCTGATGGCGGGCTCCTACGGCACCCTTGGCTTCCTGACCGAAGTCACCTTCCGCGTTCCGCCCAGGCCGAAAGACGAGGCGACCATCGCGGTCGAAGGCCTCAACGATGCCGAGGCGGCGCTCGCGATGGCGGCGGCCATGGCCCTGCCGGTCGAGGTATCCGGTGCCGCGCACCTGCCGATGACGGTGACCTGGAAGTTCCTCGACGGAACGCTGCCGGGGAGCGAGGCGACCGTTCTGCGCATCGAGGGGTTGCCCGGTTCTGTCGAGGCCAGGGCAACCAAGCTCGCCGCCGCGATGGCTGCCTTCGGCACGGTCAAACGTTTCCACAGAGACGAGAGCGCGCAGCTATGGCGGGAAATTCGCGATGTTCTGCCCTATGCGGACGGCACGCCGCGGCCGGTGTGGCGGGTCTCGACTGCGCCAAGCGTCGGGCATCAGCTCGTCGCGGCTTTGCGGTTGGAGACCGGCGTCGATGCGTTTTACGATTGGCAGGGTGGTCTGGTCTGGATGCGAATGGAAGCCGATGCCGATGCCGACCTTGTCCGCCGGTTTCTGAAGGCGCTTGGCGGCGGTCATGCCGCGCTCTTGCGGGCGCCGCAAGGGATGCGCGCCGCGACGGCCGCATTTCAGCCGCAGCCGCAAGCGGTGGAGCTCCTGTCTGCCCGACTGAAAGAGAAGTTCGATCCCGCCGGTATCCTGAACCCGGGCAAGATGGCGGGGAGCTGATCCATGCAGACCAATTTCACCCCCGCTCAACTGGAAGATCCTGATGTCGCCGAATCCGAGCGCATCTTGCGCAAGTGCGTGCATTGCGGCTTCTGCACGGCTACCTGTCCGACATACGTGACCCTCGGCAACGAGCTCGATAGCCCCCGAGGCCGGATCTATCTGATCAAGGACATGCTCGAGAACGATCGGCCTGCCGATACCGAGGTCGTCACCCATATCGATCGCTGTCTATCCTGTCTCGCCTGCACGACGACCTGTCCTTCAGGCGTCGATTATATGCATCTGGTCGACCACGCGCGGGTCCATATCGAAAAAACCTACAAGCGCCCGTTCCTCGATCGACTGATCCGCAGTCTGCTGGCCGCTGTCTTGCCTTATCCCGCCCGGTTTCGCGCCGCCCTCAAGCTTGCCCGACTTGGCCGCCCTTTTGCCGGCGCTCTGCAAAAGAGCCCCGCGCTCAAGCCCTTTGCCGCGATGCTCGCCCTCGCACCGCGCGCGATACCCGCGCCCTCCGGCTTCGCAGCTTCAGGCTTGCACCAGCCAGCCGGCGAGAAACGCGGCCGCGTCGCGATCCTCACGGGTTGCGCGCAGTCCGTGCTCGATCCCGCTATCAACGAAGCCACCATCCGGCTCCTCAACCGCCTCGGCATCGAGGTCGTTGTTCCCCAGGGAGAAGTCTGCTGCGGCTCTCTCGTCCATCACATGGGTCGCGAGCAACAGGCGCTCGATAGCGCCCGCGCCAACGTAGACGTCTGGATGCGCGAGGTGGAGACCGGCGGTCTGGATGCCATCGTGATAACCGCGTCCGGCTGTGGCACCACGATCAAGGACTACGGCCATATGCTGCGGCTCGATCCTGCTTATGCAGAGAAAGCCCGGCGTGTTTCCGAACTGGCGAAAGACATCACCGAGTATCTCGCCACCCTCGATATTCCCGCCGAAATGCCGAAGGGGCTGACGGTCGCCTATCACTCCGCCTGCTCGATGCAGCACGGCCAGAAAATCACGACGGTACCGAAGCTGTTGCTGAAGGCTGCCGGCTTCACCGTGCGCGAGCCCGCAGAAGGCCACCTCTGTTGCGGGTCGGCAGGCACTTACAACATCATGCAGTCCGATATCTCGGCCGCCCTCAAGGCGCGCAAGGTCAAGAATATCGAGGCAACCAGGCCTGACATCATAGCGACGGGCAATATCGGCTGCATGACCCAGATCGCCACCGCGACCTCCATCCCGATCGTTCATACCGTCGAGCTTCTCGATTGGGCTCATGGCGGCGACGTACCTGAAAAATTAAGAGATGTTGCGCAACGTTAGCGCAGCCGATCACCGGCGATTCAGGAGATGGAAATGCGTCGTACAATCCTTGCGCTGGTAGCTCTGCTCGGCGCTGCCCAGGCTGCTCATGCCGATAGCCGCTTCTTCTGTTCGGCCGACGACAAGGATGTGCGTTTCACGGTCGAAAGCGGCTTCGAGGCGGATGGCGGCCACAAGCTCAACCATTTCCGCGGGGCGATCATGCTGAAGAGCCCTGACGCGCCGCAATCCCTGAAGAAGATCACGCTTGATTCCGACAGCCTGAGCAATCGCTGGTCTCACGCCGGCGAGCTTCGCCTGGAAGTGTTCTATGATGGTGGCGAGAATGCGGGCGAGCAGACAATCAATCTGGTTGTCGCTGCGGCCGAGCGCGGCAAGGGCGCCGCTTTCTCGGGTACTTACGAACTGACCGCGGTTGGTGCGACCAAGCCGCTTTCGGCAAGCGGCAAGGTCAGCTGCGGTTCGAAATAGGCGGCCGGTCGAAACCCGCCGCCTTCGTCTTGTCTCAACCGCCGAAGAGCGTGCGCAGCACGTCGATGCCGCGATCGTCGAAGCTGACTTCGCCCTGCTTGTCGCCGGGCCCGACGACGATCACCTTCGTGCCGACAGGCGCACGATCGTAGAGGTGCATGACGTCTTCGTTCATCATGCGGATGCAGCCCGACGACATGTTGAGGCCGATCGACCAGGGCTGGTTGGTGCCATGGATGCGGAAGATCGTATCCTGGCCGCCTTTGTAGAGGTACATCGCACGCGCGCCGAGCGGGTTGTCTTCGCCGCCTTCCTGATAGGCGGGAATGATGTGGCCCTTGGCGGCTTCGCGGCGGCGCATCTCGGCCGGAGGCGTCCAGCCAGGCCATTCGGCCTTGCGGCCGATCTTCACCACGCCCGACCAGCCGAAGCCTTCGCGGCCGACACCGATGCCGTAGCGTGTCGCGCGGTTCTTGCCTTCAACGAGATAGAGAAACTTGTTGTTGGTATCGATGATGATCGTACCGGGAGCTTCGTCCGTCACCAGGCGAACGTGCTGGCGCTTGAACTGCGGCTTGACCGTCTTCGGCATCTGCGCCACGCGGACAACAGGAGCACCCGACTGCAAAGGAGCATTTGGCTGTGCGCTGGCAGTCGTGGACAGGAAAGAGAGCACAAGCCCGGCGGCCGCCAAGGCCGTCGTAATTTTCATCATATGTGATTCCCCTCAAAGCAAAAACCGGACCGAAGCTAGCCGAACTTCGATCCGATTCAAAGTGTTGCGTTTACGAGCCCCTCAATTTGCGCCCGAAAAAGCGTCTATTCTTGTTTCATCTGGGCAGATGTTTGGCCGTTACATGACGATGACGCGGGTCCCGACGTTTACGCGTTCGTAAAGGTCAGCGACATCTTCGTTGCGCAGACGGATGCATCCGGAAGATACGGCGCTGCCGATCGTCCACGGCGCATTCGTCCCGTGGATGCGGTAGAGCGTCGAGCCGAGATACATCGCACGCGCGCCCAGCGGGTTCTCCGGGCCGCCGTCCATCCGCGCCGGGAGATAGTGGCCCTTGGCGGCTTCGCGGCTGATCATTTCCGATGGCGGCGTCCAGTCCGGCCACTCGGATTTGCGGGTGATCTTGTGCACGCCGGCCCATTCGAAGCCGGGCTTGCCGACGCCGACGCCATAGCGCCGGGCCTTGCCGCCATCCATGACGAGATAGAGGAAGCGGTTGTTGGTATCGATGACGATCGTTCCCGGTCTTTCCTTCGTCTCGTAGTTGACGATCTGCGGCAGATACTGCGGTTCGATCTGATGGCGGATCACAGGAACGCCGGGGTTGATCGCGGAAACCGGTTGGGTCAGCGCCGAGGGAACGCGACGGGTGGCGCGCGGCGCGAAAAGCCCGCGCTGCTGGTAGACGACGGGGCGCTGGTAGACGACCGGGCGTACATTTCGCCCGCCGAGCTGCATGATCCACGGCGCGGCGAGATCCGGGCTCAGCACGACGGGTGGACGAGTGGCATAACGGTCGTCGCCGAGGGCGGACGTGGCGCAAACGCCAAGCAATGCTGCTGCGAGCAGGATGGATTTCATCATCGGACGAACTCTCTACAAAAAGCCGAAAAAGCGCTGGCGGCATGTCCGCCGTCAGCAGCCATGCTGCCACCAGCCCGCAAGCGAAAGGTAAATTCGAACTCATTAAAACGCGGCGGGCAGAATAAACTTTTCGTCAGGGTTATCGTTCGGTTTGGAAACAGGGTTTCTAAGTGGTAAAGCCGGATTCGCAGTCGGAAAGCGAAGCGGAATCATGAGCGAAACAGGCATCATCATCGGTGAGGACGGCAAGGCTCGCTGCCACTGGCACGGCAACCTGCCGGATTATCTGCGCTACCATGACGAGGAGTGGGGTCGTCCGGTGACGAACGATATTCGCCTGTTCGAGAAGATCTGCCTTGAAGGATTTCAATCGGGGCTTTCGTGGCTGACCATCCTGCGCAAGCGGGAGAATTTCCGGGCTGCCTTCGCCGGCTTCGATTTCGAGAAGGTGGCGCGTTTCGACGACCAGGATATCGAGCGCTGCGTGGCTGATGCCGGGATCATCCGCCATCGCGGCAAGATCGTCTCGACGATCAACAACGCCAAGCGCGCGATCGAGCTTCGCGACGAGTTCGGCTCTCTCGCCCATTATTTCTGGAGCTTCGAGCCGGGTCATAACGACCGGCCGAAGGTGGTTGACCGCGCGACGCTTGTGGCGAACCCGACGACGCCAACGTCCGTTCTGATATCCAAGAATTTGAAGAAGCGCGGCTGGACCTTTGTCGGCCCCACCACAGTTTACGCCTTCATGCAGGCTATGGGTCTCGTCAACGATCATCTGGAAGGATGCTTTTGCCGCACCGAAGTAGAGGCAATGCGCGCCGTACTGGTGCGGCCATGAGAAAGGCACTGGCGACAGGTCTCGTCTATGCCCTGCTCGCGCTTTCGGCGCAGGCGCAATCGCCCGAACTCCAACCCGGCGAACGCCTCGAGAAGCTGCAGTTCCCAGCGGCCACCATGGAACTCAAGGGGTGGACCAAGTTCGGCAACAGTCGCGTCTACACGCTGCCGGTGAAAGCCGGCCAGCATGTCAAGGTGAGCTTCTCGACGAAGAGCAAGTTCGCCTTCCTGGCGATCTTCGACCTTGCGGCGCCAGACGACGAGGCCATCTTCGGCACCGATGAAGACGGCGAAACCTATAACGTGACCGTCAAGAACAACACGACCTGGCTGCTTCGGCCCTACTATTCGAAGGCATCGCCGCGCCGCGGTCTCGGAGCGCCTTACAGCATCCTCGTCGAGCCGCAGGCATCGGCGCCGCCCTCGCCAACGCCGGCAACCCCGGCGCCGGCGAATGACGGCAAGCCGTCGCCGCTGTTCCCGGCGCGACAGCCGTAGTCATTCGAGGCCGTCGATCAGCCCGCGCAGTTCGCCGAGATGCGGGATCTTGCGAAAGCGCGGCGCGTCCTTCGGCTCGTCGACATGTTCGAGAACCCATGTCAGTTCATGCGGCACGAAGACGCCGTAGCTGCCGGCCGCGATAGCCGGCACGATATCGGACTTCAGCGAATTGCCGACCATCATCGCCCGCTCTGGGCCGCCGCCGATCTTCGAGAAGACGCGGCGGTAGGTGACGGCCGTCTTGTCGGAGACGATTTCCACCGCATGAAAGAAATCGCCGAGGCCCGATTGCGCAAGCTTGCGTTCTTGATCGAACAGGTCGCCCTTGGTGATCATCACCAGCAGGTAGTTCCGGGCAAGCGCTTCCAGCGTTTCCCGCACATGCGGCAGCGTTTCGACCGGATGCGAGAGGAGATCGCGGCCGGTATCGAGAATCTGGGCGATGATATCACCGGGGACCTTGCCATCGGTGATCTCGATCGCCGTCTCGATCATGGACAGCGTGAAGCCCTTGATGCCGAAACCGTAGTGACGGAGATTCCGCTTCTCGGCTTCCAGCAGCCGTTCGGAAATCTTCGGGCCGTCGGCAAACTCCGCCAGCAGTTCGGTGAAGTGCGTTTCGGTCAGGCGATAATATTGCTCGTTCTGCCAGAGCGTGTCGTCGGCGTCGAAGCCGATCGTTGTCAATGTGCGTGTCGTCATGGGCGCACCGTAAGGTTTCCGGAAAAAAGTTAATAGCGGGATCGCCGAGAAACAAGAGAAAGGATGACATGTCGAAAGATGGGCGTGAGCCGTTGAAACAGCGCCCATCCGCCATAAGTTTAAGGCGTCTCATCCTCCGGCGTCGGCTATGGCGACCGTCGTAAGCCTATCGCCGCCAATCACCACAGGTCTGATCCGTCGCCGACGCGTTTCGGCGATCTCAAGGGAAAGTGTCCGAACATGCGCTACAATCAGCTTGGAAATACCGGTCTCTTCGTCTCGGAAATATGCCTCGGCACCATGACCTTCGGTGCGCCGAATGATGGAGTGTGGGGAGCGATCGCCGATGTCGATCAGAAAGCCGCGGACCGGATCGTCGAGCGATCCCTGGCATCTGGCGTCAACTTCATCGATACGGCCGACGTCTACTCGTTCGGCGAGTCCGAAAAGCTGCTTGGGCAGGCCCTGAAGAATCTCGGTGTGCCCCGCAAGGATGTCGTCATCGCCACCAAGGTTTACGGCGTCATGGGCGACAAGCCGAACGATCGTGGCGCCTCGCGCGGCCATATCATGGATTCGGTCGAAGCAAGTCTCGAGCGTCTGCAGACAGATCACATCGATCTCTACCAGATCCACGCGACCGATACCGTGACCCCGATCGACGAGACCCTTCGTGCCTTTGACGATCTCGTGTCGCGCGGGCTGGTTCGCTACATCGGTGTATCGAACTGGCAGGCATGGCGCATCGCCAAGGCACTCGGTGTTTCGGAGCGCCGCGGCTTTGCCCGGTTCGAAACCGTCCAGGCTTACTACTCGATCGCCGGCCGCGATCTTGAGCGCGATATCGTGCCGATGATGCAGGAAGAAAAGCTTGGCCTGATGGTCTGGTCGCCGCTTGCAGGCGGGTTGCTGTCGGGGAAATACGGACCGGGAGCGCCGGGCAACGGCGAGGGGCGCCGCGCCAGCTTCGATTTTCCGCCGGTGGACAAGGATCGCGCCTGGGCGTGCGTCGCGGTCATGCGCGAGATCGCGAAGAAGCACGATAGCAGCGTTGCAACGGTCGCTCTCGCCTACATTCTCGCCAAGCCTTTTGTCACAACAGTCATCATCGGCGCCAAGCGTGTCGAGCAACTCGACCAGAACCTAGCTGCCGTCGGCCTGAAGCTGGACGGGGAGGACCTGGAGAAGCTCGATGCCGTCAGTGCGCTCGCACCCGAATATCCGGGATGGATGCTCGCACGTCAGGGAGCGGGCCGCCGGCCGCAACCGTTCGAACCCAAGGCTTGATGGACGGACGCCGGCGCTCGGAAAGGGCGCCGGCGTCACGATCTTACTTTGCGTGCTTCTTCAGCCAGGCCTGCATCTCAGCGATTTCGGCTTCCTGCGCCTTGATGACACCTTCTGCGAGCTTTCGGATTTCAGGATCTTTCCCGTATTTGAGTTCGACCTTGGCCATGTCGATCGCGCCCTGATGGTGCGGGATCATGCCGCGCACAAAGTCGACATCCGCGTTTCCGCTATAATCGACCATCATGTCCTTGTGCATCTTGGCGTTGGCGGCGGCAAAGGCGTGGCTCGACGGGCTGTGGTCGCCCATCGGCTTGCTCATGTCCATCTGCATGTCTTCTGCGGATGCAGGAATGGCGATGAAGGCAAGGCTTGCGGCTAGGGCAAATAGTCTCGGTGACATGGATATTCTTCCTCTGTCTGGCAATGGAATTCGAAACGCGGCGCGAGGCCGCGAATGTGGTCGAAAATCGGATTGTCAGGCGGTTCGGGGAGGCGGTGCCAGCGGCGCCGGTCGTGCACCCGGAAAGGCGCGCTCTATCGCCGGGGACGGGTAGGAGAATACCTGCTTCCCGTCAGTGCCGACAGCAACTTCGGGCGGCACGACGAGGCAGGCGGAACAGAACGGCATATGTGCCATGCCCCCGACCGGGCAAGGATCGCTCGCCGGCGTGTTGGCCGTCGCCGTGCCGTCCATCTCCATACCGGCCATGTAATGGTGTTGCCCGTCTTCCGTCATATCTGAACTGGCGGCTTGGTGCATTGACGCACACATCGGACATCCGGCCCACGCGGACATCGTCCCGTAGGCGAGCCAAGCAAAGATCATTGTCACGATGGCCAGCAAGCGCATGCGGCGAAGATAGGCAAACGTGGCGCCGCTGCCAAGATGCCCCGTGCTTTATCGAAGCTTGGCGGCCTTGCGCAGTGCCTCGTTGATCCGGCCCTGCCAACCCTTTCCGGTCGCCTTGAAAGCGTCGATCACGTCAGGATCGAGCCGCAGCGAAATCTGCCGCTTCGGTTGTTCAACCGCCGGGCGACCACGCGAACGCCGGACGCTCTCGGCAAGCTCGGGGAAGACCTCGGCAAAGGGCCGAGCGTTCTTGAAGTCCTCTTCGGTCCATTCGGGATTGTCTGGGTCTTCAGCAATGCCGCTTTGGATCGCGGCTTCCTCCTCGTCAGTGAGGCCGAAGATTTTTCGACTGGAACTGTTCATAAAGCCTCCTTTCCTGGCGGCTTGCGCGGCGCATGGAGATAACTGAAATCCCCTCGCTGCCAAGAACGGCGAAAACGACTGCGATCACATCCTCGATCAGGATGCCGGCTGCCTTCAGCCTTGGGCTTCTCGCGTCGAGGATCAGTGCGGCCGCAAAGAAATCGTCGTCGAGGTCGCGAAAATCCAGCCCATGCTTTTCAGCATTTCTGACCCGTTTCGGCTCATCCCAAACGATCTTCATCGACACCATATCGCAAAATAAAAGTGATACAATAAATCTTTGATTGCATCACGATATCTTGCAATTCAATAGGCCGCAATCACCTGGTGGACGACCTGATAATCCGGGCTTTCCTCGCCTGTTGGCACCACCGGCCACGTCCAGTTCGCCCGCGCGTCGGCCACCTCGACCCCATGCATGAGATCGGCCTCCTCGTGGGTTTTGCCGTTGCGGTCGATCACCGCGTACGAGACGTCGGTAATGAGGCAGCTTTTGAATGGCATACGCGACAGCCCGGCGAGATGCGCCGCGATCAGCTGTTCCACCGTATCATCTGGCATCCCGCCGCGCTCGGCCTCGAACCGACGCTGAACGCCGCGTCCGATCTGCGACAGGAGATTGGCCGAAACCACGAAATCGAGATAAGGCACATTGCGCAGAAAGCCGAGCGGCTCCGGCACCTTACCGGCGGTAAGCTCGTCGTAGCCGGAGAGATCGCGTTCGATCAGCCGGACATTGCGGTAGGTCTTGCGCCGCATCTTCAGGCGAACCGTCGCGATATGCACGAGATCGACCAGCACCACGGTATCGAAGGCGGCTGCGAGTTCGCGGATCGGCACGTCGCGCAGCAGCCCGGAGCCCAGCACCACGGCCGTCCGCCGCTGCTTGCAATCAGCCATCGCCGAAAGGATCGCCCGTCTGCTGTTGGCCTCGTGCTCCGCCCACGCCTTGTTGCAGCGACCCGCACGGGACCAGAGATTGACGGAATAGCGGACGAATGGCCGGTGCGATTTCTGCGTCATGGGCAGGGTCGCTGCATAAAGAAGCGCTTCTGCGATCATTCTATGGTTCTCTCGTTCGCCGTTTACACTCGTTCAATCGATTCTGTGTTCCTGATCAAGGCCCTTCACCCTTGCCGCATCCGGCCCTTTCCGCTAGGAAACCGCCACTGTCATAGTGAGCGGAAGACGTTGGAAATGAACGACATCAAGAAGAAACCACAAAAGCTCAAGGCCAGACTCCCACGCGGCTTCGTCGATCGTTCGGCAGCCGATATTCGCGCCGTCAATGAAATGACCGCGAAGATCCGGGAAGTCTACGAGCATTATGGTTTCGATCCTGTCGAAACCCCGCTCTTCGAATATACCGATGCGCTCGGCAAGTTCTTGCCGGATGCGGACCGGCCGAACGAAGGCGTCTTTTCGCTGCAGGACGACGACGAGCAATGGATGTCGCTCCGCTATGACCTGACGGCGCCGCTCGCCCGCCATGTCGCCGAGAACTTCAACGACATCCAGCTGCCCTACCGCACCTATCGCGCAGGTTATGTCTTCCGTAACGAGAAGCCGGGCCCGGGCCGTTTCCGCCAGTTCATGCAGTTCGACGCCGATACCGTCGGTGCGCCCGGCGTGCAGGCCGATGCCGAGATGTGCATGATGATGTCCGATACGCTGGAAGCGCTCGGCATCAAGCGCGGCGACTACGTCATCCGCGTCAACAACCGCAAGGTTCTCGACGGTGTTCTGGAAGCGATCGGCCTCGGCGGCGACGACAAGGCCGCGCAGCGCCTCAACGTGCTGCGCGCCATCGACAAGCTCGACAAGTTCGGTCCCGAGGGCGTGGCACTGCTGCTCGGCCCCGGCCGGAAGGATGAATCGGGCGATTTCACCAAGGGCGCCGGCCTCGACCAGAGCCAGATCGACAAGGTCCTCTTCTTCGTCGGTATCAAGGATTACGCGGAAAGCGCCGCCCGGCTGGCGGAACTCGTCGCAGGCACCTCCAAGGGTGCCGAGGGTGTCGAGGAGCTGAACTTCATCGGCGCATTGGTCACAAGCGCGGGCTACCAGTCCGACCGCATCAAGATCGATCCGTCGGTCGTGCGCGGCCTCGAATACTACACCGGCCCGGTCTACGAAGCCGAGCTTCTGTTCGACGTGACCAACGAAAAGGGTGAGAAGGTCGTCTTCGGCTCTGTCGGTGGCGGCGGTCGCTATGATGGCCTCGTCTCCCGCTTCATGGGCCAGCCCGTTCCGGCCACCGGCTTCTCCATCGGCGTCTCCCGTTTGATGACGGCGCTGAAGAACCTCGGCAAGCTCGGTCAGGCCGAGGTCATCGAGCCGGTTCTAATCACCGTCATGGACGGCGATGTCGAGGCGATGGGCCGTTATCAGCGCCTGACGCAGGAGCTGCGCGCGGCCGGCATTCGCGCCGAGATGTTCCAGGGCAACTGGAAAAAGTTCGGCAATCAGCTGAAATATGCTGACCGCCGCGGCTGCCCTGTTGCGATCATCCAGGGCGGCGACGAGCGTGCCGAGGGCGTCGTGCAGATCAAGGACCTGATCGAGGGCAAGCGCCTGTCGGGTGAGATCGAGGACAACGCAAGCTGGCGTGAGGCGCGGGTTGCCCAGGAGACGGTTCCGGAAGGCGATCTCGTTGCGAAGGTCAGGGAAATTCTCGCGGCGCAGGCCGAAGATCGGAAGAGGGCGGGCTGAGATGGCCCTGGTCAACCAGCCGGATTTTGCCGGCGAACTGTTGTCGGAGTTTACGGCGCGCAAGGCAGAGCGCGTCGACACGCCGATCATCCAGCCGGCCGAGCCGTTTCTGGATATAGCCGGCGAAGATCTCCGTCGCCGGATATTCATGACCGAGAACGAAACCGGTGCAAGCCTGTGCCTGCGGCCGGAGTTCACGATTCCGGTCTGTCTGCGCCACATCGAAAGCGCCACCGGCACCCCGAAGCGTTATTCCTATCTCGGCGAAGTCTTCCGGCAGCGGCGCGAGGGCGGAAGCGAGTTCTATCAGGCCGGTATCGAAGATCTCGGCGACATCAACATTTCAGCGGCCGATGCCCGCATAATCGGTGATGCGGTTGGCATCCTGTCCCGGCTTCTGCCCGGCCGGCAGCTCGCGGTAACGCTGGGCGATCAGGCCGTCTTCGAAGCGGTTGTGCAGGCTCTTGGTCTTCCGCTCGGCTGGCAGAAGCGCCTCACTCACGCCTTCGGCAACATGGCGCAGCTCGAGGCTCTGCTCGCGCGCCTCGTCAGCCCGCAGTTCGTCACCGGTCTTGATGATCAGGTCGCCAGGCTTTTGAATTCGGGCGACGAAGACGCTCTGGTGAGGCACATCGACGAGACCATGCAGGCCACCGGCTATTCGACCAACGCCAGCCGTTCGCCCGCCGACATCGCGCGGCGCCTGAAGGAAAAGCTCGTGCTTTCCGAAATCCGTCTCGATGACGCTGCCTTCGCGGTGCTGCAGGAGTTTCTGTCGCTGCAGGTGCCGCTGACCAATGCATCGGCGGCGCTCGCCGGTTTCGCGGACGCCGCCGGCTTCAAGCTCGGCAACGCGCTCGCGCGTTTCGACGGACGTGTGGCTGCCTTGGCGAATGCCGGCGTCGATATCTCGATGGTCGAGTATCGCGCCGCCTTCGGGCGTCCACTCGATTACTACACCGGCCTCGTATTCGAGATCGGCGTCGAGGGTTCCGACTCGGTTCTCGTCGGTGGCGGCCGGTTCGACAAACTCATGACGTTCCTCGGCGCCAAGGAGCGAATCCCGGCGGTCGGCTTCTCCTTGTGGCTCGATCGTATTGATGCGGCGAGGGCGGCCTCATGACGATTACCATCGCTTTGCCCTCGAAGGGCCGCATGAAGGAAGATGCTTCCGCCATCTTCGAACGCGCTGGAATGAAGATAACGGCGGTCGGCAACGATCGTTCTTATCGCGGCAGGGTCGAAGGCCTCGATGATGTCGAGGTCGCCTTCCTGTCGGCGTCCGAAATCTCCCGTGAGATCGGCAACGGCAGCGTCGATTTCGGCGTGACGGGTGAGGATCTGATCCGGGAAGGATTGGCGGAAGCCGACAAGCGTGTGGAGGTCTGTGCGCGGCTGGGGTTCGGTCATGCCGACGTCGTTGTCGCCGTCCCCGAGATCTGGCTGGATGTCGACACCATGGCCGACCTCGGCGATGTCGCAGCCGACTTCCGCGCCCGCCACGGACGCCGCCTCGCGATTGCGACGAAATACTGGCGGCTGACTCAGCAGTTCTTTTCGAGCCAGCACGGTATCCAGCTCTATCGTATCGTCGAGAGCCTGGGCGCCACCGAGGGGGCACCGGCATCGGGCTCCGCCGACATCATCGTTGATATTACTTCCACCGGCTCGACGTTGCGCGCCAACCATCTGAAGGTTCTGAGCGATGGCGTCATCCTGCGCTCGGAAGCGTGCCTGGTGCGCGCCCGCAAGGAAAGCCACGCCGACGAGCCGGCTGTCGCACGCCTGATCGACGCGGTTCGCGGCGCTCTCTGATTTCAAGGCATGACCGAATACGAAAAACCCGCCGTCGTGAGACGGCGGGTTTTTCGCATGCTTGGGAGGATGCTGTCTGGATTATGCCGTGACCGGCAGGGCGCCGCGGCGGGCATCGATCGAGAAGAGACCCGGGCCGAAGGTGGCGAGCAGGATGTAGGCGCCGGCCAGCGTGAAGTTCTTCATCAGCATGATGCCATTCAGCGCGTTGATCCAGCCGAGAGCGGCATCCGGCCAGCCTTCAACGGCAACGGTACCGGAATGGAAGACAGCGCCGGTGAAGATGCAGAAGGCGGCCAGTGCCCAGCCGACGATCTTCGTCTGGAAGCCGACGAGAACGGCAAGGCCGGTAACGAGTTCGAACAGGCCGGCGATGTAGGCGAGAGCGGTCGCGGCAGGCATGCCGGCGCCGGTGATCATGCCTGCAGTGCCTGCGGGATCGGTCAGCTTGCCGAAGCCGGAATAGATGAAGATGAACGACAGAAGGATGCGTGCGACGAGAATAACGGTGTTCTGAGCAGTCGACATGGAAGTGTCTCCGTTTGAATGAACCGAGACCGCTGTGCCCCCGGCACGGTTGTCGATCTCTTGTGAGGCTGTTCTCCTTCATTTTTGCCGTTGTGGAAAGATAGACGCCGGGGGACAGTTTGTTCAGCAATAGTGAACGGGCGGGCGATGCGCTCCCTGGGTTGCCATCACCCTTTGCGCTCTTCTATGGTCGGTCGCCCCCACATGGAGAATTCAAATGGCAGACCTATCCGCATTCCCGATCACCAAGCGCTGGCCGGCTGGCAACCCTGACATCATCCAGCTCTATTCGCTGCCGACGCCGAACGGCGTGAAGATCTCGATTGCCCTTGAAGAGCTCGGTCTGCCCTATGAGCCGCATCTGGTCTCCTTCGGCACCAACGACCAGAAATCTCCCGAGTTCATCTCCCTCAATCCCAATGGACGCATCCCTGCCATCATCGATCCCTACGGACCGGACGGAAAGCCGATCGGCATCTTCGAGTCCGGGGCAATCCTTCTCTATCTCGCGGAAAAGACCGGGCATCTCATCCCTGCCGACGCTACTGGCCGTTACGAGACGATCCAGTGGCTGTTCTTCCAGATGGGAGGCATCGGGCCGATGTTCGGCCAGTTCGGGCATTTTCATAAGTTCGCTGCCGACAAGGTGGCCAACAATTCCTATCCCGTCGAGCGCTACCGTGACGAAAGCAAACGGCTTCTGAGCGTCCTTGAAGGGCGTCTTCAGGGACGCAAGTGGATCATGGGAGATCTCTACACGATCGCCGACATAGCGACGTTTCCGTGGGTGCGCGGCGCCGATGTCTTCTACGGCGGCCGCGAGCTGCTGGAATATGCGAAATTCCCTGCCGTCATGGATTGGCTGGAGCGCTGCATTGCGCGACCGGCGAGTGAGAAGGGGCTTAACATCCCCGCAAGGCCGGCCTGATCGCAATTGCGCAGGAGCCAGCCGGTGCTGGCTCCCCGCAAGGCTTACTGGCGACGTACGGTCACGCCAGACGCGCTGCTCTTGAAGCGTGGAAAGATGAATATCCCAAGTATGCTGCCACCGGCGCTGTCTTCATAGCCGTTCGACTCTCCCATACAGAAGAGCGGCTGCCGATGGCCGTTTGCGGCAATGATGGTCGTCGAGAAGCAGAAGGACGACGAAGGGAGCGTGGAGGCCTGCTCGAAGATATCGAGGATGTGGCCATGATCCTTCCGGTCATAACAGCGCATGAGGCTCAGCAGCCCGCATTCGACACCGGTGAGACCATGCAGCGCGGCGCTGCGTTCCTTGAGGCGGATCGTGCCGCTTGAGAAATCCCCGGTCCAGGTTTCCACGACAGAAAATTGCGCCAGCATTTCTGGATTATTGTCGTTGAGGTCGAGCGATCCCGGCATAAGCGGTGCCGAAACGTCGGTCTTGGCGATTTTAAACAAAATGTTCCCCATGTTGGCCACAGCGTTCCCCTGCTGCGGTCCCGGCAAACAGAACAGGTTCAAGCTGCACCTAGCATCATGCTGGGGCGACCGGGGAAAAGGGGTTGCGGACAAAACGGCGTTACGCCTGTCCACTTTCACCGGCGAATAAATACAACCTATAGTAATTGATTCAAGGAGCTTTTTGCTCCCGCTAATCGCCGTCTCCTTTCAGCCGGGATAGCCTGCAAACAGGCAAACTCGGCAGTAGCCACGGTGGCGATTGCTGGGCGAATTTATAGGGCCTTTTTTCAAAACGGCAATCATCTTTTCACACGCCTGCGTTTTGGGAACCAAGATCAGGATTGAGCGAAAAACACCAAAATCCCGCTCGGTTCTGGCTAAATAATCAGAAAACGATGGACCGGAAACGGTTTTGGCCCGTTTGAATGTGAAAATTGCTCACAAAGCGTGGCGAGATGCCGTTTCAATCGAAATCAAAAAATCGGCAGTGCGGCAAGCTCCGGGAAAGGTCCAGCGCGACTGGCGTCTCTGCTTAAACGTTTAACATCACGCAATTGATTAGGGAGCAAACGAATCACATGAAAATGAAAAGGGCGACCCGAGGGCCGCCCTTCCGTAACCTGAACCGGATGGCTCAGACATGAGACCCGAAGGTCTTACATCATGTCCATGCCGCCATTTCAGCGCGCTTGACGCGCTGAAACACTTTAAGTGTATGGGCGGCTTTCACGGCCAGCGCTGCAATCAGACCTAATGGTCTGATCACATCATGTCCATGCCGCCCATGCCGCCCATGCCGCCAGGCATGCCGGCCGGTGCGTCCTTCTTCGGCAGCTCGGCGATCATGGCTTCCGTCGTGATCAGCAGCGAAGCAACCGAAGCTGCGTTCTGCAGAGCCGTACGAACGACCTTGACCGGGTCGACGATGCCCATGGCGATCATATCGCCATATTCAGACGTCTGAGCGTTGTAGCCGAAGTTGTCTTCGTTCTTGTCGAGAACCTTGCCGACAACGATCGAAGCTTCGTCACCAGCGTTTTCTGCGATCTGGCGAACCAGAGCCTGCAGAGCGCGGCGGATGATGTTGATGCCAGCTTCCTGGTCGTCGTTCTCACCCTTGGCGGCGATCTTCGTGGAGGAGCGCAGCAGAGCGATACCACCGCCCGGTACGATACCTTCCTGAACAGCAGCGCGCGTCGCGTTCAGAGCGTCGTCGATGCGGTCCTTCTTTTCCTTGACTTCGATTTCCGTGGAGCCGCCAACGCGGATGACGGCAACGCCGCCAGCGAGCTTGGCAAGGCGTTCCTGCAGCTTTTCGCGGTCATAGTCCGAAGAGGTTTCTTCGATCTGAGCCTTGATCTGTGCAACGCGGCCTTCGATGTCGGACTTGGCGCCAGCGCCGTCGACGATCGTGGTGTTTTCCTTGGAGATCGAAACCTTCTTGGAACGGCCGAGCATGTCGAGCGTAACGGATTCGAGCTTGATGCCGAGGTCTTCGGAGATGACAGTGCCGCCCGTGAGGATAGCGATGTCTTCCAGCATGGCCTTGCGGCGGTCGCCGAAGCCAGGAGCCTTGACAGCAGCGATCTTCAGGCCGCCGCGCAGCTTGTTGACGACGAGCGTAGCAAGAGCTTCGCCTTCGACGTCTTCAGCGATGATGAGGAGCGGCTTGCCGGTCTGAACGACAGCTTCGAGAACCGGGAGCATAGCCTGGAGGTTCGAGAGCTTCTTCTCGTGGAGGAGAATGAAAGCGTCTTCGAGGTCAGCAACCATCTTTTCCGGGTTGGTGACGAAGTACGGGCTGAGGTAGCCGCGGTCGAACTGCATGCCTTCGACGACTTCGAGTTCGGTTTCAGCGGTCTTGGCTTCTTCGACGGTGATGACACCTTCGTTGCCAACCTTCTGCATGGCTTCAGCAATGTCGAGGCCGACCTGCTTGTCGCCGTTTGCGGAGATCGTGCCGACCTGAGCAACTTCAGCCGAGGTGGAGATCTTCTTTGCCTTGGCCTGCAGGTCCTTTACGACTTCTGCAACAGCGAGGTCGATACCGCGCTTCAGGTCCATCGGGTTCATGCCAGCAGCAACTGCCTTGGCGCCTTCGCGAACGATAGCGCGGGCGAGAACGGTAGCCGTCGTGGTGCCGTCGCCGGCGATGTCGTTGGTCTTCGAAGCAACTTCGCGGACCATCTGGGCGCCCATGTTTTCGAACTTGTCTTCGAGTTCGATTTCCTTGGCGACCGATACACCGTCCTTGGTGATGCGCGGAGCGCCGAAGGACTTGTCGATAACGACGTTACGGCCCTTCGGACCGAGGGTGACCTGCACTGCGTCAGCGAGGATGTCGACGCCGCGCAGCATCTTTTCGCGCGCGCCGCGGCCGAACTTTACTTCTTTAGCTGCCATTTTGGTTACTCCTGAAAAGGGGTGTCAGCGATAAACGGGTCGGGATAATCGGCAGATCAGCCGATGATGCCCATGATGTCGGCTTCCTTCATGATCAGAAGGTCTTCGCCGTTGATCTTGACTTCGGTGCCGGACCACTTGCCGAACAGAACGCGATCGCCAGCCTTGACGTCGAGAGCGACGACCTTGCCGGATTCGTCACGAGCGCCCGAACCGACGGCGACGATTTCGCCTTCCTGCGGCTTTTCCTTGGCGGTGTCAGGAATGATGATGCCGCCCTTGGTCTTTTCTTCGGACTCAACGCGGCGAACGACGACGCGATCGTGAAGGGGGCGGAAGTTGGTGTTTGCCATTGTCTAATCCCTCGATCAAATGACATCTGCGAGCCGAGATGACCCGCGCGGATGGGTGTTAGCACTCGTGCTTGATGAGTGCTAGCGGCGTGCATTTAGGAGTGGCCCGGCGGGGAGTCAAGAACGACCGCAATTTTTCTTCGCCGCGCTCGGCAATAGGCTTAACAGCATATCCTTGTCGGAAGTGAGACAGCCGCGCCTGTCGTGAATTTTTCCAGCATCCGCCCTCGATTGCCGGAGGATTGTCGTGCCCCTTGGCCGATGCTATCGAACGTCCCTAGCGGGGCAGGGGAATGGCATCGGTGAACACGGCGATTGCGACAGATGAAATCGTGGCGACACCGCCTCTTGGCGAGGCCGTTCGCGTTTGGGCGCGCATCGGTTGCCTGAGCTTTGGAGGCCCGGCCGGCCAGATCGCGCTGATGCACAAGGTCGTCGTCGAGGAAAAGCGCTGGATATCCGAGGAACGGTTTCTGCATGCATTGAGCTATTGCATGCTGCTGCCCGGCCCGGAGGCGCAGCAACTCGCGACCTATATCGGCTGGCTCATGCATGGCGTTCGCGGCGGCCTGCTGGCCGGTCTGCTTTTCATACTTCCCGGTTTCGCAGTTATTCTCCTCCTATCGGGACTGTATGCCGAGTTTCATGAGACCGGATGGCTGACGGCAGTTTTCTTCGGCCTGAAGGCGGCGGTCCTCGCCATCGTGATCGAAGCGCTATTGAGGCTGGGCGGTCGCGCGCTCAAGAACCGCTTTCATCATATCGTGGCGGCCGCGTCGTTCCTGGGGCTTTTCCTGCTAAACCTCCCGTTTCCGCTGGTGGTCGTGCTGGCAGGCGCCGCAGGCCTTGGTCTGGCTCGTTATCGTGCCCGACAAGAGGCCGAGCGGAAAGCCGAGCCGCGCTCGCTGCCAACGCGTCCGACGACGAAATCGATCGCGCGCCCTCTGTTGGTGCTGGTCGGTTGGGTTCTGATCTGGCAATCACCGTTGTTGATCGTGCGTGCGCTCGATGCGCCGACGGATCTTTTGGCCGAAGCGTTGAGCGGCGAGACGAACGTCTTCGGCGCCGTCTTCATCTTCTTTTCGAAGATGGCGGTCATCACCTTCGGAGGCGCCTACGCCGTTCTCAGCTATGTCGCCCAGGTTGCCGTCGGCCACTATGCCTGGCTGAAACCCGGTGAGATGCTGGATGGTCTGGCGCTGGCGGAAACCACGCCGGGGCCGCTTGTCCTCGTTCTCTGTTTTGTTGGCTTCCTTGCCGGCTACCGTAATCCGGTGGCGATGCTGCCGCTTGCAGGCGGCGTTTTCGGCGCTTTCCTTGCCGCCTGGGCTACATTCGTCCCGAGCTTCATCTGGATTTTCGCAGGCGCACCTTTCATCGAAAGGCTGCGCAGCAACGCGATGGTTTCGGCCGCCTTGTCGGCCATCACCGCCGCCATTGTCGGCGTCATTCTCAATCTCGCAGTCTGGTTCGGCCTGCATGTCCTCTTCGCGGAGGTGGGGCGCGTCTCGATCTTGTCGACAGGTGTCGGGTTGCCTCTGATAAGCCTTGCATGGCCGGAATGGCGCAGCATCGACATCGGCGCCGTCGCCCTTTTCGTCGTGGCCGCGATCATGCTCTTCCGCTTCAAGGCTGGCGTGGTTAAGATCCTGGGCGTATCGGCCCTTGCCGGTCTGGCGATCAAGCTCGGCGAAGCATTCCTTTGAGTTTCCCGCTGGGCATTTTGGTTCGATAGCCCGGAAAAATGCCTTGCCTTCCCGCCATGCCTTTGCGATGTCACGCCCTGACTGAACGAGGATCGGAAAATCGGAATGGCCAAGCGGATCGAAACCTTTGCAGAAATCGCCAGTCAGTACGACGCTGTTTTCTGCGATGTCTGGGGCGTTCTCCACAATGGCGTCGATCCCTTTCCGAAGGCCGGCGCGGCCCTTGCGGCAGCGCGTGAACAAGGCCTCACCGTTGTCCTCATCACCAACTCGCCGCGTATCGCCCCGCAGGTCGTGGCACAACTGCGCCAGATCGGCGTGCCCGACGAAGCCTATGACCGGATCGTCACCTCGGGTGACGTGACGCGCGGCCTGATCGCGCAGGGCCCGAAGAAAGTCTTTCTGCTCGGCCCCGAGCGCGACGTTGCGCTTATCGAGGGCCTCGGCGTCGAGCGTGTCGATGCCAAGGAGGCAACATCGGTCGTCTGCTCCGGCTTCTTCGACGACGAAACGGAGACGCCGGAAGACTACACGGATATGCTCAAGGAATTTCAGGCGCGCAACGTGCCGATGATCTGCGCCAATCCCGACCTGGTCGTCGAGCGCGGCCACAAGATCATCCCGTGCGCAGGCGCCATGGCTGCCTACTACAATCAGCTCGGCGGCGAGACCCGGATTGCCGGCAAGCCGCACAGCCCGATCTATGACGCCGTTTTGTCGGTGGCCCGTGAGGTTCGCGGCGACGTCCCGCTCGGCCGTATCCTTGCGATCGGCGATGGAATGCCGACCGATGTGCGCGGCGCGCTCGATTATGGTCTCGATCTGCTCTATATCAGCGGCGGCATCCACGCTAAGGAATACACGCTCAACGGCGAGACGGATGAGGCCATTCTGACGGCCTATCTGGAACGCGAGCGTGCCACCCCGAAGTGGTGGATGCCTCGTCTCGCATAAGCGTACCGCCCGAAAAAAGTCCTGCCCGATGACCGTTTTCCACCGCAATGAAACCCGTGATCCCCTGCCGGCCCACCTGAGGGGCGGAGTGGTCGCTGTCGGCAATTTCGACGGCGTTCATCGCGGCCATCAATCGGTTCTTGAACGTGCGCTGGAGATTGCCGAACGCCGTGGCATCCCGGCTTTGGTTCTGACCTTTGAACCGCATCCGCGCGCCGTCTTCAAACCCGATGCGCCTGTTTTCCGGATCACGCCGGCGCCGTTGCGTGCCCGTATCCTCGAGGCCCTGGGCTTCAAGGCGGTTGTCGAATATCCGTTCGACCGCGCCTTCGCCCAGAGGACGCCCGAGGACTTCGTCCATACAGTCCTCAAGGACTGGCTGGGTGCCTCCGAGGTCGTCACCGGTTTCGATTTTCATTTCGGCCACAATCGCGAGGGCGGCCCGGCCTTCCTGATGGATGCCGGCCAGAAATACGGCTTCGGCGTAACACTGGTCGATGCGTTTCGTGACGAGAATGCTGATGTGGTTTCCTCCAGCAACATTCGCGAGCTGCTGAAGGGCGGCGATGTCAGCGCAGCGGCAGGAATGCTCGGCTATCACTATACGGTGGAAGCCGAAGTCATCGGTGGCGAGAAGCTTGGCCGGCAGCTCGGGTTCCCGACGGCGAACATGCGACTTCTGCCCGAAGCCGCCCTGAAGGCCGGTATCTACGCCGTCAAGTTCCGCCTGGCAGATGGCACCGTTCATGATGGTGTCGCAAGCTACGGTCGCCGCCCGACGGTCACCGACAATGGTGCCCCCTTGCTCGAGACCTACGTCTTCGATTTCAGCGGCGATCTCTACGGGCAGATCTGTTCCGTCTCCTTCTTCGGCTATCTGCGCCCCGAGCTGAAATTTGATGGCCTCGACCCGCTCGTGGAGCAGATGAACCGCGACAAGGAAGAGGCGCGCGCGCTCCTTGCAGGCGTCCAGCCGCTCAGCGAACTCGATCGCAAGATCTGCTTCGCCTGACGTTCCAGTCGCCTTCGAAAATTGTGGCTCTTTCGGGGCAAGCGCGCTTGCCGTGCGCGCTCGCGGGGATATCTCATCTATTTGATAAGACGCGGATTCGCTGCGCCCCCCAGCACCGAAAGGCAATCATCACATGGATAAGAGGTTTGGAACGGCGGCCTGCTGGCTGCTCATCATTCCCTATATCGGGCTCCTATGGGTTCCCTTCTATAATTTTCACGATCCGGTTCTTCTCGGTTTCCCTTTTTTCTACTGGTATCAGCTGGCCTGGGTGCCGATCACCGCTGTTCTGACCTGGATTGCCTACCGGAGCATGCGCGATGACGACTGAACTCGACGCCACCGCGCTTTCCGTCTTCATCTTCTTCTTCGTGCTCGTCACGGTCATGGGTTTCGTTGCCGCCCGCTGGCGCAAGCCGGAGACGCTCGCCCACATCGATGAATGGGGTCTCGGCGGCCGCAGCTTCGGCACCTGGATTACCTGGTTCCTTGTCGGCGGCGACTTCTACACCGCCTACACGGTCATCGCCGTTCCGGCCCTCGTCTACACCGTCGGCGCCTACGGCTTCTTTGCCCTGCCATACACGATCGTGGTCTATCCCTTCGTGTTCATGGTCATGCCCGTGCTTTGGAAACGGGCGAGGGACTTCGGCTACGTGACAGCCGGTGATGTCGTCCACGGCCAATATGGGTCGCGCGGGCTGGAGCTTGCGGTCGCCGCGACAGGGGTGATCGCCACGATGCCCTATATCGCGCTCCAGCTGGTCGGCATGACGGCAGCGCTGAAGGCGCTCGGCCTTCACGGCGAAATACCCCTGGCGATCGCCTTCATTGTGTTGGCGCTCTATACCTATTCGGCGGGCCTGCGCGCGCCGGCGCTGATCGCCTTCGTCAAGGACATCATGATCTACATCGTCGTGATCGCCGCTGTGGCGCTGATCCCCTCGAAGCTCGGCGGCTATGCCAACGTCTTCGCTTCGGCGGATGCGGCATTCCAGGCGAAGGGCTCGGGAAGCCTGCTGCTCGGTGGCAACCAGTATGTCGCCTATGCGACCCTGGCGCTCGGCTCGGCGCTTGCGGCCTTCATGTACCCGCATACGCTGACCGGTATCTTTGCGTCCAACAGCGGCAACACGATCCGCAAGAATGCCGTTCTTTTGCCGGCCTACACGCTGCTGCTCGGCCTTCTGGCTCTTCTCGGTTACATGGGGCATGCCGCCGGGCTGAAGCTCGACAGCGCCAACGATGTGGTTCCGGCGCTGTTCCAGACCCTGTTCCCGAGCTGGTTTGCGGGCTTTGCCTTCGCGGCGATTGCCATCGGCGCGCTGGTGCCGGCGGCGGTGATGAGTATCGGCGCGGCTAACCTTTTCACCCGCAATTTTTGGAAAGCCTACGTCAATCCCGCAGTCTCCGATGCTGGCGAGGCAAAGGTCGCCAAGGTCACGTCGCTGGTCGTCAAGGTCGGCGCGCTGCTCGTCATCATCTTCCTGCCGACGCAGTTCGCTCTCGATCTTCAGTTGCTGGGCGGGATCTGGATCCTGCAGACGCTTCCGGCTCTGGTGTTCGGCCTTTACACGGGATGGTTCCGCGCCCCCGGCCTGCTGGCCGGCTGGTTTGTCGGCTTCTTCGGCGGCACGCTGCTGGTCTGGATCAACGGACTGAAGCCGCTTCAGCCGATTGCCTTCGGCGAGACCTCGTTCACCGTCTACATCGGCCTTCTGGCGCTGGCGGCAAACATCGTCGTCGCCGTCGTCGTCAATGCTGCGACACCGGCAAAGGTGGTCGCACGCGCCTGATCTTCGGTTGAAATCAGAGGCCGCGGGCAGGTGTGTTCGCGGCTTCTCGACGCGACGACGTCATGAAATGCCTCTTCCTTTTCCCTGTAAAAGCGCCTATGAACCGGCGCGATGAACAAGTTCCGGCTGGCGATCACGATACGAATTATCGGCCCGGCCTTCCGCGCGCGCTAAGCGGCCGGAAGGTCCGGGTTTTTGGCGCTTGGACGACGAGCGCCTCCGTCACCAATTTTCAAGCCCGTTGCGCCCGCTTCCGTGGCGCCTAGAGACGATTGCTAGACATGACCGATACAGCCGAAAAGATCGATTACTCGAAAACCCTCTATCTGCCGGAAACGGACTTCCCGATGCGCGCCGGTCTGCCGCAGAAGGAGCCGGAAACCGTTGCCCGCTGGCAGCAGATGGGTCTTTACAAGAAGCTTCGCGCCTCGGCCGCTGGCCGCGAAAAATTCGTCCTCCACGACGGCCCTCCCTATGCCAACGGCAACATCCACATCGGCCACGCGCTGAACAAGATCCTCAAGGACGTCATCAACCGCTCGTTCCAGATGCGCGGCTTCGACGCCAACTATGTTCCCGGCTGGGATTGCCACGGCCTTCCGATCGAATGGAAGATCGAGGAAGAGAACTACCGCGCCAAGGGCAAGGCAAAGCCTGACCTGAAGCAGGCCGACGCGATGATCGAGTTCCGCAAGGAATGCCGCGCCTATGCCGAAAAGTGGATCAAGATCCAGGGCGACGAGTTCAAGCGCCTCGGCATCGAAGGCGATTTCGACAATCCGTACCTGACGATGAACTTCCACGCCGAAAGCCGCATCGCCGGCGAACTGTTGAAGATCGCCATGAGCGGCCAGCTCTATCGCGGCTCGAAGCCGATCATGTGGTCGGTGGTCGAGCGCACGGCGCTGGCGGAAGCTGAGGTCGAGTACCACGACGTCGAGAGCGACATGATCTGGGTGAAGTTCCCGGTTCTCATGGTAGAAGCCGAGCGGGATTCCGGCAAATCCGACCTGCTGGGGAGCCATGTCGTCATCTGGACGACCACTCCGTGGACGATCCCCGGCAATCGCGCCATCGCCTATTCGCCGAAGGTCGCCTACGGCCTCTATGAAGTCACGGCCGCCGAAAACGACTTCGGTCCGCAGCCCGGCGAGAAGCTGATCTTCGCCGATGCGCTTGCCGAGGAGTCCGCCAAGAAGGCCAAGCTCACCTTCAAGCGCCTGCGTGGCATCTCTGCCGACGAGATGGCCGGCATCACGGCTGCCCACCCCCTCAAGGGCCTCGGCGGCGGTTACGAATTCGCTGTCCCGCTTCTCGCCGGCGACCACGTCACCGATGATGCCGGCACCGGCTTCGTCCACACCGCCCCGTCGCACGGCCGCGAAGACTTCGAGGCCTGGATGTCCAGTGCCAAGCAGCTCGAGGCCCGCGGTATCGACACCCGCATCCCGTTCCCGGTCGACGACAGCGGCACCTACACGTCAGACGCCCCCGGCTTCGAGGGCGCGCGCGTCATGGACGATAACGGCAAGAAGGGCGATGCCAACGAGCGCGTCATCAAGACGCTGATCGAGCGCAACGCGCTGTTTGCCCGTGGCCGCCTGAAGCATTCCTATCCGCATTCCTGGCGCTCCAAGAAGCCGATCATCTTCCGCAACACGCCGCAGTGGTTCGTCTACATGGACAAGGACCTGAAGGACGGCACGACGCTGCGCACGCGTGCGCTGAAGGCGATCGACGATACCCGTTTCGTGCCAGCAGCCGGCCAGAACCGCCTGCGCGCAATGATCGAGCAGCGCCCGGACTGGGTGCTCTCGCGTCAGCGCGCCTGGGGCGTTCCGATCTGCGTCTTCGCCGATGAGGACGGCAACGTCCTGCAGGATGCCGATGTCAACGCCCGCATCCTCGAGGCCTTCGACGTCGAGGGCGCCGATGCCTGGTTCGCCGAAGGCGCCAAGGATCGCTTCCTCGGGAATGGCCACGACCACGCCAAGTGGACCCAGGTCATGGACATCCTCGACGTCTGGTTCGACAGTGGCTCGACCCACACCTTCACGCTGGAAGACCGCCCGGACCTGAAGTGGCCGGCCGATCTCTATCTCGAAGGCTCCGACCAGCATCGCGGCTGGTTCCACTCGTCGCTGCTGGAATCGGCCGCCACCCGTGGCCGCGCGCCTTACAACGCCGTCCTCACCCATGGCTTCACCATGGACGAGAAGGGCGAGAAGATGTCGAAGTCCAAGGGCAACGTTACCTCGCCGCAGGAGATCATGAAGGATGCCGGCGCCGACATCCTGCGCCTCTGGGTCATGACCTCGGACTATGCCGACGACCTGCGCGTCGGCAAGACGATCATCCAGACCAACGTCGACGCCTACCGCAAGCTGCGCAACACCATCCGCTGGATGCTCGGCACGCTGGCCCACGACAAGGGCGAGACCTTCGAGGTCTCGCAGATGCCGGAGCTGGAACAGCTGATGCTCCACCGTCTGGCCGAGCTCGACCAGCTGGTGCGCGAGAACTACGACGCCTTCGACTTCAAGAAGATCGCCCGCGCGCTGATCGATTTCGCCAATGTCGAGCTCTCGGCCTTTTACTTCGACGTCCGCAAGGATGCGCTCTATTGCGACGCCCCGTCGTCGCTGCGCCGCCGCGCCTCGCTGCATGTCATCCGCGCGATCTTCGATTGCATGGTGACCTGGCTGGCGCCGATGCTGCCCTTCACGACCGAGGAAGCCTGGCTGTCGCGCAACCCTGATGCCGTCTCGGTTCACCTCGAGCAGTTCCCGACCATTCCGGCCGATTGGAAGAACGAGGCGCTGGCCGAGAAGTGGAAGAAGATCCGCGCGGTCCGCACGGTCGTGACAGGGGCTCTCGAAATCGAGCGCAAGGACAAGCGCATCGGTTCCTCGCTGGAAGCCGCGCCCGTCGTCCACATTGCCGATGCCGAGTTGCTGAAGGCGCTTGAGGGGCAGGATTTCGAGGAAATCTGCATCACTTCGGGCATCACCATCGACGGCTCCGAAGGCCCGGCGGATGCATTCCGCCTGCCGGAAGTTCCTCTCGTTAGCGTCGAGCCGAAGCTTGCGGAAGGTACGAAGTGCGCCCGTTCATGGCGTATCACGACGGACGTCGGGTCCGATCCTGATTACCCCGATGTCTCCGCCCGTGACGCCGCCGCACTTCGCGAACTGGCTGTGCAATAACGAAGAATATTGCCGGGTGAATTGCGCAATTGCTGTTCATCCGGTAAAAGCTGCCTGAAAATGGCCGGATTTTTCCGTCAGGGGGACGATTGTCCGGTTTTGGGCGATGATGCACCGGCATGGCTGGAAGGGTTTTCATGTTATCGAGACGTTGGTTCCATTTGGGCGTCTGCCTGACCGTGGCGATGGCAGGCGGCGCGATGATCACTGGCTGCACGAGCGGCCCGCGTTACGGAACCGACAAGACGGCATTCCAGCAGCTGACGGACGACCTCGGTGACTCCGTTTCGCTGACCGGCAAGGATCCCAAGAACAAGGGTGTCCGGTATGCGCCGCGCCCCTCGCTTGTCCTGCCGTCCGGTACGGCAAAGGAAGCCCTGGTCGAGCCGCAGCAGTCTATCGCCAGCAAGGACAATCCTCAGTGGATCGAGTCGCCTGAAGAGACCCGTGCGCGTCTCGTCAAGGAAGCCGACGACAACAGCGACAATCCGCACTACCGCTCGCCGCTCGCCAGCTCCGCCATCGAAGGCGGTCGCCGCACGACGGAAGAGCAGACGAAGGCCTATCGCGAAGCGCGCGCCATCCAGAAGGGCGCCTATCTCGACCAGCGCCGCTACATTTCCGATCCGCCGACCGAATATCGCCAGGTGGACGACCCGACGAAGCTTGATGACGTCGGCGAGCCCGAGCTGAAGAAGCAGAAGAAGCGGAAGAAGGAAGCCGCTATCGCTGGCAGCAACAAGCAGTGGTGGAACTTCCTGCAGTAATCACATCGAACGGGGCGCTCAGCCCCGTTTTCTTTTTGTCCAGCGGTCAACCAGAATGACGTGCAGCAGCTGGAAGCCGAGGAACATCGCGCCAACTGCGGCCAGGTGCCTTTCCTCCACTGCATCGCGGCTCGCAAGCAAAGCGAGGACGGCGATGGCCAATGCGGGGATGGACAGGAAGGCGATCGCCCTTGGGGCTGACCAGTTGACCTTTCCCGATAACGACCATTGCATCGGCACCGATGGGCTTGCGCGCGCGACGTTGCAGTAAGCGTAGATTGCCACTGCTATCATTGCGCACATGAACGCAACGGATGAGATCATGGTATCTCTCTCTTCTCCGAAAAGAACGTGCGCAATATTTCGCCTGACGCCGTCTCGTTCAGTCCGGAATAGACATCTGGCGCGTGATGGCAGGTCGGCTGCCGATAGAAGCGAACGCCGTTGTCCACCCCGCCACCCTTCGGATCTTCCGCGCCGTAGTAGAGGCGCCGGATCCGGGCAAAGGAGATCGCGGCCGCGCACATTGTGCAGGGTTCGAGCGTCACGTAGAGATCGGCGCCGGTCAGGCGCTCCTGATCGAGCGCTTCGCAAGCCATGCGGATGGCGAGCACTTCGGCATGTGCCGTGACGTCGTTCAACTCACGTGTGCGGTTGCCGGCGCGTGCGACAACGGCCCCGTCGAGCACCAGCACGGCTCCAATCGGGACTTCGCCGCGTTCGCCTGCGGCACGGGCTTCGTCAAGCGCAAGCTCCATAAATTGATTTGTCTTCACGATGCGACAATTTCCACTTAACCGCGGGGGCGCGAACTGATAGACAGGCCCCAAAAGGCAGGCAAACAACAAATGACATTCAAAGACAAGCCAAAACGGCCGGGTGGCAAGCCATCCCCGCGCGATACCGGCGCGAAATCGGGCGGAAAGCCCGCGAAGGCGTTCGCCAAGACGGAAGACGGCGCTGCTGGTGGCGACGACAAGGCCGAACGCATCTCGAAGGTGATGGCGCGCGCCGGCGTTGCCTCCCGTCGCGACATCGAGCGCATGATCATGGAAGGCCGCGTCACGCTGAACGGCAAGCTCCTGGACACGCCCGTTGTCAACGTGACGCTGACCGACAAGATCGAGGTCGATGGCGTCCCGATCCGCGGCATCGAGCGCACCAGGCTCTGGCTCTACCACAAGCCGGCGGGACTGGTCACGACGAACGCGGACCCCGAAGGGCGACCGACCGTCTTCGACAATTTGCCGGATGACCTGCCCCGGGTAATGTCGATCGGCCGTCTTGATATCAACACCGAAGGTCTGTTGCTGCTGACCAACGATGGCGGTCTCGCCCGCGCGCTGGAACTGCCGACGACTGGCTGGCTGCGCCGCTATCGCGTGCGCGCCCACGGCGATATCGATCAGGACGCGCTGGACAAGCTCAAGGACGGCATCGCCGTCGACGGCGTCCTCTACGGTTCGATTGAAGCCACGCTTGATCGCACCCAGGGCTCGAACGTCTGGCTCACCATGGGCCTGCGCGAAGGCAAGAACCGCGAAATCAAGAACGTGCTCGGCGCGCTCGGCCTCGACGTCAATCGCCTGATCCGCATCTCCTATGGTCCCTTCCAGCTTGGCGATCTCCCGGAGCGCGATGTGGTCGAAGTGCGTGGCCGCACCCTGCGCGACCAGCTAGGCCCGCGCCTGATCGAGGACGCGAAGGCCAATTTCGACGCGCCGATCTACAACTCGCCTGCCGTCGCCGAAGAAGAAGTCGAAGCGAAGCCGGAACGTCGCGAGCGCCCGCGCAAGCCTGAGGACAAGCGCGAGCGTGCGCTGAGCCGCCTCGACACCAAGCGCGACGATCGCCGCGACAGCGGCCGCGATGCCCGGCGCGACGGTGGTCGCGACGAGCGTCGTGACGGTGGCCGCAATGATGACGATCGTCCGAAGCGCCCCGCGCTCGGAAGCCGACGCAACGCCAATGTGTGGATGGCGCCGGGCGCCCGCCCACTCGGCGAGAAGGCCGCCGCCAAGGCCGAGAAGAACGCCCAGACCGCCCGCCGTCGTGGCGAGGAGCCCCGCTCCGCCAAGCCCGAACGTTCGGGTCACGGCGACGACCGGCCGCGCGTCCAGATCAACCGCGCAAGCGACGACGAGGGCGAATGGATCCGCTCCAGCGAGATCGTCCGCTCACCGAAGGACGACGGCGACGAGGGCTTCGGCCGGAAGCGTTTCTTTGGCGATCGTCCGGCACGCGGCGACCGTTCGTTCGGTGACCGTCCCGGCCGTGGAGACAGGCCGCAAGGCGATCGACCTCCGCGCGGCGACCGCCCCCGTGGCGATCGCAGGCCGCGCGAGGACGGCGATGAACGTCCACGTTCCTTTGGTGATCGTCCGCCACGTGGCGAGCGCTCATTCGGCGACCGTCCGGCTCGTGGAGACAGGCCGCAAGGCGATCGTCCTCCGCGTGGCGACCGTCCCCGTGGCGATCGCAGACCACGCGAAGAGGGCGACGAACGTCCGCGTTCGTTCGGTGATCGTCCGGCACGCGGCGACCGTTCGTTCGGTGACCGTCCCGCTCGTGGCGATAGACCGCAAGGCGATCGTCCCCGCGGTGATCGGCCGTTCGGCAACAAGCCGCGTGGCGACAGGGGCCCGCGCGCCGAGGGTGGTGATGAGCGCCCGCGTTCGAAGAGCTTCTCGGGCGAGGCCCGCTCGGAGCGTCCGGCCGGCAAGCCTTTTGGAGACAAGCCGCGCGGCAAGAGCTTCGGCGGCAAGCCCGGTGGCGGCAAGAGTTTCTCCGGCAAGCCGAAGGGCGACAGGCCGGGCGGCGGTGGCAAGCCTTNNGGAATGACGCGCGGTGCGGATCGTCGGCGGTGAGTTTCGCGGACGGCCGCTCGCCGTACCAAAATCAAACGACATCCGGCCGACTGCCGACCGGACGCGTGAGAGCCTGTTCAATATTCTGAGCCATGCCTATCCGGAATGCGTCGACGGCACCCGGATACTGGATCTCTTTGCCGGCACCGGCGCCGTCGGCCTCGAAGCCGTCTCGCGCGGCTGCCGTCATGCGCTGTTCGTTGAAAACAGCGTCGAGGGCAGGGGCCTGCTCTGGGAGAACATCGATGCGCTTGGCCTGCATGGCCGGACGCGTATCCTCAGGCGCGATGCGACCGATCTCGGCAGCGTCGGCAATCTTGAGCCGTTTCACATCCTCTTCGCAGACCCGCCCTATGGAAAGGGACTGGGAGAGAAGGCAATGGCCGCCGCGGCAAGAGGTGGCTGGCTGGTACCCGGTGCGATTGCAGTGCTCGAAGAGCGCTCCGATGTTGTCGTTTCGGTCGACCCTTCCTATCTGTTCCTGGAAAGCCGCATCTTCGGCGATACACGGGTTCATTTCTACCGCTATCAGCCCCAGTAGCACGGCGGCGGGCAATCGGGGGCAGTGGTGCAGGCAGATACGTCAATTGTCGAGTTGCCTGCCCCCCAAGATGATCCAAGATCGGATGGCCCGCGCGTGGCCGTCGCTTTCGGCGGCGGTGGCGCTCGCGGCCTCGCCCACATCCACGTCATCGAAACGCTGAACGAACTCGGCATTCGCCCTGTCGCGATCGCGGGCTCCTCGATCGGTGCGATCATGGGTGCGGGCATGGCGGCTGGAATGACCGGCGCCGACATTCGCGAACATGCGCTCATGACCGTCGGCAACAAGACGGCGGTGGTCAGCCGCCTCTGGGGATTGCGTCCGCAAACGGTGCGTGACGCAGTCGCCAACGGCGTTCGTATCGGCCAGTTCAATCTCGAGCGGATCCTGAAGGCGTTTCTTCCAGCCGATCTGCCGGACCAATTTTCCGATCTGCAGATCCCGATGCGGGTGATCGCGACCGACTACTACGGCCAGAACGAGGTGATCGTCGAGGAAGGCGCTCTCTTTCCGGCGCTCGCCGCATCGTCGGCCATCCCGGCGGTCTTCATGCCCGTTCGCCTTTATGGGCGGGTGATGATCGATGGCGGTATCAGCAATCCGGTTCCCTACGAATGCCTCATGGACAAGGCCGACATCGTGATCGGCATCGATGTCGTGGGTGCGCCTGAGGGAGACGGAACGCATATCCCGAACCGCATGGAGAGCATTTTCGGCTCAGGGCAGTTGATGATGCAGACGGCGATATCGTTGAAGCTCCGGCTCCAGGCACCGCATATCTTCCTTCGCCCCGCTGTCGGCAGAACCGGCGTGATGGATTTCCTCAAGGCCCGCGAAGTTCTGGCGATGTCTGCGGGCGTCAAGGACGAACTGAAGTATGCGCTCGACGGTGCCATCGAGGCGCATCAAAGAGCTTAGTCTACTAAGCGTCGGCCGTCACTTCGGCAGTGCCCGACAGCAGATCCTGCTCGAAACCGACAGTGCGTTTGGGCTTGACCAGTGGCTCCGGCTTGACGGGCTCGGAGTAGAGCATGTCGCGACCGGCTTCGAGCCCCTTGGAGACCTGCAGCACTAGGCGCTGCTCGTCGCGGCGGCGAATATCCTCTCCGATTTCATAGGCATCGACCTCGCTGACGCCGAGCGCTTCCAGTGTCCTGCGGCCGAAGAGCAGACCTGATTCCAATGTTTCGCGCAGTTCGTAGTCGACGTTGCGGTTGCGCAGCGCGATCGAATGAATGCGGTCGTAGGAGCGGACGAAAAGCTTGGCGTGCGGATATTCGTCCTGCACCAGTTCGACGATCTTGTCGGTTACCTCGCGTTTCTGGGTACAGACGACGACGATCTTCGCGTGGTCCACGCCGGCGGCGCGCAGCACGTCCTTGCGGGTTCCGTCGCCGAAGTAGATCCGAAAGCCAAAGGAGGAGGCCTGGCGGATACGGTCGGCGGAGGTGTCTATGACGGTCACCGCGCGCCCGCCGGCGAGCAGGATCTGCGCGGAGATCTGGCCGAAACGCGAAAAGCCGATCATCAGAACGTCAGCCCCGGCTCCCTCGAAATCTTCATCGAGCTGCTCTTCCTGCTTGTCGCCCGTCAGCAGCCGCTTGGAAAGCATCGTTCCGATCGGTGTCAGCGCCATCGACAATGTCACGATGGCAATCAGCAGCGAAGCCGTGCTTGACGGCATCAGGCCGGCCGCGCCGGCAGCCGAGAACAGCACGAAGCCGAACTCGCCTCCCTGCGGTAGCAGAAACGCGATGCGGACCGCGTCGTCGTGGGAGGAGCCTGCGATCCGGCTGATTGCATAGATGACGAGACCCTTCGCAATCATCACCACAGGGACTGCGATGACGATCAGCAGCGCATTGTCCCACAGCACATCCAGCTGCAGCGACAGGCCGACCGCGATAAAAAAGATAGCGAGCAACACGCCGCGGAAAGGCTCGATATCGGCCTCGAGCTCATGTCTGTAGGAGGACTCGGCGAGCATCACTCCCGAGAGAAAGGCGCCCATTGCCATCGACAGGCCGGCAAGCTGCATCAGGCTTGCCGATCCCATCACGACGAACAGGGCGGCGGCGATCATCGCCTCGCGCGCGCCGGTGCGGGCGATGATCTGAAACAACGGCGTCAGCAGATAACGCCCCATGATGATCATTGCACCGACCGCGCCGATCGCGATGGCGAAATCGAGAACCGGCGCGCCATGGCCTTTCCCGGTATCGAGGATGTTGATCAATGCCAGCAGTGGCACGATTGCCAGATCCTGAAAGAGCAGCATCGAGAAGGATCGCTGGCCGTAGCGCGTATTGACGTCGCCTTCGTCGTCGAGGATCTGCATGGCAAAGGCGGTCGAAGACAGCGCGAGCCCGAACCCGGCAATGATGCCGCCGCGCCAGTCGAGCACGCCCGAAAGCCAGGCGACGAGCGACAGCAGGGCGCCGGTCAGCAGCACCTGTGCCGTACCAAGCCCGAAGATGTCCCGCCGCATCTGCCACAATCGGCTCGGCTTCAGTTCCAGGCCGATGATGAAGAGCAGGAAGACGACGCCGAGCTCGGCAACGGCAAGAATCTGGTCGCCGTCGGTAAGCCCGTGAAAGATCGGGCCGATCACGACGCCGGCCGCAAGGTAGCCGAGAACGGTGCCCAATCCGAGCCGTTTGAAGATCGGCGCGGAAACGACGGCGCCGCCAAGCAGCAGGATCGTTTCGGAAAAGAGCGCGTTGGGTTCGGACATGATGCGGGCTTCCGTAAGGGCATGTACTGAGGAGGGAAAAAGAATCGGCGCTGTCGGCCTTGATGCTTTTTGTACCGCACAATAAATGGAACGCGAAGGAAAGGCCAAATCATGTCTTCTGAAATCGACTCCTCGACGCTTCTTTCCCGCGCAAGCCAATTGATCGACCTGGCCAGGAAGGCCGGAGCTGATGCCGCCGATGCGGTGGTGGTGCGTTCCCGCTCACAGTCCGTCAGTGTTCGTCTTGGCAAGGTTGAGGGCACCGAGTCCTCCGAAAGCGACGATTTCGCGCTGCGCGTTTTTGTCGGCAAGCGCGTCGCCAGCGTTTCCGCAAATCCCGGCTTCGATCTCGCAGCACTTGCCGAGCGCGCGGTCGCCATGGCGAAGGTTTCGCCCGAAGATCCGTTCGCCTGCCTAGCGGACGAAGACAAGCTCGCGAAATCCTACCCGGACCTGCAGCTGCTCGACACCACGGAGGTTTCCTCCGAACAGCTCCGCGAGGCGGCTCTGGCCGCCGAGGCGGCAGCACTCGCGGTCAAGGGTGTCACGAATTCCTCCGGTGCCGGTGCATCGTCGGGAATGGGCGGGTTGGTTCTGGTTACGTCGCACGGCTTCGAAGGCAGCTACATGGGGTCGCGCTTTGGCCGCTCCGTCAGCGTCATTGCCGGCGAAGGCACCGGCATGGAACGCGACTACGATTACGACAGCCGCATCTATTTCGCCGATCTCGATGACCCCTCGGAGATCGGTCGCCGGGCAGGCGAGAGAACGATCAAGCGCATCAATCCGCGCCAGGTTCCGACAGGCAAGGACGTAACCGTTGTCTTCGATCCACGCGTTGCCCGTGGTTTCGTTGGCCATATCGCCGGCGCGATCAACGGTGCCGCCGTCGCGCGCAAGACGAGCTTCCTGCGCGACAAGATGGGCCAGCAGGTCCTCAAGGCGGGACTGTCGATCACCGATGATCCGTTGATCGTCCGCGGTCCGTCGTCTCGCCCGTTTGACGGCGAAGGCATTTCCGGCGAACGGCTTGTCATGATCGAGGATGGTGTCCTCAAGCACTGGTTCCTGTCGACGTCGACAGGCCGCGAGATCGGCATGGAGACCAACGGCCGCGGCGTTCGTGGCGGAACCTCGGTCACGCCTGCTTCGACCAATCTCGCGCTGGAACCCGGCGATATCTCGCCCGAGGATCTGATCCGCGGCGTCGGCAACGGCTTCTATATCACCGAACTCATCGGCCAGGGCGTCAACATGATCACCGGCGAGTACAGCCGCGGCGCCACCGGCTTCTGGATCGAGAACGGTGAGTTGACCTACCCTGTCTCCGAAGTGACGATCGCATCGAACCTGAAAGACATGTTCATGCGCGTGACGCCCGCAAACGATATCGACCGCAAGTATGGCGTCGCAGCCCCGACGCTCGCGATTGAAGGAATGACGCTGGCCGGGCGCTGACGGATTGGATTGACGGATATGAGCGAAGCGAGTGCAGCCCGCTGGCAGGACGATTTGCATCTGATCGTCGATGCGGCGAAACAGGCTGGCAAGGTTGCTCTTGGTTACTTCAATCAGGCGCCTGAGGTCTGGTGGAAGAACGAGGGCCGTTCGCCCGTCAGTGCCGCGGACTTTGCTGCCAATGAAACGCTGGAAGCCGTTCTGCGGGCTGCCAGGCCTGATTATAGTTGGCTGTCGGAAGAGACTGACGATGACGCGCAGCGCCTGTCGCGCTCAACCTTGTTCATCATCGATCCCATCGACGGCACCCGCGCCTTCATTGGCGGATTGAACCTCTGGTGCGTCAGCGTCGCCGTGGTTCATGACGGCCGGCCGGTTGCCGGCGTGCTCTACGCACCCGCGCTTGATGAACTCTATGAAGCAACGGCCTCAGGCGTGGCGCGCAAGAACGGCGAGGTGATCACAGTCGCCGCCCCGCAGCAGGGCACTTCGCGTTTCGCCATCGCCGAAGATGTGCTCGCCGGCTTTCCGGATGAGCTCAGAACCCGGATCGAGCGCGTCAAGCATGTGCCGTCACTGGCCTACCGCATCGCCATGGTCGCGGACGGTCGTATCGATGGAACCTTCGTGAAGCGCAACTCCCACGACTGGGACCTGGCGGCCGCCGACCTGATCCTGGAGCGGGCAGGCGGGCGGCTCGTCGATCTCGCCGGCCGTGATGTAATCTACAACAGGCCGCGTGTTAGCCACGACGAACTCTGCGCGGCATCGCACCCTGAATTGAACGACCTGATAACCCGCGCCGTGCGTCGATGAGGCAGTTGACGTTTCCGTCAAAATCCCTCAGATGAAACGGCGGAGGAGCAGAAAAAGAAAGTGACGAAAATGACGAACTCCAGCGAAAAGAAACAACTTTTGCACCTTGTATTCGGCGGCGAACTGGAAAGTCTTGATGACGTTCAGTTCCGTGACCTCAAGGATCTGGATATCGTCGGTATTTTTCCGGATTATGCCACTGCGTTGACCGCGTGGAAGGGTAAGGCGCAGTCGACTGTCGACAATGCGCACATGCGTTATTTCATTGTACACATGCACCGCCTTTTGGATCCCGAAAACAAGTCCGGCAACTAATTGTGAAGCGCCGCGCGCTCCTCTCGGCCGCTCTGCCGGCTGCTGACGCATTCTGAACAAAGTGATCGGTCATTTCCGGCCGCAACAAGAATTGGGAATGGGTTAATGACGATCGTAATTGATCGGGGGCAGATCATATGAGCGGCCGCATGGCGCGGCTCGCGCTAGGCGCCTATCAGGCAGCCGGCACGCTGATGACGCCTTTCGTCGGTGGGTATCTGACCTACCGGGCCGCGAAGGGCAAGGAAGATCGCGCGCGCCGGCTGGAACGCTCCGGCTATGCAAGCGCGGACCGGCCTGCCGGTCCGCTGATCTGGTTTCATGCCGCAAGCGTCGGCGAGATGAACGCGGTCATTCCGTTGATCCGTGAGATCCGCCGCCGCGATATTCACGTCATCCTCACGACCGGCACCGTCACCTCGGCGAAGCTCGCTGCAGAGCGCGTCGGCAACGAGGCCATCCATCAATATGTGCCGCTCGATCTGAAGCCCGCCGTCAGCCGTTTTCTCGATTACTGGCAACCGGACTGCGCCCTGATCGCTGAATCCGAGATCTGGCCGGCGACGATCATGGAGCTTGGCCGGCGTCGCATTCCGCAGATACTGGTCAATGCGCGCATGTCGGATCGCTCCTTCGCTCGCTGGAGCCGTCGTCCCTCTTTGGCCGATGCCCTGTTCGAAAACCTCGCCCTTGTCATCGCCCAGTCGGATGTCGATGCGGAGCGTTTTCGCGATCTCGGCGCGCGCCAGGTCATCATGTCCGGCAATCTGAAGGTCGACACCGACGCTCCTTCCTATGACGCGGCTGTCTTTGCCCGCTACAAGAAGCAGATCGGCGATCGCCGGACCTGGGCGGCGATCTCGACATTCGACGGCGAGGAAAAAGCCGCCGGCATCGTTCACCGCACCCTCAAGGAGCGGGATGGCCAGCTGACCATCATCGTTCCGCGCCATCCGGATCGTTCGGATGCCATTGAAGCAGAACTCGTCAAGCAGGGCCTGAAGGTCGCGCGCCGTACCCGTGACGACGTTCTCTCGCCCGACGTCGACGTCTTCCTTGGCGACACGATCGGCGAGATGGGGCTTTATCTGCGTTTGACCGAGGTGGCCTTCGTTGGCCGTTCGCTGTTTGCCGAAGGCGGTCAGAACCCGCTTGAGCCGGCGATGCTCGGCTGCGCGGTCCTCTCCGGAAGCAATGTCCAGAATTTCAGGGAAGCCTATCAGAGGCTCGCCCGCCGTGGCAGCGCGCGCATGGTGCGCGACACCGAGATGCTGGCCAAGGGCGTTCACTATTTGCTGACCAACGACGACGCACGGCGCAAAATGATCGAGGCGGGCGTCGTTGCCGTGCAAGAAATGCGTGGGGCGCTGACGGCGACGCTGAAGGGCCTTGAACCTTATATCAACCCGCTGACGGTGAAGGCGCGATTGCTGCCGAAGACGGCCGCGCAGCGCTGAGGGATTCCATGGACGCGATCAAGGGTATCCTGTTCGACAAGGACGGAACGCTTCTGGACTACGATGAGAGCTGGCTGCCGGTAAACCGGGAGCTCGCCCGCATCGCCTCCGAAGGCGACGTGGCCCTGGCCGATCGGCTGCTTTCCGCCTGCGGAATGGATCCGGTGACCGGCCATATCGTTCCGGACAGCCTTCTCGCCGCCGGCAACACCCGCCAGATCGCAGAAGGCCTGGTAGCGGCCGGATCGTCGCTCGACGTGTCCGATCTGACTGTTCGCCTCGACGATCTGTTTGCGCACGCCGCCGATTTTTCCGTTCCGGTGACGGACCTGTCGGCCTTCTTTTCTCGCCTGCATGCACGCGGATTCCGTCTTGGCGTCGCCTCCAGTGACAACGAGCGATCTATCCGCCAGACGGCCGCGCGTTTCGGCTTCTCACAATACGTGGATTACATCGCCGGCTACGACAGCGGTTTCGGGTCGAAGCCCGAAGCCGGCATGGTGCTCGGATTTTGTGCGGCCACCGGCCTGCAACCGTCGGAGGTCGCCGTCGTGGGCGACAACAATCACGATCTGCATATGGGCCGCAACGCCAAGGCAGGCGTGACGGTCGCGGTTCTGACCGGTACCGGCTCGCGCGAATCCCTGGCTGCCGCCTCCGACTATTGCCTGAATGATATCACCGAGCTGGAAGGTCTGTTGCCGGACCTGCAGCTCGCCTGATCGACCGAAGGCTTGCATTTTCTTGAAAATTGCCTTCTCTTTTCGCGGGGTTGAGGAAAAGAGCCGTCGGCGTCAAGCCCGCGGTGCAAAAGGCAGGACGGCAAGAATGGTATCGGAAGCGCCGCCTTTCTGGTGGACGAAGGCTGATTGGCGCGCCTGGACGCTCTCCCCTGTTTCATTCCTCTATGGACGTATTGCCGGTTATCGCATGGCGCATGCCAAGCGTGCATCCGTCCCGGTTCCGGTCATCTGCATCGGCAATTTTACCGTGGGCGGTGCCGGCAAGACGCCGACAGCCCTGACGATCGCCCGGGCCGCGAAGGCGAGGGGGCTGAAGCCCGGCTTTCTCAGCCGTGGCTATGGCGGCTCGCTCGACGTCACGACGGTTGTTGATCCCGAGCACCACCGCGCGGTTGCTGTCGGTGACGAGCCGTTGCTGCTCGCCCGCGAGGCTTTAACGGTGATCTCCCGGCGCCGTGTCGACGGCGCCAGGCGCCTCGTCAAGGAAGGCGCTGACCTGATCATCATGGATGACGGCTTCCAAAGCGCGCGACTTGCGATCGACTATGCGTTGCTCGTCATCGATGCGACGCGCGGCCTGGGTAATGGCCACATCGTTCCCGGCGGGCCGGTGCGCGCGCCGATCCGCCAGCAGCTGCGTTATGCGACCGCCTTGCTGAAAGTCGGGGCGGGAACGGCGGCCGACAAGATCGTCCGTATCGCCGCCCGCGCGGCAAAGCCCTATTTCACCGCGTCTATCAAGGTTGCTACCGGCAACGAGCTTGCGGGCCAGCGCGTGCTGGCCTTTGCCGGCATCGCCGATCCTGCAAAGTTCTTTCGAACGGTAGAGTCGATCGGCTGCGAGATCGCCGCCCGCCGGTCTTTCGGCGATCACGAGCATCTGACGGAAGACGAGGTTGACGATATCCTGTCAACCGCGGAACGCGATGGCTTGAAGATCGTCACGACGTCAAAGGATTTCGTCCGCCTGGCCGGTCACAATGGCAAGGCGAAACAACTCGCCGAGCGTTGCGTGGTGATCGAAGTCGAGATGGCGTTCGAGGATCATCTTGCGCCGGACCTGATCATCACCCGCGCCATCGATGCATGTCGCGAGCGGCGGATGAAAGAGAAGTCCGCAGCTTAAGCCTTAACGCTTCTGGTTCGGCAAAACGCCGGCGCGCTTGTCGGCCTCGAGCGAGGCCACGGCATCGGCATAGGGCTCCTGCCGCGCAACGCTCCAGTAGCGCAATTCGTCGAGAGGGATCTGCTTTCCGGTGATGGCGCAAACGACATAGGAGCCGGGCGACAGGATCTGGAAATCCGCATCCAGGTAGCGGATCTGCGCCTCGCGGTTTCCATGTCCCTCAAACAAATTCATGCGCTCCATTCCTTGCAGGCTGTCATTTCCCTGCCATAACCCGCGGCAGCGGCCATTGCCAGCTTTTTCAGCTTCTGCCGAACAGCCGCTCGATATCGGAAAGCTTCAATTCGATATAGGTCGGGCGTCCGTGATTGCACTGGCCGGAGCCGGGCGTCACTTCCATTTGACGAAGAAGCGCATTCATTTCTTCCGGCCGCATCCGCCGGCCGGAACGCACCGATCCGTGGCAAGCCATCGTCGCCGCGACATATTCCAGCTTGGCCGAGAGACCGGAGGCCGTGTCCCATTCCGCCACCTCATCGGCCAGCTGCCGAACGAGCCCGGAGGCATCGACTTCCCCCAACAGCGCCGGCGTCTCGCGAACGGCGATCGCGCCGGGGCCGAAGCGCTCGATCGCCAGGCCAAGCTCGCCGAGTTCGGCGGCAAACTGCATCAGCCGGTCGCAATCCTCCTCGGGAAGATCCACGATCTCGGGAATGAGCAGAACCTGGGACGCCAGGCGCTTGGAGTGCAGCGCCTTACGCAGCGCCTCGAACACCAGTCGCTCGTGGGCCGCATGCTGATCGACGATGACAAGGCCGTCGTCGGTCTGCGCAACGATGTAGTTCTCATGGATCTGCGCGCGCGCCGCACCGAGCGGATAGCGCGCCGGCGCTTCCGCCTCCGCAGCCGGTGGCGGCGACCAGGACGATGTCGTGGTTTCCGCACGTGCCGTCGGCATCACCAGCCCGTCGAACGACGATTGCGGGCGTTCACGAAAAGCGCTCTGAGCGGGAAAATCGTAGGGGCGCGAGGGCGACCGTTCCGCAGACCACGGCTGCTGTGGCTGCGGCGCCTGTGGTTGGAAACCCGGCCGGAATGAGCGCAGCATCCCTTCCGCTCCCGTGGTCGCGGCACGGCTGCCGTCGCGGGCAAGTGCCTCGCGAATAGCCCCGACGATCAGGCCGCGGACCAGGTGCGGGTCGCGGAACCGCACATCGGACTTCGCCGGATGCACGTTGACGTCGACAAGCGCCGGATCGAGCTCGATCGACAGAACGGCGACCGCGTATCGTCCGGATGGAATGGTTTCCGCATAGGCGCCGCGGATTGCCGAAAGGATAAGCTTGTCCTGCACCGGCCGGCCGTTGACGAAAGCATATTGATGCGCCGAGTTTCCGCGATTGAACGTCGGCACCCCTGCAAAGCCGGTCAGCGAGATTTCCTCGCGCTCTGCATTGATCTCGATTGCGTTCTCCCGGAACTCCTTGCCGAGAACCTGCGCAATCCGTGCCAGGTGGTCGTCCCCGGTAGCAGGCAGTTCCAGGGTGGAGCGGTCAGACCCCGACAGCACGAAGCGCACACCCGGGAAGGCGATTGCCATGCGCTTGACGGTCTCGGTGATCGCGGCTGCCTCGGCCTTCTCCGTCTTCAGGAATTTCAGGCGCGCCGGCGTGGCGAAGAAAAGGTCCCGGACTTCGACGATCGTACCCGGATTGGATGCGGAGGGACGCAGATGCAGCAGCTTGCCGCCCGCCATCGCGATCTCATGACCGTCGACGCCATCGCGGCGGCGGCTGGAAATGCTCAGCCGGGCGACCGAGCCGATCGAGGGCAGCGCTTCCCCGCGGAAGCCGAGCGTGCGGATGTCATCGAGCGTGGTCGAGATCTTCGACGTGCAGTGCCGCCGGACGGCAAGCTCGAGGTCCGCGGCGTCCATGCCCGATCCGTTGTCCGACACGCGCAACAGCGCCTTGCCGCCGCCTGCCGTCGCGATCTCGATACGGGTCGCCCCGGCATCGAGCGCGTTCTCGATCAATTCCTTGGCGGCGCTTGCCGGGCGCTCGATGACTTCGCCGGCTGCGATCTGGTTGATGAGTGTCTCGGAGAGCTGTCGAATGGCCATGTTGCTATTTTCGCGGATTCGCCGGCTCCTGGGAAGCGGGAAAGCGCTCCCGCCAAGGCTTGTCCCGCTCGCTGTCGCCAGCTGCTTAACGTTAAGCGCGCTTTAAGACAAAACTGCCATTTTGATCTGTACCTCCGAGAATGCATTTCAATCGGACACAGTTGGGACGCGTGAGCATGAGTGCCGGCTTCGAAAAAGCGGACACGTCATCTTTGAATGGCGATTTGCCGGCTGACAACAGCCTGCAGACTGCGCTGTTTGATGCGGTGTGCGACAGCCTCGCCTCTGCTTTCGTGGTCTACGACAAGACCGATCATCTGATCTTCGCCAGCCGTCAGGTCCTCGATTTCTTCCCGATTTCCGCGGAGATGCTGAGCCCAGGAACGCGTCTGCGCGATTTCCTCAGCGCCATCTACGACACCGGGATCAGAACGAATTCAGCCGGAAAGCAGGCAGCCGTTGGCCGCGAGGACTGGCTCTCCCAGAAGATCGCGTCGCACTGGCGCGAGCGCTTCGAGGCGGTCGAGCGCCACGGCGACGATTGCTGGATCCGCTTCCAGAAGCGACGTCTGCCCAGCGGCTATGGCGTTTGCGTTATCTCCGACATCTCAGAGGACAAGAAGCGCGAGGAGCAGTGGCGCCTGGATCTCGAACGGGTTCAGTTGACGGAAGACATTCTCGATAATCTGCCGTTCCCGCTCTTCGTCAAGGATCGGAACCTGAACTACGTCGCGGTCAATATCGCGTTCTGCGAGAAGTATCAGACCACCGTCGACGAGGTCCTCGGTCGCAAGAGTGCCGACCTGTTTTCGCCAGAAATTGCGGAGCGCTTCGAGGAAAGCGATCGGCATGTGCTGGAAACCGGCGAGATGTCGATCTCGCGGCAGCGCCAAATCTCGCGCGGCGGTGCGGAGCGCGATATCGTCAGCCGTAAGCAGCGCATCGGCAAGCCCGGCCGTTATTTTCTCGTTTCGACGATGCAGGACCTGCCGCGCGATGGCGCGGATCTCGACGAATTCGAGCTGGCCTCAGCCATCACCACGTCAAGCCGTAATTCCTATCGCCGTGCCTACGTTCCGATGACCGGCAACGGCGAACGGCGCGAGCCGGCGGCGATGGAAGCGATCGTCCCGGAGAACTTCTCCGGCCGGAAGATCCTCGTCGTGACAGGCGACATCGCTGCCGAAACCTCCGCCCTGAGAGCACTGGCGAAGTATGGCTTCGAGGCATGCTCGGTGCGTCGCGAGGAAGAGCAGGAGCAGTTCCTGGAAATCGCGAGTTCCGCCGGCCTGTCGCTCGACCTGTTGATCGTCGACAACCAGATGGGCATGCGCTGCCTTGAGCTCGCAGAGCAATACGGCATTCCCTCCCTCGTGATGGACGGTTTCCAGCTTGCCAACGAGCTGACCTTCCTTGTCGCCCGACATTTCAACCGCAGCAACCGCAGCGGCATGGTCGGCAACATCGATACGACCTGGGAGATCTCGACGTCGGAGGATGATGGCTCGCTCGACGTGCTCGTCGCCGAAGACAACGACATCAATCAGATCGTCTTCTCCCAGATCCTCGAAGGTCTGGGCTACCGCTATCTGATTGCCGCCAGCGGCGACGAGGCCGTGCGGCTCTGGACGGAGCACAAGCCGAAGATCGTCCTGATGGATATCTCGCTTCCAGGCTTCAACGGCTTTGAAGCAGCTCGCCTGATCCGTCAGGTCGAAGGCGACACCGGCCTTCATACGCCGATCATCGGCGTGCTGACGCAGGCCTTCGAGCGCGACCGTGCGGAATGCGTGAAGGCAGGCATGGACGACGTGATCATGAAGCCCGTCAGCCCCGATATCCTGGAAACGGTTTTCCAGAAGCATCTGGGCACCGAGGGCCTGCGCGCGCAGCGATAGCCGAAAGGCCGTCAACTCCCCAAATCTTGGGATTATGCCCCCTTGTTTCAGGGCCTTCTCAATATCTAATTTTTAAGACTTGGCGGCCATCCTGCAAACGATTTGGGACAGTGCTGGGTCTGAGTAATGATGTTGGCGGATATGCCATTGGTGCCCGTAAGCCAGAACGAGCTTCAGACGATGGCCTATACGGATCCGTTGACTGGGCTCGGCAACCGGTACCGCATGCGCGACCGCGTTGCGCAGATATCGGCCGAACGCGCCAGTGATCCCGCTCCCTTTACGATCTGCATTGCCAACCTCGATTCCTTCAAGCCGATCAACGATCTCTTCGGATCGTCGGCGGGCGACGAAATCCTCTGCCAGGTTGCGCACCGGCTGAAGGCCTGTATCCCTGACGGCGCGCTTGTGACGCGTCACGATGGCGACGAGTTCGCCTTTGTCCTGCCACTGGTGTTCGAGCGGGCCGGCGCCGAGAAATTCGGCCAGATGATCCGCGAAGTGCTGTCGGCACCCTACGATCTCGGCGATCGCAACGTCCGCCTTTCGGCATCCTTCGGCTTTGCCATCTATCCCTTCGCGGGGGAGGAATTCGACGAACTCCTGAAGAGTGCCGAAACCGCGCTTTATCGCTCGAAACGCCGCGGCCGCGGTCAGATCACCGTCTATTCGCGCGAGATCGCCCAGGAAATGAAGCGGGCCACGCAGCTCGAGCAGGCCTTGAGAAACGCGATCATTTCCGACGCCATCGACGTGCATTTCCAGCCGATCGTTTCGCTGGCCAACAGCCAGGTCGTCGGCTTCGAGGCTCTGGCGCGCTGGAACGATCCCGATCTCGGCTTCGTATCGCCGGGCGTCTTCGTTCCGTTGGCGGAGGAACGCGGCTTCATCGACGCCCTGTCGGAGGCTCTGTTGCGAAAGGCGGCGGAAGCCGCACTCTCATGGCCCCGTGAACTCTTCCTGTCGTTCAACCTGTCTTCCGCCCAGTTGATGGACCCCGGCACCAGCAGCAGCGTGCTGTCGATCCTCGGACGTGTCGGTTTCGACCCGCACCGGCTGGAACTGGAAATCACCGAAACCGCGGTCATGGGCTCTGCCGATACCGCAAACCGGATTATCGCCGATCTTCGGCAGGCCGGTGTTCGAATTTCCCTCGACGATTTCGGGACCGGTCAATCGAGCCTCGGACGCCTGCGCGACTTCATGTTCGACAAGATCAAGATCGATCGCGCCTTTGTTTCCCGCATCAACTCGGATCGCGCGTCAGAGCATATCATCAAGGCGATCCTCACCATGTGCGAGGGGCTTGATCTGGAAGTCGTTGCCGAAGGTATTGAAGACTATGCGGAGGCCACCAAGCTGCGTGCGCTTGGTTGCGGAATGGGGCAGGGCTACCATTTCGGCAAGCCGGCCGACAGCATCGCGACGCTGCGCTATCTCCACGAGAACTATTACGATTCAAGCGAACGCGTGAGTGCATAAACGCCAATGGCGCCCCTGAGGGGCGCCACCGGTTACGCTGTACTCACTGCGCAGTATTCTAGTTGTTGGTCGAGCCGGTTGCCGTGGTATCCATGGCGCCCGGAGCCGGGGCCTTTTCAGCCGACAGCATCTTCAGCGTCTTGAACTCAGGCGCGGCCTTCAGTGACTCGGCCGTTTCGGATGTCGTCAGCTTGACGCTACCGTCCTGCGTGTTCTGGGCGACCGTGACCTTTTCCATAGGCACTGCGACGTTCTTCTCGCCGATACCAAGGAAACCACCGACGCCGATCACCGCAGCGACGAGGCCGCCATCCTTCTTCATGATCAGGTCGTTCACGCTACCGATGCTTTCGTTCTGGCCGTTATAGACCGACTGGCCGATATAGGTGTTGGCGCTGACCTGATCGGCAGACTGCTCCGTCAGGTACGTGTCGCCGCCAGCCTGGGCCGTGTCGACGGTGGTCGCTGGTGCAGGAGCCTGGGCCGCATCACCGCTCGGTGCAGTTGCATCCGGAACCTTCGGCGGTGCAGCCGGATCAGCCGGGGCTGCCTGGGTAGCAGGTGCGCCAGGCGTTGCAGGCTGGGTCGCGCTCTGGGAAAAAGCCGTGGGTGCGAACGCCGCTGCAAACAGGGCGCCGGCGGCAACAGTCGTCAAAAGTTTGCGTGTCATATCGAACCTACCTTTGTATTCCTTCGAGTGATCTCTAGCCTGGCTCACCTTGTTCGTTGGTGTATCTACCCGGCCGGTTCCCAGTTGAAATGAATGGCTTGGCTATTGGTTCCGATAAAAACACATCGAAAAATTGATAGTATTGAGGGAACTTTTTCCGTGCTTCCCGCGCGCTACCGCTCCAGCTGGCAACGAAAAAGGCGCCCACCTGGGCGCCTTTCAAGAAGCCGACTGCGTGACGATTAGAGAATATAGGCCGGGTCGAACCGGCCTCTTACCGCAATGCCGAGCTCGAGCAGCGCGCCCGCATCCGGTTGCATGGCGCGCGCTGCTTCATCCAGACCTTCCCAGGCTGTCGTGACCGCAAGGCCATCCGCGTCCGCGCCAATGAAGGCCGGGCAGGACGGCTGCGCTGCCGGCACCTTGTAGCGCGCGATCCGAAGTCCGTCCGGGCTGTAGCGGTCGACTGTTCCGGCACCCCAGCGCGCGTTCCAGATGTAGCCGTCGGCATCGACAACGGAGCCGTCGATGCCACCCGGCTCTTCCATGGTGTCGACGAGAACGATCGGCTCGCCGGTCGGAAGGCCGGTCTCCGGATCGACCATGACCCGCATCAGCTTGCTGATCCGGGTGTCGGTGAAGTAGCCGATCGTGCCGTCAGGCGAGAAGCAGATGGAGTTGGGGATGCTGATGGCGTCGAAGATCTTCGTCACCTTGCCGCGCGCAACATGATAGATCGCGCCCGCGTGGGTTTCCGCGCGCTTGCTCATCGTGCCGATCCACAGCGCGCCCGAGGGATGCGTGCGGCCGTCGTTCGAGCGGTTCTCCGGCTTGTCGTTTTCGAGCGCGGCATGGAAGGTCAGGTTGCCGGTCTCGGTGTCGCGGACGAAAAGCCCCTGTTCGGTCGCCAGCAACTGCCGGCCGGCGTCGATACGGGCAAGCACGCTTGCCATCATCGGCAGGGGGTGAACCTTCTTCTCCTTGGTCGAAAGCCGCAGTTCGTGCAGCTCCTTGCCGAGAATGTTGAACCACCACACCGTATTGGTATCGGGATCGTAGGTCGGCCCTTCGCCAAGCACCGAATTGGTGCTGCAAAGTGTCGTGCCTCCGAACTCATGAATGTCAGTCATCCGCTCAAGCTCCTACCGCTGCGTCGTAAGCGTAGATGGTCGCCTTGGCACGCTCGGCAACCTCTGCGGCAGTCATTCCGGGCTTGTAGATGCTGGTTCCGAGGCCGAATGCCATGATGCCGGCCTTCGTATAATCCGCGAAGTTCTTGTCGGAGACGCCACCAACCGCGGCAATGACGAGCTCCGGCGGCAGGATGGCGCGGATCGCATTGATGCCCGAAGGACCGAGCACGCTGGCGGGGAAGAACTTCAGCCCCGTCGCGCCGGCACGTGCTGCCGCCAGAGCTTCCGTCGGCGTGAAGACGCCGGGCATGGTGACCATGCCATACTCGCGGGCGCGGATGATGACATCGGGCTCGACGTTCGGCGTCACCAGAAGCTTGCCGCCGGCCGCATGCAGGCTGTCCACTGCTTCGGTCGTGAGCACGGTGCCCGCGCCGATCAGGCAATCGGCGGGCGCCATCTTCGCGGCGATCTCGATGGACTTGAACGGCTCCGGCGAGTTCAGCGGGATCTCGATGGCGGTAAGGCCGTTTTCGATCAGCGCGCCGACGACGGCTTCTGTTTCCGCAGGCTTGATGCCGCGCAGAATGGCGATCAGCGGGCGTTTCATGGCGGGGAAGGGGATACGGTTCATTGCTGTTGCTTTCTCAGTTCGGCCAGATGGCTTTGGCGGCTGCCGCGAGCCCCTGGCGTACCGCGGCGTCGGCGTCGATGGTGGTGTAGGGCAAAGATAGTGTCTGGAAGGCCGTTTCATAAAGGCCCTGCAGCCTGCCGGATGCAACGAGGCTGATATCGACCTTGGCATCCGCTGCGGAGAGCGCTCCGGCGATCTCAAGGCCGATCAGCGTGCCCGAGATCTTCGCCTGTGCGCCCGCGGCGCCAAGTCGGTGCAGCAGCTGGCCGGAACGGGCCGTGAAGAACAGGTTGGTGGCCATGGCCGGACGCTCGAACGCGGCCCTGACGGCAGCTTCGAAAGCGGCAGTGTCGGCGGGCTGATCCTCGGCGCCGGCAACGGCGTGCGACAGGATCGTATGCTTGCTGATCGCATCGAAAAGCTCACCCGTCATGAAGCTCGAGAAGCCGGTGACGTTGCTGTCGCGAACATGCACCCACTTCGAGTGCGTGCCGGGCATGCACACTGCCTGCGCGCCAGCGCTTGCCGTGCCAAGAGCGCCGAGGAGTTGCGTTTCCTCTCCGCGCATGACGTCAGGCGTCGCCTTGTCGCGTTGCGCCAACCCCGGAAGAATCCGGATGTCGCGGCTCTGGCCGGGCACGGAAACGGCTTTGCTCAGGATGGCCGAGAGCGGCGTCGGCACATCGACATAGCCCGCCTCGACCCATCCCTGCTTCGCGCCTGCCATGCCGCAGACGATCACGGGTAGGTCGGCGGGGGCTTCGACCTTCGCCAGATGTGCGGCAAGCACGGTTTCAAAGCCGGTCTTGGCAGCTGTCGTCATTCCTTCGCCGCTGCGGCTCTCACCGAGAATGCTGCCGTCGGCGCCGATCAGCCACAGCCTGAAGCTGCTCGTGCCCCAATCGACCGCGATATAAGCGGGATTTGCCATCAGAAAATGCCTCCATCGACAATAAGGGACTGCGCGCTCACGGCGGAGGCGCAGTCGGATGCTAGAAACAGGCACGGCCCGACAATAGCATCGGCGTGCAGAACTTTTTTGATGCACTGGCGCTCGACCGTGCGGGCAATGCCGTCTTCGGTCAGCCAGAGCTTCATCTGGCGATCGGTCACGATCATCCCGGGAAGGATGCAGTTCACCCGGATGTTGTCGCTGCCAAGCTTCCCTGCGAGGCTCTTCGTCAGCCCAATAACCCCTGCCTTGGCGGTCGAGTAGGCCGGAAAGTCAGGCATGTTGAGCAGGAAGGCGATCGACGACATGTTGATGATGGCGCCGCCGCCCGCCGCCCGCATGTGCGGTGCTACGGCCTGCGACATGAAGAAGACATGTCTGAGGTTGGTCGCCTGGTTATTGTCCCAGTATTCCTCCGTCACCGTCTCGAACTCGTGGCGATCGTCTCGGGCCGCATTGTTGACGAGCACGCTGATCGGGCCGGAATGGGCTGCGACCTCCTCGACGGTCTGCCGGATCGCGCCGATGTCGCGCAGATCGGTCTTGTGAAAGCGGACGGGATGCAGGCTGTCGCGTGACAGGCGTTGAGCGAGGTCGCGGCTTTCGTCTTCAGCAATGTCGATGAAAGAGACTTTCGCGCCCTGTTTGGCAAAGCCTTCAACAATTGAAGCACCGATGCCCGAGCCGCCGCCCGAGATGAGCACGCTCCGGTCCCTGAATTCCGGAAACTGGGTCCGAAGTTCTGCCATGCATGTTCCTCCGCCGATTGTTCCATTATTTGGAACCTTATTTGACTATGTGGAATTATCGGATTACGCTACCCACTCTGTCAAGGTATCCGGGCGCGCGATCATGGCCACATTGAATAATGAGACGAGGGAGCGTCGCGAGACGGGAACGCTCGGCAAGCTCATGGTTCTCCTGGACATGGTCGCCTACGCTGATGGTCCCCTGCGATTTACCGATATTGCCGCGGCAAGCGGCCAGCCGCGCGGAACGCTGCATCGTCAACTCGTTCACCTCGTTGAGGAGGGCCTGCTCGAACTTGACGCCGATGGGCGCTATTCCACGGGCCTGCGATTGCTGGAGCTTGCGTCGCGAAGCTGGGCGCGCAACGAACTGCGCCTCGTCGCCGAGCGGTATCTGCGCGAACTGCAGGATCTGACAGGCGAAACCGTCCATCTCGGCGTGATCAGGGGCGCATCGGTCATCTATCTCGACAAGGTCGAAGGTCGGCAGCCGGTTCGCATGTATTCGCAGATCGGCAATGCCTCGCCGATCTATTGCACCGGCGTCGGAAAGGCTGCGCTGTCGCTGCTGCCCGATGACCGCATTGATGCACTCCTGACGGAAGTGACCTTTCAGCGCTTCACGCCTGCCACTCACACCCACGAAACGCTGCTTGCCGAGATCGGTGAGATCCGCCGAAACGGCGTGGCGTTCGATCGCGAGGAGCATGAAGTTGGCATCCGCTGCGTCGCCGCGCCGATCTCCTCCGAAAATCTCTCCTTTGTCGGCGGGATCTCGGTCACAGGGCCAGCCTATCGGCTGACCATGGAACGGCTCGAGGAATGGGCCGAGCCGATCCGGCAGACGGCAAACCGGATTTCGACCGGCATCCGGATCGGCCTTGGACCGCGCCCTTAACACTAATTGCGGGTATTCATCTCACAGTATTGTGATTTTCTGACGAATCGTCACAATTGCGCCCTGTCAATCCCCTGTCTTGGGGTGTATGTCCAATTAGCACACGTCGTCCGCGCGCATCCAAGGCTGCGTGGAGAGGTGTTGCAAGTCGAAGTCCCGAAATTCTGAAGTTGAATGCATCGATGAACGCCTCACACTCTGTTGCTTCCGTAGACGTCTACGTAAGTGAGCTCGCCGGATTGAACACCCAGTTCGACATTTTCCGTTTCATGAAAAGAGTGACGGAGGCGTATCAGGCGCGTGCCTTCATGGTTTTCAACCTGCCGTCGACAACGACACGCGATCTGCAAAGTAACACCGTCATTACCAACTGGCCGGTAGAGCTTCTCTCCGCCTACGATCACGAAGGCTTGCTGATCCACAGCCCGGTCATGCGCCGGCTGCGAGGCTCGACGGTTCCCTTCTCCAACGACCTGTCCAAGGCCAAGCTGGACCGTCCGGACGGCAAGGCAGGTATCGTGTCCGCTCTGTTCGAGCGCTTTCGCATGATGCGCTGTGCCTATTTCCCGACGCATGACCCCTCGGGCAGCCGTGGTGCCGTGTCGTTCTCCGGAGACCGGCAGCCCTTCACCCCCGAGGAGATGCGCGAACTGCACTACCTCTCGAGCCACGTTTTTGATCGCCTGGCGGAAATCCGGACTCTCGACAACCGGGTGGTCGAAGCCCTGACCGACCGCGAGATCGACTGTCTGAACTGGACGGCAGCGGGCAAGACGAGCGTGGAAATCGCCGATATCCTGGGACTGTCGGAGCACACGGTCAATCACTACCTCAACCGCGCGACAAAGAAGCTCGACACGGTCAATCGCACGCAGGCCGTTGCCAAGGCTTTGCGCATCGGCCTCATAAAGTGAAATCTGCTCAAATTGCAGGCGAAAGCTCACGCCGAGCCTAAAATTGCGCCAAACTGAGCTCGGCTGTTTGTTCTGTTCGTCACAAACGCCGTGCTTAAACAGCATCTTTTCAACTGGCATGTTTTCTGCTTCTTTACTGCCAGCGGTCCAGAGGGGACCTGGTAACGACGCCGTATGAATGGCGCGACCTGCACACCGCCGTTCGATGCCGCGGCCGCCTTTTGGCGTGCTTGGCCTCGAACGGCGGTTGTTGCATTTTTGATACTCGGTTTCGTGCATCGCCCCTCAAAGCAATTGTTACCTCGCTACGGGCTGGTCTTTCGCCGCGTCTACCCTACAAAATCTACTGATTGGAGATGGCCGTTGTGCGATCAGGGCGAAAGCCCGGCGGACTTGGTGGCGCAACGGTCATTCTTCACGCTCATCGACAGGGCGCCCGCTGCGATTTTGTTTGGCGAAGCCGCGGCTCTCCTCTATCTAGTTTGCCGAAACAGGCAGTGAGGATGGAATGAGCGGCGTCACCAAGGAACAGGTTCTCGAAACGCTGAAAACCGTGCGCGGTCCGGATCTCGAGCACAACATCGTTGAGCTCGGCATGGTCTCCGATGTCTTCATTTCCGACGGCAAGGTCTATTTCTCCATCACCGTACCGGCCGATCGCGCCAAGGAGCTCGAGCCTCTCCGCTCGGCCGCCGAGCGCGTCATCAAGGAGATGCCCGGCGTCAAGGGCGCGCTGGTTGCGCTGACGGCCGACAAGAAGGCCGGCGCCGCGCCGCAGCCACAGCCACCGAAACAGGGTGGCCACGAGCATCATGGTCATTCCCACGCTCACCCTCATCCGCCGCAGCAGCGGTCCGGCAAGCTCGGCGTACCCGGCATCAATGCGATCATCGCGGTCGCATCGGGCAAGGGCGGCGTCGGCAAGTCGACGACGGCGGTCAATCTGGCGCTCGGTCTCCAGGCGAACGGGCTGCGGGTCGGCATCCTCGATGCGGATATTTATGGCCCGTCCATGCCGCGGCTGCTCAAGATCTCCGGACGCCCGACCCAGATCGAGGGCCGCATCATCAACCCGATGGAGAACTACGGACTCAAGGTGATGTCGATGGGCTTCCTCGTCGACGAGGAGACCGCAATGATCTGGCGCGGCCCGATGGTACAATCCGCTCTGATGCAGATGTTGCGAGAGGTTGCCTGGGGCGAACTCGACGTTCTCGTCGTCGACATGCCTCCGGGCACGGGCGACGCGCAGCTGACGATGGCGCAACAGGTGCCGCTCGCCGGCGCCGTCATCGTGTCGACGCCGCAGGATCTTGCCCTCATCGATGCCCGCAAGGGCTTGAACATGTTTAAGAAGGTCGAGGTCCCCGTGCTCGGCATCGTCGAGAACATGAGCTACTTCATCGCGCCCGATACCGGCACGCGCTACGATATCTTCGGACACGGCGGCGCCCGCAACGAGGCCGAGCGCATTGGCGTTCCGTTCCTCGGAGAGGTGCCGTTGACGATGAATATTCGCGAGACGTCCGATGCCGGAACGCCGCTCGTCGCCACCGAGCCGAATGGCATTGTCGCAAGCATCTATCGGGATATCGCTACCAAGGTCTGGGAGCAGCTGAGCGGCCAGCCTGAGCGCCCAGCACCAGCCATCGTATTCGAATAAATGCTTCGCCGCGCCTAGACTCCCAATTGCGGAGGAAATGTGTTCAAAGGGCGCAGTGTACGTAAGATGTCTTGATTCTTTCGCAGCTTTCCTGCATATGGCGCGCCGTCGCCATGAGGGCGACTTTGCGAATGCTCGATGATGGCCGTCCCGGTTGGGGCTCGGCCAGTGCATGATCGGAGTTGTCTTGGTCGAAGGCTTGGTGACTGCGATACGGTTGAGCATAATGCATATCCGGGCCACGGCCCGATGTGCCAGGAGTTACATGAGCTTTCTTCAATCGCTTCCGCAGATACCGATGCCGTGCATCGTTGGCGCTCCCGTAGCCGGAGTGTCGTGGAAGGTCATTCGATGATGCAGGTGATTCCAGCAGGATTGAACGATTGCCGGAGGTGGTTCCGGTGATCACAGCCTACTGCTCCAATTGCAAGACGGTTGAGCTCGGCGATCTCTCGCAGGCGAGCACCCTGCGTGACGACGTCATGTGGATCGACATGATCGAGCCGACCCGCGAGGAAGAACTCTATCTCGAAAAGGCGCTCGGGATCGAAGTGCCGACCCGCGACGATCTGAAGGACATCGAACCCTCGGCCCGTCTCTATGTCGAGAATGATGCTGTGTTCATGACGGCCTCGCTCGTCTGGAAGGCGGAAACGGATGCGCCGACACTGACCGATGTCGCGTTCATTCTGGTTGGCAAGCGCCTGATCACCATTCGCTACGCCCTGCCGAAATCCTTCGCACTCTTCATCGCAGCACTTCACCGCGTTCCGGCCCAGTGCCGAAGCGGCGCCGCCCTTCTGTCGAAGCTCTTCGAGACGATCATCGACCGTACCGCCGAAATTCTCGAGATATCGGTCGCGCGGATCGATATTCTGTCCATGCACGTCTTCGGGGATCGCGCCCGCAAGGTTCGCCGGCCCTCGAACTACCTCGAGGAAAAGCTGCGCGACATCGCCAGCCATCATCGCCTTGTCAGCAAGGTGCGCGATAGTCTGGCCTCGATGTCCCGACTGATGACCTTCTTCTACAACGTTCCAGCCGTGCAGCAGGACCGCGACACCAAGGAACTCTGCAAGACCGTCTCGCGCGACATCCAGTCGCTGAACGAGCATGCGTCATTCATTGCTGGCAACATCACGTTCCTGCTCGATGCGTCGCTCGGTCTGATCAATATCGAGCAGAACTCGATCATCAAGATTTTCTCGATCGCCTCGGTCGTATTCTTGCCGCCGACGCTGGTCGCCTCCATCTACGGCATGAACTTTGAATTCATGCCGGAACTACACTTTGCCCACGGGTATCCGATTTCCCTCGGGCTCATGGTGATGTCCGCCATCATTCCCTTCTTCTTTTTTCGATGGAAAGGCTGGCTCTGAAGAGCCTGTTTTCATTTCATGCACGAAGGTAGCCACACTGAAGAGCGATCGATGTCGCCCCGCAAGCTTTTCTATCTTGCGCTGGGTTCCGTCGGCGTCGTCTATGGCGACATCGGCACGAGCCCGCTTTATGCGTTCCGCGAAGCCCTGAAGCCCGTCGCGGCTGACGGCCTGACGCGTTTTGAAGTCATCAGCCTTATCTCGCTGATGATCTGGGCTCTGACCATTATCGTTACCATCAAGTACGTGCTGTTCCTGCTGCGCGCCGATAACGAAGGTGAGGGCGGCACGCTCTCCCTGCTGGCGCTGCTGATGAAGACGGCCAACGGACATACCGCGCTCCTTATGCTGCTCGGTCTCGTTGGCGCCGCTCTGTTCCTCGGCGACGCGATGATCACGCCGGCACTGTCGGTCCTATCGGCCGTGGAAGGTCTGAAGCTCGTCGCGCCCAGTTTGACCAGTTACATCGTACCGATCTCGGTCTTCATCCTTGCTTTGCTGTTTGCCGTGCAATCGCGCGGAACCGGCGCCATGGCCCGCTTTTTCGGGCCGATCACGGCGCTCTGGTTCCTCGTCATGGCGGCCGCCGGCATCTCCCACATTTCCGACGATTTCGGGATCCTGGCGGCGTTCAACCCGTATTACGCGATCAGCTTTCTGCTGCACGAAGGCTTTTACGGCGTGGTCGTGCTCGGCGCGGTCTTCCTGACGGTAACGGGGGCGGAAGCTCTTTACGCGGATCTCGGCCACTTCGGCCGCCGCCCCATCCAATGGGCGTGGTTCGCGCTGATCTTCCCGGCGCTGACGTTGAACTACCTCGGCCAGGGCGCACTGGTGCTCGGCAATCCGATGGCGATGTCCGATCCGTTCTACCTGATGTTCCCGCAATGGGCCCTGCTGCCGGTCGTGATCCTTGCGACGGCCGCGACCATCATCGCCAGCCAGGCGGTCATAACAGGCGCCTTCTCGCTGGTTCGCCAGGGCATCAACCTCGGTTTCCTGCCGCGCATGGAAATCCTCTTCACGTCAGAGACGAACACGGGCCAGATCTTCGTGCCGTCGGTCAACGTCGTGCTGTTTTTCGGCGTTATCTTCCTCGTTTTGAGCTTCAAGACCTCGGACGCGCTGGCGACCGCCTACGGCATCTCGGTGACGGGCGCGATGGTCGTCACCTCGATCATGGCGTTCGAGTTCGTCCGCGTTCGCTGGAACTGGTCGATCCCGGTGGCGACGCTCGCGCTCGCTCCGCTGCTCGTCCTCGAAATGATCTTCCTCGGCGCGAACCTGTTGAAGATCCACGACGGCGGCTATATTCCAGTGCTGATCGCCACCGCATTCACGATCATCATGTGGACGTGGCGTCGCGGCAGCGCGCTTTTGATGGAAAAGACGCGTCACACGGATATCCCGCTGGCGTCTTTCGTCAGTTCCATCGAACGCAAGAGCGACCATTCGCCGGCGCAGGTGCCTGGTACCGCGATCTTCCTGACTAGCGATCCGGAGTCTGCTCCGGCAGCACTGCTTCATAATCTGAAGCACAATCATGTTCTGCACGAGAAGAACGTCATCCTGACGATCCGCACGGTCAACAAGCCGCGCGTATCGAGCGCCGATCGCTACAAGGTCGAACAGATATCGGAGCGTTTTTCGCGCGTCGAGCTGCTGTTCGGCTTCATGGAATCGCAGAACGTCTCGCAGGCACTGGCAACCTTGCGCAAGAGCGGCCTGAAGTTCGACATCATGTCGACGTCCTTCTATCTCGGACGCCGCAAGCTGGTTCCCGATGCCAAGTCCGGCATGCCTTACTGGCAGGACCGTCTTTATATTGCGCTCGCCAACGCGGCAGCCAATCCGTCGGACTACTTCCGGCTTCCGGCAAACCGCGTCGTCGAGCTCGGTTCGCACGTCATTATCTGACCGAGCGCACCCTCATCCCGAAAGCCCGGCCTCAGCGCCGGGCTTTCTGCATTTTCCAAGATGCTAATCTTTTCGCCCGCCCGCGCCCGGTATTAACCAAGCATCAAGGTTAATAAGACATTTTCGTCGGCATGTTCATGCGTTCCATGCCGGAGTTCCGCGTTGCGTCGAAATAGCCATTCCCGTAGCAAGCTGCGCCTTCTGCTTCAAAACTGGAGCTCTCCCGCATTCTTCGGTGTCTGCGGATGGCTGGCCTTCCCAAGTGTCGCCTCTCACGCCGATCTCGCCGCGCTGCTTGCCGGCCTCGATCAGAGCCGCGAGAACTGGCGCATGGTGATGACGAATTCCCCGGCGGGATCCATTCATCAGGCCGAGCTTGCCTTCTCCGATCCCATCGTGACAGGCACGATCGCCGCGGGCGCCGGAATGGTCTTGCCCGATGGGCGCAAGGTTGCCTTCGTCACCAAGGACAAGGGCCATGAGGACACAACCGACGAGGATCGCGTCAACCGGCACGGCAAGAAGGGCCGGGTGGTCGCAGTCGAACAAGTGCAGCCGCCCAAGGATTTCTCCGCCGGCTCGATCCTCCAGCGCACCCGGCTGCTCCAGCCGAACTTCGATATCAAGGACAAGTCGGTTTTCGTGAAGCCCAAGATCAAGGGCAAGGAGATTGAGATCGCCACGAGCTTCTACACCAAGCAGGCGCCGAAGCCGGATCGCGGGGTATCGCCACTGCTCGCGGGTCTCGTGACAAGCGACAAGGCCGACGTGCTTGCGACCGCCTATGCACCGGCCGGCCCGGATTACTCCCGGCAGTCGCCGTTCGATTCGATCCTGACGGAAAAGGCCGGCGATGGTCGCTTCGTGCCGCAGATCGGTCCGCGCGATCACGCATGGGCAGCAAGCGTCCTTCCCCCATCCGTCTTTTCCGCCGCTGAACAGCAGTGTCTTGCTTCCGGTGTCTATTTCGAAGCGCGCGGCGAAACCGTGAAGGGCCAGGCCGCTGTCGCCCAGGTCATCCTGAACCGCGTTCGCAATCCGGCCTATCCGAAAACCATCTGCGGCGTCGTCTACCAGAACGAGGACTGGCGCAACCGCTGCCAGTTCTCCTTCGCCTGCGACAACATCAAGGACCGGGTGAACTCGCAGTATCACTGGAGAATCGCCCGCGAGGTCGCGATGGCGGTCACCGCCGGCAAGATCTGGCTGCCGCAAGTCGGCTCCGCCACGCACTACCATGCCGTCTATGTTCGCCCGAAATGGGCAAAGACCATGGAGAAGGTCGGTCGCATCGGTCTCCACATCTTCTACCGCACCTACGGCGGCGGCTGGAGCTGATAAGGGCTGCAACACCAGATTCTCTGGCTTCCCGGCACCGGTAAAAGCGGATTCTTTGCCTCGATTTTCGCGCGCACCGTCTGTTGCCGTCTAAGCATATGTTTTTGCGTGCTTATTTTATGGCTGGACATCGACTGTCTACGCCTTGACTATGCTTTTTGCTAAAACTATGTTGCGCGCGACTTCAAAACGGGCCGGAAGGTTCTCGAACCTTGGGGTCGTTGTCCTGAAAACCGGGGTAGCGGGATCGCGGACAATGACTGGCGGAGGAGAGCACCATGACGGATGACCGAGAGGAAGGTCTGGAAAAGCGCCGGGCGCAACTGGGAGCGGAGCTCGCAACCAAGCGCGTTGAGGCGGGGAAGGAAGAGGCTATCGAAGCCAGCGCCGAGGCGAGCCGCAAAGGCTATGCCCAGGCGATGAAGCTTTCGAGCGAATTCATCTCCGCAATCATTGTCGGTGCCGTTCTCGGCTATCTCCTGGACCGTTTTGTCGGCACGGCGCCTTGGGGATTGATTGTTCTTCTTCTTCTCGGATTCTGTGCCGGTGTATTGAACGTTTTGCGTGCTGCGGGAAAGGTTGCGAAGCCTGATCCCGGCGAGCGCCAGAACGGTGGAAAATAGGGCAGGGCGCTCCGGCGTTCGATCCAGTGCAATAATCCCGTCTCGCGCGGGCTAAAGATAGAGAGAACAAGCGGTGTCTAACGATCCGACCCATCAGTTCCTGATCCAGAAGATTGTGCCGATCGAAGTCGGTGGAATTGATTTCTCGTTTACGAACGCATCGCTCTTTATGGTGGCTTCCGCCGCCGTTGCCGCTGGCTTCCTGTATTTCTCGACCTCGAATCGGGCGATCGTTCCGGGCCGCTCGCAGTCGGTTGCCGAGATGTCCTACGAGTTCATCGCCAACATGCTCAAGGAAGGCGCCGGATCCAAGGGGATGAAGTTCTTCCCGCTGGTCTTCTCGCTCTTCATGTTCGTGCTGACGGCAAACCTGCTCGGCATGTTCCCGTACTTCTTCACGGTTACCAGCCAGATCATCGTCACCTTCGCGCTCGCGCTGCTCGTGATCGGTACGGTTCTCGTCTACGGCTTCTATAAGCACGGCTTCCACTTCCTGAATGTCTTCGTCCCATCGGGCGTTCCGGGCATTCTTCTGCCTCTCGTCGTGACGATCGAAATCATTTCCTTCCTGTCCCGTCCGATTTCGCTCTCCGTTCGTCTTTTCGCCAACATGCTGGCTGGTCACATCACCCTGAAAGTGTTCGCGGGCTTCGTTGCCTCGCTTGGAGCACTGGGTGCGGTCGGCATCGGTGGCGCAGTCCTTCCCCTCCTCATGACCGTCGCCCTGACTGGTCTCGAGTTCCTCGTCGCCTTCCTCCAGGCTTACGTCTTTGCGGTGCTGACTTGCATGTACCTCAATGACGCGATCCACCCGGGTGGCCACTAAGGGATACCGACATTGACGTCCAAGGGCGTCAGTCAATTCGCCGCAACACACCATTTCAAAGGAGTTCAACATGGAAGCGGAAGCAGCAAAGTTCATCGGTGCAGGCCTGGCTTGCTTTGGTATGGCCGGTACGGCTCTCGGCCTCGGCAACATCTTCGGCAGCTACCTGTCCGGCGCTCTGCGCAACCCGTCTGCTGCTGACAGCCAGTTCGGCCGTCTGGTATTCGGCTTCGCCGTTACGGAAGCTCTGGGCATCTTCTCGCTGCTCGTCGCTCTCCTCCTGCTCTTCGCCGTTTAATTTCGGCGCACTGAAGGATCACGGCCTGCAGACCGCAAGCCGTGATCCTTTGCATTTGCAGTACACCTGGAGGTGAGCATGTTTTTTGTGACCCCGGCTTATGCTGAAGAAGCCCCGGCGGGAACCGCAGAAACTGGTACAGCTACCGGTGCAGACGCGCATGCCGCCCCGGCAGCAGGCGAAGTCCACACCGAGACCGGCGTACCGGCCGAGCATCACGGTGGCGGCGTTTTCCCGCCTTTCGATTCGACGACCTACGCCTCGCAGCTCCTGTGGCTGGCGATCACGTTCGTTGTCTTCTTCGTGCTCATGCAAAAGGTCATTACGCCGCGTATCGGCGGGATCCTCGAGCAGCGCCACAATCGCATTTCGCAGGATCTCGACGAAGCAGGCCGCCTGAAGGCGGAAGCTGACGCCGACGTCGCTGCCTACGAGGCCGACCTGGCTGCCGCGCGCACCAAGGCCAACTCGATCGGCACCGCCGCTCGCGAAGCCGCCAAGCTCAAGGCTGAAGCGGACCGCAAGACGGTTGAAGCCAGCCTCGGCGAGAAGCTGAAGGCAGCTGAAGGCCGCATCGCTGATATCAAGGCAAAGGCTTTTGCCGATGTCGGTTCGATTGCCGAAGAAACCGCAACCGCTGTCGTGGAACAGCTGATCGGTACAGCAGCCAAGGCAGATGTTGCCGCTGCAGTCGCCGACCTCAAGAAGGGGGCTTGATCATGGCACTTGACGCAACATTCTTTGCGATGATCGGCCTGTTCCTCTTCCTGGGACTGGTTGTCTACCTCAAGGTTCCCGGGATGATGGCGAAGTCGCTTGACGACCGCGCCGATCAGATCCGCAACGAGCTGGCGGAAGCCAAGCGTCTGCGCGAAGAGGCCCAGCATCTGCTGGCCGAATACCAGCGCAAGCGCAAGGAAGCGGAAGCCGAAGCTGCACACATCGTTGCTGCAGCCGAGCGCGAAGCTGAAATGCTGACCGCGGAAGCGAAGAAGAAGACGGAAGAGTTCGTTGCAAACCGCACGCTCGTTTCCGAACAGAAGATCAAGCAGGCAGAAGCCGATGCGATGAAGGCGGTTCGTTCCGCTGCCGTCGATCTGGCGATCGCAGCTGCTGAATCGGTTCTGGCAAAGAAGGCCGATACCAAGGTGCAGTCGACGCTCTTCAGCGACGCTGTCGGCCAGGTAAAGACCCGCCTGAACTGAGATCCAGTCTCTGGTCCTTGAAGAGCCCCGCCATGCGGGGCTTTTTTCGTTTGTGCTGGGAGTTGAGCTAAGGCATCGGCCGGGAAATCGGAACAGATTTTCGGAATGCCTGGCAGGTAATATTCAAGACGATAGAGCATCCTGTACGTCCTTAGGGACGCACAGCGCTCTAGCCCTCAGCGATCTCGTCTCGTCTTAGCGGCCGGAAACTCATTCTGTGAAGAGAGCAGGGGCCGTGCTGGTCGATGCCGGCACGATGCCGCGCGGTGCCGTATCCGGCATGCGCGGCAAAGCCGTAGGCCGGGAAGACGATATCGGCGCGCGTCATCATGCGATCGCGTGTCACCTTGGCGATGATAGACGCAGCCGCGATCGACACGGAGCGCGCATCGCCCTTCACCACGGCCTGCCCCGGGCAATCAAGGCCGGGCGGCACGTCAAGGCCATCGGTCAGTACGTAGCTTGCCGGGATCGCTAGGCCGCAGACGGCGCGGCGCATGGCATCGAGGCTTGCCTTGCGAATATCGGTTTCATCGATCCGCCTGGAGCTCGACGAGGCGATGGAGACGGTCGCCGTCGCCAATATCTGTTCGAACAGTTCCTCACGGCGCTGCGCGGAAAGCTGCTTGGAATCGTTCAGGCCTTCAGGGATGCGTTTCGGATCGAGGATGACTGCGGCCGCGACCACGGGGCCCGCCAGCGGTCCCCGTCCTGCCTCGTCGGCGCCGGCCACGGGCCAGTGCCCGGCCTTGCGCGCTTTAAGCTCAAGCCGAAAATCCGGAACGAGGGGGACATCTTCGAAAAGCATAGGAGAATCGGGTGGCGTGCGACGTTTCATGCGGCAGAACTTCGCACGCCAACCCGATTTCCTGCAAGTCCCCGGATCAGGGCGGCGGGCCGGGGACCTGGAGGCAGACGGTCAGGGGAGCCCGTCTGCAAGCTTGTCAGAGCAGCGACAGCTGCACGCCGCTGCCATCAGGCGGCGTAAAGAGATCGTCGCGCAAGGGCATCGTGCGGCGCGTCATGCCGAGGCGTTTCGTCGCCATCTCGAAGCGGCGGGCGATTTGCCAGGCATAGGGGCCGGCGCCCTTCATCCGCTTGCCGAACTCTGCGTCATAATCCTTGCCCCCGCGCATCGATCGCACGAGCGACATGACATGACGATACCGGTCGGGGTAGTTCTGCAGCAGCCAGTCGCGGAACAGTGGCGAAACCTCAAGCGGCAGGCGAAGAATGACGTAGCCCGCCTCCAGGGCCCCAGCGGCGCGCGCCGCTTCAAGGATACGCTCGACCTCGTGATCGTTGAGCGCAGGAATAACAGGGGCGACCATCACCGACGTCGGCACGCCGGCTTCACTCAACAGTCGGATCGCTTCAAGCCGACGCGTCGGCGTCGAGGCTCTCGGCTCCATCGTGCGCGCCAGCTTGCGGTCAGGCGTGGTAACGGACAGCGACGCGCGGATCAGGTTCTTGGCCGCCATCCGTTCAAGAATGTCGATATCGCGCAGGATCAGCGCCGACTTGGTGACGATCGAAACCGGATGGTTTGCCTTTTCGAGAACTTCGAGGATCTGGCGCATGACCCGCCATTCCTTCTCGATCGGCTGATAGGGGTCGGTGTTGGTGCCGATCGCGATGACCCGCGGCTTGTATCCGGGCTTCGCCAATTCGCGTTCCAGCAAGCGTGCGGCATCCGGCTTTGCAAAAAGCTTCGCCTCGAAATCCAGCCCCGCCGACAGGCCCATGTAGGCGTGGGTCGGACGGGCAAAGCAGTAGATGCAGCCATGCTCGCAGCCACGATACGGATTGATCGACCGGTCGAAAGGGATATCGGGCGACTCGTTGCGCGTGATCGCCGTGCGCGGCTTTTCGATCTGCACTTCGGTCTTGAACGGCGGCAGTTCTTCGAGGGTCTGCCAGCCATCGTCGAACGTTTCCCGCCGCAGCGGTTCGAAGCGGCCGGTCGGGTTCAGGCCGGCAGCTCTGCCGCGTCGGCGATCCACCTCGATCCTCAGACCGGAGGAGACGATCATCGCATCGGCAATATCTGCCGTATTGGCAGGCGCGAATGCGGCCTGCCCTGCAAGGGACTGCTCGTTCATCGGATTCTCCAGCGTCGGAAGCCATTGCCTCCGCCCGTTTTGATGATTAAATTCCTATCGGGAAAATGAGAACAATGCAAGAACAAAATTGGGAAAGTGGCGCTGGCAAAACTTTGTGCGGCGCTCTATAAATAGGCAATGTTGACAGTAGTGCTGGAGTGCCAGGATCAGGAACCTGAACTGGCTCAGACCTTATCGGTGTTGGTTGCAGGCGCGGTTGAAGGGCTCGTCAGCGATGTCGTGGTCTTGGATCACGGCTCGCGGGACGGCACGTCAAAGGTGGCGGATGCCGCCGGCTGCCGTTTCCATTCACAGTGGGACATCAAGGACATACTTCGCTCGGCGCGGGGAGAATGGCTGCTTTTCGTCGAGCCGGGCGCACGCCCGCAAAGCGGCTGGATCGACGAGATCGCCGAATATGTCTCGCTGAACAAGCTGCCCGCCCAGTTCACGGCCTCGCGAGGCTACAGGCGACCTTTCTTCAAGCGGATCGGCCGTTCAAAGCCGCCGCTGGAACTCGGTCTGCTCCTGCCGAAGAAAGAGGCTCTGGCGTCCGCGCGCAGCGGCATGCGTCTCTCTGAATTCGTCAGGGGCCAGAAGCTGCGCCGCCTGTCGAGCGAGCTGATTCCCTCATGGGTCGCGCGTGCGGCTCGCTAGGGCTCTTATGCCGCGCCGCCGCGCCTCAGGTGTTCATCAAGGCGCGGCATGATTTCCACGAAATTGCAGGGCATGTGCCGATAGTCGAGCTGGCTCTTCAGGATGCCGTCCCAGGCGTCCTTGCAGGCGCCGGGTGATCCTGGCAGCACGAAGATGAAGGTCGCGTTGGCAACGCCGGCCGTCGCGCGCGATTGGATCGTCGATGTGCCGATCTTGTCGTAGGAAATCCGGTGGAAGACTTCGGAAAAGCCGTCCATGCGCTTTTCGAAGATCGGTTCCAGCGCCTCGGGCGTGACGTCGCGGCCCGTAAAGCCGGTGCCGCCGGTCGTGATCACCACATCGATGTCCTTGCGGGCGGTCCACGCGGAGACCTGACTGGCGATGCTCTGCCGATCATCAGGAACGATGGCGCGTTCGACGAGCCGGTGCCCTGCGTCGGTAATGCGCTGCGCCAGCGTGTCGCCCGAACGGTCGTCGGCCAAGGTGCGGGTATCGGAGACCGTCAGGACGGCAATGCCGACCGGAATGAAGGGACGATTGTCATCGATTCCAGGCATGCGTGCCTCCTGCCAGTGTTTCCGTCGCCTGGAAATGCCAGTCCGGGCGCGTGTCTTGAAGCCTGCGAGCGGCTTTTTCCGCGTCACCTGCGGTCGCGAATATGCCGAAGCAGGTTGCGCCTGAGCCGGACATCCGCACGAACATCGCGCCTTCAGCAGATAGCATGGATGAAACGGCAGCGATTTCGGGGAGCAATGCTCGAGCAGGTGGCTCCAGGTCGTTGCGCATGCCACCAAGTGCCTCCATCCATGAGCTTGGATGCTCGGCGGGCAGGGGAGGATTACGCTTGTTGTCGAGCTTGCGGAACACCTCGGGCGTCGACACGCCGCGCAACGGGTTGGCAAGAACCATGGCGAAGACAGGCATGTCGTCCACGTTCTCGATATCCTCGCCGATGCCGCGCGCGATCAGCGGCCGGCTGTGGAGGCACATCGGCACGTCCGCGCCAAGGCCAAGCGCAATGGCATCGATCGTCTGCTGCGGAAGCGAGACCTGCCATAAGCGCATCAACCCGCGCAGCGTCGCCGCCGCGTCGGCCGATCCGCCACCGATGCCTGAAGCAATCGGGAGGTTCTTCTGCAGATGAATTCGAACAGCAGGGGCATCGCCGCCGGCCTGTTGGATGGCCGCGCGCAATGCGTCACGCGCCTTCACCACGAGATTGGTGCCGCCGTCGTCGTCAAGCGCATCGCCGAAGCGCCCCGAAACGCTGAACGCATCGGTTTCAGATGGCACGAAGTCGAGTGTGTCGCCATGCCGGGCGAAGGTGACCAGCATTTCCAGCAGGTGATAACCGTCACTTCTCTGGCCCGTCACATGCAGGGCCAGATTGATCTTGGCAAAGGCATCCTCACGGATAGTGGTCGTATCGCCGATATCAGCCAGTGGCATCAGGCGTCAGGACTTCTTGTCCACCGGCTTCGGTTCGATCGGCGCAGGATCCGGCTGCTTCTTGTCGGCTGCCTTCGGGTTCTCAGCCTGGTCCGGCAGGCCGTTGGCGATCTTGTCCTTGATCTTCGGGATCTCGGCTGCCTCCGGCTCGGATGCCAATGCACGATTCCACTGATAGACGGCTTCGAGCTTGCGACCAACGCGCCAGTAGGCATCGCCCAGATGGTCGTTGATTGTCGCGTCGCCGGCCTTGATCTGCGCTGCCTTCTCCAGTTCGTCCACCGCATCGTTGAAGCGGTTGAGACGGAAATAGGCCCAGCCGAGCGAGTCGATGATATAGCCGTCGTCGGGACGCAGCTCGACGGCCTTCTTGATCATCGTCAGGCCTTCATCGAGATTCCGGTTCATGTCGATCCAGGAATATCCGAGATAGTTCAGCACCTGCGGCTGGTTCGGGTTGAGTTCCAGTGCCTTGCGGAAATTCGGTTCTGCCTTGTCCCACTGCTTCAGGCGCTCGTAGGCGATGCCGCGCTGGAAGAAGACGGTCCAGGCATTCTTGCCCGGCAACGGCCCGATGGCATCGACAGCCTTGTCGTAATTCTCAGCCATTGCCGTATAGTCCTTGGCGTCGGAAAGGACGCTGCCATAGGCGAGATAGCTGCGGATATCCTTGGGGTCCGATTCAATCAGCCCCTTCAGGTGCTTGCGCGCCTCGTCCACCTTGCCGCCTTCGGCAAGCGCCAGCCCGAGTTGCAGCTCGGAAATGCGGCTCATCGGCGAATTGTCAGGCACTTCCTTGTAGATCGCGATCGCGCGATCGACCTGGTTCTGCTTCTCGGCGATGCCGCCGAGCATGACGAGCGCGTCGGCACTGTCGGGATCGAGGCTGCGGGCGATCTGCAGGTAGAGCGATACGATGTCTTCTGCGCCGTCGCGGTTGAGGGCGCCGGCAAAGGAGAACAACACGCCGGCAGCACCCTGCTTGGCAGTCAGAATCTGCTGCTGTTCCTTCTGGTCGCCGGTGATGCTCTGGCGCAGCGCGTTAAGCGGCGCGTAGTTCGGCAAAAGATTGTCGCCGACGGATACGGCATCGAGCGCCTTCTGCTTGTTGCCCTGCGAAGCCTCGAGCCGTGCCAGCGCGATAACGGCACGGACGAAGGTATCCGGTGCCGTCGCCGCACCGTCCTTGTCGAGCACGGCATCGTTGAGATGGCGGCGAGCCGACTTGACGTCGCCGTTCACGATGGCGATCGCTCCGGCATTGTAGTTCTGGAAGATGTTGAGCCAGTCCGGCCCCTTCATCTTCTCGACCAACGCCAGGGCGTCCTTGCCCTTGCCGGCGCCGAGACGCGCCCAGGCGGCCATCAGGTCATTCATGACGCGGTCGAGATCGGTCGGTCCTGTTGTCTTCAGGATCTGTTCGGCTGACTTGTACTCGCCGCGGCGAAGCGCATCGGCACCGCGAACGATCGTGGCGAGCCGTTCGATGCTCGGATCGTTCTTCAGGTCGTTGGCGTACTTCACGCTGTCCTTGATATCGCCGTTGAGCAACAGCGAGATCATCAGGCGCTGGCGAATTTCAGGATTGCCCGGCTCGATCTGCAGGGCTTTCTTGTAAAGCTCGATCGCTGTGTCGTAGTCGTGGTCGACATCGGCGGTACGCGCGGCAAGCAAGGCACCGGAAAAGGTCGTGACGCTGTCTGGATCGAAATGCACGGTGCTGCTGGCGTCGTCGGTCTTGACCGCGTCTTCGGCATTTGCGCCGCCGAGCACGCCAAGCGACAACACCGCCGCCAACGCTGCGCTCGAAAGAAGACGAATGGCAAATTTCCGCCGCATTAGAAAACCTTTCTTCCAGGGCAGCGGATCTTGTCCGGCTGCCAAATCAGTTGCGAAGACTGATTCACGGCAGGATGGCTTTTTTGAAGCAGCCCCGCAAGAAATTCAGCCGCAAACAACGATCGTCGGTTAATTGACGCGCTCGATGCAGAAGTCGATGACTTCCATCAGGGCAGATTTCCATGCCGTATCGGGCAGAGGCGCGAGAGCGTCCCGCGCTATCGTCCCGTAATGAACCGCCCGGGCGATCGTGTCATTCAGTGTACCATACTTCGTGATCAGACCGAGAGCCTTCTCGAGATTCTGGTCGCTGGCGTTTCCACCTTCGATGGCATCCCGCCAGAAGGCGCGTTCTTCCTCGGTGCCACGGCGGTAGGCCAGGATGACCGGGAGCGTGATCTTGCCTTCGCGGAAGTCGTCGCCGACATTCTTGCCGAGGTCGGCGGCCTTGCCACCGTAGTCAAGCGCATCGTCGACCAGCTGGAATGCGAGCCCGAGGTTCATGCCGTAGGACTTCATCGCATTGCGGCCGGACTTGCCGGCGTCAGCAATGATCGGCCCGACTTCGGCGGCGGCTGCGAAAAGCGCTGCCGTCTTGGCGCGGATGACCGCGAGATAATCGTCCTCGGTCGTCTCCATGTTCTTGGCGACGGAAAGCTGCAGCACTTCGCCTTCGGCGATGACACAGGCGGCACCCGAGAGAACATCGAGGGCATCGAGCGAGCCGACGTCGACCATCATGCGGAACGCCTGACCGAGCAGGAAGTCGCCGACGAGAACGCTTGCCTGGTTGCCCCAGATCGTGCGGGCCGTGGACTTGCCGCGGCGAAGATCGCTTTCGTCCACGACATCGTCGTGCAGCAGCGTTGCGGTGTGCATGAACTCGACCGAGGTCGCGAGCTTGACGTGGTTTTCGCCCTTGTAGCCAAACAGCACCGAGGAGGCCAAGGTCAGCATCGGGCGCAACCGCTTGCCGCCTGACGAAATCAGGTGGTTCGCTACCTCCGGAATCATCTGGACGTCGGAACCGGCCTTCGACAGGATCAACTGGTTGACCCGCTCCATATCCGCTTTGGTCAAATCCACCAGTGGCTTGACGGATGCCAGTTTGTTTTTGCTTTCTTCAAGCGGTATGACCACGCCCAACGACCCGGACTCCTGTTCTTTCATTGAATTTGACAATAGAAAGGGCCGGATGGCGCGGCAAGAGGTGAAATGTCGCGTCGCGCAAATTTGAAAGGGATTTCACGGCAAATGCATGAACTTATCCGCGCCAATGATCCCGTGTTGCTGTCCTTCGCGGAGAGCCTTCTGAAGGATGCCGGTATTCACTGCCTGATCGCCGATCAGGGCATGAGCATTCTCGAGGGCTCGCTCGGCATGCTGCCGCGTCGACTGCTGGTCGATGACGAACGCGCGGATCAGGCGCGGCGCATTCTCGTCGATGCCGGCCTCGGCAACGAATTGCGCCAGGCGAAATGATCGCTATGGCTGATCTACCGGTGGCCGAAACGGTCGATGCATTTCATCGCGGTCTCTTCCATGTCGTCCAGCCGAAAGGCCGCGGGCATCGATCCGGCATGGACGCAATGCTTCTCGCAGCCCTCGTGGCAGACGATCGGCCGATCAGGGTCGCCGATCTCGGAGCGGGTGCGGGGGCGGCGGGTCTTGCGGTGGCTTCGCGCTTGCCGGCAGCGGACGTCACCCTGTTCGAGCGATCGGGCGAGATGGCGGATTATGCGCGTCGCAGCGCGCTTCTGCCTGAGAACGCGCATCTGGCGGGGCGTGTCTCTGTTGTCGAGGCGGATGTGACGCTGAAGGCCAAGGCGCGCAATGACTCGGGCCTGCTCGACGAAAGCTTCCATCACGTCATCATGAACCCGCCATTCAACGACGCGGGCGACCGAAAGACGCCGGATGCCTTGAAGGCCGAAGCGCACGCGATGACGGAAGATCTGTTCGAAAGCTGGCTGCGCACATCAGGCGCCATCATGATCCCCGGCGGGCAACTGTCGCTGATTGCACGGCCGGAATCGATCGCCGAGATCATCGATGCCTGTGGCCGCCGGTTCGGAGGCATCGAGGTTACAGCCATTCACCCGCGTCAGGGTGAAAACGCCGTTCGTATTCTCGTAACGGCGATCAAGGGATCGCGCGCCCGGCTTTCATTCCGGGCGCCGCTGATTATGCACGAAGAGGGTACGCATAAATTCTCCCCCTTCGTCGACGACCTCAACAATGGTCGGGCCGCCTATTCACGTCGGTAATCCTGCTCAGCCGACCACGAAGTCGAACAGCAGCTTGACGTTCAATCCCGCGATCACGACCGCGATCGTGTAGGCAATGGCAGACAGCCAGCGTGGCGCGACGAGTTCGCCCATCTTCGCCTTGCTCGCGGTGAACATGACCAGCGGGAACACGGCGAAGGAAAGCTGCAGGCTGAGCACGACCTGTGTAAGGATCAGCAACTCGGCTGTGCCGGCATCACCGTACCAGATCGTCACGAAGGCGGCCGGTATGATGGCGATGGCGCGGGTAATCAGGCGCCGCACCCAGGGCTGTAGCCGGATCTTCAGGAAGCCTTCCATGATGATCTGTCCGGCCATCGTCGCCGTGACCGTCGAGTTCAGGCCGCAGCAGAGCAGGGCAATGCCGAACAGCGTCGGGGCAAGCGCAAGGCCGAGAAGCGGCGCCAGCAGCGATGAGGCCTCGCCGAGTTCGGCAACGTCAGTCCGTCCATGGGCATGGAAGGCTGCCGCCGCCAGGATCAGGATCGAGGCGTTGATCAAAAGCGCAAAGCAGAGCGCGACGGTGGAATCGATCGTTGCATAAGTCAGCGCCTCGCGCTTTTCGGGCAGCGTATTTCCGTAGTCGCGGGTCTGGACGATGCCGGAATGCAGGTAGAGATTGTGCGGCATCACGGTGGCGCCGAGGATACCGAGGGCCAGATAGAGCATCTCCGGATTGGAGACGATCTCCGTGGTCGGGAAGAAGCCGCGGATGACCTCGCCCCACTGCGGGTCGGCCATGAAGATCTGCACGCCGAAACAGACGGTGATGATCCCGAGCAGCGCGATGACGAAAGCCTCGACCCAGCGGAAACCAACCTTCTGCAGATAGAGAATGAGGAAGACGTCGAGCGCGGTGATCAGTACGCCAAGCTCGAGCGGAATGCCGAACAGCAGGTTGAGGCCGATCGCGGTGCCGATCACCTCGGCGATGTCGGTCGCGATGATGGCGATTTCGGCAAACAGCCAGAGCGGGATCGACACCCAGCGCGGGAACGCGTCGCGACAAGCCTGCGCGAGATCGCGGCCGGAACCGATCGCGAGACGGGCGCAGAGCGACTGCAGCACGATCGCCATCATATTGGAGAGCAGTGCGACTGCCAGAAGCGTGTATCCGAACTTGGACCCGCCGGCGAGCGAGGTCGACCAATTGCCGGGATCCATATAGCCGACGGCGACCAGATAGCCCGGCCCGAGAAATGCCGCGATGCGACGCCAACGCGACGCTCCCTTGCGTGTGCCGATCGAGCGGTAGACATCGGCCATCGATGCTTCTTCGCGCTCGTGGCGCCAGCCTGTCCTGGCCTTCGGATTTATTACGTCCATGAAAACAACTGCCTGTTGATGACGAAAGTCAATATGGCTGATTAGAATGATAATGCAAGTCATTCGCAACAAGAAAGTTGCCGCGCTGGTGTTTTGCGCCAGCCCCCATTGCGTTTGTCGTTCCGACGCATACATGGGAGTGACGTTTCACGCAGCCTGTACGAAGGAATAGAAATGGCCGGATTTTTGAGAAAGCTGATGCCGAAGCGCTTCCGCAAGGACGGCGTCGTGATCCCGGTGGTCCGCCTGCAAGGCGCGATCATGAGCGGTGGCAGCCAGTTTCGACCGGCCTTGAATCTTGCCTCGACAGCGCAGGTGCTCGAGAAGGCGTTCGAATTCAAGGATGCGCCGGCGGTGGCGATCTCGATCAATTCGCCCGGCGGCTCGCCTGTCCAGTCGCGCCTGATCTTCAGCCGTATCCGTGATCTCGCGCGTGAAAAGCAGAAGAAGGTGCTTGTCTTCGTCGAGGACGTGGCTGCATCCGGCGGCTACATGATTGCCCTTGCCGGCGATGAGATCATTGCCGACCCCACCTCAATCGTCGGCTCCATCGGTGTTGTTTCCGGTGGCTTCGGCTTCCCCGAACTCCTGAAGAAGATCGGCGTCGAGCGGCGCGTCTATACAGCAGGCGAGAACAAGGTGATCCTTGATCCGTTCCAGCCGGAGAAGGAAAAGGACATCGAGTATCTGAAGACCCTGCAGCTCGAGATCCATCAGGTCTTTATCTCGATGGTCCGCGAACGCCGCGCCGGCAAGCTCAAGGACGACGAGACGGTCTTTTCGGGTCTCTTTTGGACCGGCACGCGCGGCCTCGAACTCGGCCTGATCGACGGCCTTGGCGACATGCGGCAGGAATTGAAGCGGCGCTACGGCTCGAAGACAAAACTTGCGCTGGTGACGCCGGCCCGCGGCCTTTTCGGACGCCGCATTCCTGGAGTAGCGTCGGGGTCGCTGGAAGCGGCGGCGACAGGTCTCGCGACGGGACTTGTGGAAACCGCCGAAGAGAAGGCATTGTGGAGCCGCTACGGTTTCTGAGGGGGAGCAAGACAGGCCTATGCCACAACTGATAATCATGGGCCTCCTGGTCGTCGGCGCATGGCTGCTGTACCGTCGCTTCGTGGCGGAGGCGGAAAAGCTGGCCTCACGATCGCGCCGTGCGGAAAAGGAGCGCCAGACCGGCGCCATCGGCACGCTGGTCAAGGATCCGGTAACGGGCGAATACCATCTGAAGAAGGACGAGGACGAGTAGGGCCGCAAAAGCCTTGACCCGTCTGGCGCGGCGTGGCACCTGTCCGCCCACTTTTGTACGAATTCGGAAGCCGTTCCATGTCTGCTGCAATCCCCGACCACATGAACCCGAAGCGCTCTTTCCAGGCGCTGATCCTGACGCTCCATAACTACTGGGCGGACAAGGGTTGTGCGGTGCTGCAGCCCTACGACATGGAGGTCGGCGCCGGTACGTTCCATCCTGCGACGACGCTGCGTGCGCTCGGGCCCAAGCCGTGGAAGGCTGCCTATGTGCAGCCGTCGCGTCGTCCGTCGGATGGCCGCTACGGTGAGAACCCGAACCGCCTGCAGCACTATTATCAGTATCAGGTTATCCTGAAGCCGAACCCGCCGAACCTGCAGGAACTCTATCTCGGCTCGCTGGCGGCGATCGGTCTCGATCCGCTGCTGCACGACATCCGTTTCGTCGAAGATGACTGGGAAAGCCCGACGCTCGGCGCCTGGGGTCTCGGATGGGAGTGCTGGTGCGACGGGATGGAAGTGTCGCAGTTCACCTATTTCCAGCAGGTCTGCGGCATCGAATGCTCGCCTGTCGCGGGCGAGCTGACCTACGGTCTCGAGCGTCTTGCGATGTACGTGCAGGGTGTCGACAACGTCTACGACCTGAACTTCAACGGGCGCGAAGGCGACGAGAAGATCAGCTATGGCGACGTCTTCCTGCAGGCCGAACAGGAATATTCACGCCACAACTTCGAATTTGCCAATACCGAGATGCTGCATCGCCACTTCATCGATGCCGAAAAGGAATGCCAGGCGCTTCTCGCCGCCGGCGCTCCCGGCGACAGCGATAACCAGAAGCTGCATAAGTGCGTTTTCCCGGCCTACGACCAGTGCATCAAGGCGTCACACGTCTTCAACCTGCTGGATGCCCGCGGCGTCATCTCGGTCACCGAGCGCCAAAGCTATATTCTGCGCGTGCGGACGCTGGCCAAGGCCTGCGGCGAGGCCTTCCTGCTGACGGATGCCGGTGGGGTGAACCTGGCGAAGACTGCCGCTTGAAGCGCGGCAGTCAGCGACGTTCGTCGTTCCTGACTTCGACGCGGCGCTCTACCGGGCGAGCCGCGCTCTGAACGAAAAAGTACGATGTGATAGCCAGTGCGTTGAGCAGGAAAATGACTGCGCTCATGGTCTGAATGATCCTCGTCGCAAGTTTCTGATGCTCGCCTGTTTCAGCGGGCAAGACAGAAGATAGGGCTTTGGCGCTGGCGGCGGTATCGTGATTTTTGACTACCCCGTTGGTATTGACCTCCTGAAGATGCCCTAAATGCGGGATGACAATCTGCGGCAACCCGCATAGTCTCCCGCCATACTTTCGGTCGCTGCGGGGGATTCGCGAATGTATGTTATTCTTGGCCTTATCGTCCTTATCGCGCTCTATGCCGTCGTTATCTACAACGGCCTCGTCCGCGCCCGGCAGATGGCCGAGGAAGCCTGGTCCGGCATCGATGTGCAGCTGAAGCGCCGCGCCGACCTGATCCCCAACCTGATCGAGACGGTAAAGGGCTACGCCACCCACGAAAAGACCACGCTCGAAGAGGTGGTCAAACTGCGGAACCAGGCACAGGCTGTGCCGACGGGCGACGTTGCTGGTCGTGCCCAGGCCGAAGGGCTGCTCGGCGCTGCTCTCGGGCGCGTCATGGCACTTGCCGAAGCCTATCCCGACCTGAAGGCCAACGAGAATTTCCGCGAGCTGCAGTCCTCGCTCGAGACAATGGAAAGCGAGATCCAGATGGCGCGGCGCTACTACAACGGCGCGGCCCGTGACCTGAACGTCAAGGTCGAGAGCTTCCCCTCCAATCTGGTCGCCGGCCAGTTCGGATTCCAGAAGCGGGAGTATTTCGAGATCACCAACGAAGCCGATCGCGCTGTCCCGACCGTAAAGTTCTGACATCCGCCATTTGCCTTTGCGTAAAAACTGCTATGAGCAGGGCATGACCGTGGCCTGACATGGCCCGTTGCGCAAAGACGGAAAAGACAAGGTAATGAGTAAAGACAAGCTCACCATCATCCCGGCGGCGAAGCCGCTTTCCGGTCGCGCCGTACCTCCCGGCTCGAAGTCGATCACCAACCGCGCGCTGCTTTTGGCCGGTCTCGCCAAGGGCACCAGCCGCCTGACCGGGGCGCTCAAGAGCGACGACACGCGCTATATGGCGGAAGCCCTGCGCGCCATGGGCGTGACGGTGGACGAGCCCGATGCGACGACCTTCGTTGTCACCAGTTCCGGTGAACTCAAGGCTCCCGCCGCACCGCTCTTCCTCGGCAATGCCGGTACCGCCACACGCTTCCTGACGGCAGCACTTGCGCTCGGCAATGGCCGCTATGTCGTCGATGGTGACGAGCATATGCGCAAGCGCCCGATCAAGCCGCTGGTCGATGCCCTGAAGTCGCTCGGTGTCGCGATCGAGGCACCCACCGGTTGCCCGCCCGTCACGATCGACGCTAACGGCCGCTTCGCCAGAAACAAGGTCGTCATCGATGCCGGCCTCTCCAGCCAGTATGTCTCCGCCCTGCAGATGGCGGCTGCCTGCGGTTCCGAGCCGTTCACGATCGAACTTGCCGGTGCCGATATCGGCGCACGCGGCTACATCGACCTGACGCTGGCAGCCATGCGTGCCTTCGGCGCCAAGGTGACCCAGCCGACGCCGTCCTCGTGGGTGATCGAGCCGACCGGCTACACCGCCACCGATTTCGTCGTCGAACCGGACGCTTCCGCCGCCACCTATCTCTGGGCCGCCGAAGTGCTGACCAAGGGCGCGATCGACCTCGGCGTCGCCAACGAGGACTTCACCCAGCCGGACGCCAAGGCATATGACGTCATCAGGCAGTTCCCACACCTGCCGGCCGAAATCGACGGCTCGCAGATGCAGGATGCGGTGCCGACCATCGCCGTGCTGGCGGCCTTCAACGAAACACCGGTGCGCTTCGTTGGCATCGCCAACCTGCGCGTCAAGGAATGCGACCGCATCCGCGCCGTCTCGACCGGCCTCAACAACATCCGTCAGGGGCTCGCGACCGAGGACGGGGACGACCTGATCGTCGCCTCCGACCCTGCTCTCGTCGGCCAGCATCTGCCCGCCGATATCGACACCTTCGCCGATCACCGCATCGCGATGAGCTTCGCGCTCGCCGGCCTGAAGATCGACGGCATCACCATTCTGGATCCGGATTGCGTCGGCAAGACCTTCCCGTCCTATTGGCGGACGCTGGCGGGGCTCGGCGTGACCTACGCGGATGAGGACTGACACTATCTGAGGCGGCGGGAAGCCGCGGGCGGGGGAATGGAATGATCCGGCGGCTTCTCGGTTTTTGCTTCGCACTGTTCCTGATGCTTGCCGCTGGCCCGTCTCTCGCCAGAGAGGTCATCAATTCCTTTGCCTCCGACATCGTGCTCGACAAGAGCGGTTCGATGACGGTGACGGAAACCATATCCGTCAATGCCGAGGGCAATCGCATCCGGCGCGGCATCTTCCGCGATTTTCCGCTGACGCTGAAGAACGCCGACGGCCGCACCATCCGCGTCGACTTCGACGTCGTCTCGGTCAAGCGTGACGGGCGCGACGAGCCGTGGCACACCCAGAGCATCACCGGCGGTATTCGTATTTACGCCGGGTCGGAAGACGTCATGCTGAGCTATGGCCAGCATCGGTACGAGATCAGCTACCGCACGAATCGGGAGATCCGTTACTTCCCCGACCACGACGAACTCTATTGGAACGTCACCGGCAACGGTTGGATCTTTCCGATCATGGCAGCGACGGCCTCCGTCAAGCTGCCCGAGGGCGTGCGTTCGATCGACACGGCCTTCTTCACCGGCCCGCTTGGCTCCACGGACCGGAACGCCCGTGTCTCCACAAGCGGCGATCGCCTTGTGTTTACAGCCACACAGCCTCTCGATGCCGGTGAAGGATTGACGATCGCGGTCAAGATGCTGAAGGGATCGATCGATCCGCCGAGCGACGCTGACACCAAGCGCTGGTGGCTGAGCGACAATCGCGACTATCTCATCGGCTTCGGCGGCCTGATCCTGGTATTCCTCTACTATACACGCTCATGGCTGAAGGTCGGCCGCGATCCGGCGCGCGGCGTCATCGTGCCGCGCTGGGATCCGCCTGATGGCATTTCGCCGGCGCTGGTGAACTATATCGACAACAGGGGTTTCTCCGGTCAGGGCTGGACGGCGCTATCGGCAACGGCGCTCAATCTCGCGGTGCGCGGTTTTGTCGTGCTCGAGGACCTGAAGAACTCGATCATCATCCGCCGCACCGACAAGCCCGTCGGCAAGGAAAAGCTGGAAGCGGGGGAGGCGAGCCTGCTGAATTCAGTCGGAGCCAAGGGATCGCTCACCATCGACAAGGCGAACGGCCAGCGCGTGAAATCGGTTGGCGAAGGCTTCCGCTCGGCTATCGAACGCGAGCACCGCGGCAAGTATTACAATGCCAATACCGGCTATACCGTCGGCGGCCTCCTCCTCAGCGCCGCGGCGCTGGTCGCGCTCTTCGTCTTCGGCACGCTGGAACCCGATGCGATCGCCCTGATGGTGATCCCGATCATCGTGACTGTTTTCGTCTCGATCTTCATCGGCAATATCGCGAAGTCGTTTCGCCCAGGAGGTTCGCTGGGCGGCAAGATCGTCGCGGTGATCACGATCGCCATTGTGGCCTTCATCGGCTTCAGCATTCTCTCGAGCCTGGGGCTCGCCCTGTTCTCGTCGCTGATGGAGCTCCACGAGACGCCGATGCTGTTTGCGATCGGCGGCATCGTGTTGCTGAACGTGCTTTATGTCTTCATCATGGGTGCTCCGACGCCGCTCGGCGCGAAGCTGATGGATGGGATCGACGGCTTGCGCCAGTATCTGACGCTCGCCGAAAAGGACCGTATGAACATGGCGGGCGCGCCCGAAATGTCGCCGCAACATTTCGAAAAGCTGCTGCCCTATGCCGTGGCACTCGGCGTCGAAAAACCGTGGAGCCGGACCTTCGAACTCTGGCTTGCCGCTGCCGC
>UBTY01000055.1 GCA_900468535.1 Hyphomicrobiales bacterium | reverse complement strand
TCGATCGATTTCGACCAGAGCGGAAATCAGGTCGGCGGAACCGTCAACCCGGGTGCGGAGGTCGGCTCTTCTCCGCTGCCGAACGTCGATGCCGGTCAATCGTCGCAGACGGCCTCGCTCGGCAGCGAGTCCGATCAGTACAAGGCTGCCTACGGCCATGTCCTGTCCGGAGATTATGCGACGGCCGAGCAGGAGTTCACGCAGTATATTTCCCAGTATCCGGGCAGCGCTCGCGCCGCTGACGCGAACTTCTGGCTGGGAGAAGCACTTTATTCGCAGGGCAAGTATAACGAAGCCGCAAAGACCTTCCTGAATGCGCATCAGAAATTCGGCACATCCGAGAAGGCGCCCGAGATGCTGTTGAAGCTCGGCATGTCGCTTGCAGCGCTCGACAATACCGAGACCGCCTGCGCAACTCTGAAGGAAGTTTCGAAGCGCTATCCGAAGGCATCGCGCGCCGTGATAACCAAGGTTGCGAGCGAACAGAAGCGTCTCGCCTGCTAAGGCTGTCCGGTCTTGAGCCCGGATGGCATTCTTTCCCCGGAAACGGCAGCGCGCCGCTTTCTCGACTCGCTTGACCGACCTGCCCGCATTCTGGTGGCAATATCGGGCGGCAGCGACTCTACCGGCCTTCTTATCGCGCTTTCCGATGCGCTGAGGGCGAAGCCGGACCCTTCCATTTCTCTTTGCGCCGCTACTGTTGATCACGCGTTGCGCCCCGAATCCGCAGATGAAGCGCGACAGGTCGCGGCTCTCTGCAACACACTCGGCATTCTCCATCTCACCAAGGTCTGGCACGGCACCAAGCCAAAGGCCGGGATCTCCGCCGCTGGACGCGAGGCCCGCTACGCGCTGCTTGCCGAGGCCGCCAGCGAGATGGCCGCGGATATCCTGGTGACCGCCCATACATTCGACGATCAGCGTGAAACCGTCGTCATGCGCGCCGAGCGCTCGGAACGGGAAAGCACCGGGATTGCGGACCTCGTCCTTTTCGACCGCCGCCTTTGGGTCGCGCGCCCGTTTCTGCGCTGCATGCGCGAGGATATTCGTCACCTGCTTGCCGCGGCCGATGTTTCGTGGGTCGACGATCCCAGCAACGAAGACATCAAGTACGAGCGGGTTCGTATTCGCCAGCGCCTGCGAGGCGAGGGCGGCAGCGATGAGATGGGAGGCGATGCCGGCGCCAGTCGTTCGCTGCTGGCTACCGACGCTGCCGCGCTGATCACCAGGCATTTCGTCTTTCACCCCTTCGGACTCGGCGCGATCTCAGGTGGTGGCCTTGATGGCGACCCGGACGTGCTGGAATATGCGCTCGGGCGACTGGCAGCGGTATTCGGCGGACAGCCCTTTGCGCCAGGTCGATCGCAACTTGCGGCGGTACTGGCCTTCGTGAAGGCCGCCGAACCCGGACGAATGACGGGCGCCCGCGTCGTGTTCGATCTCAGGCGTGATGGCCTCTACCTTGCCCGCGAAAGCAGGGGCATCTTGCCATTGGCGCTCGCTCCCGGAGAGCGAGGCATCTGGGACAATCGCTATAAGGTGCAGAACGACAGCGGTCAGATAATCCGTGTCGAGGCGCGGCCCGCCACCGCTGTTGCCGAGGCAGATCGGCGATTGCCAAGATCGGCCTTCAAGCGGGCAATGTCCGCGTTTCCACGCATCCTTGACGACGAGGGGAGGGACCTTCCGCCTGATCGTGTCGACGATGTCCTGATTGCTCCTTATTTTGCGCCGTTCGACCGTTTTTTGACACGATTTGATTTCATCTTCGCAGATAGCCTTGCGGCTGCCTTTGGAACACGCCCCTATCCAAAACCGCCTTTAGGTCTTATTGACGGAAAAACCATCTAACCGACGGGTTTGCCTTGGCAACGGACTGACGCAATCCTATGTTAGAGACCAAATAAGACGGTCGCCATGAGGCGGTCGTTCCAGTGCTGGGGAGTTCAATGAACCCTAACTTACGTAACTTCGCCTTGTGGGCAATCATAGCGCTTTTGCTGATTGCTCTGTTCAGTATGTTCCAGACGTCGCCGGCGCAGACAAGCTCCCGCGATATCCCTTATTCGCAATTCCTGCGTGAAGTGGATGCGGGCCGCGTCAAGGAAGTCGTCGTCACGGGCAACCGTGTCTCCGGCAGCTATATTGAAAATGGCACTACCTTCCAGACCTATACGCCTGTTGTCGACGATAACCTGCTCGATCGCCTGCAGAGCAAGAACGTCCTGGTTTCGGCTCGTCCCGAGACCGACGGTTCGTCCGGCTTCCTGAGCTATCTGGGCACGCTGCTGCCGATGCTTCTCATCCTCGGCGTCTGGCTGTTCTTCATGCGACAGATGCAGGGTGGATCGCGCGGCGCGATGGGCTTCGGCAAGTCGAAGGCCAAGCTTTTGACCGAAGCGCACGGCCGCGTCACGTTTGACGACGTCGCAGGCGTGGATGAAGCCAAGCAGGACCTCGAGGAAATCGTAGAATTCCTGCGCGATCCGCAGAAGTTCCAGCGCCTCGGTGGCAAGATTCCACGCGGCGTGCTCCTCGTTGGCCCTCCCGGTACCGGTAAGACGCTGCTCGCGCGCTCGGTCGCAGGCGAAGCCAACGTGCCGTTCTTCACGATCTCGGGTTCCGACTTCGTCGAAATGTTCGTCGGCGTCGGCGCAAGCCGTGTCCGCGACATGTTCGAGCAGGCCAAGAAGAATGCGCCGTGCATCATCTTCATCGACGAAATCGACGCTGTCGGTCGCCATCGTGGCGCCGGTCTCGGCGGCGGCAACGACGAACGCGAACAGACGCTGAACCAGCTGCTGGTCGAGATGGACGGCTTTGAAGCCAACGAAGGCATCATCCTGATCGCGGCAACCAACCGTCCCGACGTGCTCGATCCGGCGCTTTTGCGTCCGGGCCGTTTCGACCGCCAGGTCGTCGTTCCGAACCCCGATATCATCGGTCGCGAGCGCATCCTGAAGGTTCATGCCCGCAACGTTCCGCTGGCGCCGAATGTCGACCTGAAGACGCTTGCGCGTGGTACGCCGGGCTTCTCCGGTGCTGACCTGATGAACCTCGTCAACGAAGCTGCGCTGATGGCCGCACGCCGTAACAAGCGCGTCGTCACCATGCAGGAATTCGAAGACGCCAAGGACAAGATCATGATGGGTGCCGAGCGCCGCTCGTCCGCCATGACCGAAGCCGAAAAGAAGCTGACGGCCTATCACGAAGCCGGTCATGCGATCACCGCGTTGAAGGTCCCCGTTGCGGATCCTCTGCACAAGGCAACCATCATTCCGCGCGGTCGCGCGCTTGGCATGGTTATGCAGCTGCCGGAAGGCGACCGCTACTCCATGAGCTACAAGTGGATGGTATCGCGTCTGGTCATCATGATGGGCGGTCGTGTTGCCGAAGAACTGACCTTCGGCAAGGAGAATATCACCTCGGGTGCCTCGTCGGATATCGAGCAGGCTACCAAGCTTGCCCGTGCGATGGTGACGCAGTGGGGCTTCTCGGATGCTCTCGGCCAGGTTTCCTATGGTGAAAACCAGCAGGAAGTGTTCCTCGGTCACTCGGTTTCGCAGTCGAAGAATGTTTCGGAAGCGACCGCTCAGACGATCGACACCGAAGTTCGCCGGCTGATCGACGACGCCTATTCGGAAGCGCGCCGCATTCTGACCGACCACCACGACGAGTTCGTTGCGATCGCCGAAGGGCTGCTCGAATACGAGACTCTGACGGGTGAAGAGATCAAGGCGCTGATTCGCGGCGAGAAGCCGGCTCGCGATCTCGGTGACGATACGCCTCCGAGCCGTGGATCGGCTGTGCCGAAGACCGGCACGCGGCCAGCCTCCAAGGGTGATGAGCCGGAGAGCGGTCTGGAGCCGCAAACGCACTGATTATCTTGGGAAAAGATGGATTGGCCGGATATCAGAAATGGTATCCGGCCAATTCTGTTGGTAACGGGATATAATCAGTTTTCTCGGTAATTTACGTGATGGGCGCCACGAATTGTGGCATGCCGCTCACATAAGAAGGCCCAATTTGGCGCCTTTATAACGACGCTACGCCAGGTCGGCGTCGAATGTTGAAGTGGGAATGCGCGGCTCTGATGAGGCGTGCCCGAGCACAGAGGGTGCATATGAAAAGACGTTATTTCGGCACGGATGGAATTCGCGGTCAGTCCAATGTGTTTCCGATGACACCTGATCTCGCGATGCGGGTCGGTATCGCAGCAGGGACCATCTTCCGTCGTGGCAGTCATCGCCATCGTGTCGTTATCGGTAAGGATACGCGCCTTTCGGGCTACATGCTTGAGAACGCAATGGTGGCCGGGTTCACGGCTGCCGGTGTCGATGCATTCGTTCTCGGTCCCATTCCGACGCCTGCCGTCGCCATGCTGACGCGCTCGCTGCGCGCCGATATTGGCGTCATGATCTCCGCGTCACACAATCCTTACGAAGACAACGGCATCAAGCTGTTCGGACCGGATGGCTACAAGCTGTCGGACGAGCTCGAAATGCAGATCGAGGAGCTTCTGGAAAAGGACCTCTCGACGCAGCTCGCCAAGTCCGACGACATCGGTCGCGCCAAGCGCGTCGATGGCGTCCATGACCGCTATATCGAGCATGCCAAACGCACGCTGCCACGTGACGTAACGCTCCAGGGCCTGAGGATCGCGATCGATTGCGCCAACGGTGCAGCTTACAAGGTCGCGCCGGCCGTTCTCTGGGAACTCGGCGCGGATGTCGTGACCATCGGCAACGAGCCGAATGGTACCAACATCAACTTGAACTGCGGTTCGACCAATCCGGTCGCCCTGCAGAAGAAGGTCGATGAAGTGCGGGCAGACATCGGCATCGCGCTCGATGGCGACGCGGACCGCGTTATCATCGTCGATGAAAACGGTGCAGTGGTCGATGGCGACCAGCTGATGGCCGTCATCGCCGAGAGCTACGCCGAAAGCCAGCAGTTGCGTGGCGGCGGCATCGTCGCGACCGTGATGTCCAATCTCGGCCTCGAGCGCTTCATGCAGGACAAGGGCCTCGGCCTCGTGCGCACCATGGTCGGCGACCGTTACGTGGTCGAGCATATGCGCCAGCACAACTACAATGTCGGTGGCGAACAGTCCGGTCATATCGTTCTGTCGGACTACGGCACCACGGGCGATGGTCTCGTTGCCGCGCTGCAGATCCTTGCTGCGGTCAAGCGCACCGGCAAGACCGTGAGCGAAGTCTGCCGTCGTTTCGAGCCGGTGCCGCAGCTTCTGCGCAACGTCCGCATCTCCGGCGGCAAGCCGCTGGAAGACATCATCGTGCAGAAGGCGATTGCCGACGCCGAGGCGGAGCTCGCAAAGAGCGGCCGTCTGGTCATCCGCCCGTCCGGTACCGAGCCGCTGATCCGCGTCATGGCGGAAGGCGATGATCGCGGCCAGATCGAGCGGATCGTCAACGACCTGATCGGCACAATTTCCAGCGCGCGTTCCGCCGCCTGATATCTTCTCAATCGAAGCAAAGAAGCCGGTACACCTCGTGCCGGCTTTTTCTTGTTGTCCGCAGAATTATGGTTCAAGAACCAACAACAAACACGGTAAATATTTGTAGTTAAGCAGCTTTTAACGTTTCCGTTTCATTATCCATCCCGAACGTGTCCGACTGGCAGCGAATGGCCCTGCCAAGCCACGAATTTGGAGTGGGATCCATGATAAGAAGCTTATCCGGCATCTTTGCCGCGCTGCTGATGACGTCCAATGTTCTTGCCGCGGATCTTGCGCCCGCGGAGCCCGTTCCGGAAATGCCGCCGGAAGTGACTGTGACCGAAGCGACCGGCTGGTATCTTCGCGGCGACGTAGGTTACGGCTGGTCCGACCTGCGCGGTGCACGCTATTTCCAGGGTAGCAACGCCAGCGAAGTCGACTTCGCGAGCGCGGACCTTCGTGATGCCTTCACCGGCGGCGGCGGTGTCGGTTACCAGGTCAACAACTACTTCCGCACGGACCTCACGCTCGATTACTTCGGCTCGGCCGATTTCCATGGTTCGACGGTCGGAAGCTGCGGTGTGGCCGCTGCTTGTACCTCCACCGATCTTTCCTCGCTTACGGCATGGAGCCTGATGGCGAACGCCTACGTGGATCTCGGGACCTACGGCTACGTCACGCCTTACGTCGGCGCCGGTATCGGTGGCACCTACGTCAAGTGGAAGGACCTGCAGAACACCTCGTGCGAAACCGGCAACCCGTCGAACTGCGACCCGACATATATTCATGACGGCAAGAGCGGCTGGCGCTTCAGCTACGCGCTCATGGCAGGCGCCACGATCGATGTCAGCTGCAACGTGAAGGCAGACGTCGGCTACCGCTTCCTGCACGTCGATGGCGGCGATATGTTCGGCTACAACGCTGGCGGCGGTCCTGGCCGCGACAAGGGCTTCAACGTTCACGAAGCGCGCATCGGTGCCCGTTACCTCTTCGGCGGTTGCGCCCCGGCTCCCTACGAGCCGCCTCCGGCGCCGATCGTCTACAAGTAAGCCGACAGCATACACATTGGAAAGCCGCCCCGACTGGGCGGCTTTTCTCGTTTCTGGCAATCTATTATTCGCGCCAGTGGGTCGCGCCTGCGTCAAAAAATCCTCCAGCTGCGACACTTCTCCGTTGACTATGTCAGGCCCGATCTATATCCACGGCGGCGGGACACCTCTCCCCAACGAGAGGCTAATTACCTGGAAGGGTATCTATATGGCCACTGCCACCGCAAAGCCGGACGTACGTCCGCAGAACACCCATTTTTCGTCTGGTCCTTGCTCGAAGCGTCCCGGTTGGTCGCTCGAAGCCCTTTCCGACGCGCCGCTCGGCCGCTCGCATCGTGCGAAGATCGGAAAGACGAAGCTCAAGCAGGCCATTGATCTCACACGCGAAATTCTCGAAGTGCCGGCCGATTACCGTATCGGCATCGTGCCCGCTTCCGATACCGGCGCCGTCGAAATGGCGCTCTGGTCGCTGCTCGGCGAGCGCGGCGTCGACATGGTCGCCTGGGAAAGCTTTGGCGCCGGCTGGGTCACTGACGTCGTCAAGCAGCTGAAGCTCAAGGACGTCCGCAAGATCGAAGCCGGTTATGGCGAACTGCCCGATCTCTCGACGATCGATTTCGACCGCGACGTCGTCTTCACCTGGAACGGCACCACCTCGGGCGTTCGCGTTCCGAACGGCGACTTCATCCCGGCCGACCGCAAGGGCCTGACGATCTGCGACGCGACCTCTGCCGCTTTCGCGCAGAACCTCGATTTCGCCAAGCTCGATGTCGTCACCTTCTCCTGGCAGAAGGTTCTCGGCGGCGAGGGCGCGCATGGCGTCATCATTCTCTCGCCGCGCGCCGTCGAGCGTCTCACCACCTACGCACCGGCCTGGCCGCTGCCGAAGATCTTTCGCATGACCTCGGGCGGCAAGCTGATCGAGGGCATCTTCACCGGCGAAACCATCAACACGCCGTCGATGCTCTGTGTCGAGGACTATATCGATGCGCTGCTGTGGTCGAAGGACGTCGGCGGCCTCAAGGGCCTGATGGCCCGCGCCGACGCCAATGCCAAGGTCATCGCCGATTTCGTCGCCGCCAACGACTGGATCGCCAACCTGGCGGTGAAGGCCGAGACGGCTTCGAACACCTCGGTCTGCCTGAAGATCACCGACAAGGACGTTCTGGCGCTCGACGCCGACGGCCAGGCGAACTTCGCCAAGGCCATCGTCAGCCTGCTCGACAAGGAAGGTGTCGCCTACGACATCGGCCATTACCGCGACGCGCCATCTGGCCTGCGCATCTGGGCCGGCGCTACGATCGAAACGGCTGACATGCAGAAGCTGATGCCGTGGCTCTCCTGGGCGTTTTCGACCCAGAAGGCGACGCTTTCCCAGGCTGCTGCCTGAGTTGATCGCATCCGGCTCCGCTGAAGAAGCGGAGCCTCGCAATCCCGATTACATTCCATCGTTGAACCTTTTGAAGGAAGCCCCCAATGGCACCTCGCGTTCTCGTATCCGACGAACTGTCGGAAACCGCCGTCCAGATCTTCCGCGATCGCGGCGTCGAAGTCGATTTCCAGCCGCAGCTCGGCAAGGACAAGGACAAGCTCGCCGAAATCATCGGCAATTATGACGGTCTCGCCATCCGCTCGGCCACCAAGGCCACGGAAAAGCTGATCGCTGCCGCTGCTAATCTCAAGGTTATCGGCCGCGCCGGGATCGGCGTCGACAATGTCGATATCCCGGCTGCCTCGAAGCGCGGTATCATCGTGATGAACACGCCGTTCGGCAACTCGATCACGACGGCCGAACACGCCATCGCGCTGATGTTCGCCGTTGCCCGCCAGCTGCCTGCGGCCGATGCCTCGACGCAGGCCGGCAAGTGGGAAAAGTCGAAGTTCATGGGTGTCGAGATCACCGGCAAGGTGCTCGGCGTCATCGGCGCCGGCAACATCGGCGGCATCGTCTGCAAGAAGGCCATTGGCCTCGGCATGCATGTTCTGGCCTACGACCCCTTCCTGTCTGCCGAGCGCGCCCAGGAAATGGGCGTCACCAAGGTCGAACTCGACGAGCTGCTCGCCAAGGCCGACTTCATCACGCTGCATGTTCCGATGACGGACAAGACCCGCGGCATCCTCGGCAAGGAAAACCTCGCCAAGACCAAGCCTGGCGTTCGCATCATCAACTGCGCCCGTGGTGGCCTGGTTGACGAAGCAGCGCTTGCCGAAGCCATCAAGTCCGGCCACGTCGCCGGTGCCGGCTTCGACGTGTTCGAAGTCGAGCCTGCCAAGGAGAGCCCGCTGTTCGGCCTGCCGAACGTCGTCTGCACGCCACACTTGGGCGCGTCGACCACGGAAGCACAGGAAAACGTTGCTCTGCAGGTCGCCGAGCAGATGTCGGACTATCTCGTCAAGGGTGCGGTCTCGAACGCAATCAACATGCCGTCGATCACCGCTGAAGAAGCGCCGATCCTGAAGCCGTTCATCAAGCTCGCCGACGTTCTCGGCGCTTTTGTCGGCCAGGTTTCGGAAGACCCGATCAAGGAAATCGAGATCCTGTACGATGGCGCGACGGCCACGATGAACACCAAGGCGCTGACCTCGGCGCTGCTCGCGGGCCTCATTCGCAACCAAGTCGCCGACGTCAACATGGTTTCTGCACCGATCATGATCAAGGAAAAGGGCATCGTCCTCTCCGAGGTCAAGCGCGACAAGACCGGTGTGTACGACGGCTACATCAAGCTGACGGTGACGACAGACAAACAGACCCGTTCCGTTGCCGGCACGGTCTTCTCCGATGGCAAGCCGCGCTTCATCCAGATCAAGGGCATCAACCTTGACGCCGACGTTGGCGCCAACATGGTCTACATCTCCAACACCGACGTCCCCGGCATGATTGGCTTCATCGGTACGACGCTGGGTGCAGCCAACGTCAACATCGCCAACTTTCAGCTCGGTCGCGGCGAGCAGGGCGGCGACGCGATCGCACTGCTCTACGTCGATGGACCGGTCAGCGACGAAGTGCTCGGAAAACTGACCGCGAACGCGGCAATTCGTCAGGCGAAGCCATTGGTCTTCGCGGTCGACTGATTTTTCCTCCCAAGGAAGCAAGCGAGCCCGGTGCCGTAGCGCCGGGCTTTTTCGTGTCTTCCGCTTGGATTGATCGCGTCGCCGATGGCGCTATCTTGTCATTCGGCGCCGTCGTTGCGTCGTTCATTGACGGTTATACGGGGATTTTCATGACACGCGTTTCCATTGCCATCATTCTCACATCTCTCCTGTCGCTGACGTCCTGTGCAAACACCGCAAACGGCCTTGCGAAGGACGGCAGAGCCGCCGGCCAGGCGTTGGACGACAGCACGCACCGGGTTCTGAAGGCCGGTGCGCACTGAGAAACGATAGAACAATGAAATAAAGGCCCGCTGTTAGGCGGGCCTTTATTGTTCTTTATTGTTATTGCGGGGTTGCCGGTGCCGGCGTTGCAGGTGTTGCCGGAGCGGCTGGCGCTGCTGGTGCAGCCGGTTCCGCAGGTTTTGCCGGTTCCGCTGCCGGCGGAATTGCCGGAGCCGTAGCGGCAGGCGGTGTTGTCGCAGGCGGCGTAGCCGGCTCGGTCGCTGGTGCCGTCGTCGGCGCGGTCGAGGTGGTCGCCGTTTGAGACCTTGGCCAGTAGGTTGCCGCCAGCGCGACGATCACCACGACGACTGCCAAAAGTATCCACATTGTCTTCGAAGAACCCCCGCTCTTCGGCGGGGGAGAATTTACAGGACGGTTGAAATCGTTGGTCATGTTAGTCCTCCTCTTAATGGTAACGCGTTCGTGAGCATTAAGTTCCAACGCGCCCAATTATTTGGTGGACCTCTATGTTGCGCTCGATGCTGTTGGCTTCAGCAGCCGGAGCGCGTTGATGGTGACGAGCACGGTTGCTCCGGTATCGGCGAGGATAGCTGGCCATAGGCCGGTTATGCCGGCGACTGTCGTCACCAGGAAAACGGCTTTCAGGCCAAGGGCAATGGTGATGTTCTGCGCGATGTTGCGCATGGTCCGCTTCGACAGGGCGATCATCGCGCTGACATCGGAAACCCGGCCGTGCAGGATTGCCGCGTCCGCAGTCTCAAGCGCGACATCGGTGCCGCCGCCCATGGCGATGCCGACATCGGCTGCCGCAAGGGCCGGGGCGTCATTGATCCCATCACCCACCTTTGCCACCTTGAAGCCCTGACGCTGCAGCTCAGCAACGATCCGTTGCTTGTCTTCAGGCATCAGTTCGGCGCGGACGTCGATTCCGAGTTGGCCTGCGATGGCTGTCGCGGTGCGGCTATTGTCGCCTGTCAGCATCACGATCTTGGCGCCGTGTTCCTTAAGGGTCGCAAGCGCGGTCCTGGCGTCCTCCCGCGGTTCGTCGCGCATGGCAATTGCGCCAGCCAGTCGCTCGCCGACGATCAGGACGGAGACAGTCTTGCCCTCGTCGTTCAATGCCGTGATGCGCTGGCTCTGATCGGGCGACAACGCTATGCGTTCACCGGCTGCCTTGGGCGAGCCGAGGAAGACCTCAACTCCGGCGACGTTGCCCGCAATGCCGCGTCCGCCGAGCGCGCGCGCTTCCGTCGCCTGAGGCAGCGATATCGCATCGGCGCTGGCGCGGGCCAGAATGGCCACCGCGAGGGGATGGCTCGAACCTGCCTCAAGAGCTGCGGCATATGTCAGGACTTCGGCCTCATTGTCGCCGAAGCTCAAAATATCCGTAACCTGCGGGCGGCCTTCGGTAAGGGTGCCTGTCTTGTCGAACGCGACGGCGGTAATCTTGCCCAGCGTCTCGAGCACTGCGCCGCCTTTGAGAAGGAGACCGCGGCGGGCGCCTGCCGAGAGCGAGGCGGCGATTGCGGCAGGTGTGGAGATGACGAGCGCGCACGGGCAGCCGATGAGCAGGATGGCCAGCCCCTTGTAGATCCACTCCCGCCAATCGCCACTCCAGAGCAGCGGCGGCATGACGGCGACGAGTGCGGCGACGGCCACGACGCCGGGTGTGTAGTAGCGCGAGAAGCGATCGATGAAGCGCTCGGTCGGCGCCTTCGATTCCTGGGCTTCCTCGACCAGCCTGACGACCCTGGCAATGGTGTTGTCGGCCGCTGCCGCCGTTACCTTTACCCTGAGCGCTGCGTCACCGTTGACAGTGCCGGCAAAGACCGTCTCGCCTTCGCCCTTGCGAACGGGCGTGCTTTCGCCTGTCACCGGCGCTTCGTCGATCGTGCCTTCACCAGACAGGATAATGCCGTCAGCGGAGATACGATCGCCTGGCCGAACGAGGATCGTTGCTCCGACTGCGAGGCTTTCGGCTGGTACTTCCCGAGTGCCGCCGTCTTCCTCGACCAGCGCATTCTTGGGAACGAGCGCCGTCAGGGATTGAATGCTGGCGCGGGCTTTTCCGGCCGCTACGCCTTCCAGCAGTTCGCCGACCAGAAACAGGAAGACGACGGTCGCTGCTTCTTCCGATGCGTTGATGATGACCGCCCCGATCGCTGCGATCGTCATCAGCATTTCAATCGAGAAGGGGGTGCCTGCAAGCGCTGCCATCACCGCGCGGCGTGCGATCGGCAGGAGGCCGACCAGCATGGCAGCCATGAAAGCGTAGTTCGCGATTGCCGGGACGAGATGGCCCAGAGCGTAGGCGGCGACGAGCGCCACGCCGGAAAAGATCGTCAACCTGCCCTTCTTGCTCTGCCACCAAGGACCGGACATCGGCGTGTGATCGTGGCCATGCAGGCCTTCCACGGTGTCGTGATCATGATCATCCGCATGCGCGTGGTCGTCGTGGTGCCCATGGTCATGGTCATGCCCGCATGCGCCGTGAGTATGATCGTGATTATGCGAATGAGCGGCATGTCGGTCGGAAGCTGCGCCGAGCTGCGCAACGGAATAGCCAAGACCGGAGATCTTCTTCTCGATGGCGGCGAGATCACTGGTGCCGTCATGGCGCAGGGTCATCGTGCCTGCGGTAACCGAGACGGCGACATCCTCAACGCCGGGCATGCGCCTGACGGCGGTATCGATTTTTGCCGCGCAGCTGGCACAATCCATGCCCTCGACCCTAAAGCGCTTCTCGACCGTCTCGCCCATTGTCCACTTCCTTGTCATTCGGAAGCATCTTTCCTACATCCTCTAGTGACTAGAGGTGCAAGCGGAAAAATCATGAAAAAGATCACGATTGGAGAAGCGTCGAGGCAGAGTGGCGTCAAAGTGCCGACTATTCGGTACTATGAGAGCATCGGGCTTCTCGCGGCGCCGAGCCGCAGCGACGGCAATCAACGCTCTTACGAGCCTGCGGATTTGCGCCGCCTGATCTTCATCCGGCATGCGCGTGAGCTCGGCTTCGAAGTCGATGCAATCCGCGCCTTGTTGACCCTGCAGGACGATCCGGACCAGTCCTGCGCTTCGGCGGATGCGATCGCCAAGGCCCGACTTGTCGAGGTCGAGCAGAGGATACGCAGCCTTCTCGCATTGAAGGCCGAACTCGAAGCAATGGTAGAGGGCTGCGGCCACGGTCGCGTCGATCAGTGCCGTGTCATCGAGGTCTTGGCCGATCACGGTCAGTGCACGCATTCTCATCATTAGCCGCCAAATGGCGTTCGATATCGAACAATTGATCTCGCTACTGCACAATACAGAGGCGATCGCCTAAAGTTTGTGCGGCGTATGATTCTGATTTTATTTAGCTTTTTCCTCTATATCGGTTTGATCCGGCAACAATACTTCATATGATTTGACGATGAACGTTAGCCAAAGAGCATTTGATCTGACCGATGCGCACACCGACGATTTCCAGTCGCTGTTCGATACGCACCCGTCGCCGATGTGGGTCTACGATCCGCACACGCTGCGCTTTCTGATCGTCAATCACGCCGCCGTCGATCTTTACGGCTATTCGCGCGCCGAGTACGCGCGGATGACCGTTCTCGATATTCGTCCCGTTCACGAGCGCCAGCGGATGCTGAGTGCCGTACAAGGGCGGACCGACATGGAGAAGGCTGAACGCTGGACGCATCTGAAGGCCAGCGGCGAGATGCTTGAGGTCCTGACCTATGGCCGGGCCGTGCGTTTCAATGGTCGCGATGCCATTCTTGCCATTGTCCAGGATCGTACCGAGGTCAACGCCGCGCACCGGCAGATCAGCGATACCCGCAGCATGCTCGACAGCATCGTCGACAACCTGCCGGTTGGCGTCTTCGTCAAGGATATGGCCGATGACGGCCGCTACATGCTGTTCAACGAGGCCTGCGCGGCGATCGTCGGCCGCAACCCGGCCGATGTCGTCGGTGTCACCGATCGCGTGCTCTTCGATGAGGCGCAGTTGGCGATTTTCCGCCAGCAGGACCAGACCGCATTCGAAGCCGAGCAGACCATCAGCCTCGAAGAGACGATGCTGCGCACCGATGGCGTCCCGCGCATTCTGCGGACGGTCAAGCGGGCCCTGCCGACGGCCGATGGCAGCGCGCCGCGCTATCTGCTGGGGATTTCGCAGGATGTGACGGAAGAGCGGTCGGTCGAGGCACGATTAGCCTATATGGCGATGCACGATGCACTGACCGGCCTGCCGAACCGCGCCTCGTTTTCCGAGTATGTCGAGCGCGAGGCCAAGCTTGCGACGGCCGAGGAGCCGATCGCGCTGCTTTATCTCGACGTCGATCACTTCAAGCATATCAATGACAGCAAGGGACATGCCGCCGGCGATGCTCTTCTCTGCCAGGTTGCCGCTCGTCTGACCAAGCTGCTGTCTCCAGACGATCTGGTCGCTCGCCTCGGCGGCGACGAGTTTGCGCTGGTGGTGCGGCAGGTTCGGGACGGCGGTATCGAGCGTTTTGCCGAACGTCTGCTTTCGACGCTCTTGCCGCCGTTTGATCTCGATGGTGTCAACGAACACGTCACCTGCAGCATCGGCATTGCGATTGCTCCGGATCACGCTGGTGATGACGACGTCCTGATGCGCCATGCCGACCTCGCGCTTTATGCTGCGAAGGAGAGCGGCCGTTCGACCTATCGTTTCTATGAGCCGGCGATGCGGCTTGAGGCAGAGCGGAGGCACATGCTGACCGCGGAAATGCGGGAAGCACTGCAGAAAGGCCAGTTCGAACTATTCTACCAGCCGATTGTCCAGCTCGATCACGATGGCCTTGGCGGCTTCGAGGCGTTGCTGCGCTGGCGTCATCCGGAGCGCGGGCTGATACCGCCGATGGATTTCATTCCGATCGCCGAGGAGAACGGCCTGATTGTGCCGATCGGCGAATGGGTGCTGCGCGAGGCGTGCCGTACGGCTGCCGCGTGGCCGAAGCACCTGAAGATCGCGGTCAATCTTTCCGTCTGCCAGTTCCGGCACAACAGTCTCCTTGCGAGCGTGGTCGCCGCGCTGGACGAGAGCGGGCTGCAACCGGAGCGGCTGGAGATCGAAATAACTGAGTCCGTTTTCCTGGCTGACGTCGAACAGAGCCTGCCGCTGCTGCGGGCGTTGAAGCAACTCGGAATCCGTATTGCGATCGACGATTTCGGCACGGGTTATTCCTCGTTCAGCTATTTGCGCGCCTTCGCCTTTGACAAGATCAAGCTCGACCGCAGCTTCATTTCCGGCATCGAGACCGATCCCGGCAATCTCGCCATCGTGCGTGCGGTGGTCGGCATCGGCTCCGGCTTCAATGCGACGACGCTTGCCGAAGGCATCGAAACGGAAGAGCAGTTGCAAAAGCTGCGCGCGGAGGGCTTCAGTGAGGTGCAAGGCTTCCTGCTTGGCCGGCCGATGCCCCGGAGCGAGGCTGAAGCCATGATCTACGACGGGATGTCACGTCTGGTGGGCTGAGAGTTCAGCATATCTGGTCCCCCGCTCGCGACCGTGGCAATCAACATGGCCGATTGACAGCCGCGCTTTCTCCGCTAAGGGGTAATGGCCGAAAAATTGAAGGCCGGTTGGTTACTCCGGTCCTCGCCCAGGCGGGAATTAGTCGCTTCAAGCGAACCCACGGCACCAAACCTCAACGAGGTGGTGCTGGGACTTTGCGGGATTTCGCGGGCGCGCTCCACCTTTCAACACGTGGAGCATCGATGACCGATACCAAGACCTTGCTGATCGCCCAGCTTTTCATCTCCGGGATGATGGCGTTCATGATGACCGGCTTCTTCGGCTTCCTGCATTTGGGGCTGAGCGCCGAATGGTTGCGGGAGTGGTCGCATTCCTTCGTCATTGCCTGGCCTGTCGCATTTTGTCTTTCGCTCGGTGTTGGCAAGCTTGCCTTCAAGCTCGCAGCCATGATCACCCGCGCCTAAGCTGGTATCCGGCACCACAAAAGGATGCCCTTTACCCTTGCGTCGATGGCATCCTATTGTAGGCGTGACGGCCCGAGAGGTGTTCGATGTCGCTGCAGCATTTGTTGAAATTTTCTCAGCCGCTCAACGGGCTGCTGGCTGCGGCGGGACTGATATCAGTCGCAGCCTTGACCACCCCGGATCTGACGCCAGGCGTGAGGGCGGGATTGAATATTCTGCTGGTCGCGGTCTGGCTCGCCTATCTGGCGCAGCTTGCCGAGACGCTGCTGGCGCACAGGGCGCGGAGCCTGCAGGATCGGAAAGCGGAAATCATCCTCGATGGATTGGCGGTGGTCGTGCCGCTTGCGGCGTTGTTCCTGGCAGGCTCACGGGATCGGAGCCTCTATTGCTGCATCTGGCTCCTGAAGCCGCTGAGGGATTCCACTTTCTTCCGGCTGCTGGGCAGGGTCGTCGGCAACGAAGCCCGCAATCTGATCGGTGTGACGTCGATCTTCGGCATCGTTCTCTTCGGCGCGGCTTTGGCCGGCTATCTGATCGAGCGCGACGTTCAGCCCGATCGCTTCGGCAGCATTCCGCAGGCCATGTGGTGGGCCGTCGTTACCCTGTCGACCACCGGCTATGGCGACGAGATTCCGCAGAGCTTTGCCGGTCGGGTCCTTGCTGGGCTCGTCATGATGAGCGGCATCGGCATTTTCGCGCTGTGGGCCGGTATCCTTGCGACCGGCTTCTACGAGGAGGTGCGCCGTCAGGATTTCGTGCGGAACTGGCAACTGGTCGCGGCGGTGCCGTTGTTTCAGAAGCTTGGATCGGGGGCGCTCGTCGAGATCGTCCGAGCCTTGCGGCGGCGTGTCGTGCCGGCTGGTACAGTGATCTGCAGGAAGGGGGAGGCGGGAGACCAAATGTTCTTCATCGTCGAAGGACGCGTGAACATTGCCGCACAGACGCCGGTTGAACTCGGCGCCGGAAGCTTCTTCGGGGAGATGGCGCTGATCAGCGGCGCTCCGCGTTCGGCAACGGTGACCGCCACCACCGAAGTTTCGCTGCTGTCGCTCTATGCTGCGGATTTCCAGATGCTTTCCAGCAGCAATCCGGAGATTGCCGAAATCATCCGCAACACGGCGATCGAGCGCAGCGGCGGCACGCTGAAAAACTGAGCGGCCGCCGCGCGGATGACGGCCCGAAGGCCGGCCTCTTGCGCGGGGGCGCATTCCTTTCTATATCCTCGGCAACGAAAAGACCGGGCGGACGATCCCGCCGGTCGGCATGATGATCCGCCGATGTGCCGAAGGGCAGGCGGTTCCCAGACCGCTTTAAGAATTGGCAGCTACCCGTGAACACACTGGATTTTGACAAGAAGCCGGAAGATACGCGCGTTGTCGTGGCGATGTCCGGCGGCGTCGATAGCTCTGTCGTGGCAGGCATCCTGAAGCAGCAAGGCTATGACGTCCTCGGCATCACGCTGCAGCTCTACGACCACGGGGCTGCTGTTCATCGCGCCGGTTCGTGTTGCGCGGGTCAGGATATCGACGACGCCAGGCGGGTCTGCGAGACGCTCGGGATCCCGCACTACGTGCTGGATTACGAAAAGCGCTTCCGCGATACCGTGATCAATCCGTTCATGGAAAGCTACGTGGCCGGTGAAACCCCGATCCCCTGCGTGTCCTGCAACCAGACGGTCAAGTTCGCCGATCTGCTCGCGACGGCAAAGGAACTCGGTGCCGATGCGCTGGCGACGGGGCACTATATCCGTTCGCGCCCCAATCCGGCCCCGGGCAATCCCGGCCGCCGCGCGCTCTATCGGCCGGCCGATGCCGATCGCGACCAGAGCTATTTCCTGTTTGCCACGACCCAGGAGCAGATCGATTATCTGCGCTTCCCGCTTGGCGGGCTACCGAAGGCGGAGACCCGCAAGCTCGCGGAAGAAATGGGTCTCGTGGTCGCCAAGAAGGCGGACAGTCAGGACATCTGTTTCGTGCCGCAAGGCAAGTACACCGATGTCATCAACAAGCTGAAGCCGAACGCAGCGCTATCGGGCGATATCGTGCACCTGGACGGTCGCGTACTCGGTCAGCACGAGGGCATCCTGCACTACACGATCGGCCAGCGCCGCGGCATCGGCATCGCGACCGGCGAACCGCTCTACGTGGTCTATCTCGACGCGCGCTCGCGGCGGGTGATCGTCGGGCCGAAGGAAGCACTGGAAACTCATCGCGTTTACCTGCGCGACGTCAACTGGCTGGGCGATGAAGAGCTGCTGCAGGCGGCATCAGGCGAAGGCTTTGCCTGCTTCGCCAAGGTGCGCTCCACGCGTGCCCCGACGCCGGCTGTGCTGCATGCGGATGCGAGCGGTATCTACGTCGATCTTTCCGTCGGCGAAGCCGGGATCGCACCGGGACAGGCCTGCGCGCTCTACTCGGCGCCGGGCGACGACGCCCGCGTTTACGGCGGCGGTTTCATCGAGCGCTCGGAACGCGAACCGGCGGCAGAAGCATCTTTGAAGGCGCTGCTGGCGAGTGCTGTCGCGGCCTGAAAACTCCCGGGCATTTTCTCATTCATGCGCTTGACATGACCGCAATGCTCGCCATATAAGCCGCTCATTCGACGAGCCGGACACTTCGAAACGGCGTCGTTGGTGGTGTGGCTGGGTAGCTCAGTTGGTGAGAGCGCAGGATTCATAACCCTGAGGTCGGCGGTTCAATTCCGCCCCCCGCTACCATCTTTATCCCCGACAAATTCCAGTTGATCAGGCTCGATAGATAGCCTTGATTACGCCCGCTATAGGCACACCCGACAGGGTTCCTCTCGCAACCGAACCACCAACGCCGGGCGATGTCCCAAACTCGATCGGGGACATGCCCTTGCATCCGTCTCGGTCGCGCAGCATCTTCCTACAGAAGATGAAGCCATCGCGAGGAAGTCCAATGGGCAGAATTCACACATTCGTCGCTGCCGGAATGGTGATCATCCTGGCTGCACTCGCTTCAGCCTGCACGACCGGCCCAAAACATAATCCGGCCGACAACTATTACAATCCGCGAACGTCCAACAACCCGGCTTGCGACGGTGGGTTTAGGCCGACCAACAATTGGACGTGCAGTTACTGATTGTTCCGCGATTCTGGTGGGCCGCACTTTCTTTGAACTGTGAGCTTCCAGGTAGCGTGGCTATGCGGAAGCGACGCGGACCTTTGCCGGCATTCCCCCTCTGAGGGAACGCTGCGATCACGCGCGCTGTGGGACCTATCGCAAGTCTACATTCGGCTTCAGGCCGGCACCGGCGCGGCCTGGCGTTTCCGGCGCTCCGCAAGGTGCGCGGCCACCCGGCGTTTCAGGCGCCACAGATGGGTTGCTGTCGCTCCGGCGATCGTATCCGGGATGCGGTAGTTCGCGAGGTCGTTCTTGACGTTTCGTGACCAGAACAGCTTGTAGGGCTCGCTGCCTGCGCCGAAATCCACGTTCAGGCGCTTCTCGAACACGATCTTCATCCAGAACTCATCGAGTACGAAGCCGGGCGAGTATTTCGCGTATTGCGGATCCGGGTGGAAGGCCGCGATGATGAGGTCCAGGTGAGAGACACCGTAGGCCGCCAGTTTCAGCGCGATCGGCATCTTGTCGATCTCAATCGTGTAGATACGCATCTGCTGGATATTGTTTGGGTCCGTGATCCAGCGATACAGGAAGTCTCGATATTCCTGCGAGCTGATCATGTTCCAGTCTTTTCCGGCCCGTTCAGCCCAGATCTGCTTCTGCGCGAACATCCATTCCAGCAGTTCCGCGGTGCGCTCCGGATTTGCGACGGGGTCGATTTCGACAAAGGCAAACTCTCCGAGTTCAGAGAGGCGCTTGCGCTTTCGGTTCAGCTGCTGCCTGGCATTCGTGCCGATGATCTTCTGGTACGTCTCCCAGTCCGTCTGGTCCTGCAGATCGGCAAAGGGAGCGATCTCTGCATCGCGCTCGAAGCTGCGCCTGCGCTGAACCAGCTGATCGAGCGTCGATCCGACCTTGATGAAAGGCATATGGATGATGTCGGCCTTTGCTCCTCGCTCGATGGTTCGCCAGGCCCTGGTTATCACGGCCTGCCGGTCGGTGTCGGGATCGACAAGCATATCCGTCGTTTCGGCTGCGTTCGGGCCGAGCGGCCGGATCATCAGGAGCGGCCCCTTGCGATATCGCACCATGGGGAACACGAGGACCATCGCCCCTTTGTCGCGGATCACGATGCAGAAAAGCGATCGGCCGGCAGGTTCGGCAATCTCCTTCCAGCTGTGATAACAAAGGGAGAAGCTCTGATAGAACGAGCCCTTGGCCTTCAGCCAAAGCGCGTTCCAGTCAGCCTCCAACTCCGCCATTTTCGCGGAGTCGGTGATGATATCGCAAGTATATCGGGCGAATTCGCTGGTGCTGAGCGTATCCATCTGTAAGTCCGATCGCCGATGCGTGTTTTGTTGTTTTCTGCATTAGTAAAGTCTTATTTCATTTGTTTAGGCGCCAGCAGTTATATGTTTGAAGTAACCCCAAAGCGGTAAGTGTGCGCGAGCCTGCCCGCACCATCGTCGCTGGACAAATCGCTGCCGGGGATCAAAATTTTGCGGGGCTCGATTGCTCATCCACAGTATGGCAGTGAAGAGCACGTCAGCTAAATCACGGCAGCGATTCCCGCTCATCCCGTGGGAGCCGTTTTTGGTCTCTCAACGTCAGCTTGTGACGTCTCCTTGCCTTTCAGCGGCGTCCGCATTTTCAATCGCCTGGCCGCAGGATGTCCTGCAATTTGCAGATGCACGCATGTAGCCCGATGCCGAAAAATCGCGGTTGAAAGCTTATTGTCAGTGGCAAGAAACCGTTAAGCAGTTCCCGACAATGTCGCTTCGCGGGCAGATTGGCGGATTTGCTCACATGGCCTAACGAGGAGCAGAGGTCTCGACCCCGGGCCTCTGCTCGTCGCCATTTGTGTCATTCCTATCGTGCTGCATCGGGCGCGACTTTGGCGAGGCCTGTCTGGATGTTATCGGTATTCTCGCCCGGCAAGACCTACTGAGACGTCTTTGGACGCCATTCCCTGATGGATCGCCGCATCTCGAGAAAATCCGCGTTCCTGTTCCAGGCGGCCTGCAAGCCGCAGCGCCTCCAAACGAGTGAGGAAGATCGAGGTAGCGCCTGCATCGGCCGGATGGCCGGTCATCAGGTCGATCACGGAAAACGTGCCGAACTTTCCCACCGCACAAACAAAGCGTTTCATCACGTTGTCCAGCCAGTTGCCCAGGAAACGCTGGATCGTTGCACAGCGCTTCCGCGCGATCAACGGAAAAGACCCGCTCAAGCGGGCCAGTTGGAAGGAGAGAGAACATCGCGAGCTCGATGTCCTCATTGGCATATTAGCGGTCTGCGAATATCAGCTGTGACGGATCGGCCTTCGGTCGCCTTTCCGCAAGACGGGCGCGCGGGGCGAAGGCGTGGTTCAAGGGTATGGGCAGTTGATCGTTGGAACCTTCCTGCCGTTTCTGCGTTTTAGGGCCGGTGATCAGATCCACCACTTCTGAGATTTAGCCCCGCTGGCAAAGCGGGGCTCTTTTTTGCTCTCGGGCCACGGCGGCCGGATTGGTTACCGCATCACGTCATCAGGGGCGCGGGTACAGCCAGACGTAGTTAAAAAGAAAGCTGTCCCGGCCGTCGCCGCGGTCGTAGGGGATGGCCATCTGTTTGACCGGTTCATCGCTGTAGGCGTGGCCGAGTTGACTGCCGATCCAATCCTTCAAGCCGGGAGTCCATTCAGGACCGGTCGTGCCCGCTTCCCAGGCGAGAAGCACGGGCCTATCCGGCTGCCAGTCATAGGCAGCGCGCAGATTGCTGAAATAGAGGGACATGACCGGCACGTGGGGGAGCTGGAGCTTGAGGTTACCCGAAGGCTTCCAGTCATCCGTCAGCACCAGCGCCGGGGTCTTGTTCTCTTTGTCGAGAAGCGTGCGTACGAATGTGGCATACGGAACGTTGTAGGCCTCGTAGCTGTGAAGCGGGGCTGAAAGAAGGTTGACCCGGACGAGAAGTGCGCAGGGGACGAGCCCCATCACCGTCATTGCAATCGGCAGGAAGCGCGTCGCAACACGGGTGCCGTCGACGCCAGACGCTTCGAGCTTGAGGCAGATATACAGCGGCACGAGAAACAGGAACGGCAGGAACCAGCGGTCGCGCAGCGATGTCATCTGAAAGCCGACGATGAGCATTAGCAGCAGCCCGAAGGATGCGAGCAGGAAGATCCCGAGGAAACGCGACCACTCGCTGTCTGACTTGTAGCTGGCAAGGAGCGGGCGGCGCGCCGTCAGGAGCAATACCGCACAGGTTGGCGCGGATATCAGCACGATCAGCCACAGGAGTTCGAGCGGTCCCTTCAAAATTGCGGCAAGACGGTTCTCGCTGCCGTGCTGCTGCATGATGCCGAGCGTGCGTCCGGTCGCGATGTCGATATCCGAGACGACCCAGAGGGCATGCGGAAGGCATATCAGTATGGCTACGCCAAGGGTCAGGAAAATACGCGAGTCCAGAATGCGTTTGCGCCCGATCGGATGAGCGGCGACCGCCATGAGGAGCGCGACGGCGATGACGGCGTAGTTGTATTTCGTCAGCAACCCCAAGCCGATGGCAACGCCCGTCAGGATGTAAGCCACGCTGCTCGGCTTGCGGATCGTCCAGACGGCTGACAGCAACGTCAGGCAAACCATCATCATTTCAGCGACACTGTGAGTGAGATCACGCTGCGCTTCCCAGACGATCTGCGGCATCGTGAACAGCGAGAACACGGCAACGACGGCCAGCGCCTTGTCGCGCATGAGGCTGCGAGCAAGGGCGTAATAACTTGCATAGACGCCGAAGAGCATGAGGTTCTTGGTTGCCGAGAGCGTCGCCAGCGAGAGGCCGAAGAGCGCGACGGCAATCGCCTGGATCCAGTTGTAGAGCGGCGGCTGGCTGTCGTAGCCCCACGTCAGCCATTGCGAAAAGAACGCCTGCTGGGATTCATCGAAGCGTAATCCGGATGGCAGCGAGAGCCGGACGACAAACTGGACCGTGAAATAGAGCGCCAGCAACGCAATCACAGCTCCGCCTTGGCTCACCAACGCCCGCCGCATCCATTGCCCTTTCTGTTTGAGAAGACTTGTCGCGGCGATGCGGATTTTCAACCTTTTCGTGCGCGGCACCCGCAGACCGCGCGGGCATTTATCAGATTTTTATATCCGCGCCGGGTCGCTCGTCTCGAACCTTTATGGGCTGCGGCCGCATATTAACACGCGGAAGATCCTCCCGATCGTCCGACAAAGTTCCGGAACGCGCAGGGCAAATGTGTCGCTGCGCTGTTCTGCCATTCAACACACAAGGAGTGATGATCGATGATCGACATCGTTCTACTCGGTTTCACGATCGTCTTCTTCGCGCTCTGCATCGCTTACACAAAAGCCTGCGACGGGCTCTAAGCCGGAGTAAGACCCATGACCTTCGATTACGTTCTCAGCGGCGCGGTAACGCTGTTCCTAGCGGTTTACCTTACCTACGCCCTCATTCGCCCCGAGCGCTTCTGATCTTCAAGCCCGGGTATTGAAAGCAACCACCATGACCCTCAACGGATGGCTTCAGATCCTGCTTTTCTGCGGGATCGTTCTTGCGCTCATCAAGCCGCTCGGCAGCTACATGACGCGCGTCTTCAGTGGCGAACGCACCTTCTTGTCTCCCGTTCTCGCACCGGTAGAGCGCGTACTCTATGCCGCGGCGGGCACCAGCGAGCGCGAAGAGCAGCATTGGACCTCCTATGCTATCGCCATGCTGATGTTCAATCTCCTCGGCGTGTTCGTTCTCTACGCGCTCATGCGCTTCCAGGCCGTGCTTCCCTATAATCCCGCCGGCATGAGCGCGGTGGGGCCTGAGCTTTCCTTCAACACCGCCGTCAGCTTCGTGACCAACACCAACTGGCAGAACTACGGCGGCGAAAGCACCATGTCCTACCTGACCCAGATGGCGGGTCTGACGGTGCAGAACTTCGTGTCCGCGGCGACCGGCATTGCCATCGCGCTGGCGTTCATACGCGCGTTCTCCCGGGCTTCCGGCAAGGCTGTCGGCAATTTCTGGGTCGATATGGTGCGGGCAACCCTCTATGTCTTGCTCCCGCTCTGCATCGTTCTCACCCTGGTCTTTGTCTACCTCGGCGTGCCGCAGACGCTCGGCCCCTATGTCGAGGCAACGACGCTGGAAGGCGCCAAGCAGACGATCGCTCTCGGTCCTGTCGCTTCGCAGCTGGCGATCAAGATGCTCGGCACAAATGGCGGCGGCTTCTTCAACGTCAATTCTGCACGCCCGTTCGAAAACCCGGATGCAATCTCGAACCTCATACAGATGGTATCGATCTTTGCGATCGGCGCTGCGCTGACGAACGTGTTCGGCCGGATGGTCGGTAACCAGCGCCAGGGTTGGGCAATTCTTGCCAGCATGTTCGTGCTTTTCCTGATCGGCGTGGCCGTCACCTACTGGGCGGAAGCTGCGGGCAATCCCTTGATGCATGCCTTCGGTCTTGGCGGCGGCAACATGGAAGGCAAGGAAGTGCGCTTCGGCGTGGCAATGTCGTCGCTGTTCGCCGTCATCACGACGGCGGCGTCCTGCGGCGCAGTCAACGCCATGCATGGCAGCTTCACGGCGCTCGGCGGTCTTGTTCCGCTCATCAACATGCAGCTTGGCGAGGTCATCGTCGGCGGCGTCGGTGCGGGCTTCTACGGCATCCTGCTGTTCGTCATCATCGCGATCTTCGTGGCAGGCCTAATGGTCGGTCGCACGCCCGAGTATCTCGGCAAGAAGATCGAGGCGAAGGAAATGAAGATGGCCGTGCTCGCCATTCTCTGCCTGCCGCTTGCAATGCTGGTCTTCACTGCGATCGCCTCTGTTCTTCCTTCTGCCGTTGCGTCAGTCGGAACAGCCGGGCCGCATGGTTTCTCGGAGATCCTTTATGCCTACACCTCGGCTGTCGCCAATAACGGTTCGGCTTTCGGCGGACTGACCGGCAACACGCCCTGGTACAACATCACCCTCGGCATCGGCATGCTCGTTGGCCGCTTCCTCGTGATCATTCCCGCGCTTGCAATCGCCGGCTCGCTCGTCGCCAAGAAGACCGTCCCCGCATCGTCGGGCACGTTCCCGACCGACGGCCCGCTGTTCGTTGGCCTGCTCACCGGTACGATCGTAATCGTCGGTGGACTGACCTTCTTCCCGTCGCTGGCGCTTGGCCCTGTCATCGAGCACCTGGTGGCGGCCGCCGGCCAGACGTTCTGAGGTGCGGCCATGCTGGTACGGCACTTCAAACGCCATAGACATCCCACCCGCCCCGGTTCGTCGGGGCGGGGGGAAGGCGGCACGACACGCGCCACCAACGTCATTCTCGTGATGCTGGCCGCGCTGCTGGTAGCAGCGGCCGCGTTCAAACTGATTTCGGGCTGACCGCCAATGCGGTCTTCGTATCCTCGTTTCTAAAAGGCTGGAGTTCTCTTATGGGCCAGGCAAAATCCGCGAGCATCCTCGATTCTCGCATCCTCGTACCGGCGATCGGCGCTTCCTTCCGGAAGCTCGATCCCCGGGCACTCGCCAGAAACCCGGTGATGTTCGTCGTCGCCACTGTTTCGGCGCTCACCACTGTTCTTTTCATTCGCGATCTCGTCACCGGTGGCGGCAATCTCGGCTTTTCCTTCCAGATCAATCTCTGGCTCTGGTTCACCGTTCTCTTCGCGAATTTTGCCGAAGCCGTTGCCGAAGGGCGGGGCAAGGCACAGGCGGACTCTCTGCGCAAGGCCCGCACGGAAACCCAAGCGAAGCTGCTGGCGGCCGGTAACGGCACGGCCTACCGCATGGTGCCGGGCACGAGCCTGAAGGTCGGCGACCTCGTATTGGTGGAAGCTGGGGACATCATCCCCTCCGACGGTGAAGTCGTCGAAGGTGTCGCCTCGGTCAACGAAGCGGCCATCACCGGAGAATCGGCGCCAGTCATTCGCGAATCCGGCGGTGACCGGTCGGCCGTTACGGGCGGAACGCAGGTTCTTTCCGACTGGATCCGCGTCCGGATCACGGCTGCCGCAGGCTCGACCTTTCTGGATCGCATGATCGCGCTCGTCGAAGGGGCGGAACGCCAGAAGACGCCGAACGAAATCGCGCTCAACATCCTGCTCGCCGGCATGACACTGATCTTCGTGCTCGCCACCGCGACCATTCCGAGCTTTGCCGCCTATGCTGGAGGCTCGATCCCGATCATCGTTCTCGTCGCCTTGTTCGTCACGCTTATCCCGACGACGATCGGCGCGCTGCTGTCGGCCATCGGTATCGCCGGCATGGATCGGCTGGTGCGGTTCAACGTACTTGCCATGTCCGGACGCGCCGTCGAGGCTGCCGGCGACGTCGACACGCTGCTTCTCGACAAGACCGGCACGATCACGCTCGGCAATCGCCAGGCAACCGCTTTCCGTCCCGTACGCGGCGTCAGTGAGCAGGAACTTGCCGACGCAGCGCAGCTCGCATCGCTTGCCGACGAGACACCGGAAGGCCGCTCGATCGTGGTGCTCGCCAAGGAAAAATACGGCCTGCGTGGCCGCGACATGGGTACCTTGAAGGCGACCTTCGTACCCTTCACGGCGCAGACGCGCATGAGCGGCGTGGACCTCGAGGGTTCCCTGATCCGCAAGGGTGCTGTCGATGCGGTGCTCGCCTATGTCGACGGCGGCGCGACGCTGGCATCCGGCAACGCGGTCATTGCGCTGCGCTCCAACAGCGAGAGCGTGCGCGAGCTTCAGGCCATTGCCGACGAGATCGCGAAAGCCGGCGGAACGCCTCTGGCCGTCGCTCGCGATGGGCGCCTGCTCGGCGTCATCCAGCTCAAGGATATCGTCAAGGGCGGCATTCGCGAGCGCTTCGCGGAGTTGCGGCGCATGGGCATCCGCACGGTGATGATCACCGGCGACAATCCGATGACGGCAGCGGCCATCGCAGCCGAAGCCGGTGTCGACGATTTCCTCGCCCAGGCGACACCCGAAAACAAGCTGTCGCTGATCCGCGAGGAGCAGGCGAAAGGCAAGCTGGTCGCGATGTGCGGCGATGGCACCAATGACGCGCCAGCGCTCGCTCAGGCCGATGTCGGTGTTGCGATGAACACGGGTACGGTCGCCGCCCGCGAGGCCGGCAACATGGTCGACCTCGACAGCGACCCGACGAAACTCATCGAGATCGTCGAGATCGGCAAGCAGCTCCTGATGACGCGCGGTGCGCTGACGACGTTCTCCATCGCGAACGACGTCGCCAAATACTTCGCGATCATTCCCGCGATGTTCCTGACCTTCTATCCGCAGTTGTCGAAACTGAACGTCATGGGTCTTGCAACGCCGCAAAGCGCGATCCTGTCGGCGATCATCTTCAACGCGCTGATCATCATTGCCCTCATTCCGCTGTCGCTGAGGGGCGTTCGCTACCGGCCGGTGGGCGCAGGCGCGCTGCTCTCCCGTAACCTGCTGGTCTACGGCCTCGGCGGCATCATCGTTCCGTTCATTGGTATCAAGGCGATCGACATGCTGATCACCGCAATCGGCCTCGCCTAAGGAGAAAGCTCATGTTGAAACAACTGCGTCCCGCAATCGTCATGATCGTCGCAACAACCGCCATAACAGGCCTTCTCTATCCGTTGGGGATGACCGGCATTGCCCAGGCGATCCTGCCGGCCCAGGCGAATGGCAGCCTCATCGAGAAGAACGGCACCGTCGTCGGATCGACGCTGATCGGGCAGTCCTTCACGAACGATCGCTATTTCCACGGCAGGCCTTCTGCTGCAGGCGATGGTTACAATGCCGCCAGCTCTTCCGGCTCCAACCTCGGGCCGACAAGCCAGAAGCTGCTCGATCGTGTCAAGGCGGACTACGATGCGGCCAAGGCCTCAAACCCCGATGCCGAGGTTCCGGCCGATCTCGTCACCGCCTCGGGCAGTGGTCTCGACCCGCATATCTCTCCCGATGCCGCCTATTTTCAGGTGCCTCGCGTCGCCAAGGCGCGCGGTATTGATGAGGCCAAGCTGAAGGCGCTGGTCGATGCTGCCGTGGAGCCCCGTGAACTCGGGGTTCTCGGCGAACCCGTTGTAAACGTTCTTGCTCTCAACGAGAAGCTGGACAGCGCAACGGTTAGATAAGATAGATTGCCCGCACGCCCTGCGGGCCACGCGATGAACCGAGAACCGATGCCAGAAGACGTTCGTGACCAGAATTTGAGGCCGTCGCCGGAAGCGTTGCTCGAAAAGGCGCAGGCCGAGGGCAGAGGGCGGCTGAAAATCTTTCTCGGAGCTGCTCCGGGCGTCGGCAAGACTTACGAAATGCTGATGTCCGGGCGGGCGAAGATTGCCGACGGCGTCGATGTCGTCGTCGGCGTCGTCGAGACGCACGGCCGTGTCGAAACCCAGGCACTCCTCGATGGCTTCGAGATCATCCCGCGCGTGGCCGTCGACTACAAGGGGCGCAAGCTCGAGGAGATGAACCTCGATGCGATCCTCTTACGCAAGCCGGATCTGGTTCTCGTCGACGAGCTTGCGCACACCAATGCCGACGGAAGCCGGCATCCGAAGCGCCATCTCGATGTGAAGGAGCTACTGGACCGGGGCATTGATGTCTATTCGACGCTGAATGTGCAGCACATCGAGAGCCTGAACGATGTCGTCTCGCAGATTACGCGCATCCGGGTCCGAGAGACGGTCCCGGATTCGGTTGTGGACATGGCGGATGACGTCGAGATCATCGACCTGACGCCTGATGATCTTATCAAGCGGCTGCACGACGGGAAGGTCTACGTTCCGAAGACTGCGGAGAGGGCGCTTACCAACTATTTCACGCCGGGCAATCTGACGGCCCTTCGTGAGCTCGCATTGCGCAAGACAGCGCAACGCGTGGACGATCAGCTGCTCAATCACATGCAGGCGCACGCGATCTCCGGTCCCTGGGCTGCTGGCGAGCGCGTTCTTGTCTCGATTGACGACCACACGAGTTCGGCGTCACTGGTGCGATACGCGGCGCGAATGGCATCGCGGCTGAGGGCGCCCTGGGCTGCTGTCTACGTCGAGACCAATCGCTCCATCAACCTCAGCGAAGCGCAGCGTGACGCCATCGCGGCAAACCTGCGACTTGCCGAGCAGTTGGGCGGCGAAGCGGTCACGCTTCCGGGGCGTGAGATCTCAGAAGAGCTGATGCGCTACGCGGCATCGAACAATGTCACGCACATCGTCATCGGGGCGCCCCGGCAGCCGGCATGGCGCGATTGGCTACGGCCGTCTGCGGCCGGCCTGTTGATCCGCAAGGCGGGGCACATCAGCGTTCATGTCATCTCCGGCGACGAGCTGACCGCCTCGCCACAGCGCGGCGTGAAACTGGCCGCGCCGGCCGCTGCCTTCGATATCCGTGCCTATCTGCTGGCAACGGTCTATGTCGTCGTCGCGCTCGGTGCCGGCGTCGTTCTCGATCAGGTCCTTGATGTCCGCAACCTGGCGCTCGTGTTTCTCATGGCGGTGTTGACGTCGGCAGTGCTTCACGGCCTGCGTCCCGCGCTCTATGCCTGCGTGATCGGAGCGCTGTCGTTCAACTTCTTCTTCCTGCAGCCGCGATATACGCTGACCATCAGCGATCCGGACAGCGTGCTTGCCTTGTTCTTCTTCCTTGGCGTGGCAATTATCGCCAGCAACCTGACCGCAACCGTCCAGCGGCAGGCATCCGCGGCGCGGCAACGCGCCCGAACGACGGAAGATCTCTATCTGTTTTCCAGGAAGCTTGCCGGCACCGGGACGCTCGACGACGTGCTCTGGGCAACCGCATTCCAGATCGCGTCGATGCTGAAGGTGCGGGTCGTGCTGCTGTTGCCGGAGGACGGGACCATCGCCGTCAGGGCCGGCTATCCGCCTGACGATACCCTTGATGACGCAGATATAGCCGCGGCGCGCTGGGCGTGGGAGCACAACCATGCGGCCGGACGCGGCGCGGACACGCTGCCGGGCGCCAAGCGCCTCTATGTGCCGCTGCGAACCGGGCGGACAGCGGTCGGCGTGATCGGGCTGGACAGCGACCGACGGGATGGTCCTCTGCTAACGCCGGAGCAACAGCGTCTGCTTGATGCGCTTGCCGATCAGGCGGCGCTCGCAATCGAGCGCGTTCAGCTGGTCGCTGATGTCGATCAGGCAAAGCTCGCCGCCGAGGCTGACCGGCTGCGCTCCGCGTTGCTGACCTCGATTTCTCATGATCTCAAAACACCGCTTGCCGCTGTCCTTGGTGCGTCGACAACCCTGCGTGACTATTTCGCGTCACTTCCGGAAGAGGACAGACGCGATCTCCTGTCCACAGTTGTCGACGAGTCCGAACGGCTCAACCGGTTCATCGCCAATCTTCTCGACATGACGCGGATCGAGTCCGGCGCCATGGAGCCGAACTATGCCTTGCACGATGTCGGCGACATCGTTGGCAGCGCCCTTCGGCGTGCAGCCAAGATCCTCGTGCATCATTCGATCGACGTCAGGATAGCTGAGGACCTTCCCGCGGTTCGCGTCGATCCGGTGCTGCTCGAGCAAGTCCTGTTCAATCTGCTCGATAACGCTGCGAAGTACGCGCCTGAGAATACGGCCGTCGATATCAAGGGATGGGCGAACGGCGATCAGGTGCTCGTGCAGGTCGGCGATGCGGGGCCCGGAATTCCGCCGGGTGACCTCGATCGCGTATTCGATACCTTCTATCGCGTTCGAAAGGGCGATCAGGTGCGCGCCGGCACCGGGCTCGGCCTTTCCATCTGCCGCGGTTTCATCGAGGCGATGGGGGGCCGGATCGTTGCCGGAAACCGCACCGACCATCAGGGCGCGATCTTTACGATCCGTCTTCCGAGACCCCATGACATTCCCAAGCTGGAAGAATTCAAATGACCGGTTCACCCGTGAAAATTCTCGTCGTCGACGACGAGCCGCCGATCCGCAGGCTGTTGCGCGTCGGCTTGACGGCGCAGGGCTATGATGTGCAGGAGGCGGCCGACGCCTCGGCTGCGCGCCGTTCCGCCGAGGAGACGCCGCCGGACCTGATCGTTCTCGATCTTGGTTTGCCCGACACGCCTGGCCACGATCTGCTGCGGGAATGGCGGGAGCAGGGGATCGCGACGCCTGTCGTCATCCTGTCGAGCCGGACCGACGAGGCCGGGATCGTCAAGGCGCTGGAGACCGGGGCGGACGATTATGTGACGAAGCCATTTGGAATGAACGAGCTTGGCGCGCGGATCCGCGTCGCGCTACGTCACCGTCTGCAGCAGCAGGGAGAAAAGGCGATCTTCCGAACCGGGGGGCTGTCGATCGATCTCGTCAAGCGCATCGTCAAGGTGGACGAGCGGGAGATCAAGCTGTCTCCGAAGGAATACGATATTCTGCGCGTGCTCGCCCAGCACGCCGGCAAAGTGCTGACACACCAGTTCCTGCTGAAACAGATCTGGGGACCGGCAGCTGACGTGCAGTATCTGCGCGTCTATGTCCGGCAGTTGCGCCAGAAGATCGAGGAAGCGCCCGATCAGCCCCAGTACATCACGACGGAAACGGGCGTCGGCTACCGCCTGAGGGAGGCAGATCCGACCGCGTAGGCGTCAGGCTACGCTATCCAAAGAAAAAAGGGCCGCTGAGGGCGGCCCGATTTCATGTCTTTCAGAACGCGCAGCGCATCAGCTCTTGATGAACTGGCTTGCGCGTGGGCCTGCCAGCGTTACTTGCCAGCTGCCCTTCCTCTTGAAGTTCTGACTGGCGAGGAAGGTATATCCCGTGCGGTGCCACGGTTTTACGCTGCCGCTCAGATTATCCAGCACATAATCCCCGGAGGGCAACCGGGCGAGCAGAACGAGATGGTTTCCACCGCGACGGTCAAGCACGACCGAGAGGGCCAGCTTGTTGGCCGGGAATCCGACATCGATAAGCGTCTTCATCTTCAGGAGCGCATAATCTTCACAATCGCCCCGATTGTTGATGGGAAGGGACCAATACTCGGAACGTCCCGTTGTGGCACGATCCTCAGTGGGCGTGACCCTGGAGTTCACGTATCGATTGACTTGCTGTAGTACACGAAGAGCTTCGGCGTCCCCGACCTTACCGCCACTATTGTTACGGCAGACCCAGCCGTAACGGGCACATGCGGAACTAAAACCGATCGGGGCTGCAATAGATCTGCTTGCTGGAATTTCTGATCCAGCGAAACTTTGACTAGAAAGGGCAGGAATAGATACAAGAAAACCCACAATTGCCATAATTCGCCGCATATAAATCTCCTTGTTTTGCTTCATTAATTCTCCGCTCATACCATTGGATGACGCAGTAGTACTTAATAATGCAATTGCAGCCGAATTGAGTACGCCCCCTATTTTTTATGTCTCCTTTCAAAATTAGTCCACCCTAATATAACACTACCTTGTTGACGTCACGTTAACTATGGGAGTGAGCAATATGAACAGAACTCTAATCAAGCTCTCCGTCGGTGTCGGATTTCTACTGGCGGGAACCAGCCTGGCGGGCGCGCAGTCGCTCAATCTGAACTGCAATAACGTAATACCAGGATCGATTGAGGAGCGCCTTTGCTTCCCGGTCCAAACGATCTTCGACAATCCCTTCCTCGACGACAATCACGACCGCAACGGTGGCCGCAACGGATCGTCGAATGGCACCGAAACGGCAAGCACCGGCGGCAGCAGCGTTTCTGATCCCGGCGATGACGATGATGACAATGGCCGCGGCCACGGTCGCCACCATGGGCGCCATCACGATCGTGATCGCGATCATGACCGCGATCATGGCAAGGGACATGGTAAAGGCCACGGCAAGGGACATGACGGTGGCTGGGGTAACCACGATCCGGACCGTGATCATGACCGCGACCACGGCAAGGGACATGGCAAGGGGCATGACGGCGGCTGGGGCAATCATGACCCGGACCGCGATCGCGACCATGACGGCTGGGGAAAACGCCATCATGGTGGGCACAAAGGTCCTTGGGATGGCCCGTGGGGCGGACCAAAAGACCCGCGCGATAACGATGGACCGAAGCATGGTGGCAAGCATCACGGCGGCAAAGATCATGCCGGCGGATGGGGCCATCATGATCCGGACGGACCGAGAGGCCCAGGCGGACCGAGGGGTCCTGGCCATGATGGACCTGGTGATCCAGGTGGACCAGGTGGACCTGGCGGTCCTGGTGGTCCTGGTGGACCGGGCGGCCCTGGTGGACCTGGTGGACCTAGCGGTCCTGGTGGTCCCGGCGGCGGCGGCGGTGGCCAAGGTGGCGGCGGTGGCGGCCAAGGCGGCGGCGGCGGCCAAG
>UBTY01000080.1 GCA_900468535.1 Hyphomicrobiales bacterium | reverse complement strand
TCGTGGTGGCGCCCTTATAATCAGGCCTTTTGAATCCCGCAAGCGGCAAAACGAAGAAAAATCGCAACGGCACGATTTTTTCCCCAACCGTAAGCGCGAGATTGTGCTATCTGCATGAAATTAAAATGGTATTTAAAATCATCGGTGCGTCCGTTGCGGCGAAATATGCACGCGGCGGACGCACGGAGATGGCATGAGGCTTAGGCGCGCACTTCGAAAACCATGTTGAAGGGCGTTTCCGTTGCTCGATGGAAGTGCTTGAAGCCTGCGTCGAGCGCGACCTTCCGGAGCTTCGATTCACCGGCCTGCGCGCCGAGCGCCAAGCCCACCTCCTGCGACATGGATGCAGGGGTACAGATCATCGTCGATGCACCATAGTACACGCGACCGACAGGATTGAGATTGTCCTTCAGGCAGTCATGCGCGAAGGGCTCTACAATCATCCATGTTCCATCCGCCGAGAGCGATTCTTTTACATGCTTGCCTGCTCCGACGGGGTCGCCCATGTCGTGAAGGCAATCGAACATGGCGATCAGATCGTAGCTGTCGGCCGGGAAACTCGAGGCCGAAGCCTGTTGGAACGTCACACGATCGTCGACGCCTGCTTCCTTGGCTGCTGCCCGTGCCCGCTCGATCGACGGCATATGGTAATCGAAGCCGTAGAACTTCGAGGCCGGATAGGCCTGCGCCATCAGGATGGTTGAGGCGCCATGCCCGCAGCCGATATCCGCAACTTTGGCGCCGGTTTTCAGCCGGGCCTCCATGCCATTGAGGGCAGGGATCCAGTCCGCGACCAGGTTGTTGTTGTATCCTGTGCGGAAGAACCGCTCCGTGCCGCGGAACAGGCAGTTGCTGTGTTCGTGCCAGCCAAGGCCCTTGCCGGTCCGGAACGCTTCCGCGACCTTCGGCTCATCCGCCCACAGCGCCTGCACGACCTGAAAAGCACCGGCAAAGAACGCCGGGCTATCCTCGTCGGAAAAAACCATCGCCTGTTCTGGTGTCAGCGAGAAACGATCCTTGCGTTCGTCGTAATGAAGGTAGTCGGCGGCGGCGAGCGCCGAAAGCCACTCGCGAAGATACCGTTCGCGTATGCCTGTCTTCTCAGAGAGTTCTGTCGAGGTGACCGGCTTGCCGTCGGCCATCGCCTTGAAGAGGCCCACATCGTCGCCAAGCACGACGAGTGCGCCCGATACCGCTGCACCCACATCGCCGATCAATCGGCCGACGAGTGCATCCACTTTCTGCATGTCGGGTTGATGCATGTCATCCTCCATAAAAATGCAGGGAAGAACCAGCACCGCAATTGTACCACCCGTGTAGCCGGCCATGCAAACAACCTGCGGGCATTGCACATCTGGCCTACGCATCGGCCCGATCATCGATTTGGGAGACATTTTACCGCCTTGGTTGCGAAAATGCCGCGTTGACAAGAAAAATACCGGGAATGATAGTCAAACAGCCTGACCGAGGCGTTGGAGGAATGATCATGATCAAGCAGTTAACAATTCTTGCTTCCGTTTCCCTTCTGGGCGCACTTGCTTTCGCAAGCCCCTCCGCGGCGCTCACGATGAAAGAATGCAGTGCGAAATACAAATCCGCACAGGCGGACGGCTCCGCGAAAGACATGAAATGGAATGACTTCCGCAAGGCCCAGTGCGGTCCGGACGCAACGGCAGAACCCGATGTTACGCTGAACAGCGGTGAGGAGCCCGAAAAGCCCACGACCGCAGCACCAAAGGGCGTGACGTTCCCAACGGCGATTGCACCGAAATATGCGAAGGAAACGCCCGGCAAGGGGCGGATGCACACCTGTGTGGATTCCTATCACACCAACAAGGATGCAAATACGCTGAACGGCCTGAAGTGGATCCAGAAGGGCGGCGGCTACTACAGCCTCTGCAACGCGAAGCTCAAGGGCTGAGCCGTCTTGAATCTCGAAAGGGCGCCTCTTGGCGTGGCGCCTTTTTCTGCAGCGTATAGTTGAAGACCACGAAAAAGCCGCCGGCTGTGACCGGCGGCTTATATTTTTCAGCTACAGATAAGCCTAGTGCAGGATCTGGCTGAGGAAGAGCTTCGTGCGCTCGTGCTGTGGATTGTCGAAGAACTCGGCCGGCGAGTTCTGCTCGACGATCTGTCCCTGGTCCATGAAGATGACGCGGTTGGCGACCTGACGCGCAAAGCCCATTTCGTGGGTCACGCACAGCATCGTCATGCCTTCTTCCGCAAGGCCGACCATCGTATCCAGGACTTCCTTGATCATTTCGGGATCGAGAGCAGACGTCGGCTCGTCAAACAGCATGATCTTCGGGTTCATGCACAGCGAGCGGGCGATTGCGACGCGCTGCTGCTGGCCGCCGGAGAGCTGGCCCGGATACTTGTTTGCCTGCTCGGGGATCTTGACGCGCTTGAGGAAGTGCATGGCGACTTCCTCGGCCTGCTTCTTCGGCATCTTGCGCACCCAGATCGGCGCAAGCGTGCAGTTCTCGAGAATGGTCAGATGCGGGAAAAGGTTGAAGTGCTGGAACACCATGCCGACTTCGCGGCGAACTTCGTCGATCTTCTTCAGATCGTTGGTGAGTTCCACGCCATCAACGATGATGCTGCCCTTCTGGTGTTCTTCCAGGCGGTTGATGCAGCGGATCATCGTCGACTTGCCGGAACCCGACGGGCCGGCGATGACGATGCGTTCACCGCGCATGACCTTGAGGTTGATATCCCGCAGCACGTGAAAATCACCGTACCACTTGTTCATGCCGATGATATCGACGGCCACATCCGTAGCCGAGACGGTCATCTTCTTCTGCTGAGCTTCAGCCATTGCCCTTTTCCCTCATTCTTATCGTTTGTGGCCGGTATCGAGATAACGTTCCATGAAACCTGAATAGCGTGACATGCCGAAGCAGAACAGCCAGAAAACGAATCCGGCGAAGATCAGCCCCGTCAGTGGCGTAACCGCCGACGCCCAGTTGGCGTCGGTAAAGTTCAGTCGCACGATGCCGAGCAGGTCGAACATGCCGATGATCGACACCAGCGACGTGTCCTTGAACATGCCGATGAACGTGTTCACGATGCCCGGAATAACCAATTTGATTGCTTGCGGCAAAATGACAAGGCGCGTCTTCTGCCAATAGCCAAGGCCGAGCGAATCCGCACCTTCGAACTGTCCCTTCGGGATAGCCTGCAAACCGCCACGAATGACCTCGGCCATGTAAGCTGACGCGAAGACGGAAACGCCGATCAAGGCGCGCAGCAGCTTGTCGACCGTCCATCCGGTCGGCAGGAAGAGCGGCAGCATCACACTGGCCATGAAAAGCACCGTGATCAGCGGAATTCCGCGGACGATCTCGATGAAGGCGACGCAGATCATCCTGATGACAGGCATCTTCGATCGCCTGCCGAGTGCCAGAATGATGCCGAAAGGCAGCGATACGGCGATGCCGACGAAGGACAGCACCAGCGTTACCATCAGTCCGCCCCAGAGGGAGGTTTCGACAACCTCCAGCCCGAAGCCGCCATAGAGCAGCCAGAACGACAGCAAGGGCAGGGCGACGAACAGCAGCAGCGCGTTCAGCCCCTTTCTTGGCATCTTCGGGATCAGCATCGGCACGAGGAGCAACACGAACAGGATGCCGACGATCGTCGGCCGCCAGCGTTCGCCCAGCGGATAACGCCCGAAGATGAACTGATCGAACTTCGCGTTGACGAAGGCCCAGCAGGCGCCGCTCCAGCCGTCCGGCTGTATCCCGCCCTGGACGGTTGTTGCGCAGAAGGTTCTGTCCGGTCCGCTCCAGACTGCCTGGATGAAGAGCCAGTTGACGATGTGCGGAACTGCCCATCCGAGGAAGGCAAGCGCCACAACGGTCAGGACGACATCCTTGGGTGTGGCGAGGAGGTTCTTCTTGACCCAGGCTAGAGCACCCTTTTCACCGAGCGGTGCCGGCTCCGGCGGGACGATCGTCGACCTGACGAAGGCTTGATTGGATACTGACATCTTATCTCTCCACCAAAGCCATCTTGGCATTGAACCAGTTCATGAAAATCGACGTCAGGATGCTGAGCGTCAGATAGACGATCGCCCAGATGAGTACGACTTCGATTGCCTGACCGGTCTGATTGAGAATCGTACCGCCCACGGCAACCAGATCGGAGAAGCCGATCGCGATCGCCAGAGACGAGTTCTTCGTCAGGTTGAGATATTGGCTTGTCAGCGGCGGTATGATGATGCGCAGCGCCTGCGGCACGACAACCAGCCGCGTGATGCCCGACGGATGCAGCCCGAGAGCACCAGCCGCCTCCGACTGGCCCTTTGGTACGCCGCGAATGCCGCCGCGAACGATCTCGGCGATGAACGACGCCGTGTAGAACGAAAGCGCCAGAAACAGCGACATGAACTCCGGCCCGACGACCGAGCCGCCGGTCAGGTTGAACTTGCCGGCAACCGGTATGTCGAATGTCAGCGGGATGCCACCCAGCAGGAACGCGAGAACCGGCAAACCGACAATCAGGGCGATCGACACCCAGATCGTATGAAACTGCTTGCCTGTCGCTGCCTGGCGGCGATGCGCCCACCGTGCTGTAACGAACGACGCGATGAGGCCGATCAAAAGCGCTGCGCCGACAACCCACATTCCGCTTTCAAAGATCGGCTTCGGGAAGGCGAGGCCGCGATTGTTCAGGAACATGTTGAGCGGCAGATGCAGCGATTCCCTCGGCTGCGGCAGCACCGCAAGCACGCCGGAATACCAGAAGAAGATAACAAGCAGCGGCGGGATGTTGCGGAAGACTTCGACGTAGACGGTGCACAGCTTGGCAATGAGCCAGTTGTGCGAAAGACGGCCGATACCGACGATGAAGCCGATGATCGTCGCTGTGATGATCCCGGTGACTGCGACGAGCACCGTGTTCAGGATGCCGACGATCAGGGCTCGTCCGTAGGTCGAATCGCTCGAATAGCCGATGAGCGACTGGCCGATTTCGAAACCAGCGCGTCCGCGCAGGAAGGCGAAGCCGGATGCGGTGTTGCTACGTGCCAGGTTCTGCGCGGTGTTGTGCGCAATCCACCAGACGACGCCGACGAGAACAACGAGTGTGAGGACTTGAAAGAAGATGCCCCGATATTTGGGGTCGTACATAATCGACCGGAAACCCCAGCCGGTGCCTTGCAAAGGTGTCGTGTGCACAGCCTCTTGCGTCATGCCGAGCCTATTCCCCTTTATGCCCGTTTTTGGGCTTTTTTCTTGGTAATGGGAAGGCGATGCTCGCCTCCCCACACTGTGCATTGCGGTTTGCTTGTTAGCGAACCGGAGGAGCGTACTGGATGCCGCCCTTGTTCCAGAGTGCGTTCAGACCACGTGAAATCTTCAACGGGCTGCCCTGGCCGATGTTCCGTTCGAAGATCTCGCCGTAGTTTCCGACGCCCTTGATGATGTTGTAGGCCCACTCGTTGGTCAGGCCGAGGTCCGTGCCGATCTTGGTGTCGGCTTCCGTGCCGAGGAAGCGCTTGATGTCCGGATTCGGCGAGTTCTTCATCTCGTCGACGTTGGCCTGGGTGATGCCGAACTCTTCAGCATTGATCAGGGCATACGCGGTCCAGGAGACGACGTCGAACCATTGATCGTCGCCCTGGCGAACGGCCGGGCCAAGAGGCTCCTTGGAGATGATCTCGGGAAGAATCGTGTGCTCGTCGGGGTTCTTGAGCGTCAGACGCAGGGAGTAGAGACCCGACTGGTCGGTCGTGTAGACGTCGCAGCGACCGGAATCATAGGCCGCGTTGACTTCTTCCAGCTTCTCGAAAACCACCGGATTGTACTGGAGGTTGTTTGCCTTGAAGTAGTCGGCGAGGTTGAGTTCGGTGGTCGTACCGGACTGAACGCAGACCGCCGCGCCAGACAGTTCAAGCGCAGACTTCACGTTCAGGCTCTTGCGGACCATGAAGCCCTGGCCGTCGTAATAGGTGATCGGACGGAAGTTGAAGCCGAGGGCCGTGTCGCGGTTGATCGTCCAGGTCGTGTTGCGCGACAGAACGTCGATTTCACCGGACTGCAGAGCGGTGAAGCGCTCCTTTGCGTTGGTCGGGGTGTACTTCACCTTGGTCGGATCGCCGAATACGGCCGAAGCAACCGCCTTGCAGAAGTCCACGTCGAAACCGGCCCAATTGCCGGAAGCGTCAGGCTGAGCGAAGCCGAGCAGGCCGGTGTTTACGCCGCACTGGACGAAGCCTTTTGCCTTCACGTCTTCGAGAGTGGTGGCGGAAGCCGATGATGCGCCAAGTGCGAAAACTGCTGCGCCGATCGCGGCCGACAGAAGCTTAATCTTCATTTTTCCCAACCTTTTCTGTTGTCTTATCTTTTCTTGTGGGAGCGCCGGCAGAAGCATGCAGACCCCCCAGTCGACCCGACACCCTCCCGGCGCGAGTGGTTCTATCACAGTCGCAAATGTCACTATGGTCAAGTGTCGCGCTGAAAGATTGCGTGATAAATCGGCAAACTGCTAATTCAGGCCCGTAAAATAAGCAAACGACCAACGATTGGGCGTTGAAATGCTGAAAAAGAACGCGAAAAGTAGCTGATATATCTCACAGATTTGCATTGCAGCCATGTTTTGCCCGGGGATGGGGCAGGGTTGACCGCTCCGCATGTCGGGTTCAAAAGTCTGCCATCGCATTTCTACCCTAAAAGGCTAATTCCGACATGAAAGACAGAGACGGCCTGCTGCAGAACGCAGGTATCAACACGCGCCTCTCGCACCTCGGGAATGATCCCGCCGAATACCATGGCTTCGTCAATCCGCCGGTGGTGCACGCTTCGACCGTTCTTTTCCCGAACGCGCGGGCAATGGAGACACGGGCGCAGAAATATACCTACGGCACGCGCGGCACGCCAACGACGGATGCCTTGTGCGAAGCGATCGACGCGCTGGAAGGATCGGCCGGAACGATCCTGGTGCCGTCAGGTCTCGCCGCCGTCACCGTGCCATTCCTGGCTTTCCTGTCTGCCGGTGACCATGCCTTGATTGTTGATTCCGTCTACGGCCCGACACGGCATTTCTGTGACACGATGCTCAAGCGTCTCGGCGTCGATATCGATTATTACGATCCTGCCATTGGAGCGGGGATCGAAACTCTGATCAAACCGAACACCAGGCTCGTCCATACGGAGGCTCCGGGTTCGAATACGTTTGAAATGCAGGATATTCCTGCCATCGCAGCGATCGCCCACAAGCACGGCGCTATCGTGACAATGGACAACACCTGGGCCACGCCCGTCTATTTCCGCCCGCTGGATTATGGCGTCGACGTCTCCATCCATGCGGCGACGAAATATCCGTCCGGGCATTCCGATATCCTGATGGGCACGGTGTCGGCGAATGCAAAGCATTGGCCGCAGCTCCATGAGGCAAACATTACCCTCGGTATCTGTGGCGCGCCTGACGATGCCTACCAGATCCTGCGCGGTCTGCGCACCATGGGCGTCCGGCTCGAGCGTCACTACGAAAGCGCTCTGACGATCGCAAAGTGGCTCGAGAATAGAGAAGAGGTTGCGCGCGTCCTGCACCCGGCTCTTCCGAGCTTCCCGTCGCATGCGCTTTGGAAGCGCGATTTCAAGGGAGCAAGCGGCATCTTCTCCTTCGTTCTGGCTGTCGACAGCGCCGATCGCTTCAAGCCGAAGGCGCATGCCTTCCTCGACGCGCTGCGGATCTTCGGTCTCGGCTGGTCGTGGGGCGGATTCGAAAGCCTTGCCGTTCACGTCGGTCTCAACGACCGCCGCGTTGCAAAGGCACCGACGGAAGGTCCGGTGATCCGGCTGCAGATCGGTCTGGAGGATGTCGCCGACATCAAGGCTGACATCGAGCGTGGTTTCGCGGCGGCAAACGCCGTCTGATCAATCGCGGACTCGGTAGCCGTAAATCCAGTCAAGGTCCGTCGCGAGGCTTCGCGGCGGCTTCATCGCCAGAACGAGGTTGCGACCGAGCCTGATCGGTCCCCGCGCGTGGTAGGCAAACTGATTGAAGGCGCCACGCTGCCGAACGCGGTTTATCCGCGGTATCCGCTGCGCTTCGAACATCAGCAGGGCATCATGAACGGGTTGCTTGGCGACAAGGGCCGCCAGCTCGTAGGCATCCTCGATCGCCATGGCAGCACCCTGGGCCGCAAACGGCATCATCGCATGGGCCGCGTCACCGATCAGCACCGTGTCGCGGCCGTTCTGCCAGGTTCCGCCGACGGCCTCGTAGAGCGGCCAGACACTGATGTCGGTGGCGTGCTCGAGAAAGCGCGCGACAGACTTGTTCCACTTGGAGAAGGCCGAGAGCAGATGTCGGCTTTGATTTTCGCTCGGGCGGTTGATCCATTCGTGCGACGCTCGACTGCCGGCGACGATTGCGACCATGTTGAAATTTTGCGTCTCGCGAAGCGGATAGCAGACGAGATGGGCCGATGGGCCAAGGAAAGCCGATACGCAACTGCGGTCGGCAAAATCGGGCGCCGCATCAGCCGCCACCGTGAAGCGAAACGCAATGTTGCCGGAGAAACGCGCTGTGGGTGCGCCGGGAATGCGGTTGCGCACTGTCGACCAGACCCCGTCGGCACCGATCAGGACATCTGTTTTTGCAGCATCACCGTCTGGTGACTGGTCGCCGATCTTCGTCCCGAAATGCAGAGTGCAGTGCTCGTTCTCCCGAACCGCCTTCAGCAGCGCTGCCTGCAGCGTCGCCCGGTGCAGCACACCATAGGGCGAACCCCAGCGATCGCGCGCGAAATGCCCGGATGGAACCGACGCAAGTCGACGCAACGACAAGCCGGAGACCAGGTGGATGGCTTCCGGTTCCAGCCAGAGCGGCGTCAGATGTTCGAGGATGCCGAGCTGGTCGAGAACGAGAGATGCGTTCGGTGATATCTGTAGGCCCGCTCCGACTTCCGTCATCACAGGCGCCTGTTCGAATATCTCCGAGCGGATGCCATGCTTGGCCAGTGAAAGCGCCGTCGTCAGGCCGGCAATTCCTGCCCCGACGATGGCGGCACGTTCTATCGGCATCGATGCTCGTCTTCCGGACGCCTTAGGCGGCCTTGATATGGAATACGCAGCCGGCAGGGTTGGTCTGGTTGGCCTTCAGCGAGGTGTTCAGACGATAAAGCGTCGAGCAGTACGAACAGACTTTTTCGTTCTCGTCGCCCATGTCGATGAAGATGTGGGGGTGGTCGAACGGAACGGATGCGCCGGTGCACATGAATTCCTTCACGCCAACTTCGATAACGCGGTGTCCGCCGTCGTTCTGGAAGTGGGGAATGTTGTGACCAGCCATAAGTAATCTCCGAATGCTTTGAAACGTGCGCGGACCTTATAGGCCTTCGCATGAAATGTGTAGAGCCAAAGAGACGCAGTTCCGCTTGTTTTTGCCCCCCGAAGGGGTTCCAGATCGTGAGCCTTTAAAATATGGTCCGCGCAAAAAGGACTGCCCCGATGAACTTGAATACGCCAACCTTTTCCAACTTTTCGCATGATGGATTGAAGCTCGCCTATTTCGATGAGGGCGATCCGGCAGGCCCTCCGATGCTGCTCATTCATGGCTTTGCGTCGAGTGCGAGCGTCAATTGGGTGCATCCGGGCTGGCTGAAGACACTCGGCGATGCCGGCTACCGCGTGATCGCGATCGACAATCGCGGCCATGGCGCCAGTGACAAGCCTCGTGATGCCGAGGCCTATCGTCCTTGGCACATGGCAGGCGACGCGATCGCGCTTCTGGATCATCTCGGCATTCCGGAAGCCAATATCATGGGCTATTCGATGGGAGCGCGGATTTCGGTTTTCGCAGCACTTGCGCGGCCGGACCGCGTGCGTTCTCTGGTGCTCGGCGGTCTCGGCATTGGCATGACCGACGGGGTAGGTGACTGGGATCCGATCGCCGACGCATTGCTTGCACCGTCGATCGATACCGTCACCCACCCGCGTGGCCGCATGTTCCGCGCCTTCGCGGAACAGACGAAGAGTGACCGGGAGGCGCTGGCGGCCTGTATTCACGGCTCACGCGACCTCGTCCTGCGCAGCGACATGGGAAAGATCGAGGCACCGACACTGATCGGCGTCGGAACCAACGATGATATTGCGGGATCGCCTCAGGAGCTGGCGGCTCTGATGCCACACGCGATCGCACTTGATATCCCGGGCCGTGACCATATGCTTGCGGTGGGCGACAAGGTGTTCAAGAAGGCCGTGCTGGAGTTCTATGCCGACGTCGCCGGCCGGTGACTTGAAAGCTCATTATTAAGGGCTTCGAAAGCGGATCGAAAACGATCCCGCTTAACCCATTTATGTCTACGGGATTTTGCCTTATATAAGGCCCTTCAGACGAATACTCAGGAGACCATCCATGGTCGCAAAGACAGACGTTCGTACTTTCGAGACGGGCAGCTCGCTCAAGGTGATGGATCCCATCTGGGATAGCCTGCGGGAAGAAGCACGCGCCGCCGCTGAAAGCGATCCGGTACTGGCAGCATTTCTCTACTCGACGATCCTGAATTATCGCTCGCTGGAAGAGTGCGTCATCTACCGCATCTGTGAACGTCTCGATCATCCTGATATGCAGGCCATTCTGCTTCGCCAGACATTCGACCAGATGCTGGCGGATTGGCCGGAATGGGGCACGATCCTGCGCGTCGATATTCAGGCGGTCTACGATAGAGATCCCGCCTGCCTACGGTTTATGGAAGCCGTTCTCTACTTCAAGGGCTTCCATGCCTTGCAGACGCACCGTCTCGCGCACTGGCTGCTGAACCGCGGTCGCCGTGATCTCGCGCTCTATCTGCAGAGCCGCTCGTCGAGCGTTTTCCAGACGGACATCAATCCGGCAGCGCGGATCGGTCGCGGCATCTTCCTCGATCACGCCACCGGCCTGGTCGTGGGCGAAACCGCAGTGATCGGCGACAACGTCTCCATCCTCCATGGCGTCACGCTCGGTGGCACCGGTAAGGAGGGGGCGGATCGTCATCCCAAGATCGGCAGTGGCGTGCTTATCGGTGCGGGCGCAAAGATCCTCGGCAATATCGAGATCGGCCATTGCTCGCGCGTCGCCGCAGGGTCGGTCGTGTTGAAGCCCGTGCCGCCGAAGACGACAGTCGCGGGTGTGCCGGCCAGGGTCGTTGGCACAGCCGGCTGCTCCGAACCGTCGCGCGTTATGGATCAGGTAATCGGCGCGGATATCTGACGATTCGGCGCTAAATTCGGTCTCACATCTGCGGGGATAGCAGCCCGCGGACGTGCCCCGCGCCTTTACAGCGCCGTTGTTCCCGTGCAAGAAGCGGCCATCGAGACCGCTCAGGAGATGCAGTGTGAAACCAGAAGAAATCAAGAAGCTCGACGCCTATTTCAAGCGTACGTTCAATCCGGAAATGATCGTCAAGGCACGTCCCCGGAAGAACGACTCCGCTGAGGTTTACATGGGCGAGGAGTTTCTCGGCGTCGTCTACATCGATGATGAGGACGGTGATCGCTCCTACAATTTCTCGATGGCTATCCTCGACGTCGATCTCTGAAATAGCTGTGTCGCGGACCTGTCCGCGACGTTGGGGCAGGCCGCATGACTGCGGCCCACCAGCCGGATATTCCGGCTGCACGCGGAAAAGTCGTGCCTCCCCGAACTACTCCCTGAAATCTGTATCATTGTCTGGACCTCGCCAAGATGCGCCCCATCTTGCGTTTGAGCATGTGCTCGAGCGCCAACAGGGGTTTTGACCATGGGAATCTTCGACAAGATCAAGCATGCCATCTTCGGCGAGGCACAGGCCGCACCTGTGACAACGGCCGCGGCCGCTCCATCCGGCCAGGCAAAACCCGCCGCGCCGGCTGCACCGCCACCTACATCCGCGCCCGCGTCATCGGCGCCCGCGACTGTGGCGGCAACGATCGATATCGTTCCTCTGCTCGATGCCGCCGTAAAGAAGAGCGGACAAAAGCTCGATTGGCGTCATTCGATCGTGGATCTGATGAAAGCCGTCGGAATGGATGCGAGCCTCGCCGAGCGCAAGGAACTCGCCGCCGAACTCGGATATACAGGCGATACACATGATACCGCTACGATGAACATGTTCTTGCATAAGGCACTGATGAAGCGTCTGGCGGAGAACGGTGGCAAAGTGCCTGCTGATTTGCTGGATTGAGCCCCGCGACGAATTCTCAAGAATTCTCGATGAAGCCTGAGGTTGCGGTCCTCTAATATATTTTAGTGAAATCAAATGCGCATAGGCCGCCTTCGCTTCTCACCGGCATCAACAATCGGCAATTGCAATCGGTGATTGTTTTGCGCCGCACAAGATCGCTTGACTATTTGTGCGTCGCAGCTACCTTTTCCCGGTCAGCCAAAAGGAGGATGGGCATGCTGAACTTCGACGACGCCTCGCGTAAAAGCAAAGAGGCTATGGATACCATGCTGAAGAGCTATTCTGACACGGCAAAAGGATTTCAGGCGATCGCGGCGGAAGCTGCCGAGTATTCGAAGAAGTCCTTCCAGGATGCCGTGACGCATGTTGAAGCGCTCTCTGGCGTTCGTAGCCTGGAAGCTGCCTTTGAATTGCAGACCGGCTATGTGCGGTCGACATACGAGAACTTTGTTGCTGAAGCGACAAGACTGGGCGAAATGTACACCGATCTCGCCAAAAGTGCCTACAAGCCCTACGAGGCGCCTGTTGCGACGCCTCCGGTCAAAGCCTCCAAGGCTGCGACCGTGGTGACGACCGAAGCGGCTTGAGCGAAGCGGTCACACCGCTAACCCTTGAAAAACGAAGACCGGCTACGCATCTGCAGCCGGTCTTTTTGTATTTGCCTGTAGGCTTCTCCCCTGCGCTTTATAGTTTTTGTGTCTTAGCGCCAAGTCCAGCCGAATTGTGATTGCAGTGTGAAGCAAGGGGCTTAAAATCGCTGCATAATGAACTAAGTTAGTACTTCAGATATCCGGCGGGTAAAGCAGCCTCCCATGCACCGGCGGACTGATCGAGGAATGAATGAAAATGATCGCAAAGCCGATCCGGATGCAAAATGACAGCGAAAGGAACGGGGACAACGGAAATCGCGGAACCTCGGTCATCACGCGCACAAAACCGAAGACCAAGAAGCCCAATCTGTACCGCGTATTGCTTTTGAATGACGACTACACTCCCATGGAGTTTGTCATCCATATCCTGGAGCGTTTTTTTCAGAAGGACCGTGAAAGTGCCACCCGTATCATGCTCCACGTCCACAATCACGGCGTTGGGGAATGCGGAATATTTACATACGAGGTAGCGGAAACCAAGGTGAGCCAGGTGATGGACTTCGCCCGACAGCACCAGCATCCGCTGCAATGCGTCATGGAAAAGAAGTGAGGATCTGAACGTGCCAACATTTTCGCCTAGTCTTGAGAAGGCGCTCCATCAGGCACTGACCTTTGCCAACGAGCGGCATCACGAATATGCCACGCTCGAGCATCTGCTGCTCGCCCTGATCGACGATGCCGATGCGGCTGCGGTCATGGGTGCCTGCAATGTCGACCTCGACGCCCTACGCAAAACGCTTCTCGAGTACGTCGACAACGAACTCTCGAATCTTGTCACCGGTTACGATGAAGACTCAAAGCCGACCTCCGGCTTCCAGAGGGTCATTCAGCGCGCCGTGATTCATGTGCAGTCTTCCGGTCGCGAAGAGGTAACGGGCGCCAACGTGCTCGTTGCAATCTTTGCAGAGCGCGAAAGCCATGCGGCCTACTTCCTGCAGGAGCAGGAAATGACCCGCTATGACGCCGTCAACTATATCTCGCACGGCATCGGCAAGCGCCCCGGATCGTCGGAAGCACGCAATCCGCGTGGCGCCGACGAAGGCGAACCGGAAAGCAAGGCTGCATCGCGCAGCGGCAACGAACAGGAAGAAGGCGGCGCCAAGAAGCAGCAGGACGCCCTGAAGGCTTATTGCGTCAATCTCAACGAGAAGGCCAAGGGCGGCAAGATTGATCCGCTTATCGGTCGCCACGCGGAGGTCAACCGCACCATCCAAGTGCTGTGCCGCCGCTCGAAGAACAACCCGCTCTATGTCGGTGATCCCGGTGTCGGCAAGACCGCCATCGCGGAAGGCCTTGCCAAGCGCATCGTCGAAGGCAAGGTGCCGGAAGCGCTGGCTGACGCCACGATCTTCTCGCTTGATATGGGCACGCTGCTGGCCGGTACGCGTTACCGCGGTGATTTCGAAGAGCGGTTGAAGCAGGTCGTCAAGGAACTTGAAGAGTATCCCGGCGCCGTGCTGTTCATCGACGAAATTCACACGGTCATCGGCGCTGGCGCGACTTCCGGCGGTGCCATGGATGCATCGAACCTCCTGAAGCCGGCGCTATCGTCGGGGGCGATCCGTTGCATCGGTTCGACCACCTACAAGGAATATCGCCAGTTCTTCGAAAAGGATCGGGCACTCGTTCGCCGTTTCCAGAAGATCGACGTCAACGAACCTTCGATCGATGATGCCATCGAGATCATGAAGGGTCTGAAGCCTTACTTCGAGGAATACCACCATCTGCGGTATTCGAACGAGGCGATCAAGACGGCCGTCGAGCTGTCGGCGCGCTACATTTCGGACCGCAAGCTGCCGGACAAGGCGATCGACGTCATCGACGAAACCGGTGCGGCCCAGATGCTGCTGCCGCCGTCGAAGCGCCGTAAGCTGATCACCGAAAAGGAGATCGAAGCGACCGTCGCTACAATGGCGCGCATTCCGCCGAAGACTGTGTCGAAGGACGACGAAGCCGTTCTCGCCAATCTGGAGCAGGAACTGCGTTCGGTCGTCTACGGTCAGGACACGGCAATCGAAGCCTTGTCGACCTCGATCAAGCTGGCGCGAGCCGGTTTGCGCGAGCCGAACAAGCCGATCGGTTCCTATGTGTTTTCGGGCCCGACAGGCGTCGGCAAGACCGAGGTTGCGAAGCAGCTTGCTTCGTCGCTTGGGGTCGAGCTGCTGCGCTTCGATATGTCCGAGTACATGGAGCGCCATACGGTATCGCGTCTGCTTGGGGCACCTCCCGGCTACGTCGGCTTCGACCAGGGCGGCCTGCTGACCGATGGTGTCGACCAGCATCCGCATTGCGTGGTTCTGCTCGACGAAATCGAAAAGGCGCATCCCGACATCTACAACATTCTGTTGCAGGTGATGGACCATGGCACGCTGACCGACCACAATGGCAAGAAGATCGACTTCCGCAACGTCATCCTGATCATGACGACCAATGCGGGCGCGTCTGAAATGGCCAAGGCTGCCTTCGGTTTCGGTTCGTCCAAGCGGACGGGCGAGGACGAGGAAGCGCTGAACCGGATCTTCACGCCGGAGTTCCGCAACCGTCTCGACGCGGTCATCCCGTTCGCGCCGCTGCCGACCGTGGTCATTCACAAGGTCGTGCAGAAGTTCATCATGCAGCTGGAAGCCCAGCTGTCTGAGCGGAACGTCACGTTCGACCTGCACAAGGATGCGATCGCCTGGCTGGCTGACAAGGGTTACGACGAGAAGATGGGCGCCCGCCCACTGGCTCGCGTCATCCAGGACGTCATCAAGAAGCCGCTGGCCAACGAGATCCTCTTCGGCAAGCTGAAGAAGGGCGGCGTCGTCAACGTCACCGTCGGACCGAAGGAAGACGGCAAGCCCGGCATCGTCCTGGAAGCCGTGTCGGATGCGGCGCCGATCAAGCCGAAGCCGGAAGCCGAAGCCGTGCACCCCGAGGTGGACGATGAGGATGACGGCGAGCTGAAGACGAAGGCCAAGGCAAAGAAGGCACCGGCCAAGAAGGCAAAAGCGGTTGTTGCCGAGCCCGAGGTAAAGAGCACGCCGAAGAAGAGCGGCGCTGTACCGCGGGTGCCAAAGAAGTAAAGCGAATAGAAAAGGCGGCTTTCGAGCCGCCTTTTTAATGTCTGCGTCCTGCCGACGCGACTTAGACTTAGGCTAACGTTAAAAGCGGTGCGTTATATCGGCTTCCAGCAAGGAGGCTACACATGGCATTTATGCCTGCCGAACGCACCATTGTGAATGTCATCGCGGTACTTGCGTTGCTGGACGGCGTTCTGCTGTGGTCAAAGGATGTCGGCGTCGATGTTGTCGGCTATGCCGGCATGGTCGGCTGTGGCCTTGGCGCTATGGCGCTCGGACAATTCTATCGTCACATCAGGCCGAACCAGTCGATTGCCGCGACGGCGACCGCGGCCGGCCTCTTCATCCTCTTCACCATCGTTGGCTCGATTTTCAATTATCTCCTGTTGCCGCTCTCGCGTGAGCCAACCGATATCGCACTTGCGCGCTTCGACGCGTTCTTCGGTTTCCATTGGCCGAGCTTTGTCGAATGGGCGTCGCACTATCCGCGGATCGGGGTGCTACTGCAGGTCGTTTACGCGACGTCACTGCCGCAGCTGCTCATCGTTATTTTCGTTCTGGGATTTTCCGGCCGGCTGCGACTGCTGCACCATTTTCTTTTGACTGGCGTCATCGGCGCGTTGCTGGCGATCATCTGTTGGTCATTTTTCCCGTCATTCGGTGCTTCGTCGATCTATCACCTCCCGCAGGCGGTGACCGACGCGGTGCCCCTGGCGGTGGGGCCGGACTACGGCGCTGAACTGGTGGAGCTGGGCCGGCATGGCTCGACCTATTTGTCGCCGAAAAACGTGCTCGGTGTGATCGGATTTCCATCATTTCACACGGTCATGGCCGCGATGTCCGCGGTGTTCATGATTCGCATTCGCTGGCTTGGCCCGATCTTTCTTGTCGTCAACGTCTTGATGATGCCCGCTATTATCATTCAAGGCGGGCACAATCTTGCTGATCTCATGGGCGGGCTGGCGGTTTTTGCCATTGCCTACCGTCTTGCAGCTCTTGCTTTACACCAGCGTGAACACGGTCCTGCAGAGAGGGAATCCGCCTCTCCGGCGATCAAAGCTCTGCCTTGATCTTCTCGGCATTCGCCGCCAGCACTGCTCCATCTTCCATCTTGCCCGAATGCGGCTTCAGCGCGAGGCCCTCGTGGCGCGGAATGACGTGGAAGTGCAGGTGGAACACGGTCTGGCCGGCGGCCGGCTCGTTGAATTGGCATACGAAAACACCGTCGGCATCGAAGGCTTCCTTGACGGCATTGGCGATCTTCTGGACAACAGGGATTGTCCGGGCAAGGGCCGCCGGATCAGCGTCGAGAATATTGCGCGAGGCGGTCTTCGGCAGGACCAGCACATGGCCGGGGGCTTGCGGCATCACATCCATGAACGCCAGCGTATGCTCATCCTCGTAGACCTTGTACGAGGGGATTTCGCCGCGCAGGATCTTGGCGAAGATATTGTTGGTGTCGTAAGCCGCGCTCGTCATTTGAAATCTCCTCATTGTCTGGTGTTCGCGTAGCCCGCGAGAGGCGAGGGCGTCAATCCTCCTGCTGCCGTTCGCCACGGCGGAACGGACTGTGCTCGCTCAAAATCTCGTTCATGTGGTCGACGTCGTCGCGCTCGCGCTCCAGATAATCGGCGATTGCACGGCGCAGGCCTGCATGGGCGACGTAGTGGGCCGAGTGCGTTGTCACCGGAAGGTAACCTCGTGCCAGCTTGTGTTCTCCCTGGGCGCCAGCCTCGACCCGCTTCAGCCCTTTGGCCAGCGCGAAATCAATCGCCTGATGATAACAGACCTCGAAGTGCAGGAACGGCTGATCCTCGATGCAGCCCCAGTGACGGCCATAAAGCGTTTCCGACCCGATGAAGTTGATGGCGCCTGCGACATAGCGGCCGTTGTGCTTGGCCATGACCAGCAGGATATCGTCGGGCATCCGCTCGCCGATCAGCGAGTAGAAGCTACGCGTCAGATAGGGACGCCCCCATTTCCGGCCGCCGGTATCCATGTAGAAGGCGAAGAACTGGTCCCAGATGTCCTCCGTCAGATCGCTTCCCGTCAGCCAGTCGATACTTATGCCGTTTTCCAGGGCCGCCCGACGTTCCTTGCGCAGCGCCTTGCGCTTGCGAGAAGCAAGCGTTTCCAGGAACTCTTCGTGGTTGGCATAGCCCTCGTTGATGAAATGAAACTGCTGGTCGGTCCGATGCAGATAGTCTTCGCCTTCGAAGATGCCGATCTCGTCTTCCGGCACGAAGGTTATGTGCGCGGACGAAACGCCGAGGCGACGCACGATTTCCTTGAGGCTTTCGGCCATCGCATGCTGGATCGGCAGGCGCTGCAATCCTTCGGCGACCAAAAGGCGAGGGCCGGTCGCCGGCGTAAAGGGAATGGAGCACTGAAGCTTCGGATAATAACGGCCGCCGGCACGTTCGAACGCATCGGCCCAGCCGTGGTCGAAGACATATTCGCCCTGGCTATGGTTCTTGAGGTAGCCGGGCAGGGCGCCGACCAGTTCCCCGCTGCCTTTCTCCAGCAACATATGATGCCCGAGCCAGCCACTTTCGGCCGTCGCCGAGCCGGATTCTTCAAGTGATGACAGGAAGGCGTGGGAGATGAAGGGATTGTAGGCGATGGCGTTGCTCGCCCTGGACGCTCCGGAAAGCCGCGACCAGCTTTCCGGAGAAATCGCCGTGAAGGACCGCTCGACGCGGATTGAAAGTTCGTCTGTCATGGAGCGAATGCGAGACCGTTTGGGAGGGAAATAGGGCTCTTCACCAGTCTGCGCATGATCTTGTCCAAAAAGCGAGCATCAAACCGAAACGCGCGGATCAAAACCCTCGAAGGTCATCTGGTCGGCATTTTCGAAGGTTTGCTCGCGCCCCTGCTCGTCAACAACCGTCCAGGTGATGACGACGATACCCTTCTCGCGTTGAGCCGAGATGAACGGATTGGGCAGGTCGCCATAGAAATAGGAAATGAAGTCGAGCCCGAGTGCCATCGCCTTCTCGTGGGTCTCGAAGTCCTCAGGGACAATGCCGCCCGCCGTCAAGCCGAGGGGGTAGGGTGCATTCAATGCCTTGAGGTCGCGAAGCAGCCAATGATCGAAGCTCATCAGCGCCACTTTGCCTTCGTAGCCTTCCAGGACTTCAAGGACCGCTTCCGCGAAGCCTTCGTCATCGGCTTCTCTGCCCTTCAACTCGATGACGAGCGGAACGCGTCCCTTCACCAGATCGAGAAGCTGCCGGAGCGTCGGGATCTTGTCGCTCGTGCCGCCAATGGAGATCAGGCCGAGTTCGCGTGAGGTGCGGTCGCGGATGTCACCCTTCAGATTGCAGAGGCGCTCGAGATCCTCATCGTGGAAAACCACCGGGACGCCATCCGAGGCATAGTGGAGATCGCATTCGATCGCAAAACCAGCCTCGATCGCCCGTGAAAACGCCGAAAGCGTATTTTCCCATACGTCCTTATTCAGGTCATGATAGCCGCGGTGAGCCACCGGCTGCTCTTTAAGCCATGCTGCTGAAGTCATCAGGCGATTTCCATGATCGCGTCGATTTCGACGGCTGCATTCATCGGCAGGGCCGCCATTCCGACCGCCGCTCGTGCGTGCTTGCCGGCTTCGCCAAGGACGCCGGCGATCAGATTGGAAGCGCCGTTGATGACAAGGTGCTGCTCGACAAAATCGGGTGTCGAGGCAACGAAGCCGTTCAACTTGATGACCCGCTTGATGCGGCCAAGATCTCCGCCCAACGCTGCCTTCGCCTGGGCGAGAATGTTGATTGCGCAGAGTTCTGCTGCGCGCTGACCGGCGGGTACATCGACGTTCTTGCCCAGATGACCCAGGACTGCGATCTTTCCGCCTTCGAGCGGCAACTGCCCGGAGATGTGGAGAACGTTGCCGCTGATGACGTAGGGAACATAGTTTGCTGCAGGCGCTGCCGCCTCAGGCAGGGATATCCCCATTTCTTTCAGACGCACATCGATGTGATCCGACATTTTCCGCTCCGCTTTTGTTGTCAATGGTTTTAAAATTATGCATCAAGGCTGGAATCCATTTTGTGACATGTTCGAGCCTCGATTTGGCCGAAAGCGTTCTTATAACATCGCAGGCGAGTCCAACAGGAGATTATCAATGGTCCGATCGAGTCTTGCCGCACTCTTGCTTGCGGGCGTTTCGTCCAGCGTCTACGCAGCGGCACCGGCAACCAGCGCGGCGATTGCCACTGGTCTCGTGGCTCATCGCGCCGTTTACGATCTTGAGCTGAAGGATGCCTCCGAACGGTCGGGCATTGCAGGCATGTTCGGGCGCATGGTTTACGAGTTCGATGGAAACTATTGCACCGGCTTCACGACGAGCTTTCGTTTCGTGACGCGGATCGATACCGGCGATGCCGTGCGTGTCAGCGATCAGCAGACGAAAACCTTCGAGAACCTCCGCGACCGCAAGTTCACCTTCGACACCAAGTCCTTCACGGATGACCAGCTGGACAAGGAAGTCAACGGCGCGGCCGAGGACCTTGCAGAGGGCGTCAAAGTCGATCTGAAGCAGCCGGCGAGCAAGGAGCTGCAGCTTGCCGCAAGTCGCTTCCCGACCGAGCACATGCTCGACGTCATCCAGAACGCCAAGGAAGGCAAGCGCATCTTCGAAGCGCGGGTGTTCGATGGCTCCGACGACGGTGACAAGGCCCTGGCGACCACGACCGTTGTGGGTAAGCAGACCGTGCCGGCGGCTGAGGAAGCGGACGCCGGAAACGCCGGCGCCTTCTCCAAGGCGGCGTTCTGGCCGGTGACGATCTCCTATTTCAACGAGAATACGAAGTCGGACGCACTCCCCGTCTATCGTATGTCCTTCAAGCTTTACGAGAACGGAATCACCCGCGACCTCACCATGGACTATGGTGACTTTGTGTTGTCAGGAAAGCTTTCGAAGCTCGAGCTTCTCGACGCGAAGACCGCGCCCTGCAAGTGATTGGTCTCGCTCCCTGATTGGCTGAGGCTCTGCATTCTCGATATATCCAAGACGCAGTCTCGTATGCTACCAAGAAGCTACGTGAGTTACGGCGAGATGGAGTGAGGCTTGGCCGCGAGAAGTGTTTCGACGATTAGCGTTCTTCTGTTGGCGGCAGCGACGATTGGCGCGACCGCAAGTGCAGCATTCGCTGCCGATTGCAGTTCGACACCAACGGCAGAGATCGATTGGGGCGGCTGCAACAAGAAGCAACTGATGCTGCAGGGCGCAGATTTCCTGAAGGCGAATCTCGCCGATGCGGATCTGACCCTGACCAATCTCAGTGGAACGGATCTCACATCGGCCAACCTTGAGAAGGCGACGCTGGTTCGTGCCTGGTTTACCGGAGCCAAGCTCGGAAAGGCGAACTTCGCCAAGGTTGAAGCCTATCGGGCCGGATTCGAAGACGTCTTTGCAGAAGGGGCGTCTTTCGCAGGGGCAGAACTGCAGCGCGCCAATTTCAGCGGCGCGAAGTTGGCCGGCGTGAACTTCGAGAAAGCCGAGCTTGGTCGCGCGAATTTCAATAAGGCGGTTCTGACGGGCGCAAGCTTTTCGCTGGCAAATCTCTCCCGCGCCGATCTCAGCGACTCGACGTTCGAAGGTCCGATATCGTTTGACCGCGCGTTCATGTTCCTGACCCATATCGATGGGCTCGATCTGTCCGCAGCGACAGGTCTCGAACAGGCGCAAATCGAGCTCGCATGCGGCGACGCCAACACCAAGCTGCCAAGCGGCCTGACGGCGCCCAAAAGCTGGCCGTGCGCCTCCGACTGACCTCTACGGGTGTCGTTTGTCGCGAGTTTTTTGACGTAAAGCCTTGCGTTTCCCGGCAAGGGAGGGTATGGGCACCCGCATTCCACACGTAAGGCATGGGATGGTCCGGGAGAAATCCGGATTGTTCCGCCCGGTGGCATCCTCGAAGAGGGTGCTGTTAGCCTTGCGGAGGTTCAACCGGAAAAGGATAACAAGGCATGGCATTGCCCGATTTTTCTATGCGCCAGCTCCTCGAAGCAGGCGTCCACTTCGGCCACCAGACTCACCGCTGGAACCCGAAGATGAAGCCGTACATTTTCGGCGATCGTAACAACATCCACATCATCGACCTGGCTCAGACCGTTCCGATGCTGTCGCGCGCCCTGCAGGTTGTCTCCGACACCGTTGCTCGTGGCGGCCGCGTTCTCTTCGTTGGCACCAAGCGCCAGGCTTCCGAGCTCATCGCTGACTCGGCCAAGCGTTCCGCTCAGTACTACGTCAACTCGCGTTGGCTCGGCGGCATGATGACCAACTGGAAGACGATCTCCAACTCGATCCAGCGCCTGCGCAAGCTCGACGAGATCCTGTCTTCGGAACAGTCCGGCTACAACAAGAAAGAGCGCCTGAACCTCGAGCGCGAGCGCGAAAAGCTCGACAAGGCTCTCGGTGGTATCAAGGACATGGGCGGCACGCCGGACCTGATGTTCATCATTGACACCAACAAGGAAAAGATCGCGATCGACGAAGCCAAGCGCCTCGGCATCCCGGTTGTCGCAATCATCGACTCGAACTGCGATCCGGACCTGATCGACTATCCGATCCCGGGCAACGACGACGCTTCGCGCGCTATCGCTCTGTACTGCGACCTGATCGCTCGTGCAGCTATCGACGGTATCGCTCGCCAGCAGAGCTCGTCTGGTCGCGACCTCGGCGCATCGATCGAAGCTCCGGTTGAGCCGGCGCTCGAAGGCGAAGCCTGAGAAAGAAGCAGGCGGGCCGAATAGCCCGTCATGCTTTCCAGAGATTGGGAAGGGCCGCTCGCGACTTTCAGTAGTTCGGCGGCCTTGACCGTTTCAGGCGGGGGAAATCAGTCTCTCGCCGTTTGAGTTTCGTGTGACGCGTCTTTCATCACGCTGTCATACATACAGGTACATTTCGTGCCTCAATCCGGTGCCGAACCGCCTTCGCGGTCCACCGTTTGAACCGACAAGAGGAAGCTTATGACCGAGATTACGGCTGCACTGGTGAAGGAACTGCGCGAGAAGTCCGGCGCAGGCATGATGGACTGCAAGAAGGCGCTGCTGGAAAACAACGGCGACATCGAAGCATCGATCGACTGGCTCCGCGCCAAGGGCATCTCCAAGGCCGACAAGAAGGCTGGCCGCGCTGCTGCTGAAGGCCTGGTTGCCATCGCTGGCGCCGGCCACAAGGCTGTTGTCGTCGAGCTGAACTCGGAAACCGACTTCGTTGCCCGTAACGACGCCTTCCAGGACCTGGTTCGCGGCATCGCCAACGTTGCTCTGTCCACCGACGGCACTGTTGATGCCATTGCTGCTGCGACCTACCCGGCATCCGGCAAGCCGGTTGCCGACACCATCAAGGACGCGATCGCAACGATCGGCGAAAACATGACGCTGCGCCGCGCTGCCAAGCTCGAAGTCGAGCACGGCGTTGTCGCAACCTACATCCACAACGCTGCCGGCGACGGCATCGGCAAGCTCGGCGTTCTCGTTGCCCTGAAGTCGGAAGGCGACAAGGCTGTCCTGACCTCGATCGGCCGCCAGGTCGCCATGCACATCGCTGCGACGAACCCGCTCGCGATCCGCGCTGAGGAAGTCGACGCTGCCGTTGCAGAACGCGAACGCAACGTCTTCATCGAACAGGCTCGCGAATCCGGCAAGCCGGAAGCGATCATCGAAAAGATGGTCGATGGCCGCATGCGCAAGTTCTTCGAAGAAGTTGCTCTGCTCTCGCAGGCTTTCGTCATCAACCCCGACCTGACCGTCGGCGCTGCTGTTGAAGCCGCTGCCAAGGAAGC
>UBTY01000043.1 GCA_900468535.1 Hyphomicrobiales bacterium | reverse complement strand
ACCCGCGCAGCGCTGCGCGCGGTGCCTCCGTCGATCCGTTCGGCAGCACTCGGTCTCGGCGCTTCGAAGATGCAGATGGTGTTCCACCACGTCCTGCCGCTGGCAATGCCTGGCATTCTCACCGGCACGATCATCGGTCTGGCGCATGCGCTCGGCGAAACCGCTCCGCTGCTCCTGATCGGCATGGTCGCCTTCGTCGCCAATGCACCGGCGACCCCCATGGATCCTTCGACGGCTCTGCCCGTGCAGGTCTACATGTGGGCAAACGAAGCCGAACGCGCCTTCGTGGAGCGCACATCCGGAGCAATCATCGTCCTGCTCCTGTTCCTCATTGTCATGAACCTCGGAGCTATCCTCCTGCGTCGTCGCTTTGAGCGCCGCTGGTAAACGGAGTAAACATTATGAACATGTTGACGGAAGCAGCAGTTGAGAAAGCGGTTGATCAGAAGATGAACACCATTCCTTACAAGATGATCGGCCAGGACGTTTCGGTTTACTACGGCGAAAAGCGTGCGCTCTTCGACGTCAAGCTGAACATTCGCGAAAACACGGTGACGGCGCTGATCGGCCCGTCGGGTTGCGGCAAGTCTACGTTCCTGCGCAGCCTGAACCGCATGAACGACACGATCGAGAATTGCCGCGTTACCGGCAAGATCACGCTCGACGGTGATGATATCTACGATCCCGATATCGACGTGGTCGAGCTCCGGGCTCGCGTCGGCATGGTGTTCCAGAAGCCGAACCCGTTCCCGAAGACGATCTACGAGAACGTCGCTTACGGCCCGCGTATCCACGGCCTGGCAAAGACCAAGGCTGACATGGACCAGATCGTCGAACACAGCCTGCAGCGTGCCGGCCTGTGGAACGAAGTGAAGGATCGCGTTCACGAGTCCGGCACCGGCCTCTCCGGCGGTCAGCAGCAGCGCCTCTGCATTGCTCGCGCCGTAGCCGTCAGCCCGGAAGTCATCCTGATGGACGAGCCGTGCTCGGCTCTCGACCCGATCGCGACGGCAAAGGTGGAAGAGCTGATCCACGAGCTACGTGAATCCTACACCATCGTCATCGTGACGCACTCGATGCAGCAGGCGGCTCGCGTTTCGCAGCGCACCGCCATGTTCCACCTCGGCAACCTCGTCGAGGAGAACGATACCGACAAGATGTTCACCAACCCGGATGATCCGCGCACGCAGGACTACATCATGGGCCGCTTCGGTTGATTTCCAACGTCGGAACCCCTCACGATATTCAAGGATGATCCCATGGCATCGACACATATTTTTTCTGCCTACGACGACGACCTGAAGTACCTTTCCCGCCGGATTTCCGAGATGGGCGGCCTGGCCGAGCAGATGGTATCGGACGCTGTCCGTGCCCTTGTGAACGGCGACACGGCGCTGGCCCAGAAGGTCATCTCCGACGACGTGATCCTCGATCACGCCGAGCGCGAAGTCGGCGATAAGGCGATCGTCACGATCGCTCGCCGCCAGCCGATGGCTGCCGACCTCCGCGAGATCATGGGTTCGATCCGCATCGCCGCCGATCTCGAACGCGTCGGCGACCTCGGGAAGAACACAGCCAAGCGCGTCATCGCGGTTCAGAACACCGGCGTGCCGCGCAAGCTCGCCCGTGGTCTTGAACATCTTTCCGAACTGGCGCTCGTCCAGCTTAAGGAAGTGCTCGACGTCTACACGAGCCGTGCGGCCGACAAGGCAAAGTCGATCCGTGAGCGCGACGAGGAAATCGACGCGATGTACACTTCGCTGTTCCGCGAGATGCTGACCTACATGATGGAAGATCCGCGCAACATCACCAGCTGCACGCATCTCCTGTTCTGCGCCAAGAACATCGAGCGCATCGGCGACCATGCCACGAACATCGCCGAAACGATCTACTACATGGCCACCGGTGCCCAGCCGGAAGGCGAGCGTCCGAAGGACGACACCGCCAACACCGTCGGTGCGGTGACGGAATAAGCGTTCCGGACCACGCCCCCAGGAGACCGAAACGAATGATCCCAAGAATAGCTGTTGTCGAAGACGAAGAAGCACTGAGCGTGCTTCTTCGCTATAACCTTGAGGCTGAAGGCTTCGACGTCGACACGATCTTGCGCGGCGATGAAGCCGAAATCCGCTTGCAGGAGCGCACACCGGACCTGTTGATCCTCGACTGGATGCTGCCGGGCGTCTCCGGCATCGAGTTGTGCCGTCGTCTGCGCATGCGTCCGGAAACCGAACGTCTGCCGATCATCATGCTAACGGCGCGCGGCGAGGAGAGCGAACGCGTTCGCGGCCTTTCGACCGGCGCCGACGACTACGTCGTGAAGCCGTTCTCGACGCCGGAACTCGTCGCCCGCGTCAAGGCGATGCTTCGTCGTGCGAAGCCGGAAGTTCTGTCGACCCTGCTGAAGTGCGGCGACATCGAACTCGACCGCGAGACCCACCGTGTCCACCGCAAGAGTCGTGAGGTTCGCTTGGGGCCGACGGAGTTCCGCCTTCTCGAATTCCTGATGGCGTCGCCCGGCCGTGTCTTCTCGCGCTCGCAGCTGCTCGATGGTGTCTGGGGTCATGACATCTATGTCGACGAGCGTACAGTCGATGTCCATGTGGGCCGTCTGCGCAAGGCGCTGAACTTCTCCAACATGCAGGACGTCATCCGCACCGTACGTGGTGCCGGTTACTCGATGGAAGCCTGAGGCTTCCATCCTGCTCCCAGCAAGAACGAGCTGCTGCGGGCTTGTCTTACGGGTCGATCGGCTCAGGCGTCTCGCGAAACGCTTTCGACAGCGGCGGCAAGACCCGCCGCTGGACTGCTCAGGGGCCTCGGGCCGCTCTTCACCAGATCCGCAGCACCTGCCATCGATGCCTGCGCGAGAGCGACAATCGCCGATCCCTCGCGATAGGCGGCATCGGCAGCCTGCGGTATGGCCAATAGATAGCCATCACGATTGCCGGCCTTGAACAAATCCCATGCGCCCGGGACAAGGCAAACCTCGAACGGAGTTCGGGTTGCCGCGGCTGCCGCAGCGAACAGCCGCGCCGTTGGCTCCACGGTGGTCTCAACCGCGCAGAGGACGACGATCCTTCCGCCGGACTGAACTGCTTGCTCAGCCAGGGCAGCGTCGACGCGAAGGGTAGGGACGGACATTGTGCCCTCAAGTTCGTCGACCGACGGCCCGAGGGTCGAGCATGTCAGGACAACGGCATCAGCCGTTTGGCCCAGCGACCTCAAGGCCGAGGCAGTCTCCCGGGCAATATCGTCGGTCAGCCCACCGGCCTTTTCGGCATCCGCAAGCAGATCGGCCCGAACCGTATGCACAAGCACGCCCTTGGAAAGGCCGATTTCCCGGGCTGCGGCATCGAAAACAGCGATATTGCTTTCGGCGGTATGCAGGCAGGCGATCCTCATCGCATTCTCCGGTCCGAGGGGAACAGAATGGCATGCCCCACACGCTTCTAGAAGTGCACCTCGCTTAGCCGGGCGTCCGGGTCTCGCGCAAACGAAAAACGGGCCCGCGAAGGCCCGTTCTGGTATTCCTTATCCGGCTTCCGGATCAAGCGACCCGGTTGGCGGCCTTCCGGCGCTCGTTGACCGGCTGGTACGCCATGCGCTGATGGTAGGTGCAGTAGGGCGAGGAGTCCGGGGACTCGCAGCCGCAGAAATGGAAGTCGTCCTTGAGCGGGTCGCCGACCGGCCACTTGCAGGTGCGCTCGGTCAGTTCCGTCAGGCCGAGGCGGCGCGAAATCGGAACGACGACGTTGGATGCCGGGCGGAAGCTGACTTCCTCGATCGCATCGATGTCGATCTCTTCCTTCAGCATCGTTGCACCCTGCTGGCGGGTAACGGTGCGGGTCGCAACGCGCGATGCATAGTTCGGAGCGCGGGGAGCAGTCGTGGTGCGCTTCGGCGTGCGAACGGTCGTCGTGGTGCCGCCGGCCTTGGCACGGCCGGGCAGGCTGAGACGATGGACCTTGCCGATAACGGCGTTACGGCTTACACCGCCAAGTTGTGCCGCAATCTGGCTGGCGCTCAGTCCTTCGGACCATAGCTTCTTCAGCTTTTCAACGCGCTCGTCTGTCCAGTTCATGCCCCTGTCTCCGCCTTGTTAGCGTTGGTGTAGGCAGAATCCTTCACCGTCGCCCCGGACGTATCCGAGGCAAGAAACGCTTGCTCGATTTTTGGTGACTAGTTCCGCCGCATGCAGTCTAGTAATTGAGTTTTAACCTAGTGTGAGGCTGACTCCGTGACAAGAGTCGGTTGAATCGCGGAGAATCGAATTTCTGGTTTTTCCCCAACTTGCTGGTGAAGAGAGTCATTTCTGCAACATTGCTTGTTGATAGCTGGCGTCGCCCGAATTGACCGCTTGACGCATGCAGTAAAACCTCAGTTTTGTTGACATCGCAGTGCGAAAAGTAAATAGTGCTGCTCGCCGCCGAAAGGCGGCATTTTTAATTTTCCGGACCTGCTTTTCTTAGCCGGAGTCCGGCTGCTGATGGTCAATGACAGGAGATCGCGCCATGGCTGAAGCCGCGCTTTACGATACCTACTCTCGCGCCCCGTTGCGGTTCGAGCGAGGAGAGGGTGTGTGGCTGATCACCGAGACTGGCGAGCGATATCTGGATTTCGGAGCGGGCGTGGCGGTCACCTCCGTTGGGCATGGGCACCCGCATGTCGTCGGCGCTCTGAAGGAGCAGGCAGACAAGGTCTGGCACCTCTCCAACGTTTATGAAATTCCGGGCCAGGAAGCTTTCGCCAAGCGCCTCACCGACGCAACTTTTGCGGACAAGGTGTTCTTCACCAACTCCGGTGCCGAGGCGCTTGAGTGCGCCATCAAGACGGCTCGTCGTTACCAGTTCTCCAAGGGCCATCCGGAGCGTTTCCGTATCGTCACTTTCGAAGGTGCCTTCCACGGTCGTACGCTGGCAACGATTGCCGCCGGCGGTCAGGAAAAGTACCTGGAGGGCTTCGGCCCGAAAACACCTGGCTTCGATCAGGTCGCCTTCGGTGACATCGAGGCGGTGCGCGCCGCTGTCACCGACGAGACCGCCGGTATCCTCATCGAGCCGGTCCAGGGCGAGGGCGGTATCCGTCCCGCAACGACGGAATTCATGAAGGCGCTGCGCCAGCTCTGCGATGAGCATGGTCTTCTCCTTATTCTTGATGAAGTCCAGTCCGGCGTCGGCCGTACAGGCAAGCTGTTCGCGCATGAATGGTCCGGCGTCACGCCTGATATCATGGCCGTTGCCAAGGGTATCGGCGGGGGCTTCCCGCTTGGCGCCTGCCTCGCAACCGCGGAAGCCGCATCAGGCATGAAGGCCGGCACCCATGGCTCCACCTACGGCGGCAATCCGCTGGCGATGGCCGTCGGCAATGCTGTGCTGGATGTGGTGCTTGGAGAAGGCTTCCTTCAGCAGGTGCGCGATGTTTCCCTGGTCTTCCGCCAGGGGCTGGCGTCCTTGAAGGATCGCTACCCTGACGTCATCGAGGATGTCCGAGGCGAAGGTCTGATGCTCGGCGTCAAGGCCGCCGTGCCGTCCGCCGAATTGCTGCAGGCGATCCGCGCGGCAAAGCTTCTTGCCATTCCCGCCGGCGACAACGTCATTCGTCTGCTGCCGCCACTCGTCGTTACGCCTGATGAAGCCCGCGAAGGGCTTGCGCGCCTCGAGCGTGCCGCGGAAACGGTACGCGCATCGGCAAAGAAGACGGCTTGAACGGAAAGGTGATCTGCCGAACGGCAGGCGTAACAGGTATACACAATGGCTTCCCCGAAACACTTCCTCGACCTCTCCGCAGTTGAAGCATCCGATCTGCGGCTCATCATGAACGACGCCATCTCCCGGAAGCAGGCCTTCAAGGCCGGGCAGGGAGACAAGCCGCTCGCCGGCAAGATGCTCGCCATGATCTTCGAGAAACCGTCTACCCGCACCCGCGTCTCCTTCGACGTCGGCATGCGCCAGCTTGGCGGCGAGACGCTGTTCCTGTCGGGCACCGAAATGCAGCTCGGCCGCGCCGAGACCATCGGTGATACCGCCAAGGTACTGTCTCGCTATGTCGACGCGATCATGATCCGCACCACCGATCATGCCCGCATGCTGGAACTTGCCGAGCATGCGACCGTTCCGGTTATCAATGCGCTGACTGACGATACGCATCCCTGCCAGATCATGGCCGACGTCATGACCTTCGAAGAGCATCGCGGTCCGATCAAGGGCAAGACCGTTGCCTGGACCGGCGACGGCAACAATGTGCTGCATTCGCTGATCGAAGGCGCTGCGCGTTTCGGCTACCGCATGAACATGGCAGTACCCCTTGGTTCCGAGCCCAAGGATCACTATCTGAACTGGGCCCGCAATGAGGGCGCCGAAATCATGCTTGGTCACGATGCTGACCGTGCGGTCGCCGGCGTCGATTGCGTGGTGACCGATACCTGGGTCTCCATGAATCAGGAACATCGGGCCCGTGGTCACAACGTCTTCCAGCCTTACCAGGTCAACAAGGCCCTGATGGAACAGGCCGGCAAGGATGCATTGTTCATGCATTGCCTGCCGGCTCATCGTGGTGAGGAGGTTACGGATGAGGTGATCGACGGCCCGCAATCCGTAGTCTTCGATGAAGCGGAAAACCGTCTTCATGCGCAGAAGTCGATTCTTGCTTGGTGCCTGGGCGCGATCTGAACCATACTGGAAGCCACGTTTGGCCTTAGGGCCCGTTGGCCGCGCGAGCGGATGGAGACACTCGTCCATCCGTTCTCAGACTAGGAGAAGACCATGGCAGAAACTGCAGCCGCCCTCGGCGAGTTCGATTTCGCCGGCGATGACCACGTCGTTCCCTTTCAGGTCGAAGGCCTGGATGTGCGCGGTCGCGCCGTTCAGCTCGGCCCCATGCTGGACGCGATCCTTGAGCGTCACAGCTATCCCGCGCCGGTCGCGAGGCTTCTTGCTGAAGTCATCGTGCTGACCGTCCTTCTCGGCACGTCGCTCAAATTCGACGGCAAGTTCACGGTCCAGACCAAGGGTGACGGGCCGGTGGATCTGCTCGTCTGCGATTTCACGACGCCCGAGAATGTTCGCGCCTACGCCCGCTTCAACCAGGGTCTGCTTGACCATGCGATCGCCGCCGGTCAGATCGAGCCTGAACAGCTGCTCGGCAAGGGCATGCTGGCGTTCACGATCGACCAGGGCAAGTTCAGTCAACCCTATCAGGGCATCGTTCCGCTTGATGGCGCGACGCTCGAGGGAATTGCCGGAACCTACTTCCGTCAGTCGGAGCAGATCCCGACGCGGGTGCGCCTTGCCGCTGCAGAGCTGCTCGATCGGGACGAGGCCGGCAAGCCGCGTCACCGCTGGCGTGCCGGCGGACTTGTTGCCCAGTTCCTTCCGGAAGCGCCGGAGCGCATGCGCCAGGCGGATCTTCATGGTGGCGACGGCGATACCGCCGCAGGCCTGCACAGGGAAGACGATGCCTGGGCTGAAGCACGCTCGCTGGTCGATACAATCGATGCAGATGAGCTGACGGATCCGCAGGTTGGAACCGAGCGACTGCTCTACCGGCTGTTCCACGAGCGGGGCGTGCGCGTCTATGACGCGCGCGAGGTCTTCGATCGCTGCAGCTGTTCGCGGGAAAAGATCAAGGGCGTGCTGAAGGGCTTCTCAGCCGAGGAGATCGATGCAAGCCAGGAAGGCGGCCAGATCGCCGTTACCTGCGAGTTCTGCTCGACGACCTATCGTTACGAAGTCGAAGAAGTCGCGCAGGCGGCCGAGTAATCAGTTCAGGACTCTGAGCAGTCCTGGTGAATCCAATGAGAAGGCGGGTATTTCGACGTCGAAAAGCTCGCCTTCATCCGTCTCCATCTGGTAGTGGCCGAACATCAGTCCTGAGGGCGTGTCGAGCGGGCAGCCGGAGGAATACTCATAGGTATCTCCCGGAGAGAGCTTCGGCTGTTCGCCAACCACGCCGGCGCCGGTGACCTCGTCGACGATGCCGTTCTGATCGGTGATGTTCCAGTAGCGGTTCACTAGTTTCACGGTCATGTCGGAGTTGTTGCTGATGACGATCCGGTAGCCCCAGACATAACGATCGTCGTCCGGGTCGGATTGCTCCTCCAGATAAAAGGGTTCGACGACGACTTCAATGTCTCGTGTTTGGGCGCGGTACATGCCTACACCATAGTCAATATACGTTACCGGTATCTTATACGACAGCGGATCCGTCAATAAACCGTGAGGCGATCATGCCTTGAATGCCGGCAATGGCAAAAGGTTTCGCGTGTTAAGCCTAATTTCCGCGCTTTTCACGCGAACGTGCGGGCTTGCGGCCGAATGAAAGCTCCGGCCGCAAGCTTTTGATCAAGAATTGACCTTGGCGAGCGCCTGGGCGAAATCTTCGATCAGGTCGTCAGTGTCCTCGATGCCCGCGGAAAGGCGCACGGTGCCGCCCGAGATGCCGAGCTCGGCGCGTGCCTCGTCGGTCAGGTTCTTGTGCGTGGTCGTGGCCGGGTGCGTGATCAGGCTCTTTGCATCGCCGAGATTGTTGGAGATCTTGACGATCTTGAGCGCGTTCTGCAGCGCGAACGCCGCTTCCTTGCCGCCCTTGAGCTCGATCGCAACCAGCGTCGAGCCTCCCTTCATCTGCCGGGTGACGATGTCTGCCTGCGGATGATCCTTGCGGCCCGGGTAGATGATCTTGGCGACCTTCGGCTGATCGGCGAGGAAGTCGGCGATCTTCAAGGCGCTCTCGGTCTGCTGCTTGACGCGAAGCGCCAGAGTTTCCAGACCCTTCAGCAGGGTCCACGCGGTAAAGGGCGACATGGCCGGGCCCGTGTGGCGGTAGTAGTCCTGCAGGTTCTCGTTTACCCATTCCGTATCGGAAAGGATCACGCCGCCGAGGCTGCGTCCCTGGCCGTCGATGTGCTTTGTCGCGGAATAGACGACGATATGGGCGCCGAGTTCCAGCGGCTTCTGGAAGATCGGGGTCGCAAAGACGTTGTCGACGACGACCTTGGCGCCGATCTGGTTAGCGAGCTTGGCAACACCCGCGATGTCCACCACTTCAAGCGTCGGATTGGTCGGGCTCTCCAGGAAGAAAACCTTGGTGTTCGGGCGGATCGCCTTTTCCCAGTTTTCCAGATAGCGACCATCGACCAGCGTGCATTCGATTCCGTACTTCGGCGCGAGCGTCTCGACGACCCAGCGGCAGGAGCCGAAAAGGGCGCGGGCGGCAACGATATGGTCGCCGGCCTTGACCTGGCAGAGGATCGCGGCGGCAACAGCTGCCATGCCGGATGCCGTGGCGCGGGCTTCCTCGGCGCCTTCGAGCGCGCACATGCGCTTTTCGAACATGTCGTTCGTCGGGCTGCCGTAACGGGCGTAGATATAGCCTTCGGTTTCGCCCTTGAAACGTGCTTCCGCCGCTTCGGCGCTGTCATAGACGAAGCCCTGCGTGAGGTAGATTGCCTCGGAGGTCTCGCCGTACTGAGAGCGCAGCGAACCGCCGTGAACGAGTTGGGTTGCCGGGCGCCAGGTCTTGCTCATGTTTCACCACTTTCGAACAACAAAAAAACCGGCCGCGAAAAGCAGACCGGTTTTGCACCCGGTCTATTTAGCCACTTGTTTAACGTGGCTGCAAGCCGACCGGCCAAATCACCACGGGATAAAGCTGCAATACTGCTGTTGCGTGCTTGCGTCAATTCCTCGAGTTTGGTTTTGTCTGCGGCAAAATATGGATGGGGCATGATGGCTCGCGAAACAGGAATATTGGCAGATCGCGCGATCGCTGCGTTGTTTGAAACGGGGCGGCTCATTTCCGAGCGCGATCTCGACAGCGACCAGATCCAGCCGGCGAGCCTCGATCTGCGGCTCGGTGCAAAGGCGTTCCGCGTCCGAGCCAGCTTCATGCCAGGCCCGAACAGCCTCGTTTCCGACAAGCTCGACCGCCTCAAGCTGCATGTCGTCGATCTCTCGGAAGGCGCGGTTCTCGAAACCGGCTGCGTCTACATCGTTCCCCTGATGGAGCGCGTCGACCTGCCGGCCGATATGTCGGCTTCCGCCAATCCGAAAAGCTCTACCGGCCGGCTCGATATCTTCACGCGCGTCATTACCGACTACGCGCAGGAATTCGACAAGATTCCTGCCGGCTATTCCGGCCCTCTCTACCTCGAAATCAGCCCTCGCACCTTCCCGATCGTGGTGCGTCGCGGTTCACGCCTGTCGCAGATCCGCTTCCGCGTCGGTCATTCGGTTCTCGGTGAGCCCGAATTGCTGGCGCTGCATGATGCCGAAACGCTTGTCGCCAGCAAGCAGCCGAACGTCTCGGGTGGCGGCATTGCACTGTCGATCGACCTCGCCGGTGACAAGGATGGCCTGATCGGCTACCGTGGCAAGCACCACACCGCCGTTGTCGACGTCGACAAGAAGGCGCAGCACGACATCTATGATTTCTGGGAGCCGCTCTACAGCCGCGGCCGCAATGAGCTCATCCTGGATCCGGACGAATTCTACATCCTCGTATCGCGCGAGGCCGTCCACGTGCCGCCACACTACGCGGCCGAGATGACACCTTTCGATCCGCTGGTCGGCGAATTCCGCGTCCACTATGCCGGCTTCTTCGACCCGGGCTTCGGTCATGCCCCCGCTGGCGGCCGTGGCAGCCGCGCCGTTTTGGAAGTGCGCAGCCACGAAGTCCCGTTCATCCTCGAGGACGGCCAGATCGTCGGCCGCCTGATCTACGAACACATGCTGGAACAGCCGAGCAGCCTCTACGGCACGGGGCTCGGCTCCAACTATCAGGCGCAGGGACTGAAGCTCTCCAAGCACTTCCGCATCTGACAACACCGCTGCCGCTTGACAGCGGCGGTCTTCTGTTGGAAGTCTCCGTCTAGCGCGGGTGTAGCTCAATGGTAGAGCAGCAGCTTCCCAAGCTGAATACGAGGGTTCGATTCCCTTCACCCGCTCCAACCGTTCGACAGGCCGTTTACCAAACTTCCGCTTTCCGTTTTGCCGCTGGGTCGAAGCGCGCTAATCCCTAGGGTGAACTTTCTCTTAATGAGAGCCCGAGGACATGGCCGAACGCAGGGAAATAAGACCGCTCACTGGCTTTCGCGGCGTCGCAGCCCTCGTGGTCGTCACCTATCATTTCGTGCTTGCGATGGGAGGATCGGCTCCCTTCCTGTTTGATCGCGGCTATCTCGCCGTCGATGCCTTCTTCGTGCTGAGCGGCTATGTTCTCGCCTACAACTACGATGCGACCTTCAGAGTGGGCGCGGATGTTGCGAAATATCGCGAGTTTCTTTTCCGCCGGTTTGTTCGTCTGTATCCGGCCTACATCGTTATTCTGTCGCTTGGCGTGATCAAGCTGGCGATCAGGCCCGGGCTTGGCGATTTCACCGCCTGGGATGCCTTCTGCAATCTGTTCATGCTGACGGGCTGGGGCCTGCATGCGAAACCGGTCATCGGGCTTTCCTGGTCGGTGAGTGCGGAAATCTTCTGCTATGCGGCTTTTCCGCTCGTCCTCATGCTCGGACGATTGAAGACCATGGGGACATGTGTAGCGTTGCTCGGCCTGGCCCTGTTGATCGTCACGATCTCGAGGATCGGTGGCGGCATCAGCGGGCCGATGGATGTCGTATCCGACGTCACTGTCTTCCCGTTGCTGCGCGCGCTGGCGGGTTTCAGCATCGGCGTTATCCTCTGCGGCCTGGCAGCTCGTCGGGCCGCCTTCAAGACCTCCGTTGCCGATCTCGGCACGCTGGTTGCGTGCCTTGCTGTGGCCGCTGCCGCCACTTTCGATCACAGCGATCTTGTCACCTATCTCTGCATCGTCGGCGCCGTATTCTGGCTGGCGGCGGATTCGCCGCTGTCGAACGCGCTGTTTGCAAACGGGCCGGTCTATCGGCTGGGCGAAATCTCCTATTCGCTCTACCTCATCCACCCGCTGGTCTTCAGTGCCTTCGGGCGGCCAATGCTCGCCCTTCAGCCGATGATTGGAGCGAGAACGACCTTGGCGATAGCCTATGTCGTCTGCGTCGGCGCGACCATTTTGCTGGCTTCGCTGTCCTACCGCTTCGTCGAAATCGGCGGAAAACGGGCATTGATGCAGCTGCGTCAGAACGTGCTCAAACCCGCAAGCAGGTAATCGGTGGTGGCGGCTACGCCCTTTCGAGTAGTTGACGAACATCTAATATATATGGTTAATTTTTAACTATTCTCCGGTACACGGAACAGATGCGGCCTTAGGCCGTTATCGGCTCACGACGAGGAGGAATAGCGGGATGCTTCTGAAAATCTTTACTGTGAAACGTGATGCGGTCGATACCGGCGACACCGGTACCTATGCCGACGGCTACCATATGCCGGAGCTGGAAACGGCCGCCTACAAGCGTGGTGACAGCCGTTCGTCCTACGAGCGCGATTACGGCCGTGGACGCAAGATCGAGGAAGTCCCGCTGGGCTTTGCCTGAGCGTCCGGATTGGTGCATTCGGCTCCGGCCGAACGAAGAATGGGCGGCCACTGGCCGCCCATTTCATTTGTGCATCCGCGATGCGATCAGAACTCGGTCCAGTCCGCATCCTTGCTGGGCTCGGCGCTGACACCGAAGGCACTTGCGAGCTTCTGGCCAAGCGCACGCGCTGGCGAGGAGGCCGGTCGCGAAACGCCTGGTGTGGCAACGCGCACCGGTGCCTTGCGGGTGACGACCGGCTGCGTGGCCGGACGGGGAGCGGTGGCGACCTGCGCAGGTGCAGAGCGCACGCTCGTCGGTACGAAGTTTGTTGCCATGCCACCGGTACCCGTCAGCTTGAACTGGTCGAGCAGATTGCCGAGGGTTGATGCCTCGGCCGCGAGCTTGTGGCTGGCAGCCGTGCTTTCCTCGACCATGGCAGCATTCTGCTGCGTGCCCTGATCCATGGTGTTGACGGCGGTGTTGATTTCCTGAAGGCCGGTCGACTGCTCGCGGGCGGCTTCCGCGATCGCATTGACGTGCTGGTTGATCTCCTGCACCTCGTGGACGATCTCGTCCAGCGCCTTGCCCGTTTCGCCGACAAGCGAAACGCCGGACTGGACATGGTCGCTCGAGGTCGTGATCAGCGACTTGATTTCCTTGGCCGCATTGGCCGAGCGCTGCGCCAGTTCGCGAACTTCCTGGGCCACAACCGCAAAACCCTTGCCCGCCTCGCCTGCACGCGCGGCTTCGACACCGGCGTTGAGCGCCAGCAGGTTTGTCTGGAAGGCGATGTCGTCGATGACGCCGATGATGTTGCCGATCTCGACTGAGGATTGCTCGATCTGCTGCATCGCGTTGACTGCCTTGCGCACGACATTGCCGGATTTCTCGGCTCCGTTGCGCGTTCTGGCGACCAGCGAACGAGCTTCCTCGGCGCGCTTGGCGGCGTCCTTCACCGTCGTGGTGATCTCTTCCAGCGCCGCAGCGGTCTCCTCGACGGAGGCTGCCTGCTGTTCGGTACGCTTGGCGAGTTCGTCCGCGGCGGCGCGGATTTCACTGGAGCCGGCCATGATCGCGCGGGCATTGGTGCCGACGGTCTGCATGGTTTCGTTCAGCCTGTAGACCGAGTTGTTGAAGTCCTGGCGCAGCTCATCGAGATCGCCGACGAAGGGCGTGTTGATCTGCGAGGCGAGGTCGCCTGCGGCCAGACGACGGAGACCATCGCCGAGCGCGCTGACGGCGCGCGACAGGTCAGCCGCTTCCGTGGCTTTTTGCGCCTCGCGCTCGCGCCGTTCGCTGTCGCTGAGATTGCGGTTCCGCTCTGCCTCGTTTTCGAGGCGGCCGCGTTCGATCGCATTGTCGCGGAATACGGCAACGGCTTCCGCCATCTGGCCGATTTCGTCGCGGCGATCGAGCCCGTCGATCGGGCTTGCCGTCTCGCCCCTGGCAAGACGCGTCATGCGTTCGCGCAGCTTCGCCATAGGCGAGGAGATGCCGGCCTGTGCGATCCATACGCTCAGTCCGATCGCGCCAAGGACGGCGAGGCCGATCAGCGCGAAACAGAGGTCGATGCGTCCGTTGACGTTAGCCGAGAGTTCGTCGCCGCCATCATTGAGAAGCGACATCAGCGCATCGTTGTTGGCGATCAGCTTCGGCGTTGCGAGATTGAGCTTGGCGTTCAGATCAGCGACGACGGCGAGCGCGCCCGGCTTGTCCTTTGCCTGCGCGAGCTGAGTGGCCTTGGCGGCCAGCGCCTCCATCTCGTCCACGCTTGCGATAAGCTCGTCGGTTGCGGGCTTGCGGCTCGGGACGAGCTGGGCGGACTGCTGCAGGCGCTCACGGGCCTGGGTAAACCTGTTCGGTGCTGCGAGGGCCGCGCTGAATTCCGGCGTGTCCGGCGTCAGGTTGACAATGAAGGTTGCCTGCAGCACGGCGGCATTGGCTGACGCGCTGGCGCGGGAGGCCTGCATGGCCGCGAGCGCTTCATGGTCGATGAAGGCGCTGTAGGCGGCGTCGGCGCCGCGGAATTCGCTGACGGTATAGACGAGACCGCCGATCGAGATCACGCCCAGGAGCGCGACGACCGATATGATCTTGGTGCGGATTTTGAGATGTTTCAGCATGGAGATCCACTTGAGGTCCAGCGTTGCGCTGAACTGGCATTTTTGGAAAACGAGAAGGGCGATCTGAAGGGGCAGGGAAATGCCTGGAGTGGCTCGACATGCGCATCATGCGTCGCGGTCAGAAAAAGGGCCGGCGTCGTCGGTCTCGAATAGAGTCGATATTGCTTAATGCGGACCTAACGGCCGAGGGATGTCCAACGAAATTTTTAAGCGTTTCCGCTTTTGGCTGAATGGAACCGAGTGGGATGCAACTTGCCTTTTGTAACGGTCGGCAGGTGCGGCGTCTTGCTCCAGAAAAACGGCTTGAAAGGAAGCTCAAGGGCTGCGCGCCAGGCCGCAAGCGAGATCATCAGCCAGTAGACGGGAACCGCCAGCCAGCGCCGGCCTATCTGCTGCCGTTCATCCCGAAGCATCGCGCGCCGACCGAGCAGGTAGAACAGGCTGTAGCTCATTATCGTGTTGGCGATGTCGAGCATGAAAAGGATTTGCTCGGTGCTGCCGGGCGGCGGAAAACCAAGCAGCACATAGGTCGCGGTCGTCATCAAAAGGACGATAAGCCAGGGATGGGCGAGAGAGGAGACCAGCATGCCGCCGATCAGCAGCTGGAAAACCGCAAAGGCCCGAGGTCCCATCTCCTTCAGGAGCACGAGCGGCGAACGCATCATCACCAGCCAGGTCTGTAACCAACCCTTGAACCAGCGAGTCCGCTGGTTCAGCCAGACCTTCGCCGTCGTCGGCGCGTCTTCATAGGTCGGGCAGTCGATGACCCCGCAGCGGTATCCGAGCCGGTAGAGCCGCATGCCGAGATCGGCGTCCTCAGTAAAGTTGTGCGGATCCCATCCGCCTGCTGCCTTCAGCTCCGCGACGCGCAGATGGTTCGACGTGCCGCCAAGCGGCATCGGCAGGCGGTAGCTCGCCAGCATCGGCAGCAGCATCCGAAACAGCGCGGCATACTCGAGCGCGAAGGAGGCGGCGATCCAGGATGCGCTTCCATTGGTGGTCACGAGCGGCGCCTGCAGGCAGACGACATCGGCAGGGCTTGCGGCAAACTCGGCGTAGGCGGCGCGCAGCTGGTCCGGATGCGGTCGATCTTCCGCGTCGTAGATGACGAGAAACTCGCCGCGCACGGCGGCCAGAGCATAGTTGAGCGCCTTGGGTTTGGTACGCGGCTGCATGGCGGGCACCTCGACGATTTCGAACTGCGGTCCGAGCTCCTCGGCCCGCAGGGCGGCAATGGTCGGATGATCGTCGGCTTCGCAGATGAGCTTGATGTCGAGCTTTGCGGCCGGCCAGTTCAGCCGTTTGAGAGCCGCCACAAGCTGGCCCGCGACCTCGGCCTCCTTGTAGAGGGCAACGAGCACCGTATAGACGGGCAGTCGCTCGGTCGTTTGCGGTACGGCTGCCGATTTCCGCGTATGGCCAAGCGCGAGCGCACGCAGCAGAATTGCCCCCATGTAGATCATCGAGACGGTCAAGTGCACGATAAGTCCGGTCGCCACGCCGGACGCAAAGGCAGCAGCGGCGGCACAGAAGCCGAGCCCTGCCAGAAAACCCTGCTTGCCTGAAAGCACGATCCGCGCGCTGAATCCGGCTCGTGTATCGAACAGGTGTCGGGCGCTCTCCTTGACGCGGCGTTCGGCGCCGCAACGCCAGACGGCTTGCCGCAGCGCCGAGGGTGTGGTGACGACAGTTTGCTCAAGGAGCGTCGGGTGGTCGCCTATCAATGCAGCGATCTCGTCGAGTTTCGAGATCTCAGGCACGATCGCCAGAACGGCCCCGCTGACATGGTTGAGCCTGACCATGCGCGCGTCGATCAGCTGCGTATCCAGCGTCTTGCTGTCGGCGATCAGCGAAGCGTCGATGGTGGGAAGAAACGAGAGCTTCAGCGCCCGCGCCAGCCCTGCATAGTAGCTGTCGGGGTCAACCGTGCCGCTTGCAAGCAGCTCGCGTTCGATCGTCGTGCCGTTGTTGCGGGCGGCGATCGCGGCACGTGCGATGATAGGTTTTCCGATGCCGAGCCTGAGCAGCGCATCGATTTCCATCTGGAACGAATCGAACGCCGCCCTTTGCGGAGCGGGCTGGTCGCGAGACGATATAGCGATAGTATGCGGCGCTGCCTGGTCGGCTTCCAGCCCACCCAGCGCATATTCCCCGATACGCATGACTCTGATACACCGTCGTTAGTTGTGGCAGTGCATGTTCATCCCCGAGGCGGATCATAATGGTGCGAATAAAACCGGCATCTCTCAATCTTAAGGGGTTTTTCTGCTTATGGCTGTCAGCGGTTGCATTTCTCGCGCCTGGAATGCTGCTTGCGCAACAACCGGCGCCGTCCTTGCCGCTCCTCTTCGATTCAAGAGAGCGATTGGCCAAGCCCGACCTGTCGGCGCTGGTGCGCCTTCGTTTTCTCACGTCGGTCGACTTTCCGCCGTTCAACTTCATGGACCAGAACGGAAAGCTCTCCGGCTTCAATGTCGATCTTGCCCGCGAGATCTGTGCTGAACTGGAGATTGCCGACAAATGCCAGATCCAGGCTTTGCCGTTCGCGGATCTGAAGGAGGCGCTCGCTGTTTCGCAAGGTGACGCCGTCATTGCCGGTGTTGCGGTCAGCGAGCAGCTTCGCAGCCAGTTTGCCTTCTCGCGCCCCTACCTGATGCTGCCGGCCCGCTTTGCGCGCAATCTGAAGGCGCCCGTTCAGGGAGAGAGCGCCGCTGCCCTCGTGGACCGACCGGTCGGCGTAGTGAAGGCGACGGTTCACGAAGCGATGCTGGCCGCCTATTTCCCGAAGGTCAAAGCCTTGGTGTTCGATAACAAGGAGGCGCTGCTCGCCGCACTGAAGGATGGCAAGGTGGACGCCGCTTTTGCGGATTCCCTGCAGCTTTCCTTCTGGGTCGCGTCACAGGCGTCAGGCAATTGCTGCGCGCTCTTCGATGGCCCCTACACCTCGGAACGCTTTCTCGGTGAGGGCATGACGATCATGCTGCGCCAGAAGGACGATGTCTTGCGAGCGGCCTTCGACCACGCGCTGGCCGCCCTGTCACGCAGCGGCCGTCTCCAGGAAATCTACCTGCGTTATTTCCCTTACGGCCTCTATTGAGGGAACGGCTGATCAGCCCTTGCGGAAGCGGGCGATCGCACTGCGTTCGATGGCAGCGCAGGTGAGCTTGTCCAGCCCGAAGCGGTCGCGCAGCAGGCTGAGCAGGCGCAGTTCCTCGGCCTTGACGGAAAGATCTGCTGCAGCGACTTCCACGGCAAGCGCATAGGCCGTGTCGTAGAGGCGGACCGGCAGCGTGTCCTTGACCGTTTCGAGTACGATGTCGAGACCCTCGGGTCCGGCAAGAAGAGCCGCGCAGTCCCGGGCGACCGAGATCAGCTTGTCGTCATCGAAATCCCGAAAGACCGGTAGAAAGCCGATCAATTGGCCGATTCTTTCCATCTCGCGATCATTCATCGTGCTGTCGACGGCGGAGGCCATCACCATCACGTAGATCAGTGCGTCGTGGGGAGAAAGCGGCTTGTTCATGCGGGAAGGGTCCTCTCTGTTGGACACAGAGTTTAGGGAGTGGCCAGCGGCATTACAAGGGATCGGGCAGCGCTTCCGGTAGTGGTTCCGTCTCGGGCGTCAGCGGATCGCCCTTGCGCGGGTCGTCTCCATAGATCCCTTTCTTCTCGTCCTTCGCGGTTTTTCCGATGTCAGCTAGGGGCGACCCCTCCGACGGCGCAGCCCAGCCGTTTTCCACCAGCCATTGCGAAATATCCTGCGTGCCGATGGTGCAGGACGTTGTTGTCGTTCCGCTCCAGCTTGCGTTGTCGAGGTCGCAGTGCACGGTGCGCAATCTGAGAAACAGCCGGAAATTGGTCTTGGCCAGCATGCCGCACGGCCAGTCCCCACCATCGGCGCCGTTACAGACCTTGTCCGGAGGTGTGGGGTCTATCCCGGCAAGCTGCAGGCGCCGGTCGCCAAAGCCGAGAATGCCGGCGCTCTCGGCAACGGGGCGCGGTAGATCGACGCCGTTTTCCGCTTTCACCTTCGGCATTTCCGGGATGGCTGCCGCCACGCGTTCCAACGGCTTTCCATCGACACTGGCCGGGTAGAACTGGCTCGCGTCATCGATTGGCCGGGCGTTCATGCTGGCAGCGGGATCGGTGGTCGGGGCTAGGATGGCGGTGGTTTCTGCCCGTTTGGGTGCGGTTGCTTCGTCGGCTGCCGCCGTTTGTTGCGTGTCGGTCCGCAGGCGCTGGCCGCCGGAGGCGATCAGCGCAATGACAATCCCGATCCCTGCAACAGCCGTGAGTATTGTCGCAGGGCGCATGGAAGATTTTCCTATTGGCTGGCCCAGATGATGCGGGCAATCCAGTCTACATCGGAAAGCTCGATCGTCCGGTTCGGATGCTCGGGGTTCAGCGACATCAGCTCGATGGAACGCGGGCTCTGGCGCAGCAGCACTTTCGCCATCACTTCGCCCTCACGCGTCTTGACGACGACGCGGTCGTTGCGGCGAACCTGGGCGCCTGGCTCGACGATCAGCACATCACCGTCGCGATAAAGCGGCATCATGCTTTCGCCCTGGACTTCCAGCGCATAGACGCCAGCCTTCTGTGATGGCGCGGCGGGAAACTCGACAACATCCCAGCCCTGTCCCGCCGGAAAGCCGCCATCGTCGAAGAAGCCACCGGCACCCGCCTGCGCAAAGCCGAGAAGGGGTATCGAACTGCCCTGCGGCGGAAATGCACCGTCGGGGAGGGATGAAAAGCAGTTCGCGGGCCGCATGAAGGTCAGGAACTGCTCCATGCTGGCGCCTGTCGCATCCAGCACCTTGGCAATTGATTCCGTTGACGGCCAACGAAGACGCCCATCGGCAGACAGTCGCTTGGATTTGTTGAACGAGGTCGGATCAAGGCCTGCACGTCGGGCAAGACCTGACGGCGTCAGGTCATGCCGTTCGGCAAGCCTGTCGATCGCTCCCCAGATCTGCTCGTGTGACAGCATGTTTCAATCCGTGCGCCTGCATGCGGAGATATTTCAATCCGCTGAAATATTAACTGCAAGCGTTACGGGAGTAAAGAGATCAGAGGAATAAAATCCTCTCTCCGTCAGGCGACGAGCGCCATGTTGATCTTGCCGAGTTGGATCACGGCCTGTGTGCGGCTGTCGACATTCAGCTTGAGTAGGATGGCCGAGACATGCGCCTTGATCGTAGCCTCGGAAACGCCGAGCTCATAGGCGATCTGCTTGTTCAGCAAGCCTTCGGCCAGCATCGTCAGCACGCGGCTCTGCTGTGGCGTGAGCGTATGCAGCCGGTGGATCAGGTCGGCGACATCAGGATCCTGTTCCTGTCCGTCGCGATAGCTTTCGGGCGTGGCGATATCGCCGGCAAGAACCGTCTGGATGCCGTGGCGGATGTCCTCGATGCCAGATGATTTCGAGATGAAGCCGGATGCGCCGAGTTCGAGGGCACGGCGGATCGTCGTCGTGTCGTCGGTTGCGGAAATGATAACGATCGGCAAGCCGGTGAATTCGGAACGCAAAGCCATCAGGCCGGAAAAGCCGCTGACGCCGGGCATCGAAAGATCGAGCAGCATCAGCTCGGCGTCTGGATGTGTGCCGGCCGCCATTCGGGCAGCGGCGAAATCGCCGGCTTCGACGATATCAGGATGGCCTTCCATGCCGATCACCGCCTGGCGAAGCGCATCCCGAAAAAGCGGATGATCGTCGGCGATGATGATTGTCTGTTCCTGCATCGATCACTCCCTCCCAAGAGCTCGATTGCCCCGCACTGCGCGTACTCCCCACACGCTCCATGCCTCAATTCCGATCTGACTATATCAAATCAGGTCTTTTGCGGAAGGGCATTGCGTTGGTCTTCACTTTGGAATTCCTTCACTATCCCCATGAAGCTGCGCATCCAGCGCTCCATGATGCCGATCGAGCGGTCGATTTCGGCATCCGAGGGCAGCGCCTTGTTGACGATGCTCTTGTTCTCAAGCGCCGTGACGCGGGCCGAAAGCCGGTCGAGTTCCTGTTCGTAGGCCGCACGTTCATCGGCGGCCATGCGGCAGACGAGCGCGCCATCCTTCTCTTCGCAGAGCGACATGGCGCCTGTCTGCTTGTCGAGCCGCACGAAATGATCGCCGCTGCGCTCGAGTTGGAAACGCGACGTGTCCGCCTCGGCGGCATAAGCGCCAAGTGGCAGGAGAAAGGCGAAAAGGCCGATTGCGATATTTCTCATGGTTTCCTCCGGAAATCTCGGTGGCTGCCGCATTTTTCGCGGCGAGGCGTGGACATCGCCGTCGCTTTGCGGCAAAGCCCGGGAAAGACCAGCCATTCTGAGGCCATCATGACCCTGACACCCACGCTTTACAAGATCGTGACGGAAACGCTCTGGCAGGAGGCGAAGGCCGCCGGTGTTTTCCGCGGGGCTGCGATCGACCTCACGGACGGCTATATCCACTTCTCGACGGCGGAACAGGTCAAGCAGACGGCGGCGCTCTATTTCGCTGGCCAGACCGGGCTTGTGCTCGTTGCCGTCGATGCCGGCAAGTTTGGCGACGAGCTCGTTTTCGAGCCTTCGCGCGGCGGCGCGCTCTTCCCGCATCTTTATGCGGACCTGCCTTTCTCGGCCGTTCTGTGGGAGGCGCCGCTTCCCCTCGATGTCGCCGGCCAGCATATCTTTCCGGACCTTGCACCATGATCGATCTTTTCAAGCACGCCGCCCGCAAGGGTCTCTTTCTTTTCGACCCTGAAACCGCGCACGGCATGTCGATTGCCGCGCTGAAGACAGGTGCGGTGCCGGCCTGCCGGATCGCGCCGGATCCGCGCCTGCGCCAGACTGTTGCCGGGCTCGATTTCCTCAATCCGATCGGCATGGCAGCCGGCTACGACAAGAACGCCGAGGTTCCGGAAGCACTGCTGAGGATCGGTTTCGGCTTCACCGAGATCGGCACCGTGACGCCGAAGCCGCAGCCCGGCAATCCGCGTCCCCGCATCTTCAGACTGGTCGAGGATGAGGGCGTCATCAACCGCCTCGGCTTCAACAACGAAGGCCATGACGCTGCCTTGGCGCGGCTGTCGGGCATTCGCGGCAACGGCATGATCGGCGTGAACATCGGTGCCAACAAGGATAGCGAAGATCGCATCGGCGATTATGTCCTCGGCATCCGCCGCTTCTATTCCGTGGCGCGTTATTTCACCGCCAACATCTCGTCGCCGAACACGCCCGGCCTGCGCGACCTGCAGGCGCGCGAAAGCCTGGCAGCTCTCTTGTCGGCAGTGCTTGCCGCCCGCGACGCCGAAGCCGAGAAGGCAGGCAGAAAGATCCCGGTCTTCTTGAAGATCGCGCCCGATCTCACGGAAGAAGGCATGGATGACATCGCCGCCGAAGCGTTGTCGCACGCTCTGGATGGCCTGATCGTTTCGAACACCACGCTGTCGCGCGACGGTCTAAGCGATCAGCGTCAGGCGAAGGAGGCGGGAGGACTGTCCGGCAAGCCGCTCTTCGACAAATCGACTGCTGTTCTCGCCAGAATGCGCAAGCGCGTCGGCCCGGCCTTGCCGATCATCGGTGTAGGCGGTGTCTCGTCCGCCGAAACGGCACTGGAGAAGATCAGGGCCGGTGCCGATCTCGTGCAGCTCTATTCCTGCATGGTCTACGAAGGGCCGGGCCTGCCGGGGACGATCGTTCGCGGCCTCTCGAAGCTGCTTGATCGCGAACAGGTCAAGTCAATCCGCGACCTCAGGGACACGAAGACGAACTACTGGGCGGCCCGGAACGTCTGATCTGCCCGCGGCCTGACGAGCATCGCCAGGAATACGCCGCGAAACAGCAAAAAGCCGTTCATGGCCAACCATAGCCCGTGGTTGCGAAACAGCGGCACGAAGACGGCCAGCGCGATCAGATAGCCGACAAACGACATCAGCATCCTGTTGCGCATGTCGTTCGACCATGTGGCGCCGATGAATACGCCATCCATCAGGAAGGCGAGCGCGCCGGTGAGCCCGGTAATGGCGGCCCATGGCAGGTAGGTTTCTGCCGCCTGCTGCACGTCAGGCGAGGTGGTGAGCACCGAAATCAGCCAGGGACCGGCCAGCAGGAAGAATACGGAAATGATACCGGCAAGCCCGAAAGACCAGAGTGCCGTCAGCTTCAGCCCACGGTCAAAGGCAGGGCGGTAGCGCGCCCCGATCGCCCGTCCGGTGATCTGCTCGGCGGCGTTGGCAAGGCCATCGAGATAATATCCTGACAGCAGGAAGAAGTTCATCAGCACCGCGTTGGCCGCCAGCGTCACCGCGCCGAAACTGGTGCCGATCCGCGTCATGATAGTGAAGGCGGCCAGCAATACGAACGTGCGGATCAGGATGTCGCGGTTCAATGCGAAGAGTTCCGCCAGCCGGTGCCGTGAAAAGATCTCCGCGCGCGTTGGTCGCTCCGTACGGTCGAAACCGCTGATGACGATGAGCAGGCCAACGATTGCACCCGCCGCTTCGCCGACCATCGTGCCCCACGCAACACCGGCGACGCCCCAGTCGAGCCAGAGACCGAGCAGGATTGCCAGCACGATGTTGGTACCGTTGATGATTGTTTGCAGCAGCAGGCCGACGCTCCCCTGGCCGCGTCCGAGCACGAAGCCGAGGATCGCATAGTTGGCAAGCGCTGCCGGCCCGGCGAGAATGCGGATGGAAAAGTAGGTGCTGGTGGCCGCTGCAACGGCGTTCTCCGGTCCCATCAGCTTCAGTCCCGCTGCGAGGAGCAGCGGCGAAAGACAGAGAAGTGCGACGCCACAGCCGACTGCCGAGATCAGCGCCCGCCAGAAGACGCCTTGCTGGGCATGTCGATCATGTCGCCCGAACGCCTGAGCCGTCAGTCCGGTCGTGGAAGCGCGCAGGAAATTGAAGCTTCCAAGGATAAGATCGAACAGCATGGCGCCGATCGCCAGCCCCGCCAACGCGTCCGGTTGACCCATATGGCCGACAACACCGGTTCCGACGAGGCCGAGCAGCGGCGTCGTGATGAAGCCGAGTGTCATCGGAATGGCGATCGACAGCACCAGCCGATGCGTTACCTCGAACGCCAACCCGTTTTCGCGACTTCCGGTGTCCATGCCTGCCTCTATTCAGATGAGGCAGAATCGCCTCAGTTGGACAGCACCATTGCCCAGTAAGGCACGTTTCTGGAAACGGGATTGTGCGCAACGGCAACGCCGATGCCGTTATACCTGCCGAGCATGTTTTCCAGATGGTGAGGAGAGTTGATCCAGGCGGTCACAACGGCCGGAACCGACTGCTGACCAGCGGCGATATTCTCCGCCGCAGGCAGCCGGACGCCACTCGCCTTTACGCGCGGGCCGAAGCCATCGGCGATGCCCATCACATGCTTCATCTTGCCCGCCGATGCCATGCGCTTGGCCTGGAACAAGGCGGCAGCCGTTGCTGCCGGATCGATCGCGAGTGGAGGCAGGCCGTTCTTGGCACGCAACTGGTTCACGAGCGGCAGGGCGGCAGCCGTCTGGTCCTCGCCATCGGAAGGCGTCGAGGGCTTTTCCGGCGCGGTCGCGCAGCTTGCAACACCTGCGACAAGCGCAAGCCCGGAGACGCGTAGCAGACCGCGACGTGAGAGAATGAAAGAGGTCATGTTACCGGCGATAGCTGAAGAGACGGATGACGAGGAAAATCGGGATGACGACGGTGGCGCCGAGCAGCAGGTAGTCGCCGACGCGGCCGAGTGCGGAGAAGCCGCGATGCCAGACTTCCAGAATGAAATTGCGGACGCCGTAGACGAAATCAAGCGGTGCCCAACCGAAGACGGCCATGATGAAGCCGACGATCAGCGACACCACCAAAAGCTTGACCAACGTACGGCCCAGCGAGTCGCCAAGAAACTTGTTCACCTGATCGGACATGCACCATCTCCTGTTCATCCCTGAAATACGGGCGCGAGTCGTCACTCGCAAGCCTTTTTCAGGTCTGGCGTCTTCGCCTCTGAAATAGGACTTGAGTTTTTTTGTGGCCGCAGCCAAATGCGGGCCGATCCCAACAGGTCTTCACCATGCAGCCGAACCAGCTCACTTCAGGCGACGTCATCGCCGATCGCCGCGCCGACTATGCCAAGATGCTCGACGAAAGCGGTGAGCCGGATGCCGCCGCCGAACTCATGGAGCAGGCGCTGGAGCTCGTGCCGGGTTGGGCGGCCGGATGGTACCGGCTGGCAGCTTACCGGGAAAAGGCCAGCAACAAGATTGGCGCGATCGAGGCTTACCGGCAGACCCTTGCGGCAAGCCCGGACGATATCTTCGGCGCGGGGCTCAAGCTGGCGCTGCTTGGCGATGTCGATACGCCAGACCAACCGCCGAGCAGCTATGTGGAGCGCCTGTTCGACGACTATGCAGATCGTTTTGAAACCTCGCTGGTCGAGAAGCTGGACTATAGCGTTCCGGCAAAGCTCGCCGTCCTCGTAGCGACGACGGGACGCGACTATGCTCTGGCCGTCGACCTCGGCTGCGGCACCGGCCTGCTGGGACCGGAGATCCGCGACCATGTCGCGCGGCTCGAGGGCTTCGATCTGTCGCAGAACATGCTCGCGAAGGCAGCCGAGAAGCATGTCTACGATCATCTGTCGCAGGCCGATCTCTCGCTGTCGCCGGAAGCAACGGGCCTCTTTGCCGATGGCGCGCTGCATCGCGCCGATCTGGTCACGGCAGCCGACGTGCTGATGTATCTCGGCAATCTTGAAAGCGTCTTCGAGGCGGTCGCTGCGCTGACGGGACCGGGTGCCGATTTCGCCTTTTCCGTCGAGGATGCCGGCGGAGGAGAGGGCTTCCACCTCGCGCCGTCGCTGCGATATGCCCATTCGGAAGCCTACGTGCGGGCCCTGTGCGACCGTCACGGCCTGGAAGTCACAACAGTAAAGAAAACGCCCATTCGCAAAGATGGCGCGAATATCATTTCGGGCATTCTGTTCCTTACGCGTAAGGCAGCGTAGCGGAACGATTCTTGCGAAGTGATAATAGGTCAGCATTGCTTACGTATTTCGCTTGATTGAGCGGCGAAATCCCCTGATAATCTTTAGCAATTCGCCGCGCAGGATTGTCGCAAGAGCCTCAGCGGAACTCATTCTTCATCTACATTCCGCGTCGCTCGGGTTTCCCGGGCGTTCTTGAACTCGTCTGCCGTTTGGGGATCAACGACATGGCACAGCTCATCAATGCCCTTGGTTTCTGGAACACCAGCGCCACCCGCCATACGCCTGTCGAGGACGTACAGGGGATTTTCTCGGGCAGCCTGATTGCTGCTCTCGGGCTTTACATGCTGGCGAGCGCCGGGCTTCTGACCGGGAGCACCGCCGGCATCGCGTTCCTGCTCCACTATGCCTTTGGCCTGAATTTCGGCCTTGCGTTCTTTCTTCTCAACCTGCCGTTCTTCTATCTCTCCTGGAAGCGCCTCGGCGTGGCCTTTACGGTGAAGACCTTCATTGCCATCGGTCTCACCTCGCTGATGACAAACCTTCAGCCCAAGGTCATGGATATTTCCGCCATTCATCCGGCCTGGGCAGCCCTTCTTGGCGGCGTCTTGCTGGGCTTCGGCCTGCTGGCACTCTACCGGCACCGCGCCAGCCTCGGCGGCGTTGGTATCCTTGGCATTTACATGCAGGAGCGGTTCGGCATCCGCGCCGGTCTGGTCCAGATGGCGATCGATCTCTGCGTCCTTGCGGCCGCCTTCTTCGTCACCACGCCGCCTGTCGTGTTCTATTCGGTTCTTGGCGCGGTGGTGTTGAACCTCTTCGTCGCCATCAACCACCGGGCAGATCGCTACATCGCGCTCTGAGACGCGCCGCAATCAGCCGACGAGATTGCCGAACCGGACGGAATAGATCCGGTCGCGTCCGAGCAGGTGCGCGATCAGAGCGTTGTGGTCGAAGAGGCCCTTCATCGCCTTGTGGCGAAGATCGAGGCCACCGGTCATGACACCGAACGCCGGCATGAGCAGTCGGGCGCCATCGGTGGCAAAGCACGGACGGCGGACGGATTTCTCACGACGACGAACCGTTGCAGCCGGGTGCAGATGCCCGGCAATCTCGCCCTTCTGCAGGCCACCTTTCGGCTCGTGGCGGAAGGTCAGCCTACCGTAGTGCATTTCGTCGACGGAAGCGCCTGGCAGGTCGACCGTGCCGTCGGGATCATGGTTGCCGTTGATCCAGATCCATTCGCGGCCGCGCGCCATTTCCGCAATCAGGCTCCGGAATGCCTCGGGCAGATGCGCCGAGCCGACGCGGTCGTGGAAATTGTCGCCGAGAGAGACCACCAGCTTGGGATCGTAGCGGGTGATGACGGCGGAAAGCACTGTCAGCGTTGCGAGCGTATCGTAGGGCGGCAGCATCATGCCGCGACGGGCGAAGGCCGCACCTTTTTCGAGGTGCAGATCCGACACGACGAGAATGCCGGCATCTGGCATGTAGAGCGCGCCGAGCGGGTCGCAGACGGCAGCAACGCCATGCACGGCGGTCTCAACGCCGGGCAGCGCGGCCACTCCGTTCAATTCACGCGCAAGCGCCAGGCGGTTCATCAATCTGGTCGGTCCTTGATCCTTAAGCGCTTCCTCAGGCAGCGCTCGTTATTGCGCGAGCCGGATGGCAAGTCGATCCGGCATTATCTAGGCCAGTGCCTCGGCAATCAGATCATCCGCCGCTTCCGCCAGCACTGCGTCATGCGCCTCCCCATGCACCGGCTCCTTGCCGATCTCCAGCATGACCGGCACCGCCAGCGGCGAGATGTGGTCGAGCGCACGATGCGTGATGTGGCCCTTGATTCGCCTCAGCATATCGCCAAGCCGTGAAATATCCAAAAGCCCGGTCGCCGCATCCTGCCGTGTCGCCTGCAGGAGGATGTGATCCGGCTCGTGGGTTCGAAGCACATCATAGATCAGATCGGCCGATACCGTGACCTGCCGCCCAGTCTTTTCCTTGCCCGGGTGACGGCGCTCGATCAAGCCTGCAATCACGGCGCAATTGCGAAAGGTGCGCTTCAAAAGGAAGGATTCGTCGAGCCAGCTTTCGAGATCGTCGCCCAGCATGTCCTCATCGAAGAGGTCGGCGAGGCTGAGCCGGCCGCTTTGGATCATCTGCCCCATGTCCTCGAATCCCCAGATGCCGAGCGAATAATCCGTCGCGACAAAGCCGAGAGGCTTGGCGCCGGCCCGCTCGAGCCGCCGCGTCAGCAGCATGCCGAGCGTCTGGTGCGCCAGCCGCCCTTCGAAGGGATAGATGACCATGTAGCAGCGGCTGCCGCGCGGGAATGTCTCGATCAGCAACTCGTCGCGCTTCGGCAGCATGGACTTCTCGTTCTGGATCGCCAGCCAGTCGCGCACCTGGTCCGGCAGATGGTGCCAGCGATCAGGATCGGCGATCATCGAGCGAACCTGATCGGCCAGATAAGTGGAGAGCGGAAATTTGCCGCCGGCGTAGGATGGGATCTTCGGATCCATCGAGAAGGCCTGGCTGGCCAGCGCCTCGTTCTCGCGGATGCCCTCGAAGCGCAGCACCTTACCGGCAAAGATGAAGGTGTCGCCGGGTGACAGCTGCTCGAAGAAATATTCCTCCATCTTGCCGAGCGTCGCGCCGCCGCGGCCAATCCGGCCGCCTTCGCCGCGCTTGACCATGCGAAGGTTGAGCATCGGGCTTTCAACGATGGTGCCGAGATTCAGCCGGTATTGCTGCGCCACCTGCGGGTTGGAAACGCGCCAGCGCCCCTCCTTGGTCTTGCGAATGCGGGCGTAGCGCTCATAGGTGCGCAGCGCATAGCCGCCCGTCGCGACGAAATCGACGACGCGCTCGAAGGTCTCCCACGACAGATCGGCGTATGGCGAGGCGCTGGTGACCTCGTCGTAGAGTTCCAGCATGTCGAAGGGCTCGGCGCAGGCTATGCCGAGCACATGCTGCGCCAGTGCGTCGAGCGCACCCTTGCCGACGGGCGGCGTGTCCTGCGCGCCGATATAATTCGCGTCGAGCGCCGCCTGGCATTCCATCACCTCGAAGCGGTTGGCCGGCACGAGGATCGCCTTCGACGGCTCATCCATGCGGTGGTTGGCGCGGCCGATGCGCTGCGCGAGCCGCGACGCGCCCTTTGGCGCGCCGACATGGACGACGAGATCGACATCGCCCCAGTCGATACCGAGATCGAGTGTCGAAGTGGCAACGACGGCCCGCAGCCGGTTTGCCGCCATCGCGGCCTCCACCTTGCGGCGCTGCCCTACATCGAGCGAGCCGTGATGCAGCGCAATCGGCAGGTTTTCGTCATTCACCGTCCAGAGCTCCTGAAACAGCATCTCGGCCTGCGACCGGGTGTTGACGAAGAGCAGTGTCGTCTGGTGTTCGAGGAGCTGCTTGTAGACGTCGGGGATCGCATACTTCGCCGAATGACCGGACCAGGGGATGCGCTCCTCGGTCGACAGGATCGAAATATCGGGTTTGGCACCGCCTTCGACGATGACAAGTCCTGCATGGTGGTCCGCGCCTTCCCGCTGCGCGACGAGCCACTTTTGCAGGTCCATCGGGTCGGAGACGGTGGCCGAAAGGCCGATTGTCTGCAAGGCGGGCGCCAGCCTTCGTAGGCGAGCAAGGCCCAGCGAGAGCATATGACCACGCTTCGAGGTGACGAGCGAATGCAGTTCGTCGAAGACGATGTACTTGAGGTCTTTGAAGAAGCGCTCGGCCTCGTTGTTGGCGAGCAGCAACGCCACCTGTTCCGGGGTCGTCAGCAGAATGTCGGGCGGGTTCAGCTTCTGGCGCTGGCGCTTGGCAACGGGCGTGTCGCCGGTGCGGTTCTCGACCGTGACAGGCAGCTCCATTTCCTCGACCGGCTTCATCAGGTTGCGTTCGATGTCGACGGCGAGCGCCTTCAGCGGCGAGATGTAGAGCGTGTGGATACCGGTAAACGCCGAGCCGGGCGGGATCTTGCCGCGGCGGGTGAGATCGGTCAGCGACGGCAGGAAGCCGGCGAGCGTCTTGCCGGCGCCGGTTGGCGCGATCAGCAGCGTGCTGTCGCCGGCCTCGGCGCGTGCCAGCAATTCCAGCTGATGGGCACGCGGGCGCCATCCCTTGTCCGCGAACCAACGGGTGAAAGGCGGGGGCAGGGCAATGCGGGTTTCGGAATCGATCTGGTCCACGGGATTAAAGGTAGTGCACCGATAACCGAAATAGAATGGCGTAGCCGCGCGCTACAGGAAACGATGCGGATGGAAGGGCTTGGGATCGGCGAACGTTTCGTTGCCGGTCATCTGTTCGGCCAGCAGCCGACCACTGGCCGGGCCGAGCGTCAGGCCGTGATGGGCATGGCCGAAATTGAACCACAGACCGCGATGGCGCGGCGCCGGGCCGATCACCGGGCGCATGTCGGGCAGGCAGGGACGCAGGCCGAGCCAGGGCGTCGCTTCCACCGGCTCACCGAGCGGGAAGAGTGCACGGGCATGTTTCTCGTCCCGGCGGAGCTGGATGGTGTTGGCAGGCGCGTCGGGCGCGGCAAATTCGATGCCCGTTGTCAGCCGGATACCGCGCGCCATCGGCGCCAGCACGTAGCCGGCTTCTTCGTCGACGACGGAGTGGCCGAGCGGCTGGCCTTCGCGCTGCGCGTAATGCCGGTGGTAGCCGCGCTTGACCGCCAGCGGCAGGGGATAGCCGAGCCTGCGGAAGATCAGCCCGGATTGCGGGCCGAGGGCAACGACGACCTCGCCGGCTTCGATGATCTCGCCTTCATCCGTTGCGATCGACCAACCGTTCTTTTCTTCGCGCAAGGCAGAAGCGTCGGCGCGGACCATCTTGCCGCCGGCAGTCGTGAAGAGGTTCGCATAGGCTGTCGTCAGCGCCTGTGGGTCGGTCACGGTCTTCGGGTCCAGCCAGTGCACGCCGCCAGCGATGCGACTGCTGTTCGCGGCAAAGGCGGGCTCAAGTGACAGAAATTCAGCCTTGTCGAGAATGCGGATCGCCAGGCCGTGGGCAGACAGGCCTTCGGCCTCTTCACGGGCGGCGTCGAAACGGCGTGGATTCTTGTAGAACGACACCCAGCCGCGTTCACGGATGAGGTCTGAGGCGCCGGCGCGGCCAATCAGCTTGTCGTGTTCGGTAACGCTGGCCTCGATCAGCGGCAGCAGGGCCACTGTCGCTTTTTCCAGATTGGTCGGCGACGAATGCCACCAGTAGCGCGCCAGCCATTTGGCGATGCGCGGCAGATAAGCCGGGTCATAACGGACATCCGACGAATTGTTCAGCGCATATTTGACAATGGCGCCGAGCTGTCGGGGAAACGCGTAGGGAACGACGGAGGAGCGCTCGATCAGCCCGGCATTGCCGAAGCTGGTGCCGCCGCCCGGTTCGCCGCGATCGGCAAGCACGACGGAGCGGCCGCGATCCTGCAAATGGATGGCCGCACTGACGCCGACAATGCCGGCACCGAGAACGATGATATCTGTTTTCATGAGATGAACTTGTTCAAAGGGCGCGGAGGTGACAAGCCTCCGCGCGTTTGGATCGACAGGCGATCAGTAGATGTCGAAGGGGAAGTACTTCTTGGTGATCTGCTGGTACTTGCCATTGGCGACGAGTGCGTCGATCGCCTTGTTGAAGCGTTCCTTCAGCTCGGTCTCGCCTTGGCGGATGCCGATGCCGGCCTGCGTTTCCGTGCCGGGCACGTCACCGAGCAGCTTGCAGCAATCCTTGCCGGCCTTGTTCAGCCAGTCGACGACCACGAACTTGTCGGAGATCAGTGCGTCCATGCGGCCGTTCTGGAGGTCGGCCACGGCCTCGTCCTGCGTCGGATACATCTTCGCCTCAGCGCCGCCCTTGGCATAGACGTCGTTGAGGTAGTCGGCCTGCGTGGTCGAGGCCTGCGCGCCCACAACCTTGCCCTTCATGTCCTCGACGCTAACGCCCTTCAGCGGGCTGTCTTTCGGCACGGCGACGGCGAGCGGCGTCGTGTAGTACTTGTTCGTGAAGTCGATCTGCTTCTTGCGCTCTTCCGTGATGCTCATCGATGCGATGATGGCGTCATACTTCTTGGCCAGAAGACCGGGGATGATGCCGTCCCAGTCCTGCGCGACGATCGTGCACTTGGCCTTCATTTCCTCGCAGAGCGCGTTGGCCATGTCGACGTCGAGTCCCTTTAGGCTGCCGTCGGATTCGACGAAGTTGAAGGGAGGATAGGCGCCCTCGGTTGCGATGCGGATCGTATCCTCGGCGGATGCGAGGTGCGTCGCTGCAAGCAAGGCAGCGGCCGCCAGGAAAATCGTCTTTCTCATTGCTGTTCCCTTATTGGAATTGTTTTTGCCCAACGCGGTCGACTGTAGCGAATCCCTATCGCTTAACAACCCCTGTGCGAGTGCGGGCCATTCGTATTCGCCGGCGCTCAAATACGCTCTTGACATGATCGACAATCGCGGATAATTTTTATCCATGATTTAAGGAGATGGTCCGATGAAACTGGGTGACGGGGTAGAGCAGGCGATACACAGCGTCGCGATGCTTGTCGGCCTTTCGGAAGGTGGCGTGCTCTCCGCAGCCGCTCTGGCGGAGTTCCATGGGGTCTCGACAAGCTATCTTCTGAAGCATTTGCAGGCTCTGTCAGGTGCTGGCATCGTCAACACGGTGCCCGGGCCGAAGGGCGGCTATCGCCTTGCAAGGCCGGCGGAGAGCATCAGTCTTCTCGATATCGTGCTTGCGGTCGAAGGGCCGGAGCCTGCGTTTCGATGCAGCGAGATCCGCCAGCGCGGACCAAACCAGCTGCCGCAGCGCTATTTCACCAAACCATGCCAAGTCAGCGCGGCGATGCTGCGAGCCGAGCGCGTCTATCGCGCCGAACTCGCCAAGACCAGCATCGCGGACATCCTGGCGCAGCTCACTGCTGAAGACGACGGCGGTATCGCCGCCCGCGGCTGCGCGTTTCTCGAAATCAATGAACGCAGAACGGCTCGTTGAGCCCCTAAAAAACCAGAAGGAGAGTGAATCATGCAACCACGTTTCAACTTCGCCAAGGCATCGCCGGAAGCCTACAAGGCCGTTGCCGCACTGGAGCAATACGTCCAGACATCGGGCCTTGAACGCCGCTTCATCCACCTCATCAAGCTGCGCGCCTCACAGATCAATGGTTGTGCCTATTGCGTCGATATGCATGTGAAGGAATCCAGGCACGACGGGCTTAGCGAACAGTGGATCAACCTGATGTGCGTCTGGCGTGAATCGCCTGTTTACGACGCCAAGGAACGCGCGCTGCTCGGCTGGGTCGACGCCGTAACCCGCATCGCCGAGACCGGCGCACCGGATGCCGATTTCGAAGCCCTGGAGGCCCACTTCACGGAAGAAGAGATTACCAAGATCACGGTCGCCATCGGCACGATCAACATCTGGAACCGGCTCGCCGTTGGCTTCCGCACTCAGCACCCGATCGATAAGCCGGCACAGGCCGCCTGATAGGCAGTGCTTGAGCTCGACCGGCGCGATGTCGGTCGAGCACGCGGGTGCGCGGTTAATTGCAACCCTGAAGCTGCTGCTGGTAGTTTGCCGCCATGCCGGCAAATCGCTGGGCGGTCTTCTGCAGCTGCGCGTTGGAGCGCCAGTCGCCGCGCATGTAGCCCTTCGGTCCTGAGTAATAGGCCAGATAGAGGCTGTAGGCATCGTTCAGCTGTATGCCGGTGACCTGGCTGTTCTGCGAATGATACCAGCCGATGAAATCGATCGCGTCTGCGAAGTTTGTCCGCCGTGCCGCCCAGTTGCCGGTTGCGGACTGGTAGTGATCCCAAGTGCCGTTCAGTGCCTGCGAATAGCCGTAGGCGGTCGATTGCCGCGTCCAGGGAATGAAGCCGAAGAGCTTTGTGCGTGGTGGCCGGGCGTTGGGTTGGAATCCGGATTCCACATACATGGTTGCCATCAGGATCGGCACTGGAACACCGTACTTCCGCTCTGATTTTTCAGCGGCGCGCTGCCAGTTGGTGAAAAGGCCGTCACGCTGTTCGAACACGGCACAGATGTTTCGGGTTTGGCGGGGAGCCGTGGCGCAACTGGCAACAAGCCCCAGCAGCACAAGGGCGAGCAGGGTACGGATACGCATTACAGAAAACCTCTCATGTCTGAGAGATTACTAACTGGTAAACGTTAATGGCCGGTTTTTAGATAAAGGCGAAGCTGTGTTCATGCCGCGGCAAGAGTCCGGCGGACCTGTCCGGAGTGGAAGAATGAGCCGCGTTCGATAGGGAACGGCCGCTCAGTCCTTGCGGAAGATGACGCTGGCGCTCCAGCCGGTCACCAGGGCGAGAAACACGGCGAAAACGCCGTATGAGATCGGCCGCTCGTGCGCCGCATCCGTGATCATCTGTTCGATCCCGGTCTTGATGACGCGCAGCGGCACCGATTTGTCCGTTACGAACTTCCCGCTCTTGAAGAGATAGGCGCGCACCGTGTGGACGCCGTTCGGGATGTTGGCCGGCAAGCGCAAGCTCGCCTTGAAGAGGTTCGAGCTGACGAAGCGCACGCCGCTCGGGTCGCGGTCGTAGAGCCCGCCTTTTTCCTGCAGCCGCCGAAACGCCTGCCGGAATTCGCCGAGATTGCTGGCATTGCCGACGAAGCCGACCGGCGACAGCGGGATGTGGTCGATGCCGATCCCCTGTTCGGTCAGGTCGAGAGGGGTGGTAACGTCGTCGAGCATCCGCGAGCTCGACATCGAGTAGGAATGCGGAACGGCTTCGAAGGTCATAGAGCGCGTGTTGATCCAGATGCCGAAGACCCGTTCCTTCCGGCGTACGGTGGCATTCTCGCGCGGTCCTTCGAGGACCACGACCACGTCATACTGACCGATCGCCAGCAGCAGGCTATCCGTGTTGGTCACGGCTCCGAAGATCGTGAGGTCGGCGCCATGGAAATCCGACGTGATCGCAATTTCGCTGGTCGATGTGCCGATCTCCAGCCCTTCGGTGGTCACCGCCTGCGTCGCCTGCCCAGGCAGCAAGACCTGAGCAGCGGCGATACCTGGCAGCAGCAAGAGCAACAGGGCAGCGGCGAGAAGGCGCATCAGTTTCCGCCTCCCATCACGACGGAATAGATGTCGGCCGGCGTCACGACGAGGGCGACGGCAAGGCGAAGGCCGACGGCAAGGACGAGAAGGCCGAGCAGCGCGCGCAGCTGCTCGCCGCGCAGCTTCTGACCGACGCGCACCCCATACTGCGCCCCGATCACGCCGGCTATCATCAAAATGAGAGCGAGCACGATGTCGACGGAGTAGTTCGTGGCGGCCTGCACGACCGTGGTGTAGGCGGTGACGAAAATGATCTGGAAGAGGGACGTGCCGACAACGACGTTGGTCGGGATCCGCAGCAGATAGATCATCGCTGGAACCATGATGAAGCCGCCGCCGACGCCCATGACCGACGTCAGAATACCGATCGAAAAGCCGAGTGCCACGATCGGGATGACGCTCAGGAAGATCTTCGACTTCTTGAAGCGCATCTTCAGCGGCAGACGGTGAACCCAGTGGTGGTGTCCGGGCTTGCGCGCGGCCGGCGGGATGTTCTTTGCCGAACGGCGCATCGCGTTGACGCTCTCGAGCAGCATCAGTGCGCCGACGGTGCCGAGGAAAACGACGTAGAGCAGCGAAATGAAGAGGTCGAGCTGGCCGAGCCGTCGCAGCAGCGAGAAGATCCAGATCCCGACCGTTGCCCCCGTCAGGCCGCCGACGAGCAAGACAGCGCCTAGCTTGACGTCAAGCGTTCCGCGCCGGAAGTGCGTGATCGCGCCTGATATGGAGGATGCGACGACCTGGTTTGCGCCGGTGGCAACCGCGACGACGGGAGGGATGTTGTAGAAGATCAGGAGTGGCGTAATCAGAAAGCCGCCGCCGACGCCGAACATCCCGGACAAGAAGCCCACCGCGGCGCCCATTCCGAGAATAATGAAGATGTTCACCGACAATTCTGCGATGGGCAGATAGATTGTCACAGCCGACCCCGATCCCTGATCTGCCCGATCGGCAGACGCGCTCCCGTATTTTCCTTCGAAAGAGGCATCATACGGCGAAATCGTTGCCATAGGCTTTCGATCAGCGACATGCGCTCCCCTCATATGTGAAGAATTCTGAATAATCAGGCTTTTTTAGGTTTTTACGACAGGCCGGAGAACCTCGCTCACCCCGGTTGAATGCCACGGGTTCCGATCCTAGATTGCCGCGGATTGCGAACAGATTTGAGGGCAGCGTGAAGGCGGACGCACGAATTCTATTCCTGGCACTCCTGTGCGTAGTCGGGCCGGCGACGGCATCGGCGCAATGGCAGCCGTCGGAGGAGGTCCGAACCTATTCGATCTCGGGCAAGACCGGAGCCGAACTATACGGCTCTATCGGGGAACGAGGGCCTGAAGTCGGCGGCCGGGTTCGCACCATCGCGCATACAACATTCCGGCTGACCTGGCAGCGAAAATACGAGCCGCGCGATGGCGCCTGCGTTCTCGCCTCCGCCAAGCCAAAGCTGGTGCTGATTTACACGCTGCCGAAACCCTCGACATCGCTTTCCCCGGCGGTCAAGGCGAGTTGGGATACCTTTCTGGACGGCGTGCGCAAACACGAGAAGGTGCATGGCACGATCATCACCGAAATGGTTCACGACATCGAAACGATGAGCGTTGGGTTCTCCGCGCCTGACGATCCCGATTGCCGCAAGATCCGCGTGGAGCTCACAAAGCGATTGGGTGAACTCTCCGACAGGCAACGGGAACGCGGCCGCGAATTCGACCGCGTCGAGATGGGGCAGGGGGGAAACATCCAGGCCCTGATCCTGAACCTCGTAAACGGGCCGTGAAGCCCGTCCGCTGAACGGTCAGCCGGCGGCACCCGCAAGCGGTGCCAGATGCGGCCAGACCTCAAGCGCGCCGCGATAGATCATGTGGAGCGCGACATAGAGGATGATCGCCAGACCCACATAGGCAACCCAGTGGTAGCGATTGAGCAATCGCGCGATGAAGTTCGCGGCGACGCCCATCATGGCGATCGACAGGATAAGGCCGATGACGAGAACCGTCGGATGCTCGCGGGCCGCGCCGGCAACGGCAAGCACGTTGTCGAGCGACATCGATACGTCGGCGATGACGATCTGAGTTGCTGCCTGCATGAAGGTCTTGCGTGGCGCCTGGGCGCCAGCCGCGTCCGCCGCATCCGCACCGCCGTTGTTGCCGGCTCGCAGCTCGCGCCACATCTTCCAGCAGACCCAGAGAAGCAGAATGCCGCCGGCGAGCAGCAGGCCGATGATGTCGAGGAGCTGCACGGTCACGCTCGCAAGCGCAATACGCAGCACGGTCGCGGCGAGAATACCGACGAGGATGGCCTTGCGCCTTTGGTCGGGCGCAAGCCCGGCTGCGGCAAGCCCGATCACGACTGCGTTGTCGCCGGCTAGAACCAGGTCGATCAAGATGACCTGTAGAAGCGCCAGCAAACCGGCGGACGTGAAAATTTCCATCATGCGACAATCCCTTGCTTCACGCGAAGCGCCTCCCCGGCGTAACCCACGCATAGAGGATCGCTCCGGCGGGGATCAAGTAGGGGCATCGACGGCATCGACAAGATTGCGGTGCCAACGTTGCCGAAAAAGCACCGCTTGCGGCCAAAAGACGTGAAAACGCCCGCCAGTTTGCACTAGCGGGCGTTTAGTACGCTGATTATGTCAGGCCTTGGTTGCTGGCGCCTTGTTGCGTTCCAGAAGGGCCTTGACCGTATCGTCGTTGATCTTGCCGCTTGGCTCCTGGCCGATAGACTTCTGGAAGCTCTTGATCGCGGCAACCGTCTTTGCGCCGAGCTCGCCGTCCGGATTACCGGCGTCGAAGCCATTGTTGTTCAGGATTGCCTGGATATTGCGGATCGCCCGCTTCATGTCGACGGTGGAAGTCTTCGTCGCCGTGCCGTTCCATTCGTCCGGAACATCGACGGCATTGGTCTTCGTGTTCAGCGGTTCGGCCTTCCAGAGATCCGCCTTGGCGCGGGCCTTCTCCAGCTGATCGGGCTTCAGGGCGTTGGCCACTTCGTCGCGCTTCTGCGACGCGTCCTTGTCACCGCCCTTGGCAGCGATCGCGAACCACTTGTAGGATTCCGTCAGGTCCTGCGCGACCCCATTGCCGCGGGCGCAGAGAATGGCGAGGTTGAACTGGCTGTCGGTAATGCCGAGGTTGGCAGCCTTGGTGAACCAGTTCGCGGCCTTCGCATAGTCCTGCTGGCCGAGAGCGCCGGAGGCGTAGAGGACAGCCAGATTGTGCATGGCGCTGGCATTGCCCTGATCGGCAGCCTGCTCATAGTACTGCCGGGCCTTGTTGATGTCGCGCTCGACGCCGGTACCCTTCTCGTAGATGCTGCCCATCCGGTACTCGGCCGGCGCGAAGCCCTTGTCGGCAGAGAGCTGGTACCAGCTCACTGCTTCCTTCGGATCGGCCGTGATGCCGGCGCGGCCGTCACTGTAGCGTGCGCCGATCTCGAAGAGAGCCAGCGCGTCGCCGCCCTTGGCCGCATCTGCCAGCGACTTTGGCTGGATGGTGTCGGGTATGGCGATGGTCTCTGCTGCCGAAGCCGGGGCCATGGCGGCGGCAGCCGGTGCCGTGTCCTTCGACACGAAGGCGGATGCATCCTGTGGCGTGCCCGAGGGGGAAAGCGTGGTTGCGGCTTCACCGTTCAGGGGTGCTGCGGCGGTCAGATGTTCCGAGGGAATCTGCTCGGGAGCGGCTGCGGGTGCCTGCACCTGAGCGTCAGTCTTCGGTGCTTCTGCTGCAGCGGGGAGCGCGGCCTGGTTCTGATCGGGCGCCGTTTCGCTGTCAACAGGCAGCGGCGAGGCTGCGGGTGGCTCGGCGATCGTTGCCACCTCGGCCGACGGAGCAGGCGTGCCACTCGTCAGGGTGCGCGCAAGCGGAAAGGCCATGATCGCCAGGAGAACAGCGCCGACGGCCAGAAGGATTGGACGGCGGAAGCGGGAAAATGCACCGCCCTTTGCGGCCGCATCCTTGCTCTTGGCCTTCTTCTCGCCTTTGGATCCGGACTTTCCACCGGCATCGACTTCCATGGCAGCGGCTTGTGCTGCGCGGCGAGCGGCGGCGATATAGTCGGCGCGCTCGGTTTCGCTTGCTGGCTTCGGGTTGGTACGGGCGGCATTCTGGCTGGCGCGTACGCGCTCCAAGATCTTTTTCACATCGGGGGCGCCGGAGCCGGGCTCGAGCGGCTCGTTGGCGGCTTCCGGCGGCATGACGTCAACCGGATCGATCGACGGGGTCGGATCGATGACAGCGCGCTCGCCGGTCTTCGCCTTCTTGGCGGGCAGCAGGCGTTTTCCGAGACTGACGAGAAGGCTGCCTTTGCCGGGAACGGCGGCTGCCGCAGGCTTGGTCGCAGCTTCGATGGCGATCGCGCTCGTTTCGGTGGCTGCCATAGCAGGGGCTACGGGTTCGCGGGCCGACTCGGCTTCCTGGGCGACAGGTGTCGTGCGGGTTCCGAAGACGGCGGGCTTGTCCTGTTCGTCAGCATCGGCTGGCACCAGAGAATAGGGATCGACGTGGAAGTCGACATCGGCGGCCGGCATGCGCGCTGCGGGGCGTGCCGTACGGCTTTCCATGTCGTCGAGCCTGTCGGCGATCTGCACCAGCGTCTCGTGCAGCGCCTGGAAGGTCCGGTGTGTCCGTTCCTCGCCGCTGCGGCTCAGATCCTCGAGATTGCGGAGATCAGCCGCGAGCGCATTGAGAGCAGAGATATCCGCCGGCGCGCCGGCCTGAATGCCGCCGTTGCGTGCATAGGCTTCGACGACGGCTTCGGCAGCCTGGCGCGCAGCCTCGACGATATACTCGTCGCTTGTCGCCATGTAGTCTTCGATGGCGCCCATTCGACGGTCGAGGTCAGCGGGGATTTCGGCCTGGCGGGGTTCGCTCATCAGGGCCGAGAGATTGGCGATCTGGTCTTCCAGATTGCGCAGTGCCGTCGCGTCCGTTGCCGGCGCTGCTGTGCTCTCGTTAAGGCGTGCAGCGATATCGCTGAGGCGATCCTCGATCCGGTGGAACGCGCTTTCATCGATAACAGGCTGGACCGGCTGAAGCGGCTGGAATTCCATCTCGTCGATGCGGCGTGCGAGATAGTCGAGCCGCTGTGCCAGCACGTCGTTGACGGAACCATGCTCGAGCGCATCGATCTTGCGTGAAATATCAGACAGCGCGCCAGTCAGTTCCGGCAGCGGCGATACCCGCTGGCTCTGTTCAAGAAGGTAGGAGAGGTGCTCCAGACGCTCATCAAGGCGCGAGGTGGACTCCGCATTGGCAAGTTCTTCGACACGCGCCGTCAGCGCCTCGAGCCGGTCGGCCAGATTGTCCGTCGGAGCCGAGCGGCTGGCAACGCTGTGTCCCATGATTTCGATCTGTTCGGCGAGGCCGTTCAGTCGGCCCTCCAGGCGATGCATCATCGCCGGGTCTCCGCTGGCGGCGGTCCGGCTCGATGCGGCGATCGCGCGGCTGATCTCGTCGAGACGGCTGTCGACCGCTGCAAACTGGTCCGACATCGAGCGGTCGTACGGCTGGATCATGTTCGCAAACTGCTCCATCGCCGTGGCGATGGAAATCAGCTTGTCTTCGAGCGCGCGCACCGCCGGGCTCTCGCCCATGCCGCTGATGTTGCGCTTGATGTCGTCGAGGCGATAGGCGAGAGCGACGAGCTCTTCCTGCAGGCCCGCCGTGTCGACGGATTGCAGGTGTGTCTCGAAGCCGTCCCAGCGGTTTTCGATGTGACGGATCGAATCTTCGCGTGCAAGGCCATCCATCAGAGAACGCAGCTCTTCGAACTCACCGCGCAGGTTCTGCGCATCGGGTGCGCTCGATCGGCGCGTCAGCTGGTCGATGCTTTCGGCAAGCCGGCCCATGTCCGCGCGGATGTCATCGGCGAAATGCCGGTCGGTAGCGCTTGCCTTGATTTCCTTGAGTTCGCCGCGCAGTGCGTTCATTTCCCGGGTCACGCCTTCGGAAATGTCACGCTTCAGATCCTGGCGCAGATTGACCAGCGCCTGGGCAATCTCGGTCATCGTGTCTTCGGCGCTTGGGCGGCTGGGGGCAGGGGCGGCAGCCTGCGGCATTGCCGGGCGCGGAGCCGGAGCTGCGGCACGTTCGGGTGCAGGCGCGTAGCTGCGTGCTGGTTCGCGGGCATAGGTCTGCGGTTCGCGATTGTGGTAGGACAGAGGCTCCCGAACGGCCGGCCGCTCGCGGCTTGCTTCCAGCATACGCTGGCGCTGGCGAATTTCGGCGATCGGGTCGGGCCGTGGCTCGGCTGCCGCGTAGGGTGCGCGCGGCGCGTAGGTCGGCGCTTCGCGGGCGGGTGCTGCGGGGCGCGGAGCCTGGTCGCGCGCGCTGTTGCCGATCAAGCCCTCGATGCGGGCCTCGAGCCCCTCGATGGTGCGGTTCAGCGCATCAAGCGACGCCCTGTCGGAATGCCGTGTGGTGTGTGATCGCGATCCGTTCATCTTCTTGCTCGCTTCGACTGTTCGAACCCTCGTCAGGGCCGATCATTGGCTTTTCCGTCAGCGGCCGCATCGAAATGCGAACCAGAGCACCATTCATGAGGAGGTAATCAATTAGGCTTTCCTCAACCTGTACGGCTTAGCGGCATTCAAGAAACGCGAGACTTGAAAAAACGAATGCAGATAGCCAATGCTCAAACGGCACCTTTCACGAAACGTGGTAAACAACCCGTTAACCGGCGTGAGATTTTTTTAACGTTTGTGACTTCGTGCGCGATTTTTGCACGCTGGGCGAGCCAGCGCCTAGATGCGACGCGCCTTGATCGTGTTCATCACGAAGCTCGTCTCGATCGTGTCGACGCACTTCAGCTTGGCGATCTTCTCCTTGATGAAGCGCTCATACTGATCGAGCCCCGCGCTCATGACTTTCAGGACATAGTCGCGCGTGCCGGTAACGAGATGGCATTCGAGCACCTCGTCCCACTCCAGAACGGCATTCTCGAACATGCGGATCTCGTCTTCGTGCTGACGGCTGAGCCGCACCGACGCAAGCGCCGTCATCGTCCAGCCTTCGACGGCGGGGTCGACAAGTGTGGTGTAGCCTTGGATGATTTCGGTCTCCTCGAGACGGCGCAAACGTCTCAGGCAGGCAGAAGCCGAGAGGCCGACACGTTCGGCAAGTTCGTTGTTGGGCAGCCTCGCATCGCTTGTCAGCTCCCTCAGAATCTTCCGGTCCATGTCATCAGCAATTTTCTGCGCCATATATCTGCTTTCTCCGCATCCGATTGCTTCATGAAGGAGAAGCGCGCGTGAAATAGCAAGGATAGGTCGAAGAGTTTGATATAATTTGTCAGAACAAGACGCCATTGACGCAGGAGATCACCATGACCGCCCCGCATCCCTCCAAGACGCATATCGGCAACCATGCTCTGCACCCCGAAACGCAGATGCTGAACTATGGCTACGATCCCGAGCTTTCGGAGGGCGCGGTGAAACCGCCGGTCTTCCTGACGTCAACCTTCGTATTCAAGTCTGCCGAAGATGGCCGCGATTTCTTCGATTACGTTTCCGGCCGTCGTGAGCCGCCGGCCGGCACGGGCGCAGGTCTCGTCTATTCGCGCTTCAATCACCCGAACAGCGAAATCGTCGAGGACCGGCTGGCCGTCTATGAACGCACGGAGAGTTGCGCGCTGTTCTCGTCCGGCATGTCGGCAATCGCGACGACCCTGCTTGCCTTCGTTCGTCCAGGTGATGCCGTGTTGCATTCGCAGCCCCTCTATGGTGGTACCGAGACGCTGTTGGCCAAGATCTTTCTGAACCTTGGCGTTGCAGCAGTCGGCTTTGCCGATGGCGTCAGCGAAGCCTCCGTTCTGGCGGCAGCCGAGGAGGCGATGAGTAAGGGCCGCGTTTCCGTCATCCTGATCGAAACGCCGGCCAACCCAACCAACAGCCTCGTCGATGTCGCCCTGATTGGCCGTGTTGCCGACGTGATCGCCGAACGCCAGCGCCACCGGCCGATCATCGCCTGTGACAACACTTTGCTCGGCCCGGTCTTCCAGCGACCGATCGAACATGGCGCCGATATCTCGCTCTATTCATTGACGAAATATGTTGGCGGCCATTCGGACCTGATCGCCGGCGCGGCACTCGGCCCAAAGGCTGTGATGAAGCAGGTGAAGGCTCTGCGCGGAGCGATCGGAACACAGCTCGATCCGCATTCGTGCTGGATGCTGGGCCGCTCCTTGGAAACGCTGCAGATCCGCATGGAGCGGGCAAACAGCAACGCTCGGGCCGTCGCCGACTTCCTGCGCGACCACCCCAAGGTCGAGAAGATCCACTACCTGCCGTATCACGAGCCGGATTCGCCGCTCGGGCGGGCGTTTGCCGCGCAATGCACGGGAGCGGGATCGACCTTCTCGTTCGACATCACGGGTGGCCAACCGGCCTCTTTCCGCTTCCTGAACGCCTTGCAGATCTTCAAGCTGGCGGTCAGCCTCGGTGGAACGGAATCGCTGGCAAGCCATCCGGCCACCATGACGCATTCAGGCGTGCCGGCCGAGGTTCGCCAGCGGATCGGTGTTCTGGAATCGACCATCCGGCTGTCGATCGGCATCGAGCATCCTGATGATCTCGTTGCCGATCTTGCGCAGGCTCTCGATGCCGCATGAGGGCGGCGGCTGTTAAGCCGCCACCGTTTCGCGGACGTCGTCGAGAAGAAAATGCAGGACGACGTATTTCGTCGTGTAATGGCGTCCGCTGTCCGAGACATGCTCGACGCCGCCGCCATCGGCGGGGTGCCAGCGATGATAATGCGGATTTGTCGTAATCAGCGTGATCGCTTCTCCCAGATGCTTGCCGCTAAGCCGGTAGCGCATTTCCGCCAGGGGCCAGATGCGTTCGTAGTCCTCGGTCGAGATGCGCACCTTCAGCGCCTTGCGGCTGACGGCCTCGCTGCGCGATCCGTCATCGTGAACCACCGCCGGCAGATCGATGGTCACCTCTTCCGCACCGTCGAGAATGGAGTTGAACTCTTCAGGCCACGTCCGTCTCATGAAATCGCTCCTCCTAAGCTTTTTCGTCGGTTAGCCAGCAAAATCTAGCGTGGATTACGCACGATGCAAATCCAGAGATCGATTGTTCGGTCCCGATTCTTGTATCTTATTGGAGAATATAGATAAATCAGCTCATCTGCTCACGCAGTCAGGAACGAACAGCGATCGCTTCGCCATCCGCTGCCTCAGATCGCGAGCTTATTGCTGCCAGTTGACCGCGACGTATGTGCCTGCGGGCTTGCCGTCACGGCCATGGGTGATGCTGGCGCTAAGCGTGATCGACATGGCGTTGATCAGCCGTGTTCCGAGTCCGGTGCCTTTCGGCCCTTTCGCGCTGTCATAGCCGATACCGTCGTCTTCCACTGACAGCGTCGCGTTGCCATTCCGGGTCTGGAGCTTGATCCGAACTTCCCCGCTACCGCCGGGGTAGGCGTATTTCATCGCATTGGTGACCAGTTCGATCAGGATGACGCCAAGTGCCACGGCTTTGTCGGCGGTGGTGGAGAGCCGACACAGATCGGTAGAGAGTGTTATGCCCCGGGCCGCGGCATTCGTGCTCTGCAGTTCGGCAAGCAGCGGGCCGAGATAGACGTCCAACTGCACCTCGCCGACATTCTCCGAGGTGTAAAGGCTGCGGTGCACACCGGCGATCGCCGTGATGCGGTTTTGCGTTTCGTTCAGCGCCGTCTTCGTTTCGTCGCTGTCGGCAATCTGCATCTGCATGCGGATCATGGCCGAAACCAGCGACAGGCTGTTGGCGATACGGTGGTTCATTTCCGCCAGCAGCAGTTCCGCCCGTTCCTTGGCGATAATGAGCTGCCGGTCGGCTTCTTCCTTTTCCCGGCGAAGCCGCGCATTCTCAAGCGCCTGCTCTATGGCGCTGATGAGGAGGGGGAAGAAGTCGTCCGTTGCGGTCTTGACCACGTAGTCTGCCGCTCCACCCTTCAGCGCCCGGATCGCGACATCCGCATCGCTCGATCCGGTGACGTAAAGCACGGGCGTAACCTTTCCCCTTTCGGCAATCGCCTCCAGGAAGTTCAGGCCGGTCTGGTTCTCAAAGTAGTGGTCGAGAACCACGGCTTCGAATTCCTCCGCCGAAAACAGCTCGAGGCCGGTTTCGATCGAGGGGGCATGAATGACTTCGAAATCACTGCGCGCAAGGACCCGCGTGGCAAGGCGGGCGAGGGCTGGATCATCATCGACGTAAAGGATGCGCACAGATTTTGGCTACTCTTTAAGGGACCTGGATAACGGAGAAGAAAAGGCCGAGGTTGCGGATTGCGGTGGAGAAGCCGTCGTAGTCGACCGGTTTCGTGATGTAGACGTTGGCGCCAAGATCGTAGCACTTCTGGATTTCCCGCTCGTCGTCCGTCGTCGTCAGCACGACCACCGGCAGGCGGCGGGTATGCTCATTGCTCTTGATCTGCTCGAGAATGTCGATTCCCGACATGTCGGGCAGGTTGAGGTCGAGCAGCACGAGCAGATACCGGTCCTTGCTGACGACACCATCGCGGTTCGGGCCAAGGATGTAATCCAGCGCGCTCTTGCCGAGGGTGAAGGGCACGATCTCGTTGTTCACCCCGGCGCGGCGCACGTTCTTTTCGATGAGACGGGCATGCCCCTCATCATCCTCGATCATGACAATCGTGACTTCCTGACCCGTGGCTTTCATGGTTCCATACTCCGGACGATTTTCGTGAGGTCGGACGGCAGTGTCAGAATGAAAGTGCTGCCCTGGCCGAGTTCGGATTCGACCGTAATGTCTCCGCCCAAATTTCGTATTAACGAGCGTACATGGGCAAGGCCTATGCCTTCACCGCGCTGATCCTGCTCTCCAGCCCGGCGAAACAGTTCGAACACGCGTTCGAGGTCCTGAGGACCGATGCCGCGGCCGTTGTCCTTGAAGTCGATCCGCACGCGACCCGGTCCATCCGGACGAGCATCGACTTCAAGCGCCAGAGGCCTGCCCTGCGTCTGGTACTTCACAGCATTATCCAAAAGATTGCCGAAAATCTGTTCAAGCGAGAAACGATCGGTGACGACGGGGCCGGTGCGGACGCGAATGTCCACGGTGCCGCCTGATTCCAACAGCTGGTGATGAACGTTGGCGGCCGCCGTCTCCAGCAGAGACTTGAGATCGATCCGGTCCGGCTGCAGCTTCCTGCGCCCGTCACGTGAGATCTTCAGGATGGCGTTGATCAGCGAATCCATCTTCCGTGTGGAGGAGCGGATGAAGCCGAGCGCTTCCGGCAGATCTTCTTCGACCGCCAGCCGCGCTTCCCGGATCTGCTCCTCCGTGGGCGTCTTGTCGTCGGCGAGAATGTAACTGGAAACCGACTTCATCGCCGTGTCGAGTTCGCTGAGGAAACCCATGATGTTGACGAGCGGCGCCCGCAAGTCATGAGTGACGATGTAGGCGAAGCGCTGGATTTCCTGGTTGGCGCGGATGACTTCCTCCGTGCGTTCGCGAACGCGCGTTTCCAGCCCGACATTCAGGAATTCGACTTCATCGGTTGCTGCCTGCAGATCACGCACATGCTGCACGATGATCAGGATCGCGCCGCCAAGCACGATCAGGATCGCAATCGCGCCGCCGACCGTCACCCACTGCAGATTGCCTGCGGCCGAAAGCTGCGCCTGCACAAGCACGCGCAACCGGTCATCTGTTTGCTCAAGGTAGCTGCCGATGATCGAGCGCACCGTGTCCATGTATTCTCGGCCGGCATCGTCGCGCACGATGGCGATCGCTTCGGCAAGCTTGCCTTCCTTTGCAAGCGCAACGGTGGTCGAGAGTTCGTGCAGCTTGCCTTCAATGGCGGTGTTCAGCGCATCGAGTTGCGACGCGTAGCCCGGCAGCGGCGAAAGGTTGTCGACCAAAGCCTTCCTGCGTTCGGGCAGATCCTTCAGAGCCTTGTCGTATGGCGCGAGATAGCTGAGGTCGTTCGATAGCAGATAGCCGCGCTGGCCGGTTTCAGCGTCCTGCACGGTCGTCAGGAGACCCACGATCGAGCTGCGGACACGGCGCAGCGACGCCGTTTCCTCGGAGTAATTATTGTTGGCGCGTACGAGCCAGATGGATGAGCCGACAATGCCAAGAAGAATAAGCACTCCAATGGCAAGCATGATCAGGCTGGAACGATAGAAGGCGGCTGTGGAAGTCATCAGGCGTCCGCAATTTCGGTGGGCGCCTACTTGTATACACAGCCATACCGTAAAGATAGCGCCCTTATAGTATGCAATTTTCACAATATGTCCCGCATCGGCAGGCGCCGCCGCGGACGTGCTTCTTCAACCGTAGGCCTGCGTCAGCTTAGACCCGACAGCGCGGCAGATCATTTTTGCAAATTCGGACCCATGTAAAATATTGACGTTTACGCAAACGTCAATATTTTGTAAGAGACTTTCATATGCCGGTCTCGTCCGGCGTGCCGAATTGGAGGAATTCGAACGATGCCAGTCTACAAGGCCCCGGTTAACGACACGCTCTTCGTGCTGAACGACGTTCTCGGCCTGGAACGCTACAACAATCTCCCGGGGTTTGCCGACGCCACGCCAGACATGATCGAGGCGATTTTGAGCGAGGCTGCGAAAGTTGCCGAGGAAGCGCTCTTCCCGCTCAACTATTCCGGCGATCAGCAAGGCTGCGTGCGCCACGAAGACGGCTCGGTTTCCGTGCCTGATGGTTTCAAGGGCGGCTACGACGCCTACTGCCAAGGCGGCTGGATCGGGCTTGCCGTTCCCGAGGAATTCGGCGGACAAGGCCTCCCCTACGCACTGCATGCAGCTGTCGGCGAATATACGTCCGCGGCCAACATGTCGCTGATGATGTATCCCGGGCTGACCCAGGGCGCGATCGCGGCGATCCTCGTGCATGGCTCGGACGAGCAGAAGAAGACCTATCTGCCGAAGATGGTTTCCGGCGAATGGTCCGGCACCATGAACCTCACCGAGCCGCATTGCGGCACTGATCTCGGTCTGCTGCGCACCAAGGCGGTGCCGCAGGCAGACGGCAGCTACAAACTATCAGGCCAGAAGATCTTCATTTCCGCCGGCGAGCACGACATGACGAACAATATCGTCCATCTGGTGCTGGCGCGCATTGAGGGCGCCCCCGAAGGCACCAAGGGCATTTCGCTGTTCATAGTGCCGAAATATCTCGTCACGGCAGATGGCACGGTTGGCAAGCGCAACCAGGTCTCCTGCGGCGCGATCGAACACAAGATGGGCATTCACGGCAATGCAACCTGCGTCATGAACTATGACGAGGCGACCGGCTTCCTCATCGGCGCCGAGAACAAGGGCCTCAGCGCCATGTTCGTGATGATGAACGAGGCGCGTCTCAGCGTCGGCCTGCAGGGACTGGCAATCTCGGAAATCGCCTACCAGAATGCCGTCAACTACGCCCGCGAGCGCATCCAGGGCCGCTCAATGTCCGGCCCGAAGGCGCCGGAGAAGAAGGCCGATCCGATCATCGTGCATCCTGATATCAGGCGCTCGCTGATGACGATCCGCGCCTTCAACGAGGCCGGCCGCGCCTTTCTGCTCTGGACGGCGCTGAAATCCGACATCGCCCACCGTTCGGCGGACGAGAAGGAACGCCAGACCGCCGACGACATCCTCGGCTTGGTAACGCCAATTCTCAAGGGCGTCCTGACTGACAAGGGATTCGACCACGCCGTCATGGCCCAGCAGGTCTTCGGTGGCCACGGCTACATCGAAGAGCACGGCATGAGCCAGTATGTGCGCGATGCGCGCATCGCCATGATCTACGAGGGCGCCAACGGCATTCAGGCGCTCGATCTCGTCGGCCGCAAGCTCGGCCAGAACGGCGGCCGCGCCGTCATGGCGCTGTTTAAGGAAATCGGCGATTTCTGCGAAGAGAACCGCAACGACGAACAGATGACCTTCTTCACCAAGAACCTGAAGAAGGGGTTGAACGACGTGCAGGCGGCGACCATGTGGTTCATGCAGCATGCGATGGCCAAGCCAGACAATGCCGGCGCCGGCTCGACCGACTACATGCACCTCTTCGGCCTCGTCGTGCTCGGCTACATGTGGGCAAAGATGGCGAAGGCTGCCGAGGACGGCCTTGCTGCGGGAGACGCGGATCGCGAGGCATTCCTTCGCAACAAGCTGATCACCGCGCGCTTCTTCATGGAGCGGATCATGCCGGAAACGGCGCTGCGCAAGGCCCGGATCGAAACCGGCGCGGAAACGATGATGACCTTGGCCGCCGAGGCCTTTTGAGTTCAACGGCGCTCGCGCCGACAGGGAGATAGAGGAATGACCGAGGTTTTCATTTACGACCACGTGCGCACGCCACGCGGTCGCGGCAAGAAGGACGGCTCGCTGCACGAGGTACCGTCGGTGCGCCTTGCCGCCAAGACGCTGGAGGCGATCCGCGACCGCAACGGGCTTGATACGGCCACTGTCGACGACATCGTCATGGGCTGCGTCGATCCTGTCATGGAAGCCGGCGCGGTCATCCCGCGCGGGGCGGCCTTCGAGGCAGGCTACTCCACCAAGGCACCCGGCATGCAGATCTCCCGCTTCTGCGCCTCCGGTCTCGACGCGGTGAATTTCGGTGCGGCGAAGATTGCTCAGGGCGCCGACGACATCGTCATATCAGGTGGCGTCGAGAGCATGTCGCGCGTCGGTCTCGGCATGTCCGGCGGCGCATGGTTCATGGATCCGTCGGTGAACTTCCCGGCCTATTTCATGCCGCAGGGCGTCTCCGCCGATCTGATCGCCACCAAGTACGGCTTCTCGCGCGACGACGTCGATGCCTACGCGGTCGAGAGCCAGAAGCGCGCGGCGAATGCCTGGGAGAAGGGCTACTTCAAGAACTCGGTCATCCCCGTGAAGGACCAGAACGGCCTTGTTATCCTTGCCCATGACGAGCACATGCGCCCGGGCACGGACATGCAGGCGCTGGCAGCGCTGAACCCCTCCTTCCAGATGCCGGGCGAGATGGGCGGCTTCGAGGCCGTTGCAATCCAGGCGCATCCGGAGGTCGAGCGCCTCAACTACGTCCACCACGCCGGCAACTCTTCGGGCATCGTCGATGGCGCGGCCGCCGTGCTGCTCGGCTCCAAGGCCGGCGGCGAGAGCATGGGCATCAAGCCCCGCGGCCGCATCAAGGCCTTCGCCAATATCGGCTCTGACCCGGCACTGATGCTGACCGGCCCGGTCGATGTCACCGAAAAGCTTCTGAAGCGCACGGGCATGACGCTTGCCGATATCGATCTCTTCGAGCTCAACGAAGCCTTCGCGGCTGTCGTGCTGCGCTTCATGCAGGCCTTCGAGGTCCCGCACGACCAGATCAACGTCAACGGCGGCGCGATCGCCATGGGCCACCCGCTCGGCGCCACCGGCGCGATGATCCTCGGCACGGTGCTGGACGAGTTGGAGCGACGCGATCTCAACACCGCGCTCGTCACGCTCTGCATCGGCGCCGGCATGGGCACGGCGACCATCATCGAACGCGTCTGAGGGAGCGTGAGATGCCGATCGACCGTGACGTCTACGAAAATGAACGTAACGAGATCGAACGGCAGTTCGCGCAGCACAATCTTGAGAAGGACATGGCGGAGGCTGCCCGCAAAGGACCACCGATCTTGTCGAAGCGGGATGCCGCTCGAAGCCGGGTCGCCGGTTGGATCGCGTTGGCCGTACCGATCGGTCTGATTGCCACGCTTTGCTACCTTCTAGGCGACTTTTGACAGTTTGGGAAATTCAGGGAAGAGGAATCCCACAATGACCACCTACAAGAACTTCACCGTCGAAACCGACGCGGACGGCATCGCCCTTGTCACCTGGGATATGCCCGGCAAATCCATGAACGTCTTCACCGAAGAGGTGATGGACGAGCTCGACGCCATCGTCGATGCCGTGGTCGCCGATAGCGCCATCAAGGGCACGGTCATCACATCGGGCAAGTCGAGCTTCTCCGGCGGCGCGGACCTGTCGATGATCAAGTCGATGTTCTCGCTCTACCAGCATGAGAGGGCAACCAATCCCGATGGCGCCGCGCAGAAGCTGTTCGATCTCGTCGGTCGCATGACCGGCCTGTTCCGCAAGATCGAAACATCAGGCAAGCCCTGGGTCTCGGCGATCAACGGCACCTGCATGGGCGGTGCCTTCGAAATGTCGCTCGCCTGCCACGGTCGCGTCGCCTCCAACGCCAAGTCGGTCAAGATCGCGCTGCCCGAGGTCAAGGTCGGCATCTTCCCGGGCGCCGGCGGCACGCAGCGCATCTCGCGCTTGGCGGACGCCCAGTCGGCTCTGCAGATGATGACGACTGGACAGTCGCTGACGGCAGCGCGCGCCAAGGCGATGAACCTCCTGCATCAGGTGGTCGAGCCGGACCAGCTGATCCCGGCGGCCAAGCAGATGATCAAGGACGGCCTCAAGCCAGTCGCCCCTTGGGACGAGAAGGGCTTCAAGGCGCCCGGCGGCGGCATCTGGACACCTGCGGCAGCCCAGCTCTGGCCGGCAGCCCCCGCGATCCTGCGCCGCGAAACGGCAGGCAACTACCCGGCCGCCCTTGCCATCCTCAAATGCGTCTATGAAGGCCTGCAGGTGCCGTTCGACACCGGCCTCAAGATCGAGCAGCGCTATTTCACCGAGATCCTGCAGACCAATGAAGCCTTCTCGATGATCCGTTCGCTCTTCATCTCCATGCAGGAGCTCGGCAAAGGGGCCCGCCGCCCCGCTGGGATCCCGAAAACGGAGTTGAAGAAAGTGGGTGTCGTCGGCGCCGGTTTCATGGGAGCCTCGATCGCCTATGTGACCGCCGCCGCCGGCATCCCCGTCACCCTCATCGACCGCGACATCGAAGCGGCGACCAAGGGCAAGGGCGTCGGCGAAGGCCTGGTGAAGGACTCGATCGGTAAGGGGCGTCTTACGCAGGATGAGGGTGTGGCGCTGCTTTCGCGCATCGTCCCGTCGGCCGACTATTCTGATCTCAAGGATGCCGATCTGGTCATCGAAGCGGTGTTCGAAGACCGTGAGGTCAAGAAGGTCGTGATCGAGGCGGTTGAAGCCGTGTTGCCCGAGGGCGCCATCTTCGCCTCCAACACCTCGACGCTGCCGATCACGGGCCTTGCCAGGAACTCCAAGCGGCCCGCCGATTTCGTCGGCGTGCACTTCTTCTCGCCGGTCGAGAAAATGATGCTGACGGAGATCATTCTCGGCAAGGAGACCGGCGACAAGGCGCTCGCCGTGGCACTCGACTACGTCGCCGCCATCAAGAAGACGCCTATTGTCGTCAACGACACACGCGGCTTCTTCGTCAATCGCTGCGTCTTCCGCTACATCCACGAAGCCTACGACATGCTGATCGAGGGGGTCCCGCCTGCGATGATCGAGAATGCCGCCAAGATGGCCGGCATGCCCGTCGGTCCGCTGTCCCTGAACGACGAAGTGGCGATCGATCTCAGCCAGAAGATCCTGAAGGCCACCGTCGCCGATCTCGGCGAGACCGCCGTCGATCCTGAACATATGGCGCTGATCAACAAGATGGTCGACGAACTCGACCGCCGCGGCCGCAAGAACGGCAAAGGCTTCTACGACTATCCGGCGAAACCGGCCAAGAAGTCGCTCTGGCCGGAGCTGAAGACCTTCTACCCGCAGAAGAAGGCCGACGAGATCGACGTCGAAGTGCTGAAGCAGCGCTTCCTCGTCACCATCGCGCTGGAGGCAGCGCGCACCATCGAGGAAGGCATCGTCACCGATCCGCGCGAGGCCGACGTCGGCTCCATCCTCGGCTTCGGCTTCGCCCCCTACACCGGCGGCGTGCTCAGCTACATCGACGGCATGGGCGTGAAGAGCTTCGTGGAACTCTGCGAGAAGCTTGCCGCAACCTACGGCGCGCACTTCAAGCCGACGGCACTGCTGAAGGACATGGCGGCGAAGGGCGAGACTTTCTACGGTCGGTTCGATCCCTATGCGAAGGAGAAGGTGGCGGCTTGAAGCCGCCTTCCTCAACGCGGCACTTGCGCCACGGCTATGCCGTGGCGCCTCTCCTGCAGGGCAGTGGGCTCAGTCTCGACCGTCGGTAAACTCGACCAGATCCCACAGATTTCCGTAGAGATCCCGGAAAACCGCGACGATGCCGTAGTCGGCATCCTTCGGCTCGCGCACGAACTCCACGCCCTTTTCCGTGAGGCTGCGGTAATCGCGCCAGAAATCGTCAGTCCGCAAGAAAAGGAAAACCCGCCCGCCGGCCTGATCGCCGATATAGTCCTGCTGGTGAGGCGTCGAGGCGCGCGCCAGTAGCAGCGAGGCGCTTCCGTCGCCGGGCGGCTTCACGACAACCCATCGCTTATCCTGCTCCAGCTGGTAGGTGTCCTCGACGAGGACGAAGCCGAGCTTCTGCACATAGAATTCAATGGCTTCGTCGTAGTCGCGCACGACGATGGCAATATAGGCGAGGCTCTGGTTCATTCGGTTGCGTCACGCTCATGGTTGGATGCCGGTCATGACTACAACTGCCATGGTTCGTTGAAAATACCGCACCGACCGTCTCAACGGCGCTTCCGCTCCAAAGCGGAAAATTTCCCTCAAAGATTGACCGCGCCGTTTTTGCTGCCAAGATTTCGACAGGAAATCCGCCTTGAGCAATAAGCCGGCATCTGCCGCGCAGCCCCGATGCCGATTGAGGTCTGCCAATGACGACATGCCGCGTGACCCGGTTGGCCGTCGCGCTGATTTCGATAGCGTGCATCATGCGCGAACCCGAGGTCGCACGGGCAGAGCCCGGGGATATCGATGCGGCCTGTCTTTATAGCGGCAACGCTGATGATGGCGCGACGCTCTGCATCCGGAAGGACCACTTCAACGCCGATCTCTGCGAGGTCATCGATCGCTTTGCCACGAGCCGCAACCTGCCCCCGGCCTTCTTCGCGCGGTTGATATGGCGCGAGAGCCTGTTCAGGCCGGAAGCAGTCAGCCCGAAAGGCGCAGAGGGCATTGCGCAGTTCATGCCGGCCACCGCACGGCGCCGCGCGCTGGAAAACAGTTTCGATGTCGTGAAGGCATTGGATGCGTCCTCGCGGTACCTGGACGAACTGAGGATCCGCTTCGGCAACCTCGGCCTGGCAGCTGCTGCCTATAATGCCGGCGAGGCGGGCCTGTCCCGCTTCCTTGCCTCCGGCCGCCTGCCGATCGAAACCCGGGACTACGTCTTTGCGATCACGGGCCATATCGTCGAGGCGTGGCGGGACAATCCGCCGGAAAACGCTGCACCGGCATTGCAGGAGGGAAAGCCGTTTCGCGACGCCTGCATCACACTTGCCGAGACCAGGCAGATGAACGATCCCGTGCTGGCAGGCTCCGCCGACTGGGCGCCCTGGGGCGTCCAACTCGCGGCGCATTATAATCCTGCCGTCGCCGACCGCCTGTTTCTTGTGTCTCTGGCGAAGCTGCCGGCGCCATTGAACGCGCAGCGCGCGCTCATCGTCCGCCAGCGCGGCGGAAACTTCGGGTATCGACCACGCTATGCGGCGAGGATCGGCCAGGAGACGCGGGGTGATGCCACAAAGCTCTGTGGCGCCATTCGCGCCGCCGGTGTCCCTTGCACGGTGTTCCGCAATCGTTGATGGCGGTATCGACGTTTTTAGGAAATTGCGATGATCTCGATTTCCTGCCCGCCGGTCTCGACGGCATCGCCGACCGCCTTGCCGATGAGAAGCCTAGCCACTGGAGACACGAACGATATCGATCCGGCTTTCGGATCGGCCTCGTCCTCGCCAACGATCCGATAGGTCTGGACACGTCCGTCGTCCCGGCTGAAGGTGACGGTGCTTCCGAACGCGACCACGTTCGAGGTCGCTGGATCGGGCATGAGCTGGGCGGTGCGAAGTCTCGCCGTGAGATAGCGGAGATCACGCATAGGGCCTGCGGCCTGTCGCCGCCGCTCGTTGATGTCCTCGGTGACGCCGGCGGCATCATAGGCCTCGCGCGCTTCTTTCAGTTGGCGTTCGAGCGCATCAAGACCTGCCTTCGTCACAAGGTTGGGGTGGGGCGAAATCGGCCTGTCGGGGAGCAATGTCTCCGACGCGGTTTCCGCACTCTCTTCCTTCACAAAGGCTACGCTCAATCGTCCAACTCCATTCCGATGCAGAGGCCCATCGCTGCCTCGCGGCTGTCGCACGCGCCTTTGCAAAGCATAAGCCGACTACGAATTTGTGCAACTCGAGAAGCCGAGAGCGATGGGAAATGGTGGTTGCTGACGCCTCTGCGCATTACGGAGACGGCGCTATTGCTGGCTGAATTCAGGTCGCGACCACGGGCTTCTCCCGGCCACTGCGGATTGCCAGCAACCCCGAAATGCTGACGAGAATGATGGCCGTGGCATAGATATCTGTCGTGAGCGTGTAACCGACCGATTTGGCCAGAAACCCTGCCAGGATCGCGGGCAGGCTGAAGGCAAGGTAACTCTGGATGTAGAAGGCTGAAAGCAGTCCTGCCCGTTCCTCCGGCTGTGCGAGTGGCATGATCGTGCCGAGCGCACCGAGGAAGTTGGTGCCGAAACCGGCACCGGTCAGCAAGGTTCCGAGCAGCAGCAGGCCGACGCTTGCGAGGTGCACGCCACCGACGACTGTGAGGATGCCGAGCGTGGTCGTCAGTGTTCCGATCACAAGGTTTGCATTCGCGGTCTTGCCACGGCGGACGAACACGGTGGCGGCGCCAGAGGCCATGAGCGCTGTGACGACAGCCCCACCAGTCAGTGGCGCGTGATTGCCGGTCGTGGTCACCACAAGCGAGGGAACGAGCGAAAGATAGAAGCCGCCCAGCGTCCAGTTGGCGATGTTGATCGGCGTCACCAGCGACAGCGGCCGCCTGATCTGAGCGGGGACCGCAATGCTTGGCTTCAGCGCATTCCAGAAGCCGGGACGCTTTCCGCCTGTCTCCGGCGTTGCCCAGATCGCCAGTGCCTGCACGACGAAGGCGGCCAGCAGCAGCGCATAGATGAGATGCAGCGGAAAGGGCCCATACTGGATGAGTGCGCTGGTGCCGACCGCCCCGACCGCCATCCCCGAGAGCGGCGCGATGGAATTGACGAGTTGCCCCTTCGCGCGGTCGACATCGACCAGTGCCGCGCCGATCGAGGCACCGGCGATCCCGGTGGCGAGACCCTGCACGATACGCGCGGCGATCAGCCAGCCGGGACCGCTTGCAATGACGAAAAGCCCCATTGCAAGGATCTCAATGATCAGGGCGGCGAAGATGACGGGCTTGCGGCCGAGGTGATCGGAGATCGAGCCAGCGATCAGCAATGCCGCGAGCAGCGCGAAGGCGTAGACGGCAAAGACAAGCGTGATGAGAACAGGCGAGATGGCAAAGCTCTCCTGATAGATACGGTAAAGGGGAGTGGGTGCTGCGGAAGCGCCGAAAAACGTACCGAGTGTAATCGCATGGAAGGCGACGGGGTTTTTCGGGGAGTGAGGAGTTTCTCTGGATTCGCGGGAGGACAGCATCTATATTCCCCTTAAAGCTAAATCGTTGCGTTTGCATGATGTAGGCGTGCGATGCGCTAAAAGCAAATTATTTGCGTTAATGAGATGTTCAAAGATTTTGAACGCTCGTCGAAACAGGCAGGCAGTTCGGCAATGACGACAAAGGAAAATCTTCGGCCAGGCGGTCGCAGTGCCCGGGTACAGGCATCGGTGCACAAAGCGGTTCACACGCTCCTGAAGGCGATGGACCGTTCTGAGGTCACGATCCCGCTGATTGCGTCCGAAGCGGGCGTTACGCCGTCAACCATCTATCGGCGCTGGGGCGATCTGCAGGAATTGCTGGCGGATGTTGCGGTCGAAAGGCTGCGCCCGGACATGCAACCCGTCGACACAGGCAGCGCCAAGGGTGATCTTCAAGCATGGGCGGAGCAATATGCCGAGGAAATGTCGTCCGGGCCTGGACGCCAAATGATCCGCGATGTCCTCGCCGCGCAGGACGATGCAAACGCCTGCAAGTGTCACGCCTTCACCCGCGAACAGATGGAACTGATCGGCGCTCGTGCTGCCGAACGCGGCGAGATCTTTCCGTCTGCCGACGTGCTGATGGATCGAGTCGTCGCGCCAATACTCTATGGAGTATTGTTCGGTGAAGCGCCGACAACCAGTCGCGTGGAGGGCCTTGTTGCCGACGTGATACTCGAGCGCCCGGGCACTACTCAGCGGCAGCGCGTTTCTGTGCCGAAATCTGCGTGATATAGGCTCTGAGTGCAGCCGGCCGCACTGGCTTGTGCTGCACGCCGATGCCATGACGCTCGGCATCGACCCGAACCTCAGGCGTGCGGTCCGCCGTGATCACGAGGCCTGGCACATAGGCGGAGAAACGCTCCCGAACGGCAAGGATCGCCTCCACCCCGGTTCCATCACCGAGGTGATAGTCGGCGATGACGAGATCGGGGGCTCCGCCGGTTGAATCCATTTGCGCCAGACCGGCGAGCGAATCCGTCGATTGAACCGCGCATCCCCAGCCGCCGATCAGGAGCGCCATGCCTTCCAGAATATGGGGTTCGTTGTCGATGCAGAGCACCTTCAGTCCCTGCAGATTCTGGGCCGCGCGTTCCGGCGGTCGGACCGGAGCCGGCAGGTCGGCGGAACGTGAGGCTTCGCGCGCCATCACTATCCGAAAATCCGTGCCCCGTCCGTGCGTCGATCTGAGTTCGACAGGATGGTTCAGTACCCTGGCGATACGGTCGACGATCGAAAGCCCGAGCCCGAGACCGGAGGCCGTGCGCGCGCCCTCATCGAGCCGCGCAAACTCCTTGAACACGGTTTTGAACTTCGATGGCGGAATGCCGATGCCGGAATCGACGACCTGGATGACCACATGCTTGCCACGGCGGCGCGCGCCCACCAGCACCTTGCCGCTGATCGTATATTTGATTGCGTTCGAGACGAGGTTCTGGATCAGTCGCCGCAATAGGTTCGGGTCCGATCGAACCTTTAGCGATGTCGGCATGACCACGAGCTTGAGGTTCTTTTCGCGCGCGATTGGTGCAAAGTCGGTATGGATGCGCTCAAGCAGGTCGGAGAGCGGAACGGTCGTTAGCCGCGGCCGCATGGCGCCGGTATCGAGACGGGATATGTCGAGAACGGCGCCGAGAATGCTTTCGACCGACTCCAGCGCCGAGTCGATGTTGCGCACGATCGCGCTGCTTTCGGATTGCCCCATGCGCTCGACGAGCGCTGACGAATAGAGGCGCGCGGCATTGAGCGGCTGCAGGATGTCGTGGCCGGCAGCCGCAAAGAAGCGTGTCTTGCCGAGATTGGCTTCGTCGGCGGTGGCGCGGGCCTCGCCGAGTTCATGGTTCACGCGCGTCAGTTCGGCGGTGCGCTCCGCAACCCGCTGCTCCAGTGTTTCGTTGGCCTGCTTCAGGGCCATGTCGGCGGCGACGCGCTGGGTGATGTCGGTAAAGGTGGCGACAATGCCCTTGTCCGGCATTGCATTCGAGCGCACTTCGATGATGCGCTCGCCACCGGCCAGAACCAGTGAGAACGGCTTGTCGAGCGTCAGGAAATGCCGAACCGTCTGGCTGACATCGCTGTCGTGCAGATCACCGCGCTGGCTGAGGATCGCCACGATCTCCGACAGCGGGAAGCCAACCTGTCCGGCCGTCTCCGGCAGATCGAGCAGTTGCCGGAAACGACGGTTCCAGATGGTCAGGTGGTTGGAGCTGTCGAAGACGGCAATGCCTTGATCCATCTGCGAAAGCGCGGTCTGCAGCATGTCCTGATTATATTGCAACGCTTCGCTCGCCTGATCGAGCAGCCAGGCTGTATCGGCGGATGCATCCTCGACCTTCTGCAGGATGAGTGAGAGAACCAGCCGGGCGGACGAGGAGCCGATCGCGCTGCCGAGCAGCTGTTCGGTGAAATGGATGAGCGCCATGTCGGCGGGTTGGTCGTCTTCCAGCCGGCGGCCGGAGTTCTGCTGATAGGTCCGGAACGACCGCTCCATCCGCTCTTCGCCGAGATAGCGGGAAATCGTCGTCTTGAGATCGCCGACGCTAATGCGGGTCTTCCAGCCGCGCGTCGCAAATTGTGACCGCGACTGCCGTTTGACGAAGATGCCCGCCTGGATGCGCTCGAGCGGTCGTGCGTTGCGGGTTACCGATCCGATGACGAAGAATGCGGTGTTGACCAGAAGGCTCATTACGGTCGCATTGACCAGCGGGTCGGCGTTCGGGGCGCTGAAGATGGTGGTGCCGGGAAAGATGAAGCCGAGCACGGCGCTGGCAACCGACGAGTAATCGGGTCCGCCGAGCGAAGGCAGGAACAGCAGGTAGATCCAGATCACGAAGCCGGAGGTAAGCCCGAGGATCGCACCGCGCGCGTTGGCGCGGCGCCAGATCAATCCCCCGAACAGCGACGGCGCCATCTGCGCGATGGCGGCAAAGGAAAGCAGTCCGATCGAGGCGAGACCCGTCGTGCTGTCGGTCGAACGGTAATAGGCATAGCCGAGCAGCAGCACGGCGAAGATCGAGCTGCGCCGGATGTTGAGCAGGGTCTTGGCGAAATCCTCGCGCTGGCCGGCGCGGCCGGCGAGCTTGCGATGCAGGAAGATCGGCATCACGATATCGTTTGAGACCATGATCGAAAGCGCCACGGAAGCGACGATCACCATCGCCGTTGCGGCCGAGAACCCGCCGATGAAAGTGACCAGCGAGACGAGCGGCATGTCGCCCGCGATCGGCAGTGACAGCATGTAAAGATCGGCATTGCCGCTGCCGCCGAACGTCAGCAGCCCCCCGAGCGCCACCGGCAGCACGAACAGATTGATGGCGACGAGGTAGAGCGGAAAGAGAAAGCCGGCCAATCGCAGCTCTTTCGGGGTCCGGTTCTCGACCACGGTCACATGGAACTGCCGCGGCAGCATGATGATCGCAAACGCCGACAGCAGCGTCAGCGTAATCCATCGGCTGAGCGGCGTCTGATAGCTGAGTGCCGAGAGCGCCAGCGTGTTGTCTGCAGCCTTGCGCCAAAGGTCGGCCGGGCCGTCGAACAGAAACCAGATCACGCAGATGCCCGCCGTCAACGACGCCACGAGCTTGACGACGGATTCCATCGCCACGGCAAGGATCAGTCCGTCCTGGTGCTCGGTGGCGTCGGTATGGCGGGTGCCGAACATGATGGCGAAGCACGCGAGAACCAGCGTCACCAGCAGCGGCAGGTCGAGGAAATACAGATTGCCGCTACCGATCCCGTAGTCGGATGGGTTGAGGAGCGCGGTGACGGTGCTTGAAACGGATTTCAGCTGCAACGCGATGTAGGGAATTGCGCCGACGAGCGAAATCAGCGCAACGATCGTGGCGACCGTGGAGTTCTTGCCATAGCGGGCAGCGATGAAGTCGGCGACCGATGTGAGCTTCTCTGCCTTGGCGAGCTCGATGATCCGCCGCAGCACCGGCATGCCCAATGTGAAGACGAGGATGGGGCCGATATAGATGCCGGTGAATTCGAGCCCGCGCTGGGATGCGAGGCCGACACCGCCGAAATAGGTCCAGGACGTGCAGTAGATGGCGAGGCTGAGCGCATAGACAATCGGCCGGCCGCCCTCCGGCACCCCGAAGTGGCGGGTGCGGCGATCGCCATGGCTTGCCACTGCAAACAGCAGTAGCAGGTAGCCGAACGCCGACGCGACTATGACCCAACCTGGTAACATTGACCCTCCGCCGGCGCCGCTGCGCCGGTTCTCCCGGATACGTCGATGCTACGGCAATTCCAGCCCTTTGAAAATTGGGGGGCGTCTAGGCATTAAGTCAAAGATACCGCAGCACGGGCGATATTTGTAATTAGCAATTGAATATTTGCATCGAACATGTAGCTAATAAAAACAATGACCTGTCACTGCAACTGTATCAAATGGAGACGGATCGGATGCTCAATGAGTTCAAAGCATTTATCGCCCGCGGCAATGTCATGGACCTTGCCGTCGGTGTGATCATCGGTGGTGCGTTCGGCGGCATCGTCAAATCGCTTGTCGATGATATCATCATGCCGATCGTGGGTGCCATTTTCGGCGGCTTCGATTTCTCCAACTATTTCATCGGTCTGTCGTCCAACGTCAACGCGCCGACGCTTGCCGCGGCTCGCCAGCAGGGCGCAGTTCTGGCTTACGGCAGCTTCATCACCGTCCTCATCAACTTCCTCATCCTCGCCTGGATCATCTTTCTGATGGTCAAGGGCGTGAACATGCTGCAGGCCCAGGTCGACAAGCAGAAGAAGGCTGTTCCGGAAGCTCCGGCCGCGCCGCCCGCCGATGTCGCGCTGCTGACCGAAATCCGCGATCTGCTCGCCAAGCGTCCTCAGGTCTGATGCAAGCTGCCGGCCCCGCCATTGTCGCGGGGCCATCCATCACGGAAATCGATATTGCATCACCGATTGTCATGAGATTTGCGCCGGCAATTGATCTAAGAAGGCGTAAACCGGAGTAATGCATGTCGATCGTAAATAGCCTTAGCCCGCGCGCCATCTCCGCGCCAGAAAGCGGGATCGTCGAAGTCGTCAATTATGCCCGTGGCCGTGAAGGCCTGCTGCCGCTCTGGGTCGGTGAAGGCGATCTTCCAAGCCCGGATTTCGTCAACCGGGCTGCGATGGATGCGCTTGCCGGAGGCGAAACGTTCTACACCTATCAGCGCGGTATTCCCGAGCTTCGCCAGGCGCTTTCGGCCTATTACGCCCGTCATTTCGGCATCGACCTTCCTGTAGACCATTTCTACGTCACGGGTTCCGGCATGCAGGCGATCCAGATCGCCGTACAGGCGATGACGTCTCCCGGCGATGAACTGGTCTACCTGACGCCGGCCTGGCCGAACATCGCGGCAGCGCTCGAGATCGCGGGCGCCCGTTCGGTTGGCGTCGAGCTTCGCTTCGAGGCTGGCAAGTGGGCGATCGATCTCGATAGCATCGAAGCGGCTATTACCAATAAGACCCGCGCGCTGTTCATCAATACGCCGTCCAACCCGACAGGCTGGACCGCGACGCGCGAAGACCTCGCCGCCATCCTGGCGCTCGCCCGCAAGCACGGTCTTTGGATCATGGCGGATGAGATCTACGCCCGCTATTATTTCCCGGGCGGCCGTGCGCCGTCGTTCCTGGATGTCATGGATGTCGACGACAAGGTGATGTTCGTCAATTCCTTCTCCAAGAACTGGTCGATGACCGGCTGGCGGGTGGGCTGGATCGTCGCTCCGCCGCAGACAGGCCAGGTCATCGAGAACCTCATTCAGTATTCGACGTCAGGCGTCGCGCAGTTCATGCAGCGAGGCGCCGTCGCGGCTCTCAATGAAGGCGACGCTTTCGTTCAGCAGAACATCGAAAAGGCGAAACGGTCGCGCGATATCCTCTGCGATGCACTGATTGCGACCAATCGCGTCGAGACCCTCAAGCCCGACGGTGCGCTATACGCCTTCCTGAAGATCGACGGGGTAACCGACAGCCGCAAGGCTGCGATCGACATCGTCGACAAGACGGGTGTCGGCCTGGCGCCGGGCACCGCGTTCGGGCCGGGTGGGGAGCTGTTCCTGCGTGCCTGCTTCCTTCGCGATCCGGCTCAGATACAGGTCGCTGCAGATCGGCTGTGCGACTACATTCTGAAGCTTTGAACCGGTCCGGCACATCCAAAACCGCACATTGATAAAATTGTAGGAATGCGGGAAATCCGCTTCTAACCACATCCGGAAACTTAACCGCCGGATAGGCTCGGAACGCCTGTCCGGTAGGAGATTCGGAAAGGAAACAGGCCTCAGATGATCCCCGGATAGAACGGGGAGTACGGACATGGCAATTCTGGTCACGGGCGGCGCCGGCTACATCGGCAGCCACATGGTCTGGACATTGTTGGATGCGGGTGAGGATGTGGTTGTGCTCGATCGGCTCTCCACCGGATTTCGGTGGGCGGTTGCGCCGGCTGCGCGGTTCTATCTCGGCGATGTCGCGGATGCCGCTCTTCTGAAGACGATCTTCATCGAGAACGATATCGAAGCCATCATTCACTTCGCCGGCTCGGCCGTCGTGCCTGTTTCAGTCACTGACCCCCTCGCTTATTACGACAACAACTCCGGCAAGACACGGGCCTTGCTGAGTGCCGCCGTCAGCGCCGGTGTGCGCCACTTCGTCTTTTCCTCGACCGCTGCCGTCTACGGGCCGCAGAAAACGTCCGAGCCCGTCAAGGAAGATGCGACGCTCAATCCGGAGAACCCTTACGGCCAGTCGAAGCTGATGACCGAATTCATGCTTCGCGACTGCGCTTCGGCCTATGATTTCAACTATGTGGCGCTGCGCTACTTCAACGTCGCGGGAGCCGATCCCGAAGGACGCAGCGGTCAGTCGACCGCCGGAGCAACGCATCTGATCAAGGTTGCCTGCGAGGCGGCGTTGGGCAAGCGCGACAGCGTCCATGTCTATGGCTTCGATTATCCGACCCACGACGGAACCGGTGTCCGGGACTATATCCACGTCAGCGACCTGACGGCGGCACACCTGAAGGCCCTGCAGCACCTGCGCCGTGGCAAAGGCTCGCTGGTCGCGAACTGCGGCTACGGAACGGGCTATTCCGTGCTCGACGTGTTGAACATGGTGACGCGTCTCCATGGATACTCCTTCAAGATCCATATGGCTCAGCGTCGCCCCGGTGACTCCTCAAGCGTCGTTGCCGATGCGGCCCTGGCGCGTCGCGTGCTGGAGTGGGAACCGCAATACGACTCCCTCGAAACGATCGTGCGCAGCGCGCTTGATTGGGAGCTCTTCCTCATGAACCGCAATGTCGAGGATCTTCACGGCATCCGCCGTGCGCTTGCCGCGGCGTCGTTCTGAGCGGTCGATCGTCCTCCGTTCTGCATTGCCAGCCATCGACTAAATTGCTGAATGCTATAGATTTATAGCCGGGCTACCCCAACCGCTCCTGTCGGTCGATTGGAGTGATGTCTGTCGGCCCGGATATTCGGCGAATGTTGCGGGAGGCACCATGCACGACAAGACCGACCAGCACGACGTTCTCCTCGAGCGACGCGGAACGGCGGGCATCATTCGCCTTAATCGTGCCCGTGCGTTGAACAGCCTTACGCTCGATATGGTTCGTGCGGTCGCGGCAGCGCTCGATGCATTTGCCGCCGATCCCGCGGTTGCCACCGTCATTGTCATGGGGGAGGGGGAGCGGGGCTTCTGTGCCGGCGGCGACATTCGTGCCCTGCACGAAAGCGGACGAACGGGTACCCCGCTGGCGGAGAACTTCTGGCGCGACGAGTTTCGGCTGAACCACCGCATCGCGACCTACGAGAAGCCCTACGTGGCGCTGATGGACGGGATCACGATGGGAGGAGGCGTCGGTCTGTCCTCGCACGGCCGTCATAGGGTCGTGACCGAGCGGACGCGATTTGCGATGCCGGAAACGGGGATAGGCTATTTCCCCGATGTCGGTGCGACCTGGCTGCTGGCGCATGCCCCTGCCGAGATCGGCACCTGGATGGGATTGACGGGGCTCGAAGTCGGGCCTGCCGACGTCATTCACGCCGGCCTTGCCGATGTGCAGGTGGCGTCGTTTCAATTGCCCGAACTGATCGAGACGCTTGCGGAACTTCCGCGCGGAGCAGTCTCGCGAGACGTCGACAGCGTCCTCAAGAACCTTGGGACCGATCCGGGGAAGGGGCCGCTCAGAACCAATCATGACGTGATCGAACGCACTTTTCGGTTGAACAGCGTGCGCGCCATAGCGGAAGCGCTCCATGCTGACGGTTCGGATTTCGCCGACAAGACGCTGCACGCCATGTCGACGCGATCGCCGACGAGCCTCGTTCTGACGCTGCGCCTTCTCAGGGAGGGCAAGCAGAGCAGGAGCCTAGCGGAGTGCCTGCGCCGCGAATTCGCCGCCTGCCTGCAGATCCTCAAGTCGCCCGATTTCTACGAAGGCATACGAGCGGCCGTAATCGACAAGGACAGGAATCCCATCTGGTCGCCGGCAAGACTCGATGAGGTCAAGGCCGAAACGATCGACGCGTTTTTCCAACCCGTCGACATCCCGCTGTCGCTGTAGGCTCTTCGATCGATTGTCTGTCGCCTACATTGGAAAGTCGGGGATGATCTCGCGGCGGGTCAGCTTGAGCGTCCTGTCAGGTTGCAGGATGTAGGTCTCCAAGACCTTGCTGCCGGTCTGATCGTAGAACGAGTTGTGAATCACGCTGCCCGGCGGTGATTTGGTGAGCTTGGTGCGTGGCTGCCCATTATAGGTGATGCTGCCGGGGATCGGCTTGACCTCTTCGGTTTCGCCAGTCGTGCAGCCTGCCAGAACGGCGGCCGCCATGAGAATAGAAAGCAGCGTTTTCATCGTATTCATCCAGGTTGCGCGCCGTACTCCGTAATATGGCACCGCGTTCGGGAGCGCCAAGAGGCAGCGGATCATTCTATCCAAAATGGCGGTTCGGATCATGAATATGAGAATATGCTTATATTGCGTAGGCGGCTTCATACCTTTTCATAGTGTCGCTCCCGACAGCAATACTCCATCCTCAAAAGAGAAGAGCGCTCGAATATGCAAAAGAGGTAATGGACGAGGGAACTAAACTTGGCATTTCTCAGTTAATGTTGCGGTCAAACAAAGGAGAAGTGCATGAAACGCCTCCTTCACCTGGGAATACCTGCCTTCGCCACGGCCATCGCAGCCTTCACACTTCCGGCCTCCGCCTCGCTAGAATTCTCCAGCGACTACTCCGCGATCCAGCGCGATGACGTCGTATTGGCGCAGTATGCGGGCCCAGTTTCCTGCGTGCCGCAGGGTGCCCATTACGTCCCGTCGTTCATTCGAGCAATGGACGGAACGATCATTGGCGTCGGCTATATCGAGGTCGAAAGCACGGCGTCGGAGTGCTGATTGTTTGCCGGTCGTTAACCATTGGCTGATGGCACTTGGGCGCCATTGCGGCGAAGACGCCATGGATCTTCCGCGTTTTGCTAAATCATTGGATTTTGAGAGAGAACCGACGAGGCTCGTCTGCTGGTTAGAGCAGAGGGTGACGAGCCTCTGACCATCATCATGATGGCTGAGCTCGTTCTAGCGACCTCGGGCTCGTGGAGACAATGCCCAATTTTGGGGTGTGAACCATTGCATTCCGCGACGGTTAAACGAAAATAAACCATCGACCTGTTTCGATACAGTTTGAACGAAAACAGACGGTTCTGCCGCGCAAAGAAGCTGTGACTAATGAAGCGAGAGCTTTGCTTCCTCAGCCGCGGCAACGAATTCCGCCCGCGCTTCCTCTAGAGTTTTGCGGCCATCAAGTGCGGCACGGCATGTGCTGCGAGCCTTCAGATACCTCAGGCCGCGCACGCTTGGCCAAAATTCCGACAGGCACTTCAATGCATCGAACGGCCCGGACACGGTATGTGCACCGACGGTCTCGAAGCCCACGCGGATCGGGTCGTTCCATTTTTCGTTTGCCATCGGCGAACTCCTCCATTTGTTCACGCCTGAGATGCGCGGCGCGCTCGCTCCTCCTGCGAACAAGTGCGCAGGGGTATTTTAGCGACAATTCAAAAACCCGCAAATGGGAAATGTTCGCTGTGGATTGTGGGAATCAGGCCTCCCCCTATCAATTCGGGAGAGGCCCTCGAGATCAGTCGCAGACGCGCGTGGTTCTGGTCACGACGCGTCCATGCTCGTGATAGCGGACGGTCTTGGTCCGGCAATCGTAACGAACCGGGCGATGGCGGTACCAGTCGCGCGAATGATAGTATCTGTCCGAATGACCATAGTACGGGCGATGATGATAGCCGGGCTGGCCGACGGTAACGCTGAAGCTGTCGGCAAAGGATGGTGCCGCTGTCGCTGCGAGCGAGCCGATAGCGATGACGGCTGCGGTAATTAGCTTTCTCATTTGGACCTCCGTTATGTAGCCCTGGTTCAACGCATCAGTTGCGTGATTGTTTCCAGACTAGACGGACGGCCATGAACCTAAGCTGATGGTCTCGTTCATGAAACGGTCATTTTAGGAGATGGAGAGATGCCAACGTGGGCGGGCCTTCTAGGCGAAATCTGCGCGCGCGACGGAGCGAACGGCAGCCCGGAGGGCTGTTATCGCGTCGATTTTTTTAGAAAGAAAACTGGTGCTGCCGAGTGGGATTGAACCACCGACCTCACCCTTACCAAGGGTGTGCTCTACCACTGAGCTACGGCAGCAGGTGCGACGCGCAACCGAAGCGGCTGCATTGCGTGAACGGGGCGGCTATTGCCACAGCTTTTGCATGAGCGCAAGCTTCAATTTCCATTCTCGTGCAGAATAACGTATCCACTTTTGGATCCGCGCGAATTCGGTTAAGTCTCCGGCATGAGCGAAGATACTGAAAACAGCCAGCACAGCCGCAAAGCGGAGATCGAACGCCAGGCGAAACTGCGCCGCGAAAGGGCTGCCGAAAAACTTCGGGAAAACCTCTCCCGCAGAAAACAGCAGACCCGCGCCCGCCGATCAGGGCAGGCCGATGAGACGAATGGGCTTCCTGCCGCAAAAATGGACGAATCGTAATGTTCGGTTCACGGCGAATTGAAGCCCCCGCTAATTTCGTCTAAACACCCGCATCCTTTTAAAGACAGCCTTTCGGAAAGGCGGGCATCGCCCGTAAGCGCACATGGATCGTATCAGAATTGTCGGCGGTAATGAGCTTAACGGCATCATTCCGATTTCCGGCGCCAAGAATGCCGCCCTGCCGTTGATGATTGCGTCGCTGCTGACCAGCGATACCCTGACGCTCGAAAACGTGCCGCATCTGGCCGACGTCGAGCAGTTGCTGCGTATCCTCGGCAATCACGGTGTCGACGTGTCGGTCAACGGCCGCCGCGAACGCCAGGAAGATAGCTACTCCCGCACCATCCACTTCACCTGCCGTACCATCGTCGATACCACCGCTCCCTATGAGCTGGTCTCGAAGATGCGCGCTTCCTTCTGGGTCATCGGTCCGCTCTTGGCGCGTGAAGGCCAGTGCCGCGTCTCGCTGCCTGGCGGTTGCGCCATCGGCACGCGTCCGGTCGATCTGTTCCTCGAAGGTTTGACGGCGCTCGGCGCTAACCTCGAGATCGACGGTGGCTACGTCAATGCAACCGCTCCCAAGGGCGGCTTGATCGGCGCGAAGTACACCTTCCCGAAGGTGTCCGTCGGCGCCACCCACGTAATGATGATGGCGGCAACGCTTGCCCGCGGCACCACTGTCATCGGTAATGCTGCCCGCGAGCCTGAAGTCGTTGATCTCGCCAACTGCCTGATTGCCATGGGTGCCAAGATTTCCGGCGCAGGCACAAGCACGATCACGATCGAAGGCGTTACCTCGCTCTCGGGTGCGCGCCACCGCGTCCTGCCCGACCGCATCGAGACCGGCACTTACGCAATGGCCGTTGCCATGACCGGTGGCGACGTCGTTCTCGAGAACACCGACATAGCTTTGCTCGACACCGCACTGGAAACGCTGCGCCGCGCCGGCGCGGAGGTTTCCGCGACCAATAACGGCATGCGCATCCGTCGCAACGGCGCTGGTATCAAGCCGGTCGATGTCGTCACCGATCCGTTCCCGGGCTTCCCGACTGACCTGCAGGCACAGTTCATGGCGCTGATGACCCGCTCGACGGGTGTGTCGCACATCACCGAGACCATCTTCGAAAACCGCTTCATGCACGTTCAGGAACTGGCCCGCCTCGGCGCGAAGATTTCGCTCTCTGGCCAGACGGCCAAGATCGAAGGCGTGTCCCGTCTGAAGGGCGCGCCTGTCATGGCTACCGATCTGCGCGCCTCGGTCTCGCTCGTCATCGCCGGCCTTGCTGCCGAAGGCGAGACGATGGTGTCGCGCGTCTATCATCTCGATCGCGGCTTCGAGCGTCTCGAAGAGAAGCTCACCCGCTGCGGCGCGATCGTCGAACGCGTCAGCGAGTAGGCGAAGGTCTTCCTTCGCCTTTGATCTTGGTTGCGCATTGCGTTTGCGCGCCTTATGTCCCTTGTCTGACGGCATCGCCAATCCTGGCGATGCCCATGCGACAAGGGATGCAGCCTGAATGACCGACCTGAAGCTTGTGGCGCTCGATAGCGAAGATTTGGCCGTCGTTTCTGCGCACATGCAGGACAGCGTTTTCAAGGTTGCAGACATCGCCTGGTCGCCACGCGACGAGCAGTTCTCGATCGCCGCCAATCGGTTCGTCTGGGAAGAAGCCGGAAAGAAGCGGAAGGGTTTCGAGCGCCGTCGCGCCGCTCTCGCCTTCAAGCGCGTCATCGCCGTTCGCTCCGTCGGCATCGACCAGAAGAACCGTGACGAAGTCCTGTCGCTGCTCGCCATCAGGTTCGAGCAGAAGGGCGATGGGCCTGATGGCACGATCGAACTGGCTCTTGCCGGCACGGCAACGATTGCTCTCGACGTCGAATGCATTGAAGTTCAGCTTGCGGATATCGGCGGAGCATGGGAAACCGGCTCCAAGCCGCGCCATCCAGGCGCGTAATCTGCATCGATCGGCATACGAAAAGGAATATCGGCGTTGGCACTCTGGCTTGATCAGCAATCCGAAGGCTTCGAGCGGCAGTTTGCCGCCTTCCTGACGACGAAGCGGGAAGTCTCGGAAGACGTGAATACGGTCGTGCGCGCCATCATCGACGATGTCCGCCTGCGTGGCGACGCCGCCCTTGCTGAATACTCGAAGAAGTTCGACGGCATCGATTTCGCAACGACGCCGATGCGCGTCAGCCAAGCGGAGATCGACGCTGCTGTCGAGGCCGTGCCTGCCGAAGTTCTCGGCGCCCTCAAGGTTGCCGCCGTGCGCATTGAATCGCACCATCGCCGGCAGCTGCCGAAGGATGATATCTACGAGGACGACATGGGTGTCGGCCTTGGCTCCCGCTGGACAGCGATCGAGGCTGTCGGTCTCTATGTCCCAGGCGGCACTGCAAGCTACCCGAGTTCGGTCCTGATGAATGCCGTGCCGGCCAAGGTCGCAGGCGTCGATCGCATCGTCATCGCCGTTCCGGCAACGGGTGGCGCGGTCAATCCGGCGGTGCTGGCAGCGGCAAAGCTTGCGGGCGTCACCGAGATTTATCGCATCGGCGGTGCTCAGGCGATCGCTGCCCTTGCCTATGGCACCGAGACCATCGCCCCGGTCGCCAAGATCACCGGCCCCGGCAACGCCTATGTTGCGGCTGCAAAGCGCCATGTCTTCGGTACCGTCGGCATCGACATGATCGCCGGGCCGTCAGAGGTCCTGGTCATTGCCGATAAGGACAACAATCCGGACTGGATAGCTGCCGACCTGCTCGCGCAGGCGGAACATGATGCCGGCGCGCAATCCATCCTGATGACTGACGATGCCGAGTTCGGCCGGTTGGTCGAAGCCGCCGTCGAACGGCAGCTGAAGACGCTCAACCGCGCGGAGACGGCGGCGGCAAGTTGGCGTGATTTCGGCGCTGTCATTCTCGTCAGCAACTTCAAGGATGCCATCCCGCTCGCCAATCGCATCGCGCCGGAGCATCTGGAATTGGCTGTTGCCGATCCGGACGCGCTTCTCGATAGCGTTCGCAATGCCGGCGCGATCTTCGTCGGCGCGCATACGCCGGAGGTGATCGGCGATTATGTCGGCGGCTCGAACCATGTGCTGCCGACGGCGCGCTCGGCTCGCTTCTCGTCCGGCCTTTCCGTTCTCGATTTCGTCAAGCGCACCTCGATCCTGCGCCTCGGTCCCGAGCAGCTTCGCACGCTCGGACCGGCCGCGATCGCGCTTGCCGTCTCCGAGGGCTTGGACGCGCATGCGCGGTCGGTCGCGATCCGTCTCAATCTGGAAAGGTAAGGGATGGCGGCGGGCGATTACCGGCTTTGCGACGTCGTTCTTGACGACACCATCGGCCGATCGACGCCCGATGTCGAGCATGAGCGTGCCGTCGCCATCTTCGACCTCATCGAGGAAAACAGTTTCACGCCGCTGGGCCACGCCGGCGGTCCCTACCGTCTCAACATCTCGCTGGCGAATGCCAAGCTTGTCTTCTCCATAACGACCGAGGGCGGCGAGGCGGTCGCGACGCATATTCTGTCGCTGACGCCATTCCGCCGGATCGTGAAGGACTACTTCATGATCTGCGAAAGCTATTACGAAGCGATCCGCTCGGCGTCGCCGAGCCGCATCGAAGCGATCGACATGGGCCGGCGCGGCATTCACAACGAGGGTTCGCAGACGCTGAAGGATCGGCTGAACGGCAAGATCGACGTGGATTTCGATACTGCCCGGCGGCTCTTCACGCTGGTCTGCGTGCTTTACTGGCGCGGATGACGGCGATGGAACCGCAAGCTGAAAGACGCGAGGGGATAATACCGGGCGCGGTTCTCTTCATGTGCGGCATGAATGCGATCCGCTCGCCGATGGCCGAAGCATTGGCGCGTCATCTTCTGCCTAGAAATACCTATATACGCTCGGCAGGTGTCCGCGCCGGCGAGCGTGATCCCTTCGTCGACGTAGTGCTCGATGAAATCGGTCTGTCTCTCGGCCGTCATCATCCTCATACGCTGGAGGAACTCGAGGATGACTACTTCGATCTCATCATCACGCTGTCGCCGCAGGCCCATCATGCGGCGCTGGAGCTGACGCGGTCGAACGCGGTCGACGTGGTCTACTGGCCGACGATGGACCCGACCGTTGCGCAAGGCACGCGCGAGCAGATTCTGGACAGCTACCGGGAGGTCCGCGACCATCTGCGCGATCTCATCGAGAGCCGGCTACTCAACAGAAATGGTATTGCCGCGCAATCGGCGTGAAACAAATAACGGAAAGCCAATCAACGAGGTTCACAAACCCCCGCTGATTGTGTAGTTTCCGCCCAAATTTTGGCGCGGCTACCGCCGCCAATTCAACCTGTAGGAAGAAAACCCTTATATGCCTAAAGAAGAAGTCCTCGAATTTCCGGGTATCGTCACCGAACTTCTGCCGAATGCGACGTTCCGCGTGAAGCTCGAAAACGAGCACGAGATCATCGCCCACACGGCAGGCCGCATGCGCAAGAACCGCATCCGCGTTCTGGCGGGCGACAAGGTACTCGTGGAAATGACGCCGTACGACCTCACCAAGGGCCGCATCACCTACCGTTTCAAGTAAACGTAGACCGAAAGCTCAGCGCTTTCGCCTTCATTCGCCCGGTGGTCGAGGTTTCATGGCGCTCAAATACAAGCTCATTTTGGCTTCCGGCTCGCCCCGTCGGGTCGATCTGCTGAACCAGGCGGGCATCGAACCATCGCGTCTGATGCCGATGGATATCGACGAGGCGCCGAAGAAGTCCGAGCATCCGCGTTCTCTTGCGCGCCGCCTTTCGACCGAAAAGGCCGAAGCGGCGCTGGCGGCGATCAAGGGCGACATGACCTGGAAGGGCAGCTATATCCTGGCCGCCGACACCGTTGTTGCCGTCGGGCGGCGTATCCTCGGCAAGGCCGAATTCGCCGACGAAGCGTCCGCATCGCTCTATCTGCTCTCCGGACGCAGCCATTGGGTCTACACGGGCGTCTGCCTGATCACGCCGGATCGCAAGGTCCGCCAGAAGATCGTCGAGACCAAGGTGCGGTTCAAGCGGCTGTCCGGTTTCGAGATCGAGAACTACCTGGCGTCAGGCCAGTGGCGCGGCAAGGCCGGCGCTTATGGTATCCAGGGGCTGGCCGGCACGTTCGTGCAGAAGATGGTCGGCTCCTACACCAATGTCGTTGGTTTGCCGCTTTACGAAACCATCCTGCTTTTGACCGGCGAGGGCTTCGATGTCCATAGCCGGTGGCCCGAGGGCTGAGCCCGACGGGTGAATACCCCAAGGAGCCATCATGTCTGAAGAAAAGAACACCAGCGCCAAGATCGCGCCCTTGCGCAAGGCTCGCCCTTGCCCGGAGTGCGGCAAGCCCTCATCGCGCGAAGACTACCCTTTCTGCTCGAACCGTTGCCGCGAGGTCGATCTTTCCCGCTGGCTGAGTGGCTCCTACGCGATTCCTGTTGCCGACGACGAAGCGAAGGCGGAGCATCAGGACGACCAATAGGCTGACTTTCGGCAGGCGGAAGCCATTATTTTCATTCGAGAATTTGGAAAATTCCACAGTTTGTCAAAAAACCATCATTTGCCGCTTGCCATGTCCGAACAAGATGCTATAACCCCGCTCGCTTCCGGGGCGCACCAAGGCCCCACGGTTTCTTCTTTCGAAAGAACCACTTGAAGACGGTTAGCCCAGATAGCTCAGTTGGTAGAGCAGCGGATTGAAAATCCGCGTGTCGCTGGTTCGATTCCGGCTCTGGGCACCACTCCAAAAATCCATTCTCCTGATTATATTCCGCATCCTCGGACGTTCTGATTGTAGGTTCTCGCGCGCTTCGTATGATTTGCCGTTGCCGCTTCTGGACTCCGGCCGGTACAAGCCTGTAGGTGCTGGGGATGGTTCATCTGGCGGCGGATTCGGAGCGGCAAGGACATGGCTAAGAAGCAGAAGCTCGAACATTCGGAACTGTCCGGCGAGTTCACCGATGATGATGTCACCGTGCTGGTCGATATCTTCCGTCCGGCCGGAACCAACGGCGACTGGAAGCTCGAGGTCGTGACGCAGGACGAGGATCTGATCGAGTGGGAAGAGGGTTTCGCCACTGATCGCGAAGCCTTCGACGAGTTTCTCGCGACTGTCGAACGCGAAGGCATCCGGACCTTCCTCGAAGACACAGATCCGTCGGTCCACTAACTTCCCCTGGTGAAACGTCGCTCTATAGACAGAAAATGTCGCATATAATAAGTCGCGAAAATAATACGAAACTAAAGTGAGCGACTTCGAAGATTAGTGCGCGAAAAACGCGCCGGGAACAGCCAAATGAAAGCGTCGGAATACAGAGCCGCTATTGCAGTGGTCGGGCTGACTGCTGCTACCGTGGAAAAGCTGTTCGGTGTGGACCAGCTGACCAGCCGCCGTTGGGCGACCGGTGAACTGGAAGTTCCGCGCGCTGTTTCGCTCTGCCTGCTTCTCATGGCATCCCACAACACATCGGTTGCTCAGGCGCAGATTTTGGCGGATGGCGCGGATACGTCTCTCGTCGGCTATCTCACCGCCGGTCACGGGCACGCCGCCTGATCGTCTCAGGCGGCGTGCCCGTGA
>UBTY01000046.1 GCA_900468535.1 Hyphomicrobiales bacterium | reverse complement strand
GAAGCGGCTTATACGGCCCACAACCTTTCTAAGTCAACAGCACCCACACAAGTTTTTTCATATTCTTGTAACATCATGATTCTATTATCCGTTTTTTAGACACAGGCGAATCCGTCCGCAATCTGCGTCACGACGGCCCTCTCCCGGCTTTTACCGGACGGTCAAAAATCGTCCCTTAGTCTGAGCGATCCCTCTCCTTTCGCCTCTCTATTCTCCCCGACACTTGAAACATGCGCGTCCGGCGTCATTTGAAGAAGCATACCGGCTTCCGCTCACCCAATCGGAACCGAAGACCTGCTTCCGGTGTTTCCTCTTCCCGTAAGCCGAAAGGAGAAAAGATATGGCTGCCACAACCGACGATATTCGCGCTTCGGTCAGCAAAGACATCGCAGCGCTTCAGCAGGAAGTATCCAGACTTCAGAAGATGATCTCCGCTCAAGGAGCCGAAGCCTATTACGAAGTTCGCGACCGCGCCGGTAAGGCCTATGACGAGATAAGCCCGCGCGCGAAGACCGCCGTTGCCCAGATCAAGGCAGAGGGTGTGGCCGCAGCAGGTGCCGCCCGCGAGCATGCCGCAGCAACCACCACTGCGCTGACGCTTGCCGGCGCGCTCGGCTTCCTTGCCGGCTATCTGCTCAGCAGCCATCAGGCGCCGCCGCGCCAATGGTGGCGTTGACCTTCAAGAAAAATACCCTAGTTGCGAGCCGCATAGATCCAAGGGGGCATGCGGCTCGTAATACTTAGGTCTTAGAAAAACCCATTTTCGACACTAGGGACAAGGCAACCGACATAGAGAGGGAGGGCTATCGATGGATGGCAAGAAGTCTCAATACATCGTCGAAGTCAGTGTTGACGGAGCAGGTGGTCGCCTGGCTGTCGGCATCATGAATATGCGGCAGGCTCTCGAGCTGCCGGAAATCCCAAGTTTCTCCTATAGTCATCCGGAACCGGACAAGGCTGCGGCAGGCGTTATAATGAGCCGCAAGGAACTCGCCGGCTTCATGGCCTGCCATTAGGCTCGCAGCGGATCGGCTCAGACGCAATACAAGCTGATGATCAGAAGCAGGTGGCGGACGACGCCACCTTTTGCTTTGTGTCGACGCGACGTGATCACCGGTCTTATCCCCCGCGTTTCGGCCATGCCGGCTGGCATTGTGCTGCTCTTCATGCCAAAGACGTCGGCACGATCAGATGACAGAGGCAGGCTTTGAAGGAGCGGCGCGGAAAACAGCAGCCGAGGGACCACGCGAAATCCGGCGATGCCGGCAAGCGCGTCACCCTGCCCCGTGCATTGTCGAAGCTTGGCTATTGCTCCCGTACGCAGGCGGAACGGCTGATCGCCGAAGGGCGTGTTTCAGTCAACGGTCGTGTCGTCTCCGAGCTCTCCGCATGGGTCGACGTCACGACCGCAAAGATCGCAGTCGATGACGTCGGCATTGCCGCCGAGCCGATGATCTATCTCATGCTCAACAAGCCACGCGGACTTGTCACCACAAGGCACGATCCCGAAGGTCGCCCCACCGTCTATGACTGTCTCAAGGGGATCGATCTCGATATTCCCCATCTCTCCCCGGTCGGACGCCTCGACAAGGCAAGCGAGGGCCTGCTGCTTTTCACCAACGACACGGTGTTTGCCCAGGCGCTGCTCGATCCCATCACCCACGTCACCAAGACCTACCATGTCCAGATAGACAGGATTATGCCTCCCGAGATGCTGGCGGAGATGACCTACGGCCTGCGCCACGACGGTGAGGTGCTGAAGGCGACGTCAGCAAGACTGCTCCGGCAGGGAGACCGCAACTCTTGGATCGAGGTCGAACTCGACGAGGGCCGCAACCGACAGATCCGCCGCATGCTGGAGGCGCTCGATATAGAGTGTCTGCGGCTGGTGCGCGTTGCGATCGGCGATATAGCCCTCGGTGATTTGCCGAAGGGCGGAACGCGCAGGTTGACGGACGCTGAATTGCAGACTTTGCGGCGCCGAGCGGGCCTCGTGTCCAGCAGACGGAATTGATCATATGACGACACTCGCGGCGCACCAATTCTGGCAGGAGATGCATCCGGCCGGCACATTCGACCGGAATGGCAGCTTCTCCGACTTCTACGTGGCAGAACTGGATGACGGGCAGCAGCTGCGCCTGCCGATCCGCCCGCTGGCGGACGGGCAACACGCGCTGGCGTCGCTGATCATCAACCAGGCCAGTTTCGAAGTGCTCGACGCCTTGGCGACACGGCTCGCTGCAAAGCTCGCAGCTTTCGACATCGACGTGGTGGTCGGGCTTCCGACGCTCGGGTTGACGCTCGCCGCTGCCGTCGCGCAGAAGCTTGGGCACAAGCGCTATGTGCCACTCGGAACCTCGCGTAAATTCTGGTATCGCGACGATCTCTCGGTCGCCCTCTCCTCGATCACCACACCGACACAGCAGAAACGTCTCTATATAGACCCGCGCATGCTGCCGCTTCTCGAAAACAGGCGGATCGCGCTTGTAGACGACGTGATTTCAAGCGGCACCTCGATCGTATCTGGGATATCGTTGCTCGCAGCCTCCGGCCTCGAGCCTGTGGTGATCGGCGCGGCCATGCTGCAATCACAGCGTTGGCGAGACAAGCTCGCGGAAGCCGGCAGCCTTTGGCCGGAGCGAACGATTGGCGTCTTCGCCACCCCGATCCTCGAACGGACCGCTGACGGAATGTGGCAACTCCCGAGCCCCTGAAGCGCGCAGATCGGCCCTATACAGCGCCTGCCGAACCGCTACATTCGTTTGTACCGACAGGCGGAAAGACTTCATGACGTTCGCGCAAGCTTCATTGCTGGTCCTGCTGATCGCCATGCTCGGCGTATTCCTCATCGATCGAGTTCGCATGGAGATCGTCGCCATAACAGGCTTGCTGGCGGGGTATGCGCTCGGTCTCTATCCCGTCGACCAGGTGTTTGCGGGTTTCTCCAACCCGGTCGTCATAACTGTCATCGAAATCCTCATGGTCGTGCAGGTTCTGGCGAAAACCCGCCTGCTTGATCGGCTTTCAAGCCGCCTTGCCGGCGCACGGCTTTCGAATACGACCGTCGTCACCTTCTTGTCCGCCGTGACCGGTTTCATTTCGATCTTCATGAACAACATCGGCGCCTTCTCGATCACGCTACCAGTTGCGCTGCGCGTCAGCGACCTGACGCGAGTTCCGAAACGGCAGTTCGTGATGCCACTGTCTTTCGCGGCTCTTCTCGGCGGCACGGTATCGCTCATCGGCACCCCAGCCAACCTGCTGGTCAGCGATGCGCTTGCCAAAAACACCGGCAGCGGCTTTGACCTGTTCGATTTCGCCTATGTCGGCCTGCCGGTTGCCTTGGCCGGGATCGTCCTGACGTCATGGCTGGCACCTCGCCTTTTCCCACGCGAAGACGAGACCATTGAAGATCCACAGCCGGTGTCGCGACGTCGCATACTGGCGGAATGGCACATTCCCGCCACCTCGCCGCTCGTCGGCGCGAACCTGTCTGATCTCCCCGATCGGTTTCAGCTGCAGCCGCACGCGCTCATTCGGGACGACAAGTTCGTCTTCGCTGCGCGCAAGGCATCCGTCATCGCTGAACGCGATACGTTGCTCGCGGAAGCCGACGACGTCGTGTTCGATGAACTCTCGACGGCAAATGCGCTGCGCACCATCAGGTCGTCGGGCTGGACGGAGATCGATACGACGCGGGTGGAAGCCGTCGTCATGCCGGAGAGCACGCTCGTCGGCTCAAGGCTGCATTCACTGGAGGTCTTCACGAGCCGGCACGTCGCCGTTGTCGGGCTGGCCAAGCGATCCCCGCGGGTCGAAGGCCGCTTCCATGACCAGCAGCTGGCGATCGGGGATATCCTGATCCTGGAGGGGCGCCCGGATGCGATCACCGATGCGCTCGACGAATGCGAATGTCTTGCGCTGGCGTCGCCACAACCGCATGCCGGCGCAAACGGGTCATGGCACCCCTTCGCAATCTTCGCCACCGGCATCCTCGCCATGGCGATCGGTCTGTTGAGCCCGGTGATCGCCTTGTCCTGCGTTGTACTCACCCTGGCTCTCTGCAACTATATCAATATCCGCCAGGCCATGGCCGATCTTAACTGGCCCATCATCATCATGCTGGCGGCCATGCTCCCGATCGGTTCGGCAGTCGCGACGACAGGCACCGGGGAGATGATCGCGAACGCGCTCAGCACAATTCTTCCGGTTTCAAATCCGCTGGTCGGCCTTGCCGTTGTTCTCTTCCTCGCCATGGTTCTGACCCCGTTCGTCAACAATGCGACGGTTGCGATAGTCCTCAGCCCGATCGCGATCGAATTCGCCACTCTCGGCCATCACCGGCCCGAGGCCTATCTGATTGCGGTGGCGGCCGGCGCGTCGCTGGATTTCCTCACCCCCTTCGGTCACCACAACAACACGCTGGCGATGGGCGTCGGGGATTATCGCTTCGCAGACTTCCTGCGTGCCGGCGGCCCGCTGACCGTCCTGAGCTACTTTTCGGCCTTGCTCCTTATATATGTTGTGTGGCTGTAGCGCTTTGCTTGACAATGCAGGCAATGAAATTACAGCAGGGAAAGTCCCGAATGAATCCGAAAAGGACGGTCGAGCCCGTGCGTATCCTCTCCGAAGCCCACTTCCCCGAATTGCCGAATTACTATCGCGGCAAGGTTCGCGAGAACTATGACCTCCCCGACGGCAGCCGCATCATCATCAGCACCGACCGGCTGAGTGCGTTCGATCGCATTCTGACCTGCATTCCTTATAAGGGGCAGGTTCTGACCCAGACTGCCCGCTACTGGTTCGAAGCGACGAAGGACATATGCCCGAACCACGTCATCGGATATCCGGACCCTAACGTGGTCGTCGGAAAGCGGCTCAACATTCTGCCGGTTGAAATCGTAGTGCGTGGCTACCTTGCCGGTACGACGGGTACATCGATCCTCACTCTTTATAAGAAGGGCGAGCGCCAGATGTACGGAATGCAGCTGCCCGACGGGATGCGAGACAACGAAAAGCTGCCGCAGCCCGTCATCACGCCGACGAGCAAGGAATTCGACGGCGGCCACGATGAGCCGCTGACCCCGACCGAAATCGTCGAACGCGGTTTGCTGACCGAGCAACAATGGGCGACCCTCTCGCGCTATGCCCTGGCGCTCTTTGCCCGCGGGCAGGAAATGGCCGCCGAGCGCGGTCTTATCCTCGTCGACACGAAGTACGAGTTCGGAACCGACGAGAACGGCGAGATCATCCTGGCGGACGAGATCCATACGCCGGACAGCAGCCGCTATTGGCTGGCCGAAAGCTATCAGGCGGCCTTCAAGGCTGGCCGTCGGCCGGAGAGCTTCGACAAGGATTTCGTCCGTGCCTGGGTTGCCGAACGCTGCGACCCCTACAAGGACGCCATACCGGAAATCCCGGTCGATCTGATACAGCAGACCTCAGACGTTTATATAAAGGCGTTCGAGGCAATCACGGCGCAGAAATTCCAGCCTGATGACAGTGGTGCGACGCCGCTCGAACGCATTCGGCACAATCTCGCTCCCTATTTCCCGTGACCCGCAGATAGGAGGTCCGCAAATGGCTTGCGGGCCTTCATCTGCTGACGCTAGCATCTGACAGATGGCCGGCAAACCGGCGGGGGAACGAATGGCGCGCAGGCCAAGGCAAAGGGCTGAGGAAACCCGGGAAGACATACTGTCGATGGCGGAACTGCTGTTTCGCCAGCGCGGGTTTTCTGCGGTCTCGATCGCCGATATCGCATCGTCACTCGGCATGTCTCCGGCGAATGTGTTCAAGCATTTTCGCTCGAAGGCATCCCTTGTCGACGCTATTGCCGAACGCCACCTCGGCAAGGCCACAGACCGTTTCGCGGCATTCGACGAGGCTCTGCCGCCCCACGAGCAACTGTTGCAATTCGTCCTCAGGCTGCTCGACGGCCACCTTCAGGACATCAAGGAAAACCCGTACATCTTCGAAATGGTGCTTGCCACGATCGACGCCAAGCTTGACGCTGGGAACCGTTATCGCGAGCGTATCATCCAGAAACTCGAGGACATTATCCACCACGGCATTGCAAGCGGACGGTATCGTTGTTCGGACCAGAGAGATGCCGCAGACACCGTAGCGGACGTGCTCGCCAGCGTCCTTCACCCCGTCCTTATCGCCCATGACGACAAGGAAACACTGGTTCGACGCGCACAGAAGATTGTCAGTTTCGTCGATACCGCACTGCAAAATAGCCCTTGCTAAGTGACGATTCTTAACATACGTCACTTCGCCAAGAGTTTTTTAACATGGGGTTGGTGGCATTTGATTCCGGGCTGACGAGCGTTTTTTCGTCCCGGTCGCCACCGAGCAAGGAATTCAGGGATGATACGGCGTTTTCTTTTGATCACCACCGCGCTTGCTATGGGCGGCGTTCTGGCAGCCTGCAGCGATAGCGGCAACAAGCAGGGCGCTGGCGCTGCCGGCATGGCACAGCAGGCGGCACCCGTCGGTGTCATCGCGCTGAAGAAGGGCAACTTCCCCGTCACCACCATCCTGCCAGGGCGTGCCGAGGCATTCCAGACCGCCGACATTCGTCCGCAGGTAAGCGGCATCATCACCGAGATCCCCTTCCGCGAAGGTGGAGAGGTAAAGAAGGGCGACGTGCTCTACCAGATCGAGGATGCGCCCTATCTCGCAGCCGTTGCTCAAGCACGAGCAGCGATTGCCAAGGCCGAAGCCAGCGTGCCGAGCGCTCAAAGCAATTTCGATCGCTACCAGCGCCTCGTCGGCTCCGGCGCAACCCAGATCGAGTTCGAAACCGCCAAGACGAACCTTCTGCAGGCACAGGCTGAAGTCGAAGCAGCAAAGGCTTCGTTGACCGCCGCCGAGATCGACCTCGACCATACCAAGATCGTCGCGCCCTTCGACGGCGTCATCGACCAGACCGCCTACAACGTCGGCAACGTCGTCGCGGCAAACCAGACGACGGCACTAACGACCGTACGCCAGCTGAATCCGGTCTACATCCTCCTCACGGAGTCGAGCACCAACCTGCTGCGGCTGCGCAATGCGATCGCTTCGGGCGAAATGAAGCAGGCCGGAAGCGCCACGTTCCGCCTGATCCTCGAAAGCGGCAAGGAGTACGACCAGAAGGGCGTGCTCGACATGTCGAAGTCGGTCGTCAGCGAAACGACGGGCACCTTTACCATTCGCGTTCGCTTCCCCAATCCCGACCGCATCATTCTGCCGGGCATGTATGTCCGCGCGACGGTGGAGCTCGGCGCCGAGGATGGCTACGCACTTCCGCAGCTCGCCACCAGCCGCAACGCGAACGGCGAACTGACGGCGCAGTTCGTTTCCGCGGACGGCAAGGTCGAAACCCGGGCGTTCGAAAACGTATCGCCTTCGAACAATTCCTGGCTCGTAACCGACGGGATCAAGGATGGCGACCAACTGATCGTTTCCGGCCTGCAGTCCATCACGGCGGGCATGCCGGTCACGCCAATGCCGATGAAGATAAGCGACAAGGGTATCGTCGTACCCGCGGAACAACCCTCGTCCGGTGACGCGCAGAAGCCCGCCGCGAAGTAACGCGACGACCGTGATCCGAGCCGTACAGGAACGATAACCCAATGGCCAAGTTTTTCATTCGACGCCCGATTTTTGCGTGGGTCATAGCGATCACGATCATGCTCGCGGGTCTGCTGGCGATCTTCACGCTGTCGATCTCGCAGTATCCGGACATTGCTCCGACCACCGTGCGCATCAACGCCACCTATCGCGGCGCGAGCGCTGAAACCGTCGAAAAGTCGGTGACCACAATTATCGAGGACGGCATGACCGGCCTCGACGACCTGACATATATGACCTCGACGTCATCGACCGGCTCGGCGAGCATCTCGCTGACATTCGGCACAAGCGCCGACCCCGACATCGCGCAGGTCCAGGTGCAGAACAAACTGCAGCTGGTGCAGTCGAAGCTCCCGAGCGACGTCATCGACGCCGGCATCAGCGTCACTCGCTCGACATCGAGCATCCTGCTCGTCGGCTCGCTGGTGTCGACCGACGGCAAGCGCAGCTCGGTCGATCTCGGCAACATCATGTCGACCTCCATCGAAGACCAGATTCAGCGTCTCGAAGGCGTCGGCAGTATCAACATCTTCGGCTCCGGCTATGCCATGCGCGTCTGGCTGGATCCGTACAAGCTCGTCAAGTATCAGCTGACCACCGGTGACGTCACCTCGGCCATCGAGGCGCAGAACACGCAGGTTTCGGTGGGTTCGCTCGGCGCGCAGCCGATCGTCGAAGGGCAGCAGCTCAACGTGACGATCACGGCGCAGAGCCAGCTGACCACCGTGTCGGACTTCGAGCACATTATCCTCAAGGTCGAAAAAGACGGTTCGACTGTCCGCCTCAGCGACGTTGCGCGCATCGAAATCGGCCAGGAAAGCTACGGCGGCTCGTCGCGCTATAACGGCCAGCCCTCGAGCGGCTTCGCCGTCAACCTCGCCATCGGCGCCAACGCCATCGATACGGCCGCCCGCGTTCGCGGCGCGCTCGACACCATCAGCCGCGGCCTGCCTGAAGGCGTGGAGATCACCTATCCTTACGATACGACGCCTTTCGTAGAGCTCTCGATCGAAAAGGTTGTTCACACGCTAATCGAAGCAATCGTTCTCGTCTTCGTCGTTCTGCTGGTATTCCTCCAGAACCTTCGGGCGACGCTCATTCCGACGATTGCCGTGCCCGTGGTCTTGCTGGGAACATTCGGCATCCTGGCGATGATGGGCTATTCGATCAACACGCTGACAATGTTCGCGATGGTTCTTGCCATCGGTCTGCTCGTCGACGACGCCATCGTGGTCGTCGAGAACGTCGAGCGCATCATGACGGAGGAGAAGCTTTCTCCGCTTGAGGCAACCGAGAAATCGATGGGCGAAATCACCGGCGCCATCGTCGGTATCGCGCTCGTCCTCACGGCCGTCTTCATTCCGATGGCGTTCTTTGGTGGCTCGACCGGCATTATCTATCGCCAGTTCTCGGTCACGATCGTTTCGGCGATGCTGCTTTCCGCACTGGTCGCGATCGTTCTGACGCCCGCACTTTGCGCAACGATGCTGAAGCCGGTGACGGAGCACAAGAAGAACCGTGTCGGCGATTGGTTCAACCGGAACTTCACCCGTTCGACCAACGGCTACGTGCGCACGATCGGCTATCTGCTGAAGCGGCCGATCCGCGTCATGCTCGTCTTCCTTCTCGTTGGCGTCGGTTGCGCCTACATGTTCACGCGCCTGCCGAGCTCATTCCTGCCGCAGGAAGACCAGGGCGTTCTCCTGACGATCGTCACGACGCCGCCCGGCTCGACGACGGAGCAGACCCAGGCCGTCGTGGAAAAGGTCGAGAAGTACTATCGCGAAAACGAAAAGGACGCGGTCGATTCCGTATTCGGCGCACTGGGCTTCGGCTTCAACGGCTCCGGCCAGAACAGCGCCATCGTCTTCACAAAGCTCAAGGACTTCTCGAAGCGCACCGATGCGAACCTGCATGCGCAGGCGGTCGTCACCCGCGCGCTTAAGACTTTCTTTACCTACCGCGAAGCGCAGGTCTTCGCGCTGCTGCCGCCGGCCATCCAGGGCATGGGCGTATCGAGCGGCTTCTCCATGTATCTGGTCGACACCGGAGGCCATGGCACGGATGCACTCGACGCAGCTTCCAAGCGACTGATCCAGGCGGCCAACGCCAGCGGCAAGGTCGTGGCGCTGCGCAGCAACAACAAGGAAGTCGAACCGCAGATGAAGATCGTTATCGACCAGGAGAAGATCGGCGCCATGGGCGTTGATATCGCCGCGGTCAATTCGATGCTCTCGGTGATCTTCACGGGCCGCGACGTCAACGATTTCACCCTGAACGGCGAGATCAAGCCGGTCTACGTACAGGGTGATGCGCCCTTCCGGATGCAGCCCGACGATCTCGACCACTGGTATGCCCGCAACTCGAGCGGCGAAATGGTGCCCTTCTCGGCCTTCACGCGAACCGAATGGGTCAAGGGCGCGCCTACTCTCGCACGCTTCAACGCGGTGAGCGCAATTCCGCTCGATGGTGCCTCAGCTCCGGGCGTCAGCTCCGGTGACGCGATGAACGAGATGGAAGCGCTGACGGAACAGCTCGGGGGCGGCTATACCGTGGCCTGGCAGGGCATTTCCTATCAGGAACGCCTCTCCGGCTCGCAGGCACCAATGCTTTATGCGATCTCGGTTCTGGTCGTCTTCCTCTGCCTTGCCGCTCTCTATGAAAGCTGGTCGATTCCGTTCTCCGTCATCATGGCGGTCCCCGTCGGCGTCCTAGGCGCTCTTGCGGCGGCGACCCTCTTCGGACAGGCAAACGACGTCTACTTCAAGGTGGGTCTGCTGACGACGATCGGTCTAGCGGCGAAGAACGCGATTCTGATCGTGGAGTTCGCGAAGGATCGAATGGAGACCGGAAAGGGCATCATCGACGCGACACTCGAGGCCGCCCGACTGCGTCTCAGACCGATCATCATGACCTCGCTGGCGTTCATTCTCGGCGTTGTCCCGCTGGCGATTGCAACGGGTGCGGGATCTGCAGCTCAGAACGCAATCGGCATCGGCGTCCTCGGCGGGATGCTCTCCGCAACAGCTCTCGGCATCTTCTTCGTGCCCTCCTTCTTCGTCGTCATCCGCAGGGTCTTCTCCCGGCGGCAGAAAAATGAGGCGGGAGTGTGATAAAAATGCACTGTAAGAAAGCGAGACTCATTGATACATTGCGGCCGACTGCTTCGGGATGGTGTTTCTCGTTTATGCGAAGCGCGGCCGATGGCGAAGCATGATGGCTTCAGGCATGAAATGAATTTGGTCGAGTTACAGGAAGATTTTTAATGGTGTCTTTTCGCTTTGCCTCGCCGGCACTTTTGCTTCTCCTCGCGGGCTGCGTGAGCGGTCCGGATCACGTTCCTCCGGAGATGCCGCTTCCGGCCAAGTTCAAGGAAGGCGGCACGAAGAGCGACGGCGACGTTGCGCTGGCCACCTGGTGGACCGCCTATCGCGATCCGCGCCTTACCAGTCTTGTCGGTCAGGGCCTGAATGAGAACCTGTCGATCCAGCAGTCGCTGGAGCGCATCAATGCGGCTTCGTCGAACGTGACGGTTGCCGGTGCCGGCTCGCTGCCGAGCCTGGTGGTCGGAGCCGACCATACGGTCAGCGGCAGCATGGGCAATCTCCGCACCTCTTCTGGCGCCACCAACACCACGACGGGTACAGCAAGCGTCTCTTGGCTGCTCGACCTGTTCGGCCAGTACCGCCGCTCGAAGGAAAGCGCCCAGGCGTCGCTCGACGCCGCCTACTCGACCGCCGATGTCGCCAAGCTCACCTACATCCAGGATCTGGTGAACTCCTACATCGACCTGCGCTACTATCAGGAGCGCATCGCGCTCTCGCGGGCGAACCTGAAGTCGCGCCAGGAAACCTACGAGCTGACCAAGTTCCAGCTCGATGCGGGTGCCGCCTCGCGCCTCGACGTCGTCCAGGCCGAAGGTCTGGTGCAGTCGACGCAGGCCGAAATCCCCGGCCTCGAAACCAATGCCCGCGTCTCGGCCCACCATATCGCCACCCTGCTCGGCAAGCCTGCCGGCTCGATGGTCGACGAACTGCTGCGCGGCTCGACACAGCCGATCTTCCGCGGCGGCATCAAGTCTGGCGTTCCGGCTGACCTGATCCGCAACCGTCCCGACATCCGCGTTGCCGAGCGCAATCTGGCTGCGGCCACCGCCGATATCGGCGTTGCGATCTCGCAGCTCTACCCGACCATCACCCTGTCCGGCTCGATCTCGCCTTCCTACGTGCGCCCGGTTGGCGCCAATGGCGGCCTGACGACCTGGTCCTTCGGCCCGACGCTGACGCTGCCGATCTTCGACGGCGGCCGCCTGCGCGCCAATGTCGACATTGCCAAGTCGACGGCCAAGACCCAGTACCTCGCCTGGAAGCAGACGGTTCTGGAAGCGGTCGAGGAAGTCGAAAACGCGCTGTCGGCGGTTCGCCGCGATGCGCAGACGGTCGAATCGCTGCGTGCCCAGGTCAAGACGACCCAGGAGACGCTGGATCTGTCGACCGCCAGCTACAAGGACGGCGCCTCCTCGCTGCTCGACGTCCTCGACGCCCAGCGTCAGGTCTCGCT
>UBTY01000035.1 GCA_900468535.1 Hyphomicrobiales bacterium | reverse complement strand
CAACGAAATCGGCGCAAAGCAGCCAACTGCCGGCGTCGGCAATCGGCCCGGCGGCTAACCCCGATCACGACGACTTCCGCTGTGGAAACCCCACTAGGGCATTGCCTTGCCGCTTTTCGCCGCTATGGTCCCGCAACTTTCGTGAAACGCAGGAACTCTCATGGCCGCTGATATCCGTTCGCTCTCCGCAGTCATCTCTTCCGAAATCAACGCCCGGCCGGATCAGGCAAAGGCCGCGATCGAGTTGCTGGACGAGGGGGCGACGGTGCCCTTCATCGCCCGCTACCGCAAGGAAGTGACCGGCGGGCTGGATGATACGCAGCTGCGCAATCTCGCGGAGCGGCTGGTCTATCTTCGCGAACTCGAAGCCCGCCGCGATACGATCGTCGAGTCCATCAATGGCCAGGGCAAGATGACGGACGAGCTGATGGCGAAGATCGCCAAGGCCGGCACCAAGGCGGAGCTCGAGGATCTTTATCTCCCTTACAAGCCCAAGCGCCGCACGCGCGCCGAAATTGCCCGCGAACGCGGCCTCGGTCCCTTGGCGGAAGCGATCCTCGGCGACCGCTCGAAAGAGCCCGCGGTCCTTGCGGAAGGGTTCATCACAGCAGATGTGCCAGATGTGAAGACGGCGCTCGAAGGCGCGCGGGACATCGTCGCGGAAGGCATCTCCGAGAATGCCGATCTGCTCGGCAAGCTACGCGCCCACATGCGCAGCGCTGCGTTGCTGAAGGCGAAGGTCGTCGACGGCAAGCAGGCGGCAGGCGAAAAGTTCTCCGACTATTTCGATCATTCCGAACGCTGGGCGACGGCACCCGGTCATCGCGCGCTTGCCATGCTGCGCGGCTGGAACGAGGAAGTGCTGACGCTCACGATCGAGGCCGATGCCGAGACCGCATCGCCGAACAAGCCGGTCGAACGCATGATCGCCGCCGCCTACGAGATCGGCACGAGCCGCCCCGGCGATCGGTGGTTGATGGAGGTCGCGAGCTGGACTTGGCGCGTCAAGCTCTCCATGTCGCTGTCGCTCGACCTGATGCGCGAGCTGCGTGAACGCGCCGAAGAAGAGGCTATCCATGTCTTCGCCCGCAACCTCAAGGACCTGTTGCTGGCCGCCCCTGCCGGTTCGCGCGCCACGATGGGCCTCGATCCGGGCATCCGCACCGGCGTCAAGGTTGCCGTCACCGACGCAACAGGCAAGGTGGTGGCAACGTCTACCGTCTATCCGTTCCAGCCGAGAAACGACGTACGCGGCGCGCAGATCGAGCTTGCCTCGCTGATCCGCAAGCACAATGTCGAGCTGATCTCGATCGGCAACGGCACCGGCAGCCGCGAGACGGAAAAGCTGGTGGCCGACATGCTGGCCGATCTGCCGGCGCCGAAGCCGACCAAGGTGATCGTCTCGGAAGCCGGCGCCTCGGTCTATTCCGCCTCGGAAACCGCTGCTCTTGAATTCCCCAACCTCGACGTGTCGCTGCGCGGCGCCGTCTCCATCGCCCGCCGCCTGCAGGATCCGCTGGCCGAGCTCGTCAAGATCGAGCCGAAGTCGATCGGCGTCGGCCAGTACCAGCACGACGTCGACCAGCAGAAGCTGTCGCGTTCGCTGGATGCAGTCGTCGAAGACGCGGTGAACGCGGTCGGTGTCGATCTGAACACGGCATCCGCGCCGTTGCTGGCGCGCGTCTCGGGCTTGGGCTCCTCGATTGCCGAGGCGATCGTCCGGCATCGCGACAGCGAAGGCCGGTTCGAGACCCGTCGCGATCTCCTGAAGGTTGCCCGCCTCGGCCAGCGCACCTTCGAACAATGCGCAGGCTTCCTGCGCATCCGCGACGGCAAGGAGCCGCTCGATGCCTCGTCCGTGCACCCGGAAGCCTATGGCGTTGCGAAGAAGATCGTCGCCGCCTGCGGCCGCGATCTGCGCTCGGTCATGGGCGACAGCGCAACACTGAAGGCGCTCGATCCGCGCAAGTTCATCGACGAGCAGTTCGGTCTTCCGACGGTCAAGGACATCCTCGCTGAACTCGAAAAGCCCGGTCGCGATCCGCGTCCGAGCTTCAAGACGGCGACCTTCGCCGAAGGCGTCAACGAAATCTCCGACCTGAAGCCGGGTATGATGCTGGAAGGCACGGTGACCAACGTCGCCGCCTTTGGCGCATTCGTCGATATCGGCGTGCATCAGGATGGCTTGGTTCACGTCTCGCAGCTTGCCGATCGTTTCGTCAAAGACCCTCACGAAGTTGTGAAGGCGGGCGATGTGGTCAAGGTCCGGGTTGTCGAAGTCGATGCGAAGCGCAAGCGCATCGCTCTTTCGATGCGAAAGGACGATGGTTCGCAGGCCCCGGCGCCGCGTGGCGAAACGCGCGGAAACCAGCCCGTTCGCGGCCAGAATGACCGCCGTTCGGCGCCTCCGAAGCAGGAGAGCCAGGGCGCGTTCGGGGCCGCCCTGGCCGAGGCCATGAAGCGGAAATAAGCGCTTAGCAGTCAGATTTGCAAAAATGTCACACTTCGGCGACCATGTTGCCGAGGTGCGAAATACGGCGCTTGTAAGGCGGGAGAGAGGTACTAAGTTGACTGGACTATCCTGTCACATTGCGAGGCCTCATTCATGGCGTCGGCATTCTTATCGATTGTCCAAAAACTCATCCGTAAGGGTAATTTGAAGCTCACTCTCGCCAATGGCGAGACGCATAACGTAGGGGACGGAACCGGTGAACTGGTTATCGTCCGCATCGCCGACGAGGAAGCGGAAAAACTGATCCGCCGCGATCCCACCCTCAAGCTCGGCGAAATGTACATGGAAGGCCGGTTCATTCTCGAACAGGGCAATATCTATGACTTTCTGGAGATGGTGAAACAGAACACCACCAACGAAATCTTCGATATCCCGATGGCCGCCCTCCTGATCGGCCGCATCGCTCTCCAGCAACTGAAGAGCCGGTTGCCGATCAATCACAACAAGCGCAACGTCGCCCATCACTACGACCTCTCCGAAAAGCTGTTCGAACTCTTTCTCGACGAGGACTGGCAGTATTCCTGTGCCTACTACAACCCGCCGGGCATCAGTCTGGAGGAGGCGCAGGTCGCCAAGAAGCGGCACATCGCGGCGAAACTCCTGCTCGAGCCGAACCAGCGTGTTCTGGAAATCGGCTCCGGCTGGGGCGGCATGGGCATGTACCTGGCTGAATCAACCCCGGGCCTCGACCTGACCGGTATCACGCTCAGCGAAGAGCAGCTGAAGATTTCGCGGGAGCGCGCGCAGAAGCGCGGCCTTGCTGATCGTCTCCGCTTCGAGTTGCAGGACTATCGGACGATGACCGGCAAGAAATTCGACCGCATCGTCTCGGTCGGCATGTTCGAGCACGTCGGCATCGGCAATTTTCGCAACTTCTTCAAGAAGGTGCACGAATTGTTGGCGAAAGATGGCGTCATGGTCCTGCACTCGATCGCGCGTCCGAAGCCGAGCTTCGCGACCAACGCCTTCATCGAGAAGTACATCTTCCCGCAAGGCTATATCCCCTCGATCGGCGAGACGTTGCCCTTCATCGAGAGTGCCGGCCTGCTGGTCCGGGACGTCGAAGTCCTGCCGCTGCACTATGCCTACACGCTGCGTCATTGGCGCGAGCGCTTCGTCGCCCGCAAGGCCGACGCGGTCGCACTCTATGACGAGCGCTTCTTCCGCATGTGGGAGTTTTATCTGGCGGGGTCCGAGATCGGATTCCGCTGGGACGAACTGTTCATCATGCAGATCCAGATCTCCAAGAACCAGTTTGCGACCCCCGACAACCGCAACTACATCGCGGAGAACGAGGCGAAGCTGAAAGAATTCGAGGCGACGCGAGCGCCGCTCGAAAAAGTCATTCTCTGATACAGATCAGGAGGCGCGGCAGAGGCCGCGCCTTTTCACATTCGGAGCTTGATGCAGATGGCGACTACCCTTCCGGAAATCTATCTCGTGCGTCACGGCGAGACGGCGTGGAGCCTGTCCGGCCGGCACACCGGTCGCAGCGACATTCCGCTTACGGCCAACGGAGAGGCGGCGGCGCGGGACGTCGGCCCACGCCTGGCCGGCAGGAGTTTCGCCGCCGTGTGGTCGAGCCCCTCGCAGCGCGCCCGCAACACCTGTGAGCTCTCGGGCTTTGGAACCGGTGTCATCGTCAAGGATGACCTCGCGGAATGGGACTACGGAGCCTACGAAGGCATCACCACAAAGGAAATCCATGCGAGCCGGCCGGGCTGGCAATTGTTTCGCGACGGCTGCCCCGATGGCGAGGCGGTGGACGACGTCGGTGCCCGCGCCGACCGGATCGTCTCGGAGCTCCGGCAGGCCAACGCCCCGATCCTGATTTTCTCGAGCTCGCATTTCCTGCGCGTTCTCGGCGCTCGCTGGCTCGGATTGCCGCCCACCGATGGCGCCCGTTTCGTCCTGGATACCACGAGCATCAGCGTTCTCGGCTACGAGCACGACCTGACCGAGCCCGTCATCAGGCGATGGAACCAGCGTTGAAAGGTCGCTCCGGCCTGGTCTAATTCACCTTGACCCGCGCCTTGGCCGATCGCTAGATGACCACATGCAACAGATCGGCGGAATCAACGGGCGCGTTGCGGATGCGCCTTCGAACAATTGGGTTTATCGGGTCCTGCCCCCGTGGCTCTGGCCTTATGCGCAGCTTGCGCGCTGGGACAGGCCGATCGGCTGGCAGCTTCTGTTGTGGCCGTGCTTCTGGTCGGCCGCCATGGCCGCCAATGCGGCCGCCCAGCTTGGACAGTTTTCCGGCGGCCAGCTGATCTTCCATCTCGTGCTCTACTTCCTGGGCTCGGTCGCGATGCGCGGGGCAGGGTGCACCTATAACGATCTCGTCGACCACAAGATCGATATGGAAGTGGCGCGTACCCGCTCCCGGCCGTTGCCGTCAGGCCGCGTCACGCGCGCGCAGGCGAAGCTGTTCATCGTGCTGCAGGCCTTGGTCGGTTTGCTGGTTGTGCTGCAACTCAACTGGTTTTCCGTCATCCTCGGTGTCGCCTCGCTGGCGATCGTCGCACTTTATCCCTTCGCCAAGCGCTTCACCGACTGGCCGCAATTCTTTCTCGGGCTCGCCTTTTCCTGGGGTGCGCTGATGGGATGGGCGGCGATTTTCGGCAGCCTTTCGCTCGCACCCATCCTGCTTTACATCGGGGCGGTGGTCTGGACGATCGGTTACGACACGATCTACGCGCATCAGGATAAGGAAGACGATGAGCTGATCGGCGTCCGCTCCACCGCCCGGTTGTTCGGCGACAAGACGAAACAATGGCTTGTCGGGCTCTACGGTCTGATGCTGGTTCTTACCTTCGCCGCCTTCGTGCTCGCAGGCGTCGGCATCATCGCCTATCTCGGCCTGCTGATCGCCGCCGGGATGTTCGCCTGGCAGATCGTCACGCTCGATATCAACGATGCCGATCAGTGCCTGGCGTTGTTCAAGTCGAACAATCGCGTCGGCCTGATCATCTTCGCCGGCCTGTTCCTGTCGCTTCTCTTCATCCTGCCGTAAGGCCCAAACGGAAAAGCCCGGCGCTATGGCCGGGCTTCCCTGATCCGATAGGTACCGCTTAGCTGCGGGCGATGATTTCCTTGCCTTCGATCTTCATGGCGACGCCGAGCTTGCCGGGCGTGCGGCGCACGAGGAAGCGCGGGCGGCGGTTGGCGAAGTAGGAGTGGCGGCGGCGCGGCTTCAGCGCGCTCGTCCTTAGGTCTCCGAGGTGTTCTTCGAGCGGGCGCGCGATGCCGTCGGCCTCGACCATCAGCATCGGGATGCGGAAGGCTTCGGACCAGCTGCGCCAGTCGGCGGCGATGTCGGCCAGGTCGTGAGCGACCAGCAGCGGCACACAGAGTTCGGGATCTTCGTGGTGAAGTTCGAGGGTGACGGTGACCTCGCCGTTGCCATGGTCGATGGCGCGGGCTGCAACACCTTTGAAGGCGCGCTTCGGAAGTGCGATCGAAAGCGGCAGGCCGCTTGAGGGAAGAACCTTGCGCAGGATGGCGCCGCGTTCATCGATCGTTATGCTGACGTCACCTGAAGAGTCATGGATGGCGTAGCTGACCTGCTGAGGAAAGCGAGACGGATCGAGACGCAGTGTCGTTCCAGCCCATGCGGGCTTCATAACGGTGTTGTTCATGTTCATTCTACCCTTGTCTTACCTGAGAGCCGGTTTCCGGTCTTCTCCCCGGGGCTTTTCGCCCTCTATGGCTGAACAATAGGCGCCGCCTGTTCGAGACAGCTTAAAAATCGCGGTTAAGAAAACTTTGCCTCGGTGGATGGTTATCAAAACCGAAGCCGGCAAGGTTTCCGGAGGGTGAACGCGGTGTGCCGGGATGCGACAGGGGTGAGGGTAAGTCTCAGGTAAGCTTTTACGGGCAAAATGACGAGGTAACGTTTTGTCATTCTTTGAGTGATTTTGCCGGAAGAGGGCGTCTTATGATCTCGGCTTCGATAGCTTACAACATTATTTCAGGCGATATGAAGAAGAGCCTGGATCGTGTTGCGTCGCAGACGTCAGTCAAGCGCGAGGCCGATTACTACAAAGAAAACATCAATAAAGTCAAAAATGTAGACGATTTTCTCGGCAACTATCGCCTTTATAACTATGCGATGAAGGCCTATGGCCTGCAGGATATGGCCTACGGCAAGGCGTTCATGAAGAAGGTGCTGGAAAGCGACCTGACGGACGCCAACAGCTTTGCGAACCGCCTCTCCGACACCCGCTACAAGGACTTCGCAGCCGCCTTCAATTTCAACACGCCGGCAGCTGACGCCCAGAGCGACGCGCAGGAAGATGATCTGATCGGGCTCTACAACCAGTCCTTCGCCGACGAGGGGAAGAATGCGGCGACCGAGACCGACTACTACAGCAGTGCCATGGATGACGTTCAGAACGTCTCCGATCTCGTCGACAACGATCGCCTGCGCTCCTATGCGATGAAGGCCTACGGGATCGATCCGACCTATGTTTCCAAGGATTTCCTGACGCAGGTCCTGACGAGCGATCTCAGCGATCCCAACAGCTTCGTCAACGTCAACGGGAACGACAAGTATAAGGCGCTCGCAGCGCAGTTCAGCTTCAACGCTGACGGCAGCGTGAACGGTTCGGCGCAGACGGCGACGCAAAAAGACGCGGTGATGGAGCAGTACAACCTGACCGTCCCGTCGATCGTTACGCCGGTCGCCGCCGATTACAACAAGGCCTACTATCTGTCCAAGATCGGGACGATCACCAAGGTCGATGACCTCCTGGCCGACAGCCGCCTGACGTCCTATATCAAGACGGCCTTCGGAATGTCGGCCGATTTCAGCAACGCGGCGCTGAAGTCCGTACTCACAAATCCCAGTTATGCGCAGACGATGGACCTGACGGCCGCCTACCAGGCGTTCAATTTCAAGTCCGACGGCACCATCCAGACGACAGCGCGGGCACAGAGCGCGTCGCAGACCTCGTCGACCGTGGCGGCTGCCAACAGCGCCTCCACCTATTACAATCAGCAGATCTCTGGCGGAACGATCACCACTGTCGACGGCCTGCTGGCCGACTCCAAGCTCGCTGCCTACATCAAGGATGCCTACGGCCTCGCGCCCGATTTCAGCAACGCCGACCTGAAGAGCATCCTGACAGACTCGACCTATGCCGCGAGCGCCGGCCACAGCGACATCTATTCGGCGTTCAACTTTCAGTCCGATGGCACGCTGTCGGGAACGGCGGTGCAGACGACCACCCAGCGCAATGCGACGGTCGGCAAGGTCGTGGCGAACGGAAACTACTTCCAGGGCCAGGTCAGCAACTACAATACCGTCGACGATCTGATGGCTGATACCAGGGCGATCAGCTACCTTCGAAACGCCTATAACGTCTCGTCAACGGTCAGCGATGCCGATATGAAGACGATCCTGACGGATGCCAATACGGCGGCGAGCATGGGCTACAGCAGCCTCCATGAGGCATTCAGCTTCTCGTCGTCAGGTGGCCTGTCGTCCTTCTACGCGCCGCAGACACCGAGCCAGATGTCCGCAACGTCGGATCTGGTGATCGCCTCGCGCACCTATTACAGAAACGCGATCGTAAAGGTCACGAACGTCGACGACCTGCTTGCCGACCCGCGGCTGACCAGCTTCATCAAGGACGCCTATGGCATGCCGCAGTCGATGAGCGACGCGGACTTGAAGAGCGTTCTCATCGATCCGAACTACGCAAGCGCGCATGGCTATGACAAGGTCAACGCCGCGTTCAACTTCAAGTCCGACGGCAGCGTGCCCAACGACGTCAACGCCCAGACGGCGGCCCAGGCGCGACAGACGGCAACGAAGGCGAGCGGCAATCAGGATTATTACGAGAGCGCGATCAGCACCGTCGCGACGGTCGATGATCTGATCGCGGACCCGAAGCTGACAAGCCTCCTCAGGGTGACCTATCAGGTTCCGGCCGATCTCAGCGATGCCGACCTGAAGAACGTGCTGACCGATCCGACTTTTGCGGAAACCAAGGGCCTCGCAAAGCTCAACGCGGCGTTCAGCTTCGCGGCCGATGGTTCCGCGCCTGCGGCCGGCGGCGCGCAGAACAGTGCCCAGCTGATGGACACGACTGATTTCTACGAAACCCGCTACGACGACGTGCAGCAGGCAGCCATCGACGACGCCGTCAGCAACTACAAGACGCGCATGGCCGACGGCAAGATCAAGTCGATCGACGATTTCCTGCGCTCCAATTCGACCTCCGACCTCGACAAGCAAAATGACGGCCTGCCCGATCCCTATCAGGTGGCGCTCCGCGCCTACGGCTTGACCGAACAGGACGTTCCGCGCTCGATGATGCGCAAGCTGCTGAAGAGCGATCCCTACGATCCGAAGGGCTACGTCGCATCGCTCAAGGACGACCGCATCACCAACATGGTGCGCGCCTTCAACTTCGGCTCCGATGGCAAGATCACCTTCGAGATGCAGGCGCTGCCGTCGGCCGTGATGGCCAAGTACGCCACGAACTTCAAGTCGCGTGCGACCATGGGCATGAGCGACGGCGCGCTGAAGGACAAGGCGTCGAAGGACGCGACCCAGGCGGTCAACGACTTTGCCAAGGGCATGGCCGAAGTGAAGACCGTCGACGACTTCGTATCGAACAGCAAGCTCACGGACCTCGTCCTGAAGGCAAACGGGCTTGACCCGAAGAAATACGACAAGGATACGCTGAAGAAGATATTCACGTCCGATCCTTCTGACGCGAAGAGCTACTTGAACACCAAGGCGGACTCGAAGTTCAAGGAGATCGTCGCCGATTTCAACTTCGACAAGAGCGGCGACCTGACCCGGGCCAAGATCGGCACGGTCCAGAACACCGGCGCCGAGGACCGCACCCAGCAGAGCTATCTCCAGCAAAGTCTGGAAACGCAGCAGGGCGAGAACAACGACGGTGTGCGCCTTGCGCTGTATTTCTCGCGAAAGGCCTCGAATATCACGTCGCTCTATACGATCCTCGGGGACAAGGCGCTTTTCCAGGTGATCACGACCACCTTCAACCTTCCGACCCAGATTTCGAACATGGACGTCGCAAAGCAGGCGACGATGCTGAAGAAATTCGTCAACCTCGATGACCTGCAGGACCCGAAGAAGGTCGACAAGCTGCTGAAGCGTTTCACGGCGATGTACGATCTCAAGAACAACACCGATACCTCGCCGGCCTTGAGCATCCTGACGCACGGCGGAACGAGCAGCTAACGGAAAACGGGCGCCGCTTGCACGGGCGCCCGCTATCTCGGACCGGATCCCGGCTCGCGACCGATCAGTCGATGGTCACAACCTTGCCCGGGTTCATGATGTTTGCCGGATCGAACGACCGTTTGATGCGGCGCATCAGGTCCATCTCGATATCGGGCCGGATCGCCGCCAGTTCGTCCCGCTTCAACTGACCAATGCCGTGCTCGGCGGAGATCGAGCCGCCGTGCGACAGCACCAGCCCGTGAACGATGACATTCATCTCGTGCCAACGCGCCAGGAAGGCTTCCTTGTCCGCGCCGACAGGCTGCGAGATGTTGTAGTGGATGTTGCCGTCGCCCATGTGGCCGAAGGCGCAGATGCGCGCACCGGGCATCGCCGCCATGACGGCTTCCTGCGCTTCCGCCATGAATTTCGGCACGGTTGAAACAGGCACCGAAACGTCGTGCTTGATCGAGCCGCCTTCGGGTTTCTGCGCATCCGACATGCTCTCGCGCATGTGCCACAGGGCCTTCTGCTGCGCGACCGACGAGGCGATCGCGGCATCCTGTACGAGCCCGGCCTCGAAGCCCTGTTCGAGCAGCGCCGTCATCATGCGTTCTGCGGTTTCGGCCGAGTCCGAGGTGGAGATGTCGATCAGGACATACCAGGGATGTTCGGATTCCAGCGGATCGCGCACGCCGTCGATATGTCGTGCGGTGATTTCGACGCCGAAGCGCGGCATGAGTTCGAAGCCCGTTAGCGACGTGCCGCAGAGGCTGGAGGCGAGGTTGAAAAGCGCGAGCGCGTCGTCAACCGAGTTGAGGCCAGCGAAGGCCACCTGCTTGCCCAGTGGCTGCGGGAAGAGCTTGAGAACGGCACCGGTAATGATGCCGAGCGTGCCCTCAGCGCCGATGAAGAGATCGCGCAGGTCGTAGCCGGTATTGTCCTTCTTGAGGCGTCTGAGGCCATTCCAGATCTCGCCGGTCGGCAGCACGACTTCGAGCCCAAGGCAAAGCTGGCGCATGTTGCCGTAGGCGAGAACCGCAGTTCCGCCCGCATTGGTCGAGAGGTTCCCGCCGATGCGGCAGGAGCCTTCCGAGCCAAGCGATAGCGGAAACAGCCGCCCATGCGCTTCGGCCGCCTTCTGGACCTCCGCCAGGATCGCGCCGCCGTCGGCAACGAGAACGTTCGCGACCGGATCGACGTCCCGGATCTTGTTCATGCGCTCGAGCGAGATGATGATATCGGACTTGCCCTCACGCGGCGTCTGGCCGCCGACGAGTCCGGTGTTGCCCGTCTGCGGCACAACGGCTGTTCCGGTCTCCGTCGCAAGCTTGAGGATCGCGGAGACTTCCTCGACCGTTGCCGGCTTCAGCAGCATGGGCGAGGAGCCGTGGTAGAGGCCGCGGTTCTCGATCAGATGCGGTGCCAGCTCCATCTCGCTGCGAAGCGCGTATTTGTCGCCGACGATGGCGGCAAAGCGGTCGAGAAGGTCGGGGGAAACGCCTGCGCTCATGGAGTCTTCGTCCTCTTGGTCATTCTCTGGGGGCAGCGGCACGCCGCAGCCGGTCGTTGATAGCTTCGCCCAGGCCTTCGTCCGGGATTGCGGAAAATGCGATCGTGCCGGCGCCGCTGGCGTCGGCCCTTTTCATGTAGTCGAAGAGATTGGCGGCAGCCTCGGCAAGGTTGCCCTTCGGGCTGAGGTTGAGCACGGTCGCGGCTTTCTCGGCGCCGGGCAGCGAGGTAGCACCAAAGCCGATGAAAGCCTCGCCGGCGTCGATATGCGTCGCGCCCAATCTCACGGCAGCCCCGGGCGCGTAATGCGACGCCAGCATGCCCGGCGCCTCGATGGCAGCGGAAGCCTTCTTCGCCCGATGCAGCTTCTGACCTGCCACGCGTTCGATATCTCCTGCCGGCAGACCGCCCGGACGCAGCAGACGAAGCTTGCCGTCCTCGACCTTGACGATGGTGGATTCGACGCCGACGACGCTTGCTCCCGCATCGATGATCAGTTTCAGCTTGGCGCCGAGATCGGCCTCGACATGCGCGGCGCTGGTGGCGCTGATCTTGCCCGATGTATTGGCGCTCGGTGCTGCGAGCGGCTTGCCGAAGGCACGGATCAGGTCACCGGCGAAACCGCGCGGCAGTCGGATGCCGACGGTGTCGAGGCCGGCGGTCGCCAGTGAATGGATGCGGCTTTCGGGCCTCAACGGCAGCACGATCGTCAGCGGTCCGGGCCAGAAGGCTTCGGCGAGTGCGCGCGATACCGGATCGAAGATCGCGTATTGCTCGGCCATGGCAAGATCAGACATGTGGCAGATCAGTGGATTGAAGCGAGGGCGGCCCTTGGTCTCGTAAATCCGCGTGATCGCGGCGGGATTGGTTGCGTCGGCGGCGAGCCCGTATACCGTCTCGGTCGGGATAGCGATCGGAAAGCCGTCGGCGAGCACGTCGCACGCGCTCTCAATCGCCTTTCGCGGATCCACGGTGATGTCGATGATATGCGCCATATGCTGCCCGAGTAATATTCCCGGCAGTCCATAGGCCTTCCGCGCCTCGCGATCAATATCGCAGCTGCCGGATGATCTCGATCAGAGCTTGCGAATGATCAATCAGAGTTGGCGGATGATTTCGCGCAGCTGTTCGTTGCGGGCGCCGAGAAGCAACACGTTCTTGATCGCGACCTGCGGATCGTGCGTGCGGAAGAGCACGCCGTTGCCGCGCACGTTCCGGTCGATCGTCATCCTCTCGGCGGTGTGCTCGCCGGGACGGATCGCCACGGCGAAGTACATGCGCGAATACTGGACGTCGATATGCTGGAAGAAATTGTCGTTGTCGCCGATATCAGCGTAGAAGTTGGCGATATAGAAAGCCCAGCTCACGTCCTCGTACTGAGCGAACTTGGTGCGGGACGCGGTCACATGACAGTAGCCGAGATGCGGGCTGTCCTTCAGCGTCCGGTGAAACACCATCTTCGGGAACTGTATCGCCCGATGGAAACCGTTGATGTGTTGATGGGTCTTCTCACCGGCCGTTTGCAGCCGGCGTCCCGTCGTCTCCGCGACTTCGTCATGCGTCAGGTAGCGGCGTTCGGCGGCGAGCCAGTGGGCGCGGTTTCGCGTGATCTTGCCCGTGCGCAGGAATTCCGAATGCGGCGCGGCAGCCGCGTTTTCCGGCTCGTCCGTGTTCTGGGTCGTGTCGAAGTAACGAAGTTTCGCCATGATTGCATTCCGCATGCTCGGTAGATTGGCCAAAACGATAAGCAATCATGCTTAACGGCGTGTTAAGCGCCCGCCCGCGTCCGCGCTGGGAAGAATTTGCCCCTATTGATGTCGCAAATAGACCATGCGAACGGATTTCGCCCGAAGGTCAGTGTCTTTTCAGCCATTGGCTCCATGTCGCAAATGGCGAAAATGCCGTGCGCGCAGGCAGGTATTGTGGCATAAGGGTGCTCGGATGGCAAAGGTAGTGCGGCTGTCGTCAATTTCGAAGCCGATGTCGCTTAGCAGCCACGAGCCCGGCTTTTGCGGTGATTATATACGCTAGAAGAGAATGTCTCCCGGTGGAGAGGAAGTACGTGCTTCCTGTGGTTGTCGCTCCCAGCAGGCGGTGGCCCGAACAGACGAGGATATGCATAATGGATATTCGCAGCAACGCCCTGCGGCAGCTCAAGAATCGCCGCGAAGGTTTCAGCCTGGAACAGCCTTTCTATATCGACGAGGATTACTTCAAGCTCGATATGGAAATGATCTATTACCGCGACTGGCTGTTCATGGGCCATGATTGCGAGCTGCCGAAGCCGGGCGCGTATTTCACGGTGCAGATCGGCCAGTATCCTGTCGTCATCGTTCGCGGTCGCGACAACGTCATCCGCGCCTTCCACAACAGCTGTCGCCATCGCGGTTCGCGCGTCTGCACCAAAGAGCATGGTTCGTCGGTTCGTCTCGTCTGCCCCTATCACCAGTGGGCCTACGATCTTGACGGCAAGCTCGCCTTTGCCCGCCACATGGGCGATGACTTCGACAAGAGCGGCTATAGCCTGAAGCCGGTTCATTGCGAGAGCTTCGCGGGCTACATCTTCATCTGTCTCGCCGACAAGGCGCCCGATTTCCAGCCTGTCCGCGACATGGTTGCCCCCTACATGCTGCCGCATCATCTGAAGGACGCGAAGATCGCCTTCCAGAGCACGATCATCGAGAAGGGCAACTGGAAGCTCGTCTGGGAAAACAACCGCGAGTGCTATCACTGCGCGGCAAATCACCCGGAACTCTGCCGCACCTATCCTGAGGCCCCGAGCGTCACGGGCACCGACGGCGGCGCCGACGATCCGGAGATTGCAGGACATTGGGCCCGTTGCGAGGCCGCCGGCCTGCCGAGCAAGTTCCAGATTTCACCGGACGGTCAGTTCCGTACCGCCCGCATGCCACTGATCGAGGATGCCGAAAGCTACACCATGTCGGGCAAGCGCGCCGTCGGCCGGGCCTTGTCGGATGACGTGACGATCGACCGGATCGGCACCATGCTGCTCTTCCACTATCCAACGACGTGGAACCACATTCTCGGCGATCATGCGATCTCCTTCCGCGTCCTGCCGCTGAGCGCCAACGAGACGGCGGTCACGACCAAGTGGCTCGTGCACAAGGATGCGGTCGAGGGCGTCGATTACAATCTCGAGGAACTGACGCACGTCTGGACCGAGACCAACGATCAGGATCGGCGCATCGTCGAAGAGAATGCCTTCGGCATCCATTCGCCGGCCTACGAGCCTGGCCCATACTCGATGCTGCATGAAGGAGGCGTCATGCAGTTCCTCGAATGGTATGGGAACTTCATGATCAACCGCATCCAGGGCGATCAGGCAAAGCTCTCCGTCGTCGCCTGATCGGCATATAGGATCTCCCAAGCGGCTCCGTTTCCTTGAGGGAGGCGGGGTCGCTTTCGTTTTTGGACGCTCAGAAATCCTGATAGTTCAGCGCGTTGATCTCGCGCTTCGGCACCGAGGACGTGGTGATCGGGTCGAGTTCGCGAGCGGCGGCAAATTTTGGCTCCATTTCCATCTTGGCAAGAACCAGCGGCGGATCCGGTTCGCGCGCCGGCAAAAGCGCCCCCTCGGCCCAAACCTTCGCAAGCTCGCTCTTGCTCATCGGCGCCACGTTGACGTCGATGTCGGTCAATGTTCCCGGCACCCGGTAGGGACAGCGCCGCTTGCTGCAATTTACCCCCGAGGAAAACTGCCAGAGCAGGTAATTGTCCCAGTTCGCCAGCGGAAAGACACCTTTGATGTCAGGCTTGTACCGTGCGTACCACAGGGGCAGGCGGGCAAGTACCGGGTAGTCGTTCCGGTAGGCGGCGATGTAACGGGCCGTGTTGTTGTTGGTGTAGAGCACGGGATAGCGGCCCGTACGTGCCTTGATGTGACCCGCGAAGATCTGCGCGTCCTCGAGCGACATGAAATTCCGCGGATCGAGACCTTCGATATCGAGGATCATCATCTCGTCGGGCTTGGGATCGGCGTAATCGAGGAAGTGGTTTGCCTGATCGATCGGGTTTCCGGGTCTTGCCAGATGGTAGGCGCCCCAGAGCAGTCCCGCCGCGCGTGCGACCAGCCGCCTTGTCTGGAACAGTTCGCGGCTGACGGCATATTTGCGCCACATCGTCTTGCAGTGCGCCACCGTATCGCCGGCATGGTCGCCCGTGCAGTCGAACGATTCCGGCAACCCATCGGAAGCCTTGGAGATGAAGCCGGAAATGCGCTTGTCCGAAAGCAGCGCCTCCCAGTCGACGGTATTCAGTTCGTAGGCGTCGACCACAAGCGCATTGGCAGGGTCGTTCCAGGGGAGGGTGTCGGATGCCGTGGCGTGTTGAGGAGCACTGGCTGCGAGCGCCAGAAGCATAAGACGGAAGATGAATTTTCCACTGCAGCGCCTCATGGAACGAGCGTGGTGAAAACTGGTTAATGTCCAGTTAATCAGAGATGTCGCATATCTAAAATGTTGTGCGAACAGCAAGATTTAAGTGAGGGTGGGAACAATATGCCACCATCTGCGTTGAGTTTAGGGATTTTGCCTCTTGTGATTGGAGCTTCGATGATTAGTCGATTGAAAAAAATGGCCGTCGCGATCAGCGCGTCGATGATGCTTTTCGCCGGCGTGATGCCAACGCAGGCCATGCAGATGCCGGGTGTGGCGCCGACCACCGACAAGACCGACGTCCAGAATGTGCAGTACTGCGCCTATGGCCGCTGCGCCCGCCCCGGCTACCGGCCGGGCTATCGCCCCGGTTATTATCCCGGTTACCGGCCTGCCTACCGTCCCGGTTATTATCCTGGCTATCGTCCGGCCTACCGACCGGGTTGGTACGGCGGCTACCGTGGCTACCCCTATTATCGCAACGGCTACCGCTACTATAACGGCTACTGGTTCCCGCTTGCCGCCTTCGGCGCGGGTGCGGTCATCGGTGGCGCGATTGCATCCGAACCGCGCTATGCGCCGGCTCCGGAAGGCGGTTCCGCGCACGTGGCATGGTGCGAAGCGCGTTACCGTTCCTATCGCGCGTATGACAATACGTTCCAGCCGAACAGCGGCCCGCGCCGGCAATGCGTCTCGCCGTATTGAGGCACAATAGAGAGCCCGACACTCGTGTCGTGCTCAACCTATCCGCCGTCACCCCGGCCTACGAGCCGGGGTCCAGCGCGCGCAAGTCCTTGCGCGCAAAAAGGCTCTTTGGCACCACAGACGCGGTGTCGCTAGATGCCGGCTCAAGGCCGGCATGACGGAGAAAGCGATGGTTCCACGCGAGGGAACACTTTGCCATCAGAGGATGTCGACGCGCCGCAAGAGCCACCAGGCCAGCGCGACCGAGGCGATAATCAGGCCGACGGCGTATTCCGTGCCGTTCGACCCTTGCGCGAACGGCAGGTTGGCCGTGTTCATTCCGAAGAAGCCGGTGACGAGCGTCGGCGGGAGCAGGAAAGCCGTCATGATCGACAGGATGTAGAGGTGCCGGTTCGTCTCCGAGGAGAGCTTGGAGTCGATTTCTTCATGCAGCAGGCGCGCCCTGTCCTGCAGAGTGTAAATGTCGTGATCGACGGTTTCCAGTCGGCTGGTCAGCCGTCCGGCGATGTCCTCGAAACCGAACGGCATTTCCTCGTCATCCGAGGCGGCCGCCCGGCGCATGAGGCTTAGCACGGTTCGCAGGTGCCGATGAATGCGCACCACCGTTCTGCGCACCGGGGCAAGGCGACGGCGCTCGTCACGGGGCGCGTTGTCGTAGACGTAATCCTCGATCAGGTTCAGCTCTTCGGTGATCTCCATGACGATGGATATCAGCGTTCTCTGGAACTCGATCACCAGCATTTCGAAGAGATCGACGGGACGCGCGAACTTCGTCGGGTTCTTTTCGATCAGTGCCCGGGCCCTGTCGACGCTGCGGAGCGGCTGCAGCCGCGTCGTGATGATGAACCGGTCCGATATGGCAAAGTGCAGCCAGCCGAGATCGGCTGTCTCGTGGTCGAACTCGCGCTGGCAATCGACGAGCGTGCCGTAGAGCATCTGGTCGTCGACCGTGATGGCGGAGTGCGTGTCGTGCGTGGTGAGCGCTGCCTTCGCGTCCGGCCTCAGTCCGTCGAGCGAATCCAGTAAAGCCGGCACGCGCGCGTCGGCAAGGTTGAGATGCAGCCAATAGAAGCCGCCCCCGGTCGTCAGTTCGGCGGGGCCGGCACTGTTCTGCAGACGGATCGCCTTGCCGCTTTCAGGAGCAAAACGATAGGCCCAGACCAATCCCGGGATATTGACGGGCAATGTATCCATGGTCGCTGGTCCTCTTGCGATTGCGGGCATGCGTGTTCTCGCCAGCGTGGTTCTCGGCGTTCGCTCTAGTCATTCTCCATGACAGTCGTTTGTACAAGTGTCCAATCGCCACACTCCAGCCCTATAGAACCACGGTTACCGTGACTTTAAAATTGACGTTTACGTAAAAATCAATTAGCTCTGCCGACGGAGGAGAGGTTGAGGTATTTGCCCGCCCGACCGTCATACGAGGAGATCGCAGACCATGTACAAGGCGCCTGTCGAGGACATCGCATTTACGCTCAAGCACGTCGCGGGCCTTGGCCCGGCGTTGGAAGAGGGGACGTTCGGTGATCTCGAAGAGGATGTTGTCGATGCGATCCTGGCCGAAGCGGGGCGCTTCGCCACGGAAGAAATCGCACCCCTTGCCGACATCGGCGACCGGCAGGGAGCGCGCATCGCTGACGGCCGGGTGACCATAGCCGACGGCTGGCGCGATCTTTACAGGAATTGGACGGCTGGCGGCTGGAATGGTCTGACGGCAGCGGAAGAATTCGGCGGTCAGGCGCTTCCGCACATGCTGAATGTCGCGGCGCTCGAAATGTGGAATTCCGGTTCGATGGCCTTCGCGATCTGCCCCACATTGACGATGGGAGCGGTCGAGGCACTCCATGCGCACGGCAGCGATGCACTGAAGCAGACCTATCTGCCCAAGCTCGTTTCCGGCGAGTGGACCGGCACGATGAACCTGACGGAGCCGCATGCCGGCTCCGACCTCGGCGCTCTCCGGACACGCGCCGAGCGCCGCGACGACGGCACCTATCGGATATTCGGCCAGAAGATCTTCATCACTTGGGGTGAGCACGATGCGGCTGATAACATCGTCCACCTCGTTCTCGCCCGTCTGCCCGATGCGCCGGCCGGCACGCGCGGCATATCGCTGTTTCTGGTTCCGAAGTTCATGGTCGATGCCGACGGATCTCTCGGTGAAAGAAATGACCTGTTTGCCCACGCGCTGGAACACAAGCTCGGCATCCATGGCTCGCCAACCTGCACGATGATCTTCGGCGACGGCCGCTTCGGTGCGGAAAGGGGTGCAATCGGCTGGCTGGTCGGCGAGGAAAACAAGGGCCTCGCCTGCATGTTCACGATGATGAACAATGCGCGCCTGGCCGTTGGAATGCAGGGCGTCGCCGTTGCGGAAGCCGCCACGCAGAAGGCTGTTGCCTTCGCCGGCGAACGCACGCAGGGCAAGGCCCCAGGCTGGAGCGGTTCCGGCATGAGCCCGATCATCGAGCATCCGGATGTCGCCCGCATGCTGCTGACCATGAAGGCACTGACCCAGGGCGCCCGTTCCATCTCTTACAGTTGCGCCCACGCGATCGACATGGCCCGCCGCGCGTCCGACAACTCGCAGCACTGGCAGGAGAGGGCAGCATTGCTGACCCCGATTGCCAAGGCCTTCTCCACCGATGTCGGCGTCGATGTCGCGTCGCTCGGTATACAGGTGCATGGCGGCATGGGCTTCATCGAGGAAACAGGCGCCGCCCGCTATCTCCGCGATGCCCGCATCGCCCCGATCTACGAAGGTACCAACGGCATTCAGGCAATCGATCTGGTGACCCGCAAGCTCCCGCTGTCCGGTGGCGCCGAGATCAGAAGCCTGATTGCAGAATTGAACGCCATTGCCGACGACGTTCGCCGCTCGAACCTCGATGGCTTCGGATCGACAGCAAACCGGCTGGATGCCGCGATCACCGATCTGGCCGAGACCACCGACTGGCTTCTCGCTGAGCTTGCCGCGGGCCGCACGGTCGAAGCGCTTTCGGGCGCCACCCCCTATCTGCGCCTCTTCGGCCTCGCATTGACGGGTTCCTACCTTGCGAAGGGTGCGCTTGCCGAAGCCGGAGATGGCAAGCAGGCGGCTCGCGTTGCCCTCTGCCGTTTCGCGGCCGAAAACCTGCTCGCCGAGGCAGCGGCGCTCAAGGATACCGTCATCGGTGGCGCGGCAAGCCTTGCCGCAGCGCGTCTTGTCCTGGCCTGAGGGAGTTTTCAATGACGGACCACATCATCGTAGAACAGCTCGAGGCCCATCCAGGCGTCCAGGTCATCCGCTTCAATCGCGCCGAAAAGAAGAATGCGATCACCCGCGCCATGTACGCGAAAATGACGGCTGCCCTGACGGCTGCCGATCAAGACGCGGCGATCCGCGCCACTGTCTTCCTCGGTACGGAAGGCTGCTTTTCGGCCGGCAACGATCTTGGCGACTTCCTCGCCGCTGCTATGGGCGGCGGCATGCCGGTCGAGATCGTCGAGTTTCTCTATGCCCTGGTTCGATCGCAGAAGCCCGTCGTCTCGGGCGTTGACGGGCTCGCGATCGGCATCGGCACGACGATGCACCTTCACTGCGACCTGACGATCGCGTCGGTGCGAAGCCAGTTCCGCACGCCCTTCGTCGATCTGGCCCTCGTGCCGGAAGCGGCATCAAGCCTGATCGCGCCGCGCGTCATGGGACATCAGCGCGCATTTGCATTGCTAGCGGCCGGCGAGGCCTTCTCCGGCGAAGAGGCAAAAAGTGCGGGCATCGTGTGGCGGCTCTGCCCGCCCGAAGAGGTCGAGACAGCAGCCCTCAAGGCTGCCTCGGCGCTCGCCACCAAGCCGCCGGAAGCACTGCGTATCGCCCGCGACCTCATTCGCGGCGACCGTGACGAGATCATCGCTCGGATCGACGAGGAAGCGCGCTATTTCTCGGTACGCCTCCACAGCGCCGAAGCGAGGTCGGCATTCGAGGCTTTCATGCGTCGTTAACGCGCACTCGATTGATTTTCGTCAAATTTTAAGCCTGTTTTAAATATCATTCTAATATGGCTAGGTGTCGGCTGGCCACTGTCACAGCCGCCCGGGCGCATGAGGCGCTTCGTTTCGCTCTGCCCCAGCATCTTGCCGCTTCGAGCGGCCCGCGGTTGATACGCGGACCGTTCCCCGAAAGGAAACTTCCTTGAAAAAGAAGACGAACCTGATGACGCGCATTCTCGTTGCCGCGTCTGCCGTTGTTCTCGCAGCCTTTGCAGCCTTCTCCTACTACATCAACTCCGTCGAACGCAGCACCGCCACCGCGGCGATCGAAGCGAACATCCGCTCGTCGGGCGAGCAGGCTGCAAACAGCCTCGCCAACTGGATGAACGGCCGCGTGACGCTGACGGCGATGGTCGCCAACGCCGTTGGTCGCAGCGCCGATCAGCCGGCGGTCGAAGGCGTGCTGCAGAATGACGTCCTTACCAGTCAGTTCGTCAGCACCTATTTCGGCGATGAGCAGGGCGTCTTCACGATGTGGCCGAAGCTGCCGATGCCTGACGGTTACGATCCGCGCAAGCGCCCGTGGTATCAGGACGCCGTCAAGGCGAACGCCAGCGTCATGACCGAGCCTTATACCGACGCATCGAGCGGCGACCTGATCATCAGCGCTGCCGTGCCGGTCAGCCGCAACGGCAAGCTTGCCGGCGTCGTTGGCAGCGACTTCTCGCTCAAGACCATGGTCGAGATGATCAAGAAGATCGATCTCGGCGGCAAGGGCACCGCATTCCTGGTCAACAAGAGCGGCCAGATCCTCATCCATCCCGACGCCAAGCTGGTGACGAAGAGCCTCGCGGATGCCTTCCCGGCGCAAACCCCGACGATCGCTTCGAAGCTCGCAGCGACCGAATTTGCCGGCAAGGACGTCCTCGTCAGCTTCATGCCCGTCGCCGGCTTGCCGTCGGTCGAATGGTATCTCGGCTTCGTTGTCGACAGCGATGCCGCGTTTTCGTCACTCAATGAGTTCCGCATCGCGGCAACCATCGCCACCATCCTTGCCGTCGGCCTCATGATCGCCGCCATGGCCTGGCTGCTTCATGGTCTGGTCATCCGCCCGGTTACCGATATGACCGCTGCCATGCAGAAGCTCGCGGCTGGCGACCTCACCGTTGCCATCCCCGGCGAAGACCGCCGTGACCAGATCGGTTCCATGGCCGAGGCTGTCGCCGTCTTCAAGAAAAACGCCGTCGATCGCGCCCGCCTGGAAGGCGAGGCGGAGTCCGGTCGTGCATTGACGGAACGCGAGCGCCAGGAACGCGAAGTGCAGAAGAACCGTGAAGCGACTGAAATCCGCAATGCGGTGGATGCGCTCGCCGGTGCGCTTGGCGCCCTCTCGGATGGCGACCTCGGTCATCGTATCGAGACACCTTTCGCGGCACATCTCGATCGCCTGCGCACCGACTACAATACCGCGGTCGGCAAGCTGCATGGCGCGCTGCAGATGGTTGGCAACAACGCACATGCCATCGATGCCGGTGCCACCGAAATCCGTACCGCCGCTGATGGTCTTGCTCGCCGCACCGAACAGCAGGCCGCCTCGGTCGAGGAAACCGCTGCCGCGCTGGAAGAGATCACCACCACGGTCAAGGACACGGCTCGCCGCGCCGAAGACGTCGGCGGTCTCGTCTCCCGGACCCGGTCCGGCGCCGAGGAATCCGGCAACATCGTTCGCAAGGCGGTTTCGGCAATGACGGAGATCGAGCAGTCTTCGCAGAAGATCGCAAACATCATCGGCGTGATCGACGATATCGCCTTCCAGACCAACCTGCTGGCGCTGAACGCCGGCGTCGAGGCCGCCCGCGCTGGCGAAGCCGGCAAGGGCTTTGCCGTCGTCGCGCAGGAAGTCCGTGAGCTGGCGCAGCGCTCGGCCCAGGCCGCGAAGGAAATCGAAAGCCTGATCACCGCCTCGAACTCGCAGGTTCGCTCCGGCGTCACCCTCGTCGGCGACACCGGCAAGGCGTTGGAGATGATCGTCGGGCAGGTCCAGGAAATCAGCCGCCACGTCGATGCGATCGTGACAGCAACCCGCGAGCAGTCGACGGGGCTCGCCGAGATCAACACGGCTGTTAACACGATGGACCAGGGCACGCAGCAGAACGCCGCGATGGTCGAGGAGCAGACGGCGGCAAGTCACGGACTGGCGCAGGAGGCTGCAAAGCTGATGCAGCTTCTCAGCCAGTTCAACCTGCAGACTGCATCTCAAGGCATGGCATACAGCCGTCACGCCGCCTGATCGGCATCGAACAGCACTATGGAAACGCCCGCGCTCGTCGCGGGCGTCAGCTTGTTGACAGGACCTTATTGTCTGTTCGTATGGCTGCCTGTCAGCCGTCACCCCGGCCGATGAGCCGGGGTCCAGTGCGCGCAAGTCCTTGCGCGCAAAAGACTCTTTCGCACCGCGGACGCGGCGCTGCTGGATGCCGGCTCGAGGCCGGCATGACGAAAAACGGTAGTTCCGCAAGAAAGAAGACTTTGTCAGCAGTCTGACGCCCGCGCTCGTCGCGGGCGTTTTCGTTTCTGACGCGCCGATCAGCAGTTGCTTAAAAAATAATACTTTTAATCAAATTTTACGGATATTCGTCTTTAGTGACATGCAATGCATGACGCAGGCCGGACATCGTCCGGATACACTCCGCAACAACCATCGGGACGAAACCGCACCGGCGATCCATGCGATCGGCCGTGCCGTGTCCTCCGTCGCATGAGATAGCCGCATGTCCAAACTGAAGATCAAAACGCTCCTTCCGCTTCTCTTCCTGTCTCTCGTTGTCATTGCGCTGGTGCAAGGTGCGATCGCGGCCTTCTCGCTGACCAATCTCGAAGCCAACACCCGGCAGATCGGCGCGCAGAACATTCCGAACACCGAGCGGCTCTATGCGATCGTCACGACGCTGAACGACGTTCGCCGCAGCTATGCCGACTATCTGCTCGCGACAGGCAAGACGGACTTCCGCAACGCTGAGACGACACTCAAGACCCGTCGCCAGCGTCTCAACACCGCAATCGAAGCCTTCGACAAGCAGCCGAAGAGCGACTACATGAGCCAGAACTTTGGCCGCCTGCAGAAGGCGCTCGCCAACGACGCAGCACTTGCCGACAAGATCATTGCGCTCGCGCTCGATAACAAGCGCAGTCTGGCGAACAGCCTCTATCGCGGCGAGCTTTCGATGTCCGCCAACAACATCCAGACCCTCGTCGATGGAATGCTGGCCAAGGACCGGCAGTCGACCGATGCGGCGCTCTTAGCCGCATCAGGCAACTACAGTGCAGGCATCCTGTCGATCGTCGGCGGCCTGGCCGTCGCCCTGGCCGTCGCCGTCGCTGCCGCCTTCCTCGCATGGAAGCGTATCTCGCAGCCGATCTCGACGATTGCCGTTCGCATGGCCCGTCTCGCCGATGGCGAGCTCGACGCTGCCGTCCCCTACGCCGGTCGCAAGGATGAGATCGGCGACATGGCCGCAGCCGTCGCTGTCTTCCGCGACAACTCCTTCGCGCGTCTCGATCTCGAGCGCAATGCCGAGCATAACCGCGAACAGGCACAGCTGGAACGTTCGCGCAACGAAGCCTCGAAGGCCAGCGAAGCCGCCGAGATCCAGCACGCCGTCGCAGCTCTTGCGGATGCATTGGGCGCTCTCTCGGAAGGCGACCTGACGCGCACGATCGAGACGCCGTTTGCCGATCACCTCGATCGACTGCGGAGCGACTTCAACGCTTCCGTCGCCAAGCTGCGCGCCGTCCTGCAGGAAGTCGGCGACAACGCGCATGCGATCGACGCGGGCGCCGGAGAAATCCGCACCGCGGCCGATGGGCTCGCCCGCCGCACCGAGCAGCAGGCCGCCTCGATCGAGGAAACCGCAGCCGCGCTGGAAGAGATCACCACCACGGTCAAGGATACGGCGCGTCGCGCCGAGGAAGCCGGAACGCTGGTCAGCCGCACCCGCAACGGCGCCGAGGAATCCGGCAACATCGTCCGCAAGGCGGTTTCGGCAATGACGGAGATCGAACACTCCTCCGAAAAGATCTCCAACATCATCAGCGTGATCGACGATATCGCCTTCCAGACCAACCTGCTGGCGTTGAATGCCGGCGTCGAGGCCGCCCGCGCTGGCGAAGCCGGCAAGGGCTTTGCCGTCGTCGCTCAAGAAGTCCGCGAGCTGGCGCAGCGCTCGGCTCAGGCCGCGAAGGAAATCGAGAGCCTGATCACCGCCTCGAACTCGCAGGTCCGCTCCGGCGTCACCCTCGTCGGCGACACCGGCAAGGCGTTGGAAGCCATTGTCGGACAGGTGCAGGAGATTAGCCGCCACGTCGATGCGATCGTGACCGCAACCCGCGAGCAGTCGACCGGACTCGCTGAGATCAACACGGCCGTCAACACGATGGACCAGGGCACGCAGCAGAATGCCGCCATGGTCGAGGAGCAGACGGCAGCAAGTCACGGACTGGCGCAGGAAGCCGCCAAGCTGATGCAGCTTCTCAGCCAGTTCAACCTGCAGGCCGCATCCTACGGCACCGGATCATCCGGCCGTTACGCCGCCTGATCGAGGTTGATCGTTTTCTCCGTCATGCCGGCCTCGAGCCGGCATCCAGCGGCACCGCGTCTGCGGTGCGAAAGAGCCTTTTGCGCGCAAGGATTTGCGCGCGCTGGACCCCGGCTCGTCGGCCAGGGTGACGGCTGATAGGCATCCATCCCAACAGGCGATAAGGCTTTGTCGCCAGCTGACGCCCGCGCTCGTCGCGGGCGTTTTTGTTGCCGTTACTTCTCCAGCGTCGCCACGACCTCGACATGCGGCGTCCACAGGAACTGGTCGATCGGCGTCACGCTGGTGATGCGATAGCCGCCCTCGACGAGCAAAGCGAGGTCGCGGGCAAGCGTCAGCGGATTGCAGCTGACGGCGACCACTTTCTTGACCGCCGAGCGCGCCAATTCCTTGCACTGGAACTCGGCGCCGGCACGCGGCGGGTCGAACACCACCGCGTCGTACGCCTTCAGTTCGGATGTCATCAGCGGTCGACGGAAAAGGTCACGCCTTTCGACGCTGACGGGCTTCAGGCCCTGCGTGTTGCGGGCGGCATGATCGAGTGCCGCCAGTGGCTTGTCCTCGCTCTCGACCGCATGCACGCGGCCGACGCGGGCAAGGCGGAGCGAAAACGTGCCGGCGCCCGCAAAGAGATCGGCGATCCGTTTCGCCTTGCCGACATGCGCGATAACCAGTTCGGCCATCGCTTCTTCCGCCGGCTTGGTCGCCTGCGGGAAGCTGGCGGGCGGCGGCACGACGTTGACGCCGCCGAAATCGACAACCGGCTTCGTTGGCTCGACGAGGATTTCGCCATTCAGCGAAACGCGGGCGATGCCGCGCATTGAAAGTACGGTCTCGATCGCCTTGCGACGCTGCTGGTCGGAGAGTTTCTTGATGCCGTCGGCGGCAAGATCGAGGCCTGACAGGGTCTCCAATACGGTGATGCGGAATGCCTCGGCATTATTGGCAAGTGCCGCCCCAATCGCCTTGATCGCCGGCAGCCTGGCCATGATGCCCGCCGACGAGATGGGACATTCCTCGATGGCGACGATATGGTGGCTCTCGGCCTGATTGAAGCCGATGAGCATGTCCTTCTCTGTCCGCCGTGCGGCAAACACAACGCGCCGCCGTTCGCCTGGATGAGCGGCAATGAGGTCACCGACCTCAGGCGTCAGCCCCTTCGATTTCAGCGCATCGATGACAAGCTGGCGCTTGAAGCTGCGGTAGGCCGCATCGTTCATGTGCTGCAGGCTGCAGCCGCCGCAGGTGCCGTTGACGCCATCGGGCCCGAAATGCCGGCAGAGAGGAACCTGGCGCTCCGGGGATGGCGTGGTGATCGAGATCAGCGTGCCCTGGCTCTTGACCCGCGCGATGGCGACGGTCTCGCCCGGCAGGGTGAACGGCACATAGACCGGGCCGCCATCCGCGTGCACGATGCCGTCGCCTTGGGCGCCGAGCTTTTCAATCGTAACTGTTTGCGTGCTCAAGGTTTCGTTCCTGCGAGTAGATATTCCTGGTTTCCGTCGCCGCCGGCGATCGGGGAGGGGATGAGGCCGAGGCTCGTCCAGCCCATGTCCTCGACGAACCAGCGCTCCAGTTCAGCCGCGACATCAGGTGCTGACGACGGATCCTTGAGCAGTCCGCCCTTGCCGATCGCGTCGCGGCCGGCTTCGAACTGCGGCTTGACGAGCAGAACGGCAACCGCTCCCGTCTCGGTAAGATCGAGCGCCGGCGCGAGCGCCAGCTTCAGCGAGATAAAGGAAACGTCTGACACAATGAAGGTGATCGGGTGTCCGATATCCTCTTCCGTCAGATTGCGTGCATTCAGGCCCTCGATGTTGGTCACGCGGGGATCGCCGGAGATACGCGGATGCATCTGCCCGTGACCGACATCGATGGCGGTGACATCGGTTGCGCCGTTCTGCAGCAGGACCTCGGTAAAACCACCCGTCGACGCGCCGATGTCGAGGCAACGGTGCCCCGAAGGATCGAGCTTGAAGTGGTCGAGTGCAGCGGCAAGCTTCAGGGCCGCGCGCGAGACATAGTCCTGCGCCGGGTCATCGATCTCGATCACGGCATCATCGGCGAATAGCGCACCGGCCTTCGTCACCACCTTGCCGTCGATTTTCACGGTACCGCGTTGCACCGCATCCCGTGCACGGGAGCGGCTGGCGAAAAGGCCGAGACTGACCAGCAACTGGTCCAGGCGTTGTGTATCTTGATCGGGCATGGGCAGTCCATGACCGGCAAAGCCATCCGTTGCAAGCCTTTTGTTGAGATCGCCGAAACCACAGGACGAACCGGCGTCGCTCCGTGACGTGCTGCGCCGCACAAATTTTTAAATAAATCGAAAGCCTTGCCGCCTATGGTTCGGCTGATTGCAGCGGCTCCTAGCCGCTTTTGCCATGATGGCCCTCAATCCGATCTGCCGATCATGTTCGCCGAATTTCCCAAAGGCATGCCTTCGTATGCCGTGGCTTTGCCATGCCTGTGCGCTTCAAGAGAGATTGATTGATGTTGGCCAAGAACATGTCCCTGAACGGTAAGCTCGCCGCGACTTTCGCGGCGCTGATCCTTATCTTTCTGTCCGTTTCCAGCTTTGTTTACTTCAAGGCGGATGTGGTTGCCGAAGCTGCCGTACAGCAGAAGAAGTCGGAACTGCTCGTCAACCAGATCGACGACGCCCTTCAGGCGATGCTTGAGCAGGCTGTCAATCTCCGCGGCTTCCTGCTGTTTCGCAGCGACAGCACCTATGGCGATATTTTCGCGAACCGCGAGCGCATGCTGAAGGCGATTGATGCCGCAAGGACGACAGCTGCCGGCAACAGCGATTTCGTCGCGCAGATCGACGCCATGCAGAAGGCCGCCGATCTCTATTTCCATCAGCTTGCCGAGCCGCAGTCGAAGGCTCGCAAGGAAACCGACATGCCCATCGACCAGATCGTCAAGATCGGCGTCAACGAGACGAAGGGGCAGCTCGACGGCTTCCGTCAGGCCTCCGCCAAGATCAAGGCGGCCGCACGCGACGAATCGAATGCGCTTGCCGAAAGCAAGGCGCAGGCCAGCCGGGCGCTGAACATCAGCCTGCTCACCGGCGGCATCGCCGCTGCCGCTGCTGCCGTCCTGCTCGCCTGGATGCTGTCGCGCAGCATCGTTCGCCCGATCGTCGGCATGACGTCCGCCATGGGCCGTCTGGCCGGTGGCCAGCACGACATCGACGTTCCGGCGCTCGATCGTCAGGACGAAGTCGGCCGCATGGCCCAGTCGGTTCTTGTCTTCAAGGATGCAGCGATCGAGAAGCTGCGCCTTTCGGGCGAAACCGATCGCATGCGCAGCGATGCCGAGCGCCAGCGCCAGATGAGCGACGAGCAGAAGGCACGCGAGGAAGCGGAACTCCGCTTCGCCATGGAAGGCCTCGCCGGCGGTCTGTCCGACCTCGCCAACGGCAATGTCGCCGTCCGCATCACGACGCCCTTCGCATCGCAGTTCGATCGTCTCCGCAACGACTTCAACAACGCCGTCGAGAAGCTGCAGGGCGCCCTCCAGTCGGTCGGTCGCAATGCGTCCGCCATCAACGCCGGCGCCGGTGAAATCCGTTCCGCTGCCGATGATCTCGCCCGCCGCACCGAACAGCAGGCCGCAGCCGTCGAGGAGACGGCAGCAGCGCTCGAGGAAGTCACCACCACCGTTCGCGACTCGGCCAAGCGCGCCGAGGATGTCGGCCAGCTGGTCGAGCGCACGCGCCTCGGTGCCGAAAAGTCCGGCGATGTCGTCCGCAAGGCCGTCGCCGCCATGCAGGAAATCGAGAAGTCATCAGACGCGATCAGCAACATCATCGGCGTGATCGATGACATCGCATTCCAGACCAACCTGCTCGCCTTGAACGCCGGCGTCGAAGCCGCTCGTGCGGGCGAAGCAGGCAAGGGCTTTGCCGTCGTCGCGCAGGAAGTGCGCGAGCTCGCGCAGCGCTCGGCAAATGCCGCCAAGGAGATCAAGTCGCTGATCAACACCTCGGGCACGCAGGTCAATTCAGGCGTCTCGCTCGTCGATGAAACCGGCAAGGCGCTCGCCGAAATCGTCGGTGCCGTGCAGGAGATCAACAAGCACGTCAGCGCCATCGTCACCGCAACGCGCGAACAGTCGGTCGGTCTGCAGGAGATCAACACCGCCGTCAACAACATGGACCAGGGCACGCAGCAGAATGCCGCCATGGTCGAGGAGCAGACCGCAGCCAGCCACTCGCTGGCGCAGGAGGCCGCTGCTCTCGACACCCTGCTTGGCCAGTTCAACCTCGGTCATGCCCGTGCCGAGGCACCAAGAGCAGCCGTCGCCAGCCCCGCGTCCCGCCCGGTCGCATCGCCCGCCCGCGCGCTGACCCGCACGGTCGCCAAGGCCTTCGGCGGCGGCAGGGCTGCAACGGCTGCTGCGGTTCAGGAAGACTGGACGGAGTTCTGAGGCTGAAGAAAAGGAAAAGCTCCGTTTCTGGATAGCCACTTCCTTGAAGGTGGAAATCGGTACTGGGGAGAAAAGTGAACCGCTCGCAGCAAGCCACTGCGAGCGGTTTTCGTTTCCGAAGATATTTCGTAGGTTTAAGCGGAGGCTTGTTCTACGGTGCGACGAGGAATCCCCGGCCATAGGAGATTGCGAATACATGCTTCATCACATCTCTTTCGGCGTCTCAAACATCGAACGTTCAGCCGCCTTCTATGACGCTGCTCTTGCGCCCCTTGGCTACAGTCGTGTCTGGGAGGATCTGAGGCCCGGAGAGGCAGATCAGGCGGTCGGCTACGGAATTGCCGGCGGCGGCGATAAGTTCGCGATCAAGTTATGCCCGGAGGGACAGAGCTCCCCCGGTCGCGGCTTTCATTTGGCCTTCGCCTCCACGAGCAGACGAGCAGTCACCAACTTTCATGAGGCGGCGATCGCACACGGAGGTATCGACAACGGGCCGCCTGGTCTTCGTGCCCACTACGGACCGCACTACTTCGCGGCCTTCGTGGTCGACCCGGATGGTCACCATATCGAAGCCGTTTTCAATTCTCCCGACTAGTCGCGATAAAAGTCAAAGGGCTGTGGGAGCTCGCGCTTCTCCGCCGGACTAGCCGGCGGCGCCGACGCCGAAGGCTGCGGGGCGTCCGAGCACCCGGAAGACGGTTGAGACGATCCCGGCGCGGTCGAGACCGGCATGGGCGTTCATCACCTCGGGCTTTGCCTGCTCCATCCAGAGATCGGGCATCACAAGCGAGCGAATCTTCAAGCCGTTGTCCAGCAGGCCGTCTGTCGACAGGAACTGCATGACCTGGCTGCCGAAGCCGCCGACGGAGCCTTCCTCGACCGTGATCAGGATCTCGTGGTGGCGGGCAAGCTGGCGGATCAGATCATGATCGAGCGGCTTGGCGAAGCGTGCATCGGCAACCGTGGTCGAAAGACCGGCTGCATCCAGATCTTCGGCGGCAAGCAAACAGTCGGCGAGCCGGGTCCCGAAGGAGAGCAGCGCCACCTTGGCACCTTCCTTGACGACGCGGCCCTTGCCGATCTGCAGGATCTCGCCGCGAACGGGCATCTCGATGCCGACGCCTTCGCCGCGCGGATAGCGGAACGAAATCGGGCCGGCATCATAGGCAGCGGCGGTCCGCACCATATGCTTCAGTTCAGCCTCATCGGACGCTGCCATGACGACGAAGCCGGGCAGGGTGGCCAGGAACGCCGTATCGAACGAGCCTGCATGCGTCGGACCATCGGCGCCGACGAAACCGGCGCGGTCGATCGGGAAGCGAACCGGCAGGCCCTGGATCGCGACATCGTGGACAACCTGGTCGTAAGCACGCTGCAGGAAAGTCGAGTAGAGTGCGGCAAACGGCTTGAAGCCTTCGGCGGCAAGGCCGGCCGCGAATGTCACCGCATGCTGCTCGGCAATCCCGACATCGAAGCAACGCGACGGGAAGACGCTGGCGAGCTTGTCGAGGCCGGTACCATTCGGCATGGCGGCGGTGATGCCGACAATCTTGTCGTCGAGCTCGGCTTCCTGCACCAGCGATTCGGCGAAGACGCTCGTATAGCTCGGCGCATTCGGCTTTACCTTCGCCTGCGCGCCGGTGATGACGTCGAACTTGTTGACGCCGTGATACTTGTCAGCCGCGGCTTCGGCAGGTGCGTAGCCCTTGCCCTTCTGCGTCACGACATGGATCAGAACCGGGCCGTTGGCGTGGTCGCGCACATTACGCAACACCGGGAGCAGATGTTCGAAGGAGTGACCGTCGATCGGGCCGATGTGGTAGAAACCCATCTCCTCGAACATTGTCCCGCCGGTCACATAGCCCCGCGCGTGCTCGACGGCGCGGGTGATGGCGCGGTCGACATTCTTGCCGAGATAGGCTGTCAGCTTCTTGCCGAAATCGCGGAAGCCCATGTAGGTGCGTCCGGATGCAAGGCGTGCGAGATAGGCGCTCATCGCACCCGTCGGCGGCGCGATCGACATGTCGTTGTCGTTGAGGATGACGATCAGCCGGGCGTCGAGCGCGCCGGCGTTGTTCAGGGCTTCATAGGCCATCCCGGCCGACATCGCGCCATCGCCGATCACGGCGATCACGCGGCGGTCCGTCTTGTCGAGGTCGGACGCAACTGCCATGCCGAGGCCCGCGGAAATCGACGTCGAGGAGTGCGCGGCGCCGAAGGGGTCGTATTCGCTTTCGGCGCGGCGCGTGAAGCCGGAGAGGCCGTCTTCCTGGCGCAACGTACGGATCCGGTCACGACGACCTGTGAGGATCTTGTGCGGATAGCACTGATGCCCGACATCGAAGATCAGCCGATCTTCGGGCGTGTTGAACACGTTGTGGATGGCGATAGTCAGTTCGACAACGCCAAGACCGGCGCCCAGATGCCCGCCGGTCTTCGATACCGCATCGATCATCTCGTCGCGAACCTCGCGCGCAAGCTGCGGCAGGTCGCGATCCTCCAGCTTTCGGAGGTCGGCTGGATAGGCAACCTTGTCCAGCAGCGGCGTCTTCGGCGGTTGTGTCACGGGTGGGCGCTCTTTCTTGTCTTTCTTGGGCGGGATGCCTTTAAGCCATAAATTGCGGTGAAAAAAGTCGATTTCAAGAACGGCTGTACCTCCTTTCTAGAGGAGATCAGCCTTCGGGCAAAGGTATGAATTCTTCTTCGTCCCCCGGAACGATGTCGAACTTGCCGGTCCGCCACTCTTCCTTCGCCTTTTCGATGCGCTCTTTCGAGGAGGAAACGAAGTTCCACCAGATGTAGCGTTTCGAGTTCAGCGCCGCTCCGCCGAACAGCATGAGATGACAGCCCTGGCTGCCCGCTTCGAGCGTGATCTGGTCGCCGGGACGGAAGACGAGCAGTTGGTCGGCGGCAAACGTATCGCCCGATATCACGACTTCGCCTGAGAGCACGTAAGCGGCGCGCTCCTCGTGATCAGCGGCGAAGGGGAATTTCATGCCGGGTTCGAGACTGATGTCGACATAGAGCGTGTCCGAGAAGACCTTCACCGGCGAGGACAAGCCCCCAAACGACCCGATAACGACGCGTCCGCGCATGCCACGCTCGTCGATGATAGGCATGTCGGTCTTTTCGGTGTGCGCAAAGGAGGGATCGATCTCCTCCTTGTCATCGGGCAGCGCCAGCCAGGTCTGCAGGCCCGACATCAGCAGCGGATGGCCGCGCAGATTGTCAGGCGTGCGCTCGGAATGGACGATCCCGCGTCCAGCCGTCATCAGGTTGATGTCGCCGGGCCGGATGACCTTCTCGGTGCCAAGGCTGTCGAGGTGGCGGATTTCGCCGTCGAACAGGTAGGTGACCGTGGACAGCCCGATATGCGGATGCGGCCGCACGTCGAGCGCCTCGTTCGGCTTCAGGATCGCGGGCCCCATGCGGTCGAAGAAGATGAATGGTCCCACGAGCCGCCGCTCTCGGGTTGGCAGCGCCCGCCGCACCTGAAACCCGCCAAGGTCGCTGGTGCGCGGAATGATGAGGTTTTCGATCGCGTCGCAGGCGAAGGCGTCGCCGGGCAGGGGGTCTTTACCGGGGAAGAAGGACATCGCAGGTCTCCGATGAGCGTTCGTTCTACGCTAGCCCCATTGACGATCGCGGACTAGGAAAACTTGTCGCCCGAAAGGCGACGCTCCGTTCAGAATGATGACGATTTCAGTTGCGTCTGCTTACGCTCCGTCCAGCGGCTCTACGCCCTGCGGCTTGCCAGCGCGGTCGAGGCGGATCTTCTCGATACGGTTTTCAGCGGCTGACAGCAGCGTTTCGCAGTGCTTCTTCAGCGCTTCGCCACGCTCGTAGATCTCGATGGATTCATCCAGCGCCACGTCGCCACGTTCAAGACGGGCCACGATGCTTTCGAGTTCGGCAACGGCCTTCTCGAAGGAAAGACCGGAAACCTCCGGCTTGGCGCTGTCAGTCATACTCAACCCTTCATCATTCTAAGAATATGCAGGCCGGCCGATTCGGCGAGGCCTTCGAGATCATAGCCACCTTCGAGCAGGCTGACGACCCGGTTGCCGGCACTTTTGTCCGCGACCTCGAGCAAGCGCCCGGTTGCCCAGTCGAAATCCTCGCCAACGAGGTTGATCTGCGCCAGGGGATCGCGGTGATGCGCATCGAAGCCGGCGGAGATGATGATCAGGTCCGGCCGAAAATCGAACAGCGCCGGCAGCACCCGCGATTTGAACGCTTCGCGAAAATGATCGCTGCCGACATTGGGCGACAGCGGCGCGTTGACGATCGTTCCGTGCTTGCCGCTCTCGTCCTTCGCTCCGCTGCCTGGGTAAAGCGGCATCTGGTGCGTCGAGCAGAAGAGCACCGAGGGGTCGTCCCAGAAGATGTCCTGCGTGCCGTTCCCGTGGTGAACATCCCAATCGACGATAGCGACACGCTCAGCGCCATAGGCCCGCTGCGCGTGGCGCGCGGCGATCGCGGCATTGTTGAAGAAGCAGAAGCCCATCGCCTTGGATTTTTCGGCGTGGTGTCCGGGCGGCCGCGAAGCGACGAAGACGTTGTCGGCCTTGCCGGTGAAGACGTCGTCAATTCCGGCCATCGCCGCGCCCACACCCGTCAAGGCTGCCTGCAGGCTCTTCGGGCTGGCATAGGTATCAGCCTCGAGCTGATTGATCTCACCGTCCTCTTCGGGAATCTGCCGCATGACAGCCAGCAGATGCTCTTCGGGGTGGGCGAGCAGAACGGCATCTTCGTTCGCCTGTGGTGCCTGCTTGCGCTCGAGCCGCTCGAAGTTCGGATGCCCGAGCGCGACGTTGAGCGCGCGCAGGCGATCGGAGCGCTCGGGGTGGCCCTCGGGCGTGGTGTGGTCGAGGAAGATCGGATGTTCGTAAAGGCGGGTGCTCATCTCTTCACTCTATCTCCCGGTCCCGTCATGATCCACACCAGATGGCGCGTGCGGACCCGATTTCAACAAGCCGCTTTGTCGCGCTCCCGTCACCGCGTCCGTTTACTTAACGAGCCGGCGACGCTACTCTCGCTGGTGGGGAATTCGGTAAAAAGATCAATGAACTCGACCACGCGCTCCAACTCCGTGCAGATGCATGTTCCCTTCCGGGACGTCGATATGAACGGCCGGATGTTCCTGGGATCCTACATCTCCCATGCGGAGTCAGTTCTGGCCAATTTCTGGTCGCTCCGGCCCGCGGTTGCCGATGAGCCGGTTTACGTTGCGAGCAAGGCGACCTGCACCCTGCGTCGACCCTTGCACTATGACGAGAAGGTTGTTTTCACCGCATCGGTCGACAAGATCGGCATGCGGTCGGTGGGCTTCATGATCAGCGTCGACATGGGAGGCGAACGTGCCGCCGAGGTCGAGATCGTCTGGCGAGCGCTCTCGCCCGAGGATAGGACGCCAGTCGAGCTTCCCGAAGTGACGCGCGACTGGCTTTACGGCTTCGTAAACTAACGTCGCGCCGGCAGCAGCGGGTAACCGGCCATGACGGCGCGGCCGACCAGCGCGGCAACAAAGGCCTTGATGACGTCGCCAGGGATGAAAGCCATCGAGCCGAAGAAGGCCTTGCTGAAACCGAGCCCGCCAACGACAGCGAGATAGCTGATACCGCAGGCGTAGAGAACGACGATGCCGCCGATCATGGCGGCAAGGAAGAAGCCGATCGCCTGCATGGTCGCGTTCTGATCTGGGTTGACAAGCCGTTCGCTGAGATAGCCGGTGGTGAATGCCGCCAGCACCCAGCCCATCAGGAAGCCCGATGTCGGCGCGGCGAAGGCTGCAAGTCCACCGCGTCCGCCTGACAGCACGGGCAGGCCGATCGCGACGAGCACCAGCACGATGAGAACCGCGACGGTGCCACGGCGCGCGCCGAGCACGACACCAGCCATCATGACGCCAAGCGACTGGGCGGTGATCGGCACCGGAATGAAGCCGAGCGTGATCGGCGGAAGAATGCCGAGCGCGACGATGATCGCGGCGAAGAGGGCGCAGAGAACGAGGTCGCGAGTGCTCATGTGGGCTCCGTAATTGACGACAGGCTAAATCACATGCCGCCGAATGCCGCGTGCGTCAATCGCGGCTGCGATATTATCCGCATCCCGAAGCGTCAGGATGAGAAGCGGCACAAGGATGGTGGTCGGTCGCACCTTCAGGCCACGCGCCGCATGGGCCTCGCGTATTGCCTGGTAGCGGCTGAGAATTTCCGGCACGAAGCGAACGACGAGACCCACGGCGAGACCGATATCATCGGCACGAACGAGCCGGGCACGCTCAAGCGGGCGGGCGAGTGCGGTCACTTCATCGATGAACGCGGCGATCGTGGTTGTTGCCGTCACGCTCGCGGCAAACAACATCAGCGCGGTAAGGCGTAGCAGCGCGACGACGGCCTGATGCCAGGGGTTGAATGCGAGGCTGAACAGCGCCACGACTACGATCGTCAGCAGGATCGGTTTCAATCGCGCGAAAGCGGCCTTGAAGGGTAGCCCGAGCGTAAAATAGACCGCAGCCGTCAGGAGCACGGCCGTTCCAAGGACGGCAATATTTGCCGTGACAAACAGGACGACGCCGAGAACCGCAAGAATGAGGAGCTTGGCCCGCGCGCTGAGCCGATGCATGAGGCTGTGGCCTTCGACGAAGAGCGACTGCATCAGGCAGCGATCTCCCTGTAATAACGGACGGCGTCGGCTGCCGCCGCGTCGGCGACGAGCGCGCCCTGGTGAAACACCAGCACCCGCTCGTATCCGGAGAGAAGATCGAGATCGTGGGTAATGACGATCGCGCTTTCGGTCAGGTCTTCGACCAGTCTCTGCACATAGCCGCGATTTCTGAGGTCGAGCTGATTGGTCGGCTCGTCCAGGATAAGGATGCTGGGTCCGGTAGAAAGGACCGAGCACAATGCCGCAAGCTGCAACTCTCCACCCGAAAGCTCGTGTGCCCGCCTGTCCGCCAGGTGCTCGGCCTTGAAACGGCGTAAAACGGCGTCAACCCGCGTGTCGATCTCGGTTTTGCTGAAGCCCCGGCTTTTCAGGCCGAACGCGATGTCGTCACGAACGATCGGCAGGATGATCTGGTTCTGCGGCGACTGGAAGATAAAGCCGACATCTGTCGAAACCGACTTGTCCTCGGACGTGTCGCGGCCATTGACGATGACGCGGCCGCCGGTTGGCTTGGTCAGGCCGTTGATGAGACGCGCAAACGTCGTCTTTCCGGAGCCGTTCAAGCCGATGACGCCGATGCGCCGCTCGGTCAGTTCCAGGCTCAACGGCAGGAGCGCAACGCGCGAGCCATACCGGACCTCTGCGCTTTCGAAGCGGATATTCAATCGATCCCCCGTGTCCTGATCCGCCGCTCCTATAAACCAATCCGGCGCTTCGGACACGAAAAACGTCACGCCACCGGAAAACACATTATTCGGGTGGCTAGGAAGATTTTCCCGCATATGATGAACCCATGACGACTCTCGTTTCGAACTCCGACGCTCGCCGTGTCTTTCTCGCGAAACAGGGGCTGAGCGCGCCGCCAAAGACCGCCTTGAGCAAATCGGGGCTGTTGCAGCTCATCCACAATATCGGTTTCGTGCAGGTCGACAGCATCCAGACGGTCGAACGCGCCCATCATCAGATCCTGTTTTCGCGCAATCAGACCTACAAGCGCGAGCATCTGACGGCACTGCTCGAGAAGGACGGGGCGCTCTTCGAACACTGGACACACGACGCGTCGATCCTGCCGAGCACCTTCTTCAAGTACTGGAAGCACAAGTTCCGGCGGCAGGAAGAGGTGCTCATCAATCGCTGGCGCAAATGGCAGGGCGAAGGTTTCGAGCACGCGTTTGACGAAACATACGAGCGCGTCGTCGCAAACGGCGCCATCCTTGCCCGGGATATCAAGGCGGACGGGCATGTCTCCGGCGGCTGGTGGAACTGGCACCCCAACAAGACGGCGCTCGAATACTACTGGCACACCGGCAAGTTCGCCATCGCCGGCCGGTCGAACTTCCAGAAGATCTACGATCTTGTCGAACGGGTCATCCCCGCCGAGTTCCATCAGCCAGAAGTGAGCAGCGAGGAGTTCGTCGATTGGGCCTGTCGGAGCGCCCTGACGCGGCTTGGTTTCGCGACCCACGGCGAGATCGCGGCGTTCTGGGCCCTGATCACACCGGACGAGGCGAAAAACTGGGTCGCCTCGCATCGCGACGAACTGACCGAGGTGTTGATCGAGCCGGCGCTTGGCGGCAAGCCGCGACCGTCCTGGGCGTTTCGCGATTTGCAGACGACGCTCACCGACTATCCGGAAGCGCCGGCGCGAATTCGGGTGCTGAGCCCTTTCGATCCGATGATCCGCGATCGCAACCGTACCGAACGCCTGTTCGGCTTCTTCTACCGTATCGAGATCTTCGTGCCGGAACCGAAGCGGGAATACGGCTATTACGTCTTCCCGCTTTTGGAAGGCGACCGGCTGATCGGCCGCATCGACATGAAGGCCGACCGCAAACGCGGAACGCTCGATGTCAGGAAGCTGTGGCTGGAGCCCGGTGTACGCCCGTCGGCCGGACGCATCGACAAGCTGATTGCCGAACTTGACCGGCTGGCCAGGTTCGCCGGTGTTGAGCAGGTCGTTCTGATGGATGGTTGGCAGGAGCCGAACGGCGCTGTCCGATAGTCGACATTTTAGGAAATTTCGTTGCAATTACAAAGAATTAATGTTGATACGCGCTTTACCATGCTTGTCTTGAACTCTTTAAGAGCCGGCTGCGTAGGTTGGCTGCATGAAAACACGAGCCATCAAATTCGCCGCTCTGGCGGCCCTGAACAGCCTTCGCCGTGAGGTGAGGGCCCTGCTGCGCAAGCGGCGCGATGCGCGCGCCGCCACGATCGTCACACGGGCCGGACGGCTGGCGAAGATGGAACCGTTGACGGTGAAATCGACGCTGATCGATGCGGTCTATTTCAGCCAGGAGGACGGCCGGCTTCGCGTCTGCCTCAGCAACGGCGAAGAGCGGCAGTTCGAAGGCGTGGCCGAAGCCCAGGTGGTCGCCATGGTCACCTCGCATTCGCCGGGACGATATTACATCGAGAACGTTCGCGACCGCTTCAAGCGCATCGCCGCCTGAGGCCGCTGCCAGCACGATCTGGAGCGCCCTGTGCACAGGGCGCTCGACCTAATTCTATCTACGCATCAGGCAGGCCGATGCCGTAGCCCAACCTCAGCAAATTTCCGTCTTGGAAATCTTGATGCCGAAACCTTCGAGGCCGACATAGTGGCGCTCGCGGGTTGTCAAAAGCTCGATCGAGGTCACGCCGAGATCCTTGAGGATCTGCGCTCCCAGACCGATTTCCAGCCATTCGCTTTCACGCGCCTGCGCTTCGGCGTGCGTATCGCGGCCCTGTGTGCGGTTCTTCCGGCCGTTGTTGTGGTGGCCGACGCCGACGGATCCCTCGCGAAGGTAGACGATGACGCCACGACCTTCTTCCGCGATCTTCTTCATGTAGTGGTCGACGGGACGACGCTTGCCGAACAGGTCTTCGGCGACGTTCTCCGTGTGCAGGCGAACAGGGATGTCGATACCGTCTCGGATGTCGCCGAAGACGACGGCGAGATGCTGCATCGGATCCCAAGGCAGCGAGTAGCTGTGCGCCTTGGCCTTGCCGAACGGCGTTTCTACGTCGAAACTCGTGTGGAGCTCGATCAGCGTTTCCTTGCGCTGGCGGTAGGCGATCAGGTCTGCGACGGAGACGAGCTTCAACCCATGCTTTTCAGCGAAGTCGACGACCTCCGGCCCGCGCGTAACCGTGCCGTCATCGTTGACGAGTTCGCAGATCACGCCGATCGGCGGAAGCCCGGCCAGCCGGCAGAGATCGACGGCAGCTTCGGTATGCCCCGAGCGCATCAGAACGCCGCCTTCGCGGGCGACGAGCGGGAAGATGTGACCCGGCCGGACGAAGTCGGATGGGCCGACATTCGGGTTGGCGAGGTTGCGCACCGTCAGCGTACGATCCTCGGCGGAAATGCCCGTCGTCGTGCCGTGCTTGAAGTCGACCGTAACGGTGAACGCCGTTGTATGGGCCGAGTCGTTTTCGGCGACCATGGCGTTGAGGTTGAGGCGCTTGGCTTCTTCCTTCGGCATGGGCGTGCAGACGATGCCGGAGGTGTGGCGAACGATGAAGGCCATCTTCTCCGGCGTGCAGTGAACGGCGGCGACGATCAGGTCGCCTTCGTTCTCGCGGTCATCATCGTCCACGACGACAACGATTTCGCCGGCCTCGAAAGCGCGGATCGCATCGACGACACGTTTCTGGTCATAAGACATGCGGGCTTTTCCTATTTCAGTCGGCCGGTCTGGCCACGGTCACGAAGATAGTGGTCGGCGATCGCGCATGCGACCATGGCCTCGCCGATCGGAACCGCGCGGATACCCACGCATGGATCATGCCGCCCCTTGGTGCGGATATCGACATTGTTGCCGGCGGCGTCGATGGACTGTCGTTCCGTCAGGATCGACGACGTCGGCTTGATCGCGAAGCGCGCGACGACCGGCTGCCCGGTCGAAATGCCGCCGAGAATTCCGCCCGCATTGTTGGAGAGGAACAGCGGCGTGCCGTCATTGCCCATGCGCATCTCGTCGGCATTTTCTTCCCCGGTGATTTCTGCGGCGCCGAAGCCGTTGCCGATCTCGACACCCTTGACGGCGTTGATCGACATCAGCAGCGATGCGATGTCTTGATCGAGCTTGCTGTAGATCGGTGCGCCGAGGCCGGCCGGAACGCCTTCCGCGACCACTTCGACGATGGCGCCGATCGACGAGCCGTTCTTGCGGATTCCATCGAGATACTCTTCCCAAACCGGGACAATTTCCGGATCCGGGGAGAAGAACGGGTTGTTGTCGACCTGATCCCAATCCCAGTTCTGGCGATTGATCTTGTGCTTGCCGATCTGGATCAGCGCACCACGCACCTTGACGCCGGGCACTACCAGCCGCGCGATGCCGCCGGCGGCAACACGGGCTGCCGTTTCGCGCGCCGAAGAGCGACCGCCGCCGCGATAGTCGCGAATGCCGTACTTCAGATCGTAGGTGTAGTCAGCGTGGCCCGGCCGATACTGCTGCGCGATCTCGCCGTAATCCTTCGAGCGCTGGTCGGTATTCTCGATCAGCATGGAGATCGGTGTTCCGGTGCTGATCATGGTTTCGCCGTCGGCATCGAACATGACACCCGAGAGAACCTTCACGAGATCGGCCTCGCGGCGCTGCGTGACGAAACGCGACTGTCCGGGCTTGCGCTTGTCGAGCCAGACCTGCAGGTCCTCCAGCTTGAAGCGCAGGCCGGGAGGGCAGCCGTCGACGACGCAGCCGAGAGCCGGGCCGTGGCTTTCGCCCCAGGTTGTTACGCGGAAGAGGTGACCGAATGTATTGTGCGACATATGTTCCGACCGGATCGCGCGCCGATCGTCGCCGGCAGCGCCATTCTTTGAAAAGCGCGACACTCATAGGCCAAAAAGGCGCGGTGGCAAACGCCTTTCTTTGCGCGGAAACGGCGGTTCCGGGAAATGCTGTTTCCACAAAAAGCGAACGCCGGCCTTAGGAGGCAAGCCGCCACGACTGTTCGGCGGCGGCGGTCGTGAAGTCGTTGTAGGAGAGGGGCGGCGAAAACGCATAGCCCTGCAGCAGGTCGCAGCCAAGCTCATGCAGCAGGGCGGCATGTGCCGCGCTCTCGACACCTTCCGCCACGGTCTCGACGCCGAGCGAGCGGGCGATGTCGATGATCGAGCTCACGAGCGTCCGCTCCTGCGGCGAGTTGACGATCGGCTGAACCAGCTGGCGGTCGATCTTCAGGCGCTTCGGCTTCAGTTTCAGCAGGCTGACGATCGAGGTGTGGCCTGTCCCGAAATCGTCGATCTCGATGTCGATGCCGAGCGATTTGATCCGGTCGAGATTGTGGGCCGCGATATCCTCGCTTTCATCGAGGAAGATGGATTCCACCAGCTCGAAGGAGATCTCACCCGGGCGGATGTAGAGGTTGCGCAGCGAGTCTATCAGGCTTTCGTCGTGCAGGCGCCGGGCCGAGACGTTGACCGAAACCTTCGGGATCGAGATGCCGAGCGCCGCCCAGCGCATCTTGTCCCGCAGCACGGCGTCGAGGACCAGCCGGTCGAGCGTTTGAACGACGTTGATCTCGTCCGCGATCTTCAGGAACTTGTCCGGTGTCAGCAGGCCTCTGGAAGGATGGTTCCAGCGGACCAGCGCTTCCGCCCCGATCAGCTCGTTGGTGCGGGCGCTGAACTGTGGCTGGTACCAGGCCGTGAACTCGCCGTTCTCGATGCCGGAAAGGATCTCGTCCGCCAGCCGCTTGTTGTTGATGATGTCGGCCTGGAGATTGTGGTTGAAGAACTGGTAGCGGTTGCGGCCCTGGCTCTTCGCCCGATAGAGCGCGATGTCGGCGTTGATCAGCACCTTGCGGGCATCGACATGCACGCCATTGGCAAGCGCGATACCGATCGACACGCCGCACCGGCAGGCAAAACCCTGGAAATCGATCGGCTGGCGCATTTCCTCGATGATGCGGCCCGCAAGCGCCGACATGTCGGCGTCGCTGGCATGCAGCGAAAGGATAACGAACTCGTCGCCGCCGATGCGGGCAACGATGTCGTTGCGACCGAGATTGCGCGACAGCACCTGCGAGGCGTGTACCAGCATGGCATCGCCGGCGGCGTGGCCGAGCGTGTCGTTGATTTCCTTGAACCGATCGAGATCGATATGGAGGATGGCGAACTTCTGCCGCGTGCCCCGGCCTTCGCGCGTCAGGCTTTCAAGCGCGAGGTCGAGCTTGCGCCGGTTGGCGAGGCCGGTCAGCGGATCGTGCAGAGAGTTGTGCTCGATGCGGTCCTTGGCCATCTCGAGTTCGATGTTCTTGGCGATCGCCTCGTCCTTGGCCGCCTTCAGCTGCGCCGTCATCAATGCGTCTTCGGTGACGTCGAAAGCAACGCCGATGATCTTCAGCTGGCCGCTCGGCGTCTGGTGAACCTTGCCGCTCGACCGGACATAGCGCAGCGTTCCCTCGGGCGTCGGAACCCGGCAGACCAATGTGTGCTGATCGCCGAGTTTCTTGAAGTGGCGGGCGCTTTCGATGGCGAGAGGGCGGTCCTCCTCGAGAATGCACGAGAGCCATTTCTCCTCGGTCATGAAGCCTGCCTTGGGCTCTAGTCCGTAGAGCTCGTGCATGCGATCATCCCAGAAGGAGCCGCCCTGTTCCGAATCGAAGCTCGCCTCCCAGATGCCGCACTGATAGGAATCGAGCGCCAGGTCGAGCTTGCCAGACAGTTCGGCCAGCTGTGCTTCGCGGTAGGAGAGTTCGTCGAGCGCAAGCTCGAGTTCGGCATTCTTGATGTCGCTGTTTTCCTTCGACTTGCGCAGCGTTTCGGCGGCAAGCGCATCGGTGGTGACATCCCAGACGATGCCGATGACTTTGCTGGCACCTGTTGCGTCGGTGTAAAGCGAGCCGACGGAACGCAGGTAGCGAACCGAACCGTCATCGAGGCGGACGCGGTATTGTGTCGTGTAGGATGACGATGTCGCGATCTGTTCGCTGAGCGAGTTCAGTTCCGCGCTTCCGCGATCCTCGGGAACGAGGGTCGCCAGCCAGTCTTCTCGCGTGTAGTTGCCATCAAGAGCAGGCTTGCCGTGGAGAACGGCGGCGCGGGCGTCGCAGAACAGCGTGCTTCCATCGTCGCGCAGCTCCCAGATGCCGATCTTCGACGATTCCAGTGCCAGGTCGAGGCGCTGCGATAGCTCCAGCAGCGCGGCTTCGCGCGTCTTCAGGCGGGCGATGTTGCGGTTGCGCTCGCCAAGCAGCAGTGTGGCGAAGAACACCGGTATGACCGTGACGCAACCGGCGATGAGGATGATCACGCGCAGTGTCAGCTGGTTCTCCGGAATGGCCTCCCAGCCTGCCTTCGGTACAGCCGCGATTTCCCACCGTCCGCTGGCGAAGTTTATCTTCCGGGTCAACGGCTGCTTGCCGAGAACATCGATATCGCCGAAGAACGGCGTCGAGGCGCGATCGGCGACGCTGAGGTCACGCACGGCGATCGCGAGGTGATCGAGATGCGGATACTTTTCCTGGTTCTCGCTGTTGCGGGCCGGAAGCAGGCCGGTGTTCTGGTAGAACATGTTGGCGTCGGTCACGACCTCCACCGCGCCCCACATCCGGCGCTGCCCGTTCTCCTTCACGTAGACCGGAAAGAAGATCGCGAATGTTTCCTTGCCGTCGGCACCCCGTATAGGGCCATAAAATCGCGCCTGCTGGTTGCCGGTGTAGCGACCGACCGGCTGCAGCTGCATCATGCTTTCGCGCACGTCGCGGCCGAGCCTGTCGCGCCCCGACGACATCGGAAACACGGAGCTGACGGTAAAATCGGGAGCAATGACCACCTGGACGAAATGCGGGTTCTGGATCAGCAGCCAGTTGATCTGGCGCTCGAGCTCTTCACTGTTTGCCGAGGAGTTGATCGCGACCATGTTCGCAAGGTCGCGCACCACGGTGATATCCATGTTGATCTGTGCCGTTACGCGCGCGCGAATCAGGCCGACCTCGTTTTCGGTACGGATAGTCGTTTCACGAAGGTGAGCGGCAGTATTGGCGCGGTCGAGCGCAACGCCCACAAGCACGACGATAATGGCAACGACGCTGGATACCAGAAAGGATATGTGGGTCTTGCGAATGACGCGCCGCAACCTGTTTCTGTCCATGTGGCGGAATAACAAACCCAGTCTCCCTATCTCTGGCGTGACTGTAGAGAGAAGCGGTTAATTTACGATTTCCCCTCCCTAATATTTGAAGGGCTGCATGTGCAACTTTCGCGATTGTTAACGGAGGTTGTCGACTATTGTTAAAATGCTATTCATCAATGAGGCCGGAAAGGCCATTCTTCTGGGCAAATTTCGCCATATTCAGGGGGTTATCTGTGCGCAATTGGATGATTGAGTCGAGTTTTCGAAGGAATGCCGTCATGCGCTTCGTGATAGCTACGCTATTGGCAACAGCGAGTTTTTTGTCGCCTATCAACGGCTTTGCCGAAAGCGCTGATGTTGAGGCGACGATCAAGAACATCGACATGAACAATCTCAGCCTGACGCTGGATGACGGAAAGACCTATCAGGCATCCGAGGAGTTCAACTTCGACGGGCTGAAGGCCGGCGTGAAGGTTATCGTCTTCTACACCGAAGTTGACGGCAAGCGCGTCATCAACGACCTCGATATCGTCCAGTAAAAGCCGGCTAGAGCCTTTCCGGGTTATATTGAACCATTCTGTTGGCTCAAACGGAGTCGGATGGTCGACCGGCCGGCGCGCGTCGTAGCCAACGCATACGGCCAAGCCGGCCGGTCGATCAGGCGGCCCGTTTCAGCCAACCCGAAGGGCCGGGCATCTTTCCGCCAGGATCAAAGGCGATCGGCTCGGACGTACCAAGGGGTATGCCCTTCGCCAATCGCCTTTGCCCTGTCGAAAACCTGCCCCGGCAGAATGGTTCAATATAGCCCGGAAAGGCTCTAGATCCAGTCGATCAGCCCCTTGTCGCGGTCGATCTTCAAGATGCGGTCCTGGGGGATTTCGCCCTCGGCGGCCTCGGCCTTGGGGCGGTTTGCGATGGTCCTGAACAGGCTACGGATCACTCCGCCATGCGTCACGCAGACGGTCGGGACCTCGACCGCGTTCAGCCAGGACGCCACCCGCCAGGACATGATTTCGTAGCTTTCCGCATCGTCGCCCGGCGGAATGAAATCCCACTTGTTGAGATTGCGTTCGACAACGCGTTCGCGCGCCGTCGCCTTCAGTTCTTTGATCGTGGAACCTTCCCAATCGCCGAAGGACACTTCGACGAGGCGCTCATCCGTTCGGTAGTCTTTTGGCGGCAATCCCATGGCGTCGCGCATGATTTCCATCGTTGCGCGCGTGCGTCCGAGCGGGCTTGCGACGAAATCGAAGTGGATTGCCTCGACCTTCAGGATCTCGGCCATATCGAGACCATTCTGCCAGGCCTGCTCGCGGCCTATGGCGTTCAGCGGAATGTCCTTCTGCCCTTGCAGGCGGCGTTCCGCGTTCCAGTCGGTCTGACCGTGTCTGACGACATAAATAAGCAATGGTGGCTCCGTTAAGCACACAACCCCCGCTCGCTCTCGCGAAAGCGGGGGTCGCGAACAAGACGCAGCAGAAGACTGCGATCAGTCCTTTACGACGGAAATGTCGGGCGCGTCCACAGCCTTCATGCCGATGACATGGTAGCCGCTGTCGGCATGGTGCACTTCGCCGGTGACGGAGCGCGACAGATCCGAGAGCATGTAGAGGCCGACATCGCCGACTTCCTCGATGGTCACGGTGCGGCGCAGCGGCGCGTTATACTCGTTCCACTTGAGGATGTAGCGGAAGTCGCCGATGCCGGAGGCGGCAAGTGTCTTGATCGGGCCGGCGGAAATCGCGTTGACGCGAATGTTCTTCGGTCCGAGGTCGACGGCAAGATACTTCACGCTCGCTTCGAGTGCAGCCTTGGCAACGCCCATGACGTTGTAGTTCGGCATGACCTTTTCGGCGCCGTAGTAGGTCAACGTCAGCATTGAGCCGCCGTCCGTCATCAGCTTCTCGGCGCGACGTGCGACCGAGGTGAAGGAGAAGACGGAGATCTGCATGGTCTTGGCGAAGTTGTCCGCCGATGTGTCGATATAGCGGCCGGTCAGTTCGTCCTTGTCGGAGAAGCCGATGGCATGCACGATGAAGTCGATCTTGCCCCAGACCTTTTCGATATTGTCGAAAACGGCGTCGATCGATGCTTCATCGCTGACATCACAGTGACCTGCGAGGATTCCGCCCAATTCCGCAGCCAGCGGCTCGACGCGCTTCTTCAGCGCATCGCCCTGATACGTAAAGGCAACTTCACCACCCTGCGCATGAATAGCTTTGGCAATACCCCACGCAATCGAACGATTGTTGGCAACGCCCATGATGACGCCGCGCTTGCCTGACATGAGGCCTGATGCCTGAGCCATATTTCGCCCCCTAAGGAAATTGATCGGTCCTGCCTATGGCATACGCTGCTAATCGGTTCAAGATTGGCAGCAATCATCAACTGTTAGGGATCGTAACAAAGGTTGCTCTTGTCACCAATATTTCACAAAAACAGCCCGTTCTTCATGCTTCGCATGAGATCTGTGACCTTATCGTCCGGCTTTTCCCACAGGATTATTCGCAGTTCGACCACGAGATCGCCCCGTCCGCCGGTGCCGTCGGGCAGTCCCTGGCCGGCGATGCGGATGGTCTTGTCCGAGCCGGACCACGCGGGAACCGTGATCTTCAATGGGCCATTCGGACCCTCGATCTCGGCATCGGTCCCGAGAACCGCGTTTTCGATCGTGACCGGCAGGACGGCATGAAGATCGAAGCCATCAACCTTGAAGCGTGTATCCGGCGCGATGTGGACGTTGATCAAGGCGTCGCCGCGCTGCATGCCTGATAGCTTGTGGCCCTGGCCCTTCAAGCGGACCTGATGCCCCTCGGTCGTGCCGGGCGCCAGCGTGAAGCCGACCTCGCGGCCTTCGCCGAGATCGACGAGCTTCCAGCTGCCTTTCAAGACATCATCGACGGTCACTGTCGCCGTGGCGATGAGATCGGGTACCTTTTCAGGCGCGGGCGCCGTGCTGCCCGTAAACCGGCGGACGAGCGATGTCAGCAGGCTCAGCGGCTGCAGGATGGAGGCGGTTGCCGCATCCTCCGCCGTCGTTTCGGCCTCGCCCTTGGCGGGGTCGGAGGGCTTGTCGGCGGCAGGCTCCGCATCCGGCTTTCTTGAGGAGGCGGTATAGGCCGTACGGCTTCCGCCACCCGCAGCGCGTGCCTGCGCGCCGAAAATCCGCTCGATCATCTCTTCAGCTGGCTCGGCAGCACCGGTCTGCTGCTGCTTGGCGGCGTCTGCGGCTGCCTTCTGCGCTGCGGCGCGGGCAAGCTCTTCCATCACGCGTTCGGCGTTCTCCTGCGCTGCCTTGGCGCGCACGGCGGCTTCGCGAGCGGCCTGCCGCTGCTGCATGATCGTATTTTCGTTGCTCTTGGCCTCGGCCATGCGGGCGGCATTGTCGAAGAGGCTGCGCTTCTTCGGATCCTTCAGCGTTTCATAGGCACGGCCGACCTCGGCGAAGCGTGCGCTCGCCGTCGGGTCTCCCTGATTGTGATCAGGGTGCACAGCCTTGGCCATATTGCGCCAGGCCGCTTTGATCTCATCCAGTCCCGCGTCTCGCTTGACGCCCAAGGTCTTATAAGGATCGCGCATGTCTCAACCGCCGGTATCCGATGCGGCGTGCTGTCCTCTGTCCGCACGCTCGCAAGCCCCACAACTCATCTGGTGCGCCCGACCCGGTTTTCCCAGCCGGGATGAGCGCATTTGATGGGGGGATCGTCCGGTAAAGTTGCTAATCAGTCCTTATTTCGCGCCCGTTCATTCAGCGGTTTCGCGCCGAATGGTTAGCCTTTTGCTAAATCTTGAACGGTCGGCCGCGAGCCCAAAGGGAAAGGCGGAGATCAGCTTTCCGGCTGGAAGCTCAACAGCTGCCAGTTGCCGCCGCCGACGAGGCAGGTCTTGCCGTAGAACTTGGCAATTCCAACGTAGGAATGCCGTGTCGTGCGGAACTGCCGGCAAACCTGGCCGGAATCGCTGTTCTCAACGATGGTGTCGATAACCCCGGCGCTGCCGGTCGATGCGTTCGCCCAGGGAAGCGGGCGTCCTTCAAGCCGCTGGATGTCGGCCGAGGTCACGGCATTGCCGACGGTCATTTCGTCGGACAGTGAATCGCTCGTCGGCGAGGGCTGCGGGACAGTTCCCGTCGCAACGGATCGATCGACTTTTGAGCTGCTGAACATGTCCAGTCCGCCGGCCATGCAGCCGGGCAGAGAGAGCATCGCCAAGCCGACAATGCAGAAGGCCGCGCATTGACGCAGCAGACCCTTTGTATGACGATCTGACTTTGCTATGACTTCCACCCTGTGTCCTGTCCAGTTGCGTAGAGCTGGGCAAATTTCGAATAAACCCGGGGAATTTGAGTTAATATGTCGGCAAATGAGTTAATAAGCGGTGACTTCACGGAGCGAAACGAGCCGTTCGATCTTTTCGCCGACTGGCTGAAGGAAGCCGAGGCCTCCGAGGTCAACGACCCCAATGCGGTAGCGCTTGCGACGGTCGACGAGGACGGCCTTCCCAATGTCCGCATGGTTCTCCTTAAGGGATTCGATCAAGACGGTTTTGTCTTCTACACGAATTTCGAGAGCCAGAAAGGTCACGAAATCTTGGGACAGAAAAAAGCTGCCATGTGTTTCCACTGGAAGACGCTGCGCAGGCAGGTTCGGCTGCGCGGGCCTGTGGAAATCGTCAGCGACGAGGAAGCCGACGCCTATTACAAGACGCGTGCCCGTGGCAGCCGCATCGGCGCCTGGGCATCGAAGCAGTCCCGGCCGCTCGAAAGCCGATTCGCTCTGGAGAAGGCCGTGGCCGAATACACGGCACGCTACGCCGTCGGTGAGATACCCCGTCCGCCGCACTGGTCCGGTTTCCGTATCCGTCCGGTCTCGATCGAGTTCTGGAAGGACCAGAAATTCCGCCTGCACGATCGCGTCGAGTTCCGCCGGTCCTCGGCCGATGGCGATTGGACCAAGGTGCGGATGTATCCCTAGATGTGGACCAGCCGGTAGACATATGATTTGTCGGCCTTCCTGCTGACCCATATACCTTCCGGCGGTAGATTTCCCTGCCGATCAATAGGTACGTCCCACGGTCGGCTGCTAGGCGAAGTCGTGTCTCCGCTCCAGGTGCCCCAGCCCCAGTCTGGATTGAAGCTAATCCAGACCAACCCGTCTTCGCGCAAGTAGCGCGGTTTGACGGTGTCGGTGGGCTCGAGATGAAAACGATAGATGACGCCGTCGATGTTACGGTGAAACTCCAGAGTTCGCGGTGGAGTCATGAGCGGAACGGCATGAGTTTAAGGGGGATACCCGAAGCCAAGCCGGAGACATAGCGCGGCTTCTGGTAGAGACCGTTCACCGAAAGCCTTGGCAGGTAGGTTATGGCATCCAGCGAACGCTGCGTGACCACGCCCGGCTGTGTGGTGACGGCAAGCGAGAAGCCAAGGTCGCGCGCGATCTCCGCCTGCCGCTTGGTGACCGCCTCGCGCGTTCCGTAGGGATAGGCGAAGCTCTGCGGTCGTTTCCCGGTGATCGCCTCGACGTAATCGGCCGATATCAGCATCTCGTCGCCTGCATCGCGGTCCGACAGGCGAGCCATGGCGCGATGGCTGACGGTGTGCGCGCCGAGCGAGGCAAGCGGGCTCGCTTCCAGCAGATTGAATTCGGAAGGACTCATGACGAGATCGTCGACGATGTCGGCGGGGTCGAGTTCGTGCATACGGGCGGCTGCGTCGATTGCCTCGACGGCCGCTGTCTCGTCGGTGCCGTGGATGTAGGAGGCAAATCGCGCGAAGGCGCTGCTCTTTGCAAGCGGGCTTTCCAGATCGATCGTTTCATGGCCCCGACCGAAGTCGAAGCTCAGCCGCTCCTCCTTGCGCAGAAGCCTTGTCAGCGTTTCCCACCAGATGGTGTGGGTCCGCTCCGCAAGTCCCTTGGCGACGAAAACGGTGAACGGCGCTTCGTGGCGCTCGAAGATCGGCAGGGCGTAGACGAGGTTGTTGCGATAGCCGTCATCGAGCGTGAATGCGGCGAAAGGCGCGGCCTTCGGGTCGTTCTCCGACAGCAGCGCGGGAACATCGGCAAGCGGCACGAACCGGTAGCCATCCCGCTTCAGCCGCGTCAGAACGGCATCGAGAAACTGCGGCGTGATCTCCAGATGCGCATTCGGCTCGAACGCGTTTTCTTCGTAGGGCCGGACGTGATGCAGCGTGAAGATGGCGCCGCGCCCGCGCGCCTTGCGCATGGTGCCTGTCGCGCGCAGCAGGTTCGCGGCCTCCAGGCCGCCGGTTATGGCGATTCGTTTCGCAAGCGCCCTGGCGTTCGCCATCCTGTCACCCGGCCTCCCGGTTTCGTTTGGGCGCCGACGTTAGCCAACCGGGGGTTAAGTCTTGCTGAACAACCAGATTTCGGATCGGCGCTTTACGGTTTTTTCACCATGAAGGATAAAACTTGACAAAAATGGTATCAGTTGCCGCAAAGTCGCGCCACATTTGGGGCTTCTGTAGCGGAACGGGACAATTCGGAATGACTGGGTCATTCCTTCTTTGAGGGGAAGTGCATGAGAAAGCTGTTGGCCGCGATTATGACCGCGACGCTCGTCGTTGCGGTGCCTTTGACGGCGATGGCGGGCAGCGCCTCCCTGATCCTCGATGCAAGAACCGGCAAGGTATTGACGTCCGAGAATGCCGATGTGCTGAATCATCCGGCATCGCTGACGAAGATGATGACCATCTACATGGCCTTCGAGGCGATCAATCGCGGCAAGATGAGCTGGAACACCCCGATCGTCGTGTCGAAATACGCGGCCTCCCGTCCGCCGACGAAGCTTGGCGTTCGCGCCGGCGAGACCATCACGGTTCGCGAAGCTGTCCTCGGCATGATCACGAAGTCGGCCAACGACGCCGCGGCTGCAATGGGCGAGAAGCTCGGCGGCTCTGAAAGCAATTTTGCCCGCCTGATGACCCAGAGGGCACGCCAGCTCGGCATGAGCCGCACCACCTTCTACAACGCCTCCGGCCTGCCGGATGCCCGCCAGGTGACGACGGCGCGTGACATGTCCACGCTCGCGATCGCGCTCATGAAGAACTATCCCTCCGAATACCGGCTGTTTTCGACCGCGAGCTTCAATTTCCGCGGCCGCACCATTCGCGGCCATAACAATCTGATGTACCGCTACCAGGGTATGGACGGCATCAAGACCGGCTATACCAATGCGTCCGGCTTCAACCTCGTCAGCGCCGTCAAGGATGGCAACCGCCGCGTCGTCGGCGTTGTGCTCGGTGGCCGCACGGCCCGCAGCCGCGACGACAAGATGGCTGGCCTCCTCGACAAGTATCTCGGTCGCGCGTCCTCGTCGGGCGGCGCAAAGCTCGTCGCCAGCGTCAACAGCCGCGCTCCGGTCGAAGTCGCTTCCGCGGCTGACGACAGCGACCTGCCGATCCCGGCTTCGGCGCCCCGCGTCGAGGATGTGGCGCCCCGCGCGCCCGATATTGCCCGCAGCGAACTCGCGCCCAAGGCGCTCGGTTATCTCGGCGATACAGTTCCGCAGGAGCGTCCGTCGGCGCTGGACGCAGTGACACCGGCAGCCAAGCTCACCACATCAGCCAAGCTCGCGCCGAAGTCGCTCGGTGCGGTTGCCTCGACCGGCGACTGGCAGATCCAGATTTCGGCCGCGCCAAGCGATGAGGCCGCTCGCGCGCTGCTCGCGCAGGCCAAGTCCGAAGGTGGCGCTGCGCTGAAGTCGGCCAATCCCTATACCGAAGCCGTCGGCAAGGGCGCCAACAAGGTGTACCGTGCTCGCTTCGTCGGCTTCGAAAGCCGCGACGCCGCGACGTCAGCCTGCGACGCGCTGAGGAAGCGTTCCTACGACTGCATGCTTCTGCCTGATCACGGCTGATCGGGCTGGACATCCTGCGGGAATCGTCGTTCTCCTGAGTACGAAAGGAGAACAAAATGCTGCGTGAACTTTCCGACAAATTCGAGGATGCGTCCCGCGCCTATGCGGGGGCGAACGGCATAGAGCGCGATCCCGACTGGTTTCTTCTGAAGTTGCAGGAGGAAATGGGCGAGCTTACGCAGGCCTGGAACCGCATCCGCGGTCGCGGGCGGCGTAAGGGGCGATCAGACGAGGAACTCTCACGCGATCTTGCCGATGAAGCCGCCGACGTGCTCGGCCATATCCTGCTGTTTGCACACCAGAACGGGCTTGATCTTGCCGCCGCGGTCAAACGCAAGTGGCTGTTCTGGCCCGATGGCGATCAGGATGCCGAAAGCGCGCGGCGATAGAACTTGCTATCGACGGCCATCACCGGAAAGGCCGGGGGGAGGGTATCCTTCCGGACCTCGGAGAACCCGTTCTTCTCATAGAAGCGGTGCGCAGCCAGAAACTTGTCGGTCGTTCCGAGATAGATTTCCCGAAGTCCCTGCGCCGTCGAATGCGCGACAAGAGCGGAGAGGAGGGCGGCGGCAACGCCATATTCCCGACCGCGAACGCCTGATGCGACAAACATCTTGCGCAGCGCCGCCTGTTCGTTGCCGATGTCTTTCAGCCCGAGCGTCCCGACGATCTCACCCTCGCGGACCGCGACCCAGAACTGGCCCTTGCCGGACTGATAGAAATCGGGGATCGCCGCAAGATCCGGCTGGTCGGCCGCGCTGATGGCAATCCCGAATTCTTCCCGCTGGATCGGCAGGATCACCGAGATCACGCCATCCCTGTCGACAGGTTGGTAGGCTCGGACGGTGATCTCGTTCACTGGCGTCATGGTCGCTTTATGCTTTCGTCCCGCCGACCGTCACCTGGTCCATTCTGAGGTGTGGCTGGCCGACGCCGACCGGAACCCACTGGCCTGCCTTGCCGCAGTTGCCGATGCCGGTGTCGAGCTTCATGTCGTTGCCGACCATCGAAACGCGCTTCATGGCCTCAGGACCGTTGCCGATCAGCATGGCGCCCTTGATGGGCGCTCCGATCTTACCGTTCTCGATCAGATAGGCCTCGGTGCAGCCGAACACGAACTTGCCCGATGTGATGTCGACCTGACCGCCGCCGAACGAGACGGCGTAGATGCCCTTCTTGACGGAGGAGATGATCTCCTCAGGCGTCTTGTCGCCACCGAGCATGTAGGTGTTGGTCATGCGCGGCATCGGCACATGCGCGTAGCCCTGACGGCGTCCGTTGCCCGTCGGTGCCATGCCCATGAGGCGCGCGTTCTGGCGGTCCTGCATGTAGCCGACCAGCTTGCCCTTCTCGATCAGCACGTTGTATGCCGAGGGCGTGCCTTCGTCGTCGATCGTGATCGAGCCGCGACGGTTATCGATCGTGCCATCGTCGACGACAGTGACGCCGGGTGCAGCCACCATCTGGCCGAGAAGCCCGGCGAATGCCGATGTCTTCTTGCGGTTGAAGTCGCCTTCCAGGCCGTGGCCAACGGCCTCGTGCAGCATGACACCGGGCCAGCCGGCGCCGAGAACGACGTCCATCGTGCCAGCAGGCGCATCGATCGCTTCGAGATTGACCAGCGCCTGCCGCAGCGCTTCATCAGCGCCATGCTGCCAGCTGCCTTCGGTAATGAAATCGCCGAAGCCGATGCGGCCGCCGCTGCCATAGGAGCCCGATTCCTGCCGATCGCCTTCACCGACGACCACGGAAATATTGATGCGCGTCATCGGACGGATATCGCGAACGCGATGCCCGTCGGCGCGAAGGATATCGACGACCTGCCAGCTTGCGGCCACCGAAGCGGTAACCTGGCGAACCTTGTCGTCCTTGCCGCGCAGATAGGCGTCGATGTCCTGCAGCACCTTCACCTTGTGCTCAAAGGTCGGGGTGCCGATCGGATTTTCGTCGCCGTAGAACTTCTTGTTGGTGCCCTGAGGGGCGGCGGCATAGCTGCCGGCATAGCCACGGGTCACCGCGCCGACGGCGTCGGCAGCGCGCTTCAGGGCCGCAACGGAGAGATCGCCCGCATGTGCGTACCCAACCGCCTCGCCAGCAACGGCACGCAGACCGAAGCCCTGTTCGGTATTGAAGCTGCCGCCCTTCAGGCGGCCGTTATCGAACATCAGCGATTCCGCCTGGGCATGTTCGATGTAGAGCTCCCCGTCGTCGGCGCCCGAAAGAGCCTCGGCAACGAGCGAGCGCACTTTCGCTTCGTCAGCATCGAAAAGCGTGAGGAGATCGGTATTCATGTCTTTATGCTCCGCTGAAGCAGGAATGCTTCCAGCCGATGTAGGTCCGGTGGACGGTTCGAGCAAGCCCCGAAAATCGGGAGATCAGGCCCAGGGTCAGGCCCGATGATTAGGGGAGGGCGTCGTAGCCTTCGGCAAAGCCCTTCAGATCGACAGGAATGCCGATACCTTCCTCGGGGGTCTGGAAGACGATGAACGTCGCGCTTGCGCCGCTGCGGAAGGTCTTCAGCAGTTCGTCTTCCAGCACGACCTCTGCGTAGCAGCCGTCAGCGAAGCAGCGCACGAAGTAAGCGCGGCCGATATCCTTGCCGTCGACATTGAGGCCGAGTCCGTTCGGCAGCAGAACGCCGAGTGGGGCGAGAACGCGAAGGATCTTGGATTTCCGGTCAGCCGTCTTGAGGACAACAACCGACAAGCCGACTTCCGGACGATCTTCGGCGATGACGTTCTGCATGAGCGCGCATTGCTCGGCCGATGCGCCTGCCGGCTTGTCGCACACCACGGACCAGGCGCCATGGTTCGATCTGACGGTGCCCGGAGCCTGTGGCTGCGTCTGTCCCGGTGTCGCCTGCGATGCCGGAGGTGTTGGCGCAGGCTGCGCCGGCGCGGGCTGCTGCGCAAATGCGGGAGCAGTCGTTGCGGCCGCAATGCACGCCGTCAGCGAGAATGGCCGTGCGAGGGAACGGAAACCCATGAAAACCTCTGCAGTTCGAATCAGTGCGGTTAAGTTGGGGCCCGTCGCTCGAAATGAAAAGCCCTACTGGCTGAAAAGCCGGGGACTACGGCGGAAATGGGACGTTTGCCTAGGAATGTTGTTTCCTTCTGCCAGTCGAAGCTCTCGCTCTTCGCAGTGCAGCATTAAAACAATGAATGTTTCGCGACGCTTGAGGCAGGCATCTTCAAGCAAAAATGCCGCATAGACAAATGCTTTGGCCTGTTGCGGCGGATGCCAAACTGTGGTTTGAAGCGCAGAGATGGCAAGGATTCTGCGCGCAATTTTCGCAGATCAGCGCTCGAGGGAGATTTTAACGTGATTAAGAAGGCTTATGCAGCTCTGACCGCGCTGGTCTGTCTGCTTTTTGCTTCCGGCAGTTATGCCGACCAGCCGAAGCCGTGGCAGGCGACGTTGCAGCCGGCAGCCACGCCGATCATGCGGGACATTCATTGGTTCGAACAATATACCCTGTGGTTTATCGTTCCGATCACGCTCTTCGTACTGGTTCTTCTGATCGTCGTCTGTCTCAAGTTTCGCGCTAGCGCGAACCCGGTGCCTTCCAAGACGAGCCACAACACGCTGATCGAGATCGCCTGGACCGTGGGACCGGTTCTGGTGCTTCTCTTCCTCGCCGTGCCGTCGTTCAACCTTCTGACTGCCCAGCTGACGCTGCCCGAGAATCCTGATGTCACGATCAAGGCGACCGCGACGCAGTGGCAGTGGAACTACGAATACGAAGGAACTGGCGAAAACCCGCTCGCGTTCGATTCCTTCCTGCTGAAGGATGCCGACCGCGCAGCCGCCGGCAAGGAAGACAAGGCGATCTATCCGCGCCTCCTGACCGTCGACAACGAACTGGTTCTGCCCGTCAACAAGACGGTGCGCGTCCTCGTAACCGCGGCTCCGACCGACGTTATCCATGCATTCGCCATGCCGTCCTTCGGCGTGAAGATCGACGCTGTACCCGGCCGTCTGAACGAGACCTGGTTCCGTGCTGAGCGTGAGGGGCTCTTCTACGGCCAGTGTTCCGAACTCTGCGGCAAGGATCATGCGTTCATGCCGATCGCCATCCGCGTCGTCTCCGAGGACAAGTACAAGCAGTGGCTGACCGCAGCCGCAGCCGATCTGCCCGGAGCCTACAAGGCACTCATGGCCGCAACCGATGGTCCTGCAAAGACCGTTGATGTTGCCGAAAACGTCGCACAGTAAGGGAAGAGGGAACGGGACTATGGCTGGACCTTCCGCACACGATCATTCGCATGATCACGACCACGGCGCACACGCCCATGATCATCATGACGATCACCACCACGACCACTCGCACAAGCCGAGCTTCATCAATCGCTGGTTCTTCTCGACGAACCACAAGGATATCGGCACGCTCTACCTGATCTTCGCGATCATCGCCGGCATCATCGGCGGCGCGCTCTCCGTTGCCATGCGCATGGAGCTGCAGGAGCCGGGCATCCAGATCTTCCACGGTCTGGCAGCCATGGTTTACGGCTATGAAGGCGACGCCGCCATCGACGGCGCCAAGCAGATGTTCAACATGTTCACCACAGCGCACGCGCTGATCATGATCTTCTTCATGGTCATGCCGGCGATGATCGGTGGTTTCGCCAACTGGATGGTGCCGATCATGATCGGCGCGCCTGACATGGCGTTCCCGCGTCTGAATAACATTTCCTTCTGGCTGATCGTTCCGGCCTTCCTTCTGCTCATCATGTCGATGTTCGTTGAAGGTCCTGCCGGCGCTTACGGCGCAGGTGGCGGCTGGACGATGTATCCGCCGCTGTCGAGCTCCGGTACGCCGGGCCCGGCTGTCGACCTTGCGATCTTCGCGCTCCACATTGCCGGTGCGTCCTCGATCCTCGGTGCGATCAACTTCATCACCACGATCCTGAACATGCGCGCTCCTGGCATGACGCTGCACAAGATGCCGCTGTTTGCCTGGTCGGTTCTGATCACCGCCTTCCTGCTTCTGCTGTCGCTCCCGGTCCTCGCCGGCGCCATCACCATGATGCTGACCGACCGCAACTTCGGCACGTCCTTCTTCGTGCCCGAGGGCGGCGGCGACCCGATCCTTTACCAGCACCTGTTCTGGTTCTTCGGTCACCCGGAAGTCTACATCCTGATCCTGCCCGGCTTCGGCATCGTCAGCCACATCATCTCGACCTTCTCGAAGAAGCCGGTTTTCGGCTACCTCGGCATGGCCTACGCCATGGTCGCGATCGGTGCCGTCGGCTTCGTCGTCTGGGCGCACCACATGTACACGGTCGGTTTGTCGCTCGATGCACAGCGCTACTTCGTGTTCGCAACGATGGTCATTGCCGTTCCGACGGGCGTGAAGATCTTCTCCTGGATCGCGACGATGTGGGGTGGTTCGATCACCTTCCGCACGCCGATGGTCTGGGCGATCGGCTTCATCTTCCTGTTCACGGTTGGTGGTGTCACGGGCGTCCAGCTCGCCAACGCCGGCCTCGACCGTTCGCTCCATGACACCTACTACGTCGTGGCTCACTTCCACTACGTTCTGTCGCTCGGCGCCGTCTTCGCCATCTTCGCTGCCTGGTACTACTGGTTCCCGAAGATGAGCGGCTACATGTACAACGAGTTCCTCGGCAAGCTGCACTTCTGGGTCATGTTCATCGGCGTCAACCTGGTGTTCTTCCCGCAGCACTTCCTCGGTCTCGCCGGCATGCCGCGCCGCTATATCGACTACCCGGATGCATTTGCCGGCTGGAACTATGTTTCCTCTATCGGCTCCTACATCTCGGCCGTCGGCGTGCTGATCTTCCTCGTCGGCGTCTTCGAAGCCTTCGCCAAGAAGCGCGTCGCTGGTGACAATCCGTGGGGTGAAGGTGCAACGACGCTGGAATGGCAGCTGTCTTCGCCGCCGCCATACCACCAGTGGGAACAGCTCCCGCGCATCAAGTAAGGTGCGAGCAATTGCGATCGCCGCATGTTAGAGTGCGGCGATCGCCTTCAAGTTTGCAGGACGAGATAATGACAGTAATCGGCAATCGCAAAACTCTTGCTCATGACGGCGAATTTCGCCTGTCGGAAGCAAGCGCACGCGATTATTTCGAGCTTCTGAAGCCACGCGTGATGTCGCTTGTGGTCTTCACGGCATTCGCGGGTCTGGTCGTGGCGCCGGGCCACATCAACCCGGTCATCGGCCTGATTGCCATTCTCTGCATCGCGGTCGGTGCAGGCGCCTCGGGCGCGCTCAACATGTGGTACGATGCCGACATCGACGCCATCATGACGCGGACTGCCAAGCGCCCGATCCCGGCCGGCAACATCATGCCGAACGAGGCACTGGCCTTCGGCCTGGTTCTTTCCTGTTTCTCGGTCACGATCCTCGGGCTCGCCGTCAATTGGCTCGCAGCCTCGATCCTGGCCTTCACGATCTTCTTCTACGCCGTCGTCTATACGATGTGGCTGAAGCGCTCCACGCCGCAGAACATCGTCATCGGCGGTGCCGCCGGCGCGTTTCCCCCAATGATCGGCTGGGCCTGCGTGACCGGGACGGTGACGATCGAGAGCGTCGTTCTCTTCATGATCATCTTCCTGTGGACGCCGGCGCATTTCTGGGCGCTCGCTCTCTTCAAGATGGGCGACTACGAGGCGGTCGGCGTTCCCATGCTGCCGAACGTATCGGGTGAGCGCACCACGAAGCACCAGATCGTTCTCTATGCGGTGCTGACGGCGATCTGCGGCGTTCTGCCGTCGGTCCTCGGCTTCGCAAGCATCGGCTACGGTCTTGTCGCCGCCGCCCTCGGCGCGATCTTCATCTACTGTTCCATCGCCGTCTGGCGGATGCCGGACGGCGATGAGAAGATGGTTCCGGCCAAGAAGCTCTTCGCCTATTCGATCTTCTATCTGTTCGCCGTCTTCTCCGCCCTGATGTTCGATCGGCTCGCTGCCGTGCTGGTATCGCATACGGGAGGTCTGCTTTGATTGATACGGTCAAGCTCACGGACGCGCAGCGCAAATCGCGGCGCAACCGAAATGTCGCTCTCGGTCTGGTTCTCGCCGGGCTGGTGATCCTTTTCTACGCAATCACCATCGTCAAGTTCACGTCGGGGCACATGTAAGATGAGCGGGATGCCAAGCACACCGAAAAGGCCGCGCAACAATGGCGCCGTGGTTTTCATGTGCCTGTCGTTTGTCGTCGGCATGGGTGCTGCGAGCTATGCTGCCGTGCCGCTCTACCGGATGTTCTGTCAGTTGACCGGCTATAACGGCACGACACAGCGCGTCGAGCAGGCATCGACAGTCATTCTGGACCGCAAGATGCGCGTCACCTTCGACGCCAATGTCGCGCCCGGCCTCGAATGGGAGTTCAAGCCGGTCGAGCGTGAGGTCAACCCACGGATCGGCGAGACCATCCAGGTCAATTTCGTCGCGGTGAACAAGTCGGACAAGCCAGCCTATGGACAGGCTGTCTTCAACGTGACGCCGGGCGAGGCGGGCGCCTACTTCAACAAGGTGCAGTGCTTCTGCTTCAACGAGACCGTGCTGAAGCCGGGCGAGAAGCTCGAGATGCCGGTCGTTTTCTACATCGATCCAGATATTACCAAGGCCGTTGAATCGAAGGACATTCATACGGTTACCTTGTCCTATACCTTCTACCCGAAGGAAGGCCCGAAGCCGGTGGCCTTGAACGAGGGTGGTGCGGGAAAGCTTGAAAAGAAACTTTGATTGAGGGTTCGTTTCCGGCTAAGCCGGAGCGGAGAGGAAGAGATCCGGGGATAGCTTACATGGCTGATGCTCATCAGAAACATCACGATTACCACATCATCGATCCAAGCCCGTGGCCGTTGCTGGCCTCGATCGGCGCCTTCATCATGGCGTTTGGCGGTGTTGGCTTCATGCGCTACATCAATGGCGGCTCGCTGCACATTTTCGGCATCGAATGGGCGCATCCGTGGCTGTTCTTCATCGGCCTGGCACTCGTTCTCTACGTCATGTACGGCTGGTGGGCAGATACCGTAAAGGAAGCGCACGAGGGAGCGCATACCCGCGTCGTGTCGCTGCACCTGCGCTACGGCATGATCATGTTCATCGCTTCGGAAGTGATGTTCTTCGTTGCCTGGTTCTGGGCCTATTTCGATGCAAGCCTTTATCCGCATGAGGCTATCCAGGCGTCGCGCCTCGCCTTCACCGGCGGTCAGTGGCCGCCGAAGGGCATCGAGGTTCTCGACCCCTGGCACCTGCCGATCTACAACACCGTCATCCTGCTTCTTTCGGGCACGACGGTCACCTGGGCGCACCACGCGCTGCTGCATAACGATCGCAAGGGCCTCATTCAGGGCCTGACGCTGACGGTTCTGCTCGGTGTCCTGTTCTCGAGCGTTCAGGCCTACGAATACGCCCACGCCCCATTCGCGTTCAAGAACTCGATCTACGGCGCGACCTTCTTCATGGCGACCGGCTTCCACGGCTTCCACGTGCTGGTCGGAACGATCTTCCTGGTCGTCTGCCTCATTCGTGCGCTGCGTGGCGATTTCACGCCGAAGCAGCACTTCGGCTTCGAGGCGGCCGCCTGGTACTGGCACTTCGTCGACGTCGTCTGGCTGTTCCTGTTCTTCTCGATCTACGTCTGGGGCGGCTGGGGTGCGCCGCTCGCCGCGGGGTGATGGGTGCGCTATTGAACTGATGGAGGCGGGTCGCAGGGTTCGCTGTAAAGCAAATGCGGAGTCACCAATGTGTGGCTCCGCATTTTTAGTTTCGGCGGCTTTCAGCCGAAACTACTGATACTTTCACTATTTCGGGATCGGCTGCAGAATTTTCGGTATAATTGAAAGCGATGAATTAAATCAACTTAAACGAGAATTTCGTATCGTCTGTCAAAAGCGAAAGGTGGTTCTTCTAGACATGCAGAAGACGCCAAAGTCGTAAGAGCCATAAACCCGCGAGGCCCATGGATTTGCACGGTGATACGCTATTTGGGTGGTACGTGGTGCTATGTATCGGCGCGGTCATAGTCTTTCTGCTGGCAGCTGATAGAGCTTATCACGAGAGCAGCAGGAGGGAGTATACGGGGCGCCGCCTGAATAAAGTGGCTTGGTATGCCGCGCTTTGGGCAGCGCTTGATGCGTATCGAATTTTCTTTGTTGATGGCCCTTATACGCTGCGAGCATTTTTCCCGCACATCGACGCATCAGGCATTCCAAGCAATGAGTGGCTGGATCTCTTAATTATAGTGGCTGCGGTGGTGGTCACAGTTGTAGTGATGCCGCTGATCCTTTTGAGTTCGCTACTTGCGCCCGCTTGCGCGGCATTTGTTTTGGGGACACTTAGTGGGCGTTGGCTGTGGTTTCGACGCAATCGCGGACCTACGAAACCTAGTGATCGCGGCCCAGACGGTCTGAACCCTGAGCGCGCTTCTCCGAAGCGCCCCTTCGGACGGAAGAAATGAGCTCGGTGCATGCCGCAGGTTTTTTGCCCATTCTCAATAAATCGCTGTTGGCATAAGCTGGTTCGTGACCGCAAATAACGCTCAGTCGGCGCCGCGATCTAGTGAACCGTAAAGTGGAAAGCTCGGCTCCCCCGTTTGGTCTTATTGAACTCCCGCCACGACGGATGTGTCGCGTGCTGGCAACTATCATGAAGACGCCGGTCACCGATTTGGAATTCAGCTATTGCCGGGATACTCACGCCCCTTACGAGGGGTAGAGGGCGCTCGTTTTGGCGAAGCTGGGCGCTGCTGCACCCAGCTTCGTTGTTTCAGCGCAGTCCGGCAAGCTGCTCGAAGGCGGATGGCTGGGGAATGCCGAGATCGAGCTGGTGACGAATGGCCTCGGCGCATTCGGCCGGCGTCAAGACGGCCGTATCGAGCTCCATGTCGTAGATGCCGGGAATATGGACTTCCTTCTGCCATAGCCGGACCGGCTCGGGGATCGCATCCGTTTCGCCGCCTCTGACATAAAGGGCCTCGCGGCCGGGCTCGACGATCTCGCGGCGCTTCATGATGACCTCGATCGGACACCGGACGCCGACGAAAAGCACGGGAAGGCCCTCCAGGCGGCGCGCGCAATCGGCAAGAATGCCAAGCGGCTGGGAGTAACTGTCATGATGACCAAGATCGGCAACGATATTGAGCCCGAGCCCGGCATGGATGGCGATCGACTCATAGAGCGCGGCATAGAAAAACGGCACCATCTCCTCGAGATCCGGGCGTTCCCCACCCGGCCGCAGCCCGATGCCGGGCAGATAGCGCTCCGGCGTCATGCCGTTATAGGCATCGACGCCGAGGTTCATCCAGGGGCCGTCGAAATGCTCCTGGATCGCCTTCGCGATCGACGACTTTCCGCTACGCGGAGCACCGTTCAGGATCAAGATCTGTCCGGCCGAGCTGTCGTATGTCATCAGTTTTCTTCTTCTGTTTGGCGCGAATCGCTGGGGCGAAAGAGCGCAGGGATTTCCCTTCGTTCTGCGAATACTTTATGGGTGAGTTAAGGCGGGGCTCCGGTTGGCCACAGGCATTTCGAAGGATAGCATGAACGAGGACAGCGCGCATTTCCCGCCGGTCGATCCGGTGAAGACAGGCATCCGGGGATGCTGCCCTCGCTGTGGCCAGGGAAAGCTGTTCAATGGCCTGCTGGCGCTGCAGCCGCGTTGCGCCGCCTGCGGGCTCGACTACGATTTCGCCGACGCCGGCGATGGTCCCGCGGTGTTCGTCATTCTGATCGTCGGCTTCATCGTCATCGGCTCGGTGCTGTGGCTCGAGGTCAATTATGCGCCGCCGATCTGGCTGCACATCCTCCTGTTCGGTCCGCTCACCATTGTTCTCTCCTTGCTGGCCCTGCGCTGGTGCAAGGGCATCCTGATCGCGATGCAATATCGCCATAACGCCAGCGAGGGGCGACTTTCCCGTGACTGAATTTCTTGGTTCGGCGCCACGCCGAAAGCGGTCGGTGCTGACGGGCATCGCGGTGCTCATTGCGCTCGCGATTCTTGTCTCGCTCGGCACCTGGCAGGTCGAACGCCTCGAGTGGAAAGAGAAGCTGCTGGCCGATATCACCGAGCGCCGGGAGGCGCCGCCTTCATCGCTTGCCGACATAGAAGCGTTGGCCGCCAAGGGCGAAGACGTCGATTATCGCCACATCACCGTCAGCGGCGAGTACGTCAACAGCAAGGAACGGCACTTCTTCGCCACCTGGCACGGCCAGACGGGCTTCTATGTCTACACGCCACTGCAGCTGGCCGACGGCCGCTATCTCTTTGTCAACAGAGGTTTCGTTCCTTACGACAACAAGGAACCGGAAATGCGCATGCAGGGTCAGCTCACCGATCAGCAGACGGTGACCGGTCTCGCCCGCGCGAAGCTGCCGAGCAAGCCGTCCTGGGTGGTGCCAGATAACGATATCGTCAAGAACATCTTCTACTGGAAGGACCTCGATGTGATGGCGTCCAGCGTCGAGCTCGACAGCGCCAAGGTTGTCCCATTCTTCGTCGATGCGGACGATACCCCCAACCCGAAAGGGATGCCGATTGGCGGCGTTACCGACGTCGATCTGCCGAACAACCACCTGCAATATGCCTTCACATGGTATGGGCTTGCGGCAACGCTTCTTGTCATCGTTCTGGTCGCTCGCTTCCGCAGACGAGGTCCGGCGCAATAGTATCGCTTCAATTCCTGCTTATATTGGGCTAGAGAGCCCTATCTGCACACACCGGAACAGACATGAATATTGCGGCGAAACCTCCCTTGACGATCAGGCTCTGCGGACCGCGCGGCTTTTGCGCCGGCGTCGACCGGGCCATCCAGATCGTCGTGCTGGCGCTGAAATCCTATGGTGCGCCTGTCTACGTCCGCCACGAGATCGTCCATAACAGATACGTCGTCGAAGGCCTTGAAGCCAAGGGCGCTGTCTTCGTCGAGGAGCTGAACGAGATCCCCGAAGAGCATCGCGCCCAGCCGGTGGTCTTTTCTGCGCATGGCGTGCCGAAATCCGTTCCGGAAGACGCCAGCGCCCGCAATCTCTTCTATCTCGATGCCACGTGCCCGCTGGTTTCCAAGGTGCACAAGCAGGCGATGCGCCACAACAAGCTTGGTCGCCACGTCGTCCTGATCGGCCATGCCGGCCATCCCGAAGTGATCGGCACCATGGGCCAGCTGCCTGAAGGCTCCGTTTCCCTCATCGAGACGATCGAGGACGCTGACGCCTATGAGCCCGCCGATCCCGACAATCTCGGCTTCGTGACGCAGACGACGCTTTCGGTGGACGACACTGCGGGCGTGATCACGCGCCTGCACGAGCGCTTTCCCAATCTGACGGCACCCGCCGCCGACTCGATCTGCTACGCGACGACCAACCGCCAGGAAGTGGTGAAGCAGGCAGCCCCCGGCTGTGATCTCTTCATCATCGTCGGCGCTCCGAATTCGTCGAACTCCAAGCGTCTGGTCGAGGTTGCTTTGAGGGCAGGGGCGAAGAAGTCGCTTCTGGTGCAACGTGCCTCGGAGCTCGATTGGGATGATATCGGCCCGATCTCGACGCTTGGCCTTTCAGCTGGCGCGTCGGCGCCTGAAGTCATCGTCAACGAGATCATCGAGGCCTTCCGCGCCCGCTTCGACGCCAAGGTCGAACTCGCCGAGACGGTTCAGGAAAACGAGCATTTCCTCGTCAACCGCGAACTGCGCAACATCGAGCTGACGCATGAGGATATGGCCTGGGTGAACGGGTAGTGTTCCGTCGGAGGGGGAAACCGCTCGCTCCACATCAATTGCTTGGGGAAACCCTCACCATCTGCCGATCTCCCCCCTTGAGGGGGAGATGCCCGGCAGGGCAGAGGGGGTATCATCTCCGAGCGACCACCCAACCCGAGAACGAGAGCCCGCCTTGGCAGTCTACACCGATATTTCAGAAGACGATTTGAAGTGGTTCCTGACGGAATACGACACCGGCACGCTGCTTTCGTACAAGGGCATTGCCGAGGGCGTCGAGAACTCGAATTTCTTGCTGCACACGTCGAAAGACCCGCTGATCCTCACGCTTTACGAGAAGCGTGTCGAGAAGAACGATCTGCCCTTTTTCCTCGGTCTCATGCAGCACCTTGCGGCTCGCGGCCTGTCCTGCCCGCTACCGCTGCCGCGCAAGGATGGCGAATTGCTCGGCACCCTGTCAGGTCGCCCCGCCGCACTGATCTCCTTCCTCGAAGGCATGTGGTTGCGCAAGCCGGAAGCCAGGCATTGCCGCGAAGTCGGCAAGGCGCTGGCACAGATGCACGTCGCCGGTGAAGGCTTCGAGCTGAAGCGTCCGAATGCGCTGTCGGTCGATGGTTGGAAGGTGCTCTGGGACAAGTCCGAAGCGCGCGCCGACGAGGTGGAAAAGGGCCTGCAGAACGAGGTCCGCACCGAGCTCGATTTCCTCGCCGCCCACTGGCCGAAGGATCTCCCCTCGGGTGTCATCCACGCCGATCTCTTCCCCGACAACGTCTTCTTCCTCGGCGACGATCTGTCCGGCCTGATCGATTTCTATTTCGCCTGCAACGACCTGCTGGCCTACGACGTCTCGATCATCCTGAACGCCTGGTGCTTCGAGAAGGATGGCGCCTACAACATCACCAAGGGCATGGCGATGCTGGAGGGTTACCAGAGCGTGCGCCCGCTGAGCGAAGCGGAACTGGCAGCACTTCCGATCCTGGCGCGCGGCTCGGCACTACGGTTCTTCCTGACCCGGCTTTACGACTGGCTGACGACGCCTGAGGGCGCGATGGTCACCAAGAAGGATCCGCTGGAATACCTGCGCAAGCTGCGCTTCCACCGCCAGATCGCCAGCGCCGCCGAATACGGGCTCTCCGCATGAAGCACGTCGAAATCTACACCGACGGTGCCTGCTCCGGAAATCCCGGCCCCGGCGGCTGGGGCGCGGTGCTGCGCTATGGCGAGGTCGAGAAGGAACTTTGCGGCGGCGAGGCGGAGACGACCAACAACCGCATGGAACTGCTGGCCGCCATCTCGGCGCTGACGGCACTGAAGAGCGCTTGCGAAGTCGATCTCCACACCGACAGCAAATACGTCATGGACGGCATCTCCAAGTGGATCTTCGGCTGGAAGAAGAACGGCTGGAAGACGGCTGACAAGAAGCCGGTGAAGAACGGCGAACTCTGGCAGGCGCTCGATGCCGCCAACCAGCGCCACAAGGTCAAATGGCACTGGGTCAAGGGCCACGCCGGGCACCCTGAAAACGAACGCGCCGATGAGCTTGCTCGCAAGGGCATGGAGCCGTTCAAGAAGCGGTAGAGGCGGCGGCAAATCGGCCACAGTCATGGCGCATCATGCGCCGCTCGACATTGGAAAGCAGAATGCCCATGGCCGCCGTGCCCCCGACCGCAATCTCCCTCACCGCAACCACCGACTTCGACTGCCAGACCTGCGGCGCCTGCTGCGCCTACGACGCCAGCTTGCCGCGATTTTCGACGGAGACCGACGAGGAGCTGGACGAGCTGCCGCGGCACTTCGTGGCGGACGACGAGCAGGGTATGCGCTGGGATTGCGACCGCTGCTCGGCGCTGTCGGGCAGCGTCGGCGTCAGCACGTCCTGCATGGTCTACGATATCCGGCCCGATATCTGCCGGGCCTGCATGCCGAATGACGGTGCCTGTCTCGAAGCGCGCGCCGCCTACGGTTTCAGCTGAGGGATACCGCGTAAGCTTGCCGGCAACCGCACTGCAAGGACGCATAGCGTTCGCTGGCATGGCCTATGAAATCAACAGGATATAGCGTGAGCGTGAATCAATCCGGCAAGCGCTTGAATCAACGCCTGAGGAGGCTGCGGTGCGCGTGATCTCGCTGAATGCCTGGGGCGGAAAGCTCCACGAGCCGCTGATCCGCTATCTTCGCGATGCCGATCCCGACGTCCTCTGCCTGCAGGAAGTGACCCGTTCGGTGGGCGTCACCTCGGACTGGCTGGAGTATCGCGATGGCAGCCACATCCTGCCGCAGCGCGCCAATCTCTTCGATGAGATCAAGGCGATCCTTCCCCATCACGACGCCTTCTTTGCGCCGACGGCGCGCGGCACGCTCTTCGATGGCGATCGGCAGGTCTGGTCCGAATTCGGCCTCGCCACCTTCGTGCGCAACAGCTATCCGATCGTCGGCCACGCAATGGATTTCGTGCATGGCGATTTCTCCGGCGATGGCTACGGCGAGCATCCGCGCCCGCGCAACGCCCACTGCCTCAGGCTCTTCGACTACGCGAGAAGCCAGCCCATTACCATCGCCCAACTGCACGGCCTGCGCGACCTTGCCGGCAAGGGTGACACACCGGCCCGCCACGCCCAGGCGCAATCGCTGGTCTCGCTGATCCGCCGCATCTGGCGCCCGGGCGAACGGCTGGTCGTCTGCGGCGATCTCAACCTTCTGCCTGACAGCGCGACGTTCACGACGCTCGCCGAACTCGGCCTCACCGAGCTGGTCACCTCCCGCGGCCATACCGATACAAGGACGTCGCACTACACCAAGGAAGGCCGCTACGCCGACTACATGCTGGTGACGCCGGATGTTGATGTGAGTGTGTTCGATCCGGTGGCCCAGCCCGAGGTCTCCGACCATCGGGCGTTGCTGCTGGAAATCGGGTAGGGCATCACTGCCCGGCGATGGCGAGATAGGCCGAGATCGTCGCGATCGACAGCACCGTCGAGGCCAGCACGACCCGCCCCGTCAGGCTTGCCTCCCGGCCGTAGAACTCCGCCAGCATGAACGGCCCGGTGCCGGTCGGCAGCGCCGCAAGCAGAACGGCGGTATGAACGGCAACCGGCGGCAGCTTGAGCAGCGGACCGGCGATGATCCAGGTCACGGCAGGCTGCGCGATCAGCTTGAGCCCGACGAGAATGCTTGTGGTCGCTGCCCGCTCGGTGGCAGCGCCCGCTTTCGAACCCGCCAGGAACAGGCCGAGTGCGATCAATGCGCAGGGCGAGGCCGCGCCGCCGAGAAGCTTCAGGAAGGAATGCATGGGCGCCGGCAGCGGCACGCTCGAGAGCATGAACAGCGCACCGAGCACGGGCGCGATCAGCAGCGGGTTTTTGGCCAGCGAAACGAAGGTCTTCGTCGCGATATCACGCCGCCGTGTCTCCGATTGCAGTCCGCCCTCGATCAGCACGATGGCAACCGCGAAGAGCACGCAGACCGTCAGGATCGTCGAGATCAGCGTCGGCGCCATGCCGGAATCGCCGACCAGCGACAGCACCAGCGGAAAACCCACGAAGCCGGTGTTGGCGTAGCTCGCATTCAGGCTGTCGATCGCTGCATCGGCCAGCTGCCGCCCCTTGGCCATCCGCCACCACAGCGTCGCCCCGAAGATGATGGCGCAGCCCGAGGTAAACGCCAGGATGAAGCCGGGCTGCCAGATCTGCGAAGGCTTGGCATTGGCCATGATGTCGAAGAGCAGGGCGGGCAGCGCCAGATAGACCACCAGCCGGTTGACCTCGCGCGTCGCGTTCGGGCCGAGCGCGCCGGATTTCCGCGCAATCCATCCGGTCAGTATCAGGGCGAAGATCGGCAGGACGATCATGAGATTGGTGAGCATGGGAGGCACTCAGGTTTCAAAGACCATTGTCTACCGCCTGAGATCAAGATAATCCAATGTCGGTTTGGTGGCTGATTGATGCCTTGGAGGTATTGAGTGGATACGCGCCACATGCGCTATTTCGTGGCCTTGGCCGAGACGCTGCACTTCGGCCATGCCGCCGCGCGCATGAACATGAGCCAGCCGCCCTTCAGCCGCCAGATTGCCGGGATAGAACGCAGCCTCGGCGCCCGGCTTGTCGAACGCAACTCCCGCAACGTCGCGCTGACGGCGGCCGGAAAGCATTTCCTCGAAGAGTGCCGCGCCGTGCTTGCCCATTTCGACGCCGCCTGCCGCGACGTGCAGCTGGTGGCATCGGGCGTAAAGGGCGAGCTGAAGCTGGGCTTCATGATGAACGCCGCCTACAGCGTCGTGCCGGCGCTGGTGCGGCTGTATTCCAAGACGCGGCCGGATGTACGCCTCGTGCTTGAGGAACGCATACCGACCGATATCGAGGAAATGCTGATCGAAGGCCGCCTTGACGCCGCCGTCACCTTCGGCGGCAGTCCCGCGCCGCACCTGCGCACGGCACTTCTCGCCCGCGACCGCCTCCGCCTGATTGTGCCTGCCGACCATCCCTTGGCGCGGGCCGAACAGGTCGAGCCAAGGCATCTGCAAGGCGAACGATTGATCGCCGCGCCCGCAAGCGTAACGCCAACCCTGCGCGATGCCATCAGGAACTACTGCGTGGCCGCAGGCGTCGTCCCGCATTTCGCGCTCGAACCGCGCCTGCAGCACACCATCATCCGGCTCGTCGCCGAAGGCCTCGGCATTGCACTGATCCCGCAATCACTGTGCTCGGATCTGGCCGAGGGCCTGGTCTCCAGGCCGATCGCCGATCCCCCGGAGTTCGATATCGTGCTTTGCGCCTCCGCCACCTCGAACAATCCGGCCGTCCCGCAATTGTTCGAGGTGGCGAAGGCGCTCCATGGCTCTTCCACTCATCCCTGATGGAAGGGGCTTCGCGGCGCTCAAGAACGCACGGCGGTTAAGGGCGGCCAGCCGCCACGCCTTAAACGTTGGCCGCATTGATCGCTTCTGAAAGGGCGACAGGCGACTTCTCGCCGGCCATTGCCCGGTCAACGACGGCGCACATTGCCGCCCGGCCGCGTTCGGAATCCGGAGCAACACCATGGTCGTTACACCAGTGGCGGACGATATCGCTCAGCATCTGAAGGTCGTGGTGATCGGGAACAAGATTGAAAAGCGACATGACGGGCTCTCCAGTTGGGCAAGAGCACGTATAATCTCCCAAGCGGTCTCAGCCGAAAAATGGGGACCGACAATCGTTAGTGTACTCTCATTTCGAGAGTTAGCAATCAACTCCTGTCCTCAAGCCTCGTCAGTGGCACACGCGGACATCAGCCTTCATGCCCGGAATCGCACGGCTTCGACGAAGAGACTGAACGCAGGGGAAGCGTGCCGTCTGCTCGGGTAATACAGGTGATAACCTGGGAGCGGCGGCGTGCTGTCCGCCAGCACCCTGATCAAACGGCCGCTCGCGAGATGTTCCGTCACCTGGTCGAGCGGCATATATGCCAGCCCCAGCCCGTCAACTGCGGCATCGAGGATCAGGTCGATCGTGTTGAAGACCAACGGCCCGTCGACCCGCACCCTGACCTCGCGCCCTCGCTCGATAAACCGCCACGCATTCAGGACGCCTGTTGTTGGAAGGCGCAGATTGATCGCTCGATGCTCGATCAGTTGCTCGGGATTTTCTGGAACAGGATGCTTTTCGAAATAGGCAGATGAGCCGATGATGGCCATCGGCACATCCGGGCTCATGCGCACCGCGATCATGTCCCTGGCTACCTGTTCGCCCAGCCGGACCCCGGCATCAAAGCGCTCGGCAACGACATCGACCAGACCATAGTCGACGATCACCTCGACATTGATGTCGGGATACTTCGTCAGCAATCGCGTCAGCGCCGGTCGAATGATGGTTTTCGCCGCGTGCTCGACCGAGGTGATGCGGATCATTCCGGCTGGCCGATCCCGGAACTCACTCAGGTCGGCAAAGCTCTGGTCAAGTTCGCGCAGCATCGGCGTCAGTGTCTGCACCAGTCGTTCGCCCGCTTCGGTTGGCGCGACGCTGCGAGAGGTTCGCGCCAGAAGCCGGACACCCAGCCGTTCCTCCAGACGGCGCACGATCCCGCTGAGCGCTGACTGCGATAGTCCGAGTTTCAGCGCTGCCCGCGTAAAATTCCGTTCATCGGCAACGACGACGAACGCCGTCAGGTCTGCCATGTCCTGTCGATCCATTGATCACCTCAGTGATAGGTTCATGCATTTCTCTATCATGGAATGATAGGTGTGGCGGCGGTATATTTCCAGTCATCCGCTGCTGGCGCGGCAACAGCCAGATCAGAACAAGAGGAGATGACAATGGGTAAGATCAGTTTCGTGAACTCGAACAACCCTGGAATCACCATGTCGGCGTTCATCAATTTCCCCGCAGGGTTCAGCGAAGGCGGCAAGTATCCCGCAGTCGTCGTCTCCCATCCGGGCGGCGGCGTGAAGGAACAGACAGCCGGGACCTACGCCCGCAAGCTCGCCGAGGCCGGCTTCGTGACGATCGCTTATGACGCTTCCTATCAGGGAGAAAGCGGCGGCGAACCGCACCAGCTCGAGAACCCCTATATTCGTACCGAGGATGTCAGTGCCGTCATCGACTACCTGACGACGCTTCCCTATATCGATCAGGATCGCCTCGGCGCGATGGGCATCTGCGCGGGTGCCGGCTACACCGCCAACGCCGCGATCCAGGATCGCCGCATCAAGGCCATCGGCACGGTCAGCGCTGTCAATATCGGCTCGATGTTTCGCAATGGTTGGGAGAACAACGTCAGGGACATCGACGCTCTTCCCTATATCGAGGCCGGGTCAAACGCGCGCACAGCTGATGCGGCCAGCGCCCAGAAAGGCCAGATGCCGCTTGCTCCGTTGAAGGAGGAAGATGCGCCGAACGAGGAACTGCGCCAGGCCTGGGAATACTACCACACGGCCCGCGCGGAATGCCCGACCGCTCCCGGCTTTGCGACGCTGCGTAGCCTGAACCAGATCATCACCTACGACGCCTATCATATGGCCGAGGTCTATCTGACTCAGCCGCTGCAGGTCGTCGCAGGCAGCAAGGCGGGCAGCAAGTGGATGAGTGATGACCTCATCAGCCGCGCGGCAACCAAGGACAAGAAGCTCCACATCGTCGAAGGCGCGAACCACATGGAACTCTACGATGGGGAGAAGTACGTCGACGAGGCGGTATCCGTCCTTGCTCCCTTCTTCGATCGCACGCTCAGAGGATCATCCGCCTCCAAGGTAGCTGCAGAGTAAGCCCGAAGCGCGCGCCTTCTACCCAGACACTTTCAAGCGCGGCGCTCCCCACATCCGGAGAACGAAGATGAAAAACGTTCGAATTCAAAATGCCGACATGGCCTGGCATATCGCAGCCGACATTCACTTTCCGCCAGACTTTGTCGAAAGCGGAAAGTATCCGGCAATCGTCAGCATCCACCCGTTCGGAAGCTGCAAGGAACAGACTTCCGGGAATGTCTATGGCAAGGCGCTGGCGCAGCAGGGCTTCGTCGTCATTGCCTATGATGCGAGCTTCCAGGGGGACTCCGGCGGGTCGCCGCGCTGGATCGAGGACCCCACACAGCGCGTCGAAGACGTCAGCAGGGTGATCGACTACGCAGTGACCCTGCCTTACATCGACGAAACCCGCATCGGTGTTCTCGGGGTCTGCGGCGGAGGTGGGTATGCCATCAATGCGACCTTGACCGAGAAGCGGATCAAAGCGGTCGTGAGCATCACCGGCGTCAATATCGGTCGGCTCTTCCGGGAAGGCTTCAGCGGATACAATCCGCTTGGCGCACTTGCTTCCATGGCCGCTCAACGCACCAGGGAGGCACGGGGTGGTGATCTGCAGGTCAACGAACTGCTGCCGGCAAGCCTCGATGCCGCCAAGAAAAACGGATTGACCGAGCGGGACGTGTTCGAGGCGACCGATTACTATAAGACAGCTCGCGGCCAACAGCCCGGCGGCTGGACGAGAATGCTGTTTTCACACGCGCGGAAGACGCTCGCATGGGATGCCTTTTCCTTTGCGGAAACCCTTCTGACCCAGCCGGTCATGGTGGTCATAGGTGAGAAGGTCGGTGCGTTCGGAGCCTATCGCGACGGCATGGAAATCTACGGCCGTGCAACAGCATCAGCGGATCGGCGGCTTGTCTCGCTCGAACACTGGTCGCACTACGATCTCTACGACAAGCCGGAGCCTGTTGCGAAAGCCCTCGATGAGCTGGTTCCCTTTTTCAAGTCACACCTGGCCGCGAGACAGAGCGCTTCGAGCGACACGACGAAGACTGCGGCCTGATCGCCAACGCCCCGAAGCAACCGCTGTTTCGGGGCGTGGTCACCGCGCGCAATGGATGTCCGCCACGGTCCGCTCGTTGGCTTTGACCGAAGGCGATCATCTACGGACAACGCACTCTTGGACGTGTAAGCTGACCGGCAATCAGAACCATGGAGAACGCGCCAGTGCCCCGTTTTCTTGCCGTTTACACGATGAAACCCGAAGATCTCACGTCCTTTCGCAAGCTGCCGAAAGCTGAGCAAGATGCAATCGATGCCATCGGCATAGCGCGGTGGGCCGAGTGGGAAGCCAGAAATGCCGCGTTCATCCTCGATCGTGGCGGCATGGTCGGGAAAACGACCCGCGTGACCAAGGACGGGGTAGCCAAAGCCGTAAACCCGTTCTGCGGTTACCTGGTGGTCGAGGCGGAAACCGCTGATGCCGCCGCACGCCTCTTCGAGGATCACCCGCACATCACGGTGTTTCCCGGTGATGGTGTGGATATCATGCCATTTGTAACCTGAGCGTTCCGGCGGTCCCAGCCGATTTCCCCTGCGCGCAGCATCGCCGGCTTCCGCCACTTGTTGACGCTTGCCAGCTGACGTCCCTCAGTACCTCGCCGTCCGGAAGAAGCCCGACTCCACAGTTGCTTGCATAATCTGCACTTGCTGGCAGACTGCCTTGCGTTGCGCGCCGAATTTTTTCTATTCCTGCGGGAGCTTTGTTTGATAGTTGTTGGCCAGAGAGCATCGAGTGCGTTGTTATCCCTGATGCTGTGCTTGTGCTCCTGCCAAACCACGCCTCGAGTGCATTTCGCATCAACAAATGATTATCCGCAATCCAAACAGTTCGTTGATTGCACTGTCGAGCGAGCACGTGCGCGCGCATTCGATAATCCGCATTGGGCTGACAATGATGATCTGGACGTCGTCATCAATGCGAGTAGGAAAGATTGCCAGAGCATACTCTTGGCACTAAGGCAGGCACTCGCAGACGATGGAATGCCTGACCTCAAATTCCTGGAATTTCGCGTAAAGTTGAGCCAGCGGGCTTGGGACGAAGCGTGGGACGCGATCGTAAAGGTTCGCGGCGAACGGCTTAGCTGAACCCGGATTGGGGCGCGGCTCTCCTCATCACCACATCCCGTAATATCAATCGCTTACGCACCGCATTTTCCCCGCATCGCCAAACTGTGCCAGTCTCAGCCTGTTCCGTTTCGGATACACCGGTTGCGTTGCCGGCGAGGCGGGGCCGGCGCTTTCGGGAAGCCTTTAACGCAAGGTGGAACGGGAGGCGTCGCGGAATGGTCCTGCCGCGAGAATGCGGCGTGCGGACGCGAAGGTCGGCGATGCCGATACCGCGCGTCCCGGCACATAAGGGACGGCGACTGGCCGGCCGTGAACCTGCAAGGTTTGGCGGAACGGCGCCGAGGTGCCGCGAGCGATAGCTCAGCGGAGGCCCGCCCGGCGTCGATCAAGACGGCCCTTCGGGATGCCCGGGGAGCGAAAGCCTCAACAACAAGAACAAACCCGCGAGCATGTCTCTGTCAAAGATGCCGACAACCCGTAAAGAGGACCAGGACACGATTGCAGACCGCCGAACGGGGCGACGGAAGGTGTCACCAAAGTACCCATCTACGAGGCAGCTTCCGGCGCCCCGTCCGAACCGATGCCGTATCAACCGGGGGGAAAGCCCTGCCGGCGAAAACGCATGTCGTCGGAAAAACGCTTCATCGAAAGAGCGGCCAGCCATCGCGCCAGCCGCCCCATATGCTCAAAGCCGTCAGCTCTCTCAGGCGACCTTCGCCACCTCGCCATGCGGGTCGAGGACGAACTTCGTCGCCGCGCCGTGGTCGAAGCTCTCGTAGCCCTGCACGGCATCTTCGAGCGGGATGACCTTGGCGTTGACGATATCGGCGATCGGCAGCCGGTCGTGCAGGATCGCCTGCATGAGCTGCCTGTTGTACTTCAGCACGGGGGTCTGGCCGGTGTGGAAGGACTGCGCCTTTGCCCAGCCGAGACCGAAGCGGAGCGAGAGGTTGCCCGTCTTGGCGGCGCTGTCGACGGCGCCGGGATCCTCGGTGACGTAGAGGCCGGGAATGCCGATCGAGCCGGCCGCGCGGGTGATCTCCATCATCTGGTTCAGAACGATCGCCGGCTGCTCGCCGCCCGAATGACCGCGCGCCTCAAAGCCGACGGCGTCGATGGCGCTGTCGACCTCGTTCGTGCCGGTCACCTGCGCGATCATGTCGCCGAGACGGTCGCTCTTCGACAGGTCGATCGGCTCGAAGCCGACCTTGGCGGCATGGGCAAGTCGATCCTTGTTGAAGTCGCCGATCATCACCACGGCTGCTCCGAGGATGCGGGCGGAGGCGGCGGCTGCGAGGCCGACCGGACCGGCACCGGCGACATAAACGGTCGAGCCGACGCCGACGCCGGCACGCACCGCCCCGTGAAAGCCGGTCGGCAGAATATCGGAGAGCATGGTGAGGTCGCGGATCTTCTCCATCGCGCGATCGCGGTCCGGGAATTTCAGGAGGTTGAAGTCCGCATAGGGAATGGTGACGTAGCGGGCCTGTCCGCCGATCCAGCCGCCCATGTCGACATAGCCGTAGGCGCCGCCGGCGCGCGACGGGTTGACGGTGAGGCAGACGCCGGTGTCTTGCGACTTGCAGCAGCGGCAACGGCCGCAGGCGACGTTGAAGGGTACGGAAACGATGTCGCCGACCTCGAGCATCTCGACGTCGATGCCCTTCTCGATCACCTGGCCGGTGATCTCGTGGCCGAGAACGAGGCCGGGCATGGCGGTCGTACGGCCGCGCACCATGTGCTGGTCCGATCCGCAGATATTGGTGGAGATCACTTTCAGGATGACGCCGTGCTCGATCTTGCGGCCATCGGGGGCCTGAAGCTTCGGATCGTCGATGTCGTGGATTTCGACCTTGCCGGGCCGCATGTAGACGACGCCTCGGTTCTTGCTCATTTCCATCTCCTCCGTTGAAAATGCTGCCTCGCGCGGGCTCCTCTCCCCACGCGCAGGATACCGACAGATTAGACGAGAATGTAGGACGCGCCGTTCCGTTTACGACGGTTTGCGGCGTCGAATTGGTCGTGGCGTCAGCAGGGCTGAATCCGCGGCTGGCCATTCAGATGGGGATGCAGTCGAAACGGCGCGGCCTTGTCCCTTGCCCCGGCGATGTTTCTCCTTATGCTCGGCTGAAAACGGATCCGGGAGGTCACCACATGATCCTGCACTGCGTGCTGATGCGGCTGAAGGCAGCCATGACGGGCGATGAAAAGCAGTCCCTGTTCGACGCGATCGTCGGATTGAAACAGCTGATACCAGGCATTCTCGATATCAAGCACGGTCCGAATGTCTCGCCGGAGGGCCTGCATGCCGGCTACGTCGACGGGTTTGCCGTGACCTTCGAAAGTGCGGATGCACGCGACGCCTATCTCGTGCATCCGGATCATGTCGCCGTCGGCGAGCGCATCGTCTCGTCGACGGACGGTGGACTTGGCGGTCTGATCGTCTTCGACCTGCAGGTCTAGTTTAGGACGTCAGGTCTCAGCTCGATTTCCGCATCGCCGCGGCGATCTGGTCCACGTTGAAGCGAAACATCTTTTCATAGGTGGCGGCGGGGCCTTTCGAATCCGAAAGCGATTCGACATAGAGTTCGCCGCCGGGCTCGGCCCCGGTCGCTTTCGCCACCTGGCGGACGAGGCGCGGATCGTTCGAGTTTTCGAAGAAGTAGGTTTTGACCCGCTCCTGCTTGATTTGCTCGATCAGCTTGGCGACCTGGGCTGCCGACGCCTCGCTTTCCGTCGAGATCCCGATAGGCGCTAGGAAGCTGACGCCGTATTCGCGGCCGAAGTAGCCGAATGCGTCATGGCTCGTCAGCACCTTGCGGCGGTCCTCCGGTATCTTGCCGAAGGCCGAGCGCGCATAGGCATCGAGCGCGTCGAGTTTCGCGGTGTAGGCCTTGGCATTGCTATCGAAGGCATTAGCGTCGGCGGGATCCGCCTCAGCAAGCGCCTTGGCGATGTTGGCGACCCAGACCTTGACGTTGACGGGGCTGCTCCAGACGTGCGGGTCGGTGATCGTCTCGCCATCTTCTTCCATGGTCCGCAGCTTGATGCCATCGGAGGCGACCACCGGCTTGCCCTGGTAGCCGGATGCACTGATCAGCCTGTCCATCCAGCCTTCGAGGCCTTCGCCGCTGACGAAGACAACGCTCGCTTCCTTCAGGTTTTTGGCATTGGCCGGCGATGGCTCGAACTCATGCGGGTCGCCGTTCGGGCCGACGAGGCTGGAGACATGAACATGGTCGCCGCCCACCTGTTTGACGACATCCGCGAGAACGGTGAAGGAGGCGACGACCTTCAGCGTCTCGGCGGAGGCCGGCAGCGCGGCCGCCATCGTCGAGGCGCAAAGGGTGATGGACAGAAGCAGTCGTTTCGAGATCATCTGGGTCTCCTTTGAGGTCAGCCCTCGAGGTCAGGGCGGGGGAAATAGCGCCGGAGAAGTCCGGCGGGCGCGAAAACGATGGAAAGGCCGTAGAGGAGGGCCGCGGTCATGATGATCGTCGGCCCGGAGGCGAGCTCGAGATGGTAGGACGCGACCAGTCCGAGATAGCCCGACGCCACGGCACTTACGCCGGCAGCCGCCATCATCGACGGAAGGCTCCGGCACCAGAGCTGCGCGATGGCCGCCGGCAGCATCATCAGGCCGACCGCCATCAGCGTGCCGAGCGCCTGGAAACTGGCAACGAGCGTCAGCACGACCAGCAGCAGGAAGAGGAAGTGATAGAGCGGCCCACGGCCGCCGACCGCCCGTAGGAAGCCGGGATCGAAGCATTCCACGACAAGCGGACGATAGATGACAGCGAGCGTCAGCAACGTCACGGTGGTGATCGCGCCGATCTGGTGCAGCGCAGGCGCATCGATGGCGAGGATCGTCCCAAAGAGCACATGCAGCAGGTCGATGCTGGACCCTCGAAGCGAGACGATGAGCACGCCGAGCGCCAGCGAAGCGAGGTAGAAACTGGCAAAGCTCGCATCCTCCTGCAGAACCGTGGCGCGACTGACGGCGCCTGAAAGCAGCGCAACGGTCAGCCCCGCAGCCAGACCGCCGAGCCCCATAGCCGTCAGAGACAACGACCCGGCGACCATATAACCGATCGCCGCGCCCGGCAGGATCGCATGGCTCATGGCATCGCCGACAAGGCTCATCCGACGCAGAACCAGCAGCACGCCGATCGGTCCCGATCCCATGCCGAGGCAGAGGCAGGCGACGAGCGCGCGTCGCATGAAGCCATAATCGGCAAACGGCGCGATGAAGAGATCGTAGGCGCTCATGCGGCAGGCGCGCAGACGGGCGCGTCCTCGTCCCAGCGCTCCGCCATGGCGCGAGCTCTCAAGAGGTTGTCCGGCTTCATGACATCGGCTGTCGGTCCCCAGTCGACGAGCTCGCGTGCAAGAAGGAGCGTGTGCGGAAAATGCGATCGAACCTGCTCGAAGTCGTGCAGCACGGCGATCACGGTTCGTCCCTCGGCGCCCCATCGCGCGACGATATCCAGAAGGTCGCGTGTTGTGCGGGCATCGATGGCGGTGAACGGTTCGTCGAGCAGAATGACCTTCGCATCCTGTAGCAGCAGCCGCGCAAACAGCGCGCGCTGTGCCTGTCCAGCTGAAAGCGAGCCGATGGATCGCCCTTCAAAGCCTTCCAAGCCGACGGCGGCAAGTGCCTCGAAGGCTTTCGCCCGCTGCGCTCGATCGATCCGTCTGAACGCGCCGGCCTCGCGCCAGGCGCCCAGCAGCACCGTTTCGAGAACAGAAATCGGAAAGCGCCGGTTGATATCGGCTGCTTGCGGCAGATAGCCGAAGTCCGTCGGCGCCAGCCCGTGTTCGACCCGGCCGGACACCGGCCTGAGCTCGCCGATGATCGCCTTCAGCAATGTCGACTTGCCGGCGCCGTTCGGCCCCGCAATCGCCGTGAGGCTGCCAGGAGCGAAGGCCCCGGAAATATGGTGGACCGCAGGATGCCGGTTATACGCGACCGTCAGGTCGTGGAGATGGATCGTGTCGATCATGGCAAACGCACGGCCCAGGCGATCAATCCCCAGAGGCCGAGAGACGCGACGCCTGCGGCGGCCAGTCGCAACACTGCCGATTGCGCGAGCACTCCCGAGCGGGTCTTCCTAGTCGCGTGCCTCATCGCAAATCCCTATTATGTAATAACGTAACACGTAATGTTATTACAAATCAGGCAATGTCAAGTCAGTTGTGCGAGGCAGGCATCGAAAACAAAAAAAGCGGCCGGAAAGGCCGCTTTTCGAAATCTCGATCATCGAGAGGCTCATAGCTGCTCGATCATCGTCGCAGCGCTGGAGACGGTCGCTTGGCCGGGGTTCTCTTCGACGTTCAGTGACTTCACGACGCCGTCTTCCACCAGCATCGAGTAGCGCTTCGAGCGGATGCCGAGGCCGCCGCCGGAAAGGTCGGCATCGAGGCCGAGCGCCTTGGTGAAGGCGGCGTTCCAGTCCGCCAGGAAATGGATCTTGCCGAGCCCGCCGGAGGATTGCGCCCAGGCACCCATCACGTGCCAGTCGTTGACGGCGACGACGGCAATATCGTCGACGCCCTTGCCGAGAATCGTGTCGCGGTTCTCCAGATAGCCCGGAAGGTGGTTGAGCGAGCAGGTCGGGGTGAATGCACCCGGCACCGCAAAGAGTACGACGCGCTTGCCCTTGAACAGCGCGTCCGTCGTGGTCTCGACCGGACCATCGGCGGTCTTTTCCTTGAAAGTGGCTGATGGCAACGTGTCGCCGATTGCGATCGTCATGAAATTCTCCTCATGCTCGTTGGAAAGCGGCTCCGGCCGCAGGTGGAGGCGACTATAGGACGCTGTTATTCAAAGGCAAGCGGGCTTTCCATCGCACGCTTTCCGTCGATGACGAGAACGCTCCACACCTTTCCGTGGACGTCGTAGTTCCGGGGGAGCTTGCCGATCGCAAGCGTTGCCGTGGCTGTGTTGCCGGTCCGCTTGGCGGCGATCTGCTTTGTGAACGCGTAGCCGCTCGGGCCGGCAATGACGACCTGCGGCGGCGTATCGCCGGACTGTGGCAGGGTCATCTCCAGCGTCAGGCTCTTGCCGTCGGTCGAAAGCGCGTGACCGGCAATGGCAAAGTCAGAGGAGGGCGCCTGTGGCAGACGTTCTTCGGCCTCGGCGAGAATGGCTTCCTCCTCGGGCCGCGTCTGCGCGACCGGCGAAAGCTTCACCGTCAGATCCGCCTGAAAGGGGATGCAGATTTCCTTGCAGACGCCGATGAAGGCCGAAGCATGGATCTCGTTCGCCGCCCCGGTTGCCTTCATCGTCAGCGGGAAGGTGACTGGTGCGTCGTAGGCGATCTCGTCGACCTTTGCGTCCACGATATGCTTGGGAACAGGATAACGGATCTCCTCAAGCGTCACGTTGCTGCCAGGCGCTATCGTGATCTGGGGCGGGATCCCGCTGTTGCCGGGTTCGCGCCAGTAAGTGATCCAGCCGGATCGCGGTTCGACCTGCAGGCCTGCGCGTATTTCGCCGTTTGCATCGGGCGGCAGGGCGACAAGGCGCATGCGCCCGCCCTCATTGTCCGCCCATGCGCTCATTTCCGCCGAAGCAGCGGTGAACGATAGACAGAGGCCAAGCGCGGCAAGGATCAGGTGTGAAGCGCGGATCGAGATGAGCATAGAGAAATATCTATGGGAAATTGCGGCAATCGGTCCAGAACGCTGTTTGAATTAAATTCTCATTTTCAGTTGATTGATACCGGACATTGGCCCATGTTGATTATGTCGAGGCCCGAGTTCGGTCTGGCAGCAGGAGCAAAGATGTCCTTATCCACGCTGAAAAACAGACGTGAACGTGGCTTCTTCGACGGCCAGTTCCTTATTGCCATGCCGGGCATGGCCGACAGTAATTTTTCCCGCTCCGTGATCTACATTTGCGCCCATTCCGATGCCGGCGCGATGGGGTTCATCATCAACCGGCCACAGGAACTGACGTTTACCGACGTTCTTGTGCCTCTTGACATCATCAAGGGCGAGGATGCGATCGTGCTGCCGCCGAACGCACGGGATTTGCAGATCCAGACCGGTGGGCCGGTCGAGAGCGGCCGTGGCTTCGTTCTTCATTCCGATGATTACCTGTGTGACTCCAGCATTCCCGTCAGCGACGACATCTGCATGACGGCAACGCTGGATATCATTCGCGCCATCTCGAACGGCAATGGGCCGAAGCGCGCCACCATGATGCTGGGGTACGCCGGATGGGGCGCGGGCCAGCTCGAGGCGGAAATCGGAAACAACGGCTGGCTGAACTGCGCCGCCAACGAAGAGTTGATCTTCGACGCAAGCCTCGATGACAAGTATGAGCGCGCGCTTGCCGGCATGGGGATCAGCGCTGCGATGCTCTCGGCTGAAGCAGGACACGCCTGATCGCGGAACGAATGCCGCGCAGCCACGTTTCCCTTGGGCAATCGGGCACAATGGTCCGACCAACAAAGGAAACAGCGATGGGAAGCACCACCGACAAGATTTCGGGTAAGACCAACGAAATTGCCGGCAAGGCCAAGCAGGCTATCGGCAAGGCCACCAATGATCCGGCTCTTCGTGGCGAGGGCGCGGCTCAGGAAGCCAAGGGCAAAGCCCAGGTGGCAACGGGCAAGGTCAAGGACAAGCTGAAAGACGCAGTCGACCGGCTCTAAACCACTTCAGTGCATCTCGAATGCCTGCCGCGTTGCCGCGCGGCGGGCATTTTACGACGAGCGAGCGCGGGGACGGAAGCCAATGAGATTGTTTGCCTGCGACAGCTGCGATCAGGTCATCCACTTCGACAATCGACAATGCGTGCGATGCGGTCACCGGCTGGGCTTCCTGCCTGACGATATCAGGATGCATGCGCTGGAACTGGCAGGCGACGAATGGCAGCTCGTGGCGGACAGGCAGCGTCGGGTGCGCTTCTGCGCCAATGCCGGTCTCGACATATGCAACTGGCTCGTTCCGGAGGAGGACGGCCATGAGTTCTGCATTGCCTGTCGCTACAACAGGCTGGTGCCGAACACCAACACGCAGGATGGCATCGACCGCTGGCGCCGCATCAGTCAGGCGCAGCGCCACCTGTTCTACTCCATGCTGCGTTGGCTGCTTTCGCCGCCGGATCGGCAGGAGGATCCGCAGGGCGGCCTCGTTTTCGACTTTCTGGAGGATGAGGTGCAGCCCGACGGCAATGTCATTCCCGCCATGACCGGCCACGACGAAGGCGTCATCGCCATCCGCGCCGCCGAAGCCGACGACCTCACCCGTGAGCAGGCGCGCGCATCGATGAACGAACCCTACCGCACGATGCTCGGTCATTTCCGCCACGAGATCGGTCATTTCGTCTGGAACAAGTTGGTCCGCGACCGCGATGAATTCGAGGGGTTTCGCGCGGTGTTCGGCGACGAGCGGGCCGACTACGGGCTCGCACTGGAGGATCACTACCAGAACGGTGCGCCGCCCGACTGGCAGCAGAGCTTTATCAGCACCTATGCGACGGCGCATCCCTGGGAAGATTTCGCGGAGTGCTTCGCCCACTATCTCCATATCGTCGATACGCTGGAAACCGCGCGAGCCTTCGGTATTGCGATCGATCCGCGCGGCCATGAGGAGATGGCCGCCGAGGTGGATTTCGATCCCTACCGGGCCGCCAGCGCCGAGCAGCTTGTCAGTGCCTGGATACCGCTGTCGGTGGCGATCAATGCCATCCAGCGCAGCATGGGGCAGCCCGATTCCTATCCCTTCGTGCTGTCATCAGCCGTCGTGACGAAGCTCGAATATCTGCACCGGCTGATCCAGAACAGAGTGGCGGAGCGCAAGCGCGAGGCGGCCTGATCTTGCCTCACGCCCGCTTCGTCAGCGGAAACCGTTCCTTCAGCAGGCGCAGCACCGATTCGGCTGCCATCGGCGGGCCGAAGAGATAGCTCTGGCCGAACGTGCATCCCATCTTCGCAAGTTCGATCGCGTCTTCGTTCGACTCGATCCCTTCCGCGACCACCTTCATGTCGAGTTCGCGGGCCATGGCGATGACGGAGCGCAGGATCGTCGCCTTCCGGTCGCTGGTGTCGCAGACGAGGGCCTTGTCCAGCTTGACGGTATCGAACGGGAAACGCGTCAGATAGGACAGCGAGGAATAACCGGTGCCGAAATCATCGAGCGCGAGACCGAGCCCGACGTCCTTCAGCTTTTCCAGAACGAGGCGTGCTTGTTCCGGGTTTTCCATCACCATCGTCTCGGTCAGCTCGAGCTTCAGTCGCGATGGGTCGCAGTGCGTCTTGGCAAGGACAGACCGTACGTCCTCATAGAGATCGTTGTTCAGAAGCTGGGCGCTCGAGAGGTTGATCGAGACGAAGATCGGCAGTTCGCCGGTCTGGTTCTCCCAGGACATAAGGTCATTGGTCGCCTGCTCCAGCGCAAAGAGGCCAAGCATGTTGATGATGTCGGAGGCCTCGGCGATCGGGATGAACTCGGAGGGCGGAATGCTGCCGCGTTTCGGATGTTCCCAGCGCATCAGCGCCTCGAAGCCGGCGATCTCGACGTCCTCCAGGCCGGCGATCGGCTGGTAGACCATCGAAAGCTCCTTGCGCTCCAGGGCGCGACGGAGATCCGATTCCAGCTGCAGCCGGTCGGCGCCGAAGTCGCGGAAGGCAGGCTGGAAGGGCTCCACGCGGTTGCCGCCGGCGCGCTTGGCACGATACATCGCCAGTTCGGCATCGCTGAGCATGCTTGCGGCATTCTCCTGCTGATCGACGAAGGAGGCGAGGCCGATGGAGGCCGTCAGGATGATTTCGCGGTTGGCGAAATTGATCGGCACCATGATTGCCTTGCTGATCGCATCCGCGAAGTCCGCGATCTTCGTCGGGTCGCGCTCGGAGGCGAGGATAAGGCCGAACTGATCGCCGGACAGCCGCGCAAGCGTATCCTGCGGCTTCAGCAGTCGGCGAAGACGCCGTGTCAGCGCGATCAGAATATTGTCGCCCGCCGCGATGCCGAGCGCATCGTTGACCATCTTGTAGCGGTCGATGTCGATGACCATGACGGTCGGCCGCAGCGTTTCGCCACCGGGCGCCAGCGCCAGGACCGCTTGCAATCGGTCGACAAAGAGCTGCCGGTTCGGCAGGCCCGTCAGATTGTCGTGCAGGGCGTCCTGCAGCAGCCGATCCATCGAATTCTTCTGCTCGGTCACGTCGACCACGGTGCCGACGCAGCGAATGACCTCGCCGTTCGATCCAAGCACCGGCCGGGCGCGGATCAGCAGCCAATGGAAATGGCCGTCTTCCGCACGGATCCGGAACTCGTGATTGAGGCGTCCGCGACGGTGCTCGAGCAGTACGTCGAGCGTGGCGCGGAAGCGATCGCGGTCGTCGGGATGAAGGCGCGGCAGCCAGTTGCGCGCGGCACCGTGCATGGTTCCCGGCGCAAGCCCAAGCTTTGTTGAGACGTCGGGGATCGTGACGACGCGGTCGCGTGCCACATCCCAGTCCCACACCATGTCGCCCGAGCCCGTCAGCGCCAGCGATTGCCGCTCGAGGTCTGAGAAAAGACCCTGCTGGAAGGCGCCGCCGGCGAAGGCATGCTGCATGACGGTGAAGCCGATCAGCAGCACGATCAGCACGAGGCCGCCGCCGAGCGCCGGCTGGATGATGTCGTTGTCGAGCCGTCCCGTGATGGTCAGCCATGCGCCGAAGATCCAGACGAGGATCAGCGCCCATGCCGGCACCAGAAGGATGGCGCGGTCGTAGCGGTTGAGGCCGAGATAGACGATCAGCAGAAGCCCCATCGTCGCCGTCAGCGCGAAGGATAGGCGCGCGATGCCGGCCGCGATCGAAGGATCGTAGATGGCAACGCCGAAGAGCAGCGCCAGGCCAAGCACCCAGGCGAGTGTCAGATAGCCGAGATGCGTGTGCCACCGGTTCAGGTTGAGGTAGGTGAATAGGAAGATGACGAAGCTCGAGGCAAGCGCCACTTCGGCGCAGGCGCGCCATATTCGCTGGTCTCCGGAGGCGATGCTGACGAGCTTACCGAGAAAGCCGAAGTCGACGCAGATGTAGCCGAGCACCGCCCAGGCGAGTGCCGCGGTCGCCGGCAGCATCGAGGTTCCCTTGACGACGAAGAGGATTGTCAGGAACACCGCCAGAAGGCCGGCGATCCCAAGCACGATGCCACGATAGAGCGTGAAGGCGTTGATCGTGTCCTTGTAGGCGTCTGGTTCCCAGAGATAGATCTGCGGCAGCTCAGGCGTCGAAAGCTCCGCGACGAAGGTGATGACGGCGCCGGGGTTGAGGGTGATGCGGAACACATCGGCCTCGTCGCTCGGCTGCCGATCGAGCGCGAAGCCTTCGCTCGGCGTGATTGCGATGATGCGCTGCGAGCCGAGATCCGGCCAAAAAAGCTTTGAGTTTACCAGGCGGAAGTGCGGCGCGACGATGACGCGCTCGAGCTGTTCGTCGGAGACGTTGGCAAGCGCAAAGACGGCCCAATCGCCTTGGTGGTTGTCGGAGCTGGCACGTACCTCAATACGGCGACGGATACCGTCGGCTCCGGCAGCGGTGGAAACCTGGAAGGCCTCTCCCTGGTTCGCGTAGATTTCGGTCGTCGCCGTCAGGTCGAGCGCGGTGTCGTCTCGCGAGATCTTGACCGGTTCGGCTGCCTGGACATGACCCGCAGCCAGCATGAAGGCTGACAGCAAGAGAGCTGCGATCACCGCGATGAAGCGTCCGGCCGGTGATGAGAGCAGCATGCGGTTGTTAGTCATCGGCTGTCGGTTATCCTGCCTTTATCCGTGTCGGTGGCGAGCAGTGAGAACATCACATGGTCATGCCACTGACCGTTGATTTTCAAGTATCCGCGCAGATAGCCTTCCCGCTGAAACCCGGCTTTTTCAAGCAGGCGGATGCTCCGAGCATTGTCTGGAATACAGGCTGCTTCGATACGGTGCAACTCAAGCCCTGCGAAGATATAGGGTATAACCAATCGAAGTGCGGCGAACATATGGCCCTGGCCGGCATGGGCCTCGCCCATCCAGTAGCCGATCATGCAGCTTTGGGCGGCGCCTCGGCGGATATAGCCGATGGTGATGCCGCCGAGCAGCGTCATGTTTTGCTTGTGAAACAGGAAGAGCGGGATCGCCTGTCCCGAGGCGTATTCCTGCTTGCCGCGAATGACGCGGGCGCGATAGGCGCCCTCCGTCAGTTCGTCGCGACGCCATGTCGGCTCCCAGGGCTCAAGGAACTGCCGGCTCGCCGACCGCAGCTTGTGCCACTGGTTGAAGTCCTGGTAGCGCGGCAAACGAAGCACATAATGCTCGTTCTCGAGCTCCACCGAATCCGGCTGCCGCGACAGGAACCGAAAAACCGATTTTGGCATCGATCACTCCCGGCAGGGTGGATTTGGATCAGACGAGAGCCTGCTTGCCGTGCGGGGCGGGCGAGGAGAGCGACGCGGCGATGTCTTCCATCGGTGCAAGATGCTCCAGTGGCCCGATGGCTGACAGCGTCGGCACGGTATCGAAGAACAGCCGGCCGGCAAGGTCCGTAAGCCGCTCGACCGTGATGCCTTCCAGCCGTTCCATCATCTCCGGGTTGGAGATCGGGCGACCGTAGAGCATCATCTGCCTTGCGACCTGGCCCGCACGAGCGGCGGGGCTTTCCTGGCCCATCAGCAGCTGCGCGCGGATCTGGGCGCGGGCGCGTTCGATTTCCTTCTGCTCGATCGTCGCTGCCGACTTGTGCAGCTCATCGACGATGACGGGAACGAGTTCCGGCAGGTTCTCGCCGCCGGTTGCGGCATGAATGCCGAAGATGCCGGTATCGGAGAAGCCCCAGTGAAACGCATAGATCGAGTAGCAGAGGCCGCGAATCTCACGCACTTCCTGGAACAGCCGCGATGACATGCCGCCGCCGAGGATGTTGGCGAGGATCTGCGAACAGTAGAAGTCGCGGGCGTGATAGGCCTTGCCCTCGAAGCCGAGCAGGATCTGCGCGTCCATCAGGTCGCGCGTCTCGCGGATGTTGCCGCCGATGTACTTCGCAGGCTCCATGACGGGTGTTGCCGATGGAGCGGTCGGAAGGCTCGCGAAGCGATCCTCGACCATGCGAACGAACTCGTCGTGCTGGACGGCGCCGGTCGCGACCACGAACATCCGGTCCGTGGTGTAGTTGCGGCTGAGATAGGCGCGAATCTGCTGCGGCGAGAAGGAAAGAACGGTTTCCGGCGTGCCGAGGATCGGCCGCCCGAGCGTCTGGTCGCGATAGGCTGTCTCGGAAAACTTGTCGAAGACGACGTCGTCGGGCGTGTCGTTCGCTGCGTTGATTTCCTGCAGGATGACCTGCTTCTCGCGCTCGAGTTCTTCCTCCTCGAATGCCGATTCCGTGAGGATGTCGGCCAGGATATCGACGGCCAGCGGCACGTGATCCTTGAGAACGCGGGCATAGTAGGACGTCGTCTCGGTCGACGTCGCGGCGTTCACTTCGCCGCCGACGTCTTCGATTTCCTCGGCGATCTCCCGTGCCGTGCGGCGTGCCGTACCCTTGAAAGCCATGTGTTCGAGCAGGTGGGCGATGCCATGCTCGTCTTCCGTCTCGTTGCGCGACCCCGATTTGATCCAGACTCCGAGCGCAACACTTTCAAGATGCGGCATCGTCTGTGTGACTACTGTCAGCCCGGATTTGAGCCGGGTGCACTCAACTGTCATTGGCTATCTTTCTGCGCCTGCGTCACTTAGGCCCGGGCATGCTCGCCGATGAAGGTTTCAATGGCTTTGAGCTCCGGCTTAACGATCTGAAAGCGCTCCTCCTTGTGCATCAGATCAGCAAGCCACGTCGGAAGCGCGGGGTCAATACCGGAGGCCGATTTTACGGCGGCGGGGAACTTGGCGGGATGCGCCGTCGCTAGCGTGACCATCGGTGTATTCGGCTTCTCGTGCTTTGCCGCAACGAAAACGCCGATCGCCGAGTGCGGATCGAGCAGGTAGCCGGTATCGGCAAGGGTCTTCTTGATGGTCTGGGCGACCTGCTTCTCGCTTGCGCGGCCGGCGCGGAAGTCCTTCTTGATAAAGGCGAGAGCGTCCTTCGAGATCTCGAAACCGCTCGACTGCTTCAGGCTGTCCATCGCCGCGCGAACCTTCGAGGCGTCGCGATCATAGGCTTCGAACAACAGCCGCTCGAAGTTCGAGGAGATCTGGATGTCCATGGACGGCGAGGTCGTGGCCTTGACGGCCTTCATCTCGTAGCGGCCGGTTCTCAGCGTGCGTTCGAGGATGTCGTTCTCGTTGGTGGCGACGATGAGCTTGCCGATCGGCAGGCCCATGCGCTTTGCGCAGTAGCCGGCGAAGATGTCGCCGAAATTGCCCGTCGGCACGGTAAACGAAATCTTGCGGTCCGGTCCGCCGAGCGCGATCGCGGTCGTGAAGTAGTAGACGATCTGCGCCATGATGCGGGCCCAGTTGATCGAGTTCACGCCGGAAAGGCGGACGCGATCGCGGAACGGCGCGTCGTTGAACATCGCTTTGACGAGGTTCTGGCAGTCGTCGAAATTACCTTCGACGGCAAGCGCGTGAACGTTGGAAGCGGTCGAGGTCGTCATCTGGCGCTGCTGCACCGGAGAGACCTTGCCATGCGGGAATAGGATGAAGATGTCGGTGCGTTCGCGGCCGGCAAAGGCGTCGATCGCCGCGCCACCCGTGTCGCCGGAGGTTGCGCCGACGATCGTTGCGCGTTCGCCGCGCTTTTCCAGCGCGTAGTCCATGAGGCGCGCAAGCAGCTGCATCGCGACGTCCTTGAACGCCAGCGTCGTGCCGTGGAAGAGCTCCATGACGAAGCTGTTCGGACCGGTCTGGACGAGCGGGGCGATCGCCGGATGCCGGAAGGTGCCGTAGGCCTCATCGATCATCGCGCGGAAGGTGTCGTCGGGAATTTCGCCGTTGGTAAAGGGCGACAGGATCGCGAAGGCGATGTCCTGATAGCTCTTGCCGCGAAGCGCACGAATCTCTTTCTTCGAGAAATGCGGCCATTTGCGTGGCACATACAGGCCGCCATCGCGCGCCAGACCCGTCAGCAATGCATCGCAGAAACCGAGGGAAGGGGCTTCGCCGCGGGTCGAGATATAATCCACTGTCGTCATCCTTGATGTGCCGGCCGGAGAAAGTCCGGGTTTGAGGGAAGGTATGCCTCGCGCCGCATCTCGCTTGTTTTGCCGGCTGTCGCCCGCGATCCCGAAATGTGCATCAAAACGGTTCTTACCCAATCGATTTTTGTTTGCGCCGCTGATATAGACCATCGCAAACTGTCACGAAAGGCCCGGTTTCAAAGTCATGGGCCTGCCAGAAACTTTCTAAAGAGGGTGGAATAATCGTGCTTGGCAAGGTCTCGCGTCTCATCGTTTCCGTATCCGTTGCCGCCGTGCTGGCGGGTTGCAATTCGCTCGGAACGGGCGGCGGGGACAACAAGGCAGCCGCTTCGTCCGGAGCCGGGCAGATCATGCCGATGGCGCCGGCCAATCCCTCATCGAACGATCCGTCGATCGGAACCGCAACGACCGCTTCCGGCAGCACGGCTCCGGTGGTTCAGGGCGCTTGCCCGCAAATCTTCATGAAGGATGCCGATGCGGTTTTCCGCACCTACGCCGGCGGCGCGAAGGCGGGTGATGCGCAGAAGCTCGCCTATCAGGCTTCGATTGGCGACTATACCCGCCAGTGCACCTTGAATGACACCAACCTGACCATGACCGTGGTCGCGCAGCTCCGCGTTCTCGCTGGCCCTGCTGGCACCGGCGGCAAGATCAACCTGCCGATTCGGATCACGGTTGTCGACGGCGAAGACGCGCTCTACTCCGAGGTCACGAACTTCCCTGCCGACATCCCCGCCGGTGCTGCAACGCAGATTCTGTTCCGCAAGGACGGCATCAAGCTGCCGGTCGGCTCGGGCGCGCTTGTTCGCGTCAATATCGGATTTGACCAGGGCGCTCCGAAGGGCTCGAAGAAAAAGAAGTAACCCTTCTGCCTCTTCTTTCCTGTGATCCTGCGCCATGCGTGTTCAATTGCGGACGCGGAGAGCAAACCGCTTGAAAATCGGAATCGTTCTTAACGCTGCATCGGGACGTGGCAAAGCGGGCTTCTGGCCGGCGGTGCGACGCGCTTTTGCTGCGCGCGGAGACGAACTCGACATTCGCGAAACCACGGGATCGGGGGATGCCGAGCGGCTCGGCAAGGCGCTCGCCGGCGATGGCGCCGATGTTGTGGTTGCCGTCGGCGGCGACGGGACGATCGGCGAAACGCTTGGCGGCGTGTTGAAATCGGCTCGCCCCGAGACGCCGTTCTCCTTCATCGCCACCGGAACGGGATGCGACTTTGCCCGCAATTTTCCAGAGGTCCGCGATCCCGATCGTGTCGTGGAGCAGCTGACATCGGCGGGCATTCGCCGGATCGATGCCGGCCTGCTGACATGTGACGATGGCGACGGCGATACGGTCCGGCGGCATTTCGCCAATATCGCGAGCTTCGGCGTTTCCGGTCGCATCGTGCGTGCCGTCAACGCCGCTCGAAAGGGGCGGAGCCTGCCGGGTTCCCTGGTGTTCTTCTGGCACAGCGTGACACAAGTCCTTCGCTACCAGCCGTGCGAAATCCGCCTTCGGCTGGATGGCGAAGACGTCTTCGAAGGGCCGATCACGACGGTGGTGGTTGCGAATGGTGCCTGGTTCGGCGGCGGCATGAAGGTTGCGCCACAGGCAGATGTGGCAGACGGTGTCTTCGACGTCGTGATCATCAGGGCCGCGTCACGCCTGAAGGTGCTGACGCTGATGAACAGCATCTACAGCGGCGCCCATGTCAGGAACCCGCTGGTCAGCATGCATCGGGCGCGCTTGGTCGAGGCATGGCCGATCGGCAAGTCGCCGGCGCTGATCGACAGCGATGGCGAAGCGCCTGGGCAGCTCCCGGCAAGCTTCGAGGTGCTGCCGGGCGCGGTATCTCTCAGGCTCTGATCAGAGAGCGCCTTCCCATTCGGCGAGCGCAGCCACGACGCCGGGCAGGTCGGTCATGCGGGAAATGACGGTCTCGGCTCCTGCATCCGTCAGCTTGTCGGCATGCGAGGGGTAGGTGTGGGACGCGCCGGTAAAGCCTATCACGCGCATGCCGGCCGCACGAGCCGCCTGTACGCCATGAACCGAGTCTTCGACGACGACGCTTCTCGATGGCGAAACGCCCATCTGCTTGGCGCCGTGCAGGAAGATATCGGGCTTCGGCTTGACGCGATCGGCGCCCAGATCCTTTGCCGAGAAGATATGCGGATCGAAGAGCGACTTCAGCCGCACCTTGCCGAGCATCATCGCAAGGCGCTGGCTGCTCGAGTTGGAGCAGATGCAGCGATTCAGATTGATGCGCGAAAGCGCCGACTGGACGCCGGCGATCGCCTGGACGTCTCTTTCCAGACGCATGTCCAGGAGCTTCTCTGATTTGTCGAGCAGCGTAGCCGAAAGCGGGATGTTGGCTTCGCGTTCAACCTGGAAGAGGATGTTCTGCCAGGTCATGCCGGCGAAGCGCTCGCCCATTTCCTCGACGCTGATAGGATAGCCTGCTTCCGTCAGCAGGGCCGATTCAACCTGTGCGGCGATAATCTCTGAATCGACGAGAACGCCGTCGCAGTCGAAAATAATGAGGTCGAAGCCGTCCATATACTCACGCCTTGTTTGGGATGATGCCGCTTTACATGATGACGCGGCGAAGCTCAACCGGAATGCCCGCATGGCTGGATTGCACCACCGGGCAGGCTGGGCCTTCGTCCTGCCAAAATTTGCGCTTTGCGCCGTGCCTCTGATGCCTCGACAACCTCATCCTGTGTCTCTAAGGGATGGTTATGGGCAAGGAACCTGAAGACACGATCGCAAGCCGCATCAGCCGCGTCCTGGCCGACAGGATCGTTCGCGGCGAACTTGGCGCCGGACTGCGGCTGCGCCAGGATCATATCGCCGAGGAATTTGGCACCAGCCACGTGCCGGTGCGCGAGGCGTTCCGGCGCCTGGAAGCGCAGGGGCTGGCGATCAGCGAACCGCGCCGCGGTGTCCGTGTCGCCTCGTTCGACCTCAAGGAAGTACGTGAAGTCGCCGAGATGCGCGCAGCGCTGGAGGTTTTGGCCTTGCGTCATGCCGCGCCCCACCTGACGCCGGCGATCCTCGATTCAGCCGAGCAGGCAGCAAGGGAAGGCGATGCGGCCGCGGATGTTCATGCCTGGGAGGAAGCAAACCGCCGTTTCCACCGTATCATCCTGTCGCCATGCAACATGCAGCGGCTGCTGACGGCGATCGATGATCTTCATGCAGCAAGCGCGCGCTTTCTCTTCTCGGCCTGGCGATCCGGCTGGGAAAAACGCACCGATCACGATCACCGGGCGATCCTGATGGCTTTGCGGCAAGGGCGGACGGACGACGCCGCTGCGATCCTGGAGACGCATGTCCAGTGGATTGGTCGTGCGCCGCGCTCAGGCCCGACGCGCGAAGCCTTCGCCATCGTCGGCTAAGGCCGAGCCGCGCTCAGGAAACTGCCGGAAAAAGCGCCAGAAACTGCCTTTCGCCCTCCGGCGAAAAGACGACGGAACGGCTTCCGGCTGTTCGATGGGCCCATCCCTTTTCGAAAAAGCTCGACAGAAGCGCCTTGCCGAGACTGCCGGCGAGATGCGCCCGTCGCTCGCTCCAGTCGAGGCAGGAACGGCAGAGCGGCCGACGCGATGACCTGAGATCGCGAACATCGATGCCCATGGATTGAAGCTGGCTTTCGCCATCCGCTGTGAGCGCGAGGCCGTCGCCGACCGCATCGATCGCGCCTTGCGCAACGAGACTGTCCAGCATTCGCACACCGTAGTCGCCGGCAAGGTGGTCGTAGCAGATCCGCGCCTTGCGCAGCGCCGGTTCTTTCGGGCCGGGTCGGTGACGCAGGTGGCCCCGCCCGGCTGCGAAGCCCATGATGCTTTCGAGCAACTTCCCGACACTGTCGTCGGCGAGTGCGAAATAGCGGTGCCGTCCCTGCTTGCGCTGAGCGAGAAGCTGTCCCGCCTCAAGTTTGGCGAGGTGCGCGCTTGCCGTCTGCAGGGTAATGCCGCCGGCTGCCGCAAGCTCGGTCGCCGTCAGCGCCTTGCCGCCCATCAAAGCGGTCAGCATGTTGGCGCGAGCCGGATCGCCGATGAGTGCGCCGATCTGGGCGATGTCAGGTCCTTCCTTCATACTTCGATCGTAACCGAAGCATTGTCGTCGGGCAATGTGCGAAAACAGTCTCCAGACAACAAGGAGACAATGATGCTTACCTGCTTCATCCGCTACGAGATCGACCCCTTCAGGAAGGATGCCTTCATCGAATATGCTCGCAATTGGGGCCAGGCGATCCCGCGCAACGGCGCCGACCTGATCGGCTACTTCGCCCCACATGAGGGCTCGGCAACGACTGCCTACGGCGTGTATAACATCGGAAGCCTCGCCGCCTACGAGGCCTACCGCGCACGGCTCGCTGCTGACCCGCTTGGCCGGGAGAACTACGAATTCGCCAAGCGCGAGCACTTTATTCTGAAGGAGGACCGCATCTTCCTGAAGAACGCCTCTCTTCCTCACGCAAAGCTGGTGCTGCCATGATCGCTGTCATTTTCGAGGTTCTGCCCTATCTCGGCGAACGCCACACCTATCTCGATCTCGCCGGCGAACTGCGGGCGGAACTGGAAAAGATCGACGGCTTCATCTCGATCGAGCGGTTCGAGAGCCTGACCACCCGCGGCAAGCTGTTGTCGCTGTCCTTCTGGCGCGACGAGGACGCGGTGAAGGAATGGCGCAACCTGGAGGCCCACCGCGCCGCCCAATCGGCGGGCCGCAACGGCGTCTTCGCGGACTACCGTCTGCGGATCGGCCATATCGTTCGCGACTACGGCATGAAGGAGAGGGAGCAAGCGCCTGGGGATAGCCGCAAGGTGCATGACCGGGCGGCAATCACGCCGTAACGCGCCAGCGGCTTTCGCGATGGACAAGTCGCGTCGGCAATCTATAGTGGCGTCTCATGGAAAGACCGTCCACATTCGCTTCGCTGATCATTATCGCCGTCCAATCGACGGTGGGTTAGCGCGCGTCCGGAATTTCCGAATTGCAACCCGCCCATGGAGGCGGGTTTTTCATGTCTGTCTCCTGGGATCGTTATCGACAAAGGAGACACCCATGTCATCACATCCGCTAAAGGCGCTTATCGAGGCGGCCGACCGCGCCATCGGCGCCGAGGACTTCGACGCGCTCATGGAATTCTATGCCGAGGATGCCACGCTCGTCGTCAAACCGGGCCTGATCGCGTCAGGCAAGGAACAGATCCGCCGCGCCTTCGTGGCGATCGCTGATTATTTCGATCACAGCATCGTCGTCACGCAAGGCGATATGCAGGTCGTCGAGGGCGCGGATGCCGCATTGGTGATCATAAAAACCGTCCTGCAAACGAACGGCAAGGGAGACATGCCTGCGTCGATCACACGGCGAGCGACCTATGTTTTCCGGCGAGACGCCGGCGGAAAGTGGCTCTGCGTCATCGATAATTCCTACGGCACCGATCTGCTGAATTCGTGAACCGATACTCGATGAACGGCAGTCCCTGCGGCTGCCGTTTACGTCTTCGAAAGCCGCCCGAAATTCCGGCGCGTGCATCAGGCCGCCATTTTTTTCCCGAAATCGATCGGCGGTTCAGGCTTTGGTAACCAAGATGGGTAACCATAACAGACAGTAAAAAGCGTAATTGTGTATGAGCGAGTTTCCAGATGGCGTCAGTATTTCCGCTTGCCGATCTCAAGGCCTCCGCAAAGCCGGACTCCTGGATCGACACGATCATTAAGGGCGATTGCGTTGCTGCCCTTGAAGCCCTGCCAAACCACTCCGTAGACGTTATCTTTGCCGATCCGCCGTATAACCTGCAGCTCGGCGGTAACCTGCATCGTCCCGATCAGTCGCTGGTCGACGCGGTCGACGACGAGTGGGATCAGTTCGCCTCGTTCGAAGCCTATGATGCCTTTACCCGCGCCTGGCTGCTCGCCTGCCGTCGCGTCCTCAAGCCGACAGGCACGCTCTGGGTCATTGGCTCCTATCACAACATCTTCCGCGTCGGCGCCACGCTGCAGGACCTGAACTTCTGGATCCTCAACGACATCGTCTGGCGCAAGACCAACCCGATGCCGAACTTCAAGGGCCGTCGTTTCCAGAACGCGCATGAGACGATGATCTGGGCGAGCCCCAACGCCAAGGCCAAGGGCTATACCTTCAACTACGATGCCATGAAGGCGGCAAACGACGACGTGCAGATGCGCTCCGACTGGCTGTTCCCGATCTGCAGCGGCGGCGAGCGCCTGAAGGGCGACGACGGCAAGAAGGTGCATCCGACGCAGAAGCCGGAAGCATTGCTTGCCCGCGTCATCATGGCGTCCTCCAAGCCTGGCGACATCATCCTCGATCCGTTCTTCGGCTCGGGCACAACCGGCGCCGTCGCCAAACGTCTCGGCCGCCACTTTGTCGGCATCGAACGCGAACAAGATTATATCGATGCAGCTTCGGCCCGCATCGAGGCGGTCGAGCCGCTCGGCAAGGCTGAACTGACAGTCATGACCGGTAAGAAGCAGGAAGTCCGCGTGGCCTTCAACGTGCTGGTCGAAAGCGGTCTGATCAAGCCCGGCCAGGTGCTCACCGATGCGCGCCGTCGCTATAGCGCGATCGTTCGCGCCGACGGCACGGTGGCCTCCGGCGGCGAGGCCGGTTCGATTCATCGCCTTGGAGCAAAGGTCCAGGGTCTTGATGCATGCAACGGATGGACATTCTGGCATTTCGACGACGGGCAATCCCTGCGCCCGATCGACGAACTCAGGTCCGTAATCCGCAGTGATCTGGCAAAGGCGGAATGACGCGCGCCTCGACCTGATCGAGACTGCCTTCTTCCGGTTTTTGTACCTCCAGTTGCGGAAGAAGGCACGATGCCCGGGGATTAACGTCCCCGGGCATCATACTTTCTAGCTTTTGTTTGTTCGGCGCGTTGCGAATGGCTCAATGCCAGAAGAACAAGATGATCAGGATCAGCGGGATCGGAACACCCAGCAGCCACAGTAGAATACCTCTACCCATCGTAACCTCCCGCCGGCTTTGCCGGCTTTCTGTTTCATTTTGGCCGCGATCGCGCGGTTGAGATGACAACAGCGGGGAGCGCTGATTGTTCCGCTTTCACGACTGCGATCTTTGTCGATTTTGCTCGCGCGGCAGCGCCGTTACGTGCCATCTAACGGCATCGATGATCCGAAGAGGCACTGAAACGCCATGTATCTTGCGATCATACTGCTGCTGATGCTTGTTCTGCCGCTAGGCTCGATTGTTGCCGAGATGGCCTTGGGTACGGGCGCCGATCTCGTCTTCCTGATCGGAAAGTGGTTCGTCTTCTGGGGCATGGGGCTGCGCTTGCTTGTCGCCAGCCTGAAGCAGATCTTCAATCCGGCCTTCACCGCCGAGACGATCTTCGCGATCACCGACCACAAGGCCCAGTCACTGGTGCAGGAGATCGGTTTTGGAAACCTGTCGCTCGGGATGCTCGGCGTGCTCAGCATCGTCGAGCCGCGGTGGATCGTGCCAGCGGCGATCACCGGGAGCCTGTTTTATGGGCTCGCCGGTATCAAGCATCTGCTGGAGCCGGGGAGAAACAGGTCGCGGAACATTGCAATGATCTCCGACCTGTGGCTCGCACTTGTGTTGCTGTTCTATCTTTCCGCAACGTTCTTTCAGAACGCCTGATAGTCCTTCACCTCGACGTGGGTGACACGGCCGTCTTCGTTGAAGGTGAGCGTCTCTTCGCCTTCCCGCACCAGGGGCTTGCCCGTCTTGCTGTGCGTTGCGCGAACCGACCATACGGCGCGGGCCGCGTTCGGGCTGACCTTCTCGACCAGCGTGTCGATTGCCGTCTGGTCAGGATAGTCGTCGAAGTACTTGCGGAAGGCGACCATGATCTCGTCTCGCCCCGAAAGGCTTCCGACGCCCTTCGAGACATAGGTCGCGTCTTCCGCGAAATAGTTCTCGATCGTCTCGAAATCGAGCGCGTTGACCGCGCCGTGGAAACGCTTGAGTTCCTCAACCGGATCGAATGCCATGATCAGAGCCTCACGCCGCGTGCTACAAGATCGGCGCGCAGCTTTTCCGCGCCAGTGAAGAGAACCGCATCCCAGCCGGCCGCCTTCGCGCCCTCGACGTTTGCGGGCGCGTCGTCGATGAAGATCGTCGCTGCCGGATCGAGATCGAAGCTCTTGGCATGGGTTTCGTAGATTGCGATGTCAGGCTTGATCAGGCCGATATCGCCGGAAACGGTCACGCCGCGCGGCTTGGTCAGGAACGGAAAGCGTACCTGCGCCTCGCGGAACGTGTCCGATGCGAAGTTGGTCAGCATCGTCACGTCCTGGCCGTCGGCGATCAGGCCTTCCATGATGGCGACGCTGTCATCGTAGGAGTGCGAGACCATTTCGTGCCAGTGCTTGCGGAAGGCGCGGATGTGTTCTTCGCGGTTCGGATGTGCCTCGATCAGAAGAGCTTCGGCATCGGCCCAGGTGCGGCCGCGGTCCTGCTCGATATTCCAGTCGTGGGTGCAGACATTGTCGAAGAACCACTTGCGCTCGGCCTCATCGGGGATCAGGCGGCTGAACGGAATATTCGGATCGTAATGGATGAGAACTTTTCCGATATCGAAAACAATATGCTCGATGGGCATCGATTAATCCTTGGCATGTTTGAACGCGAGCGGGATAGCCGCGGTGATTGCTTTTTTCATGACGGTCGGCAAGGCCTGCGAGTCAAGATTTGTAACCGGCTCCCACCAACCGTTATCCACTTGAATTTGCGAAGGGATCGCTACGCGGTGGATGGAAAGCCTGAGCTCGAAATGGGTGAAGACGTGAGTGATTGTCCCGCAAGGCTCCCAGCCGGCCGGAAAGGGTGCCGCGTCGGCCGACGTCTCGCCGTCCTGCCGGGCCGTCCAATGGGTTGTCGGTACCTCGGTCATCCCGCCGAGCAGGCCGCTCTCGATGCGCCGCCGCAGGAGAACCTCGCCATCCGCAGTGACGGCGATAAAGGCAGCGCCCAGGCGGATCGGCTTTTCCTTCTTGGCCGCCTTGACCGGAAACTGTTCGGGATCATGCAGGCGTAGCGCCTCGCAGGATCCGTTGAAAGGACAGAGAGAACAGGCAGGACGCTTCGGCGTGCAGATCGTCGCGCCGAGATCCATCATAGCCTGCGCGAAGTCGCCCGGCCGATCCTTCGGCGTCAGAAGAGCGACCTTCTGCTTCATCAATGGCTTGGCCGCGGGCAGGGGTGTCGCGATCGCATAGAGCCGCGAGATTACCCGCTCGACATTGCCGTCCATGACAGCCGCTTGCCGGTTGAAGGCGATCGCCGCCACCGCGGCGGCCGTATAGTCGCCGATGCCGGGAAGCAACTTCAGCCCGTCTTCGCTATCCGGAAAGATGCCGTCGTAGTCGCGGGCCACGGCCTCGGCGCATTTCTTCAGGTTGCGGGCACGGGCGTAATATCCAAGGCCGGCCCAGGCAGCCATAACGTCCTCGCTCGGCGCATCGGCAAGGTCGCGCACGGTCGGCCAGCGCTTGAGGAAATTGGCGAAGTATGGCTTCACCGCCGGCACCGTCGTCTGCTGCAGCATCACCTCGGAGAGCCAGACGCGGTAGGGATCGGCCTTGATGCCGCGCGCAGCCATCGGCGGCGAAACCCGCCACGGCAGGTCGCGGTGGTGCCGGTCATACCAGTCAAGAAGGGGCTTGGCGGCGGGCGCGTCCAGGGTCGTCGATGTCATCATTTGCCGTCTTGAGGGGAAGTGCCCTATACTTGGCGGAGCAATGCCGCGCGATCAAGGCAGTGGTGCCTGAAGGCAGCGCGTTATGAAGGTTTCGATGAGTTATCCACGCAAAGGTGAAAAGCAGATCTCCGAATTGACCAACGGGTTGATCGATCCGGTGCTCGCCAAGCGCGCCGGCATCAATACGGCGTTGCTCGGTTCGTGGGATGAGATCGCCGGCGAGGAGTTTGCCGATTGCACGCGGCCGGAAAAGATCGCATGGGCGAGGGGCAATGACGATGGCAGCTTTCGTCCCGGTGTACTCACCATTGCCTGCGAGGGCGCCCGCGCATTGTTTCTGACGCATGCCCAGGGCGAACTGATCCAGCGGGTCAACAGCTTCTTCGGCTTTGCCGCCGTTCACCAGATCCGCATTGTCCAGAAGCCTGTCTATCAGGCGGCCAAGCGCTCCCGCACGCCTCCACCGCTGAAGGGAGCGGCGGCGGCAAGGCTCGAGGACATGATGGAAGGGATCGAGGGCGAAAAGCTGCGCGAGGCGGTCAAACGTCTCGGAACCGCGGTCCTGGGAAAGCGCAGCCGCTGATCCCTTGCGGGCCAACCTTTCCGCGATTTAATCTGCTCGTCCCATCAAGGTCACAATTCTTTGAAGAAAGTTGGCGAAGCGTGCCTTGTTCAGGGCTTCGCGGCGTTATATCGCACTCACAGCCACTACTCTCATTTATGGGGAACTTCATGCCGATTTCCGAAATGCAACTGACGAAACGCCAGCTTCTGGGCGGCGTGGCTGCCGCGACTGCGACGCTTGCTGTTTTCAGCAACGCGAACGCTGCTACGGAAGTGCCGCAGTCCGATGGCGAAGTCGACATGGCTGCCGTGCTGAAGCCCGGTGAGCTGCCGGAAATGGCGCTCGGCAAGGAAGATGCCCCGGTCAAGATCGTCGAATACATGTCGATGACCTGCCCGCACTGCGCCCACTTCCACACGACGACCTTCGACGAGATCAAGAAGAAGTACGTCGACACCGGCAAGGTTCGCTTCGTCATCCGCGAATTCCCGTTCGATCCGCGCGCAGCCGCTGCCTTCATGCTCGCCCGCTGCAACCCGTCCAAGCCTGAGGATCTCAGCACGGCCGAGCAGTATTTCCCGATGGTTGCCATGCTGTTCAAGCAGCAGCAGACCTGGGCTGCCGCCGATGACGGCCGTGCGGCGCTGCTCCAGATGTCGAAACTCGCTGGATTTAGTGAGGATAGCTTCACGAAGTGCTTGACGAACCAGAAGCTGCTGGATGAAGTGAACGCAACACGGGAACGGGGTTCCAAGGAGTTCGGCGTCAACGCCACGCCGACGTTCCTCATCAACGGGAAGCGCTATTCTGGAGACATGTCGGTTGACACCCTGTCGGCCCTTATCGACAGCCTGCTCTAAACTGATCCGTATCCGATCGACGGGCGACGGCGGCAGCCGTGTGCCCGTCGTTTGCTTTGCGCGGTGTGAGGCCGCGGCATGAAGTTCAACAAGCTTCGCGTCGTCGGCTTCAAGTCTTTCGTCGAGCCCACCGAATTCATCATCGAGCGCGGATTGACCGGCGTCGTCGGCCCGAATGGCTGCGGCAAGTCGAACCTCGTCGAAGCGCTCCGTTGGGTGATGGGCGAGAATTCCTACAAGAACATGCGCGCGTCCGGGATGGACGACGTCATCTTCTCGGGATCCGGAAATCGTCCAGCCCGCAACACCGCCGAAGTCGCGCTTTATCTCGACAATGCCGAGCGCACCGCGCCTGCCGCCTTCAATGATAGCGACGAGATCCAGGTCACCCGCCGCATCGAGCGCGAGCAGGGCTCGATCTATCGCATCAACGGCAAGGAAAGCCGTGCCAAGGACGTGCAACTGCTCTTCGCCGATGCGTCCACGGGCGCTCGCTCGCCGTCGATGGTCGGGCAGGGCCGGATCGGTGAACTCATCGCCGCCAAGCCGCAGGCACGCCGCCAGCTTCTCGAAGAAGCGGCCGGCATCTCCGGCCTGCACTCGCGGCGCCACGAGGCGGAACTGCGCCTGCGTGCGGCCGAAACCAATCTCGAGCGCCTGGATGATGTCACCTCGCAGCTTGAAAGCCAGATCGAAAGCCTGAAGCGCCAGGCGCGCCAGGCAAATCGCTTCAAGGCGCTTTCAGCCGATATCAGGGCGCGCGAAGCGATGCTTCTGCATATCCGCTGGGTACAGGCCAAGGAGGCTGAGGCGGAGGCCGACAGCGCGCTGAACCAGGCCACCTCTGTTGTCGCTGAAAAGGCGCAGATGCAGATGGAAGCGGCGAAGGCGCAGGGGATCGCAAGTCTCAGGTTGCCGGACCTTCGCGAAGGCGAGGCGCGTGCGGCCGCCGCGCTGCAACGCCTGCAGATTGCCAGAACACAGCTGGAAGAGGATGTCGGCCGGATCCTGCGTCGCCGCAACGAGCTGACCCGCCGCCTGGCCCAGCTTGGCGAGGACATCCGCCGCGAAGAGCGTCTGGTCGCCGACAACGCCGCGATCCTGGCACGACTGGATGCCGAGGAAGCCGAGATCAACGAGATCCTTGCTGATTCCGGACGATATGCCGACGAGACGCGGGAGGCCTTCGAAGAGGCGTCGATCAAGCTTGCCGACAGCGAGCGCATTTTCGCGGCGTTGACGGCGGAGCGTGCCGAAGCCGCTGCCGGCCGCAATCAGCTCGAGCGTGCGATCAGGGACCTTTCCGACCGCCGGCTGCGCCTTGAACGCCAGATGGACGAAGCCGGCAGCGAATTGTCGTCGATCGGCGACCGCATCGCATCCTTGCCGGATCCGGATGAGAAGCGCGCTGTCGTCGAGGCAGGAGAAATGGCGGCCGCGGAGGCGGAAGCCGCAATCCAGGCTGTCGAAAAGGCTTTGGCATCTGCTCGTGAAACCGAGGCCTTGTCGCGCGCACCGGTCGAGCAGGCCCGCTCGACTCTGAACGCCATCGAGACGGAAGCGCGCACCATTTCGCGCATGCTGGCGGCAGGCGCGGCGGCTGGCGAGTTTCCGGCTGTTGCGGAAGACCTTCGCGTCGATCGTGGTTTCGAGACGGCCCTTGGTGCTGCCCTTGGCGACGATCTGGAATCTCCCGTCGATCCGCGCGCGCCGGCCCACTGGTCGGTCAATGGCGATGGTTCGTCCGACCCGGCGCTTCCCCAAGGTGCCACGCCGCTTTCCGATCGCGTTCAGGCGCCGGCGGCCTTGGTTAGGCGTCTGCGGCAGATCGGGCTTGTTTCGGATGCCGATGCCCAAAGGCTCATGAAGGAGCTGAAGCCCGGTCAGCGGCTCGTCACGAAAGAGGGCGCCGTCTATCGTTGGGATGGCCACGTGACCGGCGCCGATGCGCCGAGCGCGGCTGCCCTTCGCCTCTCGCAGAAGAATCGCCTGTCGGAGCTCGAAGGCGAAGCCGAGGTGGCGCGGGACGTGCTCGTCGAGGCGGAAGAGCGGCTGGAAACGGCGGCCGACGCCATTCGTGACGAAGAAAACCGCCTTGCCCAGGCGCGTGCAGTGGCGCGCTTTTCGGCCCGTCAGCTTGCCGAGGCCAGAGAGGCGCTTGCCATAGCCGAGCGTGCGTCCGGCGATCTCATCCGTCGCAGGGACGTTGTGGCCGAAGCTGTCAGCCAGTTGCGCTCGCAGATCGAGGATCTCGGCGTCCAGGAAGAGAACGCCCGCATCGAGCTTGACGACGCGCCTGACCTGACCGCGCTCGACGAACGGCTGCGGCTGCAGCAGGCCGATGTGGCGCTGGATCGCGGCGCGCTTGCGGAAGCGCGCGCCCGCCACGAAGGCCTCAATCGGGAAAACGAAGCAAGGCAGCGTCGTCTGGTGGCGATCGGCCAGGAACGCGGAACGTGGAGCCAGCGCGCAGCGAGCGCGGAGGATCATATTTCGACGCTTCGGGACCGTGAAGAAGAAGCGCGGGAAGAGGCGGCCGAGCTGGAACTGGCGCCCGACGAGTTCGATGACAAGCGCCGCGCGCTGATGTCCGAATTGCAGAAGGCCGAGGAAGCCCGCCGCCACGCCGCCGATCTTCTGGCCGAGGCCGAGACCGTCCAGCGCGACGCCGACCATAAGGCCGCAACGGCGCTGTCCGAACTTGCCGAAAGCCGCGAGCGCCGTGGACGCGCCGAAGAACGCCTGGTGTCCGGACGTGAGAAACGCCAGGAAACCGAGGCGCGCATCCGAGAGGCGCTGAACGTGCCGCCGCACGAGGCGCTGCGCCTTGCCGGGCTGGAGGTCATGCAGTCCGTCCCCGACCCGCGTGATGTCGAGCGCGAGCTTGAGCGTCTGAAAATGGAGCGGGAGCGGCTCGGCGCGGTCAACTTGCGCGCCGAAGAAGAGCAGAAGGAGCTTTCGGGCAAGCTCGAAGCCCTGATCAAGGAACGCGACGACGTGATCGACGCGATCCGCAAGCTGCGCGGCGCCATTCAGAGCCTCAACCGGGAAGGGCGCGAACGCCTGATCGCGGCGTTCGATGTTGTCAACGGCCAGTTCCAGCGGCTCTTCACGCACCTGTTCGGAGGCGGCACCGCAGAGCTGCAGCTGATCGAGTCGGACGACCCGCTCGAAGCCGGCCTAGAGATCCTCGCGCGCCCGCCCGGCAAGAAGCCGCAGACAATGACGCTGCTGTCAGGTGGCGAGCAGGCGCTGACGGCGATGGCGCTGATCTTCGCTGTTTTCCTCACCAATCCGGCGCCGATCTGCGTGCTGGACGAAGTGGATGCGCCGCTCGACGACCACAATGTCGAGCGCTACTGCAATCTCATGGACGAAATGGCGGCGTCGACCGAAACCCGTTTCGTCATCATTACCCATAATCCGATCACCATGGCACGCATGAACAGGCTGTTCGGCGTCACCATGGCGGAGCAGGGCGTCTCGCAGCTTGTTTCGGTCGATTTGCAGACCGCCGAGAAGCTGCGCGAAATCGCTTGAGATAGTCTAGAGCCTTTCCGGGTCATATTGAACCATTCTGCCGGGGCAGGTTTTCGACAGGGCAAAGGCGATTGGCGAAGGGCATACCCCTTGGTACGTCCGAGCCGATCGCCTTTGATCCTGGCGGAAAGATGCCCGGCCCTCCGGGTTGGCTGAAACGGGCCGCCTGATCGACCGGCCGGCTTGGCCGTATGCGTTGGCTACGACGCGCGCCAGCCGGTCGACCATTCGACTCCGTTTGAGCCAACAGAATGGTTCAATATGACCCGGAAAGGCTCTACGAAAACGCCCAAAAAAGGTCCGCTGCCGAGCGCAATATCACCCATTTAGGTGATGTTTTTGTACCAATCTTGTATTAGAGCTTTCTTCATATCTGGCGACGTTATCGCGGTTCTGCCTCGCTATATGCGGGCGCGAAGGAAGAGGACCGTTTCCAACTCGCCTGTCCGAACCCCCCGTCTGGTTTTCCTGGCCAGACGGAAAAAAGGCTTTGCGGGACTTTGTTGCAGTCCCGCAAAGCTTTTTCATTTCCCACGATCGGCAAATGCTCACGACAATTCGCGGAAATTGTGCGCTGCAAAATTTTGGCCGCATTTGTCGATTTTCATTTCAGCACCAAGGGATTAAGTTGGCCCTGATTGGGGAGTTGGGGGACCATGACCAAGTGGGTCTATAAATTCGGCAACGGCGAGGCCGAGGGACGTGCCGTTGATCGCGAGCTTTTGGGCGGCAAGGGCGCGAATCTCGCGGAGATGTCCAGCCTTGGCCTGCCGGTGCCTCCTGGCCTGACGATCATCGCCGATGCGTGCGCAGCCTATTTCAAGCAGGGATCGTCGATCGACGACGAGCTCAAGCGGCAGGTGCTTACTGGGATCGAAGGCGTCGAGGCGATCACCGGCAAGAAGTTCGGTGACGGTCACCGCCCGCTGCTGCTCTCCGTCCGCTCCGGCGCGCGGGTTTCCATGCCCGGCATGATGGATACGGTCCTCAATCTCGGCCTTAACGACGAAACGGTGCATGCGCTCGGCCACGATGCCGGCGACGCCCGCTTTGCCTGGGACAGCTACCGCCGTTTCATCCAGATGTATTCGGATGTCGTCATGGGCCTCGACAACGACGTGTTCGAGGAGATCCTTGAGGACGAGAAAGCCCGTCTCGGCTACGAATACGATACGGAACTGACGGCAGGCGAGTGGCAGCATGTCGTCACGCTCTACAAGGACGTGATCGAGGAGGAGCTGGGGCAAGAGTTTCCGCAGGATCCCGAGGTGCAGTTGTGGGGCGCTGTCGGCTCGGTCTTTTCAAGCTGGAAGAGTGCGCGCGCCGTCACCTATCGCCAGCTCCATAACATTCCTGATGTCTGGGGCACCGCCGTCAATGTCCAGGCAATGGTGTTCGGCAACCTCGGCAATGCATCGGCAACAGGCGTTGCCTTTACTCGCAACCCCTCGACAGGCGAACGGTCGCTCTACGGCGAGTTTCTGGTCAACGCGCAGGGCGAGGATGTCGTTGCCGGCATACGCACGCCGCAGAGCATCACCGAAGACGGTCGCATCAGTTCCGGCTCCGATCGCCCGTCGATGGAAAAGCTGATGCCGGAGGCGTTCAAGGAGTTTTCGCAGATCTGCGACCGGCTCGAGCAGCACTACCGCGACATGCAGGACATCGAGTTCACCATCGAGCGCGGCAAGCTCTGGATGCTGCAGACGCGGTCCGGCAAGCGCTCCACGCGGGCGGCAATGAAGATCGCCGTCGACATGGTGGACGAGGGTGTGATCACCGAACGTGAAGCGGTGCTTCGCATCGATCCTGCTTCGCTCGACCAACTTCTGCATCCGACCATCGACCCCCGCGTGCCGCGTGAAGTGATCGGAACCGGTTTGCCGGCATCGCCAGGCGCGGCAACAGGCGAGATCGTGTTCACCGCCGAGGAGGCCGTGGTCGCCGAGGAAGAAGGCCGCAAGGTCATCCTGCTCCGCGTCGAGACGAGCCCCGAGGATATCCACGGCATGCATGCGGCCGAAGGCATCCTGACGACGCGCGGCGGCATGACCAGCCACGCGGCGGTCGTCGCCCGCGGTATGGGTATACCCTGTGTCGTCGGCGCCGGAACGATGCGTATCGACCTCAGAAACGAGCGCCTCATCGGCATCGGCGTCACCCTGCAGAAGGGCGACATCATCACCATCGACGGTTCCGCCGGTCAGGTGCTGAAGGGCGAGGTCCAGATGGTTCAGCCTGAACTGTCTGGCGATTTCGGCCGGATCATGAAATGGGCCGACAGCGTTCGCCGCATGACCGTCAGGACCAATGCGGATACGCCGGCGGATGCCCGCGCGGCCCGATCCTTCGGCGCCGAGGGGATCGGCCTTTGTCGAACGGAGCACATGTTCTTCGAGGGCGAGCGTATCCATGTGATGCGCGAGATGATCCTTGCCGAGGACGAGCTCGGTCGACGCGCCGCGCTCGACAAGCTGCTGCCGATCCAGCGGCTCGATTTCACCGGCCTCTTCAACGTCATGCATGGCCTGCCGGTGACGATCCGACTTCTCGATCCGCCGCTGCACGAGTTCCTGCCAAAGACGGAGGAAGAGATCGCCGACGTCGCTGCCGCGATGGGCATGGAGGCGACCGCCCTGCGCCAGCGGGTCGATGCCCTCCACGAATTCAATCCGATGCTTGGCCATCGCGGTTGCCGTCTGGCCATTTCCTATCCTGAAATCGTCGAGATGCAGGCCCGAGCGATCTTCGAAGCTGCGGTCGCCGCCGCGCACGAAACGGGTGCGGCCGTCGTGCCTGAAATCATGGTGCCGCTTGTCGGCCTTCGCTCGGAACTGGACTACGTCAAGGACCGGATCGATGCGATTGCCAGGGATGTGATGAACGAAGCCGCGATGCGGATCGACTATCTCGTCGGGACGATGATCGAGCTGCCGCGTGCAGCCCTCCGTGCCCACATCATCGCCGAGGCTGCCGAGTTCTTCTCATTCGGTACCAACGACCTGACGCAAACCACTTTCGGCATTTCGCGTGACGATGCGTCCGCCTTCATTCCGACCTATCAGCGCAAGGGCATCATCGAGCATGATCCCTTCATTTCGCTGGATTTCGACGGTGTCGGCGAGCTCATTCGCATCGCCGCCGAAAGGGGAAGGCGCACGCGAAATGACATGAAGCTCGGCATTTGCGGCGAACATGGCGGAGATCCCGCCTCGATCCATTTCTGCGAGGATATCGGTCTCGATTACGTATCCTGCTCGCCGTTTCGCGTGCCGATCGCACGCCTGGCTGCGGCGCAGGCGGTTATCCGCGCTGCTCAGCGATAGCGCCGGTAATAGTAGGGACGCCCATAATAGGGCCCGCCGACCGCGTAGGACATGTCCCACATCACAACGTCGCTGTTGTAGCGCGCCTGGGCGTGGCGATCGAGATCGATGCGCTGCAGGCAAGTCGCAAACCCTTCGGTTCCGCGCTTGAAGCCATAGCTCATGCACTGTCGTTCGTCTGCGGCGCGGCGCTCTTCAGGCGTCATCGTCTGGCAGGCGGCTAGCCCCGCGACGATCAGGCCAAGGAAGAGTGTGGTTCTTGCGATGCGCATCTCTGAAGTCTTCATGTCGTTGGTATTACCCTTTGAGCAAAGTCCATTCCGATCCCGCGGTCAACCGGAAAGACGGTATCCCGTAGCCGCTGCAGCGCACGATTGCGTGTCGGTTTCCAGTGGCGACCGAACCATCGATTTCGCCGTCAAGCATGTCGTTGCCATGGAAAACGGTGGTATCGGGCCACGGTTCCACCTTTCGCAAAGCGGATATCGCCTGTAAGAGGGGCGCTTGCGAGATTGGACAACGGCATGGCACTACGCGATCGATTTTCGAAGAAACTGACTTGTCCGCAATGCGGCAATAGCGGCTTTGCGGAAGCGTCGGAGACCGACGATCCCAAGCGCAAGCATCCGGGCTTCACGGTCGATCATCTCCCCCGCGGCTTCTTCGTGCAGCGGCCGTCGAACCATCAGGAAACATTCGTCATCAAATGCGAATGCGGTCGCAAGTTTCCGTTCAGAAGTCTCGCCGAGGCAGCTTCCGGTCGCGATTGAGCCTAGAACCGCTCGAGCACCGTGATGAACGCCTCCGCAAAGCGGACGACGTGCGCCGTCTCCGGGGCCGGTGCCTCGACCCTGATATCGCTGCCGTTGTGGTCTAGCACGGCAAGCACGATGCGCATCTCGGCTTCCTCTGAGGGGATGCGCAACACGGCGATCCGCTTGCAGTCGTCCAGGAGGCCATCGGCGGGAAGATCGAACAGGAATTCGCCGCCCGACTGGGTGGCCGCGACGCGAACCGCGTCGCAGAAGTCCGCATCGCCGTTGTAGCTCTCGAGCGACAGTTCGAGCTCGAGCAGCTCCATCGGCAGCAGCGCATCCGCGGGGTCGGCTCCGGCCAAAGCGAATGCCGGTTTCTCCACTGCGAGATCGGGTGCAATCATCTGAGCTCTCCTGAGCATCCTACTCTGAACGTTGCGGAATTGGGCTGTTTTCAATGCAATATCAGAAATCGCTAACGAACGCTATCGCAGTCTTCGTCGTGGATTGCGTGTTTCGGTGCGTCACAACAGTTTCAATTTAGGCGAATCTTGCACTAAACAAGTCTTGGGCGATTTGCGCGTTCGTGCGGGACGCGCCGCTTGCGAGTAACCGGTAAGTTTGATGGCAATCCGTTTCGACCGCCCCGTTTCCAGCGCCGCCCGCTTTTCGCGGCGTTTCGCGGCGTTTGCACTCGTGCTCTGCCTCGCGGCTTTGATCGGACACCGTTTTGCCGGCCTGGCGACGCCCTATCTGGTTCTGCTCCTTCTTGTCGCTGCCGGTTTTGCGCTGCTTGCTGTCGCCTTGGCCTGCGTCGGCTTGAGGAGCCTGTGGCTGACTGGCGCGGAAGGCGGGCAGGACGCGATGGCGGCACTCATCTTCGCGGCCCTGCCGATCGTGATCGGCGGATTGGCTGCCGAGCGCTATCTGACCCTTCCGGCAATCTACGACGTAACGACCGACACGGAGACCACGCCGGACTGGTTGAAAGCGCCGAAGGCTGATCAGATCTGGCTGGCGCGCCAGCCGGTCACCGCGGCCGATCGCGAAAAACAGCTGGAAGCCTATCCCGAGCTCACCGGTCGCCGCTACGACGGTGCGATCGATCGCGTGCTCGAGGCCGTCAAGAAGGTCGCCAAACAGAGCGGCATACGCATCACCCGGGCCGAGGGCGATAGCGAGCCGGTGCGCGAGCCGGATGCGAAGACCGGCCAGCCGCAGCCCGAGGACGGCGCCGTGCCGGACGCGCCGGAAGCCGTGCCGGTCCCCATTCCGCGCCCGTATGACGATGACGTCGCGAAATTGATCCGCCGTGCCAACGGCGTGACGTTGCAGGGGGAAACGAGAACGCTCGTGCTCGGCCTGCGCTTCGATGTCGTGATCCGTCTGCGTGAGGAGGCCGAGACGACCTTCGTCGACGTGCGCGTGGCCTCACGCTACGGCCCTGCCGATCTGGGCTTCAGCGCCGATATCGCTGAAGACTACCTGAAGGCCCTCGATTCTGAATTGCTCGGAATAGCCGGCGGGTAGACCGGTGCCCGCGCCAGTATCAGGGGAGTGGCTGCGTCATTTTCCTCGGGCGGGCCTATAGATGCCCATGAGAGAGGGCGGGCCGTCGGTCTCGATCTCACCACGCTCCAGCAGATCCTCGATATGCGCCAGCACCGACAGGGCAGCGGCGCCATGCAGCCGAACGTCCGTGTCGCGATAGATCACCTTCACCATCTCGGGGATCGTCCGGTCGCCAGCGCGAATTCTTCCGAGGACAGCCCGTTCGCGCATCCGCCGATGCGTCTTCAGCGCCCGCATGAACGACACAGGCTTCCTGACCGGCCCGCCGTGCCCCGGCAGCAGCAGCCGGTCCCTGCGCGCAATCAGCTTGTCGAGGGAAGCCATGTAGTCGGCCATCGAGCCATCCGGCGGCGCCACGATCGAAGTCGCCCACGCCATCACATGATCGGCTGAAAACAGGATGCCGGTGCCTTCGAGCACAAAGGCGCAGTGGTTGGCCGTATGTCCCGGCGTATGCACGGCGGTCAGTTGCCAGCCATCACCCTCTATCGCCTCGCCATCGGCAACCGCCTTGTCCGGTGCGAACGCTACGTCGGCGCTCTCCGCGAACGGATTGATTTCGCCCGAATGCAAGGGTCGTGAGGCGCGATGCGGACCTTCCCCAACGATCAGCCCGCCGGTCCTTTCCTGCAGCTTCCGCGACAGCGGCGAGTGGTCGCGATGGGTATGGCTGACGACGATATGGGTCACCTCCCTGCCATCGAGCGCGGCCATCAGGGCGGCAAGATGCGCATCGTCGTCAGGCCCGGGATCGATCACCGCGACCGAACGGTCGCCGACGATGTAGCTATTGGTCCCATGGAAGGTGAAAGGGCTCGGGTTGTTGACGGTGATGCGCTGGACGTGAGGCGCAACGGTCACCGCCTGACCGTAGCTGGGTTCGAAGGCGAGATTGAATTCGGGATTGGCCATGTCGGATCTATATGGGACGGGACTACTTGTACTCGATCTCGATGAACGACATCGGCTTGGCTCCGCCATTGACGACGTTGTGCTCGACGCCGGCATCGCGCCTATAGGCTGCGCCCGCGGCCAGGTAGATCCGGCGATCGCCGTCCTTGTCTTCGATCAGGAAATCACAGTCCGTCATCGGCACGACGACATAGCCGAGGCCATGCGTGTGAACACCGGTATCCGCACCCGGTTCGAAATCCCAGCGGGTAATGCGAACCACCGCGTCATCGAGCAGAAGCGTCGGAATGGCAGGCGGGCGGGCGCGGTATTGGCTCATCGTCACTCCGGGAATGCTGTCATGTCAGCGCTAGAGGTATCACATGCCCGAAAAAGCACACAGAAATATCGGATGGCTTCAAACTTAATGATTGTGACGACAGACGACCTTTGCTAATCAGGCGTCGATTTCCAGGAGCGATTTCCGCTTCTGTCATGGTGGGGCGTCGCCAAGCGGTAAGGCACCGGTTTTTGGTACCGGCATTCCCAGGTTCGAATCCTGGCGCCCCAGCCACACCTCGGAGCTACCAGCATTCAATGGTTCTTCAGCGATTCAGGTGTTCCTGACAGGCAGTCTCCACCGCTAGCTGTAGTGCCTGTACGCGTCCGACGAGCCAGGTAAGTTCCTCGGTATTGATCTTGTACTTTGCCGAATATCTCGCTTCGACGTATGCGCGCGCTAGCAATTCGAAGCATCGGCGCGAGAACCGCGTGGCACGCGGCCACGCGTCGATCAATTGAGGTGAAACATTCTCAGCCTTGGAACGGAGTGCCTTAATTCGATGTGATTTTGGGCTATAGAGCGTTAGTGTAAGGAGGGCGCAGTGATATGCACTTTCTGTGGCTTGATGTAACATGAATACCCCGTGACGCCAGATGTTTTTCTCGAGCATCAATTCGGCGCCTGTAAGAGCATCTCTTGCTAGCGGCAGCCATTGTTCAAAGTGGCTTTTAGCTTCGGCAAGGCGCTCTTCCGGAGTGAGTGGCTTCGGGTGGGCGAGGGGATGTCCGGCCTTCTCGTAGAGTACAATCCCATCCTTGGCGATGTCCGCGAAGAACGGCCGACCGCGAGAAAGCTGGTCGTTGACATCGGCTAAATCATGGACAATAGGCACAACAGGCGTTGCGATGCGGCCGCTGAGTTGCTCCTTCAACAACTCGTCCTCTATGCCTTCCCATAGGTCGTCTTCCTCTGCAAACGCCTTGGTGTTGACGACGATCAGCAGGTCATAGTCTGATCGGTAACCGCTAATCCGATCCTCAACCCAATCCCCCCGGGCGTAGGAACCGAAAAGCAAAACCTTGAGTATTTTACCGGCCCTTCCCTTTTCCGACAGCTTGCTGGCTTGGAACCTTGTGACGCTTGAAAATAGTATTTCGATAACACGCGCCAGCTCGCGCCGTTTCCGGTCCGGCAGATGTTCGATGTGCTCGATCAAGCTCAATGCGGCGTCGAAGCCTTCTATTTTGATTGAGTCCATCCTAGCGGTTCCATCTGGATTTCAAAGGGCTACTCATCGCGTGAAGCGTCATTTGTCGCACTTTTTGGGTGTATGATCATGATGACTGCGTCTGCTTCGAGGGAAGTCACAACAACCACCAAAAACGACGACGCTCAAGTCTCTTCACCGGCGCTAGCGCTGGTGTGACACCCGTGTAATCGTTCGTAATCTGTAACGAAATCAACAAATTGATATTCCTTTTCCCAAAGTTTGTCGCAAGGCCTCCGCTTTCTTCATGGCATCTTCCGAACGCTGGTAGGCAGCCAGTTGTTGTGCAGTACGCATGATGCTCCAAGCCGATCGAACCTCCGCTTTTTGACGGGAAGTCATTCCAGCCGTAATTGACTGAAAAGTCTTACCATTTGTGTCTTTTGCATCCAGTGACAACATCGAGCGCTCGCCAAACCGCATCGAGATCGCGTTAGTAAAACCGGCGAGCTCTGCCTTGATAGCATCGTCGGCGATGGCAAGCCGGAGTGCCGAAGATCGGTCGTTGCGATCAATAGCGTCTCTAATGAGTTCGAGCTTCGTCAGCGCGGTCGCGGATAGCGTTGGAATACTGATCGATGCCTTCTGGCGGTCCATGATTTCCTCTCGGTGGTAGTGCTTTCTAGCCTCCGCGAGCAGTCGTAGATACGAGCCAAGACTGGAGCCTAGGGCTCTAATGTTGTCTTCGGCACGATTGCGGTCTTGGGCATCGGCGCGGCTTGCAAACCAGCCAGTTTTTCCTTTCAGTGCACCGTATAGCTCGGGGTGGCTTGAGATTTGGACCAGAGTGGATTTGGCGTAGGTCTCGTTCTCCAGCATCTTGTCCGCGTTAACCGCCTTGAAGGCTGTTTCGGGCTGGGCGTATACGAGATGAAAGCGCATACTAACCTCCTCCCACGCCGCCTTTAGAGCTGAATCGCTTTCGAGTTTTGCACCAACCGCCTGCTCGGTGGAATTTTCAAACGTTGCGATGCCGCTGACCATCGCACTCCACGTTGTTGTGTCCTGCGGAAGACTAACGGTGGCACGGATCGAATCGGTAAGTTTCATGCCGATCGCCACGAGCCGCTGAGCAAGGATGGCAAACCTTTCTTTCTGGCGAACAGTCCATTCGAGGTGGTCTCGAGCAATGGTCCGTGCGACGTTCACGAGATGTAGACCTCGGGCCTCGGCGAAATAGAGGGCTTGCCGATAGTGCGTTGCGCTCGCGTAATCAAGCGTGATCTCCTTGGCGTTCCTTCGAGACAAGACTTTGATCAAGCCGCCGGCTTTCTCCATGGATTGCTTGCCAAAGTAGAATAGAAGGTCTTCGCGGTGACGCGTCATTGCAACGTAGGTCAAATGCCGGTCGAGTGAGAGGGAGCCAAGGACCTTTACACGGTCGACAGTCATGCCCTGACTCTTGTGTATCGTGGTGGCGTATCCGTGGGCTACACTATTGTAGGTGCGCTCTTCAATCGTGAATTGGCGACGATTGCGACCTCTGCCAACCTCTGCGATAAGTCGGCTTGGGGCAGCTTCGATTACCTTGCCGAGCATGCCGTTCTTGACGCCGAGCAAAGCGTCGTTCTTAAGAAAAACGATCTGGTCTCCAGTCGCGAAGCGCCGTATCCCGTTTTCCGTTCGAAACATTGAGCCTTCTGCAATGATGCCCTGATCAATGAGCTTGGCGCGGGCCATCTCATTGAGTGTCCGGACGTCACGCCGAAGATGCGCGAGCATTAATGTTGTTTTCGTTGGATCAAAATCCTTTGCCCAATCGGCAATAAGGGTTGCGATAGCTTCGGACTTGAGGTCGGTCCCAATGATTTTTCCATGCGCACGATAGGCGGAAACCGCTTCTTCCAGGTTACCCCTGGCGAGATCGAGCGAGGCGTCTCTCATCCACTGCTCACGCTGTCGATGCACGGTCTCGAGTTCCGCGTATCCTATGCGGTGTGCAATTGCGCGGAAGGCTGCCCCGGCTTCGATTGGCTGCAACTGATCAGGGTCGCCAACCAAGACGATTTTGGCGTTGTGTCTCGCCACGGTCGCCAACAAGGCCGCCATTTGCCTTGACGACACCATTCCTGCCTCGTCAAGAACAAAGACGGTTCTTTTGTCGATCCCGTCTACGCCTTTGTCCCAGCGCAGTTCCCACGACGACAAGGTTCGTGACGGGACCCCTGCGTCTTTCTCCAAGCCTTCGGCGGCCTTACCGGCGAGCGCCCCGCCAACGACGCGAAGACCAGCCGCTTCCCATGCCTCACGCGCCGCCTTCATCATGGTCGTTTTACCTGCGCCTGCCCGTCCGATGACGACCCCAATCCCCTTGGCACCCACAACATGGTCGAACGCTGCCTTCTGTTCTTGAGAGAGCCAGCAATGCCGGGCGAGAGTTGCCTTGAGTGTTGTGTCTTGGACAACATGTGTGGAACGCGTTGCGAGCCACGCCACGCGGCGCATCATTTCCGACTCGAGCCGAATGAGTTCCCTGGTTGTGTATTTACAGGGTGTCCGCTCGCCTGTTACGGGGTCTATCTGCTCCTGTTCAAGCCGTAGAGCCTTTGGGCTCTGTAGGGTGCGAACCAAAAGCTGGTGAAACAGGGCTGGATCGTCAAAGTAGCGGCTCAGAACCTTTGCGACATCGCGTTCATCAAAGACGCTCTTTTCCCGGCTTACCAAGTCGAGAACGATCTCGGGGCGCCGCTGAATGCGACGGGCATCCTCGGCGCAGATCGCCTCCTGCCATTGGAGACGTTCGAGTGAAATGATTTGATTGTTTGCCTTTGACCTGCGTTCGATGGCCTTTGTGCCGACGCCGAGATGAATAGTTGGGACAAGGGGAATTCCCTGTTTTTCGAATGAACGGCCATCAATGCAGATGTCCAGACCCGCGAGTGCCAGGTGACGGTTTTGGCATGAGAACCAACCGTCGCGAAAGCTATTGAATTCTTCTAATCCCCAAGCCCAGTGCGCATAAGCGATTTTGCCGTGGTTATCGCGCATTAGTTTGCCGTCGGGACCGAATTTCGGAATGTTTTTACTGCCGAAGCCGTCCTCGGTGATGGGACGGATGCTAGTCATTAAGTGCACATGCGGGTTTCCAGGTGCATCGTGGTAAACCCAATCACCCACCATTCCCCTCGCGGTGACGTATTGCTCCACAAACTCACGTACCAATGCGATGTTTTGCTCAGACGTTAGCTCGAGGGGTAGCGCGATGATCACGTCCTTGGCGAGTTGTGCATCTTTCCGCTTTTCAAAAAGCTCAACTCTATTCCAAAAGTCTTCTGACGCACCTGCGACCGACCGATTGTCTATCAAAGACCGGAGCCATTCGGCGGAATCGTTCGGAGGAACGAACTCTTCGTGAACGAGCCCCTTCTTGCTGGTGTAGTCGACCGTTCGCGCCTCTCGCTCGAAACTCATTTTGGCGCAGTGCCGATATGCAGCTGCCAGCACCGCACTACGACCTGATCCACGAGACACGACTCGAACAGAGAAATGACGAATGGCCACGACGGTATTTAACTCCTCACTAGCATATCGAGCATGAGAGTCCGCGGAGCGGTCATTTTTGTCCGGAGACAACCAAGGATACATGTTCTTCGCTATTATTACTTGAAATTGCAATTTTGGCGACTGTAGGATTCGCCATAGTCGCTTCGGTGAGGGACGGTCTTAGGCATTATTTGCGCTTGTCGCGTTTAACAAGAGCGCCAACGAAGCGGAGATTTCCCGAAACTGATGAAAATGTTGAGGAAACAGGAGAGTTTGCACAGATGACCATGCGGCAGGCTTGTCGCCGAGCCGAGCATGCTTAAGGTCGCAGCTAAGATGAATGCGCCTGCCGCCCGTGCTCAGGAGTGTTGAATTCCCTTCTCTGAGCTGGCGCGTCTCGAGCGTGTGACACGAAGAGCAATCAGGCGCAGATGTCGCAAGACGCTAGCGACTGCTTGCCATTGCCGACGGGGCGTCCAGAACATATTCCATCAGCCAGGCGTGCCGTCTTTCCATCCAGATCTGCTGCGTGTTCGCCCTTGCGAAGGCGACGGCCTTTCGCGTCTGCTCCGTCAGTCTGGCTCGGTCCTTGTCGAGCGCAACGAAGGCGTCGGCAAGCTTCTCCGCCGACGGCCATTCGGCGGTGTTCACCGCACCGCTCATCTCGGCAAGACCGTTGAAATAATCGAGATTGAAGGCGATGATCGGCAGCCCTCTTGCCATGGAATCGAATGCCGAGCGTGGCGTGTCTTCCACCAACGGGCACGCGATCGAGGCGTGAAGATTCGAGAGCAGCCGAAACAGCGGCTCGCCGTATTTGACCGCGGGGGTAAAGGTGACCGCCTCGGATAGCTTTGCATCGTCCACCTGGCGCTGCAGCGCAGGCAGCTCCGGGCCGTCACCGATGATCGTGAGCCTGATGTCGTTGCCTCTGGATCGGGCGAGGCGGATGGCGTCGATGGCGAGATTGATACCCTTGTAGGAGACCAGACGGCCAAAATAGACCAGCTGCAGCGGCTTGGTTTCATCGGAGAGCCATGTCAGGCGGTTGGCCAGTTCTCCATCGGTCAGGACCTGCTCGGCGCTGTGGGCCGTATCCCAGAAATTCTTGATGTTGGCTCTGCCGCCACCGAAATCGCGCACCAGGTCGGGGCTTTTCAGGAGCACGAGGCTCGATAGCCTGACCGCCAGCCAGACCTGCAGCCAACGCAGGGGATCGTGCAGAAGCCGATTGACGACATAGCTCTTGCGGCTCCAGATGCCGAGCTGGCGAAACCGCTGCGTATTGCGCCGAAAATCGATGTCGACGAAGAACAGCGAACGCTTCCTGTGACCCCACGCGATGATGTTCAACAACAGCAGCATCGGTCGCCATATGTCATGCGACATGCCGGTGTGGACGACGTCTGCCTGACGGATCGTCCGGTTGAAAACGCCGAGTAGCCGCGGCACGTGCCGGATCCAGAACTCCTTTGCGGATGCATCGACCGGATATGTCGGCACCATCTCGATGCCCTCGTCGGCGGTGATGACGCCAAGCGACGGATTGCGGTCGAAATCCTCCCGGCTCAGTTCCGGCGCGACCAGTATGATCTTGCCGACATGCCCATCAAGCTGCAGTTTGAGTTCCCTCAGATGATAGGAAAAAGCATCTTCGATCGCGAATGCGGTGTCCGAGAGACGAAATGCGGGTGCCGTCACTGCGATGACATAGGCGCGCGACGATGCCGCCTTCTCGCGTAGCGGAGCCGCTTCGATTGAAGTCTCGTTGGACATGCTGACGTTCACAGACCGAAGCCTCCATCTTATTGAGATCCGGCCTAGCTTGGTCTATCCGCCCCCCAGCTTGAAGCTGGCAATAAGGTGACGCGTCTACGTCCTTCGATGGCCCGTCCCGTTTGCCGCCGAGCCTCGATCCCTGGACGCGAGGCGGCTCATTGTCAAATGACCGCCACCTCCGAACAAGCAAGGCCGGAACATCTCATCCGACGTTCCGGCCTCTCAATCTGGAAGACGCCCTCGGGGGAGGTCGCCTCACGCTTTCAGTGCGGTCAAGATATGCGCGTTACTGCGCAGGCTGTGCCGGCGCCAGGAATTCGGCGCAATAGGATGGGCCGTTGGCGCCCGGTACGTCGCCGGAAACGCGGATGCTGCGGATCGTGTAGTCCGAGTTGGTCACGATTTCGGCCTGGCAGCGCAGATAGGTCGTGCGGGCTGGGGAGATCTGCTTGCCGCGCTTGCCGTCGGCAGCTTCGGCATACTTCGCTGGAACCTTCACGGTCTTGTATCCGCCCTTCCAGGTGTAGACATTTCCGGAGCCGTTGTCGGCGTCGCTGAGCGGCGGGCCGAAGGCGGCGAAGAACTTGCCTGCCGACTGGCCGACCCAGCGGCTCGAGATCGGATCAGCTGCGGTCGGAATGGTCGTGCAGCCAGCAAGCGCAATGGCGAGTCCGGCCGCGGCGAAGGTGCGGAGTTTCATAGTATCGTCCCTGAAAGTTGTCGCGCATTCGACGGTGAGAATCGCTGTCTCGCAGCGGTTCCGTATGTCCCGTCGAGCGCTTTACCGCGGAACTCGACAAAAGAAAATCGGCCTTCCTTCGCATTCGCAAAATTTGCTGGGAGTGTGGCTTTTCGCGCCCGCGCCGGCGGTTTTAACCGTCCTGTGTAGCGACGAACAAAATGCGCCGGCTTTTTGAATTTTGCCGCTTGCGCAATGGGATGGGCCGGTCTATAGAGGCGCCGCTGGTCACGGAGTGTAGCGCAGTCTGGTAGCGCACCACGTTCGGGACGTGGGGGTCGCAAGTTCGAATCTTGCCACTCCGACCAGCCGAAAACCCCGCTCCGGCGGGGTTGTTTCTTTTGTGCTAATATGTTCTGAAAAATGCCACCGGGATAAACACCGGGGGAATGGCCGAGAGCCTGCCTAGCTCTATCGATGCACCGGGGCGCTAGCGGCAGGCCGTGCTGCAACCTTCAGTCGTCAATCTTGAAAATCGTTGCCTGATCGCTTTGATCGCGCAACCCCTTGAACGAGGCATGACGCAGCTTCCCGTCGCCGGTCCACCCGCGATATTCAATCTCAGCCAACAGTTTCGGCCGGACCCACACCACGCTCTTGCGCTTGCCGTCATATGTGACCGGCGGCTTCTTCGAGACGAGCTTGTCGAGCTGCTCTCTCAGCGGCCAAGCATTCCGCTCGCTGAAGCCGGTACCGACGGACCCAACGTAAGTCAGCCTGCCGCCCCTCATCGCGCCCAACAGGAGTGCTCCGATCCCAGCGCGGGCCAACATCGAATGCTCATACCCCAGGACCGCAAACGTCTCCGATTGGATGCACTTGACCTTAACCCATTCGCCGCCGCGTCCGGAGCGGTACGGCTCGTCACGGTGTTTGGCGATGATGCCTTCCAACCTGTGTTCACAAGCCGCCGCGAAGATCGCTGGACCGTCGCCTCGATTTCCTGGGACAGCCTGATCCCGCCATCAGCTTCTGCAGGAACCAGTCCTTCCAGCAGGTGTCGACGAGCGTCTTGTTCCATCTGCCGGAGATCGTGGCCGTCCAAATACAAGCAGTCGAACGCAATGAAGATTGCTTCGCTGGCATGCCGCTTGCCGGAACGGCCACCAAGCGCTTGCTGGAGGGCACTGAAATCTGAACGGCCCACTTCATCGAGGACGACGGCTTCACCGTCGAGGATGACGGTGCCAACGGGGAGGGCTTTGGCAGCTTCTACGATTGTCGGAAATCGATCCGTCCAGTCGTGACCGCCCCTGGTGATTATGGTGACATCGGTGCCGGACTTGTTGAGCTGCAGTCGGTAGCCATCCCATTTGATTTCGTAAATCCAATCGCTGCCGGTCGGTGCCTTTGGCTTCAGTAGCGCGAGACAGGGCTCGATACGCGTCGGCATTTTGTCGAAGGGAAGATTCGGTTGCTGCGGATCGCGCGGCCGACGTCGGCCACCTCTAAGCGGCGGCTCGCTCTCGCGGAGGAGGGGCTTCGACGGCGGTTTGCTGGGACGCTTGACCATGTGCTGACTTCATCAGCATTTGCTTAAAATGAGATTGAAGCGGCGGCTGGATTTGAACCAGCGCACGTAGCGGTGACTAATCGCTACCTTGCAGCGTCCGGGCAGTCACGCCGGTTGCCGCTATGTCCAAGCCGTTCAGGCCTGCGCTCTACCAGACTGAGCTACGGTCCGCATAAGGTATGATGTGCCAGCGGACGTTAAACGATTCCGCGACCCTTCTCTTTCCAGAGACCGCTCTTCCACTGAGCTACCGCTGACACATCAACATCTTCGGGGCTGGCTCTTCTCACTTCCCGCGACCTCCACCTGGCGGTGGTGCTCTTTCTCTGAGCTACAAGACGAATACACATATCATTGGTTCGTCGGCCGACTTGTCAAAATGATTTCGGCGCTGGGTCTTCAAAATCTGTCGATGAGTAGAGAAAGTCCTCTCTATGCTCGAAAGTAGCTAGATCGCTCCGGTATTTCAGCTCGTCACTCACGCCAAGTTCTCGGAGTACGCTCAGGGTCTCCGTCACGGTGGCTAAATCCGACGCCAAGCAATAAACACATACCAGCTCGTGGCCCATCTTCTTCGATAGTGTCCAGGTCGACTTCTTGACAGCCAGCAGTCGGCCGCCAATCGTCGCCGCTTCGATGTCCGACCAAAGCAGGCCGATGTCAGGAAGGGAAATCTGCACCATCCACTTGCCGGTCGACGCTTCGTCTGTATCGCGGATGACGGAGCGAAAGCCATTCCTGGAAACGGTGGGGTGCCAAAGGGTCATATAATCGTCTCGGAAATCGTCATGGCATCCTCCTGAGCTGGTGCCACCAATGCGCTAATTGAATTTTCGGTTGAACGGCGGCATGATGCAACTCGGAAAGGACGTCGCCGATGGTCTATAAAGTTTTCAAACTTCACAGCCATAAACGCGCTGCCGTCAAGCAGGCCAGCCGCGACGAAGATGCTCGCCGTATCGCATCCGGTGAAATCAGTGATCGCGAATTGAAACGGGAAAATGCCTTCTTCGGCTCTCTCGACAAGTCCAAATTTAAGATGGTGGCAATCGGCGGGAAGCCCCTCAAGGGGCGGTCTGATCACTAAGCCGCTGATTACGACGCTCATCGATCAGGCAATGCCGAAGCTCAAACAGATGGGGCGCGAGGAGATCGCGAAAGCGCATGCTGTCGGCCAGCCTGCAGTCTACACGATCGGTAAGAAGATCGTGCGCGAACTCCCGGGCGGCCGGGTAGAGGAGGTGGCGCATGACGACACCTGATCAAGAGCGTGACCTCCGCGAGGTTCTCCGCCTCAAATATCTACCTATCGGAGAAGGCTTCGATATTCGTCATCTTGATGAATACGAGCGATTCCTGGGTCTCACGATTGACGAGCAGCAGATATATATGTCGACAGTCAGCGATGATGCAGCGGAACTTTTCATCGCACTACTGACGGCCCGCGCTCTCTACAAAGACCCAGTCGATAGGCATCCCGGATCGATCACCCAGGACAAAGTCAACGCGTACCCCGACCGGTATCAGTGGGAAATCGAGGCGGCTGACGTCGATGGTGCACATCTCAAAGGGGATCGGCGTCATGACGGGTGAATTGCCGGAGCACCATCCCCTGGTTCTTTATAGCCGAGGTGAGATATCCCGGCACGAGCGATTCGAGCGCTCAAAATCCGCGATTTACATTAAGTATCTATCGCTGGAAATAGGGGACGATCCCCGCGCAGTGTTGACATTGCTTCCGACGGGAATGATGTACGAACATATTCCGCTGCGACCTGTTTCAAGGCTTTCTCAATTAAAGTATTAAATGTCAACACCGTTACAAGCATGGAGCAAACGTCGCATTCTGCCCCATGTCTGTAACAGTAACAGGCGGTTTGCACTATTTTTATAGTTATTTTCAGCGATGCCGATTGAGTTTATAGATTCATTTTAATAGGTTGTTTACGAATCATACTCCATTGTCGTGCTGTTAGATTTGAAGGAGTTGCCGATGTCCAACGTTTTTACCTCGCGTAACCCGGCGGGAGTCGTCGTTGCACAGAGCGCGATGATCTTCACCGCGTTGGCAATGGGTGCCGCCAGCGCACACAGGGAAGGCGTGGCGGCCATGCGTGCTGCTCGCGAAGCGGCTTCCTCTCACCAGATTCGTGCGCAGCTGGATGCTGCCATCGACTACTCTGAGCGCCTGATGCAGCTTGCCGAACAGCAGGCCAGCGAGATCGAACACTTGAGGGCGGAGAACTCTCGCCTTCGGACGGCTGCGCGGACGTATCTCGACGCCGCTCGCCGGAGGACGGCATAGTGGACGTCGAAGAGGCCGTGAATCTTTGGATCGATGGCACAATGACTATCAAAGAGGTCATGGTCGCCTCTGGGGTCCGTTCGCTCTCGAAGCTTTACGAAGCGCATCAGGAAGCGATTTTCGACAGACTCGACGCCGAAAATGAGAGGGATTTCTGCATGAAGGAAGTCGTAGCTGACATGGAGCAGGCAGAACTCGAAGAGGAGGCATGGGCTCGATGGAGCGATTGGCTACGAGAAGAGCCGGGATACCTGGAGGCCTGTGTAAGGATGCTGCGCCATGAGCGGAGACTGCAGTCGCAGGAAATCGGCCGCCGAATGTCTGGCGGCCGATCCAGGGTTTAGTTTAGCGCGTGAGACGGAGGCGCGACTGTGAACGCCGATCCTCGGAATGCTGCCATACGGCGAGCGAGGACGGACTGTTCCTCAATCGGCTCTAGCTGGTTGACACTTTTGACAGCTGTAATCGCGTTGTGCTCCCCGGCAAGTGCCGCAGCCACTCGGCGATCAGAGGTAGCTGCAACGGCCTTCAGCTGGGCATCGCTCAGGTTCATCAGCCAGTCAACCTGGTCTGGCGACAGCAGTGTCAAGTCGGCCGTCAACCGATCATCCTCTGACATTGAGGCGTAGATTTTTACCTGAAGCTCCGGCGACTGCTTCAAAATGTGATCGGCAGCTTTAGCTTTCCCACGTTCGAGGTCGCGTGCCTGCACCAGTCTATCTGCATCCGGCAGCGCCACCGCAAGATTCGGTAGCGGCAGCGCAGGTGCCGACGCGGCTGCTGCACCACCGAAGACCCAGCTAAAGAGTGTAAAAGCTCCGAGTGCCCCAAACGCACCCGTGAAAGGCATGGAGGCCAGGCTGGCTAGTGCAGCAAGAGCGGCGAAGAGTAATCTAAGCATGATGAAGCTCCCTACTTCTAGTCGTTATCGAGAGGTAGATCATGTTCGGCGGCGATGCTTGCGACAAAATCCGCCGAAAGCCCACGGCGTGCCCACGTTTATTTTGTTGACGGCATTAGGCCAGCGCTGGGGGCAGCCTAAACGCTGTCGGCGAAATCCCATAAAATGCTTGTGGCCGACAAAGTCTCAGCAAACCCTTGTTGTGAGGACGATGTTGTCCTCCAAAACAAGGGGAAAAGCTATGAAGACTATGAAAATGAAGAAAGACGAGTTGCCCTATCGTCTACGAGACTTTCTGCCAGCCTTCGGACCTCGGCCGCGCTCCAAGCGTTTCGAGCAGATCGAAGGAATGGCGGAATTCCTAGGCAAGCAACCGCGTACTGTCGAGGCCTACTGCTCCATCCGGGAAGATAGAACCATCAGTCCGGACGATTACTGGAAGGTAGCCGTGGAGTGGGTCAAGCGCCGGTCGCGTTCGACCATGGCACCGAATTTCATCGTGTTGGACGACAACGGGGATCAACTTTTCGAATGCCGCTGGCTCTGGCAGGCACAGTTCCTAGCGGACGTCGAACGAGACCCCTGGGTCGCGATGCCCCCGGTCACTTGCATAAGGGCGGCTTTGATGAACGGGCCCAGCGCCGCTCCCGCCTCCGCCGTCTGGTTCGATCCGAATTTTTCTTGAAGGAGCATCTCTGCGCCATCTTCAATTTCGACGCTTACTGCCTGGTGGACTACCAGATGGAAGGTGTGGATTGGCTGTCTACTCCAGACGAACTGATACTTGATGTGTTCGAAGGATTTCCCCGTCGTTATCTGGCGGCGTGAGCGCTGCCGCTTTGCGGTTTTCTTGAATGGCCGAAATTTTGCCTTAGGTGTGAGCGGCTCCAGGATTTTCCGGAGCCGCTTTTTGTTTGAAGATTTCTGTCGGCGGATTTTCGGCGGCGGATATGTGGGAAATTCTGTTGACGAGGATAGGCCGGACAAGTCACTGAAAAGTAAAATGAAATTGCTCTTGTGTGGGCGAAAGCCCACCGAATAATAATTTTTGTCAGCAGCAAATGACTGGCGGAAACCAACCAAAACAAGGGGTTTAAATATGCAAGCAAAATATTTTGAAATTACCGCGAATGGCCACAGCTACGGTCTCTATCCAGGCGTCGACAAGATGGATGCGATTGAGAACCAGACACAAGACGCCGGTTACAAATCTGTCGCTGAGATGCTGGAGATGCTAGATCAGACTGATGGGGAGTTTTTCTCGGAAGTGAAGGCTGTAGAGATCGAGCTGAACGACATTCGGGTCGACATCTGGGAAGATCAGAATGTTGCCGTGTTCTTCACGCTCTGCCTTGATGGCGAGAAAGTCCAATCGCTTGAATGGATCGACAGCGACGGAAATTTGGAAGTCGTTGATAGCCACGTGGAATCCGCCCACGATTTCAGCGGTTATCTAAAAGATTTCATCAGAGATGCTCTTCTCAAGCACCTCGATGCTCACCGCGAGGAAATCGATGAGCTGGCCAAGGCGGTCGCCGCCTACTTACATTCCAAGACGACAACAACGAAAGGTCCCGAGGTCAAGGCACCGGTGCCTTAAATTTTGTTCAAATGTGATAACGTTACATCTGAGATTGCTCGGTGACCTGAATCATCAAGTTATCCGCATCGAGCCAACGGTTTGAACTGAAGATGAGCCAGACTTTCTCTCGGCAAGAACTCTATGACCTCGTTTGGTCAACGCCAATTCTCAAACTCGCTGAGCGGTTCGGAATTTCTGATCGAGGCTTGGCGAAAACATGCGAACGGTTCCATATCGCGGTGCCAGGTCGCGGGTACTGGGCAAAGGTCGAAGCTGGTCAGCCTGCAACGAAAACACCTCTTTGGAAAACTGACAACCCCGCCTATCAGACCATCGAGATCGGCGGGGCCCGCCATCAAGGCAATCCGCAACTGACGTTTGCCGCGAAGGCAGCACACGAGGCCGTACTAGCTGCGAGACAACGGCCAGTCGCAAAGCTCAACAGACCTGAAGTCCGGAAGCCCGCTGTCGAGCCCTGTGCGGCAACCAAGCGCGAGACAGAGGTCGAGCCACCCGCGCCAGTGGCGTTCGAGTTTGTGAAGCGACCCCATGCAACGATAATGGGCATTGTGCTCGAACTCCGAAATGCAATCCCCGACCGTGATGGCGGGATTTCTATAAAAGGAATTCGAGTCCACGAAGGATCGCGGACGAGGATTATTACTTTCCTACACCATCTTGCCATCGCCCTTGAGCTTCGCTCGGTTTCCTTGGGGCAGGACGAAGCAGGGCTTAAAGCAGAAATCCTCCCGGATATTATACGGTTCGAAATTCTTGAGGGACGGACGCTTGAGAGGCATGAGCCGACGCCCAGCGAGCTACGAAAGGAAATGGAGTATCAACGGCGACGGGATTTCGCCAATCGTAGAGGACAATGGTTGCCGCCGGACCATTTCTATCCTGAATACGACTACCACTATTCTTCCAGACTATCTTTTGAGGTACACAACTGGGCAGATGGTGCGCGAAAAAAATGGTCTGATGGCAAGCGGCAGACGCTTGAGGGTGTTCTCGACAGCATCGCTGACGGCGTTCTCTATCACCTACACTTCGACAAAGCTCGCCGTGAAAAAAGACAAGAAGAAGAGAGACGGTGGCAACATATGGCTCTCCGTCGCGAGCTTCACAAGCGGCGAAATGATCGGGAACAAAAACGAATTCGGTTCCTTGCTGAACTCGCGGACTATCAGAGAGAAGCCGCTAATCTAAAAGTGATAATTGCAAGCGCTTCAGCCGTGTTGGCTCAGGCAGAGCCGGAGTATCGGCGGATGATTGATTGGGCGAAAGATCGCCTTGCTCATTTGGAGGATCAGAACGCTCTTGGCCCCCTTACGGCCAATCTGAAATTGCAGAATTTATTTCCAGAGAGTGATGAGCTGTTCGATCCGGAGGGCGATCCTCCTTAAACTTTTGATGCGGGCCTGAGACCATGATCCTGGACGGCGAAGCCGTGATCGTCAACGATCAGGGCGTGGCGACTTCAATCTGTTACGCGTGGCAACCTTGTTTTCCTTGCAGACTGAGCTTCTGGCCCACAGAAAGTCCAAAGGTTCTGGAGCGCTGAACCGCCGATATTTAAACGAGGGCACCCTCTGATACGAGGCGTAAGAACACAAAGTATCTAGGCGCATCAGCCGCTGAGGTTGTATTCTGCCGGATATCGAATCGGGGGGCGGTCATGCGGTTAAAAAGTGTTAAGTTGGTCACTTTCGAGGCTATCGAGAGACAGTGATAGTTCCTATCGAGGAGGCGATGGCGGGCATCGTAGGTAGGAACGATTACGGCAAATCTACCATCCTTGAAGCCTTGGCTATTTTTTCGAGATTGACGATGCCAAGACGGATAAATCCGACGTGAATTGTTGCAGTCTCGCTGATGGTGTCGAAAATTTCGAGATCGCCTGCGAATTCGACGACCTACCCGATGCCCTTGTTTTGGACGATAGCGTCGAGACGACGCTTGCGGGCGAGTATCTGACGAACGCATCGGGACGCTTGGAAGTAGCCAAGAGTTATAAGGTAAGTTCGGGCAAGCTTGAGAGAACAGCTATTCGTTGCATGCACCCAGCGGATCAAGCGCTAAGTGGTTTGCTCGCCCTTGAGATGGCTGATCTTAAGAAGCTAGGTGACGAGAGAGGTGTATCAGCCGACGTTCCCGACCAACGTGTAGCATCGCATTGGCGGAACGCTATCCGCATGGCCGCTGGCCAAATTGCGGTGCATGAAACGTTGCTCGATGTGGACAAGGGTCTCTCTTCCGAAAGCAAGTCAATTTGGTGTCAATCGGCGCGGAATGTTGACCCCCTATCGGCGTCCAATATTTACCCCCTTATAGACGATCAGCGCTTGGCCTGCCCGGCGCTGGCCGGGGTTGCAGAGGGTAGGCCAAGTGCGGGTGATGGGTATCTTCGGCTTTAGCTTTGAGAGCGGTTTTTGAAGCGCCAGGACTCGTTTCCTGTTTTCACGATCTCGCAGTGATGCGTCAGGCGGTCGAGCAGTGCTGTCGTCATCTTGGCATCACCAAACACCGATAGCCATTCGCCGAAGGCAAGGTTCGTGGTGACGATGATCGAGGTGCGCTCGTAGAGCCTGCTGATCAGGTGGAATAGGAGTGTTCAACGGATGCGCCCTAGGTTGCAGGCTCACCGCTGTCTGCGAAAATCCCACGGCCCTTTGCGGCCGACAGTATTCGAGCAAACCCTTGTCGCGAGGACGGCACCGTCCCCCACAGGCGGGTCACTAGCGCCATCCTATGAGGGATGGCGAACAATAATCCTCTAGACGTGATGTGGGTGAAAGGGTGTGACTTCCGATGCCCATCTATTGACGACATGGCTTAGTTAGGCCAAGAGAGAATGTCTTTCAAAGACAGGAGCAATGGCCACTGACTACGTCCAACGAGGGCAACTCGCCATATCCTACAATATCCGTCATAATGTGCGTTAACCGCGGCCATCCATGGTTGATGGAAGCCATTGACAGTGTGATTTCGCAAGACGACACTGATTTTCAGTTCTTGATATCAGCTAACGCCTGCTCGGATCAGCTATGGCGAGAACTTGAGGAGTCGGTGCGTGGTGATGCTCGTGTTCAGCTTTTTAGGAGCCAAGTCGGGCAATTGGCTTTCAATCTTAATTTGCTAGTTGACAACGCCTCCGGTGAGTATGTCGTGAGAATGGATTCCGACGACATTTCCGAGAGGAACCGCATACGTATTCTGAGGCAGGCGATTGCTCGAACGAGACCTGATATAATCGGGTCTTGTGTGTCAATTATAGATGAGAATGGCGTTTTGACAGGCGAAATGAGACTGCCCTTACGGCACGATCAAATAGTTAAGGCGTTGCCAACGAGAACCGTTTTCTGCCACCCATCTGTTGCTATCCGACGACAGTTTCTTCTCGAGATGCGGGGCTACCTTGGTGGCCTTTCGTCTGAGGATACGGACCTGTGGCTGCGGGCATACAGAGCAGGTGGCAAAGTGGAAAATCTGCCTGATTACCTGCTTCGGTATCGGCTGCATGCAACACAGACAATCGGTTCAAAACTAGCGTACGCGGAGGTCGCTGGCCACTGGCTTCGTGAATTCTTGATAGCACCGAGCATGCATAGCGGTAAGGGGCTTCTTGTATCTCTTTGCAAAGCGATTTTCTCGTCATGGCTTCCGGGGGCGCGGCGGTATAAAGCCGGTCGTTGCGTTAAAAATGAACACAAAGAAACATAAAATTCTGTTCTTCGTTACAGTTGACTGGTTTTTCTATTCCCATTTTCTCCAGCGTGCGCTCGCTGCGAAAGATGAGGGCTACGACGTGGCAGTCGTTGCGAAATTCGACAATCATAAGGAAAGGATTGAAGCAGCTGGCATTCGCGCAATTCCGATAGAACTGGAGCGACGTAGCATTAATCCGTTTTCCGCAGCTTCTCTTGCACTTAAGCTCTCTCGGATCTACCGCATAGAAAAGCCTGACATAGTTCATCACGTTGCGATCAAGCCGATATTAATCGGCGGGTTAGCGTCGATCTTATCTCGTTCGCGCCCGAAGATCGTGAATGCGATTGTGGGCATGGGATACATTTTCACTGGCAACTCGTTGAAGTCCCGCCTCATTCGGCCATTTATTCAGCTTGGCTTTCGCCTCCTTCTGAACCCAAAAGCTAGTAAGGTAGTGTTCGAAAACGAGGATGACCGTGCGGACTTTGTAAGGGTTGGCGCAGTCCGTCAGGAAGATGCCTTGCTGATCAGAGGTGCTGGTGTTGAGCCCGAAGAGTTTTGGTTGGCCCCCGATCGATCGATGACGCCTGTAACAATCTTCGTCGCAAGGTTGCTTTGGGATAAAGGCATCGGCGATTTGATTGACGCCATCCGTATTTTGAAGCGACGTGGCGTCCCGGGGCGATTTGTGATCGTGGGGAACGTTGATCCAGGAAACCCGGCATGTATTGATGGTACCACTTTAACAGAGTGGAAGAATGAAGGGCTCGCGGAATTTCTTGGACATCGCACTGATGTTCCCGCGCTGCTGTCGCAGAGCGACATCGCTTGTCTTCCCTCTTATCGAGAAGGCTTACCTAAATCACTCCTAGAAGCCATGGCTAGTGGCCTGCCGTGTGTGACGACTGATACTCCAGGATGCAGAGAGGTTGTTCGTGATGGTGACAATGGCTTTCTGGTCCCAGTGCACTCGCCGGTGGGACTTGCGAATTCGCTTGAGCATCTGTTGTCCGATCCGAGTCTAAGAAGCCGGATGGGTGCCCGTGGGAAGCAACGAGTCCGTGAAGAGTTTTCAACGGATATCGTAGTCGAAGAAACCTTAGGTATTTACACCAAATTGCTCGGGTTGCAGAAGGCCCGGCCGGATAGCCACGCCGCTTAACATGCCTGATACTCGCCGCAGGATACCGCCGCCCCACCAGTTGTCACAAAGATTGCGAGAAATGCCTTTTCCGAAGAACATACTGAAACAGCAAGCCAATTGCGACAACGATACGGTTTTTTGGGGGAGTTTGGCGACCCGTTCACAGCCTCAACACGATTAAGCGCTTTCTTTTCGAGGTGGTTTTTAGTAGTCAAAAGCCTCCATCACATCCAGCTCCTTGAGAAATTTATGACATTCACCAATGAGAAAATTGTCATCATCGGCGGCACAGGCTCTTTGGGACGAGCGCTGATAAGAAGGCTATCAAAAGACAACCAACTGATCGTCTATTCTCGTGATGAAGCGAAGCACTGGACTATTCGAAACCAGCTAGACAAAAACCAGCGAGTTGATTTTGAAGTCGGCGACATTCGAGACAAGGATCGGCTCGAATCCGTTATCCTCAAATGGCGACCGACCATTATTATTATTGCCGCGGCCTTGAAGCAGGTAGATACTTGTGAGCGTGCACCTTATGAGAGTGTTCAGACAAATACTCTTGGGATTAAGAGTGTGATCGACGCTGTAATGCGTAACCTCAGCGGTCTTCCGGAACTGGAAACCGTTTTAATGGTGTCCACCGACAAGGCTTGTGCCCCAACAAATGTCTACGGGATGTGCAAAGCCATTTCGGAGCGGTTAGTCACTTCTCAGTCACTGTATACACAGAGGCCAAAGTTTGTGGCAGTCCGTTACGGGAACGTGCTGGAATCGCGAGGATCAATTATCCCGCTTTTTCGCTGGCAGGCCGAGAACCTTCCGCATTTTACCGTCACGCATCCAGAGATGACCCGGTTCATTATGACGCTCGATGAGAGCATTGATCTAATCGTCTCGACCGCCAAGGGCGCCGCTTCTGGCGAGGTGTGGTTGCCACGTCTTCGATCGATGCGTATTTGGGATTTGGCACAAATATTCTCTGATCGTTACAAAAAACCAATTTCAATTGTTGGAATGCGTCCAGGTGAAAAGCTTCATGAGCAATTAATATCAGCTCCAGAGTCTGTGCGAGTGCACTCTGATGCCGAACACTACAAAATGGCTGCTTCTCACATATTACCGGACATCGACGCACAAATTTTCGACTACAGTTCTAACGATGACGTTCTCAATCGTGATGAGCTGGAAGGTTATCTAAATTCCATCAACATTTTCGACGCAGATGAAGCGACATTTGTGGGCCGCGATATCGATGAAATTGTAACTCCCAAACGTAAAGAATCCTAATGAAGAGCTATCCGATGTTCAAAGTCCACATGCCGGTGGACGAAGCACTCAAAGAGGTTCGGGCCGTGCTTGAGTCCGGCTTCGTTAACGAGGGTGTTCAAGTTACTCAATTTCAGAATGCCGTTAGGGACTACCTCGCCGTTGACAATCTAATTCTAATGAATTCCTGCACGTCAGCACTTACCGTTGCTTACAAGATTGCTGGAGTGAAGCCTGGTGCGGAAGTGATCACAAGTCCGATGACCTGTATCGCTTCTAACACTCCGATTGACAATTTGGGGGGTAAAATCGTCTGGGCGGATATCGATCCAAGTAGCGGGTCAATCAATCCCAGCGATATAGAGCGAAAAATAACCGATAAGACGAAAGCAATCGTTTATGTGGCATGGGCCGGGACACCTTGTGATCTAGAGGCAATTGATAGTCTGGGAAAGAAATACGGTATCGTCACAATTCAGGATGCAGCGCATGCGTTCGGCGCTGAATGGAACGACAAATCTATTGCGTCGTATGCTGACTTTACATGTTACTCCTTTCAGGCAATCAAGCACCTCTCCTCGGGAGATGGCGGCGCGTTGGTCTGCCGAAATGAAGCTGATTATCTCCTCGCTCGTAAACTTAAGTGGTTCGGCTATGATCGTGAAGCGACAAAGGACGAAAAGGGTGAGTGGAAGGGCCAACGGTGGAGCGCAGACATTGAGGCGGGAGAGGTTGGCTACAAATTTAACATGAACAACATCGCCGCTGCGATTGGTATCGCCCAGATGCCTCATCTAGACCGCCTTCTTGCTGCTCATCGCAGCAATGGGAGCGTTTATGCCACGGCATTCAAGGACACGTCTTTAGTTCATGCGCTTACAATCCCATCTTCGGCCAGATCGAGCTTCTGGGTTTACACTGCAATCACTGACAAAAGTGTAGATCGGGATGCATTGATAGAAAAGCTCAATAGTGAAGGCATTGCCGCCGGGCTCGTGCATCTTTCCAACGACGTTTATACCGCATTCAAGCCATATTCAGCCGATCTGCCGGGCGTCAGAGCATTTGGTGAGAGGCAGATATCGCTTCCTTGTGGATGGTGGCTGTCTGAAGATGATTGTAAGCATATAGCTGGACGTGTTCTCGCGCTAGCTGAAGAAACAAGGCACTGAGTCACAGTGATTGCCGCTGTTCCGAAGGTTTTTGTTGGTACGCTCGTCTGCGATGAAGCTGAGTTTGACGAGTGTTGCCAGGCAATCGCTCTTCAAGAGCGGGTTGTTGTCACTCATCACATAATCAGGAACATGCCTGAGTATGAGGCGCATAATATGCTCTGGGCAGCTTGGAATGCTGCAAAGACAGATCATGACATTTTCGTTAAGATCGACGCTGACACTATACTGAACCGTTCCAGTGCACTTGAGGAAATATGTCAGTTATTTAAGCAGCCTGATGTGACCGGCGTCCAAATCCCTCTGCATGATTTTTTTACTGACGAACTCATAAATGGTCTGAACGCCTTTTCACCGTTAGTAACTTTTGAGCCAAGCAGGCTCAGGCTCTATGCTGACCATGCTGATAGGGGCCATAAGAAGGTGCTAAAAGGGACGGAAGTTCAGTTTCTGGCTCCAATTGGATGGCACGGCAAATATCCTAAGCCCTTGCAAGCTTTTCACTACGGATTTCACCGTCGTTTGAAAAACCAAAATGCGACCCTTCAACGTCTGGCTTCCGCCTGGCTTGACCATGGAGATCGCGAAAGAGAGTGGGCGATAGCCGGTGCGGCGTCGGCACGTTGGTGGATGCGTTCAGGAGCTTTGGGATACAAGGGTTTTTGGTTCAAAAAATGCTACAATCGATGCCTAGATGACAGCTTCCGTCGAGTACTAGTGTCAACCACCGTGGCGCGGCTAAAATGAAACAAACAAACGGCACAAGCAGGCTTGCGATCCGCGTGATGGAACGTTGTGATCTCGAAGATCTGAGGCAGCTGCATAATCATGATGGTACGCTAGCAATGCTCACAGATGTTCAACACATAACCGAAGCGCAACAAGAAGCTTGGTACCAAGCGATCTCTCTGTCCAAAACGTCTCGCAGGTATGTAGCTCGTTTGAGAGCCGACGACAGTTTTGTCGGCATGATGAGAGTAGACCAAATCGATTTAGCCAACCGGAACTGTTTTATTGGCTGTGACATCTCTTATGAAATGAGGGGGAAAGGTTTTGCGACAGAATTCTTCTCCTACTTGCTCAACTATTATTTTAATAACTATGGATTGCATAGAGTTCAACTTGTGACTTTGTCATCAAATTCGCAGGCGCGCCGACTTTACCACAAGCTAGGTTTCGTGGAGGAAGGGATCAGTCGCGAGGCAATATACCGCGATGGCTCATGGCATGATCTACTGGCAATGGGGCTTTTGAAGCGAGATTGGCGTAAGTCTGAGGATAGCGAATAAAGATGAAAAAAACACCGACATCAACTCTCGCTGTTCTAATTACCTGTTCTCGAGACCAAACTCGCGGCGAGATGGCGAGAGAGGTGATGAAAAATCTGCGGGTACAGATCCCACTAGCGGGGCTTTCGGACTCATTTATAGTTTTTGATAATGGCTCTCTCTATCGAGAGCATCTTGATTTCGCTCCTCCTGGGGCGACAATTCTCGAGTCTAAAAAAAATGTTGGCTATTGGTCAGCTATAAACTTCGTACTAAGCAATTATGAAACTTATATAAAAAGGCGGTTTGAATTTATCTATTTGATTGAGTCCGATCTCATCCATCACGATCTGGATCGCCTCAGCGAGTGCGAAATTTTCCTTCGGCGTCATTCTGAAGCTTCATGTGTTAGAACTCAAGAATTCAGCGTCGCGATGCGGTGGCGCTACAGCAAAGCTTTGCAGCTTTTGCCGTTTCACGTCCGCCGCTCGCAGGTTAACTTGTTTAATGCGGTAAGCAAGGAGCGTGCTTGGTTCAAAAAAGCCGACGGCGGATCTAAGATATATTTGTCTAATCTACACGCAAAACTCCCTGCGTTAAACAGAATCGACCTCATGCGGCAAACTTTCGCGAGACTAAGCACCTTAGAAGAATTTTCCGAGGGAGATTTCTTCGCCGAGATGTTCAGGACCCACAGTCATATCGGAGTATACGACGGCGGGTTGTATCACTCAATATTCGACAGGAAGTCGCATTTATCTGGTAGCTATTCCAGTGATCGTGAAATGAAAGAAATTGATTACCTTCCTACGAGGCAAGCAAAGATCGTATCAATGGATACTGCTCCTCTCCTAAGGACCGTTTAGTGTGAGACCAAGGCTACTTCTCATCGTTGACAGCGAAAGGTATATTCGCGCCAACTGTTATCAAAGTCAGCTCGCGGAAACCCTAGAAAAAGAATACTCGGTAGAGATCGTATCGATTTTTCAGATCAAAGCCGGTATCGCCTTCCTGAAGCGGCCCCGTCATTTCGATCGGATTCTAAGTGTTTTGAGAATGCGAACTCTTTCGGAAAACCTTGGATTGATTTCCGCATATGTTCGAGACGCACCAATATTCATTTATGATCAGGATGTTTGGCAAGCTTACATGGATGGGTCGCCATGGAAAGGAGCGTACGCTAGAATTCAAGCTCGTTTGAACGTGGAAGCGTTCCTGGTCACCTCCGGTTGGTGGTGCTCTTTTATCAAGGAAAGAGGCATACGGTCAAATTTCGTTCGCATGGGTATGCTCCCGCGGCTATGTGCTCCAGGCCCAAACTGGGACGACAGACCTTATCAACTGGCATTCCAGGGAACCATTCACCCACACCGGAAAGTGCTCATTGATTGGCTGGACAGCAAAGGAATGGCGGTAAGTGTGCTTCCATCGGCGCCCTACGATCAGTTTTTACGAAATCTACATCAGATGCAAATCTATGTTCATAGCGAAGACGACCCGTGGATCATTGACGGCAAGAGTTACCCGCGGAATGCATTGTGGATCAAAGATACCGAGGCGGCAGCCCGGGGGACATTTGCCCTAAGGAATTTTGACGAGGATATGATCTCGTACGGCACCTCTGAACTGCCCACCATCTTTTCATATGACGGACAGACCGATGTGGCGGAAGTGGTGGAGTTGATAAGATCTCTCTCTGCGAGGGAGAAATTGGAGCGCAGCAGAGAATCGGCAGATCGAATGCGAAGTAGAAATGATTGGATGACGGTTGTGAATGCTATCGAGGCTCAATCGTGATCAGGATAGCGTATGGGTTCGTTGGGAAAAGGGCTGCGCTCTTCGGTGTCATCGGTGTGCTTAGCGGGTTTATGATTTTCGCCGCAGATCTCGTCATGGCATCAGCGCTACAGCGTTTTTTCCTCGCCGCCGGCTTGATCAGCGTCGCGGCAGGAAAGGAGATCGTACATTATCCCCACACGCCAGCAGTTGAAGCGGTTTTCTTAATATCAATTGGATTCTTAAGGGCTGCTTTGATGTGGGCCAATGGCTTCATACACGGGATGTGCCACACGACACTTGAGACTGAAAAGCGCAAAGAGATAGTGATTTGGGCCCTTGAATCTGGGAGCGAGCCAGTCGGGAAAGTGAATAATCTGATCACAGATATTTCCGTCGGAAACGCTGCCGCTGTTAGTGGCGCATTTCTTATAGCGTCTCGCTTTATATTCGCGGCCGGATTGCTGTGTGCTATGCTTTACTATTCATTTTCTTTGACGTTGCTCGTGATAGCCTGCATGGCAGCGATTGCGCCTGCGCACTTTCTTGTCGACCGAAGTATATCCCGTTCTGCTACAACGATACAAAAGTCTCTCTCGGGGGCAGTTAGCGAGGTTAGCAGCGCTGTAAAAAATGCGCTTTTTATAAAGCTCCACTTTCTCCAGGAAGCAGAAATAAAGGCCATTTCTCGGAGAATTTCAGATTACGCGCGCGCTAGCTATACCTATTATTCACTATCGTCTCTTCGCTCCGCCATACCCCAAACGTTGGGATTGATAGCGGTCGTTCTCATTGTGCTAGGCGGTTCGTCTCAATTCGGCGAAGCTAGCATCATGGTGGCGTTCCTCTATTTAGTTTTGAGGCTGTTTCAAGTTTTATCTGATTTAGCCAGCATTTCGGCCAATTACCGGCTCAACCACCCACGTGTTAAAGTGATGTTCCAATGGTGGTTCACCACGTACCAAGAACGAAGTGTCTCAACGCGCCATCAGGTTACCACTTCTGAGCCGGTTGGATTCACTGGAGAAGATTTATCATATCATTGGCCGGATGGTACTCGGACTGGCATTGAAAAGATCAATTTCGACATTGCGCCAGGCTCGATCACACTGATTCATGGTCCATCAGGGATTGGCAAAACAACGTTGATGCATATCCTTCTTGGTCTGATTTCACCAAGTTTCGGGCGATTGACGTGGTATACTAACAACGTAAACCCGACCGTTTTATCTGGACGGCTACCAGTCCCCTTGGCGTACGTCGGACCCGACCCCTTTATTATTTCCGGCACGATACGCGACCAACTTTGCATGGGGCAGGAATTGCCGCCGAGTGACGATGAGATGCGGTCATCTCTCTTAGCAGTGGGCGCCGATTTTGCCCAAGATCTTTGCTATCACGTCACCGAGCAGGGTGGTCGATTGTCTGCAGGACAGAAGCAGAGGATTGCGCTCGCCCGCGCGATACTCAGAAAGCCATCGCTCTTGCTACTTGACGAAGCGACAGCAAATCTTGATCCAGTTTCTGAGCAGTTAGTCTTAAAAAACCTTCGAGACTTGAATCAAGGCGTTACAATCATTTTGATTTCGCATCGTCCGCACCCACTCCTTAACCCAGATTTTACTATCGCGTTGGAAAACATTGATTGAGCGCTGGGTGTGCAAAAAGTCGCGTATGTAAGTTGCAATACTCGCAATCTACCTCTCACGAAATTCTTTCGTGCGCGCGCAGATTTGTGTTCGAGACGACGAGGCAATATGGGAGCAAGCTATTTGCTTCTGAGCGCTTTGCATAGTGAATCCGACATCGAAACTCTCTACACTCACCGCAACACGCCGCGAAGGCAAACTACAGGCAGTCTCTAATAGTTATGAGAGTAGCAATCAATCAAGTTCCTTTCGATGGGCCGTGGGGAGGAGGAAACCGTTTCGTTTCAGCTCTAGTAGAAGGGCTGAAAGAGGCAGGGCACCAAGTTCAACACAACTTGGGAAAAGGCGTCGATCTAATCCTTATCGTTGAAACACGGCTCCGGTCTCCAAATGTGACTTTTGATGCTGGCGGAGTGCTTCGGCATCTGGCTTTCTGCGATCGAAATGCGATCGTAGTTCACCGCATAAACGAATGCGATGAAAGGAAGGGCGAGCGTTTTATCACGCATCGTCTGCTTAGGGCCAACTACGCTGCGGATTTCACTGTTTTTGTGGGATCATGGCTTATGGATCTCCCGGCTTGGCGGCATAAGGATCGGGACCGCTTCAGCGTCATTTTGAATGGCGCCGACCCACTAGTTTTCAATCCGGAGCGCCGCAACCCAAGGCAAGATTCTAAAATTAGCTTGGTCACTCATCATTGGAGTTCCCATCCGTTCAAGGGATATGACGTTTATCGAGCGTTCGACGATCGGTTAGATGACCCCTCTTTCGCAGCACAGTTTGATATGACTTTTGTAGGGAACATTCCAAATGATGGCTATTTCCGGAACATTAAACATATCAAAGCGCTTAATGGACCACTGCTGTCTTCGGAGTTGAAACGCCATTCCATATATCTAACTGCGTCGATATGCGAGCCTGGTGGAAATCATCAAAACGAAGGTGCTTTGTGCGGGCTGCCACTTCTTTATCGCAATTCCGGATGCCTTCCCGAGTACTGTGACGGTTTTGGGGAAATTTTCGATGGTCCATTAGATGTCTTCTCCGCATTGGACCGTCTTGTCGCTAGGCTGCCTGAAGCTGAGCGGAAAATGCGCAGCTATCCCCACACCTCAACAACCATGGTTGCGGATTGGATTAGTTACCTCTCTGTGTGCCTAGAGAAACGGGATGAGATTGTCGGAACACGGAAGGTAATGCGTAAACCTTTGCTCTGGCTTCGCAATCAGGTGCCGTTGTGAGAGGTTCGATGAAGTACGCGTTGTCAACAGTTCCTATTCGCACGCTGGATCGTCTTGGCTTGGCCCCCGATGTCGGGCCAAAAGTTCGGTTCGTCGTAGAGCGTGGTAACTGGTCAATAAAATGGGACGGCCAATACATAACTGAGGGCGTCAATCGGATTGCACCGGGGACGATTAAAGCTGAAGTGCATCCCAGCTTCATGGCAAAGAAGCTTCTACACTTTGGTTCCCAGTTCCAGTGGCTGGCATGGAGCAAGCACGTTGCTGCCTCTAACCGCTCTATTTGTACATTTTTCCATGGAAAGCGAGAAGATGATGACGATATGTCCCGACATGTCGACAGTTTCCTGGCAAGCGAGCACAGGCTTCAAAAAATTGTAACTGCTGCAAGCGTAATAGAGCGGCGATTGCTATCGTGGGGGGTGGCCCGAGAGAAATTGATTAGAATACCGATAGGAGTGGACTGCACTCTATTCCAGCCCGTTAGCGAACTAATGCGTTTGAAAGCGCGTCAGCGTTACGGAATTCATCCTGACCAAATTGTGATTGGATCGTTTCAAAAGGATGGTGTTGGCTGGGGGGACGGTATGGAACCTAAGCTAATTAAAGGTCCTGATATTTTATTGCAGACGGTTGAAAAGGTTGCGAAAAGGCATCCTGTCTTCGTGATTTTGACAGGGCCTGCCCGCGGTTACGTGAAAGCAGGTCTAGACCGACTTGGCATATCATATACTCACGAATTTGTGCGTGACTACCTCGATCTGCCCAAGTTCTTTTCTGCCCTGGATGTTTACGTCAACCCTTCGCGAGAAGAGGGCGGACCAAAAGGCATTTTGGAAGCAATGGCGTCCGGTGTTTTGGTTTCCTCTACTCGCGTCGGCATGGCGGAAGATGTCATAGCCGATGGTGTAACTGGTCTTCTTGTCGACTCTGAAGACACAGATGCGCTTTCTAAAGCAATTCTGACGTCTCTGGATACCAGCCGACGAAAGGCGATTGTTGAGGCTGCTCGGAATAGGATCGTCGATTTCGATTGGTCAGTTATTGCTCGCTTGCATTACGAACAGCTCTATCTTCCGATGTTCGGTCATGAAGTATCCTAAGTTGTTTAAATCACTGCTAAATTGCGGTTTGGTTGCGCATAGCGAACTAAATAGCCCTGCTAAAAACCAACAAGGTAAGCCGCGTGTATTTTATGGTGGAGCCCTTGCGGGCGCGAAAGGGGGGCCGCAAGTTAAACTTGGCCTGTTGAAAAGCGAATTTCCACAAGTATTTTATCGCTACAACATAGTTTATCTTCTTTCCGGCGCACTGCGCCTGCCTAACAGGGCACTGGACACGATCCGCAGCAAAAACATTCCGGTTGTAATGAACCAGAATGGTGTTTTTTATCCAGCGTGGGCGCCTCATATGTGGCAGATCGGGAATGAAAAGATGGCTGAAGCTATGCGCCGAAGCGATTTTGTATTCTATCAGTCGGAATTTTGTCGGAAGTGTGCTGATTTATACCTTGGTGTCCAGCCGAAGCAGTATAGAATACTGTACAATGCTGTTGACACGGACAGGTTTACACCTCGTTCGACGGGCAGGAGGTCACAAAATGAAAGTGGCGCCTTTAAGTTTCTTGTAAGCGGAAACATCTCCAGTTCGACTTTCTACCGCCTAATTAACGCCGTAGAGGGCCTCGCAGAAGCACGTAGACACAGCGTGAATGCTGAACTTGTAATCGCTGGCTATATTCCTGATCACCTTGCTGAAAATCTATACAAGATAATAAATCAAAGCGGCCTGCTGTCCCACGTCAAGGTACTCGGCCCCTATAGCAGATATCAGGCACCAGAGATTTACCGGTCTGTAGATGGATATTTAATCACCAAACACAACGACCCATGCCCAAATGTTGTGCTTGAGGCTATGGCAAGCGGATTGCCAGTGCTCTACTCAGCGTCTGGCGGAGTTCCGGAGCTCGTGGGCCCCGGCGCTGGGATCGGGTTACAAGTCCCCGAAACCTTCGACGAGCAGCCAGTTCCGGATGTCAAAGAAATCGCATCCGGCATGGCAGAAGTAATAGAACGAAGGCGCGCGATGGCGGTCGCAGCGCGTCGCAGAAGTGAGGACAAATTTTCGCTTGATGTTTGGTTTTCTGCTCACAGAGAGGTGTTCGCAAGCCTGCTAAAGCGATGATAAACCGACTATTCTCAGAGCTTATTTTAACCTTTGGGCCAAGGTCTGCTGGAACCGCCACGTACTCTCGCAAATCTCGCGGAGATTTCGCTTGGCCGCCCAACCGAGAACGCTCTTGGCTTTATTGGCGTTTGCATAACATGCCGCTACATCACCTGGTCGACGTGCTGAAATTTCAAATGGAACGGCTGCGCCACTAACACTTTCAAAAGATCGTATCATTTGCAAAACGCTATAGGGTTGCCCGGTGCCGAGATTTATTGCGTGCCAGCCTTGGCTCGATCCGAGGAACTCCAACGCCGCTGCATGCCCCTCGGCAAGATCCATGATGTGAATGTAGTCTCTTAATCCCGTCCCATCCTCGGTTTCGAAGTCGTCTCCGAAAACCTCCAGTCTAGCTCGTTTCCCCATGGCAACCTGAGCGATAAACGGCATAAGGTTGTTTGGCGTTCCTTTGGGGTTGTCGCCCATAAGAAAGGTATCGTGCGCGCCTGCTGGGTTGAAATATCGAAGGCACGCGATGCTCCAGCTCGGGTCAGAGACAGCCACATCTCGAAGTAATTCTTCAATATGAATCTTGCTGCGACCGTATGGACTTGTAGCACTCAAGGAGTGCGCCTCATCCAGAGGAAGATACTTAGGCTGTCCATATACCGTTGCGCTACTACTGAAAACGATTTTTCGTACGCCTTCGGCCTTCATAGCCTGCATCAAACTTATCGTCCCCTGAACATTGTTTCCGTAGTAGTCTAGGGGGCTTACGAGTGATTCACCTACGGCTTTTAACCCCGCGAGATGCACAACCACAGCAACGCCGTGTGCCCGCAGCGTGAGTTGTAGAAGTTGCGTATCGCGTATGTCTCCACGGATAAAAGTAAGAGGTCGTCCGATTATCTGAGCAATTTGGGTAACAACCGCTTCGTCGCTATTCGACAGGTTATCATAAAGGACAATTTCATGACCCAACTGAGCAACAGCCACTGCAACGTGGCTGCCGATGTAACCCGTTCCGCCTGTCAAAAGAATGCTCATATATGGTCCGCTGACATTGCAACCTATGCCCTTAGTTGGGACATTGCGTCCATATACAAAAACAAGACCTTTAGCGCCAGAGAAACCGTCAGGACTTTCCTCGATGTTCTGCAGCTTCCCTTCATGTTATCCAGCGTCACCGATCATTACCTCAATCGGTTTAAATCGTTGGACAGATGTTTATCCCCAACCCTGTGTTTGAGCCTTCCTGTTATGCTAAAGGGGTGGAACGGCCGCTCTGACAGTAGCTGTATGCTGAAACGAGGTCGTTTTTGAACGTCACAAGAGAGGGCCGTTCGATGATCAGATGGGTCGTCTGTTGCCCAGGCGTCATTTTTGGGCTGGAAGCATGCCACATTACTTCCGCGAATCGCGTCAATCTGCCACCGGCAAAGCATCAACGATATTCTGTCTGATAGTAAGCGACAAGCAGACCC
>UBTY01000045.1 GCA_900468535.1 Hyphomicrobiales bacterium | reverse complement strand
CCCCTTGTGGGGAGGGGTTGGGGAGGGGTTTTCACGCACCGCCATCACTCCGCCTCATCCTCATACCCCACCAGATGCAGCGGCCTCGCCTTCACTCCGTGCAGTTCGCACCAGCGGACGAGCGCCTCCTCGCGGCCGTGCGTCACCCAGACCTCGCCCGGCGCGAGATCGGTGATCGTCTCGGTCAATTCGGGCCAGTCGCAATGGTCGGAAATGACGAGTGGCAGTTCGATGCCCTGCTGCTTGGCGCGCTGGCGGATCATCATCCAGCCCGAAGCAAAAGCCGGCAGCGGCTCGTTGAAACGTCGCGCCCAGCGATCGGCAAAGGCCGATGAGGGTCCGACGACAATGGCGCCCTTGAAGTCCGCCTTTTCGCTGGTCTCGACGGTGGCGGGCCGCAGCTCCCCAAGGTCGATGCCCTGGCTGACATAGTATGCGCAGAGCCTTTCCATTGCGCCGTGAATGTAGATCGGCGCGTCATAGCCCGTGTCCCGCAGCAGCCGGATTACCCTTTGCGCCTTGCCGAGCGCATAGGCGCCGATGAGATGGGTGCGCTCCGGGAAGCGGCGCAAGGACGCATGGAGCTTCGCCATTTCGGCGGCGGGATCGGGATGGTGGAAGACTGGCAGGCCAAATGTCGCTTCAGTGATGAAGACATCGCAGGGGACCGGAACATAGGCCGCGCAGGTCGGGTCGGCACGCCGCTTGTAGTCGCCGGAGACGACGATCCGCGTGCCCGCCTTTTCGATGGCGATCTGCGCCGATCCGAGCACATGGCCGGCCGGGTGAAAACTCACCCTGACACCATCGACCATGACCTCTTCACCGAAACCGACCGCCTGCTCGCTTTCGCAGAAGCCTTCGCCGTAGCGTATCCGCATGATGTCGAGCGTCTGGCGCGTCGCCATCACGGCCCTATGGCCAGCACGTGCGTGGTCGGAATGACCGTGCGTGATGAGAGCACGGGCGACCGGCCGTACCGGATCGACATGAAACTGTCCCTCGGGGCAATAGAGTCCATCAGGCGTGGGATAAAGCAGGGCATCTGGTCGCATGACCAGGAAGATAGCGGCAATTATCGTTCGGGCCAGTCTCTATCGCACAGAGGCTGAAAGTCGCTCGTCTACTTCTGCAGGAAAGCCGGAATTTGATCGGCCGTCAGCGGCCTGGAGAAACGATAGCCCTGCGCCTCCTCGCATTTGGCGAAGCGGAGGAAATCGCGCTGCGCGTCGGTTTCCACGCCTTCGGCAACGACCGTCAGCTTGAGGGTCTGCGCGAGCGATATGACGGCGAGGCCGATCGCCACTGCGGTCTTGTCGCCCGGCAACGCCTCGATCAGCGAGCGATCCATCTTGAGCCGGTCGAACGGGAAAGTCTTCAGTGAGGCGAGGCTCGAATAGCCGCTGCCGAAGTCATCGATAGAGAAGCGGACGCCGAGGGGACGAAGGGCGTTCATGGTCTCCAGCGCCCGCTCGGCATCCTGCATGAGCACGCTTTCCGTCAATTCCAGCTCGATCCACCGAGGCGCAAGGTCGTAGCGTTCCGTTGCTTCGGCGACATGACGTGCGAAATCCGGATCGGTGAACTGCTTGGCGGAGACGTTGACCGCCACTCGCAGCGGCTGAAGCCCCATGTCCTGCCACTTGCGCGCCTGCCGACAGGCCTCGTTCAGCACCCACAGGCCGAGAGGAATGATCAGGCCGCTCTCTTCAGCCATCGGAATGAACTCGTTCGGAGGCACGAGGCCGCGCGAGGGATGGTTCCAGCGCACCAGCGCTTCCACGCCGGTCACCTGCTGCGTCATCACGTCGACCTGCGGCTGGTAATGCAGCACGAGCTGATCGGTGACGATCGCCTGCCGCAGTTCTTCCTGCTCGCTGACGGGCAGTTTTATTTCAGCGTCGCAGACGCCGTGATGGTGCTGCAGCGTATTGCGGCCAAGCTGCTTTGCCCGGTACATCGCCCGGTCGGCGTTTGCCAGCAGCTCTTCCGCAGTGGCGCCATCGCTCGGGAAGGATGCGACGCCGATGCTACAGGTAACGCTGACCTGCTGGTTCTGTGTCTGGATCGGCTTGAGCAGGACCTTCTGCAGATCGCGAAGCCTGCGCATGATGCCGGCATCATGGCTCGATTGATGCACGAGCACGACCAGAAACTCGTCGCCGCCAAGCCGCACGACCATGTCGGAAGCGCGCACGCCGTTTGCCATGCGTGAGGCGACTTCCTTCAGGACATCGTCGCCGGCCGCGTGGCCGAGACCATCGTTGATGTCCTTGAAATTATCGACGTCGAGATACGCGACCGTGACCTTCCGACCACTGCTGCGCGCATGGTAGAGGGTCTTGGCCATCCGCTCCTTGAAGAAGGCGCGATTGGGCAAGCCTGTCAGATCGTCGTGATGCGCCATGAAATGGATGCGCTCATCGCCGCGCTTGCGCTCGATGGCAATGCCGGCAATGTGAGTTGCCAGAGCGACCAGTTCGATCTCGCGCGCCGTCGGACGCCGCACCTGATTGGAATAGAGAGCGAATGTGCCAAGCACATTGTTCTGCGCCGTCAGGATCGGCGTCGACCAGCAGGAGCGAAAGCCGAACTGCGCCACAACGCCGCGAAAATCCTCCCATCGCGGATCGACCGTCACATCTTCGACGATGACGGGCTCGCTCGTCCACGCCGCCGTGCCGCAGGAACCGACGTTCGGGCCGATGATCACGCCATCGATCATCCGGCTGTAGGCGCCGGGCAGGTTCGGCGCGGCGCCGTGATAAAGACGCCGGCCTTCACGGTCGAGCATCAGAATGGAGCCGGAGATTCCGTCGAGTTCGGCCTCGATCAGCAGCACCAGGGCTTCGAGAACCGTTTCAAGTGGCTCGTTGCGAGCGATCATTTCAAGCAGGTGCGCCTGTCCGCGCCGCAGGTCCTCCTGCCGCTTTCGCTCCGTCAGGTCGCGGGAAATGCCGATCAAGCCCACGACGGCACCGCGTTCGTTGCGCAACGGAAGCTTGGAGGTCAACCGCCAGATCGAGCGGCCGCCGGCCGGGGACGGAACGTTTTCCTCCATGTCGAGACGGGCTTCGCCGCTCGCCATGATCTCCTGTTCGGCCTCGAAATAGCCCCGCGCCGTCTCGAAATCGAAGAAGTCGAAGTCGCGCTTGCCGGCAAGGTCCTCGTCATTTCCGAGCCCGAAGCTGCGTGCCACCATGGCGTTTGCAAAAACGAAACGGCTGTCCCTGTCCTTGACGTAGAAGAAATCCGGCAGCTCGTGGATGATCGCCTTCAGCTGGAGACTTTCGATGCCATCAGGCGTGTTGCGCGCGGACGCCGCAAGCAGCGCTTCCGTCGCCGCGATGATCCGCCTGGTTTCGGCACCTCCGGCATCGATGTCGCGCCGGCTGGCAAATGCTTCATTCATGATGTCTCTCCGGAACGACCGCCGCCGCGGCCGTGTCAGCCTGGGGCACAGCTGAACTGCAGCAAAATATAGGCCCGATTTCCTTCGCCGCGCTTAAATGGAAAGGTGAACGAGAAAACAATATTTCCGCGTCGATTCTAGTTTTGCGGCAGCTGCGAAGGTACAGGCCGCAGATGTCCCAAGATGAGACAGGAATTGCGGCACGTTTCCTGCATTGTTTACCTTATGAAAGAACCTTTGCCGCCGACCTCCCGCCGCGATTTTCTTCGCCTTGCCGCCGTTTCCGGCGTGGCCTTGGCGGCGCCATCGGCATTCGCAGCAGGGATGCAGTCGGACCTTCGCGGGACGATCGACGCGGTCCAGTACAAGACCATGCCCAATGCTGCCGACCGCAAGAGCGTCAGCCTGCAGAAGATGATCGATCAGGCAGCGGCTGAGAACGTTCCCGTGTTCCTGCCGCCCGGCACCTACAAGGTTTCGAACCTCGTGCTGCCCGACAATACGCGGATCACAGGCGTGCCGGGCGCTTCGCGCATCGTCTATACCGGCGACGGCCACCTCTTCAGCGCCGAGAACATCAAGCGTGTAGAACTGTCGAACATCGTCATCGACGGTCAGAACCGCTGGCTTGGCGACTATGCCGGCGCGCTTTTGCAGTTCACCGGCGTCGACGAAGTGATGATCGACAATTGCGAGATCGGCGGCAGCCGCAAGCATGGCGTTCAGCTCGAGCGATGCGGCGGACGGATCGAGCGCAGCCGGATATCGGGTGCCGGCCAGTCCGGCATCTACGCCGTCGAATCCGACGGGCTCTCGCTTGCCGGCAACGAAGTCTTCGACTGCGGCAACGGGGGCATTCTCGTGCACCGCTGGAAGAAGGGCGCCGACAACAGCATCATCACCGGCAACCGCATCTACCGGATCAAGGCGAATGACGGCGGCACCGGCCAGAATGGCAACGGCATCAACATCTTCCGCGCCGGCAACGTCATGGTGGCGAACAACCATATCTCCGACTGCGCCTTCACAGCAATCCGCGCGAACTCGGCGTCAGACATCCAGATCAACGGCAATCAGTGCCAGCGCTCGGGCGAGACGGCTATTTACGTCGAGTTCGAATTCGAGGGTGCGGTCGTCTCCAACAACATCGTCGACGGCGCTGCCAACGGCATCTCAATCGCCAACTTCGACAAGGGTGGCAGGTTGGCGAGCGTGACGGGCAATGTCGTGCGCAACCTGACGACCAAGGGACCGTACAAGCCTGATGTCGGCTTCGGCATTGGCATAGCCGCTGAGGCCGATACGCTGATCTCCGGAAACATCATCGAGGGTGCGCCAAGATGGGGCATGCAGCTCGGTTGGGGTCCCTATCTGCGCAACCTCGTCGTGACAGGTAACATCATCCGCAAGGCGCCGATCGGCTGCGCGGTATCGGTGGCGGAAGGTGCCGGAACCGCCGTCATTACCGACAACGTGTTCCAGGAGACGCCTGACGGTGCCGTGCTCGGTTTCGAATGGGACAAGAAGGCATCGGGCGAACTGGCGACCGCCGGCTCCTCCTCCTATCCGCAGCTGACGATCGAGCGTAACCGCATCTCCTGAAACGCATCAAAAGCTTTCATCGGTTCATAAGACCCGACGGCTTCCGCCAGGAGCCGACGGCTCCTACTCTGCGGCAACCGAACAACAGGGGACATCGACATGCTGACGATCTACGGGGTTTATCGCTCGCGCGCTTCGCGCGTCTACTGGATGGCCGGGGAACTGGGGCTGGAATTCCAGTCCGTGCGGGTCATCCAGGCTCGACGCCTCGCCAATCCGCTTGCCGCTGATGCACCTATCAACACGCTGTCGCCGGAATTCCTTGCGATCAATCCGATGGGGCTGATCCCAAGCATCAAGGACGGCGACCTCGTGATGAACGAGTCGCTTGCAATCCCACTTTACCTCGCGCGCAAGCATGGCGGACCTCTTTCCGGCCAAACAGTCGAAGAAGACGGTTTGATGACGATGTGGACCGTGTGGGCGGCAACCGAGGTCGAGCCGCATACGGTGAAGATCGTTTACGTCCACGACGACGAGAAGCAGAACAGCGACGAAGGCAAGGCGACGATCAGCGTTGCCGTCCGGTCCCTGAAGAAGGCGTTCGCGACCCTGGAAAAGCATCTGGCGGATAACGAATACGTCGTCGGCAACCGCTTCACGGCTGCTGACCTCAACATCGCCGAGGTGCTTCGCTACGCGCAGACGGAGCAGGCGCTCTTCGATGCACATCCCAACATCAGTGCCTGGATCAAACGTTGCCAGTCGCGGTCGGCCTATATCGCCATGCAGGCGACGCGATCGCAGGAACCGATCTGATCAGGGAAAGAGCTTGAGGGTGCCGGCCATTTCCTCACGGATCCAGGCCTTGAAATCCTTCACCTTTTTCGGCTCGCGCGAGCCCTCGGCCGTTACGAAGTAGTGGCCGAAGCCGGTCTTGGCGCGAATGCCGAATGGCGCAACCAACTGACCCTGCTGCAGGGAAAAACCCGCAAGCGTCTGCCAGGCCAGCATGACGCCCTGTCCTGCGATTGCCGCATCGAGGCAAAGGGACGCGTCGTTGAAGACATGGCGCGTCTCGAGCGTTGCGCCCGGCAGCCCGGCCTCGCGCATCCAGACCTCCCAGGTGAACATGGCATGGCCATCGATCACGGCCGGAAGCTGCAGGATATCGGCGGGTTNNCGACCGCAGGCGAGCAGACAGGAAAGACTTCCTGCTGCAGCAGCAGCTCTGCCTTCACATCCGGCCAATGCCCGCTGCCGACCCGGATACCGATATCGACGTCGCAAAGCGCCGGATTGACCAGCCTCGTGGTTGCGTCCACCCGCAGGCTGATTTCCGGATGGCGGTCGGCAAAGCGATCGAGCCGGCAGACCAGCCAGCGCGCGGCGAAGACCGGGGCTACGGAGACCGTGAGGATGCTGTCGTCGCGCCGTTGTGTGGTCGCCACCGCCTGCGACAGCGCATTGAAGCCTTCTGTCAGCCCCGCCAGCAGACGCAATCCCGCCTCCGTCGCCACCATGCCTTTCGGCGTGCGCTCGAAGATCACGTGGTCGAGCTGCGCTTCGGCCTTGATGACCTGCTGGCTGACTGCGCCGACGGAGACGCCGAGTTCTTCGGCAGCCGTCTGCAGGGAGCCGAGCCGGCCCACCGCTTCCAGCGCGCGCAATCCATTGAGATGAACCGAGTTCAGGTTTCGCATATAGCTTTTCTATACCGGACCACCGGTAATCTCAATTGAAACGCATGCCTTCTACCTCGATAATTCAGCCATTCCGGTCAGACGATCCATTTGTCGATCCGGAGGGAAGCGAGGTACGCCATGCAAATACTGAAGTTTTTCTTGAGCGTCGAGACGATAGAGCCGCNNCCCCGATCTGGCGCGGATGTCGCCGACTGCGCTGGCGGACCTGCCGCTCGGTGCGCAACAGCGGACCCCCGCGAGAAAACCGCTGCCGCTCGCAAAGTGCGCATGAGCGAGTAAAATCTGTTAGTCTGCCCAAATCTCATCGTCGGGCAGGGCCATGACTGACAGCGTCGATATGATTTTTGCGCGTCTCAAGCGCCTCGCGGCGGAAGCAGAACTCCCCGACGTCGAGGAAAGCACCTCCTACGGAAACCCGGCACTGAAGGTCGGAGGGAAATCCTTCGTCGCGGTCAAGAACAACGAGACCATCGTCATTTCGATCTCCATCGACGACAAGGAACGGCTGATCGAGATGGCGCCCGAGATCTATTATCAGACCGATCACTACGTCGGCTGGCCGCACCTGCCGCTGCGGGCCGGCGCGATCAGCGACGCGGAATTGAAGGAACGGCTGATCGGCGCCTGGCGGTTTCGCGCGCCGAAAAAGATTGCGGCGCGCTTTCCCGGGTAAGCACGCTACACCCCTCGAAGCCTCGACAGTTTGCGAAGGCGATGATGGGCGAGCGATGTCGTCAAGATCTGATGAACGCGAGCAGATCAGGATTGAGGACATCCGCATGTGTGGTCAGCATGCCATGAGGGTAGCCCGGATAAGTCTTCAGCGATCCGTTCTTTAGCAGGTTGACTGCACGCGGCACCGAACTCGCGAAGGGGACGACTTGATCGGCCTCGCCATGCATTACCAACACCGGCACGGTGATCTTTTTCAGGTCGTCTGTGTAATCCTCGAGCCAAGAGGCGACCGTCGCGTAGTGAGCGAGAGCACCGCCGGCCATGCCTTGGCGCCACCAGTTCGCGATGACCGGCTCGGAAGGCTTGGCGCCATCGAGGTTGTAGCCGTAGAACGGATTCTCGGGAACGAAACGGAAGAACTCCGCCCGGTTACCCAGCACGCCTGCCCGGATTGCTTCGAACCACTCCGGCGGTTGACCGGCCGGGTTTTCCTCGCTCCGGTACATGCTCGGGGTTAATGAAGCGACCAGCACCGCTTTCGCGACGCGTTCCTGGTGA
>UBTY01000036.1 GCA_900468535.1 Hyphomicrobiales bacterium | reverse complement strand
CAAACTTACTCTTTGCCATGTGGGCTCTCCACTCTTTTTAAGGTCCCGCGAGGGATCTAATTCTTGTTATCGGTCAATTGGTATTCCGGTCACTTCTGACCGGAATACTTTGCCTGGATTTCATTTGCGACGTTCGACGGGACCGGCGCGTAGTGATCGAAGGTCATCGTGTACTGAGCACGACCCTGCGACATGGAGCGCAGGTTGTCGACGTACTTGAACATGTTCGCCAGCGGAACGTTGGCGGCGATGACGATTGCGATGCCGCGCTGTTCCTGACCCTGGATCTGACCACGGCGGGAGTTCAGGTCGCCGATGACGTCGCCGACGTAATCTTCCGGCGTTACGACTTCGACCTTCATCATCGGCTCGAGGAGCTGAGCGCCGGCCTTCTTGGCTGCTTCACGGAAGCAGGCACGCGAAGCGATTTCGAACGCCAGGACCGACGAGTCAACGTCGTGGAAGGCGCCGTCAACGAGCGTCGCCTTGACGCCGAGCATCGGGAAGCCAGCCAGCGGACCGGAAGACAGAACGCTTTCGATACCCTTCTGAACGCCCGGGATGTATTCCTTCGGAACAGCACCGCCGACGATCTTGGATTCGAACTTGAAGTCGTCGCCTTCTGGGTTCGGTTCGAAGATGATCTTGACGCGCGCGAACTGACCGGTACCACCGGACTGCTTCTTGTGCGTGTAGTCTTCTTCGTGCTGACGCGTGATCGTCTCGCGGTAAGCAACCTGCGGAGCACCAACGGTGGCTTCAACCTTGAATTCGCGACGCATACGGTCGACGAGAATGTCGAGGTGAAGTTCGCCCATGCCGGCGATGATCGTCTGACCGGATTCCTGGTCAGTCTTCACGCGGAAGGACGGGTCTTCAGCAGCCAGGCGGTTGAGCGCGAGGCCCATCTTTTCCTGGTCGCCCTTGGTCTTCGGCTCGATCGCGATCTGGATGACCGGCTCGGGGAATTCCATGCGCTCGAGGATAACCGGCTTCAGCGGATCGCAGAGCGTATCGCCCGTGGTGGTTTCCTTGAGGCCGGCGAGAGCAACGATGTCGCCTGCGAAGGCTTCTTCGATGTCTTCACGCGAGTTCGAGTGCATCTGCAGCATGCGGCCGACGCGCTCGCGCTTGTCCTTGACCGTGTTCATGACCGACGCGCCCTTTTCGAGCTTGCCGGAGTAGATGCGGGCGAAGGTCAGCGAACCGACGAAGGGGTCGTTCATGATCTTGAACGCGAGCATGGAAAGTGGCTCGGCGTCGTCAGCATGACGTTCGATTTCGGCTTCGGTCTTGAAGTCGATGCCCTTGATCGCCGGAATGTCGAGCGGCGACGGCAGGTAGTCGACAACGGCGTCGAGCAGAGGCTGAACGCCCTTGTTCTTGAACGCGGTGCCGCAGAACATCGGGTGGAACTTGACGTCGATCGTGCCGCGACGAACGAGCGCGCGGATCTGGTCGTTGTCGGGCATGGTGCCTTCGAGGTAGGCTTCCATCGCGGCTTCGTCGATCTCGACAACGGTCTCGATCAGCTTTTCGCGATATTCTTCAGCCTTGGCCTTCAGGTCATCAGGGATTTCGACGACGTCCCACTGAGCGCCGAGCGATTCGTCGCGCCAGATGAGAGCGTTCATCTCGATCAGGTCGACAACGCCCTTGAATTCGCTTTCTGCACCGATCGGCAGCTGCATGACGACAGCCGTTGCACCGAGACGGGTCTTGATCATCTCGACCGAGCGGTAGAAGTCCGCACCGGTCTTGTCCATCTTGTTGCAGAAGATCATGCGCGGAACGTTGTACTTCTCAGCCTGACGCCAGACGGTTTCCGTCTGCGGCTCTACGCCGGCGTTGGCATCGAGAAGGGCAACAGCACCGTCGAGAACGCGCAGCGAACGCTCGACCTCAATGGTGAAGTCGACGTGGCCGGGGGTGTCGATGATGTTGAAGCGGCGCATCTTGCCGTCACGGCCCTTCCAGAAGGTCGTGGTGGCAGCGGAGGTGATCGTGATGCCACGCTCCTGCTCCTGCTCCATCCAGTCCATCGTGGCCGCGCCATCGTGCACTTCGCCGATCTTGTGCGACTTGCCGGTGTAGTAAAGGATACGCTCGGTCGTCGTCGTCTTGCCGGCGTCGATGTGCGCCATGATACCGAAATTACGGTAGTCTTCGATTTTATATTCGCGAGCCATTGTGGACTGCCTTTCGAACCCGTTCGGGATTACCAGCGATAATGCGAGAACGCACGGTTGGCGTCAGCCATCTTGTGCGTGTCTTCGCGCTTCTTGACCGCGGAACCACGGTTGTTGGATGCATCGAGAAGCTCGCCCGACAGTCGGTCGATCATGGTCGTTTCGTTACGCTTGCGCGCAGCAGCAATCAGCCAGCGGATGGCCAGGGCCTGACGGCGCTCCGGGCGAACATCAACGGGAACCTGATAGGTGGCACCACCAACGCGGCGCGAACGGACTTCAACGTGCGGAGCAACGTTGTCCAGAGCCTGATGGAACACGCCGAGCGGCTCCTGCTTGGACTTGCCCTGTACGGAGTCAAATGCGCCGTAAACAATGCTTTCAGCGACGGACTTCTTGCCGTCAAGCATGATTGCATTCATGAACTTGGTGACGATGAGATCGCCGAACTTCGGGTCCGGGTTAATCTCGCGCTTTTCTGCTCTATGACGTCTGGACATACTTCTCGTCTCTTCGAATGTTAAGGCGCTCTACCACGCGGAGGACCTCGCGCAGCGCCGGGATTTCAAAACCCGAATTACTTCGGACGCTTCGCACCGTACTTCGAACGGCGCTGCTTGCGGTTCTTGACACCCTGGGTATCGAGAACGCCGCGGATGATGTGGTAACGAACGCCCGGAAGGTCCTTTACGCGGCCGCCACGGATCATGACGACAGAGTGTTCTTGAAGGTTGTGACCTTCGCCGGGGATGTAGCCGATGACTTCGAAGCCATTGGTCAGACGGATCTTGGCAACCTTACGGAGAGCCGAGTTCGGCTTCTTCGGGGTCGTCGTGTAAACGCGGGTGCAAACGCCGCGCTTCTGTGGGTTTTCCTGCAGAGCAGGAACCTTATTGCGCTTTACGTTAGCCTGACGCGGCTTGCGGATAAGCTGGTTTACGGTAGGCATTCAACCATCCCTTACGTTTAAATCTCAATCCCTTGCGGGCGTAACTCGCGCCGTCTCCGGCAAGATCACACGCTTGTCTCAATGCGCAAAACGTGGCCCGATCCGCTTTCGCAGATGGACCACAGAGAGCAGAGGACGCAAAAGACATGCGTCATGCGTGCAGGCATCATATCTTCAACGTGCGTTTCGAACCTTGTTTGAGGTGATCTCCGAGGCGCGTCGCCCCGAATGGCCATGCCTCACATGGGTCCGGATGGCGCGGGTACTACTGGTTTCCCGTCGCCTCGTCAAGGCCGTTAACAAATAAACTTCGGCCAAACGCCTTGAAACCGGGGCTTTGAGCCCTCTTTTGGGGCTTCTAGGCGAATTCACTGCCGCACGGCAAGATAAACTTGGGCATTGCAACAAAAACCGGATATGGAATCACCGATTGCAGACGCTAAGCCACTGAAATCAGATTCAAATCTCGAATCGAAGGACATCCGATGATCACTGCCCCCGACAACGACAACAATTCTGAAGGCCCGATGGTCTTCATCATCATCGGCAAGGGCTACGAGTCCGACAATAGCGAAGGCGTCGATCTCCACATCATGCTCAGGGCTGCCGACGACGACAGCGCCGTGCGTGAAGCCCTCAATGCGCTTGCCGAGGAAGGCTTCATCGAAGCCGACCTCGATCAGATCGGCATGCTGACCGAAGTGCCGGCCGAGGAGCCGCACGCTTCCGCCTATCAGGGCGCCGTCGAGGGTGAAGTCGCGATCATCCGCTTCAGCTGAGACAGACATGCAGCCGGACGCCCTCAAAGTGCTGATCTATGCAACCTGGCGCGACTGGCTGCTGGTTTTCGATGAGCCCGACTTTCCGGACGTCCAGTGGCAGGTCCCGGGCGGCACAGTCGAAGACGGCGAGGATTTAGCCGAGGCAGCCAGCCGCGAGTTCCACGAGGAAACGGGACTGACGCCCGGGCCCTTCACCCAGATCGGCATCCATGACTATCGTTTTGTATTGAAGAGTGGCGGTACGGTCTTCCACCGCCGGCACTATTTTCATGCCGACCTCGACGGCGACCAGCGATCGACCTGGCTTCATCGGGAGCTCACGCCCTTCGGTGGCGGCGAGCCGATCCTGTTCCGTTTTTTCTGGATCAGCCTTGCAGATGCCAGAACGCGGCTCGGCTATGGCATGGCGGAGTGCCTGCCGCTGATCGTCTGAGGAGTTTCTGCCGTCAGCCGAGACCCCTGCCCCTTCAATCAACCTGAAACAAGAAAGCCGCCCGGATCGCTCCGGGCGGCTTTTCAATTCTTGGACCAGACTGACGATTACTCGGCAGCCGGGGCGCTTTCGCCTGCGAGGTCCTGCAGCATCGGGGTTGCGACATCCGCACCCGTTCCCTTGCGACGCTCTTCCAGGATCAGCTCGTCGCGCGAGGTGGCGATACGGCGGATCTGGGTCATGGTGCCGCCGGTACCGGCCGGGATGAGGCGGCCGACGATGACGTTTTCCTTCAGACCCTGCAGACCGTCGGTCTTGCCGGCGATCGCAGCTTCCGTGAGTACCTTGGTCGTTTCCTGGAAGGAAGCGGCCGAGATGAACGACGGGGTCTGCAGCGACGCCTTGGTGATACCGAGCAGAACCGGATCGCCGTAAGCCGGCTTCTTGCCCTGTTCGATCAGCGCGTCGTTGACGTCTTCGAGCTCGATACGGTCGACGTTGTCGCCGACGATGTAGGTCGAGTCGCCCGCATCGGTGATTTCCACCTTCTGCAGCATCTGACGGACAATCACTTCGATGTGCTTGTCGTTGATGACAACGCCCTGGAGACGATAGACTTCCTGGATTTCGTTGACCAGGTACGAAGCCAGAGCTTCGACGCCCTTGATCGCCAGGATGTCGTGCGGAGCCGGGTTACCGTCGAGGATGTAGTCACCCTTCTCGATGTAGTCGCCTTCCTGAAGGTGGAAGGGCTTGCCCTTCGGGATCAGGTATTCGACAGGCTCGACACCGTCTTCCGCCGGCTCGATGATGACGCGACGCTTGTTCTTGTAGTCGCGGCCGAGGCGGATCGTACCATCGATCTCAGCGATGATGGCGTGGTCCTTCGGACGACGAGCTTCGAACAGTTCGGCAACACGCGGCAGACCACCGGTGATGTCCTTGGTCTTGGCGCTTTCCAGCGGCGAACGTGCAAGAACGTCACCCTGGCTAACCTTCGTGCCCGGCTCAACCGACAGGATCGCGTCAACCGAGAGCAGGAAGCGAGCGTCACCACCACGGGACAGCTTCATGACATTGCCGCTGGCATCCTTGATGACGATTGCCGGCTTGAGGTCCGAACCACGCGGGGTCGAACGCCAGTCGATAACCTGACGCTTGGTGATACCCGTGGATTCGTCGGTCGCTTCGAGAACCGAGAGACCGTCGACGACGTCTTCGAACTGAACGGTACCGGCTACTTCCGTCATCATCGGACGGGTGTAGGGGTCCCACTCTGCCAGACGCTGGCCGCGCTTGACCTTGTCACCTTCGTCGACGTGCAGCTTCGAGCCGTAAGCGACGCGCTGCGAGGAGCGCTCGACACCGCGTTCGTCCAGGATCTGGACGGTCATGTTACGGCCCATGGCGACAAGAACGCCATCCGAGTTGCGCAGAACGTTGCGGTTCTTCAGCTGGATCGTACCTTCGTACGATGCTTCCAGGAACGACGAGTCAACCACGTTAGCCGTGCCACCAAGGTGGAACGTACGCATGGTGAGCTGCGTGCCCGGCTCGCCGATCGACTGAGCCGCGATAACGCCGACGGCTTCGCCCATGTTGACAGGCGTACCGCGTGCGAGGTCGCGACCGTAGCAGACCGAGCAAACGCCCGTCTGGACTTCGCAGGTCAGTGCGGAGCGGATACGGATCGACTGGATACCAGCCTTTTCGATCTCGATGACATCGGGCTCGAGGATCATCTTGCCGGCGTCGACCAGACGCTCGCCGGTGATCGGATGATCGATATCGTCCAGAGCCGTACGGCCGAGGATACGCGCGCCGAGCGACGCGACGACCTGACCAGCATCGACGATGGCAGTCATCGTCAGACCGGTGTCGGTGCCGCAATCGACCATGTTGACGATGCAATCCTGCGCGACGTCGACGAGACGACGGGTCAGGTAACCCGAGTTCGCCGTCTTCAGAGCGGTGTCTGCGAGACCCTTACGGGCACCGTGGGTCGAGTTGAAGTACTCGTTGACGGTCAGACCTTCCTTGAAGTTCGACGTGATCGGCGTCTCGATGATTTCGCCCGACGGCTTGGCCATGAGGCCGCGCATGCCGCCCAGCTGACGCATCTGGTTCGGAGAACCACGAGCACCCGAGTGCGACATCATGTAGATGGCGTTCATCGGCTTCTGGCGGCCCGTGTTCGGATCGAACTCGACGGCCTTAATGCGGGCCATCATGTCTTCGGCGACCTTCTCGGTTGCCTTGCCCCAGGCGTCGACGACCTTGTTGTACTTCTCGCCCTGAGTGATCAGACCGTCGTTGTACTGCTGCTCGTATTCCTTGACGAGGTTTTCGGTGTCGCCAACGATCTTCGCCTTGGTTTCCGGAATGATCATGTCGTCCTTGCCGAACGAAATGCCGGCGCGGCAGGCATGGGTGAAGCCGAGCTGCATGATGCGGTCGCAGAAGATGACCGTGTCCTTCTGGCCGCAATGACGGTAGACCGTGTCGATCATCTTGGAGATGTTCTTCTTGGTCATTTCCTGGTTGCAGATGTCGAACGTCACCTTGCCGTTCTTCGGCAGGAGTTCGCCGATGAGCAGACGGCCAGGCGTCGTTTCATAGATCTTCGAGTACGGCTTGCCGTCTTCGTCGATCGACTTGAAGCGACCGCGGATCTTGGAGTGCAGCGTCACAACCTTGGTCTCAAGCGCGTGATGCAGCTCGCCGAGGTCGGAGAAGGCCATGCCTTCGCCCGGCTCGTTCTGGTTCATGATCGCGAGGTAGTACAGGCCGAGAACCATGTCCTGCGACGGAACGATGATCGGTGCACCGTTTGCAGGGTGCAGGATGTTGTTCGTCGACATCATCAGGACGCGGGCTTCGAGCTGGGCTTCCAGCGACAGCGGCACGTGAACGGCCATCTGGTCGCCGTCGAAGTCGGCGTTGAAGGCCGTGCAGACGAGCGGGTGCAGCTGGATGGCCTTGCCTTCGACCAGGATCGGTTCGAAGGCCTGGATGCCCAGGCGGTGCAGCGTCGGTGCGCGGTTCAGGAGAACCGGATGCTCGCGGATGACCTCGTCGAGGATATCCCAGACTTCCGGCTTTTCCTTTTCAACCAGCTTCTTGGCCTGCTTGACGGTCGAGGAGTAACCCTTGGCGTCGAGGCGGGCATAGATGAACGGCTTGAACAGCTCGAGCGCCATCTTCTTCGGCAGGCCGCACTGGTGCAACTTCAGTTCCGGTCCGGTCACGATGACCGAACGGCCAGAATAGTCGACGCGCTTGCCGAGCAGGTTCTGACGGAAGCGGCCCTGCTTGCCCTTGAGCATGTCGGACAGCGACTTCAGCGGACGCTTGTTGGCGCCGGTGATGACGCGGCCACGGCGGCCGTTGTCGAACAGCGCGTCCACAGATTCCTGCAGCATGCGCTTTTCGTTGCGGATGATGATGCCCGGAGCGCGCAGTTCGATCAGGCGCTTCAGACGGTTGTTACGGTTGATGACGCGACGATAGAGATCGTTCAGGTCGGACGTCGCGAAGCGGCCGCCATCGAGCGGAACCAGCGGGCGCAGGTCCGGCGGGATGACCGGGACGACCTTCATGATCATCCATTCCGGACGGTTGCCGGACTCCATGAAGTTCTCGACGATCTTCAGGCGCTTCATCAGCTTCTTCTGCTTGAGATCCGACGTGGTGTCGGCCAGATCCGAGCGCAGGTCGCCCGCGATCTTCTCAAGGTTCATCGATGCCAGCATTTCGAAGATGGCTTCAGCGCCGATCATGGCGGTGAACTGATCTTCGCCGTACTCGTCGACGGCCAGCATGTATTCTTCTTCCGTCAGGAGCTGATGCTCCTTGAGCGCGGTCAGGCCCGGCTCGGTGACGATGTAGTGTTCGAAGTAGAGAACGCGCTCTACATCCTTCAGCGTCATGTCGAGCAGCGTCGAGATACGCGAAGGAAGCGACTTCAGGAACCAGATGTGGGCAACGGGAGCGGCGAGCTCGATGTGGCCCATGCGCTCACGGCGAACGCGCGACAGCGTAACTTCGACGCCGCACTTTTCGCAGATGATGCCCTTGTACTTCATACGCTTGTACTTGCCGCACAAGCATTCGTAGTCCTTGATCGGTCCGAAGATGCGGGCGCAGAACAGACCATCGCGTTCCGGCTTGAACGTACGATAGTTGATCGTTTCCGGCTTCTTGATCTCACCATAAGACCAGGAGAGAATCTTCTCCGGAGACGCAATCGAGATCCGGATGGAATCGAAATTCTGCGCAGGCACCTGCGGATTGAAAAGATTCATGACCTCTTGGTTCATGCCTGTCTCCTTCATGGGCTTGGAGCCCTCAACTGCGATGGCAAGCGGCAAATTCCCGGGAGCCGCGCCATAGCGAAAAACGACTATAACCGCAAAATGCGGCAGAAACGTCCCTGCCCGGCCAACACGTTACGGGGCCCAGGCGGGAACGGTGTGCGCTGCATTACAGCGCACACCCTATCAAGTGGTTACTCTGCGGCGTCCGGCAGCTGGCCGGCCTGCTGTTCGTCAACCTTCGAGTTCTCCAGCTCGACCGACAGACCCAGCGAGCGCATTTCCTTGACGAGAACGTTGAAGCTTTCGGGAATACCCGCTTCGAACGTGTCGTCGCCACGGACAATGGCTTCGTAGACCTTCGTACGACCTGCGACGTCGTCGGACTTGACCGTGAGCATTTCCTGCAGCGTGTAAGCCGCACCGTATGCTTCCAGAGCCCAGACTTCCATTTCCCCGAAGCGCTGACCGCCGAACTGCGCCTTACCACCGAGCGGCTGCTGGGTGACGAGCGAGTAAGGACCGATCGAGCGAGCGTGGATCTTGTCGTCGACAAGGTGGTTCAGCTTGATCATGTACATGTAGCCGACGGTAACCTTGCGGTCGAAGGGCTCGCCGGTACGGCCGTCGTACAGAACCGACTGACCGGACTCATGCAGACCTGCCTTCTTCAGCATCGAGGCAACGTCGGGCTCATGCGCACCGTCGAAGACCGGCGTTGCGATCGAAACACCCCGGCGGGACTGCTCGGCCAGCTTGACGAGCGAATCGTCGTCGAAGTTGGCGACTTCATCCTTTGCCTGCGACGCGTAGACTTCCGTCAACTCCGTCTTCAGGTCCGTGATGTCCATCGTCTTGCGGTATTCGTCGAGGAGCTCGCCGATCTTCTTACCCATGCCGGCGCAAGCCCAGGCAAGGTGGGTTTCGAGGATCTGGCCGACGTTCATGCGCGAAGGCACGCCCAGCGGGTTCAAGCAGATGTCGACGTGAGTGCCGTCTTCGAGGAACGGCATGTCTTCGACAGGCACGATACGCGAGACAACGCCCTTGTTACCGTGACGGCCGGCCATCTTGTCGCCCGGCTGGATCTTGCGCTTCACAGCGACGAAGACCTTGACCATCTTCATGACGCCCGGAGGCATTTCGTCGCCGCGCTGGACCTTCTCGACCTTGTCCATGAAGCGCTGTTCAAGGCGCGACTTGGATTCGTCGTACTGGCCGCGGAGAGCTTCGAGCTCGCCCTGGACCTTCTCGTCTTCGACGGCGAACATCCACCACTGCGAGCGGGGATACTCGGAGACAACGGCGTTTGCCAGCTCGGTGCCCTTCTTGAAGCCCTTCGGGCCCGCGATGGCGACCTGGCCACGCAGCATGTCGACCAGACGACCGTAGACGTTACGGTCGAGGATCGCCTGCTCGTCGTCGCGGTCCTTTGCAAGACGCTCGATCTCTTCGCGCTCGATAGCCATCGCGCGCTCGTCCTTTTCAACGCCGTGGCGGTTGAAAACGCGAACTTCGACGATCGTGCCGTAGGTGCCCGGAGGCATGCGCATGGACGTGTCGCGAACGTCGGAAGCCTTTTCACCGAAGATGGCGCGCAGAAGCTTTTCTTCCGGCGTCATCGGGCTTTCGCCCTTCGGCGTGATCTTGCCGACGAGGATGTCACCCGGCTGAACTTCGGCGCCGATGTAGACGATACCAGCTTCGTCGAGGTTCTTCAGCGCTTCTTCCGAAACGTTCGGAATGTCGCGCGTGATTTCTTCCGGACCAAGCTTGGTGTCACGGGCCATCACTTCGAATTCTTCGATGTGGATGGAGGTGAACACGTCGTCAGCGACGATGCGTTCCGACATCAGGATCGAGTCTTCGTAGTTGTAGCCGTTCCACGGCATGAACGCGACGAGCGCGTTGCGGCCGAGAGCCAGATCGCCCAGGTCCGTCGACGGGCCGTCGGCGAGGATGTCGCCACGGTTCACAACGTCACCGACGGTGACCAGCGGGCGCTGGTTGACGCAGGTGTTCTGGTTCGAACGCTGGAACTTCTGCAGACGGTAGATATCGACGCCGGACTTGCCAGCTTCGAGGTCTTCCGTCGCACGGATAACGATACGCGTCGCGTCGACCTGGTCGACCACACCGGTACGGCGTGCGCCGATAGCAGCGCCGGAGTCGCGGGCAACGATCGGCTCCATGCCGGTGCCAACGAACGGAGCTTCTGCGCGCAGCAGAGGCACAGCCTGACGCTGCATGTTCGAGCCCATGAGAGCGCGGTTGGCGTCGTCGTTTTCCAGGAACGGGATGAGAGCCGCAGCAACCGAAACGACCTGCTTCGGCGAAACGTCCATCAGGTTCATGCTGTCGCGCGGAGCGAGCATAACTTCGCCAGCGTGACGGCAGACGACGAATTCGTCAACGAACTCGCCATCGGCGGAGAGTTCGGCGTTGGCCTGAGCGACGTAGTACTTCGCCTCTTCCATCGCGGAGAGGTAAAGAACGTCGTTCGTCACCTTGCCATCGACGATGCGGCGGTACGGCGATTCAATGAAGCCGTACTTGTTGACGCGTGCGAAGGTAGCAAGCGAGTTGATCAGACCGATGTTCGGACCTTCCGGCGTCTCGATCGGGCAAATACGACCGTAGTGCGTCGGATGAACGTCGCGGACTTCGAAGCCTGCGCGCTCGCGGGTCAGACCACCCGGGCCAAGAGCCGAGAGACGACGCTTGTGGGTGATTTCCGAAAGCGGGTTCACCTGGTCCATGAACTGCGACAGCTGCGAGGAGCCGAAGAATTCGCGGACAGCAGCTGCTGCCGGCTTGGCGTTGATCAGGTCCTGCGGCATCACCGTGTCGATTTCGATCGAGGACATACGTTCCTTGATCGCGCGCTCCATGCGAAGCAGGCCGAGACGGTACTGGTTTTCCATCAATTCGCCGACGGAGCGAACGCGACGGTTGCCGAGGTTGTCGATGTCGTCGATTTCGCCCTTACCGTCGCGCAGTTCGACAAGCATCTTGACCACAGCCAGGATGTCGTCCTTGCGCAGAATACGGACGGTGTCTTCGACGTCGAGGTCGAGACGCATGTTCATCTTCACGCGGCCAACGGCGGAGAGGTCGTAACGCTCCGCATCGAAGAACAGCGAGTTGAACATGGCTTCGGCCGATTCCATGGTCGGCGGTTCACCCGGACGCATGACGCGGTAGATGTCGAACAGAGCGTCCTGACGGTTCTCGTTCTTGTCTGCGGTCAGCGTGTTGCGGATGTAGGCGCCGACGTTGATGTGGTCGATGCCGAGAACCGGGATCTCGTCGAAGCCGTGCTGCAGGATAACAGGCAGCGTCTTCTCGTCGATTTCGTCGCCGGCCTCGAGGTAGATCTCACCCGTCGAATAGTTGACGATGTCTTCGGCGAGGAAGTTGCCGTACAGGTCTTCGTCCGTTGCCTTCAGAGCCTTCAGGCCCTTGTCAGCGAGCTGGCGGAGCAGACGCGGGGTCAGCTTCTTGCCGGCTTCGACAACGACTTCGCCGGTATCGGCGTCAACCATCTCGGTGATCGCCTTGGCACCCTTGAGGGTTTCAGGCTTGAACGGAATGCGCCAGCCCTTGCCGTCGCGCTGATAGTCGGACTTCGTGTAGAAGGTCGACAGGATTTCTTCGCCGTCCATGCCAAGCGCCATCAGCAGCGAGGTCACGGGGATCTTGCGGCGACGGTCGATACGAGCGTAGACGATGTCCTTGGCGTCGAACTCGATGTCGAGCCAGGAACCACGATACGGGATGACGCGGGCAGCGAAGAGCAGCTTGCCGGAAGAGTGGCTCTTGCCCTTGTCGTGGTCGAAGAACACGCCCGGCGAACGGTGCATCTGAGACACGATAACGCGCTCGGTGCCGTTCACGATGAACGTACCGTTATTGGTCATGAGCGGCATGTCGCCCATGTAAACCGACTGCTCCTTGATGTCCTTGATGGACTTCGCGCCCGTATCCTCATCGATATCGAACACGATCAGACGAAGCGTCACCTTCAGCGGCGCGGCGTAGGTCAGGTCGCGCTGGCGGCATTCATCGACGTCGAACTTCGGCGGCTCGAACTCGTAGGACACGAATTCCAGCATCGAAGCGCCGGAGAAATCCGTGATCGGGAAAACGGACTTGAAAACTGCCTGAAGGCCCTCGTCAGGACGACCGCCCTTGGGCTCTTCAACCATCAGGAATTGATCATACGATGCCTTTTGAACCTCGATGAGGTTCGGCATTTCTGCGACTTCTGGGATCTTACCGAAAAACTTGCGTACGCGCCTACGACCATTGAATGAAAGGGTCTGAGCCATCGTCGCTCCTTCAAAATTGCATCCGGGCCTGCAACGGACGGGAACCGATGGCCAGTCGACCCCGTCGATCATGGGTAGTCTCAATCTCGTTTCTCATTTTCAACCGCAGGCCGGATTGCCTGTCGACTGAAACGGAAACCATCCTTTTGAGAACCCATTACCCAGGAACCGTGTCTGCGGTGCCTGGGTAATAAGTTCCAGAGAAACGGGAGGGAGAAGCAAGCTTCTCCCTCCACATTCAGAAATTACTTAACGTCGACCTTAGCGCCGGCGTCTTCAAGCTTCTTCTTGATGTCAGCAGCTTCAGCCTTGGAAACAGCTTCCTTGACAGCCTTCGGAGCGCCTTCGACGAGGTCCTTGGCTTCCTTGAGGCCGAGGCCGGTGATGCCACGAACTTCCTTGATGACGTTGATCTTGTTAGCGCCGGCATCCGTGAGGATGACGTCGAACTCGGTCTTTTCTTCTTCAGCAGCAGCAGCAGCGCCTGCACCGCCAGCAACGGCAGCAACAGCTACCGGAGCAGCAGCGGAAACGCCCCACTTTTCTTCGAGAAGCTTGGACAGTTCTGCGGCTTCCAGAACGGTCAGCGCGGAGAGGTCGTCTACGATCTTTGCGAGATCAGCCATGTTATCAGTTCCTTTTGTTCGGTTCGAACCGGTTGTTTATAAACAGCAAAAAACCGCCTTATGCGGCTTCGTCCTTCTTGGCGTAAGCCGAAAACACGCGAGCAAGCTGGCTTGCCGGTGCTGCAACAACGCCTGCGATGCGGGTAGCCGGAGTCTGGATCATGCCCAGCAGCTTCGCGCGCAGTTCGTCCAACGAAGGCAGGGTCGCGAGCGACTTGACTGCTTCTGCGTTGAGCGTCGTTGTTCCCATGGCGCCGCCCAAAACAACGATCTTATCGTTGGTCTTGGCGAAATCCACGACGACTTTCGGAGCGGTGATCGGGTCATTGCTGTATGCAATGAGCGTCTGACCGGTGAAGAGACCAGAGATCCCTTCCGCTTCCGTACCCTGAAGGGCGATTTTGGCCAGGCGGTTTTTCGCGACTTTGACGGTACCGCCAGCTGCGCGCATCTTGGAACGGAAGTCGTTCATCTGCGCGACTGTAGCACCAGCATAGTGGGCCACGACAACCGAGCCCGAAGCCTTGAAGACTTCGTTCAGTTCCGTGACGAATTCGCGTTTTTCCGCTCTTTCCACTGCCTATCTCCAGTTGACAGGACCTTTTGACGGGGCCTGCCGGGTTGCCTTTTGCCCCCTGGGATCAAAAGAGATCCCAAGCGACGCTTGAGGATCCTGTCCCCTCGCGCTTCGCGCCAAGAAAGGCCGAAGGCACAAGGCATCCAAGGCTCGAACCAAATTCCTAGAAGCAGAACTTCATGCAATTCGGGTCTTACCCGTCTCATGCAGGCCAAGTGATTAAGGGAAAACCACCTGCAATCTCGGACAGGATTCCGGATTTCTCCGGAATACTCCGGCCCCTTGCGAGGCCGGAATTCTTGAGCCGGGCCGAAGCCCGGCAAATTTGTTAAGCGGCCGGAGCCGTAACGGACGACGGGTCGATCTTGACGCCCGGGCCCATGGTCGAAGAGATCGCTACGCGCTTGACGTAGTTACCCTTGGCGCCGGTCGGCTTTGCCTTGATGACGGCGTCAGCGAAGGCGCGGATGTTTTCTTCCAGAGCCTTTGCATCGAAGGATGCCTTGCCGATACCAGCATGGACGATACCAGCCTTTTCGACGCGGAACTCGACAGCGCCGCCCTTGGAAGCCTTAACGGCACCAGCAACGTCCATCGTAACCGTACCAACCTTCGGGTTCGGCATCATGCCACGTGGGCCGAGAACCTTACCGAGGCGGCCGACGAGCGGCATCATGTCCGGGGTCGCGATGCAACGATCGAAATCGATCTTGCCGCCCTGGACGATTTCGACGAGCTCTTCAGCGCCGACGATATCTGCGCCAGCGGCCTTGGCTTCATCAGCCTTGGCGCCACGAGCGAAGACAGCAACGCGAACGTCACGGCCGGTGCCGTTCGGCAGGTTGACAACGCCGCGGACCATCTGGTCTGCGTGACGCGGGTCAACGCCGAGGTTCATGGCGACTTCGATGGTTTCATCGAACTTCGCGACAGCACGTTCCTTGACCATGCCGATAGCAAGGTTCAGAGCGTAGAGCTTTGTGGGATCAACACCTTCGTTGATCTTCTTGGTGCGCTTGCCAGCCATGGTCTTATCCTACCACTTCCAGGCCCATGGCGCGGGCAGAGCCCTCGATCATCGCCATTGCACCTTCGATATCCGCTGCGTTCAGATCCTTCATCTTGGCTTCTGCGATCGTCTTGATCTGAGCCTTGGTGAGCTTGCCGGCGACGGCGCCCTTGCCAGGCGTCTTCGAACCAGAAGTGATCTTCGCTTCCTTCTTCAGCCAGTAGCTAACCGGCGGCTGCTTCATGGCGAAGGTGAAGGACTTGTCCTGGTAGTAGGTGATGACGACCGGGATCGGCATACCCTTTTCCATTTCCTGCGTAGCGGCGTTGAACGCCTTGCAGAATTCCATGATGTTAATGCCACGCTGACCAAGCGCCGGGCCGATCGGCGGGGACGGGTTAGCCGATCCTGCCTTGACCTGAAGCTTGAGCTGGCCTGCAACTTTCTTAGCCATATCTCTCTGCCTTTCACTGACGGCCGGTTGCCCGACCAATAATGCCGGATCGCTCCGGCGGCTGCGGTTGCGTGGTTCGGATTTTAGGACCCGGCTAAGGCGCCCTCACCTTCCACGCGTTTGCGGCTTCCGCCGCGCGGACATAAGCCGTCACCGGCTTACGTCCGAGCTCAGACCTTCTCGACCTGAGCGTATTCCAGTTCGACCGGCGTAGCGCGGCCGAAGATCGACACTTCCACCTTCAGGCGCGAACGTTCTTCGTCCACATCCTGAACCGTGCCGTTGAACGACGCGAACGGACCATCGGAAACCCGGACCTGCTCGCCGATTTCGAAGGTAACGGATGCCTTCGGCCGCTCGACACCTTCCTGAACCTGACCGAGGATACGCTCGGCTTCATGGTCCGGAATCGGAACGGGCTTATTGTCGGAGCCAAGAAAGCCGGTAACCTTCGGCGTGTTCTTGATCAGGTGGTAGGCCTCGTCCGTCAGGTTCGCACGAACAAGAACGTAGCCCGGGAAGAACTTGCGCTCGGAATCGACCTTCCGGCCGCGACGCACTTCAACCACCTTTTCAGTCGGAACGAGGATCTTTTCGAAAAGATGCTCGAGTCCCTTCTGCCTGGCCTTCTCCTCGATGGATTCAGCCACCTTCTTTTCAAAATTCGAATACGCGTGGACGATGTACCAACGTGCCGCCATGTTACCACTCCACCCGATCAGTTGCCGACGTTAAGCACGAAGCTCAACAACCAGCCAATGAGCTGGTCAGCGGCAAAAAAGAACAGCGCGGCAAAGATCACCATCACAAGCACCATGACCGTCGAGATCATCGTCTCGCGGCGCGACGGCCAGGTAACTTTTGACGTCTCGGAGCGAACCTGCTGCAGAAACGTAAGTGGATTAGATTTGGATGCCATCGACTGCCCACGCAATTACGGCGCGTAAAGCTGAAACTATCAGCCCCACGCACCGCGTGTCTGTTGAACCCTACATAAACACCGATTCCCAATTGCACAAGAGGGAAACCGAAGTTTAACGAAATTGGCGATCACGATGCCGGCTGCACGGGTCCTGCGACCAGGCACTTTGCACCGCCCTCTCCTACTGGAAGACGACAAGATACGTCCTCCTTCCGGTCGCGGTGATTAGCACGACCGCTGCCGGGATTGCAATGCTTCCCCGAAATCTTTTGGCTGGCGCCGCATTGCGCGGTCGCTACTCGAACAGCGTTACGGTGGTTCCGAAGTAGTTTCCGGTCTGTGTCGCACGCTTCGATGAAGAGAGTTCGGCCCTCACGAGTTCGTCCGGATCGTACAGCCCTTCGGAGCGGGTGATCAGCCACACACGGCGATAACTGCGGATTTCTGCGGCCATCTTCCGGACGTCGTCCGTGGTGACAACGGGCGCCCCAAGGTTGCTTACGAAGGTGCGACCGCCATTTTCATCACGCACCGGAAATGGCCCAGGTACATAGACGATCGGCGGGAAACCCAAACGCCCCTCGGCGTAATAGATCAGCTCGACGCTCAGTTCGCTTGGCGCCGCCACGACCACATCACCCGCTTGCGCGACAGCGGCTATGTCTTCCGCCATCCGTCTCGGATCTTCGACAATGTGGGTATATCCTCTTGCGACGTCCATCGCGCTCAGCGCCAGGAAACCAGCGAGAACGAAAGCCTTGACAGCCGCGTTCTTCCAGACGCCGACGATACCTACTGCGACAAGCAGCATTGCCAGCGGCGCCAACCATTCAAACAGTCGACTGATGTAGATCGGCTTGACCGTGAAGCTGATCGCGAGAACCATCGAAAGCGGCAGAAACAGTACGACCAGCAGGTTCAACGCCGTTGGCCGATCGACCCTCCAAAGCGCGAACCACCCGATGGCGGCCAAGATAGCGGCTGTAGCAGCAGGGATATCACCGCCCGACGCGAGGATCCACGCGGAGACAAGATCCTGCCTGCTCGTCGTGACCCAGAACGAAAGCCCGGCGAAATGCTGGCTCTGCCAGAAATACATCGGCAGATACGGAGCCCAGATCGCCAGGGCAGCGACACCGGCCCCGACCGCAATACCGAGTGACGTCATGCGACGGCCAGGAAGAAACAGGAGGATCGAAAGGCAGAGGCCAACCCAAATGCCGAAGGCGATAAATACAGCGGTATTGTGAAGCCAAAGGGTAACGCCGCCTGAGGCAGCGAGCGCGATCGCGGGCGTCAGTAGCGGCGTGACACGGAATTTTCCAGGCAACTGAGCGGCCATCGCACGATAAAGCGCAACGGACGAGATGATTGCCAGTGTTGCGGTGAGCGTCTCCAAGGCATAGGGACGCGCCTGCTGGGCGAAGAAGATGTTGCCCGCATTGGCGGCCAGCAGCAGGCCTGCAATCAGGGTCGCCGCCTCACCCTTGCCATCAAGCCGCAGCAATCGGCCCGAGATCGCCACAGAAAGCACGGTCAGGACGCTCGCGAAGACAGACAGGCTACGGAGGCCCCATTCCGCCGTGCCGAACAGCCCCGTCCATCCTTTCAGCATGGTGTAGTAGAATGGTGGGTGCGTCTCATAAAGCGGGACATCGGTCCACAATTCGCGCAGCGGCAAAGCCGCAAACCAGGCGCTGTAAGCTTCATCCAGCCACAGCGAGCGGCTGGACAAAGTTGGCAGCCGCAGGCAGACCGCGACGACGACAATAACAAAGGCACAGATCCAGAAGCGCGCCCCCGCCAGATATGACACCTGCGCTAGAGCCCCGTTGCCACTGCGCGCTTGCGGAAAAGCGGCGGCGGTATCGCTCATCGTCTCATCGCTCATTTGCTGCAGTACCGATCTCAGCCAGTGAAGCACACGCTGCTAGAGTTTCGTTTCCCGGCAAGCACAGGCGCTGCGCGGACAATCTGGCTATAGCAATGACACGCGAAGCGAAAGAAAAGCGTTAACAGCGCGCGGTCAACGGCGGCGCAACCATACGGCGTCCCGACGCGTCACCGCAGCGTCGTGCGCGGCATAATAGAATGTCTTTGGAGAAAATGGCAGGGGCAGAGGGGCTCGAACCCCCGACCTGCGGTTTTGGAGACCGCCGCTCTACCAGCTGAGCTATACCCCTTTACGCTTTACATTCAGCTTCTTGACCAATCGGCCGCGAAGCGAAACTGCAAGCATGGCGCTCCTTTAAGGCGGCGGCGCAGGATTGGCAAGTGCGTTTTTTGATTTTTCCAATCCTGCGTCGCCACAAGCCCTTTCAATCAGACCTTCACGTATTTCCGCCAGTCGTGCTCTTCCATGAAACCAAGGACTTCACGGATCTTCCGGTTGGAGAGCAGGCCTTCATATTCGCCGATCTCGCGCTTAAAGGGCACGTTGGGATAGAATCGCCGTGCGAGTTCCTTCGACGGCGTATTGGCCGATACAGTATCGTTGGCGGCGTTGAAGACCTGAAAACCCAGTCCGTCCTTTTCGATGCACAGATGGCAGATCTGGCCCAGATCGCGCGCGTCGATGTAGCTCCAGGCGATACGCTTGCGCATTTCGGGATTGGCAAAATAGGTCGGGAAACGTTCGTATTCGTGCGGCTCGATGACGTTGCCGATCCGTAGCGCGTAGATGTCAAAGCCGGAACGCTCGGCAAAGGCGCGGGCCGTCTTCTCGTTCACGACCTTGGAGAGGCCATAGGAATCCATCGGATCGACGTCGTAGTCCTCTTCCAGCGGGAACTGGTGGAAATCCCGGTGTCCCTCCGCAAAGCAGACGCCATAAGTCGTTTCGCTGGAGGCGACGATGATCTTGCGGATGCCGAGCTTCACCGCCGCTTCGATGACATTGTAGGTGCCCATCGTGTTGATGCGGAAGGTCTCGTTATCTGGCTTGATGAGGATGCGCGGGATTGCCGCGAAATGCACAACCGCATCAAACGGCTGAACGCCCCTGCCCGCATCCAGGTCGGGAAAGTCCCTGTGCATCGAAAGCGCGTTGAACACCTGACCGCTGTCGGTGATGTCGGCGATCAGGTTTGTCACGCCCGGGCTTTCCAGCGGCACGAGATCAACGTTGTGCACCTCATAGCCGGCATTGACCAGCCAGGGCACGACATGGCGCCCTGCCTTGCCCGAACCGCCCGTGAAAAGAATGCGCTTTTTCATCATGTCCTCCCGTATGAAATCGGAGGCATAGATAACGGCTTTGCGGTCGAGCGCAAGGCTGCCAGAGATCGGGGATCGCACCGCCGAGAAGAGGCACAGGAAGGCGGACAAAGAAAAAGCCCCGCTGTTTCCAGCAGGGCTTCTTCAATTGGATAATCCGAAGATTACTCGGCGATCGAGGCGACGATGCCTGCGCCGCGTGCAAATCGCGCTTGCGCGCCATTTGCACATATAAAAGCGTGCCGTCGGCAAGCTTACGCCATCGTCGCTCGTCGAATTACTCGACGATCGAGGCGACGATGCCTGCGCCGACGGTACGGCCGC
>UBTY01000082.1 GCA_900468535.1 Hyphomicrobiales bacterium | reverse complement strand
CCCAGTCCTTGTAGAAGATGTTCACGCCGTCTTTGGTTTTGATCGTAGACATTGTTCAGTACCTCTTCCCTTTAGCCGCGACAGACGTCATAGCTCACTGGGGCGGCATTCCAGCGAGAACTCTTAGGCCTGCTCGCGCTCGAGTGCGCGCTGCACCGCAGGCCGCTCTATCATCTGCGCATAATGCGCCGTCGACTTCCTGAAGTGGATCGGATCGACGCCATCGGGCCGGAGCCAGCCGGTCATGACGAAGAGATAGGGATCGGCGACGGAGTAGTATTCGCCCATCACCCACGGGCCTTCCAGCATCTTATGATCGATGACCTCGAAGGCCTCGGCCATGGTTTGCGGCACCTTGGCCTTCATCGCTTCCTGGGCAGTGGCGTCGTCGGCCCAGCGGCTGCCGCGACGGCCATGTGCGTGGTTCACATGCACGGTCGAGCAGAGGTAATTGTTGAACGCCTGCATGCGGGCAAACTCGAACGGATCGAGCGGCGCCAGCTGCGCGGCGGGCGCGATCTGCGCAATGTAGGCCAGGATTGCCGGGGTCTCGGTGATTACGCCGCGCTCCGTCACCAGCGCGGGAACCCTGCCCTTGGGATTGATCGCCAGATAATCGGGAGAGCGCTGCTCCCCTTCGGCAAAATTCAGTTTCTTCGTCGTGAACGGCAGCCCGGACTCTTCCAGCGCGATGAGGCTCGCGAGCGCGCAGGTCCGTGGTGCGAAATACAATGTCAGCATGATCGTCTCCCTTCGACGCTGATCTTATAGCGCGACAAACTTCAAACGAATATGCCCGACATCGAGGAGAACGGGACCGCATGAGCGGCCCGTGGGGACCGTGCAAACGGCCCCGCGGGGATCGCGCAAACGGCCCCGTCGCCATCATGCAGCCTTGGCGCAGCCGGGCACATCCTCAAGCCTGTACCAGACCGGAATGCCGCGCTCGCGGGCAATACGGACATCGTTGTCGGCGCCCTTGGAGGCGCCCTCCAGCCGCAACACACCTTCGCAGAGCTGCAACAGACGACCGGCAACCGGGTGGAAGATCTCCTCGTAGAGATCATCACCCACCGTCTTGCCGCCGGCGGCGTGCCAGATCGGCAAGGCAACCCATTCGCCAATCATCGGGACATGGCCGGCCTGGAAAAGGGCGTGCGACGGCTCCTCGAGACGCTTCAGGTTGGCCGCCATCTTGGCGGGGTCGTCGCCCGTACCCGAGCGATAAGGACCTGCGATCAAAATCAACATTTTCAAAACTCCTTTACTCCCGGCTTCATGCACGGGACCACACGAAAATGCACGATTTTTATTGATAGTCGAATCATTTCGTGCATTATCGTGATAATTCGTTCAATTTCGTGAGGCCATATGCTGACATCACAACGCAAGGCGCTGATCCTCGACATTCTCAGTCGAGAGGGACAGGTCGTCGCAAAGGCCGCCGCGGAGCGCTTTTCGCTGTCGGAAGACACGATCAGGCGCGATCTCAGGGAAATGGCGGCGGACGGGCTGCTGAAGCGGGTGCATGGCGGGGCGCTCCCCCTGACGCCCGATCTGCCTGATTTTTCCGTCCGCAAGGAGATCGCCCTCGATATCAAGCGGCGGCTTGGCGCCAGGGCGGCGTCGCTCGTCAAGGCGGGGCAAACGATCTTTCTCGACGGCGGGACGACGAACGCGCAGATCGTTCATTGCCTGCCGCGCGATATTCCGTTCACGGTGGCGACGCACAGCCCGACGATCGCAACGGAACTGGAGCATCACCCGAGCGCTGAGGTCATCCTGATCGGCGGGCGGATCTACAAGCATTCCATGGTGGCAACGGGAGCCGTGGCCATGGCGGCGATCTCGCTGCTTCGGCCGGATATCTTTTTCCTCGGCGTGACGGCAGCGCATCCGACGCACGGGCTGAGCACGGGAGATTTCGAGGAAGCCGCCATCAAGCGACATATCGCCTCGCGCTCGGCGGAAACCTACGTGCTCCTCACCGAGGAGAAGCTGGACCGTGCCTCGCCCTTCCCGATCCTGCCTGTTGGCNNTCGGGGCTCATCGTTCCGACCGAAACGGACAACGCGCAGCTGGAACCCTATAGGCAGATCAACGTCGCGATCCTGGAAGCATGAAAGGGTGCGAAAGCCACGCCGGCATGCGGGGGATACCAACAGGCAGCAAGGTCGTTGCAAGCCCGACGGCGACGACGGCAAGTGCCACGTAACCCAGGGCATCGTTGCCGGTGCCGAAAGTCAGCGCGTCATAGAGCCTGGGCTGAAGGGCGGCCACATCAGCCGATAGCGACTCCATGCCGAGCAGGCGTGCCGGAAACGCGGCGAAAGCCGGCGTCTCGGCAAACACGATCAAGGCGCCATAGGCGGCTGCGAGCTTGATGACGAAGCTCCGGATACGGTTGTTGCCGAGCGGCTTCACCGTGCTCTCCTCGAACGACCAGCCGATATAGGTGCTGAGCACGACAAGGAAGAGGAAGGACAGCGGCAGATTGCTCAATACCGTCTCGGGCTTGAGCTGGCCGGTCCAGGCATTGGCGAGCAGCAGCGGGAACGGCGCCGAGGCGATGAAGAGGATCAGGACGAAGGCCGACCAGAGCCAACTCATGCCGATGTAGCGAATGCGAACGAAGGTGACGGCCAGCATGATACCGCCGGCAAGATAAACGCCCGCCGGCTTCATCGAACCGGTCATGGTCAGGATGATCGGCCCGCAGGTGCCGGCGACACGCGCGCAGCCCGAAGTCGCAACCGTTGCCCATGTGACGTAATCGAAGCACATCGCAAAGAACAGGAAGATCGCCATTGCGATCAGCATCCACCAGAGATAGCGGCCTGCAAACATATCCTGCCCTCATGGCGTTCGATGTACTTCGCCAAGAGTAGCCGAACCATGCCGAACCGCATCCGTTCTTGCAGGCTTTAGTTTCACATATATTAGTTATTTCTATTCCGGATCGCGTCCCTGTACCGTTCCGACACGGCTTACTGTGTGAGCGCAGCCACCGCGCGAACATCGCCGACGTGGATGCCGTTCCAATTGTGCATGGAAACGGTGGCCATGGCCGTCAGCGCGTTGCGAATCGCGCTGTCCTCTTCGAAGAAGCGGCTGAGGGTGGCGGCAACCATGGCCTCGGCGGCGCGCGAGTGGCCGTCATCGCACTTGATGGCAATGGCGATCCCCTCTTCCGGCACCGCCGCGCAGAACACGCCTTCGGCACCGGTCTTGGCGAAGATGCGCCCGGGCGCTGCCTGCATCAACGCCGTGCAGGCGCGACCGGTACCGGCGACATAGAAGGGCTCCGCCATGCAGGCCTCGATCAGCCGGCGCGACGCCTTGGCGCGGATAGGATCAAGGCCGGTTCCGGTTGCCATCTTTGCGAAGCCGTGGGCGAGGCCGCGCAGCGGCACGGCGTAGGTCGG
>UBTY01000084.1 GCA_900468535.1 Hyphomicrobiales bacterium | reverse complement strand
CCGCGACAGAGATGGGCGAGCCTCTGATCGGATGGAAAAGGCAGCCCCAGCGGACGATCAGGCAGCCGGAGCACCTCTTCCAGCAGCAGGGCCATCACAAGGTCCTGGCGCCCGGTCCTGGCTTCCGCAACGGGTGCAACCGCCTCGATAATCAGGGCACGGGCAAGATCAGAAACGGCAACGACACGAATGGCGGCCGGAGGGTCGCTAAGCACATCAGGCAGCACATAGGCGGAGAGCATCGTGACCTCCCCCAGCATATCGACCGTATGGACAAGCCCGGCCGGGATCCAGAGTGCATGTTGTGGCGGAACCATCCATCGGCCCTGCACCGACGACACCATCACCACCCCCGCACGCGCATAGACGAACTGCGCCCGGCTATGGCTATGCGGCTTCACATGATAGCCGGCAGGATATTCCGAGGGGATTGCGTAGACCGGTTCGGACGCGGCTTCGATCGCCGCCAGTCGCTCTACATGAAGTTCGGCCAGCCGGCTCGCAACCGGTGTTTGTCTCATTTTCGTCATTTTGGCCCACTCGCGAAATAACGAGACCAAAACACGAAAGCGGGACGACGACAAGTCGGCTATCCCCGAACCGTCAAACGACGGAGTAGAATCGTGACTAACAACGCAATGACGGCAGAGAGGCACTCTGCGGAACAGACGGTTTTCGGGATCATCATGGCGGTGAGCTTCTGCCACCTCCTCAACGACACCATGCAGTCGCTCATCCCGGCGCTTTATCCGATGATCAAGGAAGGCTACGGCCTCGATTTCACGCAGATCGGCTTCCTTGGCCTCGTGTTCCAGGTCACTGCGTCGCTTCTACAGCCGCTGATCGGCATCTATACCGACAAGCGCCCCTTGCCCTATTCGCTCGCGGCAGGCATGGGCTTCACGCTGATCGGCCTGGTGTTGCTGGCCTACGCGCATGCCTATTGGGTGCTGCTGGTCGGCGCAGGCGTCGTCGGTCTCGGCTCTGCCGTGTTTCATCCGGAGTCCTCGCGAGTGGCCCGGCTGGCATCCGGCGGCCGCCATGGCCTCGCGCAGTCTCTGTTTCAGGTGGGCGGTAATTTCGGCTCGGCGATCGGCCCGCTGCTGGCGGCCTTCATTGTGCTGCCGCGCGGCCAGCACAGCGTCGCGTGGTTCTCGCTGGCAGCCCTGACCGGCATGATTATCCTCTGGCGCGTCGGCGCCTGGTATGCCGAACACCGCAAGAGCAATGCCGGCCGCAAGGCTGCAACCGCTGCCGTCCAGCTGCCGCGCAAGAAGGTCATTACCGCGATCGCCGTATTGGCGCTGCTGGTTATCTCGAAGTACCTCTACATGACGAGCCTCTCGAGCTACTACACCTTCTACATGATCGAGCGCTTCGGTGTTTCGGTTCAGCAGGCGCAGATTCTGCTCTTCGTGTTCCTCGGCGCTGTTGCCATCGGCACTGTCGCCGGCGGCCCTGTCGTCGACTGGTTCGGCACGAAGTTCGTGATCTGGTTCTCGATCCTCGGCGCCCTGCCCTTCACGCTCGCGCTGCCCTACGCCGACTACACCTGGACGATCTTCCTGACGTTCCTGATCGGTGTGATCCTCGCCTCGGCCTTTTCGGCAATCGTCGTTTTCGCCCAGGAGCTGGTGCCCGGACGCGTCGGCATGATCGCCGGTCTGTTCTTCGGCTTTGCCTTCGGCATCGGCGGCATCGGTGCTGCGGGCCTCGGCATGGTGGCGGATCACATGGGTATCGAGTTCGTCTACCGCATTTGCTCTTACCTGCCGCTGCTCGGGCTGCTGACCATCTTACTGCCCGATATCGGCAAGGGTCGCCGCCACACCGCAAAGGCTGGCAAGTAAGCGGGGCTGTCCGGATAAAAACAGAAAAGGCCGAGATCACCATCTCGGCCTTTTCATTTTCCCGACGGCAATCCTCGGGTCAGATCGCCGTGAAGCCGTTATCGACAAAGAGATGCGCGCCATTGACGAACATCGACTCGTCGCTGGCAAGATAGAGCGCGGCGCGCGCCACATCCTCAGGCTCGCCGATCCGACCCTGCTGTGCCGCAATCGCGGCATCCGATACATCGACGCCAAGCGCCTGCAATTCGTTGACCTCACGCAGGCCATGCGGCGTACGGATAAAGCCCGGGCAGACGGCATTGCAGCGAATGTTGCGGTCTCGGAATTCAACCCCGACCGCGCGGGCGAACATGTGCACGGCGCCCTTGGTGGTGTCGTAAAGCACTTCCATCGGCGTTGCCGCCACCGCGGAGATCGACGAGGTGCAGACGATCGAGCCGCCGCCGGCGGAGATCATTCCCGGCAACACGGCTCGCGTCATCAGGAACATCGATCGAACGTTGACGGCGTGCAGCCATTCCCACTCCTCAAGCGTCGTTTCGAGAAACGGCTTGATGACGATCGTGCCGGCGTGATTGAAGAGCACCGTGACCGCGCCGAAGCGCTCTTCAACACCCTTCACAGCCGCAATGACCTGCGCTTCATCGGAAACGTCGGCGACCCAGTAGTCGGCGGTGCCGCCGGCGGCGCGGATGGCCTCGATTGTCTCGCGCGACGCCGCCTCGTTGCGATCGATCACCGCAACCTTGGCGCCCTCGGCTGCAAAGAGCCTCGATGCCGCCCCGCCCATTCCGGTTGCACCACCCGAAATGATAGCGATCTTGCCCTTCAACCTGTCGACCATTGTTCCCTCGTTCTCATTGTTATCGCGCCGCGACGACGCGACGCGCTGAGAGCAGGTTGGAGAGAATCGACGGTGATGTCCAGTCGTCCGCTAGGCCTGATGCGATAGCGCGAAGTCACCGAAGAGGGGCACGCACCCGGATCGGAAAGAGACTAATGGAGAGTGTGCGGCGGGGCTTTGTCGCTCTGGAATTGATCGACAAGATTGATCCCCTGCTGCAGCAGGATTTCGGCAGCCTTCAGATTCGTCGTCGAGAGTTCGACGGCATTTCCCCGAATTGCCAGGGCAAGATTCATCGAGTTCGCGGCAAAGCGGATATTGCCATCGGAGAAGGCCTCGCTCGCCCGCGCTTCCAGCGCATCGGCAACGGTCGCGAAGAACCGTCTCCGCTCGCGGATGCTCATTTCTCGAAGAGTCTTGGCACTTTCCATCGTCATGCATCCTTTCGTCCGCAGCGGATCGGTCACACGGCTTCGTTGCCGCGGGCGATGCCTGCGCAAGGTTGGCTTCTTGTGGAATGGGATCGGCGGTTCTGGCCGCACGGATCGTATGGCGCGGAAATAGGCGTCAACCTAGGCAGAGACAAGGCGAAGCAACGCAAATAGCGCGAATACCACCTATGCAACGGCGGCACGGCGAAAGGGTCCGCCGTGATCTCGTCACGGCGCTCGGCGCAGCACCGTCAGAGCCAACGATCTGCACGGAGAATCAATAGCTGCAGGATCGGTTGTCGCTCGGCCTGAATCCATCAAGGCAGGCGCGGTTCATGGAATCGCCAGGATAATAACCCGAGGCGGATCCCATCGAATTCGGAGGGGTCGCACATGCCGATACCAGCGCTGAAAGCCCGATCACCATGCCGGCAGCAGCGAATGCCAGAAATCGCTTCATGTATCATTCTCCTTACCCGCGCAGTCTCGCCACTAAAGACAATCTAGTCGCGCGATCAGGCGGTTACGAGGGGCAGCCTTCAAAGAAACTGAAATAAATGGCAAACGCGAACGGCACCCGACGCTTCAGATCAGCCCATCCCGAAACCGACCGCCCCTAGGCTGCCACCTCGATGAACTCGATCGGGCCACCGGGAAGACCGTCGTTGAAGACGGCGCAAGAGAGCTTTTGCCCGAAGACGCAGCCACTATCGAGGTTCGTGCGGTTGCCTGTTGTCAGCGGGTTCTTTGGCGAGGGCGTGTGGCCGTGAACCAAGTGCTTGCCCCAATATTCGCTGGAATAGCCGGGCGCAAAACGCGTCCACATGAAATCGTCAGGCGACTGCTCCTCGAAATAGACACCCTCGCGAACGCCGCCATGAACAAAGATCCGGTGCTCATCCTGGTAATAGAGTGGCAGAGCCCTCGCCCAGTCGAGGCAGTCGCTGGGGATGTCGCCGCCGAAGGACATACGGGTTTCAATGCCGCCGTTTTTGAGCCACCAGCTCTCATCGCGAGTTCCATCGCAAGCCCCGACCATCATGTCCTCATGGTTGCCCTTGAGAGCGATCCAGCGCCAGCCCGCGGGAGCCGCCTCCATCAACATGTCGATGACACCCTTGCTGTCAGGACCGCGATCGACATAGTCCCCGAGAAACACGATCGTTCCCTCCGGAGCATAGGCTTCGACCCGGCTGAGCATGCGCTTGAGCGGACCAACGCACCCGTGGATATCCCCAATCGCAAACGTATAACTCATCCTTCGGCTCCTGATCTCTCAACAGGCTGCAGATCGCCTCCCGGTTTGGGCAACACCGGCAACATGCTGACGCTGCTCGACGTCAGAACGTTTATATAGGCCAGTGTCGGATGAATGCCCTCTTGAAAGAGAGCGTTCTGAGAATGGAGAAAAAAAGTCGCGGATGGATTCTGTAAACGGCATCAAAAACGCTGCACGCGGCGCCGAATACAATGCCGATAGATACGTGTAAGCGATTGAATGTGCTGGCGACCCCTGCAGGAATCGAACCTGCGACAACCTGCTTAGAAGGCAGGTGCTCTATCCAGCTGAGCTAAGGGGCCTGATATCGGTGCGTTGCCGCACCGAATGCAATTTCTATCCGTGAACGCTAATCAGTGCGTCCAGGGCTGCGTCCGCGTATAACGGAAATTGTCGGGATACGCTACCGTCTGGCGCTGCGGATCCTTCGGGGCGATCACGCGGTAGTCGATGCCATTGCGCTGGGCGTAGGCTTCTGCCAGTTCCTGCGTTTCGAACGTCAGCTTGAGCTGCTGGCGCATGTCTGATGACGACGTGTAGCCCATGATCGGATCGATCGTGCGCGGTGTCTCCTGATCGAATTCGAGGACCCAGAGATGAGTCTTGGCCTTACCGGACTGCATGGCGGTCTTGGCTGGACGGTAGATCTTGGCAGACATTGCTGCAACGCCTCCGAAATTGGGCTTTCGCATTCAAACCGATCGCCCCGGGACGGGGCGACTTCCATGTACGATCACATGAAAAGATGAATTTTGCTTAGCCGCGAATCCTTTCGGTTTCAAGAAAAAACCCGCGGCTGCAAAACTCTGCCGGATCAGCCTTTCTGCGCGGCCGACGCAATCGCGTCGGCTGGTTTGCGGCAGGGCGCAAAGAGATCCAACTTCGGATCATAGACGCTGGTTGCGACGTCCATCAGGCCAAGGACGCTGTGGAAGAAGTTGTCGTGCGAGGCAGGCTCCGCCGCACGTGCCGCCATGCACGCCGTATCGATGCCCGACGCCGCGCTGAAATCCGGCGCGAACCAGGCAACGATCGGAACGCGCGTCTGCTCGGCCGGCGCGATGATATAGGGCGCACCGTGCAGATAGAGACCGTTCTCGCCGAGCGACTCGCCGTGGTCGGAGACATAGAGCATCGAAGCCGAGACCGAGCTGCCGTGCTCTTTCAGCGTATCGATAACCTTGGCGACGACATGATCGGTGTAGAGGATCGTGTTGTCGTAGGCGTTCACGATTTCCTCGGGCTTGCAGGAGCCGAACTCGCCCGTGCGGCAATCCGGAGTAAAGCGTCGGAAGTCGTCGGGGTAGCGGCGATAGTAGGCCGGTCCGTGGCTGCCAAGCTGATGCAGGACGAGGACGCTGTCGGTTTTGACGGCCGCGAGCCATTCGTCCAGCTTGTCGAGCAGGATCGTATCGAGGCATTCGCCATCCGTGCAGTAGCGCGGGTCGGCGCTGTCAGGCAGGAAGCGATAGGGGATACGGTTGGCGACGCCGTAGCTGCCGGTATCGTTGTCCCACCATTCGACGTTCACCTTCGCATGACCGAGAATATCGGTCAGGTTGTCGGTCTCCAGGCCCTTGCGGTGGGTATATTCCTTGCGCGGATAGACTGAGTACATGCAGGGCAGGGAAACGGCCGTGGCGGTTCCGCAGCTTGTCGCGTTCGAGAAGTAGATGACGCCCCTCGCCTTCATCTCCGGATTGGTCTCGCGTTCATAGCCGCCGAGCGAGAAATTCTGGGCGCGCGCGGTCTCGCCGGTGACGATGATCGTCACGCGCGGCTTACCGTTCGCGCTTGCCGTGCGCTGGTGCGCGTCGGTGCCAAGCGGACGGCGCACGATGTTGCGATCCTCTTCCGAGGCAAAGGCATAGCGCGTCGCGCTGCTGATCGGCAGGAAGGGATTGAGCGTCAGCATGACGTCCTTGTGCATCCGGCCGACAGCCGCAAAGGTCTGCGAAAAGCTGAGCGCTGCGCCGACGAAGATTGCAAGACATGGAATGATGACAGCCATGTTCCAGACGAACTTCCTCAGGAACGGCTTGTGAACGACGCGCACCCACAGAATGAAGAGCGACGGCAGGATTCCCTTGATCAGGATGTGCAGAAGGAAGGCCTGCGTGATCAGATGCGCCGACTCGGCCTGTGTCGTCACGGCGGCGTTGCGGATCATCTCCTTGTCGATGATGACGCCGAACTGGTCCGTGAACCATGCCGCGAGAACCGACACCATGATGAAGAAGATCAGGGCCGGCTTGATGAGATACTTGACCGAGAACGTCGTCATCGCCGCGATCGTGATGGCCGTGATACCGACGACGAACGCCGCGAAGGCCATGGGCTTGGTCGACATGTAATCGAACGCGCGCGTCCAGAAGGTATGGTTGGCAACGATCAGAATATAAAGGGCGGTGAGGACCGATAGGGTGACACTGCCGATGCGCGGGCGCAGGCTTCGACCGGAAGCCGGCTCATGAGAATCGTCCAATATGCTGCTCCGATTAAGGGCGCGCAGACTCGCAACAGTCCGCACCATAAAGGAGCCGCATGCCATCCTTTCCTGACAGTAACCTGAACGCGCCGAAATGTGCCCGCATTGGATTGTCGATTTTAGTTATTGCGGCCAGCGATCGAACCGTGTATTGCCCTCCTCGTTGGCCACGGAGTGTAGCGCAGTCTGGTAGCGCATCTGGTTTGGGACCAGAGGGTCGGGAGTTCGAATCTCTCCACTCCGACCATCACCTTCCCCTTTAAAATAAAAGATAATTTCTCCTCGATCCCGCGAAGAGCAGGGTCTCAGCGCGGGAGAAAAGCCACGTCCGGTAGACAGTATGCATTCACGAGATGAATGCGCCTCGCCGGAGAGACTGGGCTTCTGACAAACCTACGACGTCCGCCGAAATGTGCTGAACTGAAACCGCTGCGTGCTGCCCCAAGGCATCTCATGTTCGTGGCGGCGATGATCGATCAACGAGAATTCGGGCCCTAGCAGCGTCGCCAATTGCCTCACCGGAATCCCATGCCGGCGAGAAAAGCATCATTGCCGCATGCTCACGTTACGGCAATGAAGCCCTCGCGAATCGCAATACCGAGCAACTCGTCGATGAAATCGCCGAGCTGCCCGGACGCCTTGGCGATCGGCGCGACGCGCCGGTTGACGTCCTCGATCATTACGCCGGGCGTGCGCCACGTTCCGCCATCGGTCAGGAAGTTGTGCAGCGTCGGCTGCAGCCGGTCCATCGCGTTCGCAAATCGAGCCTCGCTGGTTTCCTTTGCCTCGAACTCGTCCCAGAGCCCGCGGAATTCGAGCGCCTGATCGTCAGGCAGCAGGCTGAATATCCGCTCGGCGGCCCGCAATTCGCGCTCCGCTTGATCGAGCACCGCGCTTTTGTCGAAGGCAAACGTATCCCCGGCATCGATTTCGACGACGTCGTGGATCAGGAGCATCTTCAGAACTTTCGAAAGATCGATTGGCTCTCGCGAATACTCGGCCAGGATAGACGCCATCAAAGCGAGTTCCCAGGTATGCTCGGCATCGTTTTCCACCCGCGAGCGGTCGAGCAGCCGCGTCCTGCGCAGCACCGTCTTCAGTTTTTCCGCCTCGACGATGAACGTCAGCTGGGCAACCAGCCTTTCCCGACCGGTAAAGCCACTGAGCAGAGCAGCTGCAGAACTATTCGACATCTTTTCCTCGCAAGCCAGTTCGCCGCATCGCAAAGACTGCGATGACGATCCCGCCGATAAAGCCGGAAAAGATGGATGGCGCAAGGCGTGAGCCAAGCCCGGCGGCCGGATCAGGCCGGCCGCGTGCGCAGGCGGTTCATTTCTTCTTGGTGGTCGTGGCGCTCAGCACGCGATCACCGGGCTTGATGCCGAGCTTCGCGGTAACGCCGGCGTTGAGCTCGACGACATATTTCACCGCAGTGACCGAATCGATGATGTCCTCGGAATAAGGAACGGCATTCTGCTTGATGCCGCGAATGATACCCGCCGCGTCGATGAACAGCATGTCGAGCGGCAGGATGGTATTCTCCATCCACATCTGCACCCGCCGCGATGTCCCGAAATCGAAGATCATGCCGGCGTCTTCGGCCATCTCCTTGCGGTACATCAGTCCGCGCTGGCGCTGCTCGTTCGTATCGGCAATCTCGACGGTGAAATTCAGCCGCTTGCCCGCCGCCGTCTGAATGATCAGCGGTTCGGTGTCGAACTGGACCGGCTGCTGCGCGAAAACCGCCGGCGCTGCCATCAAAAAAAGCGCCACGAGGGCGCCTTTCAGGATATGATTGAACGACATCGGCATCAGTGCGCGCGGCTCACGGGGCTCGGATTGTCGGGATGGATTTCCGCGGCCATCAGACCCTTGTCGCCGTCGCCATAACGCACCAGAACCACCTGCCCCGGACGCAGCTCCGTAAGCCCGAAACGACGAAGCGTTTCCATGTGAATGAAGATGTCTTCGGTACCCTCGCCGCGCGTCAGGAAACCGAAGCCCTTGGTGCGGTTGAACCACTTCACCAGCGCACGCTCGAGGCCGCTCGTCGGCGTTACCTGCACGTGGGTACGCACCGGAGGCAGCTGCGAAGGATGTACCGCTGTTGACTGATCCATGGAAAGAATTTTGAACGCCTGATAGCCGCGTTCGCGCCGCTGGATGAGCGCGACGATCCGCGTGCCTTCCAGAATTGTCTGGTATCCATCGCGTCGCAGGCACGTTACGTGCAGCAAAACATCCTGCATTCCGTTGTCAGGAACGATGAAACCAAAGCCCTTCGCAACGTCAAACCACTTGACAATCCCAGTGATTTCAATGAGGTCGACCGCTTCCCCCGCGAGTTGATCGAGGTCGGTGAATTCCTTCGATGAAATTCTGTCAGCCATGTCGCCAGCCCCTCAATACGCGTCACACTGTTACGGTTAACTGATTCTTGAGATCAAGATTAACATGTTGGTAACGGATTAGCGCAAGTCCTACTTTTCGATTATTCCCAGTTGCCAATCTTATCCCGCAGCCTTGCCCGAAACTGGCGGTCGGACACATTAGAAATCGAACCTGTTTTTAGAAAGGAACCATAATGCGTTATCTCCACACCATGGTCCGCGTGAAGGATCTGGACGCCTCGCTGCACTTCTACACGACGCTGTTCGGGCTCGAGGAAGTTCGCCGTATCGACAACGAAAAAGGGCGCTTCACGCTCGTTTTTCTGGCCGCTCCCGGCGACAAGGGTGATGCCCAGACTAAGGGTGCTCCCTGCCTGGAACTGACCTATAACTGGGACACGGAAGACTACACCGGCGGCCGCAATTTCGGCCATCTGGCCTACGAGGTCGACGACATCTATGCGATCTGCCAGAAGCTGATGGACAACGGCGTGATCATCAACCGTCCGCCGCGCGACGGCCACATGGCCTTTGTGCGCTCTCCCGATGGCATCTCCATCGAAATCCTGCAGAAGGGCGGCAGCCTTCCCGCGGCCGAGCCGTGGTCGTCGATGGCCAATACCGGCGCCTGGTAAGCCGAGGCTTTTGCGAGGCTTGCGGCTTTTTCGATTTCGGGCAAGCGTGCCCGGATCGCGCTTGCCGCAGGCCACCCTCGAGGGCACTCTCCAGCCGACTCGTGGGCAATTTGCGTGGTTCCAGCCCGCATATCGCCCGCCTTTATTTGGAGAATGTTCGCTTGCACGCCTTGGAAAAGCGCATGCCCTTCGGGGCTGTCCTTCTCTTGACCGCTTCTGCGCTCGCCCTCACCGGCTGCGTATCCGACAAGAAGACGGCCGACGTCGCTGCCGACGCGGCCGTTCCCGTTGCGGCTGCAGCGACGCCTCCGGCTGCAGCGAACTTGGCTGCCAGGACAACCTATCAGGATCCACAAATAACCAACGTTTCAGGCGCGCAGGCCCAAGCACAGCAGGCGCAGGCGCCCCAGCAACCGATGATGGCCGGGTCGGCCGCCACGGCTCCCGCCAACATCGGCGGCCTCGCTTTGCAGTCGACAGGCATAAACGCCCAGGCGATGAGTATCTTCTCCACCCGTCGTCCGCCGCAGATCAACTCGACGTCGACGGTCCTGCAGCAGGATGGCGGCGCGGCTTATGCTCCCGTTGGCGTCAGCCCGGCACGATCCAGCGTCTACAGCAGCCAGGTCCCCGTCGACCAGGGCCAACAGGGCCAGGTGCTGCTTCCGCAACAATCCTCGCAGAACACCAGCACGCGGATCGATCCGACACAGACGGCGTCGCTCGCAACCGGCGCCTTGCCGGGCCAGACCATGAACGCGCTCTACAGTTCGCCGAAGCAGAACCTCCTCGGCAGCCTTTCAGGCCTCCTGCAGAAGGCTTCGCTGCCGGGCATGACGCGAATCGCGCCGAACGGCCTTCACATCCAGAACGACAAGGTCGAGGTCGCCTGTTTCAAGCCAAACCTGATGAACGTCATCAAGGCCGTGGAAACCCATTTCGGAAAGCCCGTCCTGGTCACATCGGGCTATCGTGACCCCGAGCACAATCGCATGGTCGGCGGCGCCGAGGAATCGATGCACAAGACCTGCGACGCAGCGGACATCAAGGTCGATGGCATCTCCAAGTGGGATATCGCCAGCTTCATCCGCTCCATGCCCGACAGGGGCGGTGTCGGCACCTATTGCCACACGGATTCTGTCCACGTGGATACCGGCAAGAACCGCGACTGGAACTGGGGTTGTGGCCGGCGCTCTGCGCCTGATGTCGTTGCCCGGGCGCTCTGAAAGCCCTCAGCTAAAGCAATCTGACTCAACGTAATGCACCTCGAAGGCGCGCGAACAGTTGCGCTTAGCGGCTTGATTCGCCGTCAGGAATGGCCATCCACAGGGCAGAAAAATAAACTGTCATTTTTTTGTAGAAAAATCGAAATTGCCGCTTGCGGGATTCAGAAGGCCTGACTATAAGGGCGCCACCACGA
>UBTY01000042.1 GCA_900468535.1 Hyphomicrobiales bacterium | reverse complement strand
TCGAGGAAATGTGGTGGCAGCGGGGAATGGCCGCTTTTGTGTTCGCCGCCTTTCTCGCTTCGCGATCACTGGTAGGTGCGCCGCTTCATGTCTGGAGCGAAGGCGACTTGACTACCCTCTTCAACCTGAACGCGGTCGCGGTCGCGAGCCTGACGACATTTGTCGCACTACGATACGCGGGAATTCGGCGTCAATAATTGACATCCGGAACCTCAGAGCCGCTCGTACGATCCACGGAGGTCTCAATGGAAAATCATCTTCATAAGCTACGGCCACTGATGCTTGGGCTGGCCGTCATTGTCTCGGGAACGAGCCTCGCAAACGCCGAGCCCACAGTCGTACGGGTGGGACCTGATCACTACCGAGGCACCTGGCTGGAGATCGGCAGGAGGCCGATGTATCTGACGAACGGTTGCGTCGCGGGCTACACGACATATCGCCAGGGGCCGGCGCGTAATGAAATTCTCGTCGAGGATGGTTGCCGGGAGGGTACGCCTGAAGGGCGCCTGAAGACGATCAAAGGGGCTGGGACCATCACGGATTTTGGAACGACAAACGCGAAGATGCGCGTGCGATATCCATGGTTTATCACGCTCAATTACTGGGTCTTGTACAAATCTCCCGATCATTCCTGGTTCATTAGCGCCGACCCCTCAATGACCGATCTATGGATTTACGCGAGGACTGCACCGTCTAAAGACAAACTTCAGCGCATGGTCAAAAAGGTAAGCGAGTTAGGCTATGACGTGCGCCAGCTTGAGTTTCCGGCGCAACAGAAAAGCGGACGGTGAGCAAGTTCAAGGATTTCGAGGAGAACAGTAGATATGACGTCCAGATCCTTCACCAGCCTGCCGGTACTTGCATTTTTTCTCGTTCTGGTCGTTGGCGTCGGCCCCGTTATCGGTTTAACCGTGGGGCCTGGAGAATGGTACAGTTCGTTAAACAAACCATTCTTTAATCCTCCGAACTGGATCTTCGCTCCGGTATGGACAATCCTCTATGTTCTGATCGCCGTGGCCGCATGGCGAACATGGCTGACCAGCGAATTCGAGGGTTCCCTCGGTTTGATCTGGGCGGGGCAAATGGCGCTCAACTGGCTATGGACGCCGTTGTTTTTGGGGGTCCATTTTTTGTCTCTGAGCCTTGTCGTAATCCTCTTCCTATTGGCACTGATCGTCTATTTCATCGCTGTCTGCAACGATGTGGCGGCGCGCGTTTGTTTTGTTCCCTATGCCTTATGGGTCGGATTTGCGTGTCTTCTCAACTCATCCCTGCTTTGGCTCAACGGCTGACCCGCGTGAAAGCGCATCAAAGCGTGAGACCCGCGCAGGGCAAGTGGTAGTCATAAACTCATCGTCATTTCAGGAACCCTGGAGCGCGAGATATTGCCCGCGCAGCAGCCGCGAGAGTTCGACAAGAGTGGAAACGTTGCGAACGCACCAGCTCTCCGCAGCCGGTTTAACCGCCGGGTTGTTGTGTAACGCGACCTGCCCGATCACCGCGGCCGGCGCCGTCTGGCTACTCTATCAGCCTACGTTACGCCACGATCGCGGGAGAAGACCAGAAATTCGCGGTCAGACCTCCACAGAATTTGATCTGGACGAAGATGCGGGGCATACCAGCGCTGTTGTGTAAAGGCGGAGAGTTCCCGATGGACGCGGTCGTCAATGATACCGAATTTCTAACGGATCCAGACGCTCCAAACCCCAAGGAAGCAGATGCCCCCGTGCGAACCTTTGTTCTCCTGGGAGGGCGACGATCCCCGCCGCTTTATCGGCATTGGAGCGCTCCGTCGACAACCCTGTTTTTAAGCTGCTCTTGGTCGAGAGCGCCACGCCCGCCCGCTTGATTGCCTGTCTTAGATCTTCGTCGCGCGCTCTGACTGTGATTTTGCTTGGCTCATCGAAATTCTCTTCCAGGTACTGCGAAAAGTGCCCACATCAAGAACAAGCGGACTGGACAAGCGTTATCAGTAGCCTAAGTCGGCTCTGCGACTTTGCGATGGAACTGCTATGACCCTAAATGTCTCTGATCAATTTCAAGATATATTTGTCGGCGACGGCGAAATGGCGCGGAGGATGCGCAATCACGATTGGGCAACGAGTTCAGTCGGTGTTCCGGACAAATGGCCGGAAGCGCTGAAGGTAGCCGTGCGGCTCCTGCTAACGTCCAAGTTTGAAATGTGGCTCGGTTGGGGGCCCGATATCGCTTTTTTTTACAATGACGCCTACCGGCCGACGCTTGGTAGCAAACACCCGAATGCACTCGCCGTTCCGACAAAGATCCTTTGGTCAGAAATTTGGAACGACATCGAAGGTCGCCTCGACACCGTTTACAAGGACGGCCAGTCAACCTGGGACAAGGCGCTTCCACTTTTGCTGGAGCGCAACGGCTACACGGAGGAGACCTACCACACATTCTCGTACAGTCCGCTGATTGGTGATAGCGGTAAGGTCGAAGGCGTCTTTTGCGCCGTTACCGAGGAGACCGAAAGAGTTATCAGTGAACGCCGTATGTCGACTATGCGCACTCTCGCTTCGAGCCTGGCTGCAGCGAACACGGAGGACGAGGTCTTCAAGGCCTCACACTCAGCGCTCGAAGGAAACCTTCATGATATTCCTTTCAGCGCCCTTTATGTTTTTGACCCAAATGGCAAAGCGATAAGGCAATGGGTCTGCGGGGCGCCGGAGGACCATGCACTGTTCCCCGCAAGCATAGAGCGTGGCTCGGCGATCTGGAAATTAGAAAAGGCATGGACGCGACAGGCTGTCGACATCGTCAACATTTCTGAAATTGGCAATCTCCCCTCTGGACCATGGCCCAAGCCACCCTCTCGCGCCGCAGTCTTGCCTCTGAGCGGACAGGGCTGCGGAGAGCCGAAGGGTATCCTGATCAGCGGGCTCAATCCACATCGGACGTTGAGCGACGAATACCTTGATTTTCTCAAACTGATCGCGGGCCAGATAACATCCCGCTTGGCGAGTGCAGAAGCGTTCGAAGCGGAACGCCGGCGGGCGTCTGCTCTAGCCGAGGCTGCTGAAATGCGCGAGAAGGCTGCAGTTGCTCTCCAGCATCTCAATCGCCAGCTTTCCTCAGAAGTCGAACTGCGGACCGCTGAGCGGGATCGCATGCGAGGCTTGTTCCAGCAGGCTCCGAGCTTCATGTGCATATTGAGCGGGCCTGAGCACATCTTCGAGCTCGTCAACGATGCTTACCTACAACTCGTGGGAAACAGACAGCTTGTAGGTCTGAGCGTCAGGGACGCGCTGCCGGATGTTGCCGGCCAAGGCTTCTTCGAATTGCTCGATGGCGTTTACAAATCGGGAAAGCCTTATATCGGCCGTTATCTCCCGGTTACGCTCCAGCGTGAAGGTAATGGACGGGACCAACGCTTCCTGAATCTGATTTACCAACCAATTTTCGATCACGAAGGTCAGGTCACGGGGATCTTCGTGGATGGCTTCGATGTCACGCACCAGAAACGCGCTGAGGAGCAACTCCATAGCCTCAATCACACCCTCGAGCAAAGGGTTGAGCAGCGCACGCAAGAACTGAGGACCGCTCTTCTCGACCTCGAAAAGGAAACAGTCGAGCGCGAAAAGGCGCAGACTGCGTTGCGACAAGCGCAGAAAATGGAAGCGCTTGGCAATCTCACGGGGGGCGTCGCACATGATTTCAACAATCTTCTGCAGGTCGTGAGTGGCAACCTCCAGCTCTTGTCTAAGGATGTAGATGGCAATCCTCGCGCCTTACAGCGGCTCGACAATGCTTTGGCCGGCGTCGAGCGAGGAGCCAAACTTGCCTCCCAGCTTCTCGCGTTCGGTCGGCGACAACCTCTCGAGCCAAGGGTGATCAATGTTCGCAAACTGGTTCAGAACATGGATGATATGCTGCGAAGGGCACTTGGTGAGGAAATCGAGCTTGAAACTATTGTCTCTGGGGGCCTGTGGAACACTCTGATCGATCCCAGCCAGCTGGAGAATGCGATTTTGAACCTAGCGATCAACGCACGGGATGCCATGGGAGGCCGCGGTCGTTTGACTATTGAGACGGCAAATTCCGTTCTAGATGATGATTACGCGCGTACACACGACGACGTGCGGCCAGGACAGTACGTCCTCGTTGCGGTGACCGACACCGGATCGGGTATTTCCCCCGAGATAATAGAGCATGTGCTCGAACCATTTTTCAGCACGAAGACTGACGGCAAGGGGACAGGTCTTGGTCTTTCGATGGTCTATGGCTTCTTGAAGCAGTCCGGAGGGCATCTGAAAATTTACAGCGAGGTTGGGCACGGTACCACCATGAAGCTCTATATGCCGCGCGCAATGGAAGTCGAAGACATGCTGACAGACGTTAGTGCAATACCGCCTGCCGGTGGCTCGGAGACCGTGCTGGTGGTCGAAGACGATGACGGTGTTCGAGAGACGTCAGTCGCGCTATTGAGCGACTTGGGGTACCGCGTTCTCAAAGCCCATGACGCACAGTCGGCGTTGGCTATCGTCAACAGCGGCATGAAAATCGATCTGCTGTTTACCGATGTTGTTATGCCGGGCCCGATGCGAAGCACCGAGCTCGCCCGAAAGGCGAAGGCGCTTTTTCCAGGCATGGCAGTGCTCTACACGTCGGGCTACACGGAAAACTCGATTGTGCATGGTGGCAGACTGGACGCCGGTGTCGAGCTATTGTCCAAGCCCTATACGCGAGAAGCCTTGGCGCGCAAGGTGCGCCATGTCCTGGCCAACGCAAATCAACACCGGATCGCATTGGAGCGTCTCGAGCGCCACGAGCAGGTGCCTGGACAGAACAGAGAACCGATTCCCAGAGAAACCGGGCGAGTCCTTGTCGTTGAAGATGAGCCGCTTATTTTGATGTCGACGGTCGATATGGTCGAAGAATTTGGCTTCACAGTCCTTGAGGCAGGCTCGGCCGAAGCAGCGCTTTTGATATTGGAAACCGAAACGATCGACATCCTCTTGACCGACATCGGACTACCCGGCATGTCGGGCACCGATCTGGCCCGAAAGGTACGGAAGAGGTGGCCGGAACTGCAAATCGTCTTCGCCAGCGGCGATACGAATGCGGCGGCTGCATCAGGCCTGGAGGATGCACTTCTGCTGCCCAAACCGTTCGCATTAGAACAACTGAAAGCCGTGCTTGCTCAGGCAAACTCTGGAAGATGATTACCCTGGCCCCAAGGACAGTTCTGCCGCAGTGCTCATCGGCGTGAATCTCAGCCCAAACTTTGGGTGACTGGCTCCCTTGCGTGGTCCCTTGGCCGCTGTCCCGAGCGACATGAAAGTTAGGGACCTATCATTTATGATCTTAGTAGCGTCGTCACGCTCCGTCTCTGGCGGCCTGAAAGTTTCTTGGCCCTGCCGGCAAACTACATTTCCCGCTCCTCGATCGTCGCTTGTAGTCAGCATCACCTTGTGAAGGCGCTGTCAGCCGGTACACCGGCGAACGCGGAGTTACTCAATGGCGCAAGGCTTGATGCCCATTGCCACTCGCGAAAGGAAGCGGGGTGGAGACTAGAACGCCCCAACCGCTGGAGTGAACTCGGAACTGGATGAAATTGGGTGGAAGGTCAACGAGGAGGTTGAGCCCTCGCTCCCTCAATTTCACCGGGCGAACGGTAAAGATATGGACGTGAGCCCGAGGACGTGCGCCCCAAAAGCTACCTTTCTGCGGGTCGGCCAGATCAGGGGAATCGGGTCGCTGCATTTGTCGTTTTACACGTTCGGAATGAAACCTTCACGGTTTGCGCGCGGCGGGCATCAGACCAAGGTCCTAGGAGCGGAACCGCGTTTTAAGAAGGTGCGTTTTGATCCCGTAGATACCTTCATGGAGCAACTCGCGTGAAAGCAATTATTATCGCAGGCATGATCGGCTTGGCTTCCGTCTTCTCGACGGCTACGCCCAGTCAGGCGGAAAGCATGACGGTCACCGTCGTAGACAATCATCACGGCCGATCCTGGGACCGGTACCACGACCGGAGTGATTGGCGCCACGGGCGTCACTACTACGGTCACCGTTCAAGATGCCGAGTGAAGACAGTCCGGTATCGCCATCATCATCGTTGGGTCTACACTAAAAAACGTGTCTGCCGCTGGTAGACGCTAGGACGAAAAGCGGTGACCTACGTAGAGGTAGAAGCCGCCTTACCGCCCAGCTAGTTGACGGGAAACAAGATCTCCTCTCAGGAGATTTTCCCTTGGGATTTTGAAGCCTCACCCGAGTGGCGAGGCTTCACTATTATCAGCGCCCACGCGGCGTATCACGCCGGCAAAAGTAAACCAAAACTATCCCACCGATCCCGATGCTTAAATGAGCGCCGATAGCCTAAGATCGTCAATGCTGGCTGCATTTCCAAAACACATTCCTGGACCGCTTCAAATACTTGCCGAGGATTCTACCGTAAGGAAGTGCGCCCCCCGGAACAAAAATGAGATGACGCGATTCTAGCGAACACGGCACACTGGTGAGGCTCGAATGGTTTGGATGATAGGCGTTCTTCTTGGCTTTATCCTGCCCTGGATCATTCGCAGGAATGCACTTTGGCACGCTTTCTCGTTCTTTGGAGTCTGGTCTGGTGTCTCGCTTTGGGGAGTTATGAGCATCGTTACCGTGCCAATCGGCATAGTCTTGGCTGTAGTGATAGGGAAAGTGTTCGGTTAAATCTCGACGAACTGCATCTGCTTGCAAGCCACACGACTATACCCTCGTAGTTCCTAGCTCTGCCGCAACTACGGCGCAGGGCTCTCGGGTTGTAGTGTAGCGATGCGGTCGGCCCGTTCGCCGCAGTGTGGACCCATGGCAGCGCTTGCGCTCATCGCGATCGGTCGTGCCGACAAGTCGCGTCGCCCACCGCGGATCATTTGCAAGCGTTTGAGCGCCGAAATTTATCTTGAAGGCCGGATTTTGCTGAGCCTCCGCGATCCTCTATTTTCTCCTGCCATGTCGCGGGACCTGATTTGGCCCAAACACCTCGTACGGCTGTCCGATGCTGTCGCGGCGGTCGGAACTGGATCTCGATCAGTTCAGGAGGCTCCTTGTTGAGATCGGGGTAACGGATCCACCGCGGCGTGGCTTTGAACAGCACTGCCCAGTCTCGATGAACTGCCTTTCAGCCGAAACGCCGTTGACGCCATGCATCAACAGTGCTCAGCGCCCGGCGCATCAAGAAACGCATCCGCATGCCATCTGGGGCCGCGGGTTGTAAAAATACGATTTGTCCAGACCACCGCAAGCGCCCAAGTGCGTGTCGCTAGCATCGAAAAGTCGACGTCGGAAAAACGGAAACAACGCAGCACTCTTGGATGTCATGTGATGGGCGCCGCATCCCGACGTTGTCAGCAGAACGCCCGCAGGGATTCGAGGGTTGGAAAAATCCTTACCATCAAGCTGCGCGCCGGTCAGTAGTACGACTGTATGACCGCCAAAGAAATGATCCACCGAGCCGCTGCGCGCATGATCAGCTCGGCCTGAGACCACAGGAGCCTACCATTCGACCTCCGGCAGCGTGTCAAGGATTGACTTCATCTCCTCGACGCGCTCGCNNCAGCGGCTGGCGACCGGCCATCGGCAGTCGGATCGGTGTATAGGCCAGGGTGAGAGCGGGCTCAGGTGTTGGAATATGTCTGGCGAGATCGATCAGATTGTTCACGGAGAAACTTTCAAGGGTATCTCGGATGATGATTTTTTCTAGGCCAGCGAATGACCCGCCTCGACGAACCAGGTTTGCGCGTCGGCGCCGGCTGGAATTTTCATTGGTGCGTCGATCTCGGTAACTGCGCGCCAGACGGCCTCTGCAACGTCATCCGGCGTCGTGAAATCAGTGCCGGAACGCAGCGCGGTCAAGTAGTTGTGAACGAATGCGCTGTAAGGCTCGGGGATATCCATCCCCATACGGGTCAAGGCGTTCTTGCCGAATTCCGTCGCCGGTGCTGAACCCGGAAGAACGAGCCTGGCTCGGATACCGAAGATAGCGGCTTCGAGAGCGAGACTTTCGGTGAAGGCGTTCAAGGCCGCCTTGCTGGCGCTGTAGACCGAGAGTGCGGGCAGTGGCTTGAGGGTGACGCTGGAACTGACGTTGACGATGACGCCCGCCCGACGGGCCCGCATCTGCGGGAGAACGGCTTTGATCATCGCCATCGCACCGAATAGGTTGGTTTCAAACAACTCTTGGATCTTTACCCTCTCCGCGCCCTCCAAGACATTGAGCATGCCCACGCCGGCATTATTCACGAGAGCGTCGATTGGCCCCGCGGCTTCGACTGCGTTCGAGATGCTCTGCGTGCTCGTGACATCGAGACGCAGGATTTCGAGCCTGCTGCTCGAACGAAGAAGATCGTCGCGCGGCGCGCGCATGGTCGCGACCACGTCCCACCCGCAGTTGACGAATTTCTGCGCAATGGCGAGGCCGAAGCCGGACGAGCAACCGGTAATGAGTATCCTTGGCATGTCTTGTCTCCCGAAGATGGCGATACCTGAAGATGACGAATTGCTTCGGACTTGCTATATGCAAATGTCCAGAAATTTTTAGCAGAAGTCCGAAATAATGACCGATCCGGTTGCCGAAGTCGTCTCACTGCTGAAGCCAAGACCAACAATCTCAAAGCTGGTGACGGGCGGTGGCCGGTGGTTGGTTGAGCGGACAGAGCTTGGAAACCCTTTCTACTGCGCCGTTGTCGAAGGTCGTTGCCTGATGACGATTGCCGGTCGAGCGCCGCTTATGCTGGCTGCGGGCGACTTCGTCATGGTCCCAAGAATCTTCTCTTTCACGATGAGCAGCATCGAGCCGCCGCCACGCGGAGCACTTGCTCAACGCCTGGAGACAAGCCCTGGTGTTTTCCGTCTCGGCGAACAGGAAGCTCCGGAAGAAATCAAGGCCCTAGTCGGCCACTGTGGGTTCGGCTCAGCTGATAGGACTTTGCTTGTGTCGCTGCTGCCGGAAGTCGTCCATGTCCAAGGTGAAGAGCGACTGATGACGCTTGTCCGCATGATCGATCAGGAGACGAGGGCTGATCGTGCCGCGCGTGAGATGGTGCTTCACCGGTTGCTCGAGGTGTTGTTCATCGACGCATTACGATTGGTCGCAGGTGCAAAGGCCCCTCCGGGTCTCTTGCGTGGCATGGCCGATCCACTGTTGGCACCAATCTTGCGCCGGATCCACGCAGACCCGGGTCGGACCATGACGGTGGAAATGCTTGCTCGAGACGCCGCTATGTCTCGTTCCACCTTCTTCGAACGTTTCCGCAAGGAAGTTGGGGTCGCGCCAATGGAATACGCGACGGGATGGCGAATGGCACTGGCGAAAGATTTAATCCACGCGGATGTCGCCATTGCGGAAATTGCCCAACGCGTCGGTTATCGATCGACAAGCGCCTTCAGCGTTGCCTTCAACCGGCATGTAGGAATGCCGCCGGGAGCCTTTTCGCGGGCAGTAGCTGCAGGATGAGGAAAAGCTCCGACCATCGCGAGGATTAGCACGGCAAACTATCGTGGCAGTCTGGTGATGGCGATCGGCTAAGGAAGAATACTCACATCGTCGATTGCGACTTTGATCGAACGCCGCGCGCGGCGGAGAATTCTGTGTAAACGAGGTCGGGCGAGACGATACAATCGCCCTATCGGAGCGCGGGCTTTGTTTTACCGACTGGCCTCTTCTTCCTGATCTCGACCAAATGGCTTGCGTTGCCGATGCGTGATTTGTCCAACAAGAATGGGTTACGAGAAGACGCACTCGAAGTCGGCGGCCAGATGCTGACCCCGTGTGCACCTGCAGAATGGTCGTGAACGAGCCGCTGGCGACGACATCGTTCGGTTCCAACTGACAGCCTCGCACGGCGAGCTCTGTAGCCAGCCGCACGATGGCAGTGACCGGGTCGCCCATGATTGATGAAGCCTTGCCCGCGAGGACGGTTTCCTTGAACAGAAAGGTGGTCACTTCGATGGAAGCGAGTTCGGCGAATGACGTGTTCGGGGCGGCAGGTGAGGATGGCATCGCGTGCGCTTTGGAGATCGATGCGCTCGCCGTCCTCTGGGTATAGCCGCAGCATCGTGAACGCGAACTAGCACTGCGCCGCGATCGTTCCAGGCGGAAGGCGAAACTCCCTGGCTTTGGAAAACAGGCACGACGCCGGAATTTCCGAGAAGATGGGCTTTGCCAGAGCAAGCGTCCGCTGTGATCCCTCGCTGGAACCTACGATAGCACAACCCTTGCGCTCGAAGCCGAGCGCATTCTGTGCCGCGGATTGGATATCAAAGGCCTCGGTTTCGGAGCTGATCAGATCCAATGGCAGGTCGCAGAGCTCCTCGTGGCGGCGACTTCTCGCGAGAATGTCGGCGGTTGCGTCCTTGATCTCGAAATACATCGCCGTCTCCGGTTCGACGTTTTCCCGGTTCGGGTTTTCGTTCTCAGAGAAGATGGCCCGCACCGCATGAGCGATCCATTCGGCGCGATGCGCGCTGCTATCAAAATCTCATAGGAATGATCGGGAGCTGGCGCTTGACAGAGCGCTTACCCTTTGAGACTTTCACGTCATGGGGCAGCGATCGCCCCACGAGGCCACGGCCGAAGAATCGCGTCCTGTAAACCCGCTTCAACGGAGGACGCGCCATCATGCCGTCATTTCTTGAAATCACATCAGACAAGCTCAACCGCATCGTCGGCACCCCAAGTGCTCCGACGCTTATTGACGTGCGCGTCGACGAGGACTTCGCCGCCGACCCCCGCCTCCTGCCCGGTTCCATCAGGCGCGACTACCGCACAGTCGGGGAATGGGGACCGTCGCTCAGGGGGCCGGCGGTCGTCATCTGCCAGCAGGGGCGCAAACTTAGCCATGGGGTCGCCGCTCATCTCCGACACCTCGGAATTGCCGCCGAAGTCCTTGAGGGCGGCTTTGAGGCCTGGCGACACACTGACGGGCTTCTTGTTCCCGACGACAAGGTGCCGAACCGAGATGGCCGAGGCCGCACGGTCTGGGTGACGCGCTCGCGCCCTAAGATCGACCGGATCGCCTGCCCATGGCTGATCCGGCGGTTTGTCGACCCGAGCGCCGTTTTCCTCTTCGTGCCGGCATCGGAGGTCGCTCTGGTCGGCGACCGCTTTGGCGCGACACCATTCGACATCGAGGACGTCTTTTGGTCCCACCGAGGCGAACTCTGCACCTTCGACGTGATGCTTGAGCAGTTCGGCCTGAAATCCCGCCCGCTGCTTCATCTGGCCACGATCGTGCGGGGTGCCGACACCGGGCGACCTGACCTTGCGCCCGAAGTTCCTGGATTGCTCGCCGCGTCACTAGGTCTGTCGCGTATGTTCAACGACGATCTCGAGCAGCTGGAGGCCGGACTGATGTTGTACGACGCGTTTTACCGATGGTGCCGCGACGCGACCAGCGAAACGCACAACTGGCCCAACGCCAAGGCGGGGCAGTGACATGGCGACGATCATCAGTGAAAGCACCGGGTCATCCGGTGCAGCCGAGCATACGCTGCCGTTTTCGGAAGCCGTGAAGGTCTGGGCAAGGGTGGCCGCTCTGAGCTTCGGCGGCCCCGCTGGCCAGATCGCAGTCATGCACAAGATCATCGTCGAGGAGAAGCGCTGGATCGGCGAGGAGCGGTTCC
>UBTY01000038.1 GCA_900468535.1 Hyphomicrobiales bacterium | reverse complement strand
CATGGGGCAGCGGTGCGGCAACGTTCTAAGGTTTGTTTCAGAGCTATGAAAAATCAGCCGGGCCCTTGGGTCCGGCTGATTTGCTTGAGGGGAGTGTCGTACGCGCTAGCGTTTCATTTATACTAGGCTGGGCCGCCATAACAGGAACAGTGCGGCGGCCGGATAATCGTCCGCGCATTTTCTGACGCTCCATCTTCAACGCGTCGTCTTTTGTCCGAAGACAACGAATCTGCTACCGGTCACAAAAGCTCGATGGAGTTTGCAATGATTGGAAAAGATGATCTGCGGGCTCCTGCAAATATTGCAGACCTCGCCGTTGTGAGCGAGGCGCTCAAGCTTCTTTGCCGGGAGAACGGTGTCGATACCGATCGAAGGAGAGTGCTTCACGTAGCGACTCTGTTGATGGGCCTCTGTAGAGACGGCGTTCGCGATCAATATCATCTGATCGGTATGGCGCGCGAACGTCTCGCGGAAGTATCTTTCGACGACCTCGCCTCATCAGAGGCGTGATAAGGACCTAGTCGGCACGCTCGCTTACTCGAGGCTTCGTCAATTTAAGCACCTACGCCCAGCGCAACGCGCATTCGCGCGTCAATCCACCGTATCGGGATGTGTCGCCGCCTTCAGATCGGCGAGGCCGCGATAGGCATCTTTATTGCCGGTCGCCGCTGCAGCGTTGAAGATGCGCTCGGCGTCGCCGTACATTTGCAGGTTGAGATAGCAGTATCCACGCAACACCATCAGGTCGATCCGCTCCTGTTGCAACTGCGCGCGCTGGTCCAGATAGACGAGGGTCTCACGGTAGCGCTTGGCGCCGTATGCCGACAGTGCCCGGTCGGAGAGAATTGCGACCTGAAGCTCCGCGGCGCGTTGGCGGCTCTGGGGCGCTTTGGTCGCGGCGACGGCGGCGTTGTTGGAAAGCCCGGCTCGCAGATAGGCCAGGCTCTGGCCATAGGCCGCGTCTTCGCGCACCTTCCGCGTTGGGCTCGCAAGTGCAGCTTCGAAAGCTTCAACGGCTTCCATTGGGCGGTTGAGATCCATGAGGCACCATCCACGTGTCAACGCGCTACCAGGGTCGAGCAGGCGTGCGTCGACGGTCGTTGAGCAGCCACGCGCTGTCCTGCCACCGCGCTGGACGGCGACTGTTCGCATGGCGGGTCTCGCCATGGTGGGCGCTTGCGCCACCTCAACGGTCGACGCTGGTGTTGTCGTTATCTGTGGCTGGGCTGCGAGCGGATAAGCGGGCGATTGGGACACCGGCTGAACAGCCGTCGGAGCTGGAGCTAGAGGCTGAGCAGCGGGGGTCAGCGAAGACGTGTCTCCGAGGTGTGCTATACGCTCGGATCGTCCGGCCCAAAGACGCTGCACATCCTGGACACCCCGCCGGTCGTTCAACTGCTCAAGCGTGATCGCCAGTCCGTAGGCGGACGGCTCGTCATCTGCCTTCCAGCGGAGCGCCGTCTGGAACCAGCGCGCGGCCGTCTGCGGCTGGTTGAGGGTACGGGCATACCAGCCGAACTGCTGGGCGGTTGGAACGTATTTCTCTGCTATCACTACGGTCGCAATACGACCGAGCACGGTCTCGCTCAGATTGGCGGGCGGCTGGAGCGCCATCAGATTGGCCGTTGCGGCGAGATAGGTTGCCTTCGCGTCGTCGGAATCGTCGTGCCACTTGAACATGACATCCTCGGCTTCCTGCGGCTTTTTCTCGGCGATCAATGCCAAGGCAAGGCCCTGGGAGGCGCTGGCGGAATCTTCCTTCGTGCGCGCCGCGCGGAACCATTTTTCCGCGTCCGGGTAGTTTTCACGCCGCACCTGATACCAGCCAAGCAGGAGGTTGTCGGACGCCAGCCCTTGAGCCTGGGCGAGCTTCTCGACCTGCGAGATATATTCGGGCGCGACCGCGAGATTGGCATCCGCATTTCCGGCAGCAACGAAGGTTCGCGCCAGGTCGTTGCGGATGCTGTCGAACTCGCGGCCGCCGTTTCCGTCAGGCCGCTCAAGCGCAAGCAGCGGCTGCATGGCACCGTAAGGCAGGAGACCCGATGCCTTCTGTACCGTTGCCAACCGTTCCTGCGGATTGGTGCAACTCTTCAAAATGTAGCTGTAGGCATCCTGACCGCGCTGGGCCCGGTCGGTATGCACGAAAGCTTCGGCAACCCGCCAGAGGATATCAATGTCGCTGCAGGTGAGAAGGCTTGGGGTATTCGCGCCGATATCGACAACGGTTGCGTATTGCTTGAGATCAGAGGCATTGACCAGCCGAGCACGTGCTTCGGCGACATCTAATCTGTCGAGAAGATCCGCGGGTGGCTGCCAGCCAGCTTCCGCTGTCTGCCGGTCCGTGATCGCCTTTCTCAACTCGGCGTAGCGGCCCTCCGAGTAAAGACTCCACATGGTCTCGAGCTGCTTGTCGCCGCTTTGCGGAACCGCCAGCGGATCGGCAGGCGGCACCCAGTTCGGATACAGAGCCTGAAGGCGCGAGATTTCCGCCTGAAGGCGTGCCTTATCACCACGGCTGGCGAAATAACGAAGCGCGCTCTCGTCGACCTTCGGTTGATTGGTTGGCTGGGCTGCTGGCGCTGTTTGTGTGGGCGGCTGTGCCGCTGCTGGCGCCGGGGTCGGCGAAGGTGCCGCCTGGGCGACGTCGTTCATCTGTTCCGGAGCAACCGGTGGCGAGAAAGCCGTGGACGAGGGAGCGGCACCGGCCGCCGTCTGGATCTGATCGGCAACGAGGTTAATGTCGCGGGCAGGATTCTGCGAGGGTGTCTCGGGACCGGTGATCCGCCCCATCAACATCAGTTGCGGTGCAGACCGTCCTGGCGACGCCAGGCCAAGCGCTTCCTGGATCGCCACGCGATCCTTAAGCGCGGTGACCAGGCCGGCCACAACGACAGCAACACCAACTGCTATGAAAGAGGATCTCACAGACACTCCGGATGTTTCTCCCCGACGAAGGCCAGCCCGAGGAGCTGAAGCGTGGATGGATAATACAGCGACGGCGCAAACTGCCGGGACGACGCAGGAATCTTTGTCCCACGGGTTACACAGGCCACAACATCGTTAACAATTCGATAACCGGGGTCCGACAGCGATTGCTTCGGGTGGCCACTTGGCAGGTCGAAGGTAGCCGGCGCGCCGTCGCCTGCGGTCAATCCGGTTGCGAGACGATCGAGCAGGGCCTTGTCGGTCACGCCAGCGCGGGCCAGGTAAAGCGGAATGCGAATGGCGTTGTATCCGAATTCGGGGTCGAATCCTTCCGCCGGCTGGGGATGGCGATTCAGGCTTACCCAGTCTGCCGGGAGCTTTCGCGGCCCGAATTGCATGGCACGCAAGAGCGTCATGCCGTCGTCAGACAGCGATTGCCAAGCATCCGAAGGAGCGAGAACGGCCATGACGGGAATGGCCTCGAAGATCAGGTAAGACGGGTTGATGACAGGCCCATCCTTGCGGCCGGGAGCCATGAACCCCTCGGCGCCCGGTAGTAGAATCGTACGCCCGCCCGACTTTACGACGACGTGTGACAGGAGCGATTCGGCGATCTTGGTTGCGGCTGTCAGATAGTTTTGATTGCGCCAGGATGAGCCCGCCATCGCCAGCGCATAGGCAATCAGGATGTCGCCGTCGGAGGCGTTGTTGGTATCCGTGACATGCGGCGTTACGGTCGGATCCCATTTCCACACAGCAAGTCCGTCATCCCTCAGCAGCAGTTCCGTGCGCGTGAAATACCAGATCTGCTCGAAGTCGGACGGATTATTCGCGAGGTAGGCCAGAAGCAGCCCATAGCCCTGTCCCTCGCTATGGCTGATATTGCCGTTGGCATTGTCGATGATCCGGCCGCTCGCATCGAGGAACTTGGCTTTATAAGCCTCCCATGCCTGTGCAGGGATGGTCGGATTCTGCGCCGAGGCTGGCGCGCAAACAGAAAGCACGCCCATGAAGAGCGCGAGGATGAAGCATTGTAGCGCCCTCATTGCTTCCTGCCCAGCCGTCCCAGCATGCTTGCCGTGGTGACGCCAATCAGCAGCGACAGGGCAATCAACAGGAATACGTAGGAGAGGATGTTGGTCGAGAGCCAGTTGGCGGCGATCAAGCGATAGTTTGCAAGGCTCCATTGGTCCGAGGTGACAAAATCGAAGCGGCTGACGGGGACGCTGTCGATCTTGCCTGTGCTCGCCGAATAGGTGGTTATGTGGCCCGCGACTTGCGGCCAGCGTTCCTGTGCAGTGATTGCGTTGGCGCCGTCGCGCAGGTCCTTGGCGGAGGGTGCGGTCACAACGGTCCAGGTCGAGTCACCGGTGGCGCTGCGTCCCTGGGCGACCATGAAGCTGTTGCTGTTCGAGGGTGAGAACTGCTCCTCGGCTCCCGGCACGAACTGAAGGGAGCTGAGGGACATATCGAAATTGCGCCGCAGCCATTCCTGGAACGAGGTGATCTGGCCACGCCAGACGCCACCGCTCACCTTGGAGCGCCATTCATCGAACATGACGTTGGTTTCGGTCTGCGTCGTCTGCGTGGCGGCAAGCGGGCGCCAGCCCGCCTGGCTCGTCGTTGCGATGTTCATCTGCGTGAGCACCGCCGGCGGCATCTGCGAGATAGAACCGACAAAAATAGCATCGCGTTCGCCGATAGCCCCGGGAGACGCTGCCGGCTCGACTTCGATCGGACGTCCCGCGACGATGGCCATCTGTGCGAGAATGGTTGCGGTCGCCGAAAGCGTGTCGGGATCGACGCGATCGATGAACAGCGGGATGGCCTGCGTCGCACGGCCGTATGGGTAGCCGGTGCCGGCGAAGGCCGCAAGATTGGGGCGCTGCCCGACGCGCGCGAAGTCCGGAATATGGAGTTCGCTCGTATCGAAGAGGGCGAATCGTGGCCCGACGCCGGCCGTGGTGCCGGGAACGCAGACGTCATCTTCTTTGGTGAGCAGGATGGCTTCCAACGACAGGGTGTTCAGCCCCGGCTTGAAATGCCGCATCGTGACCCGGATCGGAAGATGCCGGAAAATGCCGCCGCCCGTCGCCGTGATCGGCAATGTCGAGGCGATGTTTCCGTTTACGTAGATGTCGACATGGCTGCCCGGCTGCACTGTCTGCGTATAAGCGGCATCGAGCAGAACCGTCGCCTCGCCATAGGCATTGGCGTAAAAGTCGGCAGGCACGGCGACATTGAAGCTGGTACGGAAACGCCTTCCGGAAAACTCCGTCGACTTCACGCCCAACTGTGAAAGGGCAATCGTCTTGTCCGAGAAGACGAGCGGGGCGTCTGGCGCGGTCCAGCGCTGGGTCGCGACGACGTCGCGCCGTATGCTCGGCGCGCGGTCTGTCGTTGCCACGATCGTCTCGATGGCCGACGAGATCGACGGCCATGACGGACCAGTCACCAGAAGAACCGGGGATCCGGTGCGTGGATCGGTGACGAAAGTCGCCATGGGAGCCGCTTGAGCGGCAGGAGGCACGTCGAAGACAGGCTGCAGTTCCGCAGGCGTGCCGACTAGAACCGTCATCTTGCCGGGGCCGGATTGCGGCAGCGTTCCGGTGCTGAACGAGAACGTCTCGTTGGGCATGCCGCTCAACACGGCCATGCCCTGCACGAGCCGCAGCAGCGGCTTGGTTGTTCCCGGCTGCTCCAGCGCGGGCACGACAAAATTGAACTCGGTCTTTCCCGCTCCGTCGACACCGACAGCACGGATGGCATCGGTGCTGGAGAGCCTCGCGGCTTCCTCGCCCGCAAAGCTCAGATAGGTCTTCGAGGGGTCGATGTCGGACCAGAGCTCATACGTCGACTGCACGGTGCAATCGGTGCGGTGGCGATGCGTTGCTTCGAATGTCAGCAGATTGGCGCCGGGCTGTAGCAGCCGTGGCGGGACATCGAACGTCACATTCGACTGGCCATCAGGCGAGCCGACTTGCTGGTGCCCGATCACGCGATTGTTGAGGAGGACCGTGAACTCGGATGCCTCGGGCGCAACAACGATCGCATTCTGATAGGCGAAGTTGAATTTGGCCGGCGCGGCAGCCTGCTCGGGCGTGAGATAGATGGACCAGGACTTGCGATCATACTCGCCGTCAAAGCCGAGCTTGGCGGAAGGAATGAGGTAACGCAAAACCCCACCTTGTGGCGGTTGATCCGGTTGAGCGGCAGCTGTGGTCGCTACAGGTGCCGGAGTGCCTTGCGGCTGCTGAGCCGGTTGCACCGCGGCGGGCTGGCTGGGAGAGGCCGGCGTCACGGGAATGATCGCGGGGGGTGTCTCGGTCGTTCGAGCAGGAGCTGCGGAGAATGGCGGAATAACGCTGGGCTTGGGCGCCTCTGCCTGTGCTGGGGTGCTTGGTGCTGGCGTTGCTGGTGCCGGCGCAACAGCGGGCACCTGTGGTGTCGGGGGAGACGCAGGCAGCGTAAGGCGCGGCGCTGCCGGCGCTGTCGTCCGCTCGCCCGACATATCGAAGGGTACCGTTTGCGCAAGGGCAACGGCGGAGCAGGTCGTGACCAGAAGCAGGACGGTGGAGGCGAGCTGCTTCATCAGCCTTGCGCCTTTGCAAGTTCACGCTGCTCTTCCCGCTCGGGGCGCAGGCTGCGGAAGAAATACAGGAGGCCGCGGCTGGTCTGATAGAGCGACAGGCCAAGGAACCAAATCGTCCCACGGATCAGGCCGGGATTATAGCGGCGGGCTTGCTGGAACTGGGTCCATTGCGCCGAGTTCGCAAAGATAAGGTCTGCAATCAGCCGGTGGTCGAGCGCGCTCTTTGGCAGGTACTGACATCCGACCGCCAGAAGGCCATCCGACGATTGGATATTGCGAATTGCAAGCGGCAGCGTCTCCATTTCCGCGCCGCTGTAGGGTTGGAAACGTATCTCGCCTTCCATGCCAACAAGCGACTGATCAAGCTGCTTGTCGAACACATGCAGCCGCGCGCCGTGTACGGAAACGTCCTCGATGGAGGCCGCGTGCCATTTGCCATTGACGCCAAATTCGCAACGGCGATTGACCCGAACGCGGCGGGAAGATGCCCGCTCGCCGCGCTCCGACACGACGCCGAGAGCGCAGCCGGCCATGATCAGGTTGATGACGTTCCAACCGCCAACGACGAGCGTAACGTCGGCCTTGTAAGGTTCGGTGTAGATGCGGAAGATCGTCACGGCGAGGGCGACGATCTGCACCGCAAAGATCACGAAGAATGGCCGGCTGATTTCGGAAAGGCGGCTGACCGCGATCGACTCGTCCTTCGCGGTCACCTTGAATGTCGGCTTGCGCGGATTGAGCATGACCGAGATGACGGCTGGCAGCAGGTGCACTGTTTGGACGTATTCATAAAGCTCAGAAATCCAAGGCCAGCGGAATGAGCCGTACAGGTAATTCTGCATCATCAGGTTCACGAGCATATAGGCGAGCGTGTAGGCGAGGAATTCGCCACCGGATGCCGTGAAGATTTCCAGGTCGAAGAACAGATAGAAGAGCGGCGCGAACAGAAACACCGTGCGCGGGAACGGGAAGAGCCAGAAGAGCGTCGACGACATGTAGCAAAGGCGCTGCGGGATCGTCAGGCCGCGTTTGAGAAGCGGAAAACGGAACCGCAGGATCTGCATCATTCCCTGCGCCCAGCGGCTGCGCTGGCCGATAAAGCTTGCGAACGTCGCGGGCTGCAATCCGGCAATCAGCGGCTTGTCCACGTAGATGCTGTTCCAACCGCTGCCGTGCAGGGCAAGAGCGGTCTCGCAATCCTCGGTGATGCTGATGCCGCTGAAGCCGTTTTGCGATTCCAGTGCCTTGCGGCTGAGGACCGCGGCCGAGCCGCAGAAGAACGCCGCGTTCCATTTGTCGAGGCCGCGCTGGATGATCCCGTAGAACATTTCGTTCTCGCTCGGCATCTTTTCGAACGTGCGCAAGTTACGTTCAAGTGGATCGGGATTGATGAAGAAGTGCGGCGTCTGGACGAGGAATAGCTTCGGATCGTCGTCGAAATAACCCACGGTCTCTAGCAGAAAATCACGTGCCGGCGCGTGGTCGGCGTCAAATACGGCAATGAGCTCGCCGGACGAGTGTTTCATGCCGTTGTTCAGGTTGCCGGCCTTGGCGTGCTCGTTTCGCTCTCGGGTCAGATAGTTGACGCCGATATCCTCGCAAAGCTGGCGCAGTTCGTTGTGACGGGCGACGGCCGCCTGGGCCTCGAGCAGCTTGTTCGAATTGCGCTTCTGAAGCGTGCCGCCGTCATCGAGCAGCCAGACATGCAGCTTGTCGGCCGGATAATCCATCGCCTTCGCTGCCGATAGCGTGTTGGCAAGGAGGTGCGCATCCTCATTGTAGGACGGGACAAAGACGTCGACATGGGGAAACCGCTCGATCTTTGCGGCGCGCGACGGTCGCGGAGGCAAGGGCGTAGCAACGATGAAGAGGCTGAGCGCCAGCATCGCGACGCTGTACATTTCTGCGAGATAGAGCAGAAGGCCGGGGATGAAGTTTTCGAGCTGATTGATCGGTGGCAGCGTGTTGGTGGTGCGCCAGTAGACATAGCGCAGAACGATTGCCGTGCCGAACGCCAGCGCTACAAGACGCCAGGTGCCGCCGCCGTTCAGACCCTTGATGACGGCCATGCAGGCCACCACGCTTATGCTGGCGATCAGCTGCGTCTGTAGGTTCACCGGCAACGTGATCAGTACGATCACGCAGAGCGAAACCAATGCCCATATCAAGATGCTTCGGGCTTTATGCATCGGCGTCCCTTCGAAAGCATGGAGCCGGCGTCTATGCCGCCGGCTTAGTCTCGTCTATCTCCGGCAAGCGGCACTCATTGCCGCATCACCCACGCAGTCTGGCGACGGCACGGTAACTCCGCTTGCCGTCAAGGCTTGTTGTTGAACCGGCGCCGGGGCAATTGCACCGGCTTGCGGCATGTCGGGCCCCGGCACGAGCGGACCGACTGCTTGCGGAAGCACCGGTGCCGTATTCGGGGTATTGGCGGCGGCGCGCCTGACCGGCCCCCTGCTTATCGTCGCCGGTGCCGGTTCGTAGCCGATCGACATCGGCATATTCCGATATCCGCCATCGTCCGGATAAATCGGGCTTCCCGATCGACCGATAGTCGGATCCGAACCTTGCGTCAGGCCGTATGGATTCCAGATTTCGCCGTTAAACGTGCCAACGATCGTGTAGCCATAGACGATGCCGAGAAGCTGACGTTCGGAAGCGCGCGCATCGCACAACCGAAGTCTGACCTGGATCATGCCGAAATTGCGGGCCTGCGTCTGGGCAGAGCGGCTGGAGCGGACCTGCTGCCAGGCATAGAGGCAGGTATCCCCGCTTCTGCTCTTGCCCGATGCATAGCCGAACGGTCCGTAGCTGTTTTGCAGGAAGGTCGCTGACGTCGCCAGTCCTACGCCCGGAACTGCGCTTGCCATCTCGCGCGCAAGGCCGCTCTCGCTGACCATCCGATAGGGTGCGCTTCCTGTTCCTGGGTTTTCCCCGCTTGCGCCGAGGAACTGCACTTTCAGGAAGTTCTGGCCTGGCACCGAGGAAGACGTGAATAAGGAAATCGTCTGTTCGATGCCGTTGCCGCGGGTGTGTTGAACGACATTGACAATAGAAGGGCCGCCAGGCGGAGGCAGCGCTAGCGCTTTCTCGCTGGTAATTGTCTCCGGCATGTTCGGCTGCCGAATGCTCCCTGTCGAGGTGCAGCTGGCTGTTAGACCGGCCAACCCGGCAAGGGCTATCCATCTCAGCAGATGCATCGTTTGGACCACCGCAATCGCTCTTCCTAGCAACCAGCACAAATTTCGCGCAGGCCTTTCGAATCAACGACCTAGAGGGTCGCTAACAATGGTAAACGACGGATATGGTTAACGATCGGTTAACTCCGGTGATGGTGACGCGTCCGTGATCGCCATTTTCCGTATTGCTCAGCGGACGGAGAAATATCCGCGACCGTGCGCCAGCCCGCCAGCACGGATGGCCTGGCAGGAACCTGCCGCGAAATTCCGCGATCTGATTGCAAGGCTATAGGCCGGCGATGGCCTTCAGGTCCTCGATGGCGCCGGGTGCCGTGGCAATCACCGGCGCGCCCTTGGTGAGCTTTTCGCCCTCGGTCGGAAATGCATGATACCAGCCGCCTGCCTCCTTGACGAGGCAATAGCCGGCGAGGCAGTCCCAGGCGTGCATATAGGGTTCGTAGTAGCCGACCAGGCGCCCGGCGGCCACATAGGCCAGCATCAGGGCGCCGGAGCCGTTGCGAATGAAGTTGCCGCCGGCGGTGAGCAGATCCTCGACAATCTTGGCAACGGTCGCGGGTGTCACGTGACTGTTTGCGCCGATCCCGGTGACTGCGTTTCGGATGTTGCGCGACGGATCGAGCGTCAGCTTCTTGCCGTTAAGCGTGGCGCCCATGTCGAGTGCGCCCGCGTACATCTCATCGTGGCACGGCGCGAAAATGACGCCGACGACCGGCACGCCGGAGTACAGCAGGCCGATCGAAATGCACCAGTTCGGCATGCCGTTGACGAAAGGGCTGGTTCCATCGATCGGATCGACAACCCAGGTAAAGCCGGAGGTACCCGTCTGCAGGCCATATTCTTCGCCAAGAATGCCATCGTCGCCATAGGTGGCCAGGATCCTGGCGCGGATCAATTCTTCCACTTCACGATCGGCAATGGAGACGACATCCTGCAGGTCCCGCTTCGTTTCGACAACGAGCGTCTCCCTTCGATTGAAGTAGTCGAGTGCGACAGCGCCGGCTTCTCGGGCAATTGCCTGCGCAAGGGCGAGGCGTGCAGGCAAATCGGGGGCTAGGCTTGGCATTTCATGGTTCCTTTAGATCGGCGGGGTTGCTGACAGTCTGCCGATTATCCAGTGGGCGATTCCAGTTTCTTGCAAACGCGTGCAAAACTCGCTCCGAAACTGATGGCTGTCAATAATGCATTCCTGCATAACTACTTGAAATAACGGTCTTCCCGATTGCACGCCTATGCGCACTTGTGCACAATGGCGGCAGAATTGGGAGAGTCGGGTGGCTTCGAAGTTGTTTGTCAGTGCCCAGGAGGTCGCGCGCAGGGCGGGAGTGTCCCGTTCCGCGGTCTCGCGGACGTTTACGCCCGGTGCCAGCGTGTCAGCCGAAACGCGTCAACGCGTTCTGAAGGCTGCCGAAGAGCTCGGTTATCACGTCAATCACCTCGCACGCGGCCTGATGCGCAACGAAAGCGGCATCGTCTGCCTGATCGTGTCGGACGTGGCGACACCCTACCGCGCGGCCGTTCTCCGCGAACTTACCCTGCAGCTTCAGAATGCAGGCAAGGTCGCGATGCTCATCAATACGGACCGCTCGGACGGCAGCGTGGACAGGGCCCTGCACCAGGCGATCCGCTATCGTGCCGACGCCTCGGTCATCCTCTCCGGTCTGCCCGACAAGTCGATCGTTCAGCTGTGCCTGCGAAGCGGACAGCGCCTTGTCCTGATCAACCGCGATGACGACCAGCCCGGGCCACTGAGGATCAATGTCGATGATGCCGATGCCGGCTCGAGGGTCGCGACGGCGTTTGCCCGTGCCGGCTGCCGTAGACTGGCATTTGCAAATTCGCTTGCCGGTACCCCAAGTCTTGTGCGTCGCGAGAAGGGTTTTGTCGCCGCTGCCGCCGCGCTTGGGCTGCAGGTGGTCGTCGAGCGCTATGGCGCGACAGGCTACGAGGCAGGGCAGGTGCTGGCGCAGCGCTTGTTGACGCGCAGCGAGCGCCCGGATGCCGTGTTCTGTGCAACCGACCTTATGGCCTGCGGCTTCATGGATGCCGCGCGCCGGCAATTCGGGCTCGCCGTGCCAAGTCAGCTCTGCGTCGCCGGTTTCGACAATATCGAGCAGGCGTCGTGGCTATCCTACGAATTGACGACATTTGCCCAGCCTGTCGACAGGATCGCTAAGTACGCAATTGACTGGCTGGGGACGGATGACAGCGGCGAAGACGGACCAGAGCCGATCACCTTGCCCGCGGAACTGATCTGGCGCAGGTCGATCCGGGGCGGCTGACGTCGCCTCGCGGCTAGCCTAAATTCAGCGGGTGGCGGCGTCGCCGCTACCCTTGCCGGCGATCGAGCCGAGGATCAGCTTGAGATCGCGCCACAATCCGGCCGTCCTGATGTATTCGGCGTCGGCTTTGGCAAGAGCTTCAGGGGTGGACATGTCGATCCCGGAGAGCTGCGCCAAGCCGGTGATACCCGGTCGGATAGAAAAGACATTCTTGGCGCGCCGCGCGGCGATAACGCCCGACTGTGTCGGCAGGCACGGGCGGGGGCCCACAAGGCTCATGTCTCCGCGCAACACATTGATGAGCTGCGGAAGCTCATCGAGCTTGTAGGCGCGTAACGTGCGGCCGATCGGGGTAATCCAGGCCTCGGCGGCATCATGAGACCCGACGTTGGGTGTGCCAGCGGCCATGGTTCGGAATTTGATGCAGGTGAACGGCTTTTCGGCGTAGCCAACCCGCTCCTGCAGGAACAGGGCGCCGCCGGGGGAACTGCGGCGAACGAGATACGCGATGACCAGAAGAACCGGCGACAGCACGATCAGGCCGACAAGCGAGGCGGAAAAGTCGAGCACGCGTTTCAGTCCGCGATCGAGAGTCTGCAGCATTGTCATTCCTTTTCACGCAGGCGCGGCGACAGCACTCTGCTTAACCCCTCGCGCATCGTGAAGGGAGGTGCCCAGCCAAGCGATCCACAGGTCTGCGAGCCGTCGACCTCAAGCGACTGTGTTAGCCGCTGAACGAGCTCGGCCTTTCCAAGCATGCGTGCTGCCGTCTCAAGCACGACCACAGGGAAGGGCAACAGGATTGCCGACGTACCCGCAGCCGAGGCGATCATCCTGAGCAGCTGTGGCGTAGAAACAGCATCACCATCGCTTGGCAGCAAAACCTTGCTCGTTAGCGTCGGATGAAGTGCTGCCGCCACGATGAGGTCTGTCAGGTTCTCCAGATAGATCATCGAGCGACGGTTCTCGACCGACCGCAAAGGCAGCGGCAGGCGCTTTCTGACAAGGCCTGCGAGGGCTTCGAAGCTGCCGCGTCCTCCCTCACCGTAAACGAGCGGCGGACGGATCGATATCGTCGTCAGGCCGGTTCGCTCGCCAATGCCGGCGAGACGCTGCTCCGCTTCCAGTTTGGAGCGGCCGTAGGCGCTCTCGGGCGACGGAATGGAGGTCGGCGTGAACGGACGACCGGGTACCGTCATTTCCCCGTTCGCCTTGATCGAGCTCAGGAAAATGAAGCGCTTGACGCCAGCCGCAGCAGCTTGCTCTGCAAGCCGAGCGGTTCCATCGACGTTGACGGTCTGATAGCTGCTGTCGTCTGTCTTTCCCTCGATAACATTCTGGTTTGCCGCGGCGAGGTGGACGACCGTATCGATGCCCTTCAGGGCCTCGGACCAATCGGTATCGGTCCCGACATCGGAAATGGGAAAATAGCCGGGCAGGGCGCGGCGGCTCACGGCTCGGTAGGGGAGGCCGCGTTGCTTCAGGGTTTCCTGCAGCCCCTTACCGATGAAACCGGAAGCGCCTGTTATCAGAAACATTCAATCTCCATCAGGTGGGAGGAGCTCAAGGCCTTCAGGGCGCGAGTTCCTGCCTTAGCGACACAAGATCAACGACCTTCTCGAAGGGGCGATAGCCGGAGACAAGTTCGCTCAGGCAAACTCGAAGGGCCGCAGCATCTCCAGCGAGCGCGAAGTCGCGCAGTTCGTCGAGCTTGGTCGACAGCTCCGGCCACGGCATGAAGTGCTCTGTAGCTGTCCGGATCTTCGGATGCTCTGTAAATTCGGGGTTGTCGCTGATTAGCAGCTCTTCATAGAGCTTTTCGCCGGGACGAAGGCCGGTCGTGACAATCTCGATATCGCCCGCCGGGTTTTGATCGTCGCGCACCGTCAGTCCTGACAATTCAACCATCCGCCGGGCCAGATCGATGATCTTGACCGGCTCGCCCATGTCGAGCAGGTAGACGTCGCCGCCTTTGGCCATGGCACCAGCCTGAATCACGAGCTGTGCGGCCTCCGGCACGGTCATGAAAAAGCGCGTGATCTCCGCATGCGTCAAGGTGATCGGGCCACCGCGGCCAATCTGCTGCCGGAAAAGGGGAACGACAGAGCCCGAAGAACCAAGAACGTTCCCGAAGCGCACCATGGAGAACGTGGTTGTCGAGCTCTGCGCCGCCTGCGCCTGCAGGACCATTTCCGCAAGCCTCTTTGTCGCGCCCATGATGTTGGTCGGTCGGACCGCCTTGTCGGTGCTGACAAGGATCAACCGGTTCACACCGGCGGTAACCGCCGCTCGTGACACGGTGAGCGTGCCGAAAACGTTGGTCTTGACGCCTTCGGCTGGGTTTTGCTCGACCAGGGGAACATGCTTGTAGGCAGCGGCGTGATAAACCGTAGCCGGTTGCCAGGTGTCGAATATGCTCTTGATGCGCGCCTCGTCGCAGACGCTGGCAAGCAGCGGCACGATCGGAAACATATCCTCCGTCACATCGCCCGACAGCTCGTTGTGCAAGGCATAGATGCCGTATTCGTTCTGATCGAGCAGCAGAAGTGCTGAAGGCTGGAGTTTCGCGATTTCACGGCAAAGCTGGCTTCCGATCGAGCCGGCGGCACCGGTGACGAGGACGACGCGCCCCTTCACGTTCTGCTCGAGAAGCGATGGATTAGGAGGTACTGCGCTACGTCCAAGCAGATCTTCGATGTCGAGATCCTGCAGATCCGTCAATTGCGCGCGCCCGACCGCAAGCGCGCCGATATCGGGAACGGTGCGCACTGCCACTTTGGCGCTTCTCAGCGTCTCGATGATTTCGTTGCGGCGTGCCCTGTCGATCTGCGGGAGGGCAAGAAGCACCGTCCGTACTCGCAGCTCGGCACAGGTCTTCAGAATGGTTGCGGGATTGAAGACCTTCACGCCGTTGATCAGGTTGCCCTGCAGGCCAGGGTCGTCATCCAGAAAGCCAACGACCTTGAATTCGCCTCCGTGACCCAGCGCACTTACGAGCTGCCGCCCTTGTGGGCCGGTGCCATAGACAAGGGTCCTGACTTCGGTGTTCTGCCTCAGAATGCGGTTATAGGCATCGTATAGGAAATAACGCGCCACAAAACGCGAAAGGCCGACGGCCAGGAGCAAAAGCAGCGGCTGCAATATGCCGACCGTGCGCGGTATCGTCGGGATGCTGATGACGGTGAAAATCACCATGTAGAGCAAGCCGTAGATCGCCACGCATTTGATCACCGTAACGAAAGCGGCCCAGCCGATGAAACGGAAGATCGCTCTGTAGAGGCCCGAGGTGACAAAAAGCGGTAACGCAATCAGCAACGATACCGGAATCGTGACGTACTGGACACCGGAAAGGGCGTACCAATCGTTGAAGCGAAAGCAGAACGCCAGCCAAACCGTCAGAACGCAGAGGCCAGCATCGAAAATGAGTGCCACCAGCCGCTTGGCAGGCCGTGGGATCGCAAGAATTCTCTGGGTATAGCTATCCACGATGCGATCCGCCCTGGCCGATCATTCCGCCCTCGAGTCCCGTAGCCGTTGACAGCTTGATGTCTCTTGCGCGATCACGCATGCGAAGAGTGCATGCAAAAGTCAAGGCTCCACAGAGGAGGACGAAGCTCTCGCCGATGGCAAGCCGGTTGTTGGAGTTGCTGAGGATCGTGAAGCAGAAGTAGATCACGAATGTCAGGTAGCACGAGAACGCGCTCTTGCTGATAATGCCGGCAAGCGCGGCCCGGTGCAGCCGGTAGATGGTTGCCGCAAGAATGAACACGAAAATGCCAAGTCCCACGAAGCCATACCGGACAAGGATTTCGAGATAGCCGTTATGGATCAGCGTGTAGGGCACGCCAGCGTAATCGGTCGTACGCCAGATCGTCAGCCAGCCGTTGCCGCTACCGAGAATGGGATGCACCTGCAGCACTTCGAGCGCATTGGTCCACAGCTGAAGACGCTCATCCAGTGACGTTGGCGTTCCGTTGGATGCGATCGCGTCCTTCATGACCGCAATGAGGGAATCGCCGTCATAGAGGCGTGTGCCGATACCGGCTACCGAATTGAATGTCGCCAGTGCGACTTTCTCGACATTGGCTCGGACAAGATACGAGCCGACGACCACGATGCCGAGCAGGGCGATCATTGCAGTCCTGATATGGGTCTGGCGGATGTAGACAAAAGCGCAGATCACCATGGTCGCCAAAGCTGGAAGCAGAGCCAGCCACACACCCTTGGATTTGGCGCCGTAGATGTTGACGAGGGCAAACGCCATGATCACCAGCGCGAGCGCAATCGCCACATTCCTCGTACGTCGCGCGGCACCGACTTCGATCTGGTGGGCCATGAAGTGAAAGACGCCCAAGAACAGAAAACCGCAGCCGACAGCGCCGTGGATCGAATTGTGGTGAAGCAGAGGGGAAATCTGGTCGCCAGCCACGATCGAGTGGTACGGCGTGAGAATGACGAAAAGCACGGCCGCGATCGCAAAGAGAGCAAACAGCGCGCGTTCGACGGAGTTCCAGGTCGCCGTAAGAGCGACACCTAGGATCGGGAAAAACGCCGGAAACACATAGAGCCATTCGGAAGCGCCATGCTCTCCAAAGGCGATATATTCGAAAAGGAACCGGATCAGCGCGTAGGCTGCCCACGCCACGCACAGCACCGCCAGCCAGTCTCTGATGATACGACGGCAATCCGCCTGACAGGTGACAGCGGCGATGATCGTCAAAGTGATCGCCGCGTAGCGGTATACGTCGCTTTCAACGACGACCGCGGACATGAATGCCAGCCACAGGACGACGGGAAGAGCGGCAGCGATACGGTTGTAAACGGGTGTTGTGTTCATCCGAGTGCGTACTTTATCCGTCGGGTTAACTCGATGATGCGAAAGATATGCGTCGGGATCTTCCTGATGCCGCGGAGCTTGATCGAGCGATACTTGGCTCGATCGGCGATCTGGCTTTCCTGCGACCGTTCTGAAAGATGCAGGACATTGTCCTTGACGCTGTAGACGCTGAGGCCCGTGGCCCAGCCTCGTTCGAGCGCGATGTCATAGGGCAATTCGATGCGCTCCAGCGCCTCGAGCAGCTTCTCGGCGCCTTTGCGGGTCACGAGATAGCAGGCGGCAGACCCCTGGGGGCCGAACAGACAACGACCGACATCATCGCCAAGGCTCGTTCTGGCAACGCTGCGATGAAGCACCGTTCTGTGATTGAGAAGCTTTACGACGTCGGCGGACGGTGCGGCAGCGAGAATAGCGGCGGCGCGTTCAACCAGGTCCGCCTGCAAGGAGACATCGTCTTCCATGATAATCGCCGCATCGGCGCTGCTGGAAAGGAAGGTGCGGATTGCGCCGAGGTGTGCAAGGTAGCAACCATACTCGGCCCGCAGCATGGGGCGCCCGTTGGCACGGACAAAGGCGCGGTGCCGATAGAATGGGGCCTCTGCCAGCAAAACCTTGCTTGCATCGACGCCTGCGACCCGCTCGACAGCTAGCCCAAGCCTCTCTGCTTCGCCCTGGATGTGTTCCCATCTGTCGAAAGAGCGATCGAGATTGATCACGTAGGCAGCAATGGAATCGAGAAGCGTTTGGCCGCAAGCCGTTGCGGTCAGCTTTGTCGCTTCAGCCAGTTGCGTCTCCTGCGTGGACAGCCGATCCTGCATCACCGCTCTTCCAAACCTCTGCGATCAGAACAGCCAGAAAATGACATTTCGATGATCGGCAAGCACTCGCCCATAAAGTGCGTATTGCATTAATGCGTCTTCATGGTAGGCGCAAGCCGCCTGAAACGCAGCCGGTGTCGCGCCCGCTGACCGTATCCGCGTTTGAGCGCGCTGTTAGCAGCCAAAAGCAGCCAAGGAAACCAAAAGTTTTCCACAGTCGCGTTGCCGTCAGGCCTGATTATCGGCGAAAAGGGATGGAGTGCGTGCATGCGCCGCACTCCAGTTTGCTCAATGCAGGGATTGTCCGCCATCCGCGGCGGACGGCGGTGTTTCGGCAGTCAGCAGCAGCTTGTCGATGCGGCGGCCATCGAGATCGATAACCTCGAAACGCCAGCCGTTCTTGACGAAGCTCTCGCCAAGATCCGGCAGGTGCTTCAGTTCCTCGAGAACGAGACCGGCAACCGTCTGATAATCGCGGTCGTCGTCAGGGGCAAAGCCCATGAAGTTTGCAAACTCGTCGATCGGCGTCCAACCGGAGACGAGGTAGCTGCCGTCATGGCGGCGAACGATCGCCTGTTCGCCGATGGTGTCTTCCTGTACCGCGCCGAGAATACCCTCCAGGATGTCGCCTGATGTCACGATACCTTCGAAATGACCGTACTCGTCATAAACGAGAACCAGGTGGCAGGGGGACCGGCGGATGGCCTGAATGACATCGAGAGCACCCGACAGATCGGAAACCACCGGCACCTCTTGGACCATGCCGGCTATATCCACCTTCTGCGATGATGCCAAAGCATCGTAGAAATCCTTCGCAAGCAAAATGCCGATGATTTCATCAGAGTTGTTTTTGCGGACAGGAAGCCGGGCCTTCGTCGAGCGCTGAAGCTGGCTCCGGATCTCTTCGAAGCTATCCTCGATGTCAATCACCTCGACGTCGCGGCGCGGTGTCATCAGTGCGCGCGCGTTTCTGTCGGCCAACCGCATGACACCCGAGATCATTGCCGATTCCTCGGTTTCGATCACACCGGCGCTGTGTGCTTCCGCAAGAACGGTCTTGATTTCTTCGTCGGTGACGCCATCGGCCGTTTTTCCGGATTGGCCGAGGATGCGAAGGACGAGCCTGCCCGAGAAATCCAGCAGCCAGACAAGCGGAGACGCCAGGCGCGACATCCACAACATGGCAGGGGCGACCTTGCTTGCGACGGCTTCAGGCGCGCGCAAGGCGATCTGCTTCGGCACCAGTTCGCCGACGATGAGCGAGAGGTAGGTGATCGCAACGACGACGGAACCGACGCCGAAACCGTCGGCCATCGCCGGTGACAAGCCCTGCGCGGCAAGCCAGCTGGACAGGCGAGCGCCGAGCGTCGCACCCGAAAACGCACCGGAAAGCACGCCAACGAGGGTGATGCCGATCTGCACCGTCGATAGAAAACGGCCGGGGTTCTCGGAGAGCTTGATAGCAATGGAAGCGCCTCTGCTTCCCTGGTCCGCAAGAACCTTCAGTCGGGCCGGGCGTGAGGACACCACAGCAAGTTCGGACATGGCCAGAACGCCATTCAGGACCGTAAGAATAATGACAATCGAAATTTCGAGAAGCAAAATCGAACCTTATGTTTTTTGTAGTCCCGCAAAGATAGGCAAACTAAGCGCCGAACGCCAGTCGAAGAAATGTGACCGGCATTTTCAGAGCAATCACCGTATGCGTTTGCTATCGCAAGTTCACTTGAGGTCACGGGCATGCGCGCGGTCACGGAGCGCTGCCGACGCCTTTCGCGATTCCCAAGCGGAGGCTCTTATGCTCATCCTTGCGTCGCCATCGGAGTGATTCTCGGACGGCGGTCGTTCAATTTCATACAGGCTGTCGAGGTTCCTCATGAAAACCCCACCGAGCACCAACTGGGCAGCGAGCTTTCGCTATGGCTTTCGCGACTGCGTTTATCCGGCGTCCGTCGATGCGCTCTGCGAGACCGTTGCGCGCTCGGAAAATCTGAAGGTTCTCGGCTCGCGGCATTCGTTCAATGCAATCGCCGACGGCGATCTGGCGATCGTCTTGTCCGACATGCCTATTGATCCAGTCGTGGAGGCAGATGGTGCAAGCGTTTCGATCGGGGGGCATGCGACATACGGAGAACTCGCCAGCTTCTTGAATGACCGCAAGCTCGCGATCCATAATCTCGCGTCGCTTCCGCATATTTCGATTGCTGGCGCCATAGCGACAGCCACGCACGGCTCGGGCGATGGGAATGGAAATCTCGCAACGGCAGTAAGCGCAATAGAGTTCGTCGCTGGTGGCGGCACTCTCGTTCGCCTTAAAAGAGGTGATCCCGATTTCTCAGGCGCGGTCGTTCATCTGGGAGCGCTTGGCGTCATTTCCCGGGTGACGCTGGATGTGGCGCCGGAGTTCGAGGTCGCTCAGGGTGTCTATGAGGGTCTATCGTGGCCCGCTTTGCTGGAGAATTTCGATGCGATCATGGGGGCGGGCTATAGCGTCAGCGTTTTCACGCAATGGCGCGAGCAGGCCGGTGCGATCTGGCTGAAACGCAAGGCCGGCGCGGATAACTGGGCCGAGGACATGTTTGGCGCGGTGCGCTCGACGGTCAAGCGCCATCCCATCATTGGACTGGACCCTCAGAATTCGACCGACCAGTTGCAGCAATACGGACGCTGGTCGGATCGCCTGCCGCATTTCAAGATGGGATTCACGCCAAGCAGTGGCGAGGAAATCCAGTCGGAGTTCCATGTTCCACGGCGGTTCGCGGCTGCTGCCATTGAAGCGCTTCTTGGTGTACGCGAGCGCTTTGTCCCTTTGATCCAGGCGAGCGAATTTCGCACGGTTGCCGCTGACGATCTCTGGCTAAGCCCGCAATACCAGCGCGATACGCTTTCAATCCATTTCACGTGGCTTCGAGAACAGGCTGCCGTCGATGAGGCCGTTTCTCATATCGAGGAGGCGCTTTCTGCGTTCGAGGCCCTGCCGCATTGGGGCAAGGTGTTCTCGCCGCGGCCGATTGGCCGGCTCTATCCGAAGTTTGCAGATTTTTCAGCGTTGAGGGATCGATTGGATCCTCAGCGGAAGTTCTCCAACCCGTGGCTGGAGACCGTTCTCTCTAAGCGTTGACCGTTGAGCTTGCTCCAGCTGCGGGCTTCCCTTTACAGGTCGACGGCGGCGCGAAAAACGCGCTGCCATCGACTATGTTTAATCAACCCTTGGTCACAGCAGGGCTGAATACCAGCAGGCTCAGGATTTCAAACAACACCTGAGCACCAGCCTGCGCGGTGTTGGTCGTGCTGTCATATTGCGGTGCTACCTCGACAACATCGCCTCCGACGAAATTGAGACCCTTCAGGCCGCGCAGGAGTTCCAGAGCCTCGCGGCTGGTCAGGCCGCCGATCTCGGGCGTGCCGGTGCCTGGTGCAAAGGCGGGATCAAGGCTGTCCACGTCGAAGGACAGGTAGGTCGGGCCATCGCCGACGATCTGCCGAGCCTTCTCGATGATCGCCGGGATGCCCATCCCGTTGATTTCCTCGGCGTGAATGACTGTCATTCCGGATTCATAGGAGAACTCCCAGAGATATTCGGAGGGCCCTCTGATTCCGATCTGGATCGTACGCGTCGGATCGAGGACGCCGTCGAGAACGGCATTGCGCATCGGGCCGCCATGGTGGAACTTCGTCTGGTCGAACGGGCCGCCCGTATCGCAGTGGGCGTCGATGTGGATAAGCCCGACGGGTGCCTTGGCGCCGACCGCTTTCAGAATCGGATGCGTGATCGAGTGGTCGCCGCCGACGGAGAGCGGAATAACGCCTGCGTCGACGATCTTGCCGATCGCTGTCTCGATATTCTGATGGCATTGCTCCAGCCGGTAGCGGCTGCCAAAGGGGATATCGCCGATGTCGGCGGCGCGCAGGTCGTAGGCAGGCGCGCAGTCCAGTACGTGGTTATAGGGACCGATACGCTCGATGCTGCGCACTGCCCGCGGTCCAAAGCGTGAACCCGGCCGATTGCTGACACCGAGATCCATAGGGATCCCAACTGCGGCAACCTGAAGGTCCCCGAAATCAGGAGCGGCAAAATTCACTTCCTTGTAGGGAAGGCCTGCAAAGGTCGAAATACCGGAATAGGGTGCCGCGCGCGTCCTGCCTTTGAAGATTTTCTCGGCCACACGCCTGAAACGCGGATCGAAGAACTCGGCGCTGTCGCCAAACTTCTTGCGCAGATCCTCTAGGTGCTTCTTCAAATCGACCATTTCATATTCCTTCTTCCCCAGTTCTTAATAGCATTTCTGATGATGGCCGCCTGCTCAAGCCGGGCCGCATCTGGTCAGCGGGCCTCAAGGCCGTGGCGAGAGATGCTCGTGGATTGCCAGCCACTCACCGGTCGCCTGCTTCTCGAAAACGATCGTTTCCCGCTCCGCGCTTGTGACCGGTTCGCCGTTGAAAGTGAGGTCAGTCTCGACGGAGTGGGTGAAAATGGCAATCGGGCCGGCGATGCGGACGTCTCGATCGCTCGAGCGGCAAGCCCGCACACGAAAGCCGTCACGGCTCTCCCAGAGTGCCCATTCCGCTTCATATTCGGCGCGCGTGCCAAGCCGTCGGTCGAGATTGTGAAATATGAAGGTGGCTTCGGGCGAGAAAGCCGCGAAATATCTGTCGCGATCATGCTTGCCGAAAGCGTCGACGAGGCTGTCCGCAGCCGCAAGCACGGCATCCTGCTGGTGTTCCATCCCTTTGGTTCCCTGTTATTGAATTCTTGGGCTGCTGATCAGCAGTGCCAGCGGCCTGTTCTGTCTCGCCACGTGCTCCTTGAGCGTCTCAAGCGTCATCGCTTCCTCCCTGACGAACTCGATGAACATCATGTTGAGATTATTGAAGGCCATCTGCCCGACGGCGACCGCGTCGATACCCGGCATGACGGCGCCGCGCAGTTGCAGTTTCTGCACCAGCATCGAAACCTGATCGCACAAACGCCCATCGAGTTCCGTGTAACGCCTGCTGAACGGGCTCTCGGGCTGTTGAATGGACGTCGCCATGGCGATGCGCCACATTTCCTTGCTGAGATAGACGAGCGAGTGATCGAAATACTGGTCGATCAGGGCCTGGAGCGCATCGAGTGTCGTGGCCGGAGGATTCTCGACAATGGCCTTGCCCGATTCCAGCACTTCCTCGACTTCCATCGAAACGGTGGCGACGAGAATGTCTCCCTTGTTCTCGTAGTAATTATAGAAAGTGCCGACCGAGACCTCTGCGCGTTCGGCGATATCCTCGATCCGCGCACTGTCGTAGCCAACCTCGCGAAACAGGCTCGCTGCGGCTTCCAGTATGCGGCGATTGCGATCGGCTTTCTGCTTGGCGCGCAGTCCCGTCATGTCTCATCTTTCAAATAATGAATGCCTTCAAAATTCATATTGACTTAAAAATTGAACTCATTCAATCTTTTTTCATGAAGGTGCCGGAACGAGCGCTACTGACCAGAGGGCAACATCATGACTAATCTTATTGCAGGCATATCTGCGCGCAGATTTCTGACTTCGGCTGCGACATTGGCTCTTGCCGCGGCATCTGTGGCACTGACTTCCGCGCCGGTTCTGGCGCAGGACGAGTTGAATGCACTTGTCTGGTGCGATCATACCGACCCGGCGTTGATCGAGCCGTTCGAGAAGGCAAACAACGTCAAGGTCAACCTGAAGGAATACGAGGGCACCGGCGCCGGGCTTTCGATCATCGATCAGTCGCGTCCTGGAGACTGGGACGTGCTGGTTATCGACGGTGTCGACGTACAGCGCGCTGTTGACAAGGATATCCTTGCCGAGATGCCTGCCGATGCGCTGCCGAATGCGGATATCTTCCCGGAAGTGCGCATGGAAGCGAACAACAGCAGGGACGGCAAGATCTACGCCGTCACCGAGAAGTTTGGCTACAATACCGTCTCCTACGACAAGACCAAGGTTGATCCGGCAGACATGAAGGACATGTCGAAGCTCTGGTCCGACAAATACAAGGGACGCATTGCCGTCTACGACTACTACCTGCCGATGATCGGTTTGACCGGGATCGATCTAGGCAAGGCAACGGCAAGCCTGTCGGATGCCGACATGCCGGCGATCAAGGATAAGCTGTTCGCGCTCAAGGCCAATGCAAAGCAGGTCAGCGATGTGGTCTCGTCGCAGACGGCGCTTGCCACCGGCGAGGTCGATATCGTGTTCGGCGGCGGCGAATGGCTGACGGCTGGACTGGTCAAGGATAAGCCCAATCTGGACTGGACCATTCCTGAGCAGGGCGCGGTGCGCTGGGCGCAGTCGATCGGTGTGATGAAGGACTCGACGAAAAAGGACCTCGCCCTGAAGTTCGTGCAGTATATCGTCAGCCCGGAAGGGCAGGCGCGGCTCGCGACGTCGTCCTGCTACTGGGCAATGCCGGCGAATGCGAAGGCAGGCGAGCATCTGACTGCCGAACAGAAGACCGCTTTGCGCTGGGATGAACAGGCCGATTATCTGAAGCGCACCCAGCTTTATCCAATCCCAAGCGCGGAATTGGATGCCAAGATGCAGGACGCCTGGACCGAGATGCTGCAGCACTGAAGCGTCGTTTCCTTCGTAGTGCCATCCATCACCATACCCTCTCCCTCGTCGGGAGAGGGCAGTCGGAGACTTGTCCGTGGCTGCTGTTTCCCTTGACGATACCGAACGTCGGAAGGCCTGGGGCTTTGTCGCCCCGGCGCTTATCTGGACGCTCGTCTTCTTTGTCGCCCCATTTCTCTTCATGGTCGCCATGAGCCTCTGGGCGCAGCAGGGCGGTTCTATCGTCCGCGTCTGGAACTTTGGAAACTATATCGCCTTCTTCGAAAAGGACGCGCTCTTCCGCGGGCTGACGAACTCGCTGGAGATTACTGCCATCGTCACTGTTCTTTCGATCCTGCTGGCCTATCCGCTTGCCTGGATCATTGCCGAGCGGGTGCCGAAGAAATATCAGCGAACGGCGTTGATCCTGGCGATCCTGCCATTCTGGACGTCCTACGTCGTCAGATCCTATTCCTGGCTGCTGGTGCTGTCGCGCAACGGCGTGATCAATCAGACACTGATCAACATCGGCGTCATCACCGAGCCGCTGGAGCTTGCCAGCAACCGGACGGCAACGGTTATCGGCTTCGTCCACTTCTTCGTCATGCTTCTCACGCTGACGATCTATGCCAATCTCGTACAGCTTTCGCCGAATTGCCGACGTGCGGCAGCCGACCTCGGCGCGAATGCATTCCAGACGTTCTGGCATGTCATCCTGCCACTCACCATGCCCGGCATCATGACCGGTGCGTTCCTGACTTTCGTTCTCTGCATCGGCGATTATGTCACGCCGCAAATTCTCGGCGGCAACAATGAGCTTGTCCTGCCGCAGATCATCATGTTGCAGCTTGGCCGCCGTGCGGACTTCCCGATGGCTGCCGCGCTTTCCATCATTTTGATGCTGGCCGTTACCGCCGCATACATTTCCTGCGCCCGCTGGCTGAAGATCGAGAGGACGTGATGACGCGCGATAGAGCCGCCAATATCGTTTCCAGCGTCTATGCCATCCTGATCTTCGGCTTCATCTTCCTGCCGGTGATCGTGCTTGTGCTCTTCTCGTTTCAGGACGGGCGCCTGCCGGTGCCGCCTTTCAACGGTTTCTCTCTTCAATGGTACGAGGCCGTCTTTGCCGATCGCAAGCTGATGTCCGCGCTGCAGCATTCCTTTTTCGTCGCAACGCTATCGTCCCTCGTCGCCTGCCTTCTCGGGTTCCTGGCCGCCTATGCACTCGCGCGCTTCAAGCTGCCGGGCTCGGCCTGGCAACGAGGTCTGCTGATCGCGCCGATGACGGTCAGCTACCTGATCATCGCGCTCGGGCTGCTCACCGTCCTCAATGTGCTGGGCATCGGCCTTTCGCTCTGGACGGTCGGCATCGGTCACGTGGTGATCAATCTGCCGCTCTGCTTCGCGATCATCTATTCGTCCATGGGCGACCATCATATCAATATCGAGCGCGCGGCGCGCGATCTCGGAGCCAGCGACTTGAAGGTCATGGCGCTTGTGACGGCACCGATGCTGTTGCCGTCGCTGCTTGCCTCCTTTTTCCTGTCGATGACGTTCAGTTGGGATGAATTCATCATCGCCTTCCTGCTGTCGCGCTTCGACGTGACCCTCCCGGTCGAGATCTGGAGCCTGCTTCGGTCCGGTCTCAACCCCAAGACCAATGCCATCGGCTCACTGGTGTTCCTCGTTTCGGTCACCCTGCTGATCGTGCTGGAACTGTTCCTGTTCGGAAGGACAAAGAAATCATGACCGCACCGGTTTCAATCGAAAACGCCACGAAAACCTTCGGCGGTTTCACCGCGCTCGACAACGTTTCGCTCGACATCAATGCCGGCGAATTCATCGTTCTGCTCGGGCCTTCCGGCTGCGGCAAGACCACGCTTCTCTCCATCCTCGGAGGCTTCCTGTCGCCGACCACGGGACGAATTGCGATCGGTGGCAAGGAGATGACCAACGTGCCGCCGGCAAAGCGCCCGACGACCACGATGTTCCAGGACTACGCGCTCTTCCCGCACATGAAGCTGAAGGACAATGTCGGTTTCGGCCTGCGAATGCGCGGTGTCGGCAAGACGGAGCGTGAGGAACGGGCGAAGAGCTTTCTCGATCTTGTCGGCCTCAAGGCTTCCGCCGACAAGAAGCCCCACGAGCTTTCAGGGGGGCAGCGGCAGCGCGTGGCGCTCGCGCGGGCGCTGGCTGTCGATCCCGACGTTTTGCTGCTCGACGAGCCGCTCGGTGCACTCGACCTCAAGCTTCGTCGACAGATGCAGGACGAGTTGAAGGCGATCCAGAAGCGTGTTGGCACGACTTTCGTTCACGTCACGCATGACCAGGAAGAGGCGATGGCGATTGCCGATCGGATCGTGGTTATGAACCAGGGAAAGATCGAGGATTTCGGGCCGCCTTCAGAAATCTACATGCGTCCTCGGTCACTCTTCTCGGCCGGATTCATGGGCGAAGTGAACTTCATTCCAGGCAAGGTCATGGAAGTCGGCAGCGGCCGGGCGGTTGTGGAGACCCGGCTGGGCAATGTCGCCCTGCCAAGCGCCTGCTTTACGGCAGGCGTGCCATCGGCCGGCGACGCGACGACACTCTGCATCAGGCCGGAACATTTTCGCCGGGCCGGCGAGGGAGACGCGCCGGTCACAGTCATGGGGCAGGCTACAATATCCGGCAGCGCCTTCTTCGGCACGCATTACCGCTGCCACCTTGCGCCCATGGCGGCGCCCGACATGAGCATCGTCGCGCATATGCCGCAATCAGCGGCGGTAGCGGAAGGGCAAGCGGTCGCGCTTGCCGTCAACGTCGGCGATATCGTAGCCTTGCCCTCGAAACAGGCATAGGCTGAGATGATGGAACGTATCGCGCCGGACAGATGGTACCAGGTGAAGCGGCTGGGGGATGACATCACCCTCATATCCGAGCCTTTCATTCAGGAGTTCTACCGGTGCAACGTCTGGCATGTGCGCGGGCGCGACCGTGACATGCTGGTCGATAGTGGCATGGGGGTCGTATCGCTGCGCGAATGGGTGCCGCTTGTCACCGAGCGGGATCTGATCGCCGTCGCTAGCCACACGCATTTCGACCATATTGGCTGCCATCATGAATTCGAATGCCGCGCGGTTCATTCAGCAGAGGCCGATCTGTTGGCCAACCCGACGCGGGCAAATACGCTCGCGGATCCGTACGTGACCGACGATATCTTCGATGCGCTGCCGCCCGAGCCATATTGCTCGAAATGCTACGCCGTGAAGAAAGCTCCGGCGACACGCATCCTCGAGGATGGCGACGTTATCGATCTCGGCGACCGGACCTTCGAGGTCATCCACACACCCGGCCATTCGCCGGGAGGCATCGCCCTTTGGGAAGCTGAGACTCAGACCCTGATTTCCGGCGACATTCTTTATGACGGGCCGCTGATCGAGGATACCTACCATTCCAACGCCGCCGACTATCTCGCCTCGATGGAACGGCTTTTGACCATTCCGGCCCGCGTCGTGCATGGCGGGCACTTTCCAAGTTTCAGCGGCGAACGATATCGCGAGTTGATCACGGGTTGGCTGAACGAAAAACAGAAGAAAATCTGACGGGAGTGACGAAATGCTCGACAAGCGCAAATTCTACATCAACGGCGAATGGGTAACGCCACTGGCAGCTGTTGACCTCGAGGTCATCAACCCCGCAACCGAAAAGCCGGTTGCTGTTATCTCGATGGGGACACCGGCTGACATCGATCGTGCCGTCGCGGCTGCAAAGAAGGCCTTTGCGACCTACAGCCGGACGACTGTCGAGGAACGTCTGGCGCTGCTGGAAAAGCTGCTTGAGATCTACAAGCGCCGCTACGAAGAAATGGCGCAGACAATCACCCTCGAGCTCGGCGCCCCGATCACGATGAGTCGCGAACAGCAGGCGGATGTCGGTGTCGGTCATCTGCAGGGGTTCATCGACGCCCTTAAGAAACTGAAGATGCGGAATGAACTGCCGAATGGCGACGTTCTGCTGCGCGAGCCGATCGGCGTTTGCGGGCTGATTACCCCTTGGAACTGGCCGATCAACCAGATCGCGCTGAAAGTCGTTCCGGCCTTGGCGACGGGGTCGACTTGCGTGCTGAAGCCCTCCGAATTCACGCCGCTCAACGCCATGCTCTACGCGGAAATGGTGCACGAGGCAGGCTTCCCCGCCGGCACCTTCAACCTCGTGAACGGCGACGGCGTCCATGTCGGAGCGGCGCTGTCGCGCCACAGGGATGTCGATATGATGTCCTTCACCGGCTCGACCCGTGCCGGTATCGCCGTCAGCAAAGATGCCGCGGACACGGTCAAGCGGGTCACGCTCGAACTCGGCGGGAAGTCTCCGAACCTCGTCTTCGAGGATGCGGATCTTGAAGACCGGATCACGGGCAGCGTTCTCGAATGCTTCAACAATTCCGGCCAGTCCTGTGATGCGCCGACCCGCCTCCTGGTACAGAGGTCCGTTTACGACAAGGCTGTGGAGATCGCCGAGCGCGTCGGTCGTGGCGCCAGCGTCGGTAACCCCACCGAAGAAGGCGGGCATATCGGCCCGCTGGTCAGCGACATTCAGTTCGGTCGCGTGCAGGCATTGATCGATGCGGGGATCGCGGAAGGTGCGCGCGTCCTCGTTGGCGGAGCCGGGAAGCCGGAAGGTTTCGAGACCGGTTACTTCGTCAAGCCGACCATCTTTGCCGACGTCAACAACGAGATGCGCATCGCCCGCGAGGAGGTGTTCGGGCCGGTATTGGCAATCATGCCTTTTGACACCGAGGAAGAAGCGATCGCCATCGCCAACGACACCAGCTACGGATTGGCAGCCTACGTCCAGACCGGCGACTCTATCCGCGCCGAGCGGGTGGCGACACGGCTGCGGGCCGGGATGGTTCACATCAACGGTGCGCCGCATCGCTACGGGAGCCCTTTCGGCGGCTACAAGCAATCGGGCAATGGGCGGGAAGGCGGGATGTTCGGCCTTGAGGATTTCCTTGAAGTGAAGACGCTTCATCGTCCCGACGCGGCTTGATCGCAATGTGAAAACATGGGCTTGCGCGCGCAGTGCCCGCATCGCACATTGCGCGGCAAGTCTTGCAATCACAGGGAAAAACGATGAGTGGAACTTTCCATCAACCGGTCGATGCCGCAGAGGTCCCTCGCTTCGCCGGTCATTCCACCTTCATGCGTCTGCCGGCTGTGCGGACCGCGGCCGGGCTTGATATCGCGCTCGTCGGTATTCCCTGGGACGGCGGCACGACGAACAGGGCAGGTGCTCGCCACGGGCCGCGTGAGGTTCGCAACCAGTCAAGCCTGATGCGGCGCGTCCATCATGTGTCGGGAACCGGGCCATTCAGCATCGCGAATGTCGCCGACGTCGGCGATCTCTCCGTCAATCCCATCGATCTCATGGATGGCCTGAAGCGCATCGAGAGCGGCATGAACGAGATTGTCGCTGCCGGCGCCATTCCCTTGTCGGTGGGCGGCGATCATTTGACAACGCTCCCAGTTTTACGTGCAGTGGCAAAAAACCGTCCAGTCGGATTGATTCATTTCGATGCGCATTCCGACACGAACGATCGTTACTTTGGCGACAACCCTTACACGCACGGAACGCCGTTTCGGCGGGCGATCGAGGAGGGGCTGCTGGACCCGAAACGGATCGTCCAGATAGGAATCCGCGGGTCGATCTACGATCCCGGCGAACACGACTGGGCGAAAGAGCAGGGCATCCGGATCATTTACATGGAAGAGTTCGTCAGCCGCGGTGCGGAGGACGTCATGCGCGAAGCTCGCGAGATCGCCGCTGGCCTGCCGACCTACGTGACCTTTGATATCGACAGCATCGATCCATCGATGGCACCGGGAACGGGAACGCCGGAGGCGGGCGGTTTCACGACCCGCGAGGTGCAGCAAATGATCCGCTTGCTTGCCGGGGTTGATATCGTGGGGGCCGATGTCGTGGAGGTCTCGCCGCCATTCGACCTCGCAGGCATGACGGCGCTTGCCGGTGCCACTGTCATGTTCGAACTTCTCTGTGTTATCGCCAGGCAGGTCGGGGACCGGCGCCACGCTGTCGGAGCCTGACCGGTCGCCGCCCTCAGGGACGAATGACGGCCTCGCCCGACAATCGCCGGTAGTCGCCACGCCAGTAAAGCAGCGGCTCGACATCCTCGCGCGTTTCGATCGCGCAGACGCGACCGATGAGGATGGCGTGCGAATGGTGGTTGAGCACCGTTTCGAGTTCACAGTCGAGAACCGTCAGTGCGTCTTTCAGCGCCGAGGTCCCAGTTGAAAGACTGTACCACTGTGCGTCCCGATAGCGTTCGTTTCCGCGCCGCCCGTCGAAACCCGCGAAGGCTTGCGCGATATGCTGCTGGTCGGCGGCGAGCACATTCACGCAGAAGCGCCGGTACCGCTCAACCACAGGCCAGGACGATGATCCGCGATTGAGGCTGACGATCACCGATGGCTGATCAGCGGATAGGGAAGAGACCGACGTCGCGGTAAAGCCTGTCCGGTCTTCGCATTCGCCGACCGTGATCACGCTGACGGCGCCGGCGAGATGGCGCATCGACAGCTTGAACGCAGATTGATCAACGACGGGTCTGGTTGCCACCTCAAGCATCTGCTCTCTCCCTGGTTAGTCCGCTGCTTGCACTGTCGCGAAACGATTGGTTGGCATTGAAAGTCCAAGGTTTTCCCGCAACGTCGTGCCTTCGTATTCCTCTCTGAACAGCCCGCGACGGCGTAGTTCGGGCAGAACGAGCTTCACGAAGTCATCGAGGCTCGATGGCAGTGTCGGGAACATCAGGATGAAGCCATCCGCCGCGCGGGTCTCGAACCATTCTTCCATGAAGTCGGCGATCTGCTTCGGCGTACCGGTGATACCGTTGCCGGTGTGCTTCTCGGCATAGTGGCGGACCAGTTCGCCAACCGTCCGCCCGCTCTTGACGAAATCCGTAAGTTCCTCAAACAGCGCTCGCGATCCCTTGGGTTCCTTAGGCAACCGATCCATTGGAAACGGCTTGTCCAGCGGGACGCCGCTCAAGTCGGCTTCGAGAAATTCGGAGAGCATCAGGCGACCGACATCAGGGTGCATCTTGTCGATGAGGTAGTTGACCTTTGCCTGAGCCTCAGCCTCCGTCTCGCCGACGTTCAGCACGACACCAGGCATGATCTTGAGATCATCGGGATTGCGGCCGTAAGCCGGCATGCGTCCCTTGACGTTTTCGTAAAACGCGCGGTTGCGATCGATGTTCGAGGCGAGGCTGAAGACAATCTCGGCCGTGCGCGCCGCCATGTCCATGCCGGGTTCCGAGCCGCCGGCTTGAGCAATAACCGGACGACCCTGCGGCGATCGCGCGATGTTCAGCGGCCCGCGCACCTGGAAGTGCTTGCCCTTGTGGTTGAGCGTGTGGTGCTTGGTCTTGTCATAGTAGACGCCGCTCTCGCGATCGAGCAGCAGTGCCCCATCCTCGAAGCTGTCCCAGAGACCGAAGACCACGTCCACGAACTCGTTGCCACGCTCATAGCGAAGGGCATGTGGGTCGAGGCCCTCGCGATTGAAATTGTAACCAGTCTCGTCGTGATCCGAGGTGACCACATTCCAGCAAACCCGACCATGGCTCAGGTGATCGATCGAGGCAAACAGTCGCGCGACATTGTAAGGCTCGTAATAGCTTGTCGATACGGTGGCGACGAGGCCAAGTTTCTCTGTCATCACCGACAGGGCCGACAGCAGCGACAAAGGTTCGAAGCGGTTCATCTTCGTCGGAATGCGGGAGAGAGCATCGGGGTCGCCGACAGCCGCGGCCGGAGAGTCGGCCATGAACATGAAATCGAGCTTCGCCGCTTCCGATCGTTTCGCAACGTCAAGCAGGTGGCTGAAATCGTTGGCACCGTGAACGTCGCTTGCCGGGTGCAGCCAAGAGGCCGGATGAAAGCCGAACGTATAGACGAAGGTGCCCAATTTCATCTTGTCGGTACGCGCCATGCCATTCTCCCACGAGCTTTGAACGATTGCCCAAGGTAACGCCACGCGACTTTTTTCATCAATACTGCTCGACTGACTTCCGTTTTAGATTTTCTAAAGAGTCAGAGGCGGGAGATGCTCGAGGCGATTTCTTCTTCTGCTGCGGTTGAGGCACGCGATCGTCGGCCTTCAGGGATTCGCCTTCAGAAAGCCGATCAAGTCATCGATCTCGAATCCCCATAGGCCCGCGAAACGCATTTTCGTCCCCGGCACCATTCTTGTGGGCTTGGATAGAAACGTCGCGAGGTTGTCATCGGTCCATACAAGCCCGTGTTCTCCGGCTGCCTTCAGGGCGGGCGAATACTCATAATCGTTGAGAACACCGGCGGTTCTGCCGGCCACGCCTTTGAGTGAAGGCCCGAACGAACTCCGATCGCTGTCGATCGTGTGGCAACCTGCGCATGACCGAAAGATCCGCGCTCCGCGCTCCAGATCCGCTGAACAAGCCTGGTTCCCAAACATGGCCAGGGACAACGCGACCGTTATCAGCGGAACGGAAAAGCTTCGAACGGACTTCGCCAGGAATGTCATCAAGCTCAAACTCGCGTTGGTTCTCACCCCCAGAGATAGACGCGATGCCACCACGGACCAAGGCCTGAATCGTGAATGGTTCGAGTTCGGTGTGAAAGCTCCGTCCGAGCTTAAGGAGTTGATCAAAGGCAGGATTGGCAGGTCCACTGCATCTGATATCTGTCGGTCGGCGAGCCGCTAGGCTTGCTCGATCGCATGCGGCAGCTGTGTTCCGGGTCCAGGCGATCTCGCTTCGGATACTGCTCTAAACCTCCTTGTCAGCGACAGCGTATCGTGAACACCTAGCCGGGCTATGGAACGAGGGAGGAACTCATGACGATCTACGATCAACTGCGCGAACCGCCATTCAGCCTCGACGAGACTGCGATCGGCTGGGTGCGTGATATCTATGCGTCGCTGAGCCTCGATGAAAAGATCGGCCAGCTCTTTACCCTCATCATGATCGGGACCGACGAAGAGGAGTTCAAGCGCATCGGCGCCTTGCGGCCGGGCGGTGTGACCAGGTTCTTCACGCCAGATCTCGACTTTGAGCGACGCGTGATCTCGGATCTGGTCGAGAGAAGCAAGGTTCCACCCATCATCAGTGCCGACCTGGAAGGAAGCCGTCATTCTTTCGCGTTCGGTACCCCGGTGCTCGGCCAGCTTGGCCTTGCCGCCGTGGATGACGTGGAAGCGACGGAAAAAAGTTCGGAGATATTGGCGCGCGAAGGCCGGGCGATGGGTGTGCGGTGGTCGTTCACGCCAGTCATCGACATCAATGCCGCCTTCCGGTCGCCGATCGTCGGGACGCGCTCCTATGGTTCGGATATCGACAAGGTCGAACGCCATGCGGTTGCCCACGTCCGCGGCCTGCAGAAGAACGGGATAGCTGCTACCGCAAAGCATTGGCCTGGCGAAGGATATGACGATCGCGACCAGCATCTCGTCACCACCGTCAACCCGCTCTCCATGGAGCAGTGGGAAGAAACGTTCGGGCGGCTCTACAGGCGGCTGATCGGAGAGGGTGTTCTGTCTGTGATGAGCGCCCACATCGCGTTGCCCGCCTATATCAGATCGAAGCATCCCGATGCGGCGCTTGAAGCTTTCCGGCCGGCGTCGGTTTCTCGTTTGCTGAACGTCGACCTGTTGCGCAATCAACTCGGGTTCAATGGCATCATTGTCTCCGACGCCACGCCGATGGGGGGCTTGTCGGCGTGGGGGCATCATACGCAGACCATGCCCGAGATCATTGCCAACGGTTGTGACATGATCCTTTTCAGCGACGCGCCCGAGGAGGATATGGCGGCGGTCAAATCCGGAATCGAAAGTGGACTGATAACGTCTGAGCGGCTGGAGGAAGCTGTTGTCAGGGTGCTGGCGCTGAAGGCGCACCTGAAGCTCTTTCAGCCCTCAGATGTCCTGCCGGATGCGGCGCAGGCGCGCAGCGTTCTCGCACATCCCGAGAGTGTCGCAACGTCCAGGGACGTTATCGCGAGGTCGCCAACGTTGGTGAAGGATGTCCACGGCATCTTTCCGCTCGATCCTGCCAAGACGAAACGCGTGTTGATGGTGGATGGAGGGATCATTCATCCGCTCATGCCTCAGCCGCTGAAATTCTCGCTGCCGGAGCTTTTGGTTCGAGAGGGATTCGAGGTCACGATCGATCGACCGGACATTGTCCCACGTCCCGAGGATTTCGATCTTGTGATCTATGCGTTGGGCGACGAGTCGCTTCTCGTGCGAGGCCGGATATTCGTCGACTGGCACAAGATGGGCGGCGGTGGCCTGTTCAAGGCCATGTATAGGCCCTGGACGAACATCCCCTCCGTCATGATCTCCTTCGGACACCCCTACCATCTCTACGATGCGCCGCGCGTGCCGGCCTATATCAATGCGTATTCGACGATGGAGAGCGTCCAGGAAGCCGTGGTGGATTGCATGCTGGGTCGCAAGCCGTTTCTCGGGACGAACCCGGTCGATCCCTTCTGCGGCCTTGAAGACGCTCGATACTGAGAGCGAGCAACGGGGCTATCTAAGGAAAGGTCTTGACGACGTCATACTTGCCGCCTTCCCAGGCTCGCATCTCGCCGCGCTCGCAGCTGTAGTTCTCGTCCGTCTCGAAAATCCCGACACCGATGCCGTCAACCTCGGGATCGTCGAAAGTGACGAGAATGTCCGACGGTTTGATCTTTCTCGAGCGGAAGTCCCGGAGGATATACTTGTAACATCGGAGATCACGGTCCGAGATCTGGCCCTGGATACGAGCCTCGGCCTTCTGGGTGATCTCAGAGAGCGGCCGGGTTTCCGCGAATGATTGGTCCGAGAACGCGACCCCGAGAAACGCGGTCGGTGCCAGCACCAGAGCGATCTTGCTTATCCAAGATCTGTGTTTCGAGATTCCAAGAGTGCACATTGCTGAACCATCCCCGGGAACAATGCGTTCCTCAGCGTGCTTGAAAAGAGATCGCAACTTTCTGTTCCGATCAACTGCTTTTCTCTTCTAGGCGGCCGCGGGCGCGGAAATCTGAGCCTGCCGCCTCGAGATTGCGATAACCCAGTCGCGAAATTCCGAGCCGTAAGGTTTTTGCAGTGCCGAGCGGTCCCAGGCAAGGAAATAGCTCTCGCGCAGCGGCATCCTGATATCGACAGGGATGACCAGCGTCTGCGCTTCCAGTTCGTCCGAAATCATCGACATCTGCGCAAGTACGATGCCGCGCTTGTTGACGGCAGCGTCGATGGCGCTGCTCGATAGAGTGAATGACAAGCCGGAGGGTTGGCCTTTCAGCCCGGCTCCGATCTTTGCCGCGAATTCAGCCCAACTGGGGTAGGGCGTGAAATGCCGTTCCCATTCGACGTGCAGCAGTGGATAGGACAACAAATCCGCTGCCGCCAACTTTCCGTTGCGGAGGAGCGCAGGGGAGCAAGCCGGAACAACCCAATCGCGAAAGAGTTCGGCATAGTGGTCATGCTGCAGGACGTCGGATCCATAGCTGACACGGAAGTCGACCTCATCGAACCCCATCCTCGGCTCCCTGTCGCGACCGGTCACTCGTACATGCGCATCGGGATGCAGCGCCTGCCAGTCAAAAATGCGTCTGCCGATCCATTTGTTGACGACCGAAGACAGGGCGCTGAGCACCAGCGCATTCTCGTTACGTGCCCGTTCCAGCACCTGTTGGGCAAGAGCGAACTGCTCGAAACCTTTCGAGATCTCGCGGTGGTACAGCCTTCCCCATTGCGTCAGCTCGACCGTTCGACCACTGCGTTCGACAAGGGTAATGCCAAGGAAACTCTCGATCTTGCGGATTTGCTGACTGATGGCGCCCGGAGAAACGTTGAGTTCGGCAGCCGCAGCCATAACGCTTCCGCAGCGGCCCACGGCCTCGAATGCCTGCAGGCCCTTGAGCGGAATTCCACGAAATACCTGTTCGTCGCTCAACGCGTTTCCCCGCTATGGTTGCTGACGCAACGCACTCTCGGCTGGATGAAAGATACCTGCAAACTGGAAGCGATCGCCTGGGTGCGTGATCTCGACATAGGTCACCATACGATCATTCTGCCACGTCTGGCGTATGAGGTTGAGGCACGGATCGCCGCGATCGATCTTCAGAATGCGCGCTGTTGCAGCGTCGGCGGAGACGGCGCGTATGACATGTTTCGCCTTGGACCACGGAACCTGCGACAACAGCCATTTCGCCGGAGGCGCGCCCACGAAGCTCTCGGTCCTGGCAAGCGGCACGGTATCGAGAAGAATGATCCGCCGTTCCACCGCGGTTGGTTTTCCGTCGACGATATGCAGGCAGTGGATTCTGAGAATCTCGACGCCTGCTATGCTGTTCAACTGGGCCGCTTCGACCGGCCCCAACGTCTCGATCTTCCGTGTCAGTATCTCATGGCGATGCTCGTAGCCTGCCAGCGTGGCCGCTGTACCAATGTCCTGGATGTCCATGACGGTGCGGTTGATCTGTGGAGCCGCCACGAAGGATCCCGTCTTGCGTTTGCGGACAACCAGACCCCGCTCGACGAGCGCAGTCAGCGCCTTGCTCACGGTCATGCGCGAGCAGCCATAATCGTCGACAAGATCGTGCTCCCTCGGGATGCGATCTCCCGGGCGCCAGTCTCCGCTCAGTATCTTCGCTTCGATGTCTTTGAATATCCTGATATAGATTGGTTCCAAGACGCGACACCCGTTTACCGCTGCACGTAAAACGACGCAAAGACTAAGCCTGCGCCTGAAAGTAGATGTTCGGCACAAAAATTGCGTTCGTCGACTTTGACGTTGACACCTTAGGCCAGCCTATATCTATTTGTATAGTCAAAAGCGGGTCAAAGAAGCCTGCAACACGGGACTGAAATCGGGAACTCGAACGCATCCTGCCGGATGCGAAAACTGGAGAGATGACAATCATGATCGCACGTTCACTGCTCAAGGGCCTCGTCGGCGCCGCATTTTTGGTCGGTGCGACCCTGTCGGCGCATGCGGCCGACACGCTTGCCGCGGTCAAGGCGGCCGGTACCCTGAAAGTCGGCACCGAAACCGCCTTCGCGCCGTTTGATTTTATCGATGCCGGCGAGCATGCTGGCCTGAACGTTGATCTTTTTGCGGAAATCGGCAAGGAGCTCGGCGTCAAGATCGAGTGGGTGGCGCTTCCTTGGGACGGCGTATTCCCGGCACTTGAGGCCGGAAAATTCGACGTGGTTGCTGGTCCAGCCACGATCACCAAGAAGCGCATGGAGCGCTACCGTTTCACACCGCCGATCGCCGAAGCCACGATCGCGATCCTGAAGAAGGCCGGTGATACGACGATCTCCAAGCCGGAAGACATTGCCGGCAAGACGATCGGTGTCGGCAAGGCGACATCGCAGCTCGATCAGCTGAAGGAATTTGCGGCAACGCTGCCGTCCAAGGTTGATGTTCGCGAGTATCCCGCCTTCACCGAGTCCTATGCTGACCTTGCCGCCGGTCGTATTGCCGGCGTCGCGAACTCGCTGCCGAACATCGCTTTCGTCGCCAAGCAGCGTGAGGGCACGTTCGAGGTCGTCCTGCCGCCTTTCGGCAAGAAGTCCTATTTCGGCTTCATCGGCCTGAAGGATGCCGACCATGCGCCGCTGATGGACGCCATCGATGCCGCTCTGCTGAAGATCAAGGCTGATGGTCGCATGGCCGAACTCCAGAAGAAATGGTTCGGCGCCACCTTCGATACGCCCGACGCCGTCAAGGACCCTGCGTTCTGATAACAGGCCGATCGTCGATTGCGCCCCACCGGGGCGCAATCACAGACGCCATTATGACAGCCAGGCGGACGAAAGCCGGACATGTCCATCAAACTCTTTGAACTGCTTCTCTACGCGTCGATCTACACCGTAGCGATCAGCGTTGTTTCCATTTTGATCGGTTTCGCCATCGCGATCCTGCTATCGGGCATGCTTCTCTCCAAGAAGCGGCTGTTCATTGCTCCTGCACAGATATTCATCAGCTTCTTCCGCGGTGTGCCTCTGCTTGTGCAGCTGCTGCTGATCTACAATATGCTGCCGGCGATCGGATTGAATGTGCCGAGCATCGTTGCGGCAATCGTCGGGCTTTCGCTTTGCACGGCTGCCTACCAGGCGGAAAATATGCGGGGTGGCTTTGCCAGCGTGCCGGTCGGTCTGATCGAGTCGGCGGAAATGGTGGGCCTGACACCTGGCCAGATCTTTCGACGCATCAAGGCGCCGATTGCATTGCGCCTCACCTTTCCGGCCCTCGTCAACGAAGCTATTCTCATTCTCAAGGCGTCGTCGCTCGTGTCAGTCGTCGGTGTCATTGAGCTGACCCGAATGGCGCAAGACCTTGCGGGTAGCACCTTCCTGCCGCTGCAGATATTTGCCGCTGCAGGTCTCATCTATCTCGTGATCAACTGGATCGTTGCACTTGCCGGGGATTTCATTGAGCGCTCCTTGCCGGGAGTGCCGCGATGACCTTCGATATCAACGTCATTCGCGATCAGTTGCCGGCGATCGCAAGCGGTGCCGGCGTCACCGTTCTGATTTGGGTAGTAGGCACCATTGCTGCCGCCATCATCGGCTTTTTTGTTGCGGTCGGCCGTCGGTTCGGCGGCGTGTTGCTGGACAAGCTTCTCGGCTTCATCGTGGCTATCCTGCGCGGTACGCCGTTCCTGATCCAGATCTTTCTGGTTTATTACGGCGGCCCGTTCATTGGATTGAGTCTGGATCCGTTGCCGGCAGGTCTCATCGGGATTTCCATCTATGGTGCAGCTTACTACAGCGAGATTTTCCGCTCCGGCTTTCTGGCGGTGCCGAAGGGGCATATCGAGGCTGGAGAATGCGTCGGGCTTACCCAAGGTCAGATCATCAGGCGCATCCTTTTGCCTGAAATGACGATGCTTGTACTGCCGCCGTCTTTGAACATGGCTGTCTTGTTGATGAAGGAAACGGCGGTTCTTTCGATCATCACGGTGCCGGAGCTGACGGCAACGTTGAGCGCCATCGGTGCGCAGCAATACGCCTTCGTAGAGGCGCTTACGGTCTTGGCGCTCTTTTATTGGATCCTTGTCGAGATAACCGGCCGCCTTGGCCACCTCGTCGAAACGAAACTCACCAGATTCAGGTTTTTCAACGCATGAGCCTTCCCGCGATCGCAGTCAAAAATCTCGTCAAGCGGTTCGGAGAAACCACCGTCCTGCAGGACGTCGGTCTTGATATTCCGCAGGGTCAGGTGTCGTGCCTGATCGGCCCATCCGGCTCGGGCAAGAGCACGCTTCTGCGCTGCATGGCCTTTCTGGAAGAGGCAACATCGGGCACGATCACGGTCAATGGCGAAGTTCTTGGCTTCACGGAGAACGCCCAAGGCGTGCGCGAGCGTATTTCCCCCGCCGCCAATCGTGCGATCCGTGCGCAGATCGGTATGGTGTTCCAGCAGTTCAATCTATGGCCTCACATGACCGCGCTCGGCAACGTCAGTGAAGCCCTGAAGACCGTTCACAAAATGAACCGCAAGGAGGCCGAGGAGCGCGCCATGGCGCAACTCGTCAAGGTTGGCCTCGAAGCTCGGGCAGGGCACTATCCTTCGCAACTCTCCGGCGGCCAGCAGCAGCGCGTGGCGATCGCCCGCGCGCTCGCCTTGAAGCCGAAGATCATGCTCTTCGACGAGCCGACATCCTCGCTTGACCCCGAACTGACTGGCGAAGTGCTCAACGTCATGCGCGACCTCGCGAAGGAAGGCATGACCATGGTGGTTGTGTCACACGAGATTGGCTTTGCGGCCACGGTCGGGCAGCAGATTGCTTTTCTCGATCACGGCAAGATCCTCTTCACCGGTCCCCCGCAGGAGGTCTTCAAGAAGCCGCGTCATCCGCGTCTCGAGCAGTTTCTCGATACCTATCTCGACCGCGGCGCTTCGATGCTGCTTTGACGATCTGGCGCAATGCGCCAGGTCTCCGATCCGCGGTGAAGTTCAGGTGTTTGTCACGCGCTTGGTGCAAAGCGCCACCGTTTCATCCTCAAGGCAGACAAAAGTGGCGCCGCCACTCTCGAAGGCTAGCCGTAACTGCGCTTCCGTGGCACGGTGCACTTCGTGGCGTCGGCTGCCCTCATAATCCTTGATCGTACTGCGAGACACACCCGAGCGATCGGCGAGGTCCGTTTGGGTCCAATCGAGGAGGCCTCGCGCTGCGCGACAAAGTGCCGGTGTCAGAATCTTCGAATTGTTCGCGTGACCCATTGCGCAAAGCTGCCCATATTGGTTACTATCTTTCATATAAGGCAATTCTCGCCGAAAGACCAGCGGTTGATTCTGTGGCTGCTGGTGGACTTGGCGGAGGCAAAAGCGAAGGAATAAGGTGTTGGGATAACAGGCGGATCGATCTCTCTTCTTGCGCTGCTTGTCCTTCCCTTTCTCGGAAGCTTTCTTTCCGTGTTCCTGTTGAACACGTCGTCGCGCCGCCTGCCGGCGGGGCTGGCCGGTGCGGTTACGCTGGCGTCCCTACTTCTCACCGCGATTAACTATCCCGCGGTCTCAGGCGGAGGCGTGGTTTATTACAAGCTGCAATGGCTCCCGCAGCTTGGGCTTGATTTCACGTTGCGGATGGATGGCTTTGCATGGATTTTCGCCATGCTGGTGACCGCGATCGGTTTGCTCGTCGTCCTCTACGCACGCTACTACATGTCGGAAGAAGACCCCGTTACGCGCTTCTTCTCATTCCTGCTGGCCTTCATGGGGGCCATGCTCGGGATCGTAATTTCAGGCAACGTGATCCTGCTGTCGGTTTTCTGGGAGCTGACGAGCATTTTCTCGTTCCTGCTGATCAGCTATTGGCACAACAGCGCCGCGGCGCGTGACGGAGCGCGAATGGCGCTGACGGTCACCGGGATCGGCGGCTTTTGCCTGCTGATCGGCCTAATTCTGCTCGGAAACATCGTCGGCAGCTACGACCTCGACAAGATCCTCGCTTCCGGCGACATCATTCGTGCTCACCCCCTTTATCTGCCGGCGCTGATCTTTATTCTGCTCGGCGCGCTGACGAAGAGTGCTCAGTTTCCGTTCCATTTCTGGCTGCCGAACGCGATGGCCGCGCCGACGCCGGTATCGGCCTTTCTGCATTCGGCAACAATGGTGAAGGCTGGTGTATTCCTGCTTGCCCGCTTCTGGCCGGCGCTTTCAGGCACCTGGGAATGGTTCTGGATCGTCGGTGCGGCAGGGATCATCACGCTCCTGCTTGGCGCCTACTTCGCCATGTTCCAGCGGGATCTGAAGGGATTGCTGGCCTATTCCACCATCAGTCACCTCGGCCTGATCACGACGCTGCTCAGTCTGGGCAGCCCGCTGGCGACGGTCGCAGCGATCTTCCACATGCTCAATCACGCCACCTTCAAGGCGTCGTTGTTCATGGCCGCCGGGATCATCGATCACGAGACCGGCACGCGCGATATGCGAAGGCTCAGCGGATTGTTCAGGTTCATGCCGTTCACTGCGACTCTCGCGATCGTCGCGAGTGCTGCGATGGCCGGCGTTCCGCTTCTGAACGGCTTCCTGTCGAAAGAGATGTTCTTCGCCGAGGCGGTGGAGACGCACGCGGACTCGATCCTTGACCGAATTCTGCCCTATGTCGCGACGCTGGCCGCTGCCTTCAGCGTCGCCTATTCGCTGCGCTTCATTCACACCGTTTTCTTCGGCCCGCCGCCGACCGACCTGCCGATCGCGAACCCGCACGAGCCGCCGCGCTGGATGCGCTTCCCGATCGAGCTTCTCGTCGTCCTCTGCCTTGTCGTTGGTATCATTCCCGCGCTGTCGATCGGTCCCTTCCTGCATACGGCTGTCGTCAGCGTTCTTCGTGAGGACACGCCGGAATACAGCCTCGCCATTTGGCATGGCGTCAATCTTCCCCTGATCATGAGCGCGATAGCGCTTGCCGGGGGCGTGGCGATTTATGTGGTGCTGAAGGACTACTTCGCGCGTTGCGAAGATGGTCCGCCCATATTCCGAAAGCTCAAGGGGCAACGTATCTTCGAGCGTATCCTGGTCGAAGTGTCCTGGCGTTGGGCTCGTATCGCCGAACAGCGACTTGGAACACGCAGGCTCCAACAACAGCTGCGCTGGGTCGTGGTGATGGGCTTTGCTGCCGGCCTGCTGCCACTTTATCTCAGAGGGTTTCAGAGCCGACCCTTCACCAATTCGGGGATAGATCCGGTATTCGCGACATTGTGGGCGATCGGCATATGCCTTGCCATCGGCACGGCCTATCTCGCGAAATACCATCGGCTTGCGGCGCTGATCATGCTCGGCGGTGTCGGATTGATTGTCTGCACGACTTTCATCTGGCTCTCGGCGCCTGATCTGGCCATTACCCAGCTGCTGGTCGAAATCGTCACGACAGTCCTGATCCTCCTTGGTCTTCGGTGGCTGCCGAAGCGGAGCGAGGGGTTCGGCGAGACGATGACGTTGCGTTCGAGGTTCCGTCGCTTCCGCGACTTCGCACTTGCCGTCGTGTGTGGCGTGTCGATGTCGTTGATGGCCTACGCGGTCATGACGATGCCGGTGCCGGACGCGATCGCGAATTACTTCCTGGAAAACGCCTATTCGCTCGGTGGCGGCCGCAATGTCGTCAACGTCATTCTAGTCGACTTCCGAGGCTTCGACACGCTCGGGGAAATCGCCGTTCTCGGTGTCGTTGCCCTAACGGTCTATGCGCTGCTTCGCCGCTTCCGCCCTGCGGACGACAGCATGGGGATGCCGGAACAGCAGCAGATCCAGAACCGCTTCGATGAAGAGCGTCCGGAGCGCTCGGCAGGAGATACCGTCCGCGACTACCTGCTTGTGCCTTCCGTGATCATGCAGTGGCTGTTCCCTGTGGTCATTACGTTTGCGGTCTACATCTTCATGCGCGGTCACGATTTGCCGGGTGGCGGCTTCTCGGCTGGATTGACGCTGTCGATCGCCTTCCTGCTTCAGTATCTCGCGGGCGGGACGCGCTGGGCGGAAGATCGCATTCGTATTCTTCCGTTGCGCTGGATGGGGGCGGGATTGCTCACGGCATTCCTGACGGGTGCCGGCGCTTGGCTATTCGGTTATCCGTTCCTGACGACCCACTCCCGCTACATCGAACTGCCGCTGATTGGAAAAATGCCCGCGGCGACCGCGCTTCTGTTCGATCTCGGTGTCTTCAGTCTGGTCGTTGGCTCGACGGTCCTCATCCTCGTTGCACTCGCGCACCAGTCGATCCGCATCAACCGCCTTCGTGCGACAGAGACCGTCAAGTCGGAGGAGGCGTAATGGAACTGATCTTGTCGATCGCGATCGGGGTGATGACGAGTTGCGGGATCTGGCTGATCCTGCGCCCGCGAACCTACCAGGTTATTGTCGGGCTCTCGCTGTTGTCCTACGCCGTCAATCTCTTCATTTTCGGCGTTGGTGGCGTCAAGGCCAACGTGCCGCCCATCCTTGGCGATGGGCTTCCGGCCACGGCGCTTGCCGATCCGGTGCCGCAGGCGCTCGTGTTGACGGCTATTGTCATCGGCTTTGCAACGACCGCGCTTTTTCTTGTGGTCCTGCTCGCTTCCCGTGGATTGACCGGCAATGACCATGTCGATGGCAGGAACGAACCGCGATGAACAGCTGGACACACCATCTCGTCATTGCGCCAATCCTCATTCCGCTCGTCACGAGCGCTGTTCTGCTCTTCGTCGATGAGCGCCGCCGCACCACCAAGGCTATGATCAGCCTCGCCGCCACGGTCATTCTTGCATTCGTCGCCTTCCTGCTTTTCCGCATCGAGAGTGGTCCGAATGATTTCGACGGGGTGTATCTTCTCGGGAATTGGGCTGCACCCTTCGGGATCGTTCTGGTTCTCGACGGGCTCTCTGCGTTGATGCTGCTCTTGACGGCGCTGCTGGCGGTCCCCGCGCTGGTCTTCTCGATGGCGCGATGGCACGCCGTCGGCGCTCACTTTCACAGCATGTTCCAGTTGCTGCTGATGGGTGTAAATGGTGCCTTCCTGACGGGGGACCTGTTCAACCTCTTCGTCTTCTTCGAAGTGATGCTCGCGGCATCATACGGCCTCCTGCTGCACGGTTCCGGTCCGTTGCGTGTGAAGGCGGGCATGCACTACATCGCGGTCAATCTCGTGGCGGCGCTTCTCTTCCTGATCGGCGTCAGCTTGATCTACGGCACCGCCGGAACGCTGAACATGGCCGATCTCGCCGCCCGCATTCCCGACATCGAGCCCGATCGCCGCATGTTGATGGAGGCTGGAGCGGGTATTCTCGGGATCGTTTTTCTGATCAAGGCCGGGATGTGGCCACTCTGCTTCTGGCTTCCGCCGGCCTATAGCGCTGCCTCGGCGCCGGTCGCCGGTATTTTTGCGATCATGAGCAAGCTTGGCATCTACGCGATACTGAGGTTGACGATGCTCCTCTTTGGGGAAGGGCCGTCCTCGGGGTTCGGCAATGTCGTTCTTCTTTATGGTGGCATGGCCACGATCATCTTTGGCACCATCGGCGTGCTTGCCTCTCAGGCGCTCGGTCGACTCGCCGGGTTCTCTGTTCTGGTGTCTTCGGGCACGCTGTTGATGGTGCTTGGCATCAATGACGGAGCGATATCCTCCGGCGGCTTGCTTTATCTCGTCAGTTCGACGTTATCGATCAGTGCCTTCTTCATGCTGATCGAACTCGTGGAACGCGGCCAGGATGCGGGAGCGAACGTTCTCGCGGTTACGATGGAAGCCTATGGCGATGCGGAAGAGGACGAGCCCGAGGAGGCTGATGGCGTCGCCATGCCCGGCACAATGGCCATCCTCGGTGTCTGCTTTGCAGCCTGCGCGATCCTGCTTTCCGGCCTTCCGCCGCTTTCCGGGTTCGTCGCAAAGTTCGCCATGCTTTCGGCGATGATGGGCACGGGCGCGATCGGAGTGCCGCCGACTGCCGCGATCTGGACACTCATTACGCTCGTTATCCTGTCTGGAGTGGCGGCGCTGATTTCCATGACGCGAGCGGGCATCCGAACCTTCTGGAGCTCGATCGAGGGAACCGTGCCGCGGGTTCTGGTCATCGAAATCGTGCCCGTCATGTTCCTGCTGTTGCTGACACTTGGCCTGACAGTGCAGGCTGGGCCGGCAATGCAATATATGGATTCGACCATCCGAACGCTGCGCAAACCCAGTGTCTACATTGATGCGGTCAGCAAGGCTGTGCGGATTCCGGACTACAAGGCAAGCGGCGCCGGCAGCGAAACGGGGAGCCACTAGATGTTTCCTTATCCGATTCTGACCGCTTGTCTGGTACTGATGTGGCTGCTTCTCAACGGGTTCACGCTCGGCCAGTTCGTACTGGGCGCTATCGTCGCCGTGGTAGCGTCATGGGCCATGGCTTCGTTGCGCCCGGAAAGGCCGAACCTTGCCAAGTGGTACCTGCTGCCGAAGCTCTTTTTCCGGGTGGTCTACGATATTGTCGTATCGAACCTCGCGGTTGCGTGGGTCATTCTTCGAAGTGGCCGTCAGCGGCATAGTCCGGGTTTTCTGACCATTCACCTCGAGATCAGAAACCAGTTCGCTCTGGCGCTGCTCGCCGTCATCCTGACCAGTACCCCGGGATCGGCCTGGCTCGAATACGATTCCAACGACAATACAGTTCTTCTTCACGTCCTCGACATCCAGAATGAGGCGGTTTGGCGCGACACCATCAAGAACCGGTATGAGAAACTGTTGATGGAGATATTCGCATGAGCGCCATCATTCTTTTCACGGCGGTTTCGGTCGCGCAGCTGATGCTGGTGGCGGCAATGGCGATCGCGTCGATCCGGATGTTCATCGGACCGCGTGCGCAGGACCGCATCATCGCGCTCGACACTTTCTACGTCAACGCGATGCTGCTGTTGGTCACCTTCGGCGTTGGCACTGGCCGTGGCGTCTATTTCGAGGCCGCTTTGGTGATCGGTATGCTCGGATTCGTGGCGACGGTGGCGCTTGCGAAATTCCTGATGCGCGGGGAGGTTATCGAATGATCCATGACAGCACCGATCTGCCGCTTTGGGCGGCCACGACCGTCGCCGGACTTTTGCTGATCGGCGCGTCGCTCGCCCTCATCGGCGCGATCGGTTTTCTGCGGTTGCCAACCTTTTACGAGCGCATCCATGCGCCGACGCTCGGCACCAGCTGGGGTGTCGGTGCTATCATGCTGGCATCGATGGTCTTCTTTTCGGTCGCGTCGGAGCGTCTGGTGATCCACGAGATCTTGATCGGCGCTTTCGTCACCGTCACGACCCCTGTGACCTTCATGCTGCTCGCGCGCGCGGCCCTCCACCGCGATCGCGCTGAAGGCGATCCCATCGTCCCTGCAAAGGGAAGCAGTCGCGATCCCGCCGAAAAGTAGTCTGAGGTCCGCGTCGCATGGCCGATCAGTCCTGATGGATTACATCAGCGTTTTCCTTTCCCAATGATAGATTTGATAAAATATGTCAGCGTCGCATTGAGGTTGCCGGCATGTCGACCTAGTGTCCCGCAGCCGCTTTGCATTCACCAATCAGCGTGAACGCGAGCAACCACACAAGGGCCTTTGTTGGGTAGGACATGACGACAGTAATCGACGGCAAACAGGTTGCAGCTTCGGTAATCGAGACGGTGAAGGCCGCGACATCGGCTTTGCAAAAGCAGAGCGGCGTGACGACGGGCCTTGCTGTGGTCATCGTCGGTGACGATCCGGCCAGCCATGCCTATGTCAATTCGAAGAGCAAGATGGCCAAGGAGTGTGGCTTCAAGTCCGTCCAGCACACGCTGCCGCAAGAAACCAGCCAGGAAGAGCTTGCCACCCTTGTTGCCTCGCTGAACGACGATCCCTCGATCCACGGCAT
>UBTY01000071.1 GCA_900468535.1 Hyphomicrobiales bacterium | reverse complement strand
GTTTTTCAACGAAATCGGCGCAAAGTGGTCGGCTGCTGGCCCAAAGCGGACGGCGGCTTAATACCATCGCGGCAATTAGGGCCCCTCATCACCGCTCGCACGCATATGAGCGACGCAAACGACTCGTCGTAACGCGCATGGTGCCTGCGTTTTTCAGAATTGAATCTCGATCAGTTCGGGAGGCTCCTGGTTGAAATCGGAATATCGAATCCATCGCGGCGTCGCTTTGAACATCACGGCCCCTCTGTCGATGAACTCCCTGGCGGCCGGAAGGCTGTTGAGATAAGCCTCCTGGTATTGTTCGATATCCGTGGCAGGAATTCTTGTTGCCTCACCCTCGTATTGAACCGTGATGTTATCGTTCCATCCGATTACGAAGGCGACGCCGGGGCGCTCCGCGAGATTGTCGAACTTTCGCGTCTCCTCGAATGTACTGAACACCACCTCAAGATTGTCGCGCACCGAGAAGTCGATCGTAGCAGCCTCCGGTTTTCCATCACGATGGCAGGTCGCGATTACCGCCAAGTTGTGCTTTCTCAGGAATTCAACGAGCATGCGTTTCTTATGAAAATCATCCATTGTCTCGTCCCCAGTGAGTATTCGCGATTTTTGTGTGGCGCTGTACGACAGCCCGCCTACTGGCCCTAAGCGGTCATGCCCGAACCAAACGATACGGGGCCACCAACCCCACCTGCGACTACATATCAGCGTTGCATAAGTGGTGGTATGCGTTTGCCCAAAATAGGATCATAAGGCGCGTAACTTATGCACTGAGGGTCATTATTATGGATTGGGTTCCTGTAGTCTTCGTTACCTTCAAGGTTCTCGTGCTGGGCGCGGGCATGTACTTCGCCATCAAGTGGCACTACGATCAAGCGGCGAATGGGCAGAGAGGTGCGGTGCTACGTACGGGCGGCAAGATGGCCGCAGTCTTCCTGCTATCGCTCTTATGCGTGGGGCTCTTCGCCTTCTACCTTAGCAGGATGGTCGGTTTGGACCTGAGCTTCCCATGATGGCATCATGGCTCCCGGAGGGCCGACGACAGTTTGGTGTCATTGGTCCCACAGAATAGCGCACGAACGACACTCATCTAACGCCTCGTAATGGCGCAGAGCGGTCAGCTGTCGATGCTTGCTATCGTCCCAAAGGTCTTCATCCGCGGCGACATTCGGCCAAGCGAGTCGTTCGAGCTGCGTTCGCTGAAAAGCGGCTGGCGATCCACGCCGCGAGCGCAATCCCGCTGAAAGCTGCTCCGACGACGGAAATCCCCGGCCAGCCATACCGCGCGTAGGTTGCCGTGGCGGCGATCGCACCGACAGCGCTGCCGACCGAGTAAAAGATCATGTAGCCTCCAATCAGGCGACCGCTCTTTTGCGGATGCCGATTCACGATGACGCTGAGGTTGGTCACGTGGACGGCCTGTACCGCCAGGTCGAGCAGGAACACGCCAATCAACAACACCGAAATGGAGAGTGGGAGGAAAGCGATCAGTCCCCAGGATGCCAGCAGGAGCGCCAGCGAAATTCCGGTCGTCGATCGGCCGTGGCCTCTATCTGCAAGTCTTCCAGCGCATGTTGCTCCGATGGCCCCAGCCAGTCCAACCAGCCCGAACAGACCAATCAAGGTATGGGAATAGGAGAACGGCGGGGTACTGAGCGGCAGCACCAGCGCGGTCCAGAACGTGCTGAAGGATGCGAAGATCAGGAGCGCGAGTATGCCTCGAAAGAGCAGAACCGGTTCACTCAGGAACGTGCGTGGAACGGAGAGGAGAGCTTGGAGATAGGTGTCCGGCTGACGCTCTGCCGCTCGTCGCGGCAACACCCGCGCAAGGATACAGACCATCGCGACCGTGAGCAGCGCAGATGTCAGATAAACCATCCGCCATCCGCCGAAATCGGCAATCGTACCGGCCACGGATCGAGCTGCGAGGATGCCCGTTACGACGCCGCTGGTGACCGTGCCGACCACGCTGCCGCGTTGCGTTGGCGTCGCCAGTGCCGCGGCCTGGGCAACGAGTATCTGAACGAGAACAGCCAGCAATCCGACAGCGCCCATGCCGGCCAGCAGTATCGTTTTCGCTCCAGCCGTCGCGACGACGGCGAGAGCGATCGCTGAAAGCAATCCCTGGACGATGATGAGCTTTCGGCGGTCGGTGAGGTCGCCGATCGGCACGATGAAGATCAAGCCCAGCCCGTATCCAACCTGCGTCAGCGTGACGACAAGGCCGATGCTGGAAGACGAAATACCGATGTCATGTGCCATGAGATCGAGCAGGGGCTGGGCGTAATAGATGTTGGCTACGCTCATGCCTGCTGCCGCGGCGATGATAAGCGTTTGCGCTTTCGAAAGCCCCTGGGCCGCAACTGTGTTCGCGGCATTTGCGGTATTCTCGCCCATCGTCAGCTCCTCGTGATGTCAATTCCGTTGGACGTTGAAACCACTTGGCTCATCTCAAATCCAGTTCTAAGATAGAACCAGATTCGAGATTGGAGATCGGTGCTGATGGTGAAACGCGTTAGCCTGTGGAATGCCGGTTGCCCAGTTGCGCGCTCTCTTGATGCCATTGGTGACTGGTGGTCGCTCCTGATCATCCGCGACGCTTTCGACGGCAAGCGTCGTTTCGGCGAATTCCAGAACGGGCTGGGCATCAGCAAGGGGGTGTTGTCGACCCGATTGCGCGACCTCACGAAGCGAGGGATTTTCGAAACCGTGCCGGCCTCGGATGGAAGCGCGTACCGCGAATACGTCCTTACGCCGAAAGGGCGCGGTCTGTTTCCCGTCATCGTCGCACTCCGCCAATGGGGCGAAGACTACCTGTTCACGGATGGGGAGGCTCGTTCTTCGCTGGTGGACCGGGACAAACGCGCGCCAGTCGCTCGGCTGGAAGTCAAATCCGCCGATGGTCGCTCCCTCGTCTGGAGCGACACTCAGGTAACGGGTTGATGGCGTCTGCCTGCGGTCTCTTCTATTTCGCGGACAGCTCGGCCGGTTTTGCCGGCGTCATCGAGTAGTCGTCGACGCGGCCCGCCGGCGGCGGGGCCATCTCGCCGTCCTGCACCAGTCTGTCACGCGGTGACTTGCCGGCGGAAACGGGTTGCGCGGCTCCGCCGAGGAGTGCTGTTCCGCCGTCGAGATTGGGGTCGGAAAGGCTGATCGGATCGGTGTGGTCGGCCGGATTGGAGGAGAGATCGAGCGCCGGGACATTGCTGCTGTCGAGGCGGACGAGGTCGGGGCTCGCCTGCGTGCCGAGGATGCGGCGAACGGGCTTTTCGACATAGAAGGCGAGCTTGCGGCGGCCTGCCTCCGTCAGATTGATGCCATCGGATGTTCTGAGGCGCACCTGCTGGCCGTTGACGTCGGAGCCGGTCACGATGAATTCGCCGTTCTCGTTGACGAAGCCGTCCCAGACGTCGACGAACTCGCCGCCGACGCTCTCGACCTGCTTGCGGTAGAGTTGGTTCATCTGCAGTGCATCCGCGGTCATCGCCGCAGAATCGAAAGCCGGCAATCCGACCCAGAGCAGGGGAATCTTGCGGGCCGTCACTTCCTTGCCGAAGCTTGCGACGCGGCGTTGATATTCGGCAAACCAGCCGTCGGTCCGGAATTTCTCCTTGCCGCTGTCGGTCACCATCTGCTGCCGGTCGTTGGCGCCGAGCAGGACGACCACCATCGCCGGCTTGCTCTCGTCCATGAATTTGGTCAGCTGCGACGGCCAATCGTAATAATCGTCGCGAACGAGGCCAGAGGCGACGTTGCTGTGGGTTTCGATCACGACACCCGGCGAATCCTGGAAAGCGGCGTCCATGCCAACGCCGAGCCCACCGGCAAGAAAGTCGCCGACGACGAGGATCTTCTGGGCGGTGTCTAGCTTCTCGACGGCCTTTTCTTCCGGTGGCGCGACTGGCGGGGCGGGGCGGGGAGCAGCAACAGTTGCTTTCGGAACCGTCTTCTTCTTCTTGGGAATGGAGCGCGGTGGCGCGCTCTCATTCGGAGCTGGCGGGTAATCGTCGATGTAGCGGCGGCCGAGGAAGAAATCGAGAATGGAACGGCGCTGGTAATAGCGTTCCTGCGCCTCGGCAGCACTATGCGGAGGCAGGATGCCGGAGGAAAACACCAAGGCGGCGGCGCCGATCGCGCCCCATCGGGCCGTTTTTTTCGTTACTCGGTTACGCATGTCAACAGCCTCGCATCTGCCGCCATTTTCTCACGGAGCGGCGGACGCGTCCACACCTCAAAACGTAGGGTGCGGACACTGGTCCTACTTGCGAAGCGCATTCAGCAGGGGCAGCGAAGGCTCGCCGTCCTGCTGCAAGCCCATGCGGCCCTGAACGGCTGCGATTGCGGCCTTGGAGCCGCTGCCGAAGTTGCCGTCCACCTCGCCGTCATAATAGCCGAGCGCCTTCAGGCGTGTCTGCAGTTCGAACTTTTCCTTGACGTCCAGTGTGCCGTCCGGCCGCGGCCAGCGCTGTTTCATGCCGCCGTAGCCGGCAATCTCGTCCGCCAGCAGACCGACTGCGATCGCGTAGCTGTCGGAGGCGTTGTACTTCTTGATGGTGAAGAAGTTGCTGGTCATCAGGAATCCGGGGCCGTTCGGACCGGCCGGCATTTTCAGGATGGCCTTGCTGCCGCCATCACGGAAGCCCTTGCCGTTCGGTCGCGCCAGACCCATGGCTGCCCATTGCGCCAGCGTGTGGGTCTTGCCGACCTGCTTTGCCGCATTCTGCGGGACGTTCACTTCGTAGCCCCATGTCTTGCCGGCTTCCCAGCCGTTCTTCATGAGGAGATTCGCCGACGTTGCCAGCGCGTCGGGTACGGAATTCCATATATCGCGGTGGCCATTCCCATCGGCATCCACAGCGTAAAGAAGGTAGCTGGTCGGAATGAATTGCGTGTGGCCCATGGCGCCTGCCCAAGAACCGGTCATGCCGTCGGGCGAGATGTCGCCGTTCTGAAGGATCTTCAGCGCGGCAACGAGCTGCTTCTTGGCGAAGTTGGCGCGGCGTTCGTCGGCATAGGCAAGCGTTGCCAGCGCGCGCGGAACGTAATGCAGCCTGTCGTCCTTCTCGAGAACTGCGCCATAGTTGGATTCCATCGACCAGATGGCGAGGAGAATCGTTTTGTCGACGCCGAAATGACGCTCGATCGCGTTCAGCGTAGAGGCATGTTTTGCGGCCATCTTGCGGCCGATCTGCACCGTGTACGGGTTTACACGAGAATCTACATAGTCCCAAATTTTCGTTGTAAATTCAGGCTGATAGGCAGCTTTTTCGAGCACCGTCGGGTCCGGATCCGTGACGCCGGAGAAGGCTTTCCTGTAGGTTGCCTTGCTGATGCCATTTTGCGCGGCAGTTTGATAAAAGTCCGCGATCCACTTCTGGAATCGCTGGTCGGCGGCCTTCGCGTTGAGGGGGGCCAGACCGGCAGTCGCGGTCACGATGAATGCGATAGCAAGACCACGAAGGGAGTTTCTGTGATTTTGAGTCATCGGCGGTCATCCGTCCTTTCGTTTCAGGCACAGCAGAGCGCGCAAGCCCGCTCAGACCTGAGACTAACCGAACGGAGTCAACAAATTCTTTACCATGACCCATGAACGCAGTCACCATTTGCAAAAGAGTAGCAAATTTCGTCTAGTCCAATCAAAAATGCCTTTTATTTCAAGCGGTGAAATCACTGCAGGAGGATTGTGTGGCAGAGCATAAGAAAGTTCGCAAAGCTGTATTTCCGGTCGCAGGTCTGGGGACCCGCTTCCTTCCGGCTACCAAGGCGGTTCCGAAGGAGATGCTGACGGTCGTCGATAAGCCGATCATTCAGTATGTCGTTGACGAGGCTCTTGAGGCTGGGATCGAACATTTCGTTTTCGTCACGGGCCGTAACAAGCACATCATCGAAGACTACTTCGACATCCATTTCGAGCTTGAGCAGACCCTGCGCGAGCGCAGCAAGAAGGCGGAAATGACGCTGCTTGCCGGCCAGCTTCCCAAGGCCGGTACCGTCAGCTTCACCCGCCAGCAGGAGCCGCTCGGCCTCGGACATGCGGTCTGGTGCGCCCGCGAGATCGTCGGACACGAGCCTTTCGCCCTGCTTCTTCCTGACATGATCATGAAGAGCGAAGGCAAGGGCTGCATGAAGGGGATGATCGACCTCTACGCCCAGAGCGGCGGCAACATCATCGCCGTCGAGGAGTGCGAACCTGACCAGGCGCACAAGTACGGCATCGTCGGCGTCGGTGACGCAATCGGCGACGGTTTCCGGATTACCGGCATGGTCGAAAAGCCGGCCAAGGGCACGGCACCTTCCAACTTCTTCATCAACGGTCGCTACATCCTGCAGCCCGAGGTCTTCAAGATCCTCGAGACCCAGGAGCGTGGCGCCGGCAACGAGATCCAGCTCACCGACGGCATGCTGAAGCTGCTGAAGGACCAGGATTTCGCCGGTTACCACTTCAAGGGCACGACCTACGACTGCGGCGCTAAGGATGGCTTCATTCTCGCCAACGTCGCCTTTGCGCTCGAGCGTGCGGATATCCGCCCGACCGTCGAAGAAGGCTTCAAGGCGCTGCTCAAGGGTATCTGAGCAATCAGCGTTTGAGTTTGAGACCGACGCCGGCTCGCAGTTGCTGCGAGTCGGCGCTTGTTTTTCTGGAGGTCACTTCGTAGCCGATCGTCGTGGTCAGATCGAGGTAGCGATTGATGTTCCAGGTCAGTCCGGCGCTCGTCGTATAGACGGTCTCGTCGTTGGTCGAGCTGTCCGAGGGATAGTCGCGCAAGGTGATGCCGCCGAGGAAGGTGCCGACCAGATTGTCGCGCAACTGGTGCGTGACCGTCGTCGTCAGTGCATGCGAAACGTAGCCCGACTCACCTGCCGTCGTGGAAGGCTGGATGCTGGTCTGCAAACCGAAATCGACATCTGTGCCGCGCAAGGGCGACCACAGGAGATGGGCATCGACAACGCCCGCGTCGATATCCGACAGGCGATCGTCATCGAAGGTTGCGACCTCATAGCCGATCCCGACCTCGCCGCGCAGCTTCTCGCCCATGTCGACTTCGACGCCGACCTTGGCGCCGTAGGATTGGCCGGAGCGGTTATAGCCTGCGCTGTCGACCGTATCGTCGTAGACCGTCTTGCCGACGTTCGCCTCGAGGAAGGGAATGAGGGCAGGCGACAATTCATAGCCGATACGGCCACGAAGCGTGCCGCTCGTCTGGTTTCTGTCGCTGAGGTTTACCGTCGTGCCGTCGCTCAGTGTGGCGTCCGAATAGATCGTCCGCGTCAGGTCGATGCCGGTGCTGCTGCGCAAGATGCCGAAGTCGCGCTCGATCGAGGCGCCGGTCGAGAATTCCTGGACATCGGACTGCTTGTCGGCGTCCTGGACGGCATTCGGATCGTCGGTATCCTCGCGGTAGAAACGGTAGCCGCCGGTCAGATGCGCGGTGGTATCCTGAGGCAGATCGAGGCGCAGATCGCCATTGAGCCTGAAGTCCGGCTGCTCTTCGCCTTCGCCGGTGAAATTCTGCTGCCAGGCGCCCTGGGTGGTGACCGTCAGCTGGTGCAGGGCCCAGTCGGACGTGAGGGTGGCGAGCATATCGGTTTCGAGGAAGCCGCGTGTCTGCTTGACGCCGCCATCCCGCTTCGTCTCGACGTTGACGCTTTGCGTTACCGTCGGGCGCAGCACGAACGTGCCGACGCGGATCCCCGGCGTTTCCTCGGTCGAAACGTACGATTCCGCTTTGCGTTTGGGCAGGCGATCGTCGAGAGCCGGTTCGCGCGTGTTGAGACGCAGCATGTCCTCATCAAGGATCGAGCCCGTCGTCTCGTCGCTGATCTGCTGATCTCCGGATTTCTTTGCCGTTGTGTCGGCGGCGGTCGCATCGTCGTCGGCGGACGCGGCTTTCGGTACCGACGCATCGTCGGTATTGGCGCTGTCATCGCCGATCGGCGAAAGCGGTGCGGCCGGTGCGCTTGAAGTCGAGCGCGTCTGGGCGGATTGCGCCTGTGCGTGACCGGGTTGGAGCGCCAGGCAGCAGAGTGCTGCCGACACGGCAATGCTCGCCGCGCGGAGCGGCGTCAGACTGCTCGTGTTTCTCCAATGGACCATAAATGTGCGCTCGGCATGCTTCGAATTATTACCCGAACGTAAACCCTCGTGGTTAATCATTCGTTGCGTTTGGCCAACTGCCAGCCGATGGACACGCGTTCATGCCGGAGGCTTGCCATGGAAATATATAGCCTACAATCATATTTTTGCTTGAATGAGGCACGTTCCGGTGCAGCGCTAGAGCGCTCTTCTCGATTCGTCGCGCTGTGCACCGATTGAGGAATTTAGAAGTCCTCCGGACGCCCGCGGACAGTGGCATGCCTGAGGCAGCAGCAGTTGCTATTGCTCCGAATGATGGCGACGTAAGGACTTCTCGCTGCCGCATGTATGAAGCAGGGGTCGCTGGTCGTTTAGCCGCTGCGAGTGAGGGGCGTAGAGAGGCTGCCCTGCGCCTTGCTGCAAAAAACTCTCTACTTGCTCGGCTATTTGATATGGTTCTGCAATTTCTTAAAAGGGAATAAAGTCGGGGCAGTACTCAATTAGTTTTTCGCTGACCTTGTCGCGCGCTCCCACTCCAAGACTTTTCCAGAAATCGGACCGCTCAAGGCTCGGTTGATCGCGATATATCTCCTTTGTGCCGCCTTCTCTGCTGAACACAATGAGACCTTCGGGGCGAAAACGAGCATCGTAACCGTTCCGGAAATTCAACCTGTCGGGCTCGCGAGGAACGGAAATCCGCGCCTCGTCGGACCGAACGGCAACCTCTCGCCGCAGCATCGAGGACAGAGAATCCAGTTTGTTCTCAATGAGGGTGAAACGAGCGTCAGATTGACTCACTTCGCCCGCAGGTAATGCTGCTTTTGCTAGCTTCATCAACTTCACGAGCGAGAATACCTGTGTTTCATCGCCAGCTGAATCCACGGTATGTGCTATCGCTTTTGTTATGGCCTCTCGGGTCGAAAGCGTTTTAGCGATCCGCAAAGTGTGGTCGTATTCGATATCGCGGAAACCGTTTAAGTCGAAGATACGTCGTGTACGATCGTCCTTAATGAGAACGGTGGGAAGATCGAATGCCTGTCGGATCCCATACTCGAAAAGGACGTTTGGATTGTTTGTAGAAAGGTCGCAGATGCACAAGTCGGCAGTGGCAACTCTTGTTACGACTTCAAGCTGAATCATGTGTGCGGCGCTTGTGGAAGTCGCTAGAATGCACTCGTATCCGGCGGCCTCTACGGCAGGATGGATAAGTTGGTTGTAAACCTCCGAAAAATGTCCAACTGGATATCCGTCTACATCTGAGATCGGCATCATCACGAAGCAAGTTCTCGTCGCTGGCGCTATATCTTCGCGAGCTGTGCCCTTCTTTTCTGCCACTACAAAAACTCTCCCGTTGCCCTAAGCCCTTATTCCATGGTTGCGCGAAAAAATCAATCTTTGGTTGCGAATGTGCGAGCTAGAAGTTCACAAGTCCGTAGTTACGACAAGCATTGCCCAGCTTCGTCATCCGATGGACACGACGGATGAAAACCGCTAACGCATGGCCATGACAAAGGCAGCGGCAAATCTCACCGAAGACGGTATCCTTCAATCTGCGAAGCGTACCGTCGCCACCGAACGGCGTGCACTTGAAGCCCTCGAGCGCGCATTCGACAACGGACTGGCCGAACCCTTCATCCGGGCCGTTGAGACGATCAGCAACATTGCCGGCAGGGTAATCGTCACGGGCGTCGGCAAGAGCGGGCATATCGGCGTGAAGGTCGCTGCCACGCTTGCTTCGACCGGAACGCCGGCCTTTTTCGTTCACGCGGCCGAAGCCAACCACGGCGATCTCGGGATGATCGGGACGACCGATGTGGTGATCGCGCTTTCGAAGGGCGGCGAAAGTGCGGAGCTGCGCAACATCATCGCCTATACCCGCCGCTTCTCCATACCGCTGGTTTCCCTGACATGCTCCGAGCAGTCGTCGCTGGCGAAGGCCTCTGATATCGTGTTGCTGTTGCCGAACGAAGAGGAAGCCTGTCCTCACGGACTGGCGCCGACGACCTCGACGCTGATGCAGCTGGCGATGGGTGATGCGTTGGCGATCGCTCTTCTGGAAACGCGGGGCTTCAGCGCCCGCGACTTCCACGTTTTCCATCCCGGCGGAAAACTTGGCGCGAGCCTCAGCCATGTTGCCGATATCATGCATACCGGCGAGCGCGTGCCGCTGGTGGCAAAGGGAACGCCACTCCCGGAAGCCATTTCCACGCTGTCACGCAAGCATTTCGGATGTGTCGGAATTCTTGATGATGACGGGCGGCTCTGCGGGATCATCACCGAGGGTGACCTTGCGCGCAATCTTGCCCGCAATCTGGCCGAGCTCGTCGTCGACGATATCATGACCCGCACGCCGAAGACCGTGAAGCCGACGGTTCTGGCGACCGCGGCGCTTGCCATGCTCAACCAGAACAACATCGGCGCATTGATTGTGGTCGATGAAGACAACAGGCCGGTTGGCCTCGTGCACTTCCACGACCTTCTCAGGATCGGCGTCGCCTGATCAGGCTTCCTCGACGGTCAGATCACGACCGTTGCTGGAGACGACCTTGACGCGCGCGCCGATCGGAAGGTCGGGGCCCATGACCTGCCATTGGGTGTCGTCGAGCCGGATGCGGCCGCGTCCCTCCTGGATGGGTTCAGCAAGCGTCGCGGTACGACCGACGAGGCTCGCGCCGCGCTGATTGAGGAAGGGCTCGTCGCTCGTTCCATGCTCTCTCGTCAGCTTTCGTCCGACGAGTGTGGCGGCGACGGCAAGGACGGCAAAGAGAATTGCCTGCAGCTGCCAGACCCAGAAAGCACTGTCCCAGAACAGTAGCGAAACGGCCCCGACGACGATCGCGGCAATCCCGATCCACACCAGAAAGAAACCGGGCGCCGCCAGCTCTGCGGCCAGCAGCACCATGCCGGAGACCCACCAGCTCCAAGGTCCAAGCTCGGCTGCGATCCGGGCGATCATGGCTTATCGGTCTCCGTCGGGGTTGAAGGGATTGATCGTCGGCGTCGAACGCGGCGGCACCTGGCGGACCGGTCGTGTCAGCGGGGTGGAGCCGTCGCCGAAGACCTCCTTGGCAATGGCGCCGATACCGCTCAGCGATCCCAGGATCGAGGAGGCCTCGATCGGCATGAGAACAACCTTGGAATTGCTTGCCGAGCCGATAGAGGTCAGCGCCTCGGTGTATTTCTGCGCCACGAAGTAGTTGATCGCCTGAACATCGCCGGCGGCGATCGCTTCCGAGACCATCTTCGTGGCTTTCGCCTCGGCTTCGGCCAGGCGCTCGCGGGCTTCGGCGTTTCTGAAGGCGGCTTCGCGCTGGCCTTCAGCCTGCAGGATGGCCGACTGCTTGGCGCCCTCGGCCCTCAGGATCTGCGCATTTCTCGAGCCCTCGGCTTCCAGAACCTGGGCACGCTTTTCGCGCTCGGCCTTCATCTGACGCGCCATCGCATCGACGAGATCACGCGGCGGCTGGATGTCCTTGATCTCGACGCGCGTGACCTTGATGCCCCAGGGACGCACCGCATCGTCGACGACGCGCAGCAGGCGATCGTTGATCGCGTCGCGGTTCGACAGCAATTCGTCGAGATCCATGGAGCCCATGACCGAGCGGATGTTGGTCATGGTCAGGTTGAGGATGGCGTTCTCGAGATTCGAGACCTGATAGGCGGCCTCGGCGGCATTGAGGATCTGATAGAAGGCGACGGCGTCGGCCGAGACCGAGGCATTGTCCTTCGTGATGACTTCCTGGGTCGGCACATTGAGAACCTGTTCCATGACGTTCATTTTGCCGCCGACGCGCTCGATGAAGGGGGTGATCAGGTTGAGGCCGGGTTCCAGCGTGCGGGTGTAGCGGCCGAAGCGCTCGATCGTGTAGCGATAGCCCTGCGGCACTGTCTTGATCCCGGCAAACAGGACCAGGATGACGAAAATGACCAGAGCGATAACAACGATATCAAAGCCGCCCAGAACCATGAAACTCCCCCGCGATAGAATCGATTGACGCAACCTTAAACGAGCCGACTTCAAACGCCAGTGGCTTCGGCCGGCCGCGTCGTCAGCTCATGGATTCGATATGGGGAGCCCGACAGCTATTCACAACGGGGCCAGTTTGGCCTAGAAGACCCGCAGGAAATACCGGTCGCAGCCCACCCGGTCAAAACAAGGGATCCTCATCATGAAGACGATCGTCATCTGCTCCGGCGGATTGGACTCCATTTCGCTCGCCCATAGGGTCGCAGCGGAACATCAACTTATCGGCCTGCTTTCCTTCGATTACGGACAGCGACACCGCAAGGAGCTGGACTTCGCCACTGTTTGTGCCAAGCGGCTCGGCGTGCCACACCAGATTATCGATATCCGCACCATCGGCCGGCACCTGACGGGATCGGCGTTGACCGATGATGTCGACGTGCCTGATGGCCACTATGCAGAGGAGACGATGAAGGCGACCGTGGTGCCGAACCGCAATGCGATCATGCTGGCCATTGCCTTCGGGCTGGCAGCCGCGCAAAAGGCGGATGCGGTTGCCGTGGCCGTGCATGGCGGCGACCATTTCATCTATCCCGATTGTCGCCCGGGCTTCATCGATGCCTTCCAGGAGATGCAGAACCAGGCGCTCGATGGCTATGCCAGCGTTTCGCTGCTCGCTCCCTACGTCAACGTCTCCAAGGCTGATATCGTCACCGATGGCGCGAAGTACGGGACGCCCTTTGCCGAGACATGGTCCTGCTACAAGGGCGGTACGCGCCATTGCGGACGATGCGGCACCTGTGTCGAGCGGCGCGAGGCGTTTCATCTGGCCGGCGTTGCCGATCCGACGGCATATGAAGATCCGGATTTCTGGGAAGCCGCGACATCAGGCTATTCGGCCAGGGAGGTGAAGTGATGTTTCGCATCACCAAGGAATTCCACTTCTCCGCATCTCACCAGCTGACGCACCTGCCTGCCGATCACCAATGCGCGCGGCTGCATGGGCATAATTATATCGTCGTGGTGGAACTTGCCGCCGCCGAGCTCGATGAGAACGGCTTTGTGCGCGACTACCACGAGCTTTCGCCTCTGAAGCGCTACATCGACGAGCGTTTCGACCATCGGCATCTGAACGAGGTGTTCAACCACGACCGCGTAACGTCTGAATATCTCGCCAGGCACTTCTACGATTGGTGCAAGGAGCGGCTGCCGGAGACCTCGGCTGTGCGCGTCAGCGAGACGCCGAAGACCTGGGCGGAATATCGGCCATGAGCGCGGCTCGCGAGGCGCAGATCCGCGTCAGCGAGATCTTTGGACCGACAATCCAGGGGGAGGGCGTGCTGATCGGCCTGCCAACGGTCTTCGTCCGCACGGGCGGCTGCGATTATCGCTGTTCGTGGTGCGACAGCCTGCATGCTGTCGATAGCGAGTATCGCGATCAATGGCTGCCAATGACGGTCGATGGGATCTGGGCCGAGGTGGCGCGGCTTTCCGGTGGCAAGCCGCTGATGATCTCGCTTTCAGGCGGCAATCCGGCGATCCAGCCGCTTGGCAGTCTGATCGCCCACGGTCATGCGCAAGGCTACAAATTCGCGCTGGAAACGCAGGGGAGCGTCGCCAGGGAGTGGTTTGCCGATCTCGATGTGCTGGTGCTGAGCCCGAAGCCGCCGTCGAGCGGTATGGCAACGGATTGGGACGCTTTCGAGGACTGTCTTCGCTTGGCAGGCGACAGGCCTGCCATCGCGCTGAAGATCGTCGTTTTCGACGACGGCGACTACGCCTATGCGCGCGAGGCGGCGGCGCGCTATCCTGATCTCTCCGTCTATCTGCAGCCCGGAAATCACACGCCACCGCCGCCTGATGACGATGATGCGCGCGTCGATATAGACGGCGTCATGGACAGGATGCTGTGGCTGGTCGACAAGGTGACCGAGGACCGGTGGTTCGAAGCCCGTGTGCTGCCCCATCTGCACGTTCTGCTATGGGGCAACAAGCGCGGCGTGTGAGGGCGTGTGGCCGCTATTCAGGCCCCTCCCAACCC
>UBTY01000040.1 GCA_900468535.1 Hyphomicrobiales bacterium | reverse complement strand
CCGCATGAGTATCTGAAGCGCATGGTCGCCCGCCGCGTCGTCGATGCCATGATCATCTCGGCAACGCAGCGCATCGACAAGCGTATCGATTTCCTCTCGAAGGCAAAGATTCCGTTCGTGGCTCTCGGACGCAGTTCGTCCGGCGGCAATTATCCCTGGATCGACCTGGATTTCGAGGGTGTGGCGGCCTGTGCCGTGGAGCGCCTCGTCGCCAAGGGTCACCGCCGGATCGCCATTGCCGCCCCTTCCACCGACATCAACCTCGGCTATGTCTTCGTGGATGCCTACCGGCAGGCGCTGGAACGGGACGGTCTCGAGTTCGATCCGAGCCTGATTATTCGCGTGAAGTCCAGCGAGCAGGGCGGCTATCAGGCCGGTACGGAATTGCTGCAACTCAAGGACCGGCCAACAGCGATCATCCTGATCTACGAATTGATGGCTATCGGGCTCTATCGACGAATGGTCGAGGCGGGGGTCGTTCCCGGCCGGGATCTCGCCGTGATTGGTTTTCGCGAGGAGCCTCGCGCCAGGTTCCTGCAGCCGACGCTCACTTGCTTCCGCCTGTCGCTTCGCGACCTCGGTACCAAGCTCGCCGAGACACTTCTTGCGACGATGCCCGCCTATTCCGCTCTTTACCCAAAGGGCGCGCAAAATACGATCTGGCCGCTGGAACTCGCCCCGGGCGAGAGCGACGCATTCACAATCACCCCCTGACTGGCAGATAGCATGAAACCGCGCGAGCTTCTCACCGAACTGTTTACGGCCGCCGTGCGCGCCGCTGATCCGCTGACGGGCATTGCGTCCCATCTTCCCGCTCCACCGCGCGGTCGCACCGTGGTTGTCGGAGCCGGAAAGGGAGCCGCGCAGATGGCGCGGGCGCTGGAAAGCCTCTGGCCGACGCCACTCGAGGGCATCGTCGTCACGCGCTACGGGTATGGTTGCGAAACCAGGAATATCAGGGTCATCGAGGCATCTCATCCGGTCCCCGATGCGGCTGGATTGACTGCTTCCGGACTGCTGATGGAGGCCGTCGCGGGATTGACCGAAGACGACCTCGTTATCGCTCTGATCTGCGGCGGGGGTTCAGCATTGCTGCCGGCGCCGCCGGCTGGCCTGACATTGCAAGACGAGATAACGCTTAATGAGCTTCTGCTCGCTTCCGGTGCACCGATTGCATCCATGAACGTCGTGCGCAAGCACCTGTCGACGATCAAGGGAGGGCGACTGGCGGCCGCGACGAAAGCACGTGTGGTGAGCCTCATCGTATCGGACATACCAGGCGACAATCCTGCCCATGTCGCATCGGGCCCGACGGTTGCGGACGGCTCAAGTCGCCAGCAGGCGCAGGCGGTCGTCGAGCAGTACCGACTGAAATTGCCGCAGGCGGCAATTGATCATCTCGCATCGCCTTCCGCCGACGCACCGCGGCCGGCTGACCCGATCTTTGCCCGCCACGAACACCACATCATCGCTTCCGCCGGCGTCTCCCTGGAGGCTGCCGCCGCTGCTGCCCGCGCCCACGGGATCGAAGCCGTGATCCTCTCGGATTCGATCGAAGGAGAATCGCGTGACGTCGCACTTGTCCACGCCGCGATCGCGCGCGAGGTGGCAACAAGGAACCGGCCGTTTTCCAAGCCCGTCGTCATCCTTTCCGGCGGGGAGACCACCGTTACGCTGAAGGGACGCGGAGGCCGAGGTGGGCGCAATGGCGAGTTTGCCCTGGCAATGGCGCTTGCGATCGGCGAGCAGAACATTCACGTCCTGGCGGCCGATACGGATGGGATCGACGGTTCTGAAAACAATGCCGGCGCGTTTGTCGACGGCGACACCCTCAGGCGTTTGCGCGAGGCGGGCATCGATCCGCGAAAGCTGCTCGACGCCAACGACAGCTATACCGGCTTCGAAGCTCTGGGTGACCTCTTCGTTACCGGTCCGACGGGTACCAACGTGAACGATTTTCGTGCGATCCTGATTGTGTGACGCTTCCGTAAAGCGTCACAAAAAACAGCTGGAGCGCCCGAAAAATTTTCGATGCTGCAGTGCGGCGTAGCCTGCCCTAAGACCCGGCATTTTCAGGTGTTTTTCGCAGCATTTTGGCTCCAAGTGCGGCCTATTGACACCACGAAACGTTTCCGCTTAGTATCGTAAACGTTTACGGGATACGTTTCGGGAGGAAAACCGGAAACGATCCACCGGAGGAAATCGTGATATTGAATGCCGTTCTATGCGGGTGCGGAGCTATGTCGAAAGGCTGGTTGCGCGCCATCAAGGAAACCCCGGCTCTCGCGGCCGTGATCGAGGTCAAGGGCCTCGTCGACGTCAATCCGGCGGCGGCGGAAGCACTCGCTGCCGAATTCGGTCTTGAAGGCGCTGTCATCGGCACCGATCTTGCCGACGTTATCGCCAAGTCGAAGGCTGACATCGTATTCGACGTCGTCATTCCGACGGCACGTTTCAACGTCGTCTCCACGGCGATGAAGGCGGGCTGCCATGTTCTCAGCGAAAAGCCGATGGCGACGTCGCTTGCCGAAGGTGCCGCTCTGATCGATCTCGCCGCCGAAACCGGCAAGATCCACGCCATCATTCAGAATCGTCGCTTCATCTCGGGCGTGCGCCGTATGCGTCGCTTCGTCGAGAGCGGAGCAATCGGCGATCTGACTGCCATCCATTGCGACTTCTTCCTGGGTCCGCATTTCGGCGGTTTCCGCGAGGAGATGGACAACGTTCTGTTGCTCGATATGGCGATCCATACCTTCGACGCCGCCCGCTATGTGGCAGACAAGAAGCCGCTCGCCGTCTATTGCGTCGAACGTAATCCGGCCGGTTCCTGGTACAAGCATGGCGCCTCCGCCAATGCGACCTTCGAATTTTCCGACGACGTGGTCTTCACCTACCGCGGCTCCTGGTGTGCCGAAGGCGAGCGCACCAGCTGGGAAAGCGAATGGCGCCTCGTCGGTTCCAAGGGAATGTTGACCTGGGACGGCGGCGATATCTTCAATGCGGCCGTCGCCGGCACTGAGCCGGGACTTCTTCACGGCTTTGCGCCCGTAAACGTTCCCGAGCCCGCGCATGAAGAAGAGACGCACGGCCACGCCAGCGTCATCGCAAGCTTCGTCGAGGCGATCAAGACGGGCAAGCGGCCCGAGACCGCCAGCTCGGACAATATCAGAAGCCTCGCCATGGTCTTCGGTGCGATCGAAAGCGCCAAGACCGGCAAGCGCATCGAAATTTCAGCATAAGGAAAGACATTGTGAGCAACCCCGCCAAGTCTATTCGTGTAGGTACCATGGTCAGCGCCTCCAAGGGCGGCGCCGACAAGCGCATCGGTCAGATTGCAGACATGGGTTTTGAGAGCTTTGAGCCCTTCTTCTGGCAGACGACGAATGGCCAGGATCTGGCCGAACTCGGCAAGCGCTGCGTCGATGCCATCGGTGAGCGCGATATCACCATCTCGACGCTCGGCATGTTCGGCAATCCGCTTGAGACCACCGATATCGACCTGCAGACGCTGCAGGGCTGGAAAGATTGCATCGACAACGCACATCATTTCGGCGCCACCTGCATCGCCGGCTTTACCGGCCGCGTCCGTAACAAGCCGTTGACGGACAGCCTGCCGCGTTACCAGGAAATCTGGAGCGAGCTTGCAAAGCGTGCTGCCGACAAGGGCGTCAAGATCGCCTTCGAAAACTGCGCCATGGATGGCAACTGGGCGACCGGCGACTGGAACATCGCGCACAACCCCGATGCCTGGGAACTGATCTTCAACGAAACGCCTGATGACCACATTGGTCTCGAGTGGGAACCCTGCCACCAGATGGTCTATCTGATCGAGCCGCTGCCGCAGATTCGCAAGTGGGCCAAGAAGATCTTCCACGTGCACGGCAAAGACGCGACGATCCGTTGGGACGTCATCAAGGAACACGGCATTTTCGGCAAGGAAAAGTTCGTCTTCATGCGTACGCCGGGCTTCGGCGACAGCAACTGGACGGACATCATTTCGGAACTGCGTCTTGCAGGCTGGTCCGGTTCGATCGACATCGAAGGCTGGCACGATCCTGTTTACCGCGACGAGCTGGAGATGACCGGTCAGGTCTACGCGCTTAACCACCTCAAGCATGCCCGGGGCGGCGACTTCGTCGTCGATCCGGTTTGATGACATCGTGGCCGGCGAGGAGGAATCGCCGGCTTCCGACAGGATAACCACAAAGGAGGAGAACTATGGGTATCCGCAAGTTTGCAATGGTCGGCGCTTTGGCGCTGGCAGGCGTTTCTCTCTTCGGCCTGGCTGCCAAGGCTGAAGACGTCACCTTGACCCTCTGGTCGCTGGACAAGGACATCCAGCCGGCGCCGAACCTGGTCAAGGAATTCAACGCCCAGAACAATGGCATCAAGATCGAATATCGTCTGATCCAGTTCGATGACGTCGTTACCGAAGCCATGCGCGCCTATGCCACCGGCCAGGCGCCTGACATCATTGCCGTCGACAATCCAGAGCACGCGATGTTCGCCTCGCGCGGCGCCTTCCTCGACATCACCGACATGATCAAGGGCTCCTCGGTCATCAAACCGGAAAACTATTTCCCCGGTCCGCTGAAGTCGGTCGAATGGGATGGCAAGTACTTCGGTATTCCGAAGGCGACCAACACGATCGCGCTCTACTACAACAAGGACATGTTCAAGGCGAAGGGGCTTGATCCGAACAAGCCGCCGCAGACCTGGGACGAGCTCGTCGAGGATGCGCGCAAGCTGACCGACCCGGCCAAGAACGTTTACGGTCTGGCCTTCTCCGCCAAGGCGAACGAGGAAGGCACCTTCCAGTTCCTTCCCTGGGCCCAGATGGGTGGCGGCGGCTACCAGAACATCAACGCCGAAGGTGCAGTCAAGGCACTCGAGACCTGGAAGACGATCATGGACGAGAAGCTTGCTTCTCCGGATACCCTGACGCGCGGCCAGTGGGATTCCACCGGTACGTTCAACTCAGGCAATGCCGCCATGGCGATCTCCGGTCCCTGGGAACTCGATCGCATGAGCAAGGAAGCCAAGTTCGACTGGGGCGTCGCTCTGCTCCCGGTTCCGAAGGAAGGCGCTGAGCGTTCCTCCGCGATGGGTGACTTCAACTGGGCGATCTTCTCCAGCACGAAGCATCCGGCCGAAGCCTTCAAGGCGCTCGAGTTCTTCGCTTCGCAGGACGACAAGATGTTCAAGAACTACGGCCAGCTTCCGGCCCGTTCCGACATCACCATCCCGGCAACCGGCGAGAAGCTCAAGGATGAGGCCCTGAAGGTCTTCATCGAACAGCTGAAGTACGCCAAGCCGCGCGGCCCGAACCCGCAGTGGCCGAAGATCTCCAAGGCAATTCAGGATGCCATCCAGGCTGCCCTGACCGGCCAGATGAGCCCGAAGGATGCGCTCGATCAGGCTGCCGACAAGATCAAGGCAGTTCTCGGCTAACCACTTCCGCATAACCGGATGGCCTTCAGGCCATCCCTACCATTTCCTCCCGGCAGGGGCTGTCTTGCAGCGCAAGCTCTCGGCAGCCCCGTTCGGAGTATTGGAGGATCGATGAAACGGTTCCTTTCAAGCGTCAGGGACGGCCGCGGCTTCGACATCACGCTCGTTGCCTTCCCATTGACGTTCCTGTTCCTGATGGCCGGGCTGCCGCTCATCTACAATGTGGTGATGAGTTTCCAGGAGGTTGACATGTTCAGCCTTGGAACCTTCGCGCGTCCCTTCGTCGGTCTCAAAAACTACAAGGATCTCTTCGCGCAACCGGAAACCTGGCCAATCCTCGGCAATACGGTGATCTTCGTCGTCGGCTCCATCGCCGGCCAGTTTCTCGTCGGGTTCGGTCTGGCGTTGTTCTTCTGGGTCAATTTCCCCGGCGCCTCTTGGCTGCGCGGGCTGTTCCTTGTTTCCTGGGTGATGCCCGGCCTCGTCGTGGGCGCAATCTGGAACTGGATCCTCTCGGGCGATTTCGGTGTCCTCAACTTCATCCTGAAGGAAAGCGGCATCATCAGCGGCAACATCTTCTGGCGCTCCGATCCGCACTTCTCGCTCTATGCCGTCATCATCGCCAACGTTTGGCTGGGCACGGCTTTCAACATGATCCTGCTATCGGTCGGCCTGTCGGGCATCCCGGGTGATCTCTACGAAGCAGCCGAGCTCGATGGTGCCAATGCCTGGCAACGCTTCTGGACGATCACGCTGCCGATGATGCGCTCCACCATCGGCGCGATCGTCGCCCTCGGCCTGATCTTTACGCTGCAGCAGTTCGATCTTTTCGCCGCGATCACCTCGGGCGGTCCGAACAATTCATCCAACGTCACGCAGTACTGGGCGTGGGACCTGTCCTTCCGTCAGTATGATTTCGCGAAGGGCGCGACCATCTCCGTCATCATGATCATCTTTGTCATGTTCGCCTCTGTCGTCTACGTCCGCTCCACACGCCATGAGGTGCGCGGATGACCGAAACGACACGCAACCGTCTCATGCTTGTGATCGCCATCGTCATGGCGGCGATCTATCTCTTCCCGCTCTACTGGATGTACATCACGGCCCTAAAGGGCGGATCCGAAATGTTCGCGACACCGCCGAGCTTCTGGCCGGCAGATCCGCAATGGGGCACTTTCGGCTATGTCTGGGAGAGCCGCGGCATGGGCCGCTATCTCTGGAATTCGCTGGTCATAGCTGTTGGTGCCGTCACGCTGATCACCGTTCTCGGTGTCGGCTGCGCCTATGTGCTGGCGCGCTACCGCAACGTCTGGGTCGATATCGGTCTCTTCATGATCCTGATGCTGCAGGTTCTGCCGGCATCGCTGATGGTGACCCCGATCTTCGTCGGCTTCTCGCAATTCGGCATGCTCGACTACCCGCGCCTTGCCGTCATCATTGCGATCGCCGCCAAGAGCATGCCCTTCTTCGTCGTCCTCGTTCGCGCCACCTTCATGGCGGTGCCGATGGAACTCGAGGAAGCCGCGCTTGTTGACGGCAATAGCCGAGTCGGCGCCTTCTTCAGCATCGTGCTGCCACTTGCCCGCAACGGCATTCTTGTCAGCGCCATCCTGATTTTCATGCAGGCCTTCGGTGAGTTCGTCTACTCCAAGTCTATGATCCAGGCCGTCGACCTTCAGCCGGCCAGCGTTGGTCTCAATTCCTTCATGGGACCGAACACCAACGAGTGGAATAACATCATGGCCTACGCCACGATGTATGTGACACCGATCCTTGCCATCTTCGTTCTCTTGCAGCGCCGCATCGTATCCGGCCTCACCTCTGGAGCCCTCAAATGACCAATCAGATCGAGCTCAGCGGCGTCAACAAGCACTACGGCGCATTCCATGCCCTGAAGAACATCAACCTGTCGATCGCAAAGGGCACGTTCGTTGCACTCGTCGGCCCGTCTGGCTGTGGAAAGTCCACCCTGCTTCGTTCGCTCGCGGGCCTCGAAAGCATCTCGGAAGGTGAACTGAAGATCGCCGGCGAGTTGATGAACAACGTGCCGCCGCGCAAGCGCGACGTCGCCATGGTCTTCCAATCCTACGCGCTCTATCCGCACATGACCGTCGAGGAGAACCTGACCTACAGCCTGCGCATTCGCGGCGTCGCCAAGGCGGAAGCCAAAAAGGCTGCGGAAGAGGTTGCGGCGACCACCGGCCTATCTCATCTCCTGAAGCGGTATCCGCGTGAGCTTTCCGGTGGCCAGCGCCAGCGTGTCGCGATGAGCCGCGCCATCATCCGCCACCCGAAGGCATTCCTTTTCGACGAGCCGCTCTCCAACCTCGACGCCGCGTTGCGCGTTCACATGCGCAAGGAAATCCGTGCGCTGCACGACCGCCTTCATGCCACCTCGGTTTACGTGACCCACGACCAGATCGAGGCAATGACGATGGCCGACCATGTGGTCGTCATGCGCGAGGGGATTATCGAACAGCAGGGCAAGCCGCTCGATCTCTACGACAAGCCCGCCAACAAGTTCGTCGCCGGCTTCATCGGCTCTCCTGCCATGAACTTCATCCCTGCCGTCGTCGGCGAAGACGGGAAAAGTCTGACGATCGACCTGGGCAGCGTGAAGCAAAAGATCGCGCTCGACCATCAGGTGCAGCCCGGCCGCAAGGTGACCGCCGGCATTCGCCCCGAGCATATCGGCGTGACTGCATCGGGGCAGGGTACGTTTGACGTGCCTGTCGCGGTGGTGGAATCCACCGGTTCATCCACCTTCGTCACGGCGGCGACCACACCCGAACTGACCATCGTCGAGACGGGCCGCGGCACCGCGCGGGCAGGGGAGACGATCGGTGCGGTCGTCGATCCATCGCAACTGCACCTGTTTGATGAGACGAGCGGCGCACGCATATAGCGGTGATTTTTGGAAGCGCGGATTGGCTTTCTGGCAATCCGCGCTTTGACTTCCGCACGGCGTCTGCGCGCGAAATGACTTCCCCTAAAGGATGACCGCACACAACGGCATCTCGTATTTTGTCGGTCTTGCCATTCGAGACAGTCTTCCGTTGAATTCCGATACTGGGCGCGCCTTTCGAGTTGAAATCCGAGGGCGCGGATTGTGAGTATGGAAGGATAGTGCTGTGAAGCGTCGCGATGTTCTGCAAATCCTCTCGGCTGCCGCCTTGGCGCCGGTCGTCAGTCAGTTTCCTTCGAGAATGCTCGCCGCGGCGCCCTCAGGAAAAAATGGCAGGCTTGGCCTGAACCTGGCTGGTGCCTCCTACTGGTCGAACGAGCAAGTTTTCTCGAACCTCGCAGAAAACGCGTCGAGATGGAGAGTGCAGCTCGGCCAGATGCCCTTCACCTGGGACACGCCGTTGCCGCCGATGACCGACGACGGCTATCCGAAAGAAATACCGGCACAGGCGTATCTGGAGAGCTTTCTCATCTTCACGCCTTACCGGAAGAACCTGCCGGTTCAGCTTTCACTCTATTATGATGGCAAGGGAAAGATCGGCTATACCAATGGCGCCGAGTTGGAACGGCGTTTTCCCGGCCGCGACGATGTCCGCAACATGCGCAAGAACGAGGCGTTTGTCGCGAGGATCGTGGAAACCGATCCTGACGATCCGATCCGCAATATCCGCCTTTACGAGCGCGGAGCGATGCCAACGAGCGCGTTTCGTCAACCGTTCCTCGATCGTGCGCGGGACATGTCGGCGATACGGTTCATGGACTGGATGTCGACCAACGGCTCCGTCGTAAAGCAGTGGAACGACAGGCCGAAATACGGCCGTTTCGGTAATTCGGATGTCGGTGTTCCCCTGGAATACATGATTGACCTTTGTAACACGGTCAAAGCGGAACCCTGGTTCAACATGCCCCATCAGGCGGATGATGATTACGTCAGGCAGTTCGCGACCCAGGTCCGGAAGGATCTGTCTCCGGATCTCAACGTCAACGTCGAATACTCCAACGAGGTATGGAACACGTTCTTTGGCCAGTACGACTATGCCGCTTCGCAAGGTAAAGCCCTTGGCTTGTCGAACGATGAATTCCAAGGGGCGATGATGTTCTACGCAAAGCGGGCAACCGAGATCATCGCCATATGGGAGGATGTCTTCGGGGCGGACAAGAAGCGTGTGATTGGCGTCTATGGTGCACAGTCCGCCAACGAGTGGACGAGCGAGGTGATCCTGTCCTACGACGGTGTGAAAGAGCATGCCGACGTGCTGGCGATCGCTCCCTATTTCGGCAATTCGCTGGGGGATCCGGAACGCGCGAACGACGTCGCGACCTGGTCGCTCGACCGTGTTTTCGACGCGCTTGTGCAGGAGGTCGAGGGTCTGAACCGAGAAACCATCGGGAAGCAGGTCGCCATCGCCGCGAAATACGGTGTGAAACTCTATGCCTATGAAGGCGGTCAGCATCTCGTTGGCCACGGCGGCACGGAAAACAACGACGCGCTCACCAAACTCTTCATTGCGGCCAACCGTGATCCCCGCATGGGGGACTTGTACCTGCGTCATCTGAAGAATTGGTGGGCAGCAGGCGGCGACCTCTACACTCTCTTCACGTCGATGAGCGAGCCGGGCAAGTGGGGAAGCTGGGGGTTGCTGGAGTACGAAGGCGGCTCCACCCCCAAATGGGATGCCGCGCAGAAGGCGCTGCATATGGAGATCTGATCGGGCCAGACGGATCCTGCACGCAGAGCCTGGTCAGCGTGCAGGCAGATCCGTTCCTATCGCCCACCTTCGATCTTGCGGTGGCGCTGGTTGGTGCCGCCTGTCCCGTAGGGGTAATCGGCAACATGCGGCTGGCTCACGTCGCTGAGCTTCGTCATTTCCTCTTGCGAAAGCGACAGCTTTGCCGCAGCGAGGTTGTCGGCGAGTTGCTCGCTCGTCCGCGCTCCGAGAATGACTGATGTCACGGCCGGTCGCGCCGCCGTCCAGGCAAGGGCCACCTGTGCCATGCTGACACCACGAGCCCTGGCAATCGCTTCCACCGTCTCGATGATCGCCCATGTCCGTTCTTGCGCGTTGCGCTGGGCATAGGATTCCATTCCGCGGTTCGGGTTTTCCCCGAGGCGGGTGGCACCCGTCGGCGCCTGGTCGCGACGATACTTGCCCGTCAGCCAGCCGCCGCCGAGCGGCGACCATGGCAGCAGGCCCATGCCGGCATCCTGGCATGCGGCGACGATCTCAAACTCAATGTCGCGCACCAGCAAGTTATATTGGGGTTGCAGCGTCACCGGCCTGGTATAGCCACGCGCCTTGGCGATTTCGTTGGCTTTGGCAATCTGCCATCCGACGTAGTTGGAGAAGCCGTAATAGCCGATCTTGCCGGCTGAGACGGCGTCATCGAGAAAGCGCAGCGTCTCCTCGATCGGGGTCAGTGCGTCCCAGGCATGCATCTGGTAGAGATCGATATGCTCGATGCCGAGCCTTACCAGCGAGGCGTCCAGCGCCTGGTTCAGGTGGCGGCGGGAAAGGCCAATGTCGTTCGGGCCGGGACCCATCGGGAACCGACCCTTGGTCGCGATGACTGCCTGCTTTGCTTCGGTCGGATGCGTCTTCAGCCACCGCCCGATGATCTCTTCCGACTTGCCGGCGCTATAGACGTCCGCCGTGTCGATGAAGTTTCCGCCCCAGGCGAAATAGTCGTCGAGCAGTTTATGCGATGCGGCTTCGTCGGCCTCGGCGCCGAACGTCATTGTGCCGAGGCAGTATGCGGTCACGACTGCGCCGCTATGGCCAAGCTTGCGATAATCCATGGAAGATCCTCCTCTTCGAATAGTGGCTTTGCTTGGAAGGCTTGATTCTAAGTCGCTGAACCGTTCGCCGTCGTCTCTTCGAGCACGGCGTCCGGAATGTCGTCGAAGGACGCATAGTTGAGGTTATAGAGCCGCGAATAGAGCTTGCGGTTCTTCATCAGTTGCTGATGGTTGCCACTCTCGATCAGTTCGCCGTTTTGCAGCACGATGATGCGATCCGCCTCCCGGATGGTGGCGAGGCGATGGGCGATCACCAGCCCGGTCCGGTTTTCGAGAAGCTTGACGAGCGCCTTCTGGATCAGCATCTCGGTGTAGCTGTCGATGTTCGCCGTTGCCTCGTCGAGCACCAGGATTTTCGCGTCGGCAACAAGGGCACGGGCAAAGCTCAGAAGCTGGCGCTGGCCGAGCGAGAGATTACCGCCGCGCTCGCCGAGCATGCTGTCATAGCCCTCAGGCAAGCGCATGATGAAGTCGTGAGCGCCGACAGCCTTTGCCGCTTCGATGACCTGTTCGCGGGTCGCTTCCGCCTTGTGATAGCGAATGTTCTCGAAAACCGTGCCGGTAAACAGGAAAGGCTCCTGAAGAACCATGGCGATCTGGTTGCCGAGCGAATCCTGCGTCAGGTCGCGCACATCGTGTCCGCCGACCAGCACCTGTCCCTGCTGCACATCGTAGAAACGATGGATCAGCGACATGCAGCTCGACTTGCCGGAACCGGTTGGGCCGACAAGGGCAACCGTTTCGCCGGGGTTCACCTTGAAGCTCACGTGCTTCAGGACTGGATGTTTCGGATGATAGCCGAAGACCACATCGCGAAACTCCACCGAGCCGTCCATGTCGGCGGAAAGTTCTTTTGCATTTGGCGCGTCCCTGATCTCGACGGGAACGTCGAGAACCTCTGTCAGCCGCTGACCGGATGCCATGGCGCGCTGCATCACCGAATACTGCAGCGTCAGCGAGCGGATTGGATCAAAGAAGCGCTGGATGTAAAACAGGAAGGCGACGAGCACGCCAACATCGAGCGCCTGGTTGAGGACACGCGCGCCGCCGACGACGATGACGAGTGCCATGGCAACACCGGTCAAGGAGTCCACGATCGGCACCATGACCTGGGCGTATCGCGCCGCTGTCAGGTGCGTTTTCAGGTTCGCCTTCGCCTTGTCGTCATAGAGCATGAAGTTAACGCCCTGGCGATCCATGCTCTGGACAGCGCGCACACCGTGGATCGCTTCAGCCAATGCCCCGTTGGCGACGGAATTGGTCTCATGCGCTGCCATGAAGGACTTGCGCGCGAGCGGCAGCCAGAAGAGGCGAACGACAAACAGGATCGGCAGAACCGATAGCGTCAGAAGACCAAGCTTGAAGTCGAGGTAGAGCATGACGAAAACGATGCCGAATAGCAGCACGATATCGCCGACCGAGAGGACCGAGGTTTCCAGAAATTCCTGCATCGAGTTGACGTCGCCCTGCAGGCGGGACATCAGGCGACCGACCTCGGTCTTGTCCATGAAGGAGAGCGAGACCCGCTGCAGATGCGAAAACATCGCCTTGCGGATATCGAAAAGAACTTCCTCCGCGACATTGCCGACCAGCGTCTCCTGCCAGTAGCTGGCACAGTAGTTGATCAAAATGGCCGCAAGAAAGGCGATCATCGCCCAGGTTAGCGCGGAATGGCTTCCGCCCGGCTGCATGCCGTGATCGATCGCATAGCGGATGATCAGCGGGATCAGCAACTGCATGGTCGTGAAGGTCAGGACGGCAGCTACCGATAGCAGAACCTGCCGCCGGTAGGGATGCACGAATGCCCAGATGCGCTTGATGATGTTGCCATCGAAGGCCTTGCCGAACATCTCCTCTTCGACGCGATGCGAGCCGACGACTGCCCGCGGCGGGCGGCGTCCGTCCTCGCGAACGTCGGAGCGTTCGGTTTCCAGTTCTTCGGCCATTTCATTCCTCCCTAGAGCGCCGTGCGTCCTTAAGGACGTACAAAGGACGCTCTATCTTATTGAATCTACGCATCAGGCTTTCCGAAAATCGGTTCCGATTCTCGGGCCGATGCTTAGGCGCTAAGCGCCTCGTCGCCCGGCCGCACCTGCAGATCGTAGAGCGCCTTGTAGCGCCCGCCGGCTGCCAGCAGCTCCTCGTGCGTGCCCCGTTCGACGATTTCCCCGTTCTCGACAAACAGGATCTGGTCAGCGTGCATCAGCGAGCTCAGGCGGTGTGCAACAATGATGGTGACGCGATCGGCCGCGTATTTGCGCATTGCGGAGCGGATGCGCTGTTCGGTGGCTGCATCGATCGCCGCCGTCGAATCGTCGAAGACCATGACGGCGGGTTTCAACATGAGTGCACGGGCGATCGACAGGCGCTGACGCTGGCCACCCGATAGCGACACGCCACGCTCACCGACAACAGTGCCGTAGCCGGTCGGCAGGCCAAGCACGTAGTTGTGCAATTGGGCACTTTCGCTGGCGCGCTCGATCCGGCCTTCCTTCGCCCATGGATCACCATAAGCGATGTTGTTTTCGATCGAGGTGGTGAACAGGAAGGAATCCTGCTGGACAACGGCGACCGCGCGGCGCAGCGACTGCAGCGTAGCCTTGCGGATGTCCTGGTCATCGAGGGTGATCTTGCCCTTGGTGACGTCGTAGAAACGCGGGATCAGATGGGCAAGCGTCGACTTGCCGCTGCCGGGTGGTCCGACAATGCCAATCGTCTCACCGCGTCTTGCTTCGAAGGAGACGTTGCTGAGAACTTCGTGCATCGGCGAGCTTGGATAGGCGAAGCTTACATTCTCGAAGCGAAGCGTCCCCTCGGTCAGCGCCAGATCCTTGGCGTCAGGCGCATCGCGCACGGCAATCTCAAGATCGAGCAGATTGAACAGCCGGGTACCGCAGGTCGAGGCGCGCGCGAAAGCGTTGACCATGAGGCCGAGCTGGCGGACGGGCATCTGCAGGATCGTCATGAACGTCAGGAACGATGCGAGGGTACCGACGGTAATCTCACCCGACATGACCTTGCCGCCGCCAATCCAAAGGACGAGGCCCATGGCTGCGAAGAAGGAGAAGGTCATGGCGCTGGTGTTGACGACACGGATGCCGACGCGCTGGTGAGCGAGCGTCAAGGCGTTCTTCGAAGCCCCCTCGAACTTCATCATCTCGTGTGCCTGCGCGGCAAAGGCCCGCACGACACGGATGCCACCGAGATTTTCTTCCATGATGCGTGTCAGCACCGACAGCCGTTCCTGCAGGTCGAGCCAGGTCGCGCGCAACTTCAGCTGCGTGACCGAGGAGCGCCAGGCAACGAAAGGCACGAAGCTCAAGGCGAGAAGGCCGAGCACGACGTCGGTGGAAAGCAGCATGTACGCGCCGATTCCGATCAGCATGGTCAGGAGCACCATGCGCACGAGCGCCGTCGAGAAATACATGCGCACGCCTTCGAGGTCGAGCAGACCGACGGTAATCAGGTCGCCGGAATGGACGCTGTCATGAAAGCTGAAGGAAAGGCGCTGGATTTTCTCGTAACAGGCAAGGCGGAGCTCGTAGCCCATATGATGGCCGACGCTCTCGCTGAAATAGTTCTGGATCATCGTGAAGATGCCGCGAAGGACGCTGGCGCCGAGCAGCATCAATGCTGTCGTCAGCAGCGCATCCTGCGCGATCTGCCCGGCCTGACCGCCTTCCATCGCCATCTGCGTGTGATCGACGGCGTGGCCGAGGAGGCGAGGGATCATCAGTTGGAAGGTGGAAGCCACCAGGGTCGCGCCGATGGCGAAGCCGGATTGCCAGGGATGGCGAAATGCCATGACGGTGATGCGGACGAGCGTAAAGAGGCCTTTGCCCCAGCCTGCCGCAGTCGCCTTCGCCATCGAGGCCGATGGCTTCGTCGTGCGTGTTAAAGCATCGCTGCTCACGGTAATGTTCCAAAACAGAGGTGTGGTCGGACGCTGGTCCGGAAAGACGGCGAATCCATGAAGGGATTGATTAGCGCCCTTACTTTTGCCGATTCCTCACGGCCCTTCAAGTCAATAATTCACCAGTTGGTTATTTTATCGTGAGCGCGAAAAACGGTGTGGTCACATACCAAAACATCGCTGTTGGAGAGCGAAATGTGGCAATGATTACAGCTGTTTGCCATGCAGCTACACGGTGCCCGGGAACAAAGGGCTTGCCTAAAGCGTCTTTTGGAGCTTTCATACACGACTAGTTTGATAGACTATCAGCGGTTCAAAACCGCGTGAACCAAGCTCAACGCGCGAACGGTTCTTCCCGCGTTGAAACCAGTCGAGACACGATGCGCAGACGGTCGCAGGGGAGTTGAGATGACGGTTCAAGGCCTGTTTTCTTCGAAGTCAGCGGCGGCGGCACAGATCTCCGCGATACCGCGTTTTGCCGTTGTTGGCCGTGGGTTTTCCGGAATGATGATGGCGATCGCTCTAATGAAGACGGTTCGCACGCCGTTTCATCTTCAACTTTTCGACCCGAACTCCTCTGTAAGCGGCGGGCAGGCGCTTTCCTCCGCGCGTGCATTGACGATCCTCAACACGCGTGTCCGGGACCTTTCGGTTTCACTTGGCGACAACGACGATTTCAACGACTGGCTCTGTAGCAACGCGGAATTCCGCGCCGCCGTACCTGCGGCGATCCCGGGGTTCCGCCAGATCTTCGTGCCGAAGGAAATTTTCAGCGACTACGTCTATCAGCGCTTTTCAGAGGCATTGTCTGCCCGCCAGGACATCACGGTTCAGGTCTGTCACGAACCGGTCGTGGCGATCCGCAGAAGCCATGGCAACCGCTTCCTGCTCGAGAGCGCCAACCCTGCCAACCCCCTTTTCGATACAGTCATTCTCGCAACCGGCTACGGGCTTCCGGACGCGGCCGAGACTGAAGAAGCGGCGTCTCCGGTAAGAGCGCAACGCCTTGTTGCCCGGCCTCACACAATCCTTCTCGGCAGCGGCATCCGGGTCGTTGATCATCTGCTGCAGCTTCGCGATTCCGGCTATCGTGGCCAGATCACAATTCTCTCGCGGCACGGCTTCCTGCCGCAGAGCCATACGCCAAACGCCGCCGATCCAGTTTTCCCCGCGGACACGCTGCCATCGACCCTTCCCGAGATCCTGCGCTTTATCCGCAGTGCCTGCCGCGAAGCCGAGGAAGGAGGCCGAAGCTGGCAATCGGTGATGAATGGGCTGCGCAAGCATGCACGCTCGCTCTGGCGCGGATTGCCGGCCCATCAGAAGCGCCAGTTCAATCGGCATCTTCGCGCCATCTACGACAGCCATCGTAACCGGCTGCCGGAGGCCATCTATGCCCGGCTTCAGAGTGAACTGGCCGGTGGCAACACGCTTCTGCGCCGTGGTGTCGTCGTAAGGCAGGGCTTCGGTGGTGTCTTCTTCCGTCCTGCCGGCTCACCGTCAGAAGAGATCGTACATGCCGAGCGCGTATTGGACTGCCGCTGCCGCGGTCCCCAAATGAATACGCGGCTGCTGGCAAGCCTGCTTGATCAGGGTCTTGCCATGCCGGACGAGCTATCGCTCGGTCTGGCTGTCGACCAGCGTGGCCAGCCGTGCCTTGAGGACGGATCAATTGTGGATGGGTTGTTTGCTGTCGGCCCGCTTGGGCTTGGCAGCCTGCCGGATATCGATCTCGTTCCGGAGATTGTCAGCCAAGCCTATGCCGTTGGCGAACATGTTGCAGAGCGGTTCTATCCGCGGAGCAAGGCCGTCTGATCAGCGGCGGCGCGAGCGCAGTTCGCTGCGAAGCACAAAGGCGAGAAGGCCCACGGCCATGATTGCCAGCACAAACCAGGTGATCGCGTAGACCAGGTGGTTGTTCGGGAAGGCGATCTGCGTCAGCCCGCCGACGGGAAGGCCACCCGGGTTTTGCGTAACGTCGGCGTCAATGAAGAAGGGCGCGACATTGGCGACGTTGCGCTGTTCGGCGATCGCGGCCACATCACGTGAATACCAGCGCTCGTTGGCTGGATCGTTGGATTTGATCAGCGTGCCTTTCGGCTCAGTGATTCTGAGCAGGCCTGTAATCTTGACCGGCGTTGAAATCTGGCCTTCGCCACGTGTCGCCGGGTCGCGCTTTTCCGTCGGGACGAAGCCGCGATTGATCAGAATTGAAGTCCCGTCGTCGAGATTGAGCGGGGTGATGACCCAATACCCCGGCCCAAGCGTCGTCGATGCATAGATCAGCGTTTCCTTGCCATTGTCGAAGGTGCCTTCGGCCGTCACATGACGATATTCGTCGGTAGCGCGGCTGACCTTTTCCCACTCCGCGCGTGCGGGCGCGGTGACGGGTTCCGCATGCACGCGTTGATCGACGCGGGCAATCAGTGCCTCTTTCCAGGAAAGCCGTTCGATCTGCCAGACACCCAGCGAAATCAGGGCGGCGATCAACAACACCATCATGCCGCAGAATATCGCGGTCCCCGCGGCGGTATGCTGTCTCTGTGATTTTTCGGAGGAAACGTCGGCCATGGCCAAAAAACCTTTGCGGGCGGCGTGACCGCCGCCCGCTTTCGCCCTTAGGGCATGTTCTTCATCATTTCGGGGCTCATTGGCATCATGTTGGTGTTCAGATGATGCATGACCCAGAGCGAACCGGCGAGCGCGATCGCCACGAGCAACAGCGTGAAAATCAGCGCCATCATCGTCCAGCCGCCTTCCGAGCGCGGGTTCATATGAAGGAAGAAGACCATATGAACGACGATCTGGATGGCGCCAAGGCCCATGATCCAGGCGGCAGTTACGGCCGAGTTCTCGAACACGCCGGCCATGACCAGCCAGAACGGGATTGCTGTCAGGATGACCGACAGAACAAAGCCGATCATGTAGCTGCCGAACGTGCCGTGGGCAGCTTCATGTCCGTGGCTGTGGCCGTGATGGGCCTCGTGCGCGTCTTCGGTGGAGGGTGCGTTGGAGGTCATCCGAGGACTCCCATGAGATAGACGAAGGAGAAGACGCCGATCCAGACGACGTCGAGGAAGTGCCAGAACATCGACAGGCACATCAGGCGACGACGATTTTCCGGAATGAGGCCGTGCATCGATACCTGCACCATCAGCGTAATCAGCCAGATGATACCGAAGGTGACGTGCAGACCGTGGGTACCGACCAGCGTGAAGAAGCACGACAGGAAGGCGCTGCGGGTCGGGCCGGCGCCCTCGTGGATCAGGTGCGCAAACTCATAGAGTTCGAGCCCGAGGAAGACGAGGCCGAAGATACCGGTTACGCCGAGCCAGAAGAGCGTCGCGCCCTTTTCCTTGCGCTCCATCTGCAGCATCGCAAAACCATAGGTAATGGACGACAGAAGCAGCATCGAGGTGTTGATGGCCACCAGCGGCAGATCGAAGAGATCGGCCGGGGAAGGCCCGGCCGCATAATTGCGGCCGAGAACGGCGTAGGTCGCGAAGAGAACCGCGAAGATGAGGCAGTCGCTCATCAGGTACAGCCAGAAGCCCAGCATGGTGCTGCCTTCCGGATGATGGTCCTCGGTCAGGTAGAATTCAGGCTTGTCGGCCTTGTCGATCGCTATATCGCTCATGGTCTTACACCTGCTCGGCAAGCAGCGCAGTGCGCTTGCCTTCCGTTTCGGTGACTTCTTCCGCGGGGATGTAGAAATCACGCTTGTAGTTGAAGGTATGGCCAATCGCGACCGCCAGGATGGCGACGAATGACAGAACGACGAGCCACCACATATACCAGATGAGCGCAAAGCCGAGGACGACGCTGATGGCGCCGAGGATGACACCGGTTCCGGTGTTTTTCGGCATATGGATCGGCTTGAAGCCTTCCAGCGGACGGGCATAGCCACGCGACTTCATGTCGTACCATGAGTCATGGTCGTGCACGACGGGCGTGAAGGCGAAGTTGTAGTCCGGTGGCGGCGACGACGTCGACCATTCCAGCGTACGGCCATTCCATGGGTCGCCCGTCGTATCCCGCAGCTCTTCGCGCTTGAAGAAGCTGACGATGAGCTGGATGATGAAGCTGGCGATACCGATCGCGATCAGGACCGCGCCGAACGCGGCGATGATGAACCAGATCTGCAGCGACGGATCCTCGAACTGCGACACGCGGCGCGTGACGCCCATCAGGCCGAGCACGTAGAGCGGCATGAAGGCGAAGTAGAAGCCGACCAGCCAGAACCAGAAGGACATCTTGCCCCAGAACGGATCGAGCTTGTAGCCGAATGCCTTCGGGAACCAGTAGGTCACGCCGGCCATCAGACCGAACACCACGCCGCCGATGATGACGTTGTGGAAGTGGGCGATGAGGAACAGCGAGTTGTGCAGTACGAAGTCGGCCGGCGGAACGGCGAGAAGAACGCCCGTCATGCCACCGATAACGAAGGTCACCATGAAGCCCATCGTCCACAACATGGGGACTTCATAGCGAATGCGGCCGCGGTACATCGTGAACAGCCAGTTGAACATCTTTGCCCCTGTCGGGATTGAGATGATCATCGTGGTGATGCCGAAGAACGAGTTGACGCTTGCGCCCGAACCCATCGTGAAGAAGTGGTGCAGCCACACGAGATACGACAGGATCATGATAACGCAGGTTGCGTAAACCATCGAGGCGTAACCGAAGAGACGCTTGCCACAGAAGGTGGCGACGACTTCCGAGAAGATGCCGAAGGCCGGCAGTACGAGGATGTAGACTTCCGGGTGGCCCCAGATCCAGATGAGGTTGATGTACATCATCGGGTTGCCGCCGAGGTCGTTCGTGAAGAAGTTCGTACCGGCGTAACGATCGAGCGAGAGAAGCGCCAAGGTTGCCGTCAGGACCGGGAAGGTCGCGACGATCAGGATGTTGGTGCAGAGCGACGTCCAGGTGAAGACCGGCATCTTCATGAAGCTCATGCCGGGGGCGCGCATCTTCACGATGGTCGCGATCAGGTTGATGCCCGAAAGCGTCGTGCCGATACCGGCAACCTGCAAGCCCCAGATATAATAGTCGACGCCAACGCCCGGGCTGTAGTCTGATCCCGACAGCGGCGGATAGGCGAGCCAACCGGTCTGGGCGAATTCGCCGACGAAGAGCGAAATCATGATGATGATCGCGCCTGCCGTCGTCATCCAGAACGAGAAGTTGTTCAAGAAGGGGAAGGAAACGTCACGTGCGCCGATCTGCAGTGGCACGACGAGGTTCATCAGGCCCGTGACGAAAGGCATCGCCATGAAGAAGATCATGATGACGCCGTGGGCGGTGAAGACCTGGTCGTAGTGATGCGGGGGCAGGTAGCCTGCCGATCCGTTGAAGGCGATGGCCTGCTGAAAACGCATCATGATGGCGTCGGAGAAACCGCGCAGCAGCATGACGAGCGCAAGGATGACGTACATGATGCCGATCTTCTTGTGATCGACGCTGGTCAGCCACTCGCGCCAGAGATAGCCCCAAAGCTTGAAATAGGTAACTACACCCAGAAGAGCGATGCCGCCGAGTGCCACGACCGTAAAGGTCACGACCAGGATGGGCTCGTGATAGGGGATCGATTCTAGGGTCAACCGACCGAAGATGAACTTCAGGAGGTCAGGATTGGAAAACATGGATTAACCCGTTCATTGATGTCGTATCGACGCAAAGCGCCAGGTCTTAGTTGCTGTTTGGTTGCGCAGGCGTCGTCTCGCCGCCGGTTCCGTTGGTCATGCCGGGCATCGTGTGACCGTCATGCTGCATTCCCGGCATGTTCTGCATGTCGCCGCTTTCGCCATTCGTCGCTCCAGCAGGGGTGGCTTGGGGCGCTTCAGAGTTATCGCCTGCAATGCCGTGGTCGCCGCTGAGGTCGTCGACATGACGGGTGTCATATTCGAGCTTTTCGCGGTTTTCGGCGCTTTCCTTGCCGCCGCCGCCCATCATGTCGATGTGCATCATTTCGTTCATGCACATCTTGCCGGGCGTTGCGCACATGTTGAGGATCGCATCGTAGAGATCCTTGTCGGCGGAAGCATAGTAGCGAACCGGCTCTTTTTCGCTCGGACGTTCAAGCTTCAGGTAGGTGTCGCGGTTCAGCGTCGTGCCCCTTTGCTTGACCTGTGCGACCCAATCGTCGAAGCCCTGCTGGTTCACGCCGTGGAACTTGAAGCGCATGTGCGAGAAGCCGGCGCCGCTGTAGTTCGCCGAGAAGCCGTCGTATACGCCTTCCTTGTTGATAACGGCATGCAGCCTCGTCTGCATTCCGGGCATCGCGTAGATCTGGCCCGCGAGCGCCGGGATGTAGAACGAGTTCATGACCGATGACGAGGTGATCTTGAAATTGATCGGAACGTCTACCGGCGCTGCCAGTTCGTTGACGGTGGCAATGCCAAGTTCGGGATAGAAGAACAGCCATTTCCAGTCGAGCGCCACGACCTCGACGGTCAGTGGCTTTGCATCGGCAGGTATGGCGCGTTCGGCGTCGATCCGATCCAGTGGACGATAGGGGTCGAGCTTGTGGGTGCTGATCCAGGTGATTGCGCCAAGCGCGATAATGATCGCCAGCGGCGCCGACCAGATGACGACTTCGAGACGCGTGGAGTGATGCCATTCGGGATCATAGGTAGCTGCCGTATTGGAGCGGCGATAGCGCCAGGCAAACAGGAACGTCAGGAAGATCACCGGGATGATGATCAGCAGCATCAAAACCGTCGATACGATGATCAGGTCACGCTGCTGAACGGCGATATCGCCCGAGGGCGACATGACCACCAAATTGCATCCTGTCAGTGCGAAAAGCAGTGGCAGAATGAGGAGATGGCGGGAAAACTTTGGCAGTTTTTGCACGTCTCTATGCTCTTTTTGTTTCGTCCGATCCGCGACTAAAGCACTACACTTGATAGCAACATGAGGTGTTTGGTCGCAGCGCAGCAGAAATGCCGCACTGCGGGATAAGGCACGTCGCGCCTAAAGTCAAAATCCTGATTTGCGCTCGAAGGATTTTTCTGCGCGGGCATATTTGAGGCGCTAATATAACCGCCTGACCGGCCTGCGCCAGTGTTTATGAGCCGGTTTTACGCGGCCGGACGGTAAATTTTGATCCACATCTAATTTTCGCGCCCGATGATGAACTATTTACGTCGATCGGACTTGATAAGCGTAGTGGTTCGTTCAAGATCGCTGTGAGGCGCTTTGCCACAGGGTGCCTCAACGAGGGAGGCGTTTAATGGCTAATGCATCAAACTACGGTCCATCATCCACATCGATGGAACGCGACGCACGATTGATCCATGCTGACAAACCGGTTTCGGCCGGCAGCATCGCAGTCGGCGTCATCATCGGACGCATGTCCGAATTCTTTGATTTCTTCGTCTATGGCCTGGCTTCGGTCCTGGTCTTTCCACAACTGATCTTCCCCTTCGCGCCTGATCGACTGACGGCGACGCTTTACTCGTTCGCAATCTTCTCGCTTGCGTTCCTGGCTCGCCCGGTGGGCTCGGTGGTCTTTATGACGATCGACCGCCTCTATGGTCGCGGCACTAAACTTACGATCGCACTTTTCCTGCTCGGCGGCTCGACGGCGTCGATCGCTTTCCTGCCCGGCTACAACGAGATCGGTGCCTGGGCGGTTGCGCTTCTCGCTCTCTTCCGTCTTGGACAGGGATTCGCGCTTGGTGGCGCCTGGGACGGTCTTGCTTCGCTTTTAGCGTTGAACGCACCCAAGAACCACCGCGGCTGGTACGCGATGATCCCGCAGTTGGGCGCGCCGATCGGCTTTGCTCTCGCAAGCGTCATTTTCGGCTATTTCATCGCGAATCTCTCGAACGAGGACTTCCTCAGCTGGGGTTGGCGCTATCCGTTCTTCGTCGCCTTCGCGATCAACGTCGTTGCGCTCTTTGCACGACTGCGCCTCGTGATGACGCAGGAGTTCGGCACGTTGCTCGAGCAGCATGAGCTGGAAGCCGCGCCGATCAATCAGGTCCTTCGCGTTCATGGCCGTGACATCCTGCTAGGCGCCTTCGTGCCGTTGGCAAGCTTCGCGATGTTCCACTTGGTCACGATCTTCCCGCTGACCTGGATGTTCCTTTACGGCACCCAGCCGATCGGAGCCTTCATGGTCGTCCAGATCATTGGCGCAATGGTCGGTCTCGTCGCGATCATTGTCTCGGGCATGATTGCCGATCGCATCGGTCGCCGTGCCCAGCTGGCGGTCTGTGCCGTGCTGATCGCCATCTTCAGCTTCGTCGGTCCTCTGCTGATCGCAACGGGCTCGGAAGGGCAGGACGCCTTCGTCATCATCGGCTTCGGGGTCCTCGGACTTTCCTTCGGCCAGGCAACGGGCTCGATCTCCTCGCGCTTCGGCAGAGGCTACCGCTACACTGGCGCGGCCTTCACGTCGGATCTGGCCTGGCTCGTCGGCGCCGGCTTTGCGCCACTCGTGGCGCTGACGCTGTCCAGCCGCTTCGGCTTGCACTACGTCGGCTACTATCTGCTGTCGGGCGCGCTCTGTACGCTTGCGGCATTGGCCTTCAGCAAGGCGCTCGAGCAACGCGACTGACCGATATTGCACAAACGAAAAGCCCGCCTGGTGCTGACAGGCGGGCTTTTCTGCATCTTGAGAACTAAAAAACTTACATCGCCGCGGCTTGCGGGCGCTTCGCGGCGCGCGCCGCGGTCAGTTCAGCGGTCGTATGATTAAGTCTGTCGGCAAGGACGCGCATGATTTCGACGGCCATCTCCGGAAAGTCGCTGAGCAGCTTCAAAAAGTGCTCTTTGCTGATGCGCAGCACCTCAAGATGCGAGGTCGCCTTCACGGTGGCCGTTCGCGAGACATCACAGAGGATTGCGATCTCGCCGACGATCGAATTGAGTTCGACGTCCGCAACCTTGATGTCGCCGGCTGGCGAATGCACGAGAATATCGGCTGTGCCCGAGAGTATCACATAGGCGGCATCGCCCGGGTCGCCCTGGCGGAACAAATCCTGCCCGGCATTGTAGGTCATTCGGTCTGAGGTGAACGCCAAAAGCTTTAGCTTGGCTGGCGCAATCCTCGAGAAGATCGGCACGCGCCGCAGCATTTCGACTTCATCTCTCAACAACATGAGCCTATTTACCCCCGTCGCACACGCGGTGCGTCCGCTAGAATTCCATTCCGTCCCCCTCGAAGGACGTCACTGTTGCCGCTCCAATAGAATATTACGATAACAGTTCCTTGAACATACCGTTTTGTTCGGAAAGTTCGGGAAAGTTGCCGGCCTCGACAAGGTTGCCGCGGTCGAACAGCAATATCCGGTCGAAGATCTCCGCCAGCTTTGCGTTCGAAAGCACCCAGATGATCGATGGCCTCTCGCCCTCGCGATGCAAGCCATTGACGATATTGTGGGTGATCTGGTCCTGCACGCGCTGATCGAGTGCGGAAAGCGGGCGGTTGAAGATGAAATAGTCCGAGCGGCGGATCAGGGCGCGTGCGAGGTTGAGCTTCTGCCGCTGCACCATCGTCAGCCGCTTGCCGCCAGAGCCGACATCGAATTCCAGGCCGATCGACAGGACGTCGTCGTAGAGATCGAGAGAATCGAAGAGGTCGCCCATGATCGCGCGTATCCGGTCGGATGCATCGGCCTGCTGGTAGGCGATACGGCCGAACAGCACGTTGTCCATCAGGCTGGTGGACGAAATGAAGTGCTCAGGATCATAGCGCTCGATGACGGCTGAGAGGTCATCGGGAATGTTCTCGTGGAACTGCTTTCTCGCACTGACGATCTTTGCCATCAGTTCGTCCGTCAGCAGGCCGAAGCGGTGACGTGGCTCGATATAGGCAAAGCTCAGTCGGATGATGGCCGAGCGTTCCTCGGGCGCCGCATCGTCGAACGTGCGGCTCGACAATTTCTGGAGCAGCGCCTGATAGGTCGGAATATCGTCCGCCGTCATGAAAGTCAGTTGCTGGAAGAACGGGTGATCCGGCGGCAGATCGTGGAAGAGTTCGACGGCGTTTTCGGCGATCTCGAGGCCCATGGCATAGAGATCATTGCTCAAGCCCGTGTCTCGGAACAGCGTCTGGAAATAGGGATGCGCAGCGAGCCGGCGATTGTTCATCGCAGGCCGCTTCATGGAACCGAACAGCAGGTTCTCGCCGACTGTTGCCTGGGCGTTGTAGCTATCGAAATCAAAGGGAACGACGATGTTTCCAAGGTCGGATTCCTGCATGCGCTCGCGCAGGGCTCGCCTGAGGTCGACGATATGATCGGCCAAAGCGACATGGACCTGCGTGTCAACGTTGGATCGCAACGCGAGGTCCAGAATATCCTGAGAGATCAGCACCGCATCCAGCACTGGACGGATGGTCTTCAGGAGATCGTCGGGGCCGGTTGCGCCCGCGGAACTGTAGTCCACCCAGTCGCTCAAGGGATCAAGCGTCGGGTTGCCGGCCTTCGTCGCTTCGATGGCGTGCCACTTGGCCTCGGTCGCTTCGGTCTCGTTGTAGGCAGGCTCCTTGAGCGGCGCGTGTTTCAAGCCATAGAAAAGGTTCTCACGCAGCGCGCCCTGGAAGAAATACATATCCGACGAGGCATAAGAAATCCGTCGCCCCGTGACCGACTCAGGAAGTTCCAGCAGATCCTTGCCGTCAATGGTGATGCGGCCGGTGTCTGGCCAAACGAGTCGGCCGAGCGCTTCGGCGAATGCTTCCGCACCGCTGGCGTTCGGGCCGACGATCGCGACAGTCTCGTTCGGTTTGATTTCCGCCGAAACGTGATCGATCAGGCGCGCGCCGCTGTCATCGCTGACGGCAAGGTTGGTGACGACGATGGAGGCAACGAGGGGTGCGACGATGTCGCTATCCACATCCTGGATCTTCTCGTTAATCAGCGGCTCGACGTTGAACTGCTCGTAGACCTGCTGGTACTTGACCTGCACGTCCTGGCGCATCTGATCCCAGTCGATCAGCTCCTTGAGAGGGCCGGGCAGATCCTTGTAGGCGCTGATGACGGCAACCAGCTGACCAATGTCGAGGCGGCCCTGGAGCGCGAGATAGCCGCCGATCGCGTAGAACAGGAACGGCGTGACCTGTGCCAGGAAGTTATTCAGGAATTTGACCAGAAACTTCCACTGATAAAGATCGTAGCGGATCGAAAAAATGAGCCCGAGCCGCGAGGCGATGTCCGCTCGTTCCAGATTGGACGTGTCGTTGGCGTGAATAGTGCCGATGCCGTCGACGATTTCGCCGACGCGCCCGGACAATTCGCGGGCGGTCAGCTGGCGCTGCCGGCCGAGCTCGAGCAGCCTTTTGCGCATGCGCGGGATGACGACAGCCTGCACGCCGACGATCCCCGCCGCGATCATTCCCAGCCAGAAATTCTGCACGATGATGAATGCGAGCGCTGTAATCGCCTGGCCGCCGAGGAGCGCCGGCGAAACGAAGGCGTCCCCGGTGAAGCCGCCCATGGGCTCAACTTCGTCCTTGATCATCGTCGCGATCTCGGCCGACTTCACACGCTTGAAATGGTTGGGCGGGAAGCGAAGGACGCGATCGATCAGCTGGAAGCGGATACGCCGCAGCATGCGCTCGCCCAGGCGCCCCTTGTAGGTATTGATATAGAACTTGAAGAGGCCGTTCAGGACGACGAGCGCGAGAAATACCAGGCTGAGGGCCATCAGCATCTGCAGGCGATCAAGCTGGATGCCCTGGAAGAACTCCACCTTGCCGATCAAGGGGAATGTGTAGGAAAGATGGAAGAAGGTCTGCGTCGCGCCTTCACCCTCGAACCCCGATCCCTGAATCGGGCCGTTGACGATCTGCTTCGGCAGGTCGAAGGACAGGAAGTAGGGGATCATCGAGACGGCAACGACCGCAAGAATCCACAGCTGCTGGAGTCTCGTATTCGACCAGATATAGCGCGCGAGGCTTTTTTCCATTGCTAACCGTTGATTGACTGGAAAATGGGAAACAGCAGCGCTGCTGCAGAAAATGGACGAAAAGCCAAGACTGGAAGCATCGAAACCCGGCCGCCGGAAATCAAAGAGAAATCAACAAGAAGGCACCGCAGCAAACTGCGCCGAATCTCGTCGCTTGTCTGCTTATATCATAGGACTTTCATAAAGTGCGAGGGGTTAGCCGATCATTGCCCGAATGATCCGGGCGCTCTCCCGCGCCCCCTCGAGATTGAGGAAGATCTCTGGTTTTGACCTCGGCTGCAACGCTGCCTCCACGGCCTCGGCGACCCTGTCCGCAGTCAACCCGACCTCTGGGAGCACGTCAGCCAATCCGAGTTTCTGCAATCGCTCGGCGCGGACGGTCTGCTCCGTTTCTCCGCCGGCGACAAACGGTATGAGAATAGGATTGCATTCGCTGCGCAGCAGATCACCAACAGTGTTGTAACCGGACTGCGAGATCGAAACCCTTGCCTTCGCCAGGAGCGAAGGGAAGTCTTTGCGGAAGCGAACAAGCGAAACATTTGGCGGCAACGCACTTCCGAGCGCAGCGTAGTCCTGCTCCGGCAAATTGGGGCCGCTGATCAGTAGCCAGCTCAGAGAGTGGGGCAGACGAGCAGCAGCGGTCGCGGCTGCCTTCAATAGGTCGATCCCGACGGCGCCGCCACCTGCGGACGCTATCACGTCGAATGTCTCAACGGGAACCGGGGCCGCGGACGGCGCGACGAGGCCGGTATAGCGCACCCTGTCGGCAATCTCCGCGGTCAGCGGGAACGTATCCTCCAGGCGAACAAAGTTGGGATCGCCATGGACGAGCACTGCGTCGAAATGGGTTTTCACGAGGGAAACCGTTTCCGCATCTCTTCCGGGCTTGCGGTTTTCCTGCAGGATGTCACGAACCGAACTTACGAGCTTTGGTCGCGGATTTGTCTTTTCGATAGCTTCCAGAAGCGGCAGCAATTCGAAACGCATCTGGCGGCGGCCGAACGGAAAGGCCTCGATCAGCACGACATCGGGCTTCGTGTCCTCGAATGCCGAAAGCAGCAGGTCACGCCGGCGGTCGAGAAAGGCTTGGTCAGCGGCCGTGCCATTGGCGTCGGCCAGCCCGGAAAAGCCGGCGTTGCTTGCGACGACCGGCGGCAAAGTCACGGTTTTTATCCCGGGAGCCGGAAACCCCGGTACAGGCAGCCCGCCGGTTACGACGGTCACGTCGAAGCCGTCATCGACCATGGCGCTGGCAATACGGCTGGCCCGCGCAATGTGGCCGATGCCGAGGAGGTGCTGGACATAGAAGAAGATGCGGGGAGCCGTCATGAAGCTTTCAGCCATTCCGCTTCGAACAGGTGTTTAAGCTGGCGAATGCTTGCATGATAGTCGAAGTGTGACCGGACTTGCTCTTCGGCAGCGCTGCCGAGACGATGGCGCAGCGCAGGATCGGTCATCGCTGCCAGCAGGGCGCGAGAAAGTGCGACAGGATCTTCCGGCTGGACCAGAAGGCCGGTCTCCTTGTCCGTGATAAGTTCCGGCACGCCCGATACTTCGGTCGAGATGCAGGCGAGCCCCTGGCTTGATGCCTCGACCAGCACGTTGGGCAGGCCGTCGCGATCGCCGTTCGCGGCGATGCGGCAAGCGAGCGCAAACAGATCGGCACGGCGGTAGTGGTCAAGCACTTCTTCCTGCGCGAGTGCACCCTTCCAGACGATCCTGTCGGACAGTCCGAGGTCCTTGGCAAGTACCTTGAGCTTCGGAAGTTCGTCACCCCCTCCGATATGTTCGAACCGCCAGTGAAGGTCGCGGGGCAAGAGTGCCAGGGCCCTGAGCAGGGTGTCGTATCCCTTTTTCTCGACGGCTCGGCCGACGCTCAGGATAGACACAGGATCGGACGGATCCTTGCCGTCCCGAAGCGAGCGTTTACCGGCAAAATGCCCGAAGCGCGCCAGATCAAGACCGTGATAGCTCAGGTGAACCGCATCGTCCCTTGATGTCAGCGTGCGCATGTGGTCATGGCCACCCTTGGTGCAGGTGACCGTCCAGCGTGCGCTGCCAAGCTTTTCGCTGAGTTCCCAGTCCGGCGATGTCCAGATGTCCTTAGCATGGGCGGAGCATGTCCAGGGCACGCCGGTCAGGATGCTCGCATATTCGGTGACGGACGCCGGGGTGTGAATGAAATGAGCATGCAGCCACTCGCCGTTGTCAGGCCATTCGCGGGCGAGAACAAGCGCCTGTCCCAAGCGACGAAAGCGATTGCGCGAGATGTCACGCGGCAGATCCCGGAAAAACCGGCGCATCAAGGAACCGAAGCCCTGCCTGCGAATTCCTGACAAAAGTCCTTTCAAAACCCGAACGGGCTCCTCGTGCAGGTACTCAGGCAGGTAGACGACGCGCGCATTGATCTCGTCATGGACAGGGTGGCGCTTCTTGTCGGTCGGCCGGCGCATGGAAATCAACGTCAGATCGAAACCGGCGCGCTCGAGACCGAGCAGTTCCTGTGCAATGAAGGTTTCCGAAAGGCGTGGATAGCCCTTCAGGACGACCAGTATTTTCCTGCGTGGCGACAATGCTTCGGCTTTCACTCGGCGCCAACGACGGACAAGTGGCGACCGCGGCTATCCAGCCAGTGGCCCACGGTTTCGGAAAGGTGATTGAGACCATCTAGACGCAGGGCGCCCGCGCTCTTGGAGGGCGACTCCCGATGAGGCAGGCGCTTCAGCGCGTCCGCCATGATCGCGGCATTTGCGGATTGCTCCGGCAACAGCATCTCCACCAGCCCCAACTCGCTGGCGCGCTGCGCCCGCAGGAGCTGCTCTTCACGCGGCTTGACCCTCGGGACGATCAGCGCCGGCTTGTCGAAGGACAGAATTTCGCAATAGGTGTTGTAGCCACCCATCGCGACGACCCCGGTCGCGCCGGCGATAAGCTCTTCCATGTGGTTGTCGAATTCGATGACCTCGATCTGCGAGATCTTCGAGCCCTTGCGCAGGAGCTTGTTGCGCTCGGCCACTGGCATATAGGGGCCAAGAACGACCAATGCCTTCTGCTGCAGGCTGGAATCCTGCTCGTAGGCATTCATCACGTCGTGAATGAGGTCCGAGCCGTCGCCGCCACCGCCTGTGGTGACGAGGATGTAATTGTCCTTGCGCGCGTTGACGGAGGTCTTGCTCGAGGAAACGCTGCGCTGCAGGAAACCGACGAAATCCATTTTTCTGCGCACGCCCTGAGGCACATCCAGTCCGATCAGCGGATCATAGAAGTCCGGCGGGCCATACACCCAGATGGAATCGTAATACTGATCGATCTTCTGCATGGTGCCGTTCTTCTTCCACTCGGCATCGAGCAGATGCGGCGCATCCATGATCTCGCGAAGGCCCAGCACCAGCGTCGTGCCGCGGGCCTTGAGGTAGGCAAGCGTCTCTTCCACTTCGCCCTTCAGGCCCATCGGCTCCTTGTCGACGATGAAGATGTCCGGCTGGAACGTCTCCGCCGTATGGCGAATGATGGATTCACGCATCTTCAGCGTTTCCTGAAGATCGATGTGGCTCGCCATCGACGTATATTCGCCATTGCGCAGCTTGATCACGCTCGGGACCTTCACGAAGTCGACACGGGCGCGATAGTCGAACGCGCCTGCAATCGTTGCGCCCGAGATGATCAGGATGTTCAGCCCGCGATAGTCCTCGACGAGCGCATGGGCGATCGTGCGACAGCGCCGCAAATGGCCGAGCCCGAACGTGTCGTGGCTGTACATCAGGATACGGGCATCTTCCAGCCGCCGCGCCATAGGCATTCCTTCCGGGCTATACATCAGCGAGCACCGCCGCTTTCCGCGGGCGGTAGGAGGGAGCATATGACTCCATCCGCTCGCCGCTATTTGTAGGGATCCGCCGCGTCACGCAAGCCGTCTCCCAGAAAGTTGAACGCCAAAATCACCAACACGACCGGTATAATCGGAAAAAGCAACCATGGATAGAAGGCGATAACGCTTACGCTTTTCGCCTCTGTCAGCAGGATGCCCCAGCTTGTAATCGGCGGGCGAAGCCCGAGACCAAGAAAGCTCAGCGCAGTCTCGCCGAGGATCATTCCCGGGATCGAGATCGTCGCCGACGCGATCAGGTGCGACATGAAACCCGGCACCAGATGTCTGCCGATGATGCGAGGGGTACTCGCGCCCATCAGCTGTGCTGCCTGAACATAGTCCTCCTCGCGCAGGGCAAGGAGCTTCGATCGCACGGCACGCGCAAGGCCGGTCCAGTCGATGATGCCGAGAATGACGGTGATGCCAAAATAGATCACGATCGGACTCCACGTCACCGGCATGATCGCGGCGAGTGCCATCCAGAGCGGCAGACTCGGCAGCGACTGCAAGATCTCGATTAGCCGTTGCACGATCAGATCGAAAGGACCACCCCAGTAGCCCGCCAGACCACCGATCACGATGCCAAGGCAGAAGCTGATAGCTATGCCGATCAACCCGATGGTCAATGATATGCGCGCCCCATAAAGGATGCGTGACAAGACGTCCCGCCCGAGTCGGTCCGTGCCCAGCAGATACATCTGGCCGCCGATCGCGGGGCAGACGAGGTGCAGGTCCGATTTGATCACGCCCCAGAACTGATAGGGATCGCCGCGGCAGAAAAAGCGGATCGGCTGAACGTCGTTCGGGCGGTCAGTGTAATTGCGGCGCAGCGTATCGATATCGAGCGACATGCTCCGCCCGTAGACGAATGGACCGACGAAGGAGCCTTCGTGGAACAGATGCACGCGCTGCGGCGGCGAATGGATGAAGTCTACATTCCTGGTATGCAGCCCGTAGGGCGCCAGGAATTCGACGACAAAGATCATCAGGTAGACGGCGAGCAGGAAGACGCCTGATATCAGGGCAAGGCGGTGCTGCTTGAACTTCCACCACATCAGCTGCTTCTGGGAAGCAAGGTGGATGCGCGATTGCGCTGCCGTCATTCCTTCGGTCGCGAACGGATCGAAGGGCGCGGTCGAGACATAATGCTGCAGCGGTGCGCCTGGAGGTGGCAAGGGCGACATTATTTGGTGCTCCTGCCTTGCAGGCGTATGCGGGGATCAAGAAAGCCGAGCGCGATGTCGGAGACCAGAACACCGATGACGTTCAGGAAGGCGAGGAACATCAGGAACGACCCGGCAAGGTACATGTCCTGACTTTGCAACGCCTTGATGAGCATCGGTCCCGTTGTTTCCAGCGACAGAACGATCGCGACGATTTCCGCCCCGGAAATGATCGATGGAAGAATCGATCCGATATCGGCGACGAAGAAGTTCAGCGCCATGCGCAGCGGATACTTTACCAGCGCGCGCAGCGGATGGAGACCCTTCGCACGGGCTGTGACGACATACTGCTTCTGCATCTCGTCCAGCAGGTTGGCGCGCAGGCGCCGGATCATGCCGGCAGTCCCCGCGGTTCCAACGATAATCACCGGAATCCATAGGTGGGAAAGGATCGATCGCGCCTTTTCCCAGCTCATTGGTTCGGAGAGGTATTTCTGGTCCATCAGGTGTCCGATGGAGACACCAAACCATATGTTGGCGAAATACATCAGGATCAGCGCCAGCATGAAGTTCGGGATCGCGATGCCGAGCAGCCCGAAAAGCGTCAAGCCGTAATCGCCCCAGCTATACTGGTGCGTCGCCGAATAGATGCCGATCGGGAATGCGATCAGCCAGGTCAGCAGGATCGTCGAGAAGGACACCAAGATCGTCAGCCAGAGCCGGTCACCGACGACCTCCGAAACCGGAAGCTGGTATTCGAACGAGTAGCCGAAATCGCCATGCAGCATCCCGCCGACCCAATAGAAGTACCGGAACACCGCAGGTTTGTCGAAATTGTACTGCTTCCGCAGTTCCTCCATCTCCTGGAGGTTGGCGTTTTCGCCTTGCGCCCGCAATTCGGCAATCTGGCTTTCGAAGAAGTCGCCGGGCGGCAATTCGATGATCGTGAAGACCAGTGCAGAGATGACGAAGAGTGTGGGGATCATGGCGGCGATGCGCCAGAGAATATATCTCAGCATCGCCTATGCCTCCTCAAGCCAGAAGCAATCCGGCATGTAGATGCCGAGGAAGGATGTGGGGTCGAACCCGTACAGCGCTTGCTCCGGCACGTTCTGCAGCTTGGCGGATCTCAGGATCGGCTGCAGCGTACTGTTGATCAGGCCGATCGAGAAAACCTGTTGCGTATAGAGCGACAGCATCTGGTGCCAGATCGCCTCGCGCTCTTCGAACATGGTAGTGTTGCCCCATTGATTGAGCAGGGCCACCAGTTGCTTCACCTCTGGCAAATCGGGAGCCTTGCCTGCCTGCCCGGCGGAAAGGTAGTTCATGCCCCAGAGCGGCCATTGCAACTGGTCGTCGAGCGTTGGCGCGAGTTGTCCGGGCGACATGTCGGCGGTCGGAATGCCATTGTCGATGCCGAACCAGATCGACATCATGATGGAGCCGCTCATGGCGCGATTTCGGAAGATGTCGCGTTGCGATGTGCGGGTGTAGAGCGCGAGGCCGATGACCTTCCAGTGATCGCGCACCAGTTCGAGCACGTCGGTATCCAGATTGCTCTCACCTGCTGTCTCGACGGTGATCTCCGCGCGCCGGCCATCCGGCAACAGGCGAAAGCCCTCGTCGTCCCGCTTGTCCAGACCGATCTCGTCGAGGAGCTTGTTCGCCGTATCGGGATCATGGGCAATGAACGCCTCGGCATATTCAGGCTTGTAGAGTGGGCTCTCCGGCAGAACCGTATCCGCGCTCGCCCGTCCAAGCCCGTAGAAGGCGACCATGTTGATTTCGTGCCGGTCGACCGCTAGCGACAGCGCCCGCCTGAAACGAACATCGCTGAAAAGCTTCCGCCAGACTTCGTCGGCGCAGTTGAGGTTCGGCAGCAGGGCCACGCGGGACCCGCGTGCCTGTTTCCAAAGATTGACCTTCACGGGGAAGCGCTTTTCCGCGTCCTTCAGGAAGGTGTAGTCGTTGAAGTCGATCCCGGTCGCCTGGAGATCGGATTCACCGGCGCCCGCTTTGGCGGCGATGATCGACGACGAGCTGACGTTGAGAATGAATTTGTCGATGTAGGGAAGCTGCACGCCGTTCTCGTCGACCCGGTGGAAAAACGGGTTGCGTACGAAAACGAACTGTTCGGCGGGCGGACGCGTCGTGTTCACCCACGGATCGAGCATCGGCAGATCGGGATTCTCGGGGCGTGAGGCACGCGACATCTTGATGTGGAGGTCGGCCCACTTCTTGACCCGGTTTTCCTTCATCAGTGCCGAAAGGCGGAAGTCGTCCTGATACTTTTTGTGAAACTGCTTCAGATACTTTCCGGGCCCGAAGATGACGAGCGGCAGCGGACCAGCGAGTGCCGGCATGAAGTTTGGGTTGGGCCTGGTCCAGCTGTAGCGGACCGTCGTCTGATCCAGCATCTCGAACTTCGGCAGTTCTCCGTGAGGCCGCAGTTCCAGCGCGCCGCCGCCGGGCGTCAGTTCGTCGTTGAGGATGACGTCTTCCCACCAGTAGCGGAAGTCGTCGGCCGTAAAAGGTGATCCGTCCGACCAGCGATGTCCTTCGCGGAGATAGAACGTGAAGACGGAATCGTTCTCCGAGGTGAATCCCATGAGAATGTCCGGCTGGAAGCGCAGGTTCGTATCATAGCCGACAAGCCGGGCATAACCGTAGATGGTCATGTAACGGATGTCTTTGGCGCTGCCGATGATGGTGCGAACGGTACCGCCATAGGTTCCCGCGCGCCGCCCCGACGCCTTCATGTTGACGATGCGCGGATGTGTCGGCAGCCGATCGACCATCGGCGGGATCCGATCCGCTCGCAGCCAGTCGCGAAGAAATTCCGGTTCTATGTCGCGGTCGGCCGCTGCGTTCGCAATCGACGGAGCGATTGCTGCTCCGACAAGGCCGCCAAGGAAGCTGCGCCGGGTTACCATGACCGAAGCTCCTTCGCATCGGCGCCCTTGCGGGCGCGTACCAGGTGTCCGTTGCCGAGATCGGCGTAGGCGAGTTCGGATGCGTCGTCATGCTCGGCGGTGAAGGTGATGCCCCAGTTCTGCTTGTCCGCGGCTCCGTTCTTCCGCAGCGCCTCGAAATCGAGAGGGCGGTCCAAATCCGGGAAGGGCACGGCGGCCAGCAGCGACTTGGTATAGGGGTGGACCGGGTCACGCAGGATGATTTCGCGAGGAGCGATCTCGACAATGCGGCCCTTGCACATGACGGCGATCCGATCGGCCATATAGTCGACGACAGCCAGATTGTGGGAGATGAAGAGGTAGGTCAGCCCGAGCTCCTTCTGCAGATCCTTCAGCAGATTGAGGATCTGGGCCTGAACGGAAACATCGAGCGCCGAGACCGGCTCATCCAGAATGATAAGTTTCGGACCGAGCGCCAGGGCACGCGCTATTCCGATGCGCTGGCGCTGGCCGCCGGAGAAGCTATGCGGGTAGCGATTGAGATAGCGCTTATCAAGGCCGATGGCGCCCATCAGGGCTTCGACCTTACCGTTTCGCTCCGCGCCGTTGCCGCGATCGTGGATCTCCAATGGCTCGCTGAGAATGTTGCGCACCGTCATGCGCGGGGAGAGCGACGAAACCGGATCCTGGAAAACCATCTGGATCTTCGTCCGCAACTCCTGCAGGTCGTCGCCCTTGACCGAAAGGACGTCGATCACTTCCTCGCCGTCATCGAATACCACGGAGCCGCTATCGGGCGTGATCGCCCGCATCAGGATCTTGCTGACCGTGGTCTTGCCGCAGCCGGATTCGCCGACCAGTCCGAGGCATTCACCGCGACGAATGTCGAAGCTGACGTCGTCGACGGCGCGGAAAGCGGTTGCTTCGCGCGTGCCGAATAGACCGCGGCTGCGCGCCTTGAAGGTCTTGGAGAGGTTGTTGACCGACAGTAGGACCTTTGATCCGTCAGTGCTCTCGACACTTTTCTTCTTGCCGATCAGGGACTCGAGGTTGACAGGCACGTCGCGAAGCGCCTTCAACCGTTCCCCCGCCCGCATGTCGAAGTGGGGCACAGCGGCCATCAGCCCTTTGAGATACGGATGCTGCGGGTTGCGGAAGATGGCGTCGACGGGCCCGGCTTCCATGATTTCGCCGTGGTAGATCACGACCACTTCGTCGGCCATGTTGGCGACGACGCCGAGATCGTGGGTGATCAACAGCATTGCCATGCCGAGCTTGTGCTGGAGATCGCGCAGGAGTTCCAGGATTTGCGCCTGGATCGTCACGTCGAGTGCGGTCGTGGGCTCGTCCGCGATCAGCAGGGCCGGATTGCAGATCAGCGCCATCGCGATCATCGCGCGCTGGCGCATCCCGCCTGATAGTTCGAACGGGTACATGTCGAAGGTGCGCTTCGGATTGGCAAAGCCAACAAGTCCAAGCATCTCCTCGGTCTTCTGTCGCGCCTCGACCTTGTCTGCCGAGGTGTGGATAAGCAGCGCTTCGCTGATCTGATTCCCAACCGTGTGAATCGGCGAGAGCGAGGTCATCGGCTCCTGGAAGATCGTCGCCATGCGGCGGCCTCGCAGATCGCGCATTTCAGCGCTATCGCGGGAATATTGCAGAATGTCGGTCGTCTTCCCGTCCAGCGGATCGGTGAACAGGATCTTGCCCTGTGCTTTGGCCGGATTGGGCAGAATGCCCATGACGCTCTGGCTGATGACAGACTTGCCGGAACCGGACTCGCCGACGAGCGCCGTTACCTTGCCGGGAAGTATCCGAAGATTGGCGTTTTTTACGACGCGCAGGCTGTCGCCAAAAACCGAGAAGGAGACGTCGAGGTTCTCGATGCGCAGCAGATCGGAGGCGGACGCCATACCAATGAAATTCCCCAGTTTTCTTCGTTCCCGTTAAGGCACACTAGCGTACCGCAATCAGGGTGTCCAGTTGATGACGGACCGCGAAAAACCGGGGGTAACGGGCTTGCTGCCCGAGCGGTTGAATAACCGCCCGGCAGCGAGGGTTGCTATTGGATGAACTTCTCGGGCGCAGCCGATTGTGCCTGCTTGCGGGCGTCGCGATGCAGGAGAATGACTTGCTCTGCCTCGGAAAGGGCCGTCTGCGGCGCCTCCACGTAGCTTTCCTCGACTTCAAGCAGCGGTGCGGGGGCGCGAGGACGCAGAACCGTGATCTTCTGGCGGACGCCCCGCAGCTTTTCCTCGCCGAGCGTCGTCCACTCGCCGCCGCAATAACCGGCAAACGCCTGGCTGGCGACAACCTCGCTGTTGTACTTCTTGGTCAGCGCCTGAAGCCGCTGGACTTCGTTCACTGCCGAGCCGAAGGCTGAGAACGTTAGTCTGTCCTTCAGTCCGACATTGCCGAACATCACGTTGCCGACGTGCAGCCCGATCCCGTACGAAATCTTGCTGAGGCCCTTTTCCTGCCGCTCGGCGTTGAGTTCGGCAACGCGCGACTGTGCCTGGTGAACGGCCGAAACCGCTGCCTGACAGGCTATCTTCGAAGGGTCCTTGTGGCGCCCGCACGGATAGACGGCCAGGAAGCCATCGCCGATGAAGCTCAGGATTTCGCCGCCGTTTCGATTGAAGGGCGCGGCAATCGCGTCGAAGAACTGGTTGAGCGTGTCGATATAGGTCTGGCGCCCTTCCTTTTCGGCATACATGGTCGACTGCCGCATGTCGCCCATGACCAGCGCCGCACGGATCGTTTCGCCGTCGCCGCGCCTGATCTGCCCGTTCAGCACGCGCTTGCCGGCGTCCCCGCCGAGATAGGTCGTCAGCATGTTGTTGGCGAGCTTGCCGAGAACCGCCATCTTCGCCGCCACCGCCAGATGGTTCTGCATTCGCAGCAGGGCTTCGATCATGTCGTCCGAGAAGCCTGAATGGCTGTCCGTCGACCACGAACCCATCATGCCCTGCACGGACCCGTCGCCAAACGGCTGCACGAATGCCAGATAGTCGGTGATGTTCTCATGGCGAAGGTCGGAGAAGACCGGGAACTCGGCCGGACCTTCAGCCGGAATGCGGCGCCTGATATGCTGGAGGTTGTTGTCGAGCAGATAGTAGTACGGGCTCTGCAGGAAGCGGTCAGGCTTCTGGCCGGCCGTATGGCGATAGCCCTCGATGGTCACGCCGCTCGCGCGCCGCCAAGTGAAGCTTAGCGCATCATAGAGCGGATGGAGCATCGAAAAGGTAAGATGCACCCGCGCGATCGGAAGCCCGGCGGCTGCAATGCGCTCGCAAAAGCCGCGAACGATGTTTTCGAGATCGTCGCCGGCCAGCGAGGAGTTCGTTAGCCACTCTGCGACGCGGTCCAGCAAAATAGATGAGACCCGGAAGTCGACTGCGCCCATTCCTGGTAGTATCCTCATAAGGCACGCCACTCCTCGAAAGTCGCCGATGCATCCTGCAGCAACAACGTGCGCAGGTGAGCGGAGAAGATGGACGCGTGATATTATTGTGTCAACAATGCGCCGGAGAACCCGGCTGCGGCACCCTCAAACCCTTGATATGCGGGCTCGGCGGGCAGTCCTTTCTGGTGGTTCGTTGTCTCAGGTAGATAGGCGTGCGCACCAGGCAAAACAATGGGGCGTGCATATTTTCTGAGCCAGCGCTGCCATCTCGTTAGGCATTTGCGACTTTTCAGTTACACCACCTTTGGGTTGTGTTTCCGGTTAACCTACGGCGGGGCGTCGATCGAATTCGCGTGCGCAACAATAACCGGGCCGACCGGGTTTCAATCCCAATCGTCTTACATTAAGTCAGAGGCATCTGACGATTTTGATACGAGACCTGCCTTGGCCAGTTCCCCTATGTTCGACGCTCTTTTCCGCAAGATCGAAACTCGCGAGGCGCGTGCCGGCGTCATCGGCCTTGGCTATGTCGGGCTGCCGCTGGCCATGGCGATTGCGCGTAGCGGCTTTCCGGTAACCGGGTTTGACATTGACCCGGGCAAGATTGTGGCGATCGACGCGCGCCGCTCTTACATAGACGCGGTCTCCAGCGACGATCTTGCAAAAGAAATCGATGCCGCACGGTTCTCCGCGACGACCGATTTCGCGGGCCTCGCGTCGTGCGATGTCATCATCATCTGTGTTCCAACACCGTTGACGAAGCATCGGGATCCCGATCTCTCCTTCGTCGAGGCGACGTCTCGTGAAATAGCGGCGCATCTACGCGGCGGCCAGCTTGTTGTACTTGAATCGACGACTTATCCGGGCACCACTGATGATGTCGTCAAGGTCATCCTTGAGAAGACGGGCTTGAAGTCCGGAACCGATTTCTTCATTGGCTTTTCACCAGAGCGGGAAGATCCCGGCAATCATCACTTCAACACGGCCACCATTCCAAAGGTCGTCGCCGGCGACGGGCAAGATGCCCTGGCGCTGATGACGGAATTCTATGGCGCCGCGGTCAAGACGGTGGTGCCGGTTTCCTCGAACGCCACCGCAGAGGCGGTCAAGCTCACGGAAAACATCTTCCGCTCGGTCAATATCGCGCTGGTCAATGAATTGAAGACCGTCTACGCCGCGATGGGAATTGACGTCTGGGAGGTGATCGACGCGGCGAAGACCAAGCCGTTTGGCTATATGCCTTTCTATCCGGGCCCGGGCCTCGGTGGTCATTGCATCCCGATCGACCCCTTCTACCTGACCTGGAAATCCCGCGAGTACGAGCTGCCAACGCGCTTCATCGAGCTTGCCGGTGAGATCAATTCGGCCATGCCGCGCTATGTCGTCGGAAAGCTCGCCGAGGCGCTCGACATTCGCGCCGGCAAGGCGCTTAGCCGGTCGCGCGTCCTGATTGTTGGCCTGGCCTACAAGAAGAATGTCGCCGACATACGCGAGAGCCCGTCCTTGCGGCTCATCGAGGTGATCGAGGAGCGCGGCGGTCACGCCGATTTTCATGATCCCCATGTGGCCGAGATCCCGCCGACGCGCGAGTATCAAGCCCTCAAGGGCCGCAAGTCCGTTCCGCTGAGCGCCGACGTCATCAGTGGGTACGATGCGGTCCTGATCGCGACCGATCACGATGCTGTCGACTACCCGTTACTCGCGTCGAACGCGCCGCTGATCGTCGATACGCGCAACGTATTCGCGCGCCGCGGTCTGACCGAGGATCACATCATCAAGGCGTGACGTTGCCCAACGTCTTGCCGGTGATCTGGCTCGCGGCAACGGCATAGCCGCCGTTTGCGCCATCGATGAAGTGCATGTGATCGCGCGAGACCGGTGTCGGTACAAAGCAGGTCATCAATGCGGATTTCTGGCGGTGCAGGCCGTAGCGGGCGATCCCGGTTGCCTGTGCGTCGGCGAGTAACTTCTCGATGCGCTGAAGGTGAGTTGCGTCGACATCGATCGTCATCTTGAGACCGTCGTCGAATTTCCGGAAATCCGAATTGTCGGCGACGTCGCGTTTGTATCGCCGGGCGTCGAACGTTCCGAGCCGAATGCCAAACCGATGCAATGCCACCGTCAGCACGATCTGCATCAGGATCCACAGCCGCTGAAAAAGCCGGCGTTTGGCGGGAGCCGTGGCGCGAGCCTCACGGTTGATGCCCTTGATCGAGAATGCGAGTGCAGGCCCGTCGGCGGGCACGGGGTGCCCCGCACGGTTCTGTTCAGCCGAGATTGCAACGATCGCAGCGACCAGCTCCCGAAACTGCGGCGTCACGCCGACCTCTCCGGGAACCGCAATGATGGAGACGATCTCTCCATTCTGGGCCTCGATCGGATTCCAGCGACAGGAGAGCCCGGCCAGATCGGGGCGAGTACCGGCAGGGGCTGGTGCCACGCCGTAACGTCCGGCCTTCATCTGTCTTTCCGCCCAACTGGTGCCGCCGCCCGCAAACATTGCGTAGCTGACGAAGGGGCTTGCCGAATAGCGCGCGACACGGACGTCGAGACCCTCATGACGAATGTCCGCCACCGGTACGATTGCGATCCGCAATTCCAGGTCCAGATCTTCTGCGACCCAGCGCTGGACGGCCGCGAGAGCGTCGCGTGCCTGCGTTTCCAGCGAGGCAGGCAGCGCCACGAGCGCACCATCGCCCCCAAAGACAAAGGGGAAATCGCCTTTCTCGACGGCATTGAGGACCGCGGAGATGACGCTGGCGCCGGCCATGTTGACGTCCTTGTAGCGCCCGTCCGCGATCGCTTTCGTCGAGCCGACAATGTCAGCCAGCGCCAATATCCATCCCTCTGGTAGGGGGCGGTAGTTGGCCGTGTCTGCCACGCCCTCGAACTGGTCGAAGACAGGTACGCCGGCAAAGAAGGATAGATCGTCGGTATCGCTCATCAAATTGCTTAGAACAGAGCCTTGGCCCTCTCGCAATGAGATTTTGCTGGTGCGTGCGCAATGATCTCGAAGCCGTGACCGGAGGCGGCAAAACGTCAACTTGCGCGCGCTGTCTTTTGCCGTTAGCTCTGTGCCGGGTTGCCGACAGCGTCGCAACTCTGCGTGTTGCTGCAATCCAGGACACATCATCCCTTTCCGCAAGATCGCTATCCGCGATCTCGCAAATCAATGAACGGAATAAGCATAAATGAGCCGTCTCGACAGCTTCATTCGCCGATTGACGGCTCAGCGCGATATCCTGAATGCAATCGTGGAACTCGTTGATGGCCGCGAAGGGCCGGTTCTCGAATTCGGTCTTGGTAATGGCAGGACATACGATCACCTGCGCGAACAATTCCCGGACCGGCGGATCATCGCCTTCGACCGCGAGGTGCGCTCATACTCCTCATCGACGCCGCCGGCAGAAAACATGGTGACGGGGGATATTCGCCAGTCGGGCCAGGATTTCCTCGGCATCGGTGCAGCGCTCGCCCATGCCGACATCGGAACCGGGCATGATGATATCGACGCGATCACGCTGACCTGGCTGCCGCAATTGATGGAGGGCGTCCTTGCTCCCGGCGGCATCGCAGTCAGCGGATTGCCGCTCGAACGTGATGCATTGGAGCCCCTGCCGCTTCCGCCCGGTATCAAAGAGGGCCGTTATTTTATCTACCGGAGGCGCTGATTACGGGAGGAACAGCACGTCGTACTGATCGAGGCCGCCAGGCAGATCGATGACGTCCATTTCCTGTTCGTGGTCTTCGAAGAAAACCAGGCAACGACTGTAAAAGCCCGCAAGCCAGGCGACGAATTCGCGTGTCTGCTCCGGGCCGTAGAAGAGTGGCGTGAACTCCATGTAGAGCGGCACGCGCCGCGTCAGAAGCGGCACCATCGAACGGCAGGCAACCGGCTCATATCCTTCGATATCCATCCACACGAGGCCGATTGCAGCAGGATCGATCGATAGGTCAAGCAGGATTTCGGTGACCGGCTTCACCGGTACCGTCGTTCTGACATCGTTGGAGCTCTGCCGGATGGCGCTGCTCTTGCCGTGGTTGTCGGCATGCATGAAGAAATCGATTTCGCCCGCCGTGTCCCCCGCCGCGCAATTGACGAGTGTCACGACCCCGTCGAGGCGGTTTTGCCGAACATTGGTTTGCAGCAATGGAAAATTGCGCGGGTCAGGTTCGATGCTGACGATGTGGCGGTAGGCTTGGCTCAAGGCGAAGTAGACGGTCTGCGTACCGATGTTGGCGCCGATCTCCAGCAAGTGCCCGTTGCTTTCCAGGATGCCACGGGCACGCAACACCGACAGCAGCCGGTCGACATGGTCGCGTTCGAAGTGGCTCTTGCGAAAGACCTTGCGGCCGATGTAGTCGGATGGCGCAAAGGTCATCAGGTGATCGCCGGCATCGACCGTCATCGAAACCACGCGCTTGCCGATATTCTCGATCAGCAGCCGGCGGCCGGTGCGGGTATCGAAAAAGCGACTAACGAGTGCGTTGCGCATTTTCCGCAGGCGCTTGCGCCAATGTTTCTTGATCTTCACGCCGGAAATCATGCGCTCCCTTCAGGCAGTCCGGCCGCTTTATCTCTCGGAATCATATAGACTTTCAAGGGCAGGGCGCGACCGCGTACGCTGATTTCCCGACTTTCGATGCCTGTAACCTCAATCCCGGCCAAAGCCGCCACGGGTTCGGAGATGACGAGCGCGACGTCGAACTCCTTTGCCGCCGTTTCAAGCCGGCTCGCGACATTGACCGTATCACCAATCGCCGTGGTGCTGCGCACCCGGCCATATCCCAGGGTGCCGACGACTGCGGGGCCCGCGTGAATCCCGATTGCGATGCGCAAGGGCAGGGACAGCTCCTCCGACAGTTCATCGCTGAGCTTTTCGATGTCGCGCGCAATCGAGGTCGCAGCCACCAGAGCCTGTCGACATGCCTGCTCCGGCGAAGAGCCGATCCCGAACAGCGCCATGGCGCCATCGCCGATAAACTTGTCGATGCGCCCGCCCGCCTTCTCGACCGCATTACCGACGAGCGCGAAGTAGCGGTTCAGCAGAAACACGATGTCGAACGGCAGGCGTGTTTCGGTCAGCGTCGTGAAATTTCTGATGTCGCAGAAGAGAACGGCGATCTCTCTTTCGCGACCCGGCGACGTTTCCTGCGTATTGGCGGGCAACGCCGTCTCCGCAGCAGCTACCAGCAACGGCACGACAGTGATGTCATGGTTTGGATGTAGTTGGCACGCCAGCCGCACGTCGGCGGCGGCGTTGATGCGTTTCAGCGTCGAAAGTTCGAGTTTGTCGGGCGCCGGCAGGTCCTCATATTGATCGAGAATTTGCACGCGGCACGTCGAACACTGTCCCTTGCCGCCGCAGACCGAGTAATGCGGAATGCCGGCGAGCCGGCTGGCTTCGAGGACGCTGAATCCCCTTGGAACCTGAATAGACTCGCCACTTTGATATCGAACGGTGATCTGGTTGACACGCTCCCGCCATCGCCGCACGCCACGGGCAGCGACAACGCCGAGCAACGCCGTTGCGAAGGAACCATAGAGCCCGACCCGGATCATCGCGATCTCGGCTTGGGCTGCGGGATCGGTCAAATAGCGCGTATTGAGATTGGCCTCATAGCGACCGGTATCGACCATGCCCTCATAGGCAGGCTCGGCGATCGTCCGGCCCATTTCGATGAAGCCCAGGATTGCCAGAACAGGCACGAGGATTGCCACTGCCAACAGGGGCGCGACGATATTCTGGTACCAGGGCCTATAGCGCAGCCAATAGTGGAGCCCGATGCAGCCATGTACCCAGACGACAACAAGCGCGATGACCTGGCGCAAACCGTTGCCGGGGACATTGATCCATAGCTGCCGCACGATCGTCTCGTAATCATCCCGGTAATGGAAGAGCGCACGTGCGATGCGGGTCCCGATTACATGGTCGATGAGAAGGAGCGGGATGGCAAGGCCGAGCAGAATCTGCGCCGTCTCGCCTTTGGGCATGACCAGACTGCGACGAATGTAGATCGACCGAAGCACGAGGGCGAGATGGGTGAAGATCGCCCCATTAAGGGCCAATGTGCCGAGCGGGTTACGCCAGAGCGCTGTGAACAGCCGGCGCCCCTCGTCAGCGGCGGAAACCGAAATCAGCCCTAGCGCATGATTGGAGAAATGCAGGGAAATGAAGACGAACATGATGAGGCCGGATCCGAGCCTCGCCCGTCTCACCGAGCGCTCCGAAAAATTGATGCTGGCTGCGAGGCTCGCCATTCAAACCCGTTCTTGAATACCAAATCAGAAATGCACTAGAGATGGGGCAATTAAGGTGAAATTGCCGCCAGGGACCGCGATAGCCTGTTAAATTTTGATCCAGCAAGCACCCGGGGAAGAACCATAGCAAATTTTCGCACAGCGATCCCAGTCATCCGCGGTGAACAGTCTGTCTCGGTGCGAGTGGCTTCATGAAGATCGCATTCTACGCCCCGCTGAAGTCTCCTCGTCATCCTGTCCCATCAGGTGACAGACTGATGGCGCGTCTTCTTATACGGGCGATGGAAATCGCCGGCCATGACGTCGAAGTAGTGTCCGATTTTCGCAGCTTCGCCCCCACACCGCAGCAAGCGACGGAAGTCAGTGCAAAGGCTGGCGAGGAGATTGAACGGCTGCGGTTGCAATGGGCGTCCGGCAAAAAGCCGGATCTCTGGTTCTGCTATCATCCATATTACAAGTCGCCGGATCTCCTCGGACCCATTCTATGTGCCGAGTTCGGCATACCCCATGTCACGGCAGAGGCGTCTCATTCGCCCAAACGTGACCAGGGAGAATGGGCACCATTTCAGCAACAGGTCGTTGCCCAGGTGACGAGCGCGCGCACCAACATCGCGTTCACCCACCGCGACAGGATTGGTCTCGAACGCGCGGTGCCCGGCGGACGCTTCGCCTCCATTGCTCCGTTTATCGATACGGCGCTGTTCGATATCGCCACAGGCAATCCACAACCGAGGGCCCTGATCGCAGTTGCGATGATGCGAAGTGGCGACAAATTCGAGAGCTACGCGATGCTTGCCGATGCTCTCAGCCTGATAGCGGATCAGCCGTGGAACCTGACCATCGTCGGTGACGGACCAAGTCGTCACGAGGTTGAGCAGCTGTTTTCTGGCTTAGATGCAAACCGGGTCCGGTTTCTTGGCGAACTGAGCGCCGAGTCAATCGTGGTGGAACTCGCGAACTCCGGTATCTATGTCTGGCCGGGCTGTGGGGAGGCATACGGTTTGGCTTACTTGGAAGCGCAGGCGGCGGGCCTGCCAGTCGTCGCACAGAACACGGCGGGCGTTCCGGAGGTGGTCAAGTCTGGCGTAACCGGATATCTGACGCCTGAGGGTGATGTCGCAGCCTACGCAGCAGCCATCGCTGGCCTCTTGTCTGATCCTGCGCAGCGGAGCGCGATGGGCTTGCGCGCCCGCCAGTTCGTATTGGGCGAGCGGTCGCTACCGCACGCGGCGCACGCCCTCGACAAGATTTTGCAGGAAAGCGCAGGATGAATGGCATGACAAGCAACAAGGTCTGGGAACCGCTGCGCATCGAACTGGCGCGTTGGCAGGATGCCGGACGCAAAGCCCGCTTCTGGCTGCGCGACGACGATGCAGTCGAACCGACTGCCGCACTGGAGCGGCTGTTGCAATTGACGGCAGCGAAATCCACGCCACTGACCCTTGCTGTCATCCCGGCGGCCACGGGCGAAGCACTAGCCGATCGGCTTGCCGCTCAATCTGCGTGCCTCGTTGCATTGCATGGCTGGTCGCATACCAACCATGCCTCCGCAAAAGAAAAGAAGCAGGAGCTTGGAAGCCATCGCCCGGCCGCTGCCGTGCTCGGACAGTTGGCTGACGGCTTCGGCAAACTCAAGAACCTTCACCAGGAGCGATTTGTCCCCATTCTGGTGCCGCCGTGGAACCGGATCAGTTCTGCGCTGCTGCCTGACTTGCCCGGTATCGGTCTCGAAGCGCTCTCGGTCTATGGTCGTGCGTCCGCGGTTGGTGGGATCGGCCTCCTGAACACGCATGTCGATCTGATGGACTGGCATGGCACCAGGGGCGGTCTTCCCCACGAACAGCTCGTTGCCATGCTTGTGCGGGAACTCGAGGCGCGCGCCGACGGCGATGATGAGCCCGTCGGCATTCTCGGCCACCACCTTGTCCACGACGAGACCGCCTGGAGCTTTCTCTCGGTCCTGATCGACGAAACACATGACCACCCTGCGGTGGCCTGGAAGGGCTCCGACGAGCTTATAGCGAGCTAGAGTTCAACGACCTGATTGTCGCGGGCAGCGAAGGAGCGCGGGAAGGCCGCCTGCGCGTCCTTTTCCATGGCTTCGAGCTGAGTGTCGGTGCGCGAAGGTGCGTGATGGAAAAGGGCGAACTGCTTCGTCCCGGCGGTCTTGGCGAGTTCGACGCCGTGCTGCCAAGTGGAATGACCAAAGCCCTTGAAACGCTGCATCTCGTCTTCATTGTACGTACAGTCGTAAACGGCGAGATCGACGTCCTTCATCATCTCCAGGGCAACCGGATCATAGACACCGGGAATATGCTCGATGTCGTAGATGAGGGCGACGGAGCGGCCCTGCCATTCAATACGGTAACCAATTGCGCCGCCTGGGTGGTTGAGCATGAAGGTCTTCACCTTGACCCCGGGATGCGGCTCAAGTGTCTGGCCGGCATGGAAGTCGCGAAAGCTCATCGTCGCCTGGCAGATATCGGTCTTCACCGGAAACCATGGCGGGCTGATGAACTGCTCGATCATCTCGCGGGTGGTCATCTTGCCATCGAGGTGTCCCGACCAGATCCTGAGGTCGATCGTCGGATAGTAGATCGCCTTGAAGAAGGGCAGCCCTATGATGTGGTCGTAATGGCAATGGCTGAAGAACAGGTCAACGTCGTGGACATTGTCGTTGAGCATCGAGAGCCCGGCCTCGCGCACGCCGGAACCGGCGTCGAAGATCATGCGATGCTCACCACAGCGCACTTCGATGCAGGACGTGTTCCCGCCATAGCGATCGAATTCCGGCCCGGAAACCGGAATGCTGCCGCGGACGCCCCAAAACTTTACCTGAAAGAGATCTTTACTCATCGCGTCTTCAAAAGGGACCGGCCTCGCCATGTCGTCGCAATCATTTTCGAGGCTTTGAACCCAACCTTGGATGTCATGGCCCGCCTGTATCCTTCGCACCGTATCTGTCTGTTGCCAGACGCAGTTGTCTCCTAAGCAAGCGGGTTTTGCATCGGAAAGCAACTGTTTATGGTTCGAATTCGGTAAACAGGAGATAACTCCCGACCAAAATGAAGCCGCAGATCATGCAAATCGTTCCAAACAGATAGGAACTTGCGCATGTGAATACAATTGTCGAGCCTATGCGGCGAAAGTCGAAGCCAGGCTGTCGCCCGAAACGAGCGGCCTTTAGTGCAGGCCGCCCACTCCAAGCAAACGTTCAATCGTGTCGTGGTCGTCGGCCAATGCCTTCGGCGTGCCTGACCAGGCAAGCTTGCCGCGCTCCAGAACGATCACATGGTCTGCAAAGTCGAGAGCGCTCTGGATTCTCTGTTCGACCAGCAGGATCGTCATGTCGCCGCGCTTGGCGAGCTCGGCGAATGCCGCCATCAACTCTTCGCAGATCACAGGCGCCAGCCCTTCGAGCGGCTCGTCAAGCAGAAGCACTGTCGGCTGCCCGAGAATACTGCGAGCCGTCGACAACATCTGCTGCTCGCCGCCGGATAGCTGGTTCCCGAGATTACGCCGCCGCTCTTTCAGCCGCGGGAACATGCCGTAGGCTTCCTCGAGCGCGCTTTTCGACCGGCCCTTGAGGCCGACGAACAGGTTTTCCTCGACCGTCAATGTTGGAAAGACACAGCGGGCCTGCGGCACATAACCCAATCCCCTGTGAGCGCGGCTGGCGCTCGGCATCGAGGTCACGTCGGCGTCTCCGATCCGGATCGTGCCGTCATAGCGCTTGGTCTGCCCGGCGAGCGTCGCAAGCAGCGTTGTCTTGCCCATGCCGTTGCGGCCAAGGACAGCAAGGCGAGCGCCTGCGGGTACGGAGAACGAGACGCCTTCCAGCACGCGGGTCGGTCCATAACCGGCGGACAGGTTTTCAACCTCAAGCGGCGTGGCTGGCATTGGCATAGCTCCCGAGATAGGCCTCGCGAACGCGGGCATCCTTGGTGACATCGGCGGGCGAACCGTCGAAGATGATCGCGCCTGCGGCGAGAACCACCACGCGCTTGGCAAAGCGGAAGACGAGATCCATGTCGTGCTCGATCATCAGGACAGCGAGATCGGACGGGAGATCGGCAAGCGCCTGCTCGATACGGCCGGTGTCGCTCTGCGGGACGCCGGCAGCAGGTTCGTCGAGCAGCAGCACTTTTGGCCGTAGCGCCATGGCGACGGCGATCTCAAGGAGGCGCTGCTGGCCATAGGCGATCTCGTTGACCTTACGGTGCATGAGAGGGGCGATGCCGAGCGTGCCAAGCAGATCGCCGACCTCGTCCATCACCTCGGGCATGGCAAGAAAATTCCCGAACATGCGACCCGTGCGTCCCTGACGCTGGAGGATGGCAAGGGCGACATGCTCGGCCGGCGTCATCTCCTGGAAGAGCCGGGTAACCTGGAACGAGCGCACAAGTCCGCGTTTCACGCGACCATTGGCGCCGACTTTTGTGACGGTCTCGCCGGCAAGGCGCACATCGCCTGAATCCGGCTGAAGATTTCCGGTCACAAGATTGACGAATGTGGTCTTGCCGGCGCCGTTCGGGCCGATCAGCGCGACACGATCGCCCGGTGCCATCGACAGGGAGACGTTGTTCGTCACTGCAAGGCCGCCGAAGGATTTCTTCAGGTTGAGGACTTCGAAGACGGCACTCATTGTCCAGCCTCCTTTCTGCGGTTCAGGAAGGCTGCGGCAGTGCCGTAGAGGCCCTTCGGCGCGAAGAGTACGACGGCAATCAGCAGCGCGCCGACCATCGTCAGCCAGTGGAAGGGGTTTGCCGCGGACACGTAATCCTCGAACAGCATGAAGATCACGGTGCCGGAAAGGGCGCCGAACAGGGACCCCGTTCCGCCAAGAACGAGCATGACGAGCGACTCCGCCGACATGGTGAAGGACAAGCTGTCCAGCCCGACAACCTGTGTGGTGATGGCATTGAGCGCCCCGCCAACACCGGCGACTGCGCCTGATATGACATACATCTTCATCAGGGCCGCCTTCGGCGAAGCACCCATGGCGCGAATGCGCACCGGGTCTTCCTTGATCCCCCGACACAGCATGCCGAAAGGAGAACGCACGAGCAGGCGCAGTACCACGAAAACGATCAGCAGAAGCGCAATCGCAAAGGCATAAGCTGTATGGCCGTAAAGATCGAATTCGAAATAGCCGAAGATGGGGTCGGCCGAAATGCCGGAGAGACCGTCGCTGCCTCCGGTCCAGCCAGACGCCTTGTTGGCGAATTCGTGGAACAGATTGATCAGTGCGATAGACAGGACGAGCTGCGGCAGGCCGTGACCGCGAAGGATGACCGCGCCGCTGATCAGGCCGGCCGCTGCCCCGCCAATGATGCCGGCAAGGGTCATCAGCAGAGGGTCGTTGATGCCGTAATGCGCCGAGAGGATGCCGGCTGCATAGGCGCCGGACCCGAAAAGCGCGGCATGGCCAAGCGTCGCCACACCGCAATAGCCGGTGACGAGATCAAGCGAGAGGACAAGCAGAGCGATGGCGACGATGCGTGTGAGCAGCGCCAGATTGTCCGGAAAGATGAAGTAGCCAATGACGGCAACGACGACGATCGCCGCAACACCTGCCGCATCGCGTCCCCAAGAACGATGGGTGCGGGCGGTGGCGGAGGTTGCTGTTTCGGTGTTCATGATGGCAGCCATCCTATTTCGTCCTCCCCGCAAGGCCGCGCGGGAATATGCAGATGATGGCAATGACCGCGAGGTAGAAGAAGAATTCGCCGAATTCCGGCATGAGGTAACGGCCCGTGGTGTCGATACCGCCAAGCACGAGGCAGGCGATCAATGCGCCCGGGATCGAGCCGGCGCCACCGACGGACACCACGACGAGGAAAGTCACCATATAGCGCAGTGCGTAATAGGGCTCGACCGGCAGGAGTTCAGCGCCGACCACGCCGCCGAAGGCTGCGAGCCCGACGGCCACGGCAAAGCTCAGCGCATAAATGATCTGCGTACGTACACCAAGCGCGGCGGCCATCGCCGCATTGTCGACGGAAGCGCGCAGTTTCACGCCGAAGCTCGTCCTTTCGATCGCGTACCAGAGGCCGCCTGCGACGGCGAGGCCACAGAGGATCGCGAAGAGGCGATGCACGGGAATGGTCCGGAAGCCAAGATCGGCGGAGCCCTGGAGCCCCGATGGCAGCGGAATCGTCTTCAATGTAGGACCGAAGACATAGTTCGCGATGCCGATGATGCAGAAGGTAATACCGATCGTCATCAACACCTGCGTCAGTTCAGGCTGGCCATAGATGCGTCTGTAAAGGAAGCGTTCGATCGGAATCGCTATGACGACCGTGCCGACGACGGCGGCAGTCACGGCAACGCCATATCCAAGCCCGAGATCGCGTGCCGCGTAGGAGGCGATATAGCCTCCGATCATGGCAAAGGCGCCATGCGCAAGATTGACGACGCGCATCAATCCCATCGTAACCGAAAGCCCGATGGAGATGACGAATAGCACCATGCCATAGGCGAGCGCATCGACGGCTATGCTGAAGACTGTTTGCATGAGGCTATCCCGATGCTGTTCGAGCGGGTCCGCTCTGGAGCCTGGAGCGCTTGCGCGTTCCAGGCATTTCAGATCCGCTGCAGATATTGAAGGCAGTTCAGCCTTTACTTCGCGGCGGCGAGACCAGGGTCGCCCTGCTTTTCGAAGGTCTGGACTTCCTTGTTGTAGTATGTGCCGTCATCAGCCTTGGTGACTTCACGCAGGTAGATATTCTGGGTGATGTGACGGCTTTCCGGATCGATGGAAACCGGGCCGCGCGGGCTGATCCAGGACAGACCCTTGACCGCTTCGACGGCCTTCGCCGCGTCCTGTTTGCCGCCGGTCGCCTCGATCATCTTGTAGATGACATTCATGCCGTCATAGGCGCCGACGGCCGGGAAGGAGAGCTCGGCCTTGTTGCCGATTGCCTTGGAGGCTGCCTCTACGAACGCCTTGTTTTCGGGCGAGTCATGCGAGACGGCATAATGGAAGGTCGTCTGGATGCCGAGGGCGGCCTCTCCAAGCGCCGGCAGGTCGGATTCCTGCGTCAGGTCGCCCGGAGCAAAAAACTTGATGCCGGCAGCCTTGAGGCCGTTCTCGTTATAGGCCTTTACGAAGCCGAGCGTCGTCGGACCGGATGGCAGGAAGGCAAAAACGCCCTGCGCGCCGGAGTCCTTGATGCGCTGCATGATCGGGCTGAAATCGTTGGTCGAGAGCGGCATGCGGATCGCCTCGACGACCTGCCCGCCTTCCTTCTCGAAGGCAGCCTTGAATGCGTTTTCAGCGTCGACACCCGGGCCGTAATCACTGACGACAGAGATGACCTTGCTGACGCCCGCATCATGGGCAACCTTGGCGATCGGCGTCGAGGTCTGCCAGGTCGTGAACGAGGTGCGAACCACAAGCGGGCTCTTCGTGACGATCGCGGAGGTCGCGGCGTTCATGATGACGAGTGGCGTGTTTGCCTGCTTCAGGATTGGCGTTACGGCCATGGCATCCGGCGTGAAATAGAAGCCGGCGAGATACTGGACCTTTTCCTTGACGACCAGTTCCTGCGCCAGCGCCTTGGACTGTGCCGGGTCGGCCGCGGGAAGGTCGCGATAGATAACCTCGACGGTATTCTCGCCGACCTTGTCGCCATGCAAAGCCATGTAGGCGTCAATGCCGGCCTTGAAGTTCTTGCCCTGCAAGGCAAACGGACCCGAGAACGGCCCGACGACGCCAACCTTGATCGTGTCGGCGTAAGCCGCTGTGCTCATGACGACTGCCGCGACGGCGGCCAAGACAAACTTTTTCATAAATCCTCCCATTGCTGTGGCGCACTCCCACGCCGGATTAGCTCGAAGCTAAACGTGTAGTGATTGTGTCTCATCCAAAACGGTAATGTAAAATGAAATAAAAGGCAGAATGCATAGTTTATTGGTTATGATTCGAGGGGCCGATCCGCTTGATATTGCCGGCTAGGTCGATCGCCAGTCGCAACGACGCAGCCGTAGCCATAACCATTTGCGGCAGGATCATCCACTCCAGCGTCCAGGCAGCGCCCGATCGCTCCTGTTCGTGCACAAGCGACTGATGCATCCCGGAAAGCTGGGTTGCGTTGAAGCGGGCAAGCGCGACGAGCGTCTCTGCGGCGACGGGGTTTTGCTTGTGTGCCATGGCGGAGGATCCGCCGCCGCCTGAAAGCTCGATCTCGTCACCCGCTTGCGCCAGAAGCGCGATATCCTGGCCGAATTTGCCGAGGCTTCCGCTGATGAGCGAGAGCAGGTTGGCAAAATCCGCGATGGCTCCGCGCTGGTTTTGCCATTGAGGCATGTCTGAAAGGCCAAGCTCCTGCGCGAGCGATGCCCGCACCGCGACCGCGTCGTCACCGAGTTTGTCGAGGGTGCCGGCGGCACCGCCGAACTGCAGAGCGAAGCGAAGTTCCGTCAGCCTGTCGCGATATCCGTCGAGCGGTGCGCGCCACGCTCGCAGGCGATCCGACACGGTGATTGGTATCGCCGCCTGCATACGGGTTCGCCCCATCAGGACATTCTGACCCTGCTCTGTGTTAAGATGGTCCAAGCGACCGGCGACGTGCGACAGCCTGTTTGCGAAGAGGAACGCAACCGCCTTCAGGCGGATCATCAGACTGGTGTCGATCACATCCTGGCTCGTGGCTCCGAGGTGGACGCATTCCGCGAACGGAGTTCCAACCGCGCTGCGAAGCTGCTTGACGAGATCGGCGACAACGACACCGTCACGGGCTGTCGCTGTTCTGAGCTGCAATATATCAGGTTCGAAGGTGGCGCAGACGTTTCCGATATGGCGGGCGGCATCATGCGAAATCACGCCGTGAACAGCCTCGGCCCTGGCAAGCGCGGCCTCGAAATCCAGCATCGCGCGGATGTCCGCCTTTGCAGAGAAATAGGATTTCATTTCCTCGTCACCGAGCAGGCCGGACAGGAAGGGGTGGTCGAAAGGTGAGGTGGTCATCGGCGTCTTTCTCGCGGGCACCTCTTACTGCGCCCGGAACGGGTTCGTTGCAAGATGCCCGCGCTGCCGGCGGCTCAGATATCCAGGAACACGGTCTCCCTGTCGCCCTGGAGCCTGATATCGAAAGTATATGTCGACCCCTCGCGGCTGGCGATCAGGGTATCGACACGCTCGCGATGCTCGATGCGCAGGAGCAGGGGATCGGCCTTGTTCGCCTCCGCTTCCTCCGGGAAATACATGCGCGTATGCAGGCCGATGTTGATGCCTCGCGCGACGATCCAGACGGTGATGTGCGGCGCCATCTTGCGCCCATCCTTGAAAGGAACGCGGCCGGGCTTGATCGTCTCGAAGGAGAAGACACCGTCTTCGGCGCGGGTCGCACAACGACCCCAGCCGGTGAAGTTCGGATCAGCCGTGCCACGCATTTCGGATGGGCTGTTGTAGAGACCGGTGCTGTCAGCCTGCCAGATCTCGATGACGGCATCGCGGACCAGTGCACCGGCGCCATCGAGAACCCGGCCGGTTATTGTGATGCGCTCGCCAAGCGTCTTGTCGTTGACCATGACGGAGCCGAGGTCGGTTTCGTAGACGCCGCCGATGTCGCAGATATTCGGGGTCAGTCCGATGTGTACGTAGGGGCCCGCCGTCTGCGAGGGCGTTTCCTTGAGGTAGCCGAGTTCCTGTACCATCAGTTGCCCTCCATCCGGTTCTCGAACATCGTCGAGCGGCGGCCGCGCAGCACGATATCGAATTTGTAGGCGCGCGCGTCCATCGGGATCGTGTTGCCCCAGTCGAGGGGCGCGATCAACTGTTCGATGGCCCGCTTGTCCGGGATGGTTCCGACGATCGGACACTTCCAGATCATCGGATCCCCTTCAAAATACATCTGCGTGATCAGGCGCTGGGCGAAGCCGTGGCCGAAGATGGAGAAATGGATATGGGCAGGCCGCCAGTCGTTGACGCCGTTCGGCCACGGATAGGCGCCAGGTCGAACAGTGCGGAAGGAATACTGGCCATATTCGTCGGTAACGCAGCGTCCGCAACCGCCGAAATTCGGATCGATGGCGGCGAGATAGCTTTCCTTCTTGTGACGATAGCGGCCACCTGCATTCGCCTGCCAGAATTCGACGAGCGCGCCGGGAACCGGTCGCCCACGTTCGTCCAGCACCCGGCCGTGAACGACAATCCGCTCGCCGATGGCGCTCTCGCCCGGCTTGGCGAAATTATGAATCAGGTCGTTGTCCAGTTCGCCGATCATAGAGTGGCCGAAGACCGGGCCGGTGATCTCGGAGATCGTGCCATCCAGCGACAGCAGCGCGCGCTGCGGTGAGCGCAGGACCGATGTCTTGTAGCCTGGCGTGAAGGCCGGCGCGTGCCATTCGCGGTCGCGGGCGAAAAAGGCACCGGTTTCGGGCTTGCGGTTCGGTAGATCTGACATCCTATGCCTTTCAGGCCGCCTTTCCGGCGTCCATCTGTTCGAAAACATGCTTGGCGATCTTGATGGCGTGATTGGCGGCGGGAACGCCGGCATAGATCGCCACGTGCAGCAGCGCCTCACAGATGTCGTCTCGCGAGGCACCGGTGTTGGCGGTGGCGCGGACATGCATCGCCACCTCGTCATCCTGCCCAAGAGCGGCGAGGAGCGCGATGGTCACGATCGACCGTTCGCGCTTTGTCAGCGTCGGGCGGGACCAGACATGCCCCCAGGCGGCTTCGGTGATCAGATCCTGAAAAGGCTTGTCGAATGGCGTCGAACTGGCCTCGGCGCGGTCGACATGGGCGTCGCCCAGCACGGCGCGGCGGGTAGCCATTCCCTGCTCGAAGCGTTCCGATGGCTCGTGGAGTTCACTCATGGGCTCTTTTCTCCATGCAATGCGAAATCGATAAATGCGCGGATGACTGCCGTCAGGGCTTCGGGCTGTTCCACGCAGGGGATATGCCCGGCATCGCGAATGATCTCGAAACGGGCGTTTGGAATAAGCTTGGCGGTGGACTTGACGAGTTCAGGCGGCGTCGAGCCGTCCTGATCGCCGACGATGCAGATCGTCGGAACGCCAATCCGGGTGGCCGCAACCGTGTAGTCGGCATCGCGGATCGCTTCGCAGGTAGCGATATACCCCTCCAGCGGCTGCCGGACGAGCATGTTGCAGTAGCCGTGATAGGCGGTGTTCTCGGGACGACGGAATGCCGGCGTGAACCACAGTTTCATCACGCCATCGACGATGCTGCCGATGCCTTTGCTGGCGACCGTCGCGATGCGGGAGTTCCAGCTTTCCGTGGTGCCGATCTTATGAGCGGTGTCACAGAGGATGAGGCCGCGCACCAGATCAGGCCGCTGCTCATAGAGCGCCTGCGCAATCAGTCCGCCGACCGAAAGGCCGCAGATGAAGGCCTGCTTGACCGACAGCAGATCCAGGAGGCCGATCAAATCGGAGGCATGGTCCTGCATCGAGTAGGGCACCTGGCCGACATCGGAAAGCCCGTGCCCGCGCATATCGTAGAGAACGATCGCGTAATCGCCGGCCAGGCGCACGATAACGTCGCGCCAGATACGGAAGTCGGTGCCAAGCGAATTGGCGAAGACGATCACGGGCTTGCCGGCGGCGGCGCCGATCAGCTGATAGTGAATGGCGATATCGTTGATATGAGCAAACTGCACTGCAAATCTCCTCTCTGCGCTGCCTTAGCCAGTCTTTCGACTGCCACCGCTACGCGCAGACCCATTGACAAATTGGATGTTTAATCTGGTTAGGTAAAATGATATTTCATGGCCTTTCGATAACTATAAGGTTATGAAATCCATGATCGATAGTCGCGTGAAGTTTCGCCATCTGCAGACATTTGTCGAGGTCGCGCGCCAGAAAAGCGTGATGAAGGCCGCGGAACTGCTGCACGTCAGCCAGCCGGCGGTTACGAAGACGATCCGTGAACTCGAAGAGGTCCTGGGCGTCGATGTTTTCGAGCGTGACGGGCGCGGCATCAAGATCACGCGCTATGGCGAGGTGTTCCTGCGGCATGCCGGCGCTGCGCTGACTGCCCTGCGACAGGGACTGGATTCCGTATCGCAGGAGCGTTTCGGCGAAGCGCCACCCATCCGCATCGGTGCGCTTCCGACGGTATCGACCCGGATCATGCCGCGCGCCATGGAGCTTTTCCTGAAAGAGAACACCTGGAGCCGGATCAAGATCGTTACCGGCGAGAATGCCGTTCTTCTCGAACAGCTGAGGGTCGGCGATCTCGATGTGGTCGTCGGCCGGCTTGCCAGCGCGGAAAAGATGGCCGGCTTCTCGTTCGAACATCTGTATTCCGAGCAGGTGGTGTTTGCGGTCCGGGCGGGTCATCCACTGTTGGAGGCACGCCAATCCCTGTTCGCCAACCTCGGCGATTACACCGTCCTGATGCCGACGAGAGCCTCGATCATCAGGCCGTTTGTCGAGAGTTTCCTGATCGCCAACGGCGTCGCGAGCCTGCCGAACCAGATCGAGACCGTGTCCGACGCCTTTGGGCGAGCCTTCGTTCGCAAAAGCGATGCGATCTGGATCATCTCGAGCGGTGTGGTTGCCTCGGATGTCAGCGATGGCGTCCTCCGCGTGCTGCCGATCGACACGACCGAGACCCGTGGGCCTGTCGGCCTCACCATGCGAACCGATGCCATCCCTTCGCTTCCGCAATCGATCCTGATGCAGACGATCCGGGAGGCCGCCGAGGTTGCCGCTGTCGAGAGCGCTTAGGCAGCCTGTTCGCTTATGTTTGGTCGTGCTAATCTATGTGCGTGAACTGCGCACGAGGGAGGGGACCATGGGAAGTGCTGCAGCATTGCATGGGACATGGAGAATGATCTCGTGGAAGCGGCGGGCGGTCGCCTCGGGCGCCGTCACGGATGCGATGGGTCCCGATCCTGTCGGATATCTGTCCTATCAACCGGACGGGCGGGTGATGGCGGTCGTCGTCAGGCGGGACAGACCGGCCTTGAAGGGGGCGGTACCCAGTGATGCCGAGAAGGCTGCTCTGTTTGACTCGATGCTCGCCTATGCCGGGACCTACACATACGAGAACGGGCGCGTCGTCCATCATGTCGACGCAAGCTGGAACCCCGCCTGGGGCGTCAGCGACCTGATCAGACCCTTTTCCATCGACGGAAGCCGCCTCTCGATCACCGGTGCGCCCGGCGTTGATCCGAAGAACGGCGAGGAAGTCGTCTACGAACTGGAGTTTCGTAAGGTCTAGTCACTCGAGATACCTCCAAAATTGGACCGATGGTGCGGTTGACGGCGTGGAGTAACGCATGCTCCTCTCGATATTGCATTGCGGGAACGGCTCTTCGCCGACATGCGTGGCAGAACTACCGGTGCATGACAGAGTGGGCAGGCGGCGCCAAACTGCGATCCGCGTGTCGTGGCTGTTCAGCGCTGGCCTGGATCAATCTTGACGAGGTTTATCGTGGCATACGGAGCGGATCGCGGTCACATCGCGCGAAAGTCAGGATACTTCATCACCTTCATGATCCTGGCGATGCTGGCGGGATTGCCCGTTGCCGTCTGGCTTGACGTCAGCACCCTCTCGCAGGGCGCGGTCAAACGCCAGGCCGAGGACATGAGCTCGCTGATCACTAGCATCCGCTCCTACTACGCCAGCAATGTCGTCGGACGGATTCTTGCGGCGCATGCGGCCGGCGACGACGCCGGAACGGTGGTCACGCACGAATATGCCGAGATCCCCGGCGCAATCCCTATCCCCGCCACGCTTTCTCTGGAACTCGGCGATGTGATCCGCCAGCAGCAGGCCAACATCACCTATCGCTTTCTTTCCGACCTGCCGTTCAAGCGGCGCGCGCCGCATCCTCTCGACGCGTTCGAGACGAATGCACTGACCGCATTGCGCGGAGATCCGAAGCAGACACCGACTGAAATCACCCGCAGCGGCTTCACCAACACTTTTCGGCTGGTGACACCCGTCATCATGGGGAAGGCATGCGTGGCATGTCACAACACCCATCCGGAAAGCCCGAAGACAGACTGGAAGGTCGGTGATGTGCGCGGCATCCAGGAGGTCATCATCAAGCAGCCGTTTGCGCGCAACGTTTTCGCGTTCAAATATCTGCTGCTCTATTTTCTCTGCATGGCCGCGCTCGGCATCGGCTTTATCATCTTCCAGCAGCGGCAGACCGCGCTGATCCAGGGCTTCAACCGCGAGCTGGAATCGGCCAACGAATTCCTCGCCAGCATCTCGATGAAGATTTCGCGTTATCTCTCGCCCCAGGTCTACAAGAGCATTTTCAGCGGCCAGAAGGACGTCGTCGTTCAGACGGAGCGCAAGCGGCTGAGCATCTTCTTCTCTGATATCAAGGACTTCACGGCCACCGCGGAACGGTTGCAGCCGGAGGCCCTGACGGAAATGCTCAATGAATACTTGACCGAGATGGCGGCGATCGCGCTCAAGCATGGCGGCACGCTCGACAAGTTTATCGGTGACGCCGTGCTCGTTTTTTTCGGCGATCCGGAAACCAACGGTGCCGTCGAGGACGCGAAAGCGTGTCTTCGTATGGCTGTCGACATGCAGCGGCGTCTCGGAGAGCTCAAGGAAAAATGGAGGCTCGACGGCACGGAAGAGCCGTTCGTCGTCCGAATGGGCATCAACTCCGGTTACTGCAACGTCGGCAATTTCGGCAGCAACGACCGCATGGATTACACGATCATCGGCGCCGAGGCCAACCTGGCCGCACGGCTGCAGTCGATAGCCGAGGGTGGGAAGATCGTCATCAGCTACGAAACCTACGCGCTGGTGAAGGATATCGTCGACGCGACACCGCTCCCGCCGATCACCATGAAGGGTATCCAGCGGGAGATCGTGCCCTATGCGGTCAACGGATTGGTTGGAGCCGATCGCAACCTGCGTGTCCTCAGCGAGCATTTCGCCGGCCTCGATCTGCACCTCGACACGGCACAGCTCGACCCCGAAGAACGTGCGCGTGTTCGCGCAGCGCTGGTGGAAGCCATGGCCGTCATCGATGAACAACAAACACCAAGTACGACATAAAAGTCCGTCAAACGGCGGCGTGACGCAAACCGCCGCCGTTTGACAGTTCCCTTCCGTGGATGGCGGAAGGAGAGCTAGTAGGGAAGGCCGACGTAGTTTTCCGCAAGTGCGGTCGAGGCAGCGCGCGAATGCGTGAGATAGTCGAGTTCGGCTTCCTGAATCTTCTGGTCGAAATCACCGGTGTCGGGAAACCGGTGCATCATCGTCGTCATCCACCACGAAAAGCGAACCGCTTTCCAAACCCGCGCCAGCGCTTTCTGAGAATAGGCGTCGATACCTGCATTCGAGCGATCCTGATAGTGTTCCATCAAGCCCGAGAACAGGTAATGCACGTCGCTCGCCGCAAGATTGAGGCCCTTGGCGCCCGTCGGCGGGACGATGTGGGCAGCATCGCCGACAAGGAACAGGCGGCCGAAGCGCATCGGTTCGGCAACGAAGGAGCGGAGTGGCGCAATCGACTTCTCGAAGGAGGGAGCGGTCACAAGCGCTTCCGCGTGGTGCGCGGGCAGGCGCCGCCGCAATTCGTCCCAGAAGCGATCGTCGCTCCAGTTCTCGATTTTCTCGTCAAGCGAGCACTGGATGTAGTAGCGGCTGCGGTGCGCCGATCGCATGGAACAGAGCGCAAATCCGCGCGGATGGTTGGCATAGATCAGCTCGTGGTTGACGGGCGCGACATCGGCCAGAATTCCGAGCCAGCCGAACGGATAGACTTTCTCGAAAGTGCGGAGCGATTTGTCCGGCACGGCCTTGCGGCTGGCGCCGTGAAAGCCGTCGCAACCTGCGATGAAATCGCAATCGATGCGCCTGACGGTGCCGTTCTTCTCGTAGGTGACGTAGGGCGCGGCTCCATCGAAATCGTGAGGCTGAACGTTCGCTGCCTCGTAGATCGTCTCGGCGCCCGAGATCTCGCGCCGCTCCATCAGGTCGCGAGTGACTTCCGTCTGGCCGTAGACCATGACGCGCTTGCCGCCGGTCAGACCGAAAAGGTCGATACGGTGGTCGCGACCGTCGAAGGCGAGCGAGAAGCCGTCATGCTGGAGCCCCTCGGCATGCATGCGCGTTCCCGCCTTGGCCTTGTCGATCAGACCGACCGTACCTTCCTCCAGCACGCCGGCGCGGACGCGACCAAGAATGTAGTCCTTCCCAACGCGATCCAGGATGATGTTGTCGATGCCGGCTTCCGTCAGCAACTGGCCGAGCAAAAGCCCCGATGGGCCGGAGCCGATAATGACTACCTTGGTGCGCATGGTGTCCTCCCGCACTTGTCTTTGGTCAAATTCTGACGACGCCGAGAGCAATCAACAATGGACAATTCCGGCATGAAATTGCACTAATCGAACATCTGGCGCAGGGAGGAGACTGTGGCGAGGAGCGTTCCGACATACGAACTCTATGGCGAAAGCAGCGGCCAAAAACCGGATTTTTGGCTGCACTGCGAAACGATTCCGTCAAGAAGCAGCCTGCACCACTGGGAAATCCGGCCGCATCGCCACGATAGTTTCTTTCAGATATTGTACATAGATAGCGGATCCGGGGAGGCGATGTCTTCAGGCATCTGGCGCCCTATCGAAGCCCAGTCGGTGGTCACAGTTCCTCCCGGGCTCGATCACGGCTTTCGTTTCTCCAAGGATATCGATGGCTTCGTCATCACGGTACTGAGTTCGCATCTGAAGGCGATCCCCGGCGACCGCAGCCGGCTCGGCGCCTGGATGGCATCGCCGCACCTGACGAAACTCGATCTCAACGACGAGGACGCTCGCCATGTCGCAACCTGCCTGCGGCGGCTTGGGCAGGAGTTCTCAGAGCAGCGGGTCGGGCGCAATGACTTGCTGGAATCCTATCTGACTGCCGCGCTGCTGCTGACCGCACGGCTGTCTTCCGCAGGGCCGGAGGAGAAGGCGGCTGCAGACGAAAACGAACGCCGCATGGAGCTGCTGCATGGTCTGATCCAGCAGCATCTCAAATCGCATCAGCCTGCGGCGTTCTATGCGAAGGCACTCGGCATCTCCCCGACCCATCTAAATCGGATCGTTCGCGCAACGACCGGCTACGGTGCGCATGAACTGATCGCTCGCAAGCTGCTGGATGACGCCAAGCGCGAACTGGTGTTCACGTTTGGCAGCGTTCAGGAGATCGGCTATCGCCTCGGCTTCTCCGATCCCGCGTATTTCTCGCGGTTCTTTCTCAAGCAGACCGGTCAGACCCCTCGGGCATGGCGGCTGGCGGAGCGCGCCAAGCTTGGCGGCTAGCGCAAGACGAGGCGAAGCGCCTTCTGTGTTTCTCTGAGCAGCGGCAGGTAGCGCTCAGGCATTTCGGCGGCTGATACGTGCGCTGCCGGCGCGCCGATGTTGATCGCGGCGACCGTCTGCCCGCGATCGTTCTCGACAGGAACGGCGATCGAGCAAAGGCCGATTTCCAGCTCCTGGTCTATAAGGGCGTAGCCCTGTTCACGGACGCGTCGAAACTCCGCCAGCAACTCCTCGACATCGGTCTTGGTGTTCGGCGTGTTTGGCTTGAGGTCCGTGCGGGCAAGAACGGCTCTAGCCTCGGCTTCCGGAAGCGCTGCCAGCAGGACGCGCCCCATCGAGGCGCAGAAGGCCGGCAGTCGGCTTCCGGGTGTCAGGTTGATCGACATGACGCGACGCTGCGAGGCGCGCGCGATGTAGACGACCTCCGTGTTGTCGAGCACAGAGGCCGAAGCGCTCTGGCCCGCTTTTTCCGACAGCTGATCGAGATGCGGCTGGATCAGGACCGGCAGGGGCGTAGCCGAGAGGTAGGCATGTCCAAGTCGCAGGATCTTGGGCGTCAGAGTGAAGAATTTCCCGTCGTAATCCGCATAGCCGAGTTCTGCGAGGGTAAGCAGCGAACGTCGCACGGTGGCGCGGTCGAGCCCGGTCAGCTTCGCGGCTTCGGCAATCGACAGACGCTGACGGGTCTCCTCGAAGGCTTCGATCACCTTCAGCCCCCTGGCGAACCCGCTGACGAAATCAGTTTCACGCATCTGGTCCCGTCCCCCGTCTCTGACGCAGCTTTGAAGACTGTTTGGTCGGTTCTGCTTCTCGACGTCAATAGGGAAAGAGAAGCCGGCTTTGCTTTGGGTGTAGCCCCGGCACGTTCTCGCGGCTCATGCCTGTAAGTATGAGCCGGTTAAACGTCGGTATAGATCACCGGCATGCCGGCAAGAGCTAGATTGCTGCGGATTGCAGCCGTCTTCCTCTCGCCGTTCAAAAGGAACGTTCCATGCCCAAGCGCCTGACATATGCCATCCTGGTTGGCTTGATGGCACTCGCTACTCCCTGCCTGATGTCGACCACCGCGATCGCCCGTGGCGATCACAGTGGCGGGCACGAAGGCGGCTTCGGCGGTGACGATCGCTCGCGTGGTTACAGTCACGACGGGGGTGAAGGATTCGATGGAGATCACCTCGGGTTTCAAGGTGGCGATCTCAACCGGACCCACCGAATTACGCGTCGGTTTCGCCATGGCGATGGATTTCTCGATAACTTCGATGACGAGGATGAGTGCTATCCTGAATGGTTTTACAATCGCGGTGATCTACCATTCCGGTCGGATGTTTGCCCTGACTGACCACCAATTGGATCAAAGAGCGGCTTGAGCAGCTCTGCGTCGCCATCTGACAAGTAGCATCCGACCATGCGAAGCACTCCTCTCCTGTTGCTGCAGAGATTAAGCCGGGAAAACCCGTCGAAGCCGATGCTATTTGCGTCAATTGCCACCGCAAGTGCGGGCTTCCTCGATGCCATCGGGTATCAGCAGCTCAACCATCTGTATGTGTCCTTCATGAGTGGAAACAGCACACACTTGGGCATGTCATTCGCACTCGGAAAATGGAGCGATGTCCTCCAGGCGTTCTACGTGATTTCTGCATTCGTTGTGGGCTCCGCGATGGGAACGCTGATATCGGATGCCCTTGAGCGACCCCTTCTGGCTCTGGTTTTAAGCGAGATCACGCTCTGTTGCGTTTCGGCCTTTCTGGCAGCCATCGGGTTTGACGCCCCTGCCTTGCTGCTCGTCGGACTAACGATGGGAATGCAGAATGTCATGCACCAGAACGTCTCGGGCACGGACGTCGGAAAAGGGTTCATTACCGGAGCGTTGTTCGGCTTCGGTCAGGCCATCGCTCATGCTTTCAAGAACTCGGTCAGCTGGTCGCATGCGCGCGTGCATGGATGTTCATGGATCTCGTTTATAACCGGCGTCATCGGAGGAACGATTTTCGTTTCGTCCGTGGGTGTCGCTGTCTCGCTCGGATTGGCATGCGTCGGTCTGCTGGCAATGACCGGGCTTGTGATCGAAACGGCCATTGCCGGTGATCATGCTGGTTAGGGTCGTACTCCGATGAAAATAAGTCGATTGAAGATTATTCGAAGTATTAACTCGAAGTAATGTATTAAAATTTCGCAATGAAAATGTAACTAACCTTTAATTTGTAAATCCGTACTTACGGTTTCATATCTAGTCCACGCGATGAGTTTCGAATTCATGCGGTTTGAGCAACTCTTCTCAGGACTGATATCGTGACGAACATTATCAAACGCCGCCGGTCGGTGGCACTTCTCGGTGCAGCATTTGTTGTCGGCGCGGCTTCCATTCCGCTCGCTCTTGAAACGTCGTCGGCGTTCGCCACGCCTGCAAGCGCTTCGATTACGGGACAATCTGCCGGCAATTCTTTTTCCTCGGTCGTCGACGCCGACAAGCCGGCCGTCGTGACCATCGTTACGACGATGAAAGCACCGGCTCAGCAAGACGGCGATGACAACTCCCAGATGCAGGAGCAGTTCAAGCAATTCTTCGAACAGCAGGGCATTCCGGTGCCTCACCAGGCTCCCGCTCCACAATCCGGCGAGCGCGCGCAGGCGCTCGGATCGGGCTTCATTGTCAGCCCAGACGGCTACATCGTGACCAACAACCACGTGATCGCGAATGCCACAGATATCAAGGTAACCTTGGATGATGGGACCGAACTGGCCGCCAAGCTGATCGGCGCTGATCCAAAGGCCGATCTCGCCGTCGTCAAGGTGGACGCGAAGAAGGAGCTTCCAACCGTGGCCTGGGGCGACTCCGGCAAGTTGAGACTTGGCGATCAGGTGCTTGCTATCGGCAACCCGTTTGGCATCGGGACGACGGTCACGGCAGGTATCGTGTCCGCCCGCGGCAGGGATCTGCATAGTGGCCCCTATGATGACTTCATCCAGATCGACGCGCCGATCAACCATGGCAACTCTGGCGGTCCGCTCGTGGATAGCGATGGCAAGGTTGTCGGCATCAATACGGCGATCTACTCGCCGAACGGCGGTAGCGTGGGCGTAGGCTTCGCTATTCCCGCCGACCAGGCAAAGATGATCGTCGCCAAGCTCCAGAAGAACGGCTCCATCGATCATGGCTATCTGGGTGTGCAGATCCAACCCGTCTCGCAGGATGTAGCTGATGCGATCGGTTTGGCAAAGCCGGCCGGGGCACTGGTTGCGGACGTGACGAAGGGTTCTCCCGCTGCCCGTGCCGGTATCGAACAGGGCGATGCGATTACCGCTGTCGGCGACAAGACGGTGTCCACGCCGAAGGACCTCTCGCGCCTCGTCGCAGATCTTTCCCCTGGCGATAAGGAGACCATTACCGTCTGGCGTGACGGAAAGAGTGTCGACTTGAACGTTGCGATCGGCGGCAATGATGACGGCAAGCCAGAGAAGGCGTCGTTCAAGGGCGGCGAGAAGGCAGCGCCCACAGGTCCGCGGATAGGGGTCTCCCTCGGCGACCTGACACCGCAGGCGCGTGAGCGCATCGGTGTTTCCGAAGACGTTCAAGGTGCTGTTGTAGCAGACGTCGCACCCGACAAGCCGGCGGCCGAGGCAGGGCTCAAGGCCGGTGACATCATCGTATCGGTCAACGGCAAGGCTGTACACGATGCCAGTGAAGCCAAGACCGCGGTTGCGACCGCGGCGAAGGACGAGAAGAAGTCAGTGCTGCTGCTTATCCAGCGCGGCGAAAACAAGACCTTCGTGGCTGTGCCGTTCGCGGCAGCTTAAACTGGCAATATTGGGCCGGCTTAGCGCAAATGCTACGTCGGCCCCTTTCTTGAAAATAGACGTTCTCGATATCTGCAGCCCCGCAGGCGCCGCGCGCCTATTCGCCTAGCCGGTTCGAGTTTGGAAGCCAGGCGGCAAACGAAGTGGTCGCCGTGATTGCAAGCAGGATCGCGGCAAACTGCCCGAGCCTTACCTTGTCGAAGCCTTCGACGTGTCCGAGCACGAAACTCGCGCAGGTGAGGACCACGCACACAAGACCGAGATAGGTCACGATGCCTTTCGGGAAAATTCGCGTCGATAGAACGATGACGGGAATGTAGAGAACTGTGATGACAGGATCGAACGGACCCAGGATATCCAGAAGGAATATCGCGGAAAGCGAAACCGGGATCAGGGCGAGCCGCAAGTTCTTGCGCAATTGTTTGAGCTGCATTTCGTAGGTCTCCGGGAAATCGAGGAAAACGGATTGACGCGTTGTTGGCCTAGAGGACGACCGCGCGTTTTCGCTATCGGGCGGCTTCTGGGGGAGGCTCCACGGATTCGCGCCGTCTGAACATCGAGCTGAGCTGCTCGAGATAGAGATAGACGATTGGCGTGGTGTAGAGCGTCATCATTTGACTGATCAGCAGACCGCCGACGATTGCGTAACCCAGAGGCTGGCGTAGCTCCGATCCGGTTCCGTGGCCCAACATCAGGGGAACGCCGGCGAGAATGGCTGCCGCGGTTGTCATGATAATCGGGCGGAAGCGCAGGAGGCATGCTTGGCGAATGGCATCCTCGGGCGACAATCCGGATTGGCGCTGTGCCTCGATCGCGAAATCCACAATCATGATGCCGTTCTTCTTCACGATGCCGATGAGGAGAATGACGCCGATGAGCGCTATCACCGTGAAGTCGAAGCCGAACAGCCAAAGCATTGTAAGCGCACCCAATCCAGCTGACGGCAGGGTCGACAGAATTGTAAGCGGATGCAGATAGCTTTCGTAGAGGATGCCGAGGATCAGATAGATCACGATGACAGCTGCCAGAACCAGCATGGGCTCTGTCGAAAGTGAAGACTGAAAGGCCTGCGCATTACCCTGGAACGTGCCGATAAGCGTCGGAGGCTTGTTCAGCTCGTGTTCGGCCCGCGAAATCGCCGCGACGGCCTGGCTGAGAGCGGTACCCTTCGAGAGATTGAAGGACAGTGTTACCGACGGAAATTGGCTCTGGTGGTTTACGGCAAGCGCGGCGTTGGGCTCGGTCGTTTGCTTTACCAATTGGTTCAACGGAACCTGCTCTCCGGTGAGCGGCGATTTGAGATAGAGGTCGTTTATCGCATCCGGCGAATGCTGAAACTCAGGCGCCACCTCAAGCACGACATGGTAGCTGTTGAGATCGGTGAAATACTGGGTGATCTGCCGCTGGCCGAAGGCGTCATCAAGCGTGCTGTCGATCAGCTGTGGCGGAATGCCGAAACGCGAGGCCTGATCTCGATCGATCTGCAATGTCACCGTCGCCCCGCCGTTCTGCTGGTCGGTCGCAACGTCGGCAAGTTCCGGAAGGGTCTTGAATTTGGCGAGCAGCCTGTCTGCCCAGTCATTCAACTCGACCGGATTGCCGTCCTGGAGGGTATATTGGAATTGCGTCGCAGCACTTCGCCCTCCGACATTGATATCCTGGGCAGCCTGCAGAAAGAGCTGTGCGCCTTCCAGCCGCGCCAGTTTCGGACGCAGCCTTTCGATGATGCCAGTCGCCGACGCATCCCGCTCATCGAGCGGCTTGAGGGTGATGAACATGCGGCTGACGTTCAGCGTGGACCCCGCGCCGCCGCCCACCTGCATGCCGACGGTGGCGATTGCCGGATCACTTCGGACGATCCGGTCGGCTTCAAGCTGAAGCTGCGACATCTTCTCGAAGGATATGTCCTGCGGGCCTTCAAGGACGCCCGTGATCAGGCCGGTATCCTGCGTCGGGAAAAACCCTTTGGGAATCTGGATGAACACAAATGCCGTTGCACCGAGGGAGGCGAGGAAGATCGCGAAGGTAATGCGATGATGGCGCAGCGCTACGTCCAGCGATCGCCGATAGCCAGACAGCAAATGATCGAAACCGCGTTCGAAGAGCAAATAGGCTCGGCCATGAGTTGCCTTGTTCTCGGGCTTCAAGAACCGCGAGCTCATCATCGGGGTGATCGTCAGGGAAATGAGAGCCGAAACGATGATGGTCATCGTGACGGTGATTGCGAATTCCCTCAGGAGTTCGCCGACAATGCCGCCCATCAAGAGCAGCGGGATGAACACGGCGACTAGCGAAATGCTGATCGAAACGATCGTGAACCCTATTTCCCGAGCGCCATCAAGCGCGGCTTGAAAAGGCGTCTTTCCCATTTCCATGTGCCGCTGGATGTTCTCGATCATGACGATCGCGTCATCGACCACAAAGCCGACCGCAATGCTCAGACCCATCAGCGACAGGTTATCCAGGCTGAAGCCGGCCGCATACATCAGCGCGAGCGTCGCCATGAGCGCCAGCGGTACTGTTACGCTCGGGATGACCGTGGCCCAGAAGCTGCGAAGGAAGATGAAAATGACGGCAACGACCAGCGCGACGGTAATCATCAGCGTCGTTTCGACGTCGAGCACCGACGCCCGGATGGTGACAGTCCTGTCGCTCAGGATATCGAGATGAATATCAGCCGGGGCAAGGAGCTGCAGGCCGGGCAGTTCGGCCTTGATTTGCTCGACGGTGTCGATGACGTTGGCGCCCGGCAGCTTGAAGACCGCAAGGAGGATGGCGGGCTTTCCGTTCGACCAAGCCGCGAGTTGCGTATTTTCCGCGGCATCGACTGCCTGCCCGATATCACGGATGCGAACCGGAGCGCCGTTCCTGTAGGCAACGATTGCGTCGTTCCAGGGAGCCGCCTGAAGGATCTGATCGTTGTCGTAGACGGTGTAGGTTCGCTCTTTGCCCTGTATGCTTCCCTTCGGGGAGTCGGTGGTGAGAGCCGTCACTGCTGTGCGAACGTCTTCCAGCCCCAGGCCAAGTTCCGCAATCTTGCGCGGTTCGATCTGCAGCCGCACGGCGGGCTTCTGCTGACCGAATACCAGAACCTGCGAGACGCCGCTGAGCTGGCTGATGTGCTGCGAGAGTATGCTTTCCGAGAAGTCGTCGACCTGCGTCAACGGTGCGGTATCGGAGGTGAGAGCGAGGACCATGACTGGCGGGTCAGCTGGGTTCACCTTGCGATAGGTGGGCGGTGATGGAAGGCCTGTCGGCAATTGCCCGCCGGCAGCGTTGATTGCCGTTTGAACGTCCTGTGCCGCGCCGTCCACGTTGCGTGACAGGTCAAACTGGAGGGTAATCGAGCTGCTTCCAAGCGTGCTGCTTGATGTCATCTGGGTGACGCCGGGAATTTGCCCGAACTGCCTCTCCAGTGGCTGTGTCACCGACGATGCCATGGTCTTTGGGTCTGCGCCCGGAAGCTGCGTCGAAACCTGGATCGTTGGGAAATCGACCTGGGGTAGAGGGGCTACCGGCAGCAAGGGATATGCTGCAATCCCCACAGCGAAAAGTCCGGCCATCAACAGCGAGGTCGCGATAGGCCTTTGAATGAACCACGAGCTGATCGACATCGGCTAGTTCACCTTGCTTGCGGAGGTTGTGGAGGATTGGCTGGGGGTGAAGGAAACCTTCGTTCCCTCCTGAAGCCGGTATTGGCCTTGAGTCACGACCTTATCGGACGCTGCCAGCCCGGTGGTGATGGCAGCCTTGCCGTCTTCGATCGGCCCGGGAGAGACCTGTCGGACCGAAACGGTGGAGTCCTGATTGACGACATAGACGTAAAAGCCGTCCGTGCCCCTCTGGAGAGCCGATGGCGGCACCGTCAACGCACCCGTGAGCGTTCGGTCCCGGAGCCTGAGCGTGACAAACTGGCCGGGCCACAATGCATTATCAGCGTTCTCGAACTCCGATTTGATGCGGATCGTGCCGCTGGATTGATCGATCTCATTGTCGATCAGGGAAAGGTGGCCGGTCGCCAGCTTGGTTGATTTGTCGCTGCTGAGCGCCTCGACCTCGACAGGACCTTGTTTCTGCGCTTGCTGGACGGACGGTAGATCATCTTCTCTAAGCGTTGAAATGACCGAGATCGGCTGCATCTCGGTCACCACGACGATGCCGCCGGCATCCGTCGTCTGGATCTGATTGCCAGCATCGATCAGGCGAATGCCTGTGCGCCCGTCGATCGGCGATGTTATCTGGGTGTAGGAGAGTGAAATATCAGCCGCCGCTTTTGCCGCCTTGTCCTGGGCGAGCTGCGCGACCAGCTGGTTGACCTGGCTCTCCTGCGCCTCAAGAGTCTCTTGTGTCGTGATGCCCTGTTCCGAGAGCTTCTGGTCTTTGCCGAGCAGAAACCTGGCGTTCGCCAGATCTGCTTCATCCTGCTGAATCTTGGCCACCGCCTGATCGAGCGCGGCCTGGTATGGACGAGGGTCAATCACCGCAAGCAGATCGCCCTTTTTCACGTACTGCCCCTCGACGAAGTTGACGCTTTGCAATTGTCCGTCGACGCGAGACTTGACGGTAACAGTGTTGAACGCCTGCACGGCGCCCAAGCCATCCAAGTAGATTGGAACGTCGTTGATCACAGGAGTGGCAACTTGAACGGGAACAGTGGCTGGGGCCGCTGCAGCGCTGTCGGCCGCAATGCAGGGCTCGGCAACAAAACCGCACACCGGTGCGCCGCATATCAAGACGATCGAGGCAGCCTTTATCAGGGAGTGTCGGAAAACGATCCTCGGAACAGTCAGCATCAAAATTCTCCGTCGATAACAGCTCCGAAGATGTTATTGGCGACGGGAAGAACTGGCATCTATACCTAGGTTTAGGCGACACCGGACGAAGGCGTATCCGAGATTATTTGCAATACGTTCGAGAGTTATCGGATGTGCAATTGCCTCGACGTGGGCCGCGGCATGCGGGATAGAGATCGGTGTCGATGACTAGAACATACACCGACCGCAGAGACAAAAGCGCATGTCCGCCTGGATGGCCGAAGGCGCCGCAAGAGCGTGCCTTGATATACGTCAATTCTGCGAAAACGTAGGCATGATCCATCGATCTAATCCGTCTAAACCTTTGTATAGATGCGGTTCCTAGCCCGCCGAATTACCTTCTCATCGTCGATACATAACGATGCCAACCCGGATCATAGACGGGTTGGGCGATGCACGACTTATTGAAATCGAGATCCGACCGCGACTTGTCCTGCAGTGGAGCCACAGAGGCTCTCCTGGAGCCAAGAACCCGTGCCCTTGCGGCCTAGGTCATCGCCAAAGACCGTAAAATCAGAGGATTCCAAATGAACAAGCACGAAACCATTCAACCGATCCGCGGCACCAGGGGTGCGGATGATCCCGGTCCTCGCAACATCGAGCTCGATCTGCAGAACCCCGACATTCTGATCCCGCCGGAAACAGATAACGGCTCGTTGCCAAACCTGAGATTCCCGTTCGCGATGGCTCACAACCGCCTTGAGGATGGCGGCTGGGCGCGCGAGGTGACGGTGCGCGAGTTTCCGGTTGCCAAGAGCATGGCCGGCGTGAACATGCGGCTTGGCCCTGGTGTGGTCCGTGAACTGCATTGGCACAAGGAAGCCGAGTGGGCCTACATCCTGCAGGGGACCGCTCGCCTTACCATCGTTGATCCGGAAGCAAACGTCTCGATCGACGACCTCAAGCCGGGCGACGTCTGGCTCGTGCCCGCCGGTGTACCGCACTCGATCCAGGGCCTCGAAGAAGGAACCGAATTCCTTCTCGTGTTCGACGACGGCAATTTCTCCGAGAACGAGACGCTGCTGATCACCGAATACATGGCGCATACTCCGCCGAGCGTCCTTGCAAAGAATTTCGGCGTCGCCAGCGAGAATTTCGCCGACATTCCGAAATCGGAGAAATACATCTTCCGGCTACCGGTGCCGGCACCGCTCGATGCCGTCCGCGGACTACTGCCCAACAGCCCGCCGCCGTTGTCCTATGTCTTCCATTCCTCCGAAATCCCGGCGGTCGATTACATGGGCGGGTCGGTGAAGACGATCGATGCGCGCAATTTCCCGGTAACGACGCTTTCCGCCCTGATCATCGAGATCGAGCCGGGCGGCATGCGGGAGATGCATTGGCATCCGGATGCCGACGAGTGGCAGTACTACATCGAAGGCGAAGCGCGAATGACGGTTTTCGATGCAACATCGAAGGCGCGAACCTTCAACTATCGCGCCGGCGACGTCGGCTTCGTGCCGCGCACCCTGGGTCACTACATCGAGAACACCGGCACCACACCGGTGAAGGTAGTCAACGTCTTCAACAGCCGTCTCTGCACGGATGTGTCGCTGAACCGATGGATGGCATTGACGCCGCCCGATCTCGTTCAGGGCCATCTGAACCTCAACGAGACCGTGATGAAGGCCCTGCGCCAGACCCGCGAAGCCGTCGTACGTTGATCGCACGTCATCCATAAGGCGACCGTAGGCAGACTTTTATGAAGTCAGGGTGCGTGGGCAGATTTGCCCACGCACCCCCGATGGCGCGCTCGCAGCACGACCCGTAGAAAGATTCTCGATGAGAGTGAAATCAGCAGTTTGTTTGGTGCTCATTTCGTTTGGGCTTGTCGCCCCAGATGCACTGGCGATGGAGAATGAGCGCCCCGCCAAGATCCCCGTGCAGAAGATTGTCGGTCAGACGTCCCGACAGGAGCCCGCGGCTTCGCTGCTTGTGATCAATTCAAAAGCGGCGAGGCTGGAAGGGAACAAGCTCATCCTGACCGGCGTGTCCCCAAACTCGATCGTCTTCGCTGACAGGCCTGCTCAGGCAGCCGGTCACCTTGCGACTGACGACCTCATCAAACAGTGGGACCAAGGACCCGATAGCTTCGGTGTGGATCCACCGAACGCGACGATCTCGGTGCTGAATGGTGGCTCCGATATCAGCGATGCGGTCGTAACCCTGAAGTCCGCCGCGCTCGTCGGCGATACGCTGACTTTCGATGTCACTGTGCTTGAGGGAAGCTTGAACGGTGCGAGCGGACCCGCCGCTCTGTTTGTCGATCATTGGCACGGCTGGAACAATGCGGGCTGGTACGGGCTTGGCCTCGCAACGGGTGCGGTCGCTGCCGCGCACTTGGCTCGTCCGCCGCATCCGGTCTACGCAGCGCCATCCTATTACGATCCGTATTATGTTCCGAGCGCCTGCCCGCCAGGCTTCTGGTTGGGACCGTGGGGTGAGTGCCGCGACACCCCATATCATGGGCAATTGCCAAACGGGGCTTGGCAATAGGCCGTCTGCCTTCCAGAGCCAACATGCCAATCCCACAAGAAGTGGAAATGAAGATGCGCGAACCTCTGCAGAGCCGGGTAATGACCTCCCATGCGTCCATTGCCGTCGAGGAAACTCACGGCGACGGCCAGGTGGTGCTGTTTATTCACGGCAACTCGACGTGCCGGCAGGTTTTCCGAAAGCAGTTCCAAAGCCCGCTCGCGGAAAAACATCGGTTCATTTCGATCGATCTTCCCGGACACGGCGATTCAAGCGATGCGACTGATCCATCCCGGACGTACACACGCCCGGGGTTGGCGGGTGCTGTGCTGGAAACGCTGGAACGAAAGCAGGTTGAAAGTGCCGTAATTGTCGGGTGGTCGCTTGGAGGACATATCGCCATAGAGATGTTGGCACGCTCCAATTCGGTGACTGCGTTGTTCCTGGTGGGAACGCCTCCCGTTGGCGAAGATATCAGGCAAGGGTTTCGAGGAAAGCCTCTGGGTGGCCTCGCCAGTCAAAGCGTGCTTTCGCAAGAGGAGATCACCCACTTTGTCGAAGGGATATTCGGCCCATGCGCCGAACCCTTTATGAGGAGTGCAGTCGCACGAACGGACCCTCAGTTCCGTGCCACCCTATTTGCCGCCGCGGCGAAAGGAGAGGGGTTCAATCAACGACAGATATTGTCAGCGACGAGCCGACTGACAGCGATGGTCAATGGCGCCGAGGATACGATCGTCAATCTCGATTACATAGACGGCGTGGACTACGGAAACCTCTGGCGCGGGCACTGCGTGCGAATTCCGAAGTGCACTCATGCGCCATTCTGGCAGACGCCCGAGGACTTCAATGTCGTTCTCACGGATTTCCTCGCCGACATCGCCGGGAAATGACCTCTGCCCGTCGTCGAAAATCAGTTCAGTCCGGTGTTGCAACTGTAATGCAATACCGGTCCGCTGAAACCTTCGATCGATCTGCTCGCCCCAGAATTCGGCTGGGTCTTCAGAAAACAAGGCAGTGCGATGTACGCTGAATTAAACGGCACGGAAATATTCTTCGATATCGAAGGCAGTGGTTTTTCAATTGAGAGAAATCGGCTCAGCGCCAAGCCCTCCATCGTTGTCTTGCATGGTGGTCTGGGCTTTGATCACGCCTACCTGCGGCCGGATCTCGGCAAACTCAGAGATGTCGCGCAGATCATCTTTGTCGATCTGAGGGGGCAGGGCCGATCGGGCAGGCCGGATCTCGCCACCTGCACGCTGGAGCAGATGGCTGATGACGTCGTTTCCTTGTGCGCGTACCTCGGCATTTCCTCGCCTATCGTGTTCGGGCATTCGGCCGGCGGCTTTGTAGCCCTGCATCTCGCGCTGAAGTATCCTTCGTTCGCCGGCGGCCTCATTCTCTGCGGCAGCAGCCCCACAACCGCTTCGTTAGATGACGACGGCGGTACCGTGGCTCCGCCGCTGGCATCGCGGGCGTCGCCGGATGCCCTGGCGGCGGCAGGGCGAATCTTTTCCGGAGAAATCACGTCGGAGACGATCGGCTTGTTCTTTACCGAGGTGGCGCCCTACTACGCTGCACCCACCAATATGGACCGAGTCCCGCAGCTCCTGGAGCTTAGTTCCGCTGACATCGGCATGATGCGGCACTTCATGCATGATATTGCCCCAAGCTACGACGTTCGGTCTCGACTGCAGGAAATCGTGGTGCCCGCGCTGGTGCTTTTCGGCCGGTATGATTGGGTGTGTCCGCCCCGAGCAAGCCGGTTTCTTGCCAAGGAGATTCCGAGGTCGACATTGGTCGAGTTCGCTGCGTCGGGACACTTCCTGTTCATGGAGGAGTCCGAGGAGTTTTGTTCCATCGTCAGAGAATTCGTCGGCACCATCGGCGTGCTGTAGGCTAGGTAGGCGAGCAACCCTGAAAATCGATTGGCGGGGGTCCATCTTTCGACGTGACAGTGTGTCTCTCGAGCGGGTGCGCCGGTCTTCGGCGTGGTCGAATGACCGGTTGATATTGTCAGATACGCGCAGGTGTTTGGCGCCGCTGGGAGAACAACGCGATCCCGCTATCGGCAGGCTGCAATGCGTTGATGCGGCCGAATGGTTTCGGCCCATTCGACGGCTGCCGAAGGCAGTCAACTCGCCAGCATATCCGCCATGGAAGCGTATGGGGGAATGTCTCGAAACGTATGCTCGGAAAGCCACTTGTGCCGGGATGCCGCATCTCGAAGGCTTGGTGTGGTTCGGTGCCCCTCACGGAACAGGTGGATCAGGATCGCAGCCGCTAATTCGACGTCGGGATCGTGCAAGTGCAGCAAGCGCTCGTGTCGCCACTCGGTGAGCACCTCATCGACAATTCCAAGTTCGAGAGTACCGAAGACAGTCGTAAAAAATGCATTCATTGCCACAAACTCAAATGTCATTGGTGCTTAATTCATGCGGTTGCGATCGGCCCGAGGCTGGCGCTACTTAGCCGATCAGCATGATGAGGCGGGTCTCGATCGAGCCGGTTAGGCCACGTCGCTGCGCCGGTCTCGGCTTTTAAAATGCGCGATTCCGGTGATCGCGCGGACAATGGGAAGATCGATACCGCGCCGGTCGGCCAGTTCGAGTACCGCGTCGCAGATTGCGGCCAGTTCCAGAGGATTACCGCGCTCGAGATCCTGCAGCATGGAGGTTTTTACCTCTCCGAGCCGACGCCCGGATTCGAGGATTTCATCCGGATCCAGTTCAAGCTTCGATCCATATGCGGCGATAACCGGAAGAACTTCGTGGAGCATCTGCCGACTGATCGAAGCTAGATGTTTGTCTCCAAAGTTCTCGCCAAGCGTTGCACCGGTAATCGCAGTCACGGGATTGGAGATCAGATTCCGCACCACCTTGGTCCAGACGGCATCCCTGATGCGTGATGCAACGCGGACTTCGATACCTGAGCGCCTCAATATCTCGGCGAGATCTTGCAAGCGCTTGGATGGATGGTCGTCCAGCTCGCCTATCGTCAGATGCATCGGATGGATGGTGCGGGCGGTCCCCACGCGCAAGCGTTCCGCGGCGATCATCGTGGTGGTGCCAATAACCTGACGTGATGGAATGAGCGTCTTTATCACGTGGCCGGGATCAACGGAGGTGATGTCGAAGCCGCCCCAGCGGTCCCCCTCGCCGTCGAAATACCACCAGGGGATCCCGTTTATGAGTGGCACGATCATAGTGTGGTCCGCAATGAGCGGCTGAATATCTTTGGCCATCTCCGGCATGTCTTGCGACTTCGGGCAAAGAAACACGATGTCCTGCGGTCCGAGATCGCCTGCGCGACCGACGTTGATGTAGCTATGATGTTCGCCTTCCAGATCAAACAATCTGATGCCATTCCGCTTGATGAATCCAATGCTCTCACCACGGGCCACGAGGTTGGGTGCAAGACCCGCCAGGCTAAGGCGGGCGGCGATCGTGATGCCGATTGCGCCCGGCCCCACGACACAAATCGATCCTGCGAATTCGTCCGTATTACTCATTGTGCATTCTCCTGGAATTACCGTGTCAGGAGAATTGGGCCGGCAGGCTTTGGCGCGATTACAGCCTGCGAATCAAGGGCTACAGATTTAACACTCGCACTTCCGAGATCCGTCGGGCCTGACGTCCTGTCACAGGTTTGTTGCAGAAGAAACGCGAGTCTGGACTTGCTGAAATCGTCCGGCAACGGAGCAGCGGGAAAACTCCGGGTGAGTTCGAATTCGGGCGGATGTCGATGCCTGACAACTCAAGCTGTTTAGTAGCAATCAAAGGATGTTCATCAATGCGAGTGATCCTAGGGAGAGCCCTTTCAGGTCTCGTCATCGCCGTCCTCGTGGCCGACGCCGCCGTGAACTTGCTTGCGCCTCGTGCGCTCGAGAACGAAATGGCAGCAGTTCAATTCCCCGTAAGTCTGTCGCCTGTACTGGCGGGCATAATGCTGGTCTGCGCGGCCGTGTACGTTCTGCCCAAAACTTCATTTGTCGGAGCGATCCTCATCACCGGCTTCTTCGGCGGAGCGATCGCCATTCATCTTCGCGTCGGCGAGATCCTTTCGCCTCCGCAACTGGTGTCCCTTGTCCTTGGCGCCGCAGCATGGGTTGGCATCTACCTGCGCGACACACGGTGGAAAGCGATGCTTTTTCGATCCAGGTAAATTTGGCTGTCTGTCTTGCTGGGTATAAAACGTGCCGGGGACAAGGGGCGCGGCACGCAGCACCCGGCTACGTTACCGATGCCCGACGGGAAGCACTTATCTATTCGGAGCGATATCGATCACTTTGTCTCGGTCAATCTCAGAAAGATCGAGATGCTCTTTCTTGGTCAACGTCAACGACAGCGTGTATCGGCATCTCTCATCGCTGTCATCGACACTCATAACAATCGATACCTTGTTTTCATGCTCGTCGATTGCTGCCTTGCTGAAGGATAACATCATCGTCTCCTAGTACTGATTCACGGCTACACGATTGGCTTGGTTCGCGGCTTTGTAGCTTCGCTACGCACCCATTTCGGAAACTATTGCTCTCAGCGCGGTCATCAGCTGGGCAATATCAAGCGGCTTGGTGAGAAATGCCACCGCGCCACCTCTCATTGCGATCATTCGTGTCCGAGCGTCCTGCCGTGAAGTCACGAATATGATTGCAGGCGGACTGGTTTCCCTGACCAGCAGGTTCTGAAGTTCCAGGCCGCTGCGACCCGGCATGTTGACATCGAGGAGCACACACAAGACATCCTGCCGGTGTCGATCAGAAAGAAAGCGATCGGCTGACTCAAACGATCTGCTTTCGTAGCCGTACGACTCAAGCAGATCAGTCAAAGCTTCCCTGATCGAGATATCGTTGTCGACAATCGCTACTGCTGACTTTCGGGGCATGATTTCACCACCTGCGCTTGCTTGATGTAGCAATAGCTTCGCTGAAACCGCGGGCATCGGACATCATACGAGAGTCTATTATTGCACTCCGATAGGTTTGGTCTGCACAACGGTTCGTAGGGCGATGCGGTAAGCAGGAGCCTTCGCAATATCGACGGGCTTTGGTTTCGCATCAGGATCACCGTATTTCCCCCGCGTCATATCTCGACGTCGTTGACTTGGCTTTTCGTAACCACCTCGCGCAACTGGTCGCGATCGATGTAGACACCCGTATCTGCCGCATCACCATGCGGATGCGAGAATTTCAGTTTCGGGTGATCCGGCATACTCAACGCCTGTTCAACGTTGACGATCCCGACAGGCACGTAACCGTGAGCGCCTCTCGCGAATATCTCGATCAAAGGGAAGGTGGAGATCGTTTTCATCTGCGGTTTTTGCTCATTCTAGAACGGGGCGGCAAGCGCGATTTAGAGAGTTCGACATCGGAAGTCCGCCGATATCGCCAATCTCGGCGGCCAGAAGCGGCGATACGCGGAATTGCCAATAAAGACGGTCCCAAAGAGACTCTTCCGGATCCCGCGTCAGAAGCGCATCGATCGGCTCCCGATCCTGCGGTTGCTTCGGGTTTTTCTGCGGCTCTAATTCGAACGCGACTTGTTTCATGAAAACACCTCTTGTTGTGAGGTGAAGCTAAAGAACTCAATGATTTGAGGAAAGAAAGAACGTGGCCAGTACCTACCATACATACGTATAGGCCACACAAACGATGGTTCGATTCCATCGACTTAGCCCGCTGCGATAGCTTCGGCACGACAGTCATTCTGGAGCCGGCGATGTATCGCAAAATGATCATGACCTGCCTGATTGCCGTGGTCTGCTTTTGCATGCCAACGGCAGGCTATGCCTACGAGGATCGGCCAAGCTCAACTGAGATGACGCGGTGATGCGTGTCGTGATGCTGCTCATTCTTGCCGTGATGCTGGCCGGCGTGTTCGCGCCTCTGCTTGTTCCCGGCGAGTACGAACAGATCCCACCGGGCGATCCACTGGAAGCTGAGATAGACGGCCGCGGCCAACAGCCAGCCTATCAGGTCCATCGCGCGAGCAGCCGGATCGATGCGCAACGCCTGCCGCCTCATCAACCACGATTGCAGGCTGACCAGTGACGAATGACTGACGACTTCAAGCTGTTTAGGAAGGTGCCGAAGCAATGAAGCTGTGTGACAAAGAGAGGAGGGCGGCCGGCAATATTCCTCGTTTGCCGCCGGGACGAGTAATCATCATGGCCGGTATCGCGTGCCTTGCGACAAGCTTGCACGAAGCCAGAGCCGACGGTCTTGAGTGTCCTGAGATGGCCGATCTGAAGACGCTGCCTCTTGCCGCTGCGATAGCCAGTGTTGTGCCGAGCGGGGCGCAGCTTGCCGAGCCGAGCGTCGCGGCATCCGCGATAACTGTTCTGCGCGAGCATGGCCTGTCTCCAAGCAATACCATCAACCATCTGATCGCGCTCTATTGCCCTTCGGTCGCGTCGGACGCGACCCTATCGCATCAGGCCAAGGTTGCGCGGGTGCGCCAGTTCGCATCTCAGGCCACGAAACTTGTCCTCGCGACAAACGGCGTCGACGACATCATCTTCAATGTCCCGATAGATCCCGCCGTCACCGCCATATCGATCGCAAAAGCCGAGAAAGATGGGCTCACGATCGAGCAATGGATCGCACAGAAGGTCGCGGCTGCCGCCGCAGCCGAATGACCTCATTGCATCTCGCCAGCTGCAATCAGCAAAACCAACCGAAAGGTCAAGGAATGTCTACCATCACAGCAAACGCCGGCATTGGCAAAGGCATCAAGCACGTCGAAGAGAACTGGGGGTGGTTTGTCGCTCTTGGCATCGGTCTGCTCATCGCGGGCGGAATCGCGAGCGCAAACCTGTTCCTCTCGACCCTGGCGTCGATCATATACATTGCCGCAATGATGCTGGCCGGTGGGGTGATGCAGGTGCTTCATGGCTTCCTTTCCCATGGATGGAAGCGCCGGGCCATCTATGTACTCGGCGGCATGCTCTACGCAGTCGCGAGCGCGTTCATCATTTCCGATCCGGTACTCTCAGCTGTCGGCATCTCGTTCGTCATTGGCGTGTTGCTTGTTGCGACCGGTGTGTTGCGGTGCTTGGCCGGCCTGCGTGACCGTTCGCGGACTGGCTGGGGTTGGCTCGTCGCAAGCGGGATCCTGACGTTTGGGGTTGGCGTCGTCATCCTTGCGACTTGGCCTGCCGTCGGTCTGGGGCTGCTTGGAGCTATGCTCACGGTCGACCTTATCTTCCAGGGGTGGAGCTACGTGGCATTTGGTTTGGCGCTACGCGCAAGGCTAAGCGGAGGGCGGTAGCACTCGCGACGTTGCCGTTGCCGGCGCGTAGCAGAAAGGACTTCCGACAGAACATGGGCCGGTCTCGAATTGAGGCCGGCCCACAGTTGCCAGGTTCCTTATGCGAGCACAGCTTTGCGTTCGAGGAACGCTTCAAGACCGAATACGCCATACTCGCGTCCGATACCCGACTGCTTGAAGCCGCCGAAGGGTGCGAGCGGCTCGTGCGGCGCCGCATTGATGACGACACGACCCGTATCGATGCGCTCCGCCAGTTCCCGCATGTGAGCCATGTCACTGCCATTGAGGTAGGCCTGGAGACCGTAGCTCGTATCGTTGGCGATCTGGATGGCTTCCTCCTCATCCCGGTAAGGAATGACGCACAGAACCGGTCCAAAAATCTCCTCGCGGGCGATCCGCATCGTGTTGTTGACCTTCGTGAAGATCGTCGGCTGCGAGAACCAGCCACGATCGATCCCTTCGGGACGCCCCGGTCCTCCGGCAAGCAGTTCAGCTCCTTCCTCGAGGCCGAGCCGAATATAGGCCTGCACGCGCTCGTATTGCTTGTTGCTGACCATCGGCCCGACCATCACCTCAGCACTGGTGGGTTCGCCGGGCTTGAAAGTCTTGATCCCGTCCTTGAGCCGTTCCAGCACCTCAGCCATCCTGCTCTCCGGGACGAGAACCCGGGTGCCGGCCACGCATGCCTGCCCGCTGTTCATCAGACCCATCATCAGCACGTTGGGGATGACCGTATTGAGATCGGCATCTTCGAGAATGATGTTCGGTCCTTTGCCGCCGAGTTCAAGCGTCACGCGCTTCAGCGTTTCGGCGCCGACGCGAAGGATCTCCTTGCCGACCGCCGTCGATCCGGTGAAGGTTACCTTCGCGATATCGGGATGACGGCTGAACTCCGCGCCGACAATGTCGCCACGGCCGTTGACGATATTGAAGACCCCCTTGGGCACATCGGCTTCGTGCAGGCATTCGGTCAGCAGCTGCGTCTGGATCGCGCTCATCTCGCTCGGCTTCATGACGAGCGTTGTTCCTGCAGCGATCGCTGTCGCAAGCTTGGTGCAGATGAAGCCGTAGTTGTTGTTCCAAGGGGTGATTGCCGCGGCGACCCCAACAGGCTGCATCGTGACCTCGGCGCGGCCGATGCGCTGCGTGAATTCGTAATCCTCGAGCACCTTCGCGAGCGTCAGAAAGGTCGCCGAGGCATTCGCAACCGAGAAGCCGGTGAAATACTGCGGAGCGCCATATTCCTCGACCATGGCGGCAGTGAGCTCCTGGCTACGCGCAGCGACCGCCGCGCTCAGTCGCTTCAGAATGGCGATGCGATCCGCTTTGCTGGTTCGGGAAAAGGCCGGAAACGCTCGCTTGGCCGCCGCAATGGCCGCTCGGGCATCCTCCACGTCGCCGAGCCGTACCGTGCCGATCTTTTCCTCGGTCGAGGGGTTGAAGAGATCAGCGGTTTCGGTCCCGTGCGGGATGATGAACTGGCCGTCGATGTAGATCTTTTCGATGGTGTGCATTTCTGTCTCCGTGGAAGTGATGCCCTTCATCTAGCAATAGTGGATTGCTCTGATAAGTTGGCCAAATACGGACACGCTGATAAGGAATCACGGACAATGATGCGGGGGACCCTGGCGGAGCTGGAGGCGGTCATGACGGTAGCGGCACATGGCGGATTCCGAGCCGCGGCACGCGAACTCGGAATATCGTCGTCGGCTCTAAGTCAGCAAATAGGGGCGCTGGAGGCACGGATCGGAGTGCGTCTCTTCAATCGCACGACGCGTAGTGTCGCGTTGTCATCGGCAGGGGAGCAGTTCGTTGCCGAGATCACGCCGGCATTGGCGGCCATCCGCAATGCGCTTGATCTTGCGGATGAGCATCGTGCCGAGCCGACCGGAATACTGCGGATCAACACATCGCTCGGCGCTGCGCGTATGGTCCTGTCTCCGCTTGTGCTGGAATATCTGCGTCGTCACCCGAAGATGTCGGTAGAGATCGTCACCGAGGGTGCGTTGGTGGACATCAATGCTCAGGGTTTCGATGCGGGTATCCGCATATTGGAAGCTGTTCCGCCGGACATGATCGTGGTTCCGATCAGCCGCTTCGTCCGGCCGGCGATCGTTGCGTCGCCCGATTACTTCGCCGCGCACGGACAACCGCGTGTTCCTGCCGATCTGCAGCATCATGAGTGCATCCGAGGCCGCATGGCGAGCGGGGAAATATACCATTGGGAGTTCGAGCGGCGGGGCGAGACGTTCACCATGAACGTCCCGGGCCGTCTTGTTCTCGACGAGAGCGATATAATGCTGCAGGCGACGAGAGCGGGTGCGGGGATTGCCTATCTCAACGAATGGCAGGTCGGCGAGGACCTGGCCTCCGGACGGCTCGTGAGGATCCTGTCGGACTGGACGTCGCCCTATCCGGGGCTATGCTTGTATTACCCCGGCCGGCGTCATATCCCGGCAAAACTCCGGGCCTTCGTCGATCTCATCAAGGAGATCCGGTGGGATTGAGCTCAACCCGAAGATAAGCCAACGGGCATAGTCCTCAGTGCACGATCCCGCGTGGTGCTGCGCATCCACGAACGCGGGCGAGCGCGTCATTTTTGCCCTCACATATACCGAAGGATACCTGTTCCGTACGAGCGTATGGCTTCAAAGCGCGTGGCTGCCAAAGCAATCTGGTGATGCCGATACATCAGATAGGGATCTTCAGATGCTTTCCATCAAACTGCCAACCGGCTCTGCTTCAGCCGCCATGCTGATCGTTGCGACGCTGGGGTTAACGTCATGCCAGACCGACGCTGAGTCAGTACAGCACAAAGAAGACGGACTGGCCGCCGCGGGCTTCATCGTGCGCCCGGCGAATACGCCGGCTCGCCAGGCTATGCTGAACCGTCTTCCTGCGAACAAGTTTCTGACCCGTACCCATGGCGATACGGTCAGCTACGTCTACGCCGATCCTGTCGGCTGCCAATGCCTCTATGTCGGCACCGAGCAGGCCTATGACCGCTACCGCGCCACGCGGCTACAGGAGAAGATTGCGAACCGTCAGTTGCTTGCCGCGCAAACCTACCAGGATGCAACATGGGATTGGAACGTCTGGGGTCCTTCGATTACCGGCTTTTATGGTTACGGCCGATACGGCTGGTAAGCCGAGGTAGTCAGACAAGGCATGGAGATCATCGGCCCTTCGAGATGGTCTCCATCCAGCCCACAGGGTTTTGCGCGATCATCAAAAGAACGGTGAACATCTACCGGCTCGCAGAGCATGCGTTCCGCCATTGCGGCGGCCAATTGCTACAGATGTCAGACAATTAGGTACCGATGACATCGATGAGCAGCAGCGACCTTCCACGCTAGGAGCAACAGTATCCGGTTCGTCATGCGGTCTCTCCGGCATGAGTGAAACCCCACGACCAATGTCTTCAAAAGTGCCGCCCGTCTTTGGGTTGGCGGTCAAGGAGCTCGCCTATGTTTGCTCGACGCGGTCTCGGAAATTCCGCATCGGCCCCGGCGCCAATTGGTGCCGTTCTTATCGTTGAGCCTGACACTACGCTCTCAATGGAGGTTGGGCGGCACTTTAGCATGAATGGTTTGAAACCTACTATTGTGGACGGTGTGGAGTCCGCTATCGGTGCCATCTCTCATACGGCGTTCTCCTATGCGATCACCGAACTCAAATTCGATAAGGGAAGCGGGTTTGATGTGCTCAACGCGCTGAGCGAGCATCAGCCGAATTGCAGGATAGTCGTATTCACGTCCCACTGTACGCCTGGAATTGCGATGCGTGCCGTCCGAGCCGGTGCAGAGGACGTGATCCCGAAACCGACTGACATCGATTTCTTGATCGGGATCCTGCTCGGCAGAGATATGTTGCATGCTCCGGACGCAGCGCCGCTGCCGACGCCGAACTCAATCCGCGACGAACATATCCGTGAAGTATTTCTCTCGAGCGGATCGAACATGGCGCGTGCCGCAAATCGCCTATCGATGCATCGAAGAACATTGCAGCGCATCATGAAGCGACTGCCCGACCTTCGGGCCACGAGATAACGTCTCTCACTCGGAACCCAGTAAACACGGCAAACCGGCCGAGTTCCGCCAGGGCGCCGATGGCGCCGGCGTTTCATCCTGACATCTACAGCCTTGTCTAGAGGCCGCGCAACGCGCTGCTTTCTGGGCGCTTGTCGTTCGCTTGCTTCTTCAGTGTTCGATGGCGGCTCACACGCTCGTTGGCACGAACCAGCTCCGCGACGGAGGTCACCTCCATCTTCTTCATCATGCTCGCTCGGTGCAGCTTCACAGTGATTTCGCTGAGCCCAAGCCGGTAGGCAATCTGTTTGTTCATCAGCCCCTCCACGACCGCCTCAAGGACGTCTCGTTCTCGCGGGGACAAGGTGTCCATCCGAGAAGTGAAGCCATCAAACTCGCGCATCTTCCTGCGGCGGACGGCATCCTGCTCGATCGCCGCCAGTACCGAGTCCAGCATGTCCTGATCTCGGAATGGCTTTGTCAGGAAATCGATCGCGCCGGCTTTCATTGCCCTGACGCTCATCGAGATATCGCCAAATCCGGTCATGAAGACGATCGGCAACATGCTGCCGTTTCGCTCAAGGTGCTCCTGGAGATCCAGCCCATTCAGGCCTGGGAGCCTTACATCGAGGACGATGCAGCCGGGTCGGGCAAGCTCCGCATGTTCAAGAAATTCATCCGGGCTCGCAAAAGCGGCCGCATGAAGGTTCATCGAATGGAACAGGTCGATCAAGGATTCGCGCATCGATACGTCGTCTTCGACGATATTGATGATCGGGTCGCGGGCGTCGCGTAGCGGTGCGGTCAATTCAGGCATCAGCTCTCTCCTTGGGCAGCCGGATCTCAAACAAGGCGCCTCCTTCGGGATGGTTGCGCGCCTCGAGCGTTCCTCCTCTGGCCTCGATAGCGGTCCTGCAGATCGACAGGCCCATGCCCATTCCGTTCTTTTTCGTCGTGAAGAATGGCGTGAATATTTTCCGTGCTGCTTCCAGGTCCAGACCGTTGCCGGTGTCGCGGACGGCGATCAGAACGTGCTCTCCATCATGCTCGTTCTTCAACGTGATCGTCACAAGCCTTCGCTTTGCAGCGGCGGCAGCGATCGCGTGAGCCGCGTTGGAGATGAGGTTTATCAGGACCTGCTGCATCTCGATCTTGATGCCGGGCACCGAAGGAATTTCTTCTTCCTGGATAATTTCGACGGCGGTGCGTTCCCGCTGAAGATCGTGCTCCATCAATGTCAGCGTCTCACTGAGAAGAGTGTTGAGATCGATATGCTCGGCTTCAGGCGGAGCCGCTGACAGCATTGAGCGGGTGTTCTTGATGATCTCGCTTGCGCGGTTGCCGTCACGCAGAATGCGCTCTGCGGAGCGGCGTGCCGCCTCAAGATCAGGCGGGTCTCTAGCCAGCCACCTGAGAAGCGTTTGGGAATTCACCACGATTGCGCCGAGCGGCTGGTTAAGCTCGTGTGCGAGGGACGCAGAAAGGACCCCAAGGGTTGCTGCCTTCGATGCTCGGCTGAGTTCCGCCTGTGCCTCTGCCAGCGTCTTTCGCGCCTCTTCTCTCTGGGTGACATCCACCATGCTGACGATCACACGGTTGAACGCCGACGTATCGTCGGGAAAGCCGATGCTGAGCAGAACGGACTTTGTCTCGCCGTTCTCGCTGATGACTTCCGCGTCGTGTTCAAGATGAGACGCGCCATCCATGATCGCTTGCAGCACTTCGGTGATTGCCGCGCTGTCTGGCGGAATGTAGCCCGCCATCGCGCAGTTGGAGGGGTGATCCGGAGTCGCTCCCAATAGATCGTTTGCCGCGGCGTTGGCCGCGACGATCTCGATCATCTGGACGCAGTCCCGGATGAATTCCGGATTGTCGCCCGCGTGAAGCTTGATGTCGCTGATGCCCCGCGCTTTCAGCGAGACGAGGTGGTGGCGCAGACGCGAATAGTCGCGCTCCCAAAGAGCGACCCTTGTCCCGTGGAAAATTGAACGATAGCGCGTTTCGCTCTCACGAAGGGCTGAATTCATCCTTAGCAGCTCCGCCCTTGTCTGATCATTTCGAACGAGCAGCGCCGTCGTTACGCTGAGGGAGGCCAGGGCGACGACAAGCCGAAAGAATGCCTGCATGTCGGGATCGGGACCGTGGCCAAAGAAGAACGCGAAAAGGGTCAGCGCGACGAACGTCGCAGACAGCGCTATTAAAGCTTTGCGATTGGCGGCTTGGGCAGCGAACAGAAGGGCTATCGAGTAGAGGACCGCGACGGCGCCCTCGATGCCAGTGAACATATCGACGGCAAACACCACTGAGCCGATCAGGAGAGACAGACCGCCGAAAACCAGGTCATGGTTTTCTGCGTCATGTCGTGAAAAGAACCCGTCAAAGCCGATTGCCATTCTTCAACCCATTTCGATCAAAACATCAGTCATTTCGTTTTGTCAGATGTGAGTCGGCGAATAGGTGCTCGCCGGCGACAGCCAATCCGGATGCCTGCATCAGGTGCGAGGCGACGGACAGGCAACTTCGAGCCGAGAACGCAGCCGAGCCGCTTGTCTGATGGCCTTGAGCTAAACCGCGCCATGTGTCGCCAAGATTTCAAAGATTGGGGTGTTCTGTATCGCACCATGTCTGATGATGACCTTGCGCAGTTCCGATGTAGAGGACCGCAAGGATGCATCGGCAAAGCTTTCGTTGCCGATGGCGGAAATAAACAAGGGCCGCCTCTTGAGGGGGAGGAGGGGAGGCGGCCCTTGGCGGATCGGAGGGCGATCCGCGACTTCGGCGCGATGAGGGGTGGTCGCCGAAGTCAATTCGTCTTTTGAGGCGCGCGGACTGGCTCGAAGTCGGTGGAACGGCTGAGTTCCTCCCAACCATCGAGCTCAACTTGCCGCCGTTGGCTGGCCGCGCGGATTGCCTTTAGAGCGTCGCTTCCGAGGGCAAGCCTGAGCGGAGGGGCATTGGACTGAGCGATCTGCAGGATCGCCTGAGCGGCCTTTTCCGGATCGCCGGGCTGACGTCCGTCATAGGCGCGCTGTGTTCTGGCCGCAGCGCCGACAACCTGATCGTATTCGGGACGGCCGAAATTCAGCGTGGTCGAGGCGCCTGCGAAGTCTGTTCTGAAGCCGCCCGGCTCGATGATCGTCACCTTGACGCCAAACAGCGCCATCTCGCCGGCAAGGACCTCCGAGAAACCTTCTACGCCCCATTTTGCCGCGGAGTAGGCGCCACGTCCCGGTGCCCCGAGGCGGCCGCCCACCGAGGAAAAATTTATGAAATGGCCGCTGCGCTGCTCTCGGAAGACCGGGATCACCGCCTTGGTGACCATGATGGTCCCGAATAGGTTCGTCTCGATTTCGTTTCGTATATCGGCCAGCGTCGCATCTTCGATGGAGTTGATCGTGCCGTATCCGGCATTGTTGACGACGACGTCGAGCCCGCCGAACTGGTCGACAGCTCTCTCGATAACCGTAGAAACTTCGTCGGCGTTCGTCACATCCAAACGCAGGATCATCACCCGATCGCCATATCGCAGCGACAGATCGGCGAGCCCGTCGGTATCGCGAGCAGTCGCAACGACATGATGCCCGTTTTCCAGGGCGGCCTGCACGAGCGCGCGGCCAAGGCCCTTGGAGCTTCCAGTCACTAACCAACGTTGCTTCATCGCCAATCTCCGAGACCTTGTTTGTCCCGGATCCTTGGCTCCGCATGTATCTGGTGAATTTCGGAAGACCGCGGTTTTTGCAATGTCATGTAAGTTTCGGCAGCGGCGACATACGAGGATACAAATGCCGATCGTCCTCCGGGTGCCGCGTCGGATAACCCCTGCATTACAGACGAAATACATCCGACCGGATCTGAAACGAAAACTTGGCCTTGGTAGCGCACTACTGACATCGATCGAGGGCTTCAACGGATACCCTCTGGGGCAGCAGCCCGACACGTCAGTAAAGCAACCGCAGAGATTCCGATGGCCAGCCGATTTTCAGATTCTCGAACGTGCAGTGATCCCGCGGCGGGTCTCAGGTCCAGACTGAGCACTATGCGCAACCGGCTGATATCGGTCACGGTTGCAGGGGTGCTGCTGGCGCACGGAGCCCTCGCACTCGGCGTGTATCAGATGCGGGAGAACTCGCATGAACGTAGCGATCCGCAAATGGACCGGGCGACGCCGGTAGAGTACGCAGCACTCACAAATCAGATGGCCCTCGATTCCGGGTTTCAAACTCGGCGTATACAGGAGCGTTTGCCGGCCGGATCGTTCCAACGGGCCGAAGCGGATCGTCCGGAGTTCGACGCAATCGCGGCCCCTGTGCCATCCTTTGCGCGGTTAGAGCTTTCCGCAGCGACTGTCGATCCGCTTACGGCAATGGTGGGAAGCCATATCGTTCTTCTTCTTCTGATAGGTCTGATGTTCGCTTATGTGATCCGCACGACGGTCAGGCCATTGTCGCAAATCACCTTGGCCGTCAGTGCGTTGGGCCCCGAACGTCTCGGCCATGAACTGGAAGAGAATGGACCGCCCGAGGTGGCTGCGATGGCAAGGGCATTCAATACGATGCGTCGCCGCATGAGAGGCCATATGGACGAACGGATTCAAATGCTCTCCGCCTTTTCCCACGACATGCAAACACCGATCACCCGGATGCGACTGCGGGCAGAGCTGGCAAACACGTTTCCTGATAGGGAGAAGTTCTTGCGAGATCTCGACGAAACGGAACGTCTGATCAGGGAAGGGATGGCCTATGCGCGGAATGCGCATGTAAGGCAGGAAGAAATCAGGTCCGTCGATCTTCATGCATTCATTGATTGTCTTGTAACGGATTATCAGGACACCGAGCGCGCCGTCAGCGTGATCGGCAATGTCGGCGGCGTGATCATGACCCGGCCTCAGGCATTGCGGCGCGCGCTCACGAATTTCATCGACAATGCGTTGAAGTTTTCCGGTGCGGCCGAGGTGCGTGTCGAGCGCAAGGATAACGGCGAAGTCGCGATTTCAGTGTTGGACCGTGGCCCGGGTATCGCCGAGGAACTGCTTGAGAGAGTGAAGAAGCCTTTCGTGAGAGGCATGCAATCGGCGACAGGTCAGATCCAGGGGACAGGCCTCGGTCTCGCGATTGCTCAGCAGCTTGCTGCCAGCCTGGATGCGAGCTTCAACCTTCGGCGGCGTGCCGGCGGCGGATTGATTGCCGAGCTGGTATTGTCGAGAACGGTCCCGCAAGCCTCGCACGCGCCGGTGCTGGAAGTTGCCCTGGAGCCTTCTTGATACAAGTTACTGCGGCGCGTCTCGGCGCGGGGTACGCGGTGATGCTTCACGCCCCGGTTGTTCTCTTTCAGATGTAATCAGAATCCGGCTTTCATTGCCGGTGGTTCAATATTAGGACCTCTGAAACTTCGATACGATTCTTATGGCTTCGCTACATTGACCCAGCCTGATGCTCACACCTCTGTCGGCCGAGAGGTCTCGTTTCGCCACGAACAGGAACCGCGGAGCGTGGTTCAAATGCTCGGGATAGCGGCAGCCGGCGGAGCGCTTGAGTTCTATGATTTTGTTATATTTGTATTTTTTGCGGATATCATCAGCGTACTGTTTTTCCCTCCAGGTCTTCCGCGATGGTTGGCGACCGTCCAGACGTTCGGCATCTTCGCCGCCGGATACATTTTTCGCCCGCTGGGCGGCATTGTTCTCGCGCATTTCGGCGATGTGTTCGGGAGGAAAAGGGTGTTCGCCTTTTCCATTCTTCTCATGGCCGCTTCCACGCTCGGCGTTGGCCTGTTGCCGTCCTATGGAATGATCGGCCCCGTGGCGCCTGTTCTTCTGGTCTTGCTTAGGATTACGCAGGGCATTGCCATCGGGGGCGAGGTCCCCGGCGCGTGGATCTTTGTCGCCGAGCACGTTCCCCATAATCGCAGGGCTGTTGCGTGCGCACTTGTTTGCGCAGGGTTGAGTGTGGGTGTCTTTATTGGAGCTGGGCTATCCGGTCTGCTTTCGCTGGTTTTGTCTCCGGCATCCATGCTCGAATTCGGATGGCGCTTCCCTTTCCTCCTCGGAGGTTTGTTTGGTCTTGTCGCTGTTCGACTGCGGCGAATGCTTCATGAGACGCCCATCTTCATTGCCCTGCGAGCGCGAAGGGGCTTGGTTCCCGAACTCCCAATCGGCGTGGTTATCCGGACACACCTTCGTGGAGTGGCTATCTCCGCTATTTGCACGTGGATTCTCTCTGGGTCCGTGGTGATCTTGACGCTGATGGTTCCGACGATCCTTCAGGGAGCCCATCATTTCGAGCGATCGACCGCGATGATCTCGACGACAGTCAGCTCGATCTTTCTGGGAGTGGGTGTCATTGTTGGAGGGCTGGTTTACGATCGGGTCGGCGCGGGCTGGTTTTTCCTGTTGGGGGGAGGTCTGTTGGCTGTTGGCGGCTGCGCGTTTTTCAGCATCGCCGTGGTCGAGCCATCATATGTGTATGCACTGAGCGCCTTGATCGGATTTTGCGGTGCAATTATCGCCGGCGTCCCCGTTGCCATGGTGTCGTGTTTTCCTCCCGCCGTGCGCTTTTCAGGAGTGTCTTTCTCATACAATGTCACATATGCAGTCGCGGGCGGCATGACACCCGTGATGATCGCCATGCTCCTGAACCTACACCCTCAGTCGCACGTCTTCTATCTCCTCGCGATCAGCGTCCTGGCCGTTTGTCTCGGGCTCTATTTTCTGGCGAAGCCTGACGTCCTTCAGCATGGCGCGGACTAACGGCATTTCGGTCGCTTGGAGAGAGCCGCCTTTACTCTCCAGCTGTTGAATCGATAGCCACTATCCTGGCTTCGATCAGCCTCGAAAGCGTGGTCGCGAGACTGTTTGCGCTAACCGGTTTCCGCAGGGTTGGAACACCAGGAAAATGCCGTGGATCCAGCCCGTCGCGCGCGGGGTCGGTGAGAAAAAGCGTCGGTCCCAAAGGATATTCCTGTGCCACAGCTTCCAGATCCGGCGGTGACTGCCAGATATCCAGGTCGAAGATGACAAGGTCAGCATGTCGATCGCCGTCTGCGATCCATTTCCGCAGGGCGCCGAGGTTCGAAAATCCGACAGGCTCGTAGCCGAGTGCTGCAATTTTCTCTTCGAACATCAGCCGCAGGCTTTGGTCTCGTTGCGCGAGTGCAACCACTTGCCCATCGCCGAGCGGGACTGTTCGCTCATCGAAGAACTGAGCGAGTGGAACGGGGCTTTGCGCCGTAGACGGAAAGTAAAGTCTTAAACTCGTTCCTACCGCCGGCGTGCTCTCGACATGGATTCTCCCGCTCATGCCGGTGACGTAGCCGTGAACTGCCGCCAGCCCCAGGCCGGTGCCCCCTGATTTCGATTTGGTCGTGAAGAAAGGTTCGAAAACGTGGCGTAGAACGCCTGGCGCGATGCCGCTTCCGTTGTCCGTGACATCTATCACTATGTATCGTCCGGGCGGAAGCACATCATGCGAAAGCGGCGTGTTTCCGGTGATCTCTATCCGCTCGGCCGTGAGCCGAATGCGTCCTTCTTCTCCGGACGCCTGCGCCGCGTTCATGCACAGGTTCATTATGGCCTGTTGCAGCTCCAAAGGATTGCCAACAACGGCCGGCATCCCTTCGGCGATCGTTGAGCTCATGGATATTCCGGCCGGAATCGACATCTGTACCAACGGCACAATGTCATCGATCGCTTCCTTCACGTCGAAGGGCCGACTAATTCGCTCTCGTTTGCGGCTGAAGGTCAGAATCTGATCGATGATATGTTTTGCACGATGGCCACTCGAGACAATTTCCTGCAGGTACTGCCGTGTGCGAGAAGCGCGATTGTTGAGGTGGAGCGCCATCTCGCCATAGCCCATGATCGCACCCAGGGTGTTGTTGAATTCGTGAGCGATGCCGCCAGCCAATGTTCCCAGCGCTTCAAGGCGCTGAGAATGCTCGAGCCTCGCCTCCAGATGCCGCCGCTCTCTCCGTTCGCGCTGGCCCTTCATGCATTGTGCCAGCGTGATGATTGCGTGACCAAGGAGGCGGACCTCGTCCCCGCCGGGCTTACTGCGGAGGTCTCGATGTTCAAGAAACATCAGCGCTACCGTTTCGGCATCTATGCTTGCGGCAACAACCGAGCCGGCGCTCATCGCCCCCTCCGGAAATGCCAGAATCTCCGATTGCTGCAGGTTGTGGTAATAGAAGCGGTCCCAATGGAGCTGCTCCTTCATCGTTGCGGTCGAGATCTGTTCGGAGTGCTGCTGGAGAAGAGGAGCCAAGGCAGATTGGTCCGTTTCTCCAAAGCTGGACATGATCATCTTCGTTCTGCTGTCGACGACAAAGAAACTGTATCTGCTCGCATCGAAAAAATCGGCAACGATCGACAAGGAATCCAGAAGGGATGCCGAGACGTCATCGGAATCGTCACCGAAGCGTCGCTTTATGTCCGCCGTCAGTGTTTCCAGGTCCAATTGCTGCGTCAGCCGCTGGGTTTGGGCGCGCAACCGATAAACGAGGATACCGATGTAGATGCACAGGAAGACAGAAATGGAGCCGAGCAATGTCCGGCTCCACGACGATCGGACGCTGATCAAACCGTAAGCATCCAGATATTGCTTCTGGAGTATCTGCGCCTCATAGGATGTCTTCGACGCCTGAATAGCCTGGATCGTATCATCCACGGCCGGAAGCGCCGTCAGGATTGTACGCGCCTGGGCAACATACGAAACGATGCTCGGATCGACGGCTCTATCGGAGCGAAGCATTGCGCTCAATTTGTCCTGGATGGCACGCGCCAATCTCTCGTTCGGCTCGGTGGCAAACCGCATCATCAGATTGCCAAGATCGATGGACCTGCCCACCGCATCCTTGATGGCCGGATCGTTGCTTTCGTGGAGTTCGGTGAGCAGTTGATTGGCTGCAATGAGCGAGGTCTGGAGGAGTGTGTTGTCCTTTCTGAATCGCTCGACCAGCTCCTCGTCATGATCGATCGAGCCCGAGAGGGCATTCAATTCCGTATTGAGAGACGCGATGTTCTCCACGCCGCTCTCGGGGAACACAGATCTCAGCCGGTTCACTGTGGCGCGCAGATCCGAGATGGATGTTGCCAACGGATCATAGCTCTTGAGCAGGCCGGCCCTAGCTTGCAAAACGTCACGCTGGAGCGACGCGTGGTTCACGTCGATTGCGCGCAGCGATGTGAGAATCATCTCGTGGGTGTCTCTGGACGGAACGCGGCCGAGAGCAAGCAAGGCAAAGCAAAGAGCTCCCACGACGAGTACGGCTATGCGCCATAATTCAACCGTTGCTCGCCGCCTCGGCGGTCGGGGGCTTATTTCCATCGTCTAACCAACTGGGTCCGGTCGTGGGCAAAGGAGCTATACGGCTCTCTGTACGGGCTTTCACGCGGATTCTTCGAAACGCCTAAAACATATACGCACTGATATTGGAACCCCGGCCTGATGCCGCACAACCGATACGTTGGTATAGTTGATCGGGAACTCGCACACTGACGCCGAAAAATGGAAGCCGACGGCGCGCTCTGCGCCTACCGCGGGCGCCTTCTAGCCTCGATCGCCACGTCGCTGTCGAAAATGTACCCAGCTCCGCGTTCCGTGCGTATGAGTTTTGGTGTCGATGGATCGCTCTCCAGTTTCCGCCGTAGCCTGAGGATCAGGACGTCGATGCTCCGATCGAAGATTTCCTCGTCGTGGACACGGCTTGCGGAAAGCAGCTGCTCTCGCGAAAGAACCTGTCGCGGGGCATCGAGGAAGGCGATCAGGAGATTGAATTCGCCCGCCGTCAGCTTAACTTCGCTCTCCTCGCCGGACATCAGTTGCCGCTTCTTGACGTTCAATGTCCACTTGTCGAAGGCGTAGATCTTTCGCTCTTTGCGATCGGTAACAACAGGACGAACTCTGAGTGCGGCGCGGACGCGCGCAAGAAATTCGCGCAGCCCAAATGGCTTTGTCACATAGTCGGACGCACCGAGTTCCAGCCCGACGACCTTGTCGGTCTCTTCCAGGCGATCGCCGCTGATGATGATGATCGGAGCGTCAGATTTCCCTGACAGTGTGCGGACAATCTCGAGGCCATCTTCATGGCCGAGGTTCAGATCGACGATGATGAGGTCAACGGGCTCGGCTTGCAGTACCTGCCCGAGCTGATGACTATCCTTGACCCCGGTGACCCTGAAAGCGTGCTGGGACAGGTAGTCGATGAGAAGACCGCGAAGCTTGCTGTCATCGTCGACGACGAGAATGTGTTTCACGTTTCCCCCTGGGGCGGCAGTCGTTGATCCGGCATTGCGTACCACATATTCAGCGATACTGTCGCTTGATCGCGTGAGTTGTAGTTCGAATTTTCCGTATCACGCCGCCAAATTTCAAATGCGTTTCAATCGGCGGCGCTTTGTTACAAATGCAATTTTCTGAGAGGGTAGGGCGGCTCGCAGCCGATCGAGTGAGGCGTTACCAATGGCTCTCGGCGACGTGCGCGGACTTTGGCCAGCGATGCGGGTCGAACTCCAGTCGCCTGAGCTTTCCGACCGCAACATATTCGTCGACAAGTCGTCTTTCGGCGGCGAATGGATGGTATGCAGGACCGGAGTGCTCGAGGCCTACGATGGTTACATTCGCTCCTGGAAACCGGTCGAGGACGGCGGCCACCAAAATAATCTCGCTGCTCGGTACCAGGTAAGGCCCAGGGCCATAGAAGCGAAGAGCGTCGTCCACCCAATCATGCAGCCGTTCATCCACCACGCGAAAGACCTTCGACGTTGCGGCACACAGTTGATTGAACTCGGCTGAGTGGTCGTCGCAGAAGTCGCGCAATTCCGGATGCAACACCGCCACCAGCGGCCGTATTGCGTTGAACTTCTTCGGATCGTTGAGGCCCCAGACCTCGGTTGCCTGCTGAAACGCAGACTGGGATCGCCATTTCCGCGATGCAAGCATCGATCGTGCCGGCTGTCCAAAGTTGCGAACCGCCACGATATCGGTTCTTGTTCCCGCAATGCCTTGCGACCGGCAGTCGTCCAAACGCACGACCAGATCTGCCGCGTCAATTGTGGAGGCAAACCTTCCGTCAACTCTGCCATTCCCGACGATGATAATTCGAGCCATCTCTTTTCCGATCAAAATGAACGGGGGCTTATGCTGCCGAAGATATTTGCGGGTGCACCCGTTTTCCCTGCCAAGATCTGCGGTCGGAACGTGAGGGCTTTGTTGCAGAAGTGATCATTCTGATTTTAATCGTAACAGGCTGGCGGTGATTATTACGATCGTAAGACGATAGGCGCGTGAGCGGTCTCAACGGCGCTGGTCAGCCAGTGGACGAGACGATATTGTCGCCGTTGGTTGGAGCGCCGGAACATCAAAGCAGACCATGAGAAAGCCGGAACATCAAAGCAGACGATGAGAAAAAAGAGAGTGACCGACGGCAGCTTGTTGCTGCCTTGCGATGGTCGGCCCGGCGGGATGCTGTCGATAGTCCGAGCAATCGATAATGCGGAAGCGATCAGGTTGAAGGCAATCATTGCCTGGCTTTCTAGCTGCAGTGAGAACGGGCCGGGCTTAACCTTGGAGTGGCGGCGGACATGAACATCGCGCTCCTCTTCGTTTTCGGAATTACTGTTGGCATCGTGCTTGTGGGCTATCTGGGGCGAACCCAGCGACCTGTCAGTCTTGAGCAATGGGCGCTCGGTGGAAGACGCTTTGGAGCCCTGCTTGTCTTTGTCCTCATGGCTGGCGAAATCTACACGACGTTCACATTCCTGGGAGCCAGCGGGTTCGCCTACGGAAAGGGCGGAGCCGCGTTCTACATCCTGACCTACACCTGCTTGGCGTTCATTTCTTCGTACTGGTTGCTCCCTCCGATCTGGCGCTACGCCAGTGAGCGAAAACTGGTCACTCAACCCGATTTTTTCGAGCAGAAGTACCAGAGTTCGGGTCTGGGGCTGCTGGTAACGATCGTCGGTCTGGTCGCCTTGATTCCCTACCTGATCCTGCAGCTGAAAGGATTGGGCATCATAGCGGAGACCGTGTCGGACGGTAAAATACCCCATGCGGTCGCAATCATCGTCGGGGCGGCCGTTATGGCGTTGTACGTGATCGCGTCCGGCATGCGGGGATCGGCCTGGGCGGCGACGGTTAAAGACGGCACGACCTGGGTCATCTGCGCATTTCTGGGGATCTATCTTCCATATCACTATTACGGTGGCATCGGCGAAATGTTCGCGCAGATCGAGATCGCGAAGCCGGGATTTCTCTCGCTGCCGGATAGCGGAGAAACGATCGCCTGGTACTGCAGCACGATAGCGCTATCCGCCCTTGGTCTATACATGTGGCCGCACACGTTCTCGTCCGTCTATACCTCGAAAACGGAGGCGGCATTTCGACGAAACGCCGTCTTTATGCCGCTTTACGCCCTGGTCATGCTGTTTGCGATGCTGGTAGGGTTTGCTGCCGTTTTGCAGGTGCCTGGACTTCAAGGTGGCGAGATAGATCTCGCTCTCCTGAAACTCTCCATCAAGACCTTTGATCCGTGGTTCGTCGGTGTCATTGGAGCTGCAGGGGTTCTCACGGCACTCGTGCCCGGTTCGACGATCTTGATCGTCGGCTCGGCGTTGATATCGACCAATATCGTTAAACGCCTGGCACCCGCCATGTCAGACAAGAGCGCAACGACGTCGGCGCGTCTGTCGGTTGTCCTGATCAGCGCCGTGGCGGTCTATTTCACGCTTGTCGGGGGAGAAAGTATCGTCGCTATCCTGATCATGGGCTACAGCATCGTGACCCAACTGTTTCCTGCCCTCTTTGCCAGTCTGTTGCCCAGGAACCCCTTTACGAAAGAGGGGGCTGCCGCCGGCATTATCGTGGGCGTCGGTACCGTCGGCGTGGTCGTAACAACCGGCCTGACCATCTCGAGTTTCTTTCCGGATGCTCCCGTTCTGATCAAGCAGGTCAATACCGGATTCATAGCGTTGACGTTGAATGTCCTCATTGCATTGCTCGTCAGTGTCGCGACGGCGCAGCGTCCCGTCTCGTCCACAAACTACAGGTAGCTTTCAAAATGGCTCCCGCGAAACCCGTGCATTGGAGGCGACTGTGAGAGGAGTGATCGTTTTCATCATGGTGGCGATCGTTTTCGCAGGGAGCATTGCCTGCAACAGCGATCGAACGGTTTTTGGTCTGCCGGTTTTTTTCGTCTGGAACGTGTTCAGTGTCTTCCTGATCGCGGGTGGGATGTGGCTGGTCTACCAGTTGGATCCCCGCAACAAGGACAAGTCCTGAGCTTCACCTAAGCCAATCGCACGCGAAGTACACACCGATACAAAACGGCTGGCAGCTGAAATCCGACAGATACATTCACCGGTGATCCTCTTCGGAAAGCCTGATCACCGTAGGAGTGTAGAATGAAGCTTGCTATTCTTGGCGCAGTTGCCGTTGCGGCTGCCGGTTTTGCTGTCGCGGTATCCTACTCCGAGGCCACCGAAGCGCCTCCGGCGAATGCCTCGCCGATTTACGGCGTCACAATCCCGGAGGGCTATCGCGACTGGAAGTTTGTCGCTCCGGCCCAGGAAGCGCCGCCGTTGGACGAACTGCGGGCGGTGTTGGCTAACGATATCGCCATCGATGCCTACAAGAGCGGGACGCTGCCGTTCCCAGATGGTTCCATCCTCGTCAAGCTTGCCTACAAGCGGAAGCAATCCACGGAATTCCCGCCGGCGACGGTGCCCGGCGCTCCGACAACCGTCCAGGTGATGGTCAAGGATTCCAAGAAGTACCCCGACAGCCACGGTTGGGGATTTGGACGTTTCGTCGATGGCAAACCCGTCGATTTGGCTCAGCACGAGACGTGCCTTGCCTGTCACGAGTCGAGAGTGAAGGACCATGACTACGTCTTCACTCGATACGCGCAGTAAAACCGTTCCACATCGCGAACAACCAGAATTGCCGCCGGTCCCGGCGGCGTTCCGATAACACGTAGCGGTTTGAGAGAGGGCGGGGCGGCCACAGAGCTGTCACCGGGCGCAAAAGTTTGACGTCGGAACCCGCGCTGGCGATGAACTATCCTGGAACTTCTCAGACTACCTGGTGCGGGAAGCTCGTACCGTTCAGTGCCGCGTCCGAGATGGACGTCATGCTCGACATTGTATCTCAACGTGTCGAACCCAACCGCGGCTACAATAACCTTCAATTGGACCAGCTTGCGGACATAGCCGCGATACATCGCTGCTGTTTTCTCGCTGATGGAAGCTGATGTGCGGGCACCACTGTTCCCCACAGAACAGTCCATCCAGAACCAACAGACTGTAGTTTGAATATCGTCGATCGTTGAGCCTATGGAGGCATATATGGGATCGTTCAGCGCGTGGCACTGGCTAATCGTCCTCGCAATTCTCGTACTGCTATTCGGCCGCGGGAAATTTCCTGCATTGATGGAAGACGTTGCTTCCGGAATCAAAAAGTTTCGCCGGGAGATGCCCTTCGAGGACGTTGCTGAGCAGAGCAACGATGATCCAAAGCGCGGCTAAGCGCTGCACCCGCGGATTTTAGACAGCGGCAGCAATTCCGCGATTTCACAAGAATAAATTAGAGGCGAATATGGAACACATCGATCACATACTTGTCGTGGATGATGACCGTGATATCCGCGAACTCATTTCCGATTACCTTAGAAAGAACGGATTGCGTGTAACGGTGGCAGCCGACGGCCGTCAGATGCGCGGCCACGTCGAAGCAAATGCATTCGATTTGATCGTTCTTGATATCATGATGCCGGGAGACGATGGTCTTGAGCTCTGCCGGGAACTGCGCTCGATGAAGGAACGTTCGATACCGATCATCATGCTTACCTCGAGATCGGATGACGCAGATAGAATCCTGGGTCTTGAGATGGGTGCGGATGACTACCTGACGAAGCCGTTTTCCGCTCGTGAGCTATTGGCACGCATCAATGCAATCCTGCGGCGCGCGCGAATGATGCCACCGAACTTGAACGAGGCCTGGCTGCCGGATGTGGTGGCCTTCGGAAAATGGATGCTTGATACCGCTGCCCGCCGTCTCTTCGACAAGGGAGGAACGTCGGTTGCGCTCAGCGGAGGGGAGTATCGGCTTCTTAAGGTGTTTCTGGATCACGCTCATCGCGTGCTCAGTCGCGATCAACTTCTATACCTCAGCCAGGGCAAAGACGCAGATGTCTTCGACCGCTCTATCGACTTGCTCGTCAGCCGGCTCCGGCAGAGATTGAATGACGACGCCCGTGATCCCGTCTACATCAAGACCGTGCGGAGCGAAGGCTATGTCTTCTCGGCCCACGTCAATCAGCCGCGCGTAGCAGCCAGCCAAAGGGCCGTTTGAGCGGTTCTCGAATGGCGCATGTGTGGAAATACATACCCAAGATCTTGCCGCATCGTCTCTGCCGGCGTGGCCAGCCGTCGAGCTGCTCGTGCGACGTCCATCGGATGGCCGACGGTAGCCTTCAGTGTCGTGACTTTGCGGATCGGCCACCGTCTGCGCGAAGGCCAATCCGTGTCGGCTCAACTACTTGATCGCTTTCGGAAACAGGAACCGACCGCGGAACTGGGGCTCATGGACCGGTTGTTGGCAATGGCTCCTGGCCGAGGCGCGAGGCGTCGATGAGGCCCACGAGTGGGGACGGTTCTTTCGAACTAATCTCGTATATACAGGGCGCTGCGAGCACGCTGGCGACAAGAATGGCGATAACTGCTGCTTTCATCTCAACTCCTCGGGAGGGGCCTCCCCCTCCCTGTGTCAACGGGGCGGGTCCGTGCTGCATCAAGCGACGGAAATCTCGACGTTGATGTTGCCGCGGGTTGCTTTGGAGTATGGGCAATTCTGATGCGCCTCGGAGACAAGGCTGCGAGCGGTTTCACCATCCAGGCCAGGCAGGGTGACGCGCAATCTTGCCTGAAGCAGATAGCCGCCATTCGTCATTCCCAGGTCCACTTCCGCGTCCACGGCGGTATCGGCCGGAATCTTCATATTGCGCTTCGCCGCAGCATGGCTCATTGCGCCAATGAAGCAGGCCGACCAACCAGCCGCGAAAAGCTGCTCCGGGTTGGTGCCGGCGTGATTGCTGCCTGGAGGCGAAAGCCTGATAGCAAGCTGCTCGTCATTGCTCCTAGCAAGACCGTCGCGACCTCCGGTCACATGTGTTTTGGCGGTATAGAGCACTTTGTCGATCGTCGTCATGGGGCACGTCCTTTATCGGGGTCGCGGGATGCGACACGTCCTTACAGTTCCGATTCTGACGCAGAGACGTATCTCGCATATTTCCGGCAGAGGCGCTAAGTGTATCGAAACGTAGAGGAATTCTCTTATTGCAGCACAATCGCGCCCGCCGCTTCTGGGGCAGGCTAGGGCGGCCTAACGCAACCCAGGCGGAGGGGACTGCGAATCTCTTGAGGAAGACGCGTGCCCGTGTGGCGTAACTGGCCGCCTATTGGGCCGCGGTGGCGCACAGCTATCCGGCTGCCGAAACGAGGGTTCGGCAGCCGGCTTCGGCGATTAGAGGCGCGTGACGTCCAGCATGGCCTGTGCGAAGGCTTGCGGGGCTTCCTGAGGTAGGTTGTGACCAATCCCGCCGGTCACATCGCGATGCTCGTACTTCCCCGTGAATTTGTCGGCATAGCTTGCCGGCGCGGGATGCGGCGCACCGTTGGCATCGCCTTCCATCGTAATTGTCGGGATGCCGATGATTGGGGATGTGGCAAGCTTTCTTTCGAGGGCGTCGTACTCACGCTGGCTTTCCGCAAGACCCAACCGCCAACGGTAGTTGTCGATGGTGATCGCAACATTGTCCTCGTTCTCGAGTGCTTTTGCGGAGCGATCGAACGTCGCGTCGTCGAAGTGCCAGTCCGGCGAAGCCAGCTTCCAGATGAGCTTCGCGAAGTCGTGCCTGTATTTGTCGTAGCCCTCGCGGCCGCGCTCCGTTGCAAAATAGTACTGATACCACCAGGCCAGTTCGGCTTGAGGCGGGAGCGGCTTCTTGTTCGCTTCCTGGCTGCCGATCAGATAGCCGCTGACCGACACCATGCCCTTGCATCGCTCAGGCCAGAGGGCGGCCATGATGTTGACGGTCCGGGCGCCCCAATCGAACCCCCCGACGACGGCTTCCTTGATCTTCAGCGCGTCCATGAACTCGATCATATCGACGGCAAGGGCGGCCTGCTGTGCATTGCGGAAGGCGTTTTTCGAGAGAAAACGGGTTGTTCCATAGCCGCGCAGATAGGGGATGATAACCCGGTAGCCGGCCGCCGCGAGAATGGGAGCGACGTCGACATAGCTGTAAATGTCATAGGGCCAACCATGTAGCAGAAGCGCAACAGGGCCGTCCGCCGGGCCGGCTTCGGCGTAGCCGATGTCCAGCACTTTTGTTTTCACTTGCTTCAATGCTTCAAACGATGTGTGGGAGCCGGGTTTGACTGCAGCTGCGGTGTCGGCTGTGCCCTGTGTCTGAGCTTTCGCCGACCCAACGAGGCCGAGTTCGACCGCAGCAACAGTCAGTGCGGCGGCGCCGAGCAAGCCTCGACGCTGATGGTTGATTGTATCTGGCATGAGCAGTCTCCGGTTTGTTCAACTAACAGAAGTAGAAGACCCCCGTGTTGTATCCCCGTTATGTCCCCTCGAAGACGATATTGAATATGCGTGTTGCAAAACGGCGCTCGTACATTCTTCGGTACAATGTCGTGCAAGGTCGGCATCTGCGTTGATGCCTGTATGCCTGCATCTGCAGGATATTTCCTGTCGTTGGGTACACTTCAGCTGGTCGTTTGACATGCCCGGGATACATCACAAGCACCAATGTCGAGTGTCTCCGACCGACTGCGGCGGCGCCATTGCTGCTGCGTCATTGGCGCTGTTTACGCTCGGCTTAAATCGGGCGGGTTAGACGTAATCTGGTGGAGATGGATCAGATTCGAGATCCGCACTGTCAGTCGGTCCAACCATGGCTCTCGGTCAGTGTAGCGGATCGGCGCAAGGGCGTGCCTGTTGCTGATGCAAGGTGCGCAGTCGTTGCATAAACTCCCTGTCTCCCCTCAGAGAACGGGTATTCTCAAGGCTTTCGATTGTGCGCAGCGGAGTGTCGGTGGCACGGCGATTATCCCTTGCGGGCGAGAAGCCGGATCGTCGAGGTGCAATGGTAGCCAAGCCGCTCGTACAGCGGTCGTGATCCCTCAAAAGCATGCAGGACCGATCGTGTCAGACCGGTGGCGCGATGTCCTTCGTATAGAGCCTTCCTGACCGTTGCCTCGGCAAATCCGCGTCGCTGCAGGCCGGGCTTGGTTGCGACCAGTGCGATAACCAGTCGATCGTTTGTCTCGATTGCAGCCGCTGTCGACACGGGTATGCCGTCTTGCAGCGCCAAATAAGCGAAGGCGTCTTCACGCAAGAGCGTGGAACGAGAGATACCGTCTCGTCCGCTTTCTCTCGGCAGGCCATAGGCGGCCGAATTGATGTCGGCATATGCCAGGAGGTGCTGCTCGCTTGCTACGCGAACGAATGTAAGCGAAGGGTGCGATGGCGGCTCTTGCGGTATCCGATTGCTGGCCATGCCGTAGGCTGTTTCCGCGATCTCCAGGCCGGCCCTGCCGGCAAGGGCGGGGAGCCGATGGCGCAGCTCTGCCGTCAGAAGCTCCTCGAAGAGCCAGAAGAAGCCTGGTCTCGTTCGCCGCTCCATATACTCGCGTCCGGCGAGAAGTCGCTGTGAAAGTGCGTCTTCCCTGAAGACTGGTTCGACGAGGGTGATCGAGTTGAACAGGCGAAAGTCGCTATCCGCCCACCGCCGCGCGAGGCCGTTCTGATTCCAGACCGCGCCAGCCCCATAGTCGAAGACAATCTTTTCCCAGGTGTCGGCGAACTGTCCGATGGACTCATGGAGTTCGGAATAAAGCTGCTCGTTTGCTCTCAAATGCATGACGCCCTCCGGGTCGCGTTGGCAATCGAAAGATGGCGCGCCGGCAAGAGAGCCGAATTTCGAATCCAAGGATGCGGGTTTCAGATGCAATGGTCTTCGACGAACACAGGTCGGGCGACATTCGCTCTCGCGCCGGTTCAACTTTCGCTCGAACCAGCGCGGTCGTCATTCACAATGAGTGCTGGAGGCCATGCACTGCGCGCCGCAAGATGCGTTCGCGTGGATAGCGCTGTCGAGGCTGTTAGCGAGGGAACGGTTCGATCAGCGAGTCATAGGCAACGTGATACAACCGGTTGCCGAGGACGCTGAGGAGCATGTTTCGGACGATATCCGGGGCTGTTCTCATTCTGTCGCGACTGCGGCTCTGCTTCTGAACCCACTCGATACGATGCTTGCGCAACTCGTGAAATTGCGACAGGGCGCTTGTCAGCGGCTGAGGTCGAGAGATGCATTCCGCTAGGACAACCGCGTCCTCGATTGCCATCCCAGCCCCCTGCGCCATACTGGGAGAGGAAGCATGGGCAGCGTCTCCGATCAGGACGAGCCGGCCGGCGATAAACGTGCTGAAGGGAACTTCCTCGATGGCTGATCGATGCGCTTCGACGCCATCCCACAGATTTGCGACAATCGGGCCGAGGGGCGAGGCGAAATCCCGGAATGCTGCCTTGAGAGCGGAAATCGAACCGTCGCCAAAGTCCTTCGCGAAACAGTCCGCATAAAGATAAAGTTCTGAACCATTCAGCGGTATGGCGAGAAGCGTTCTGCCTGCGCCGAGCATTGCCGTCCACCCATCGATTCCGTATCTGTTTTGCGTCAGGAGGCGCCATGCGAAGAGGCCCGATGGCTTAGGCACATTCTCCGGAAAAGCAGAGGCGCGCATCGAAGAGCGAAGGCCGTCCGCCCCGATCACGAGATCATATTCCTGTACGCGACCATCGGAGAAATAGACTTCCCGGCACTCCGGCCGCGAAATCGTGTGCATTACTGAGGTCCCAAAATCGATCTGAGTGTTGGTCAGCGATTGCTGGAGCACCTCGATGAGCGTGCGGCGATGGAGTGCGACACATGGCCCGCAGGAGTTCCAGAGATCATTTGTAACGACATGGTTCAGAACCTTGCCTCGGGACGACATGATCGTTTGCGCGCCGATTGGATAAGCCTTCTCGCGGACCCGTTCCTGCAGACCCAGATCGCCGAGCGCACGCATCGCATTTCCAAGAAGGAAGATGCTTTGGCCGGTGACCGGCGACTCGGTGTGGCGCTCGACGATGTTGACCCGGTGGCCGTGTATTTCCAAAGCGCGGGCCGCCGCGAGACCCGCAATGCCAGCTCCAACAATAAGTATTCTCAAGATTGTTCTCCTGCTCCGCGGCCATCATCAAGAGCCCGGGCGAAGCAGGATGATTTCAGCTTATGTCGCGGCGACATCAAAACACTGATAACGCGTTTCATTTGTAAGCGGTCGCCGTACACGATCTTCTGGATCAGGCGCTCAAGAACGATCGGGTTCGGCCCGGATTTGGCTGATCAATGCTCTGAGAGCGGCCGACGGATTTCGATTCCTCGGATAGTAGAGGCAGAGACGTGAATGTCTGGGCATCCAGGCGTCAAGGACGCAACGGAGCCTTCCTAGGTCGACGGCTTCCCGGGCGACGGCTTTCGAAATGTAGGCGAGGCCCATCCCGTCAAGGGCTGCCTTCAGCATCAGATTCTGGTCGTCAAGCGTCAGGGAGCCGTGGACTTCGACCGCGTGGGCTCGTCCCTGTTCCTCGAACTCCCAGCGATATGTGCTCCCGTTCGGTATGGCCGCCTTTATGCAGGCGTGGTTGATCAGATCCGCGGGCTCTTGGGGCGCGGGGTTGGCTGCGAGATATTCGGGAGACCCGACAACGCAGAAATCGAGATTAAAGGGAAGCGGCACGGCAACCATGTCGGCCGGAATGGACTCAGCGAGCCTGATGCCCACATCGCAACCTTCGAGGACCACGTCGACGAGACGCGTTTCGGTCGTCACTTCGACCTGCACATCGGGGTATCGGTCGAGGTAGTCGCGCAACAGCGGTGACAAGATCTCGTGGGCAGCTGTGACCGAACTGTTGATACGAAGAGTGCCGCTCGGAGTCGTCCCGTGGCTTCCAGCCGCGTCCATGGCGCGCTCGATCTCATTGAGAGACGGGGCCACCCGACGGATGAATTCCTCGCCGGCGGATGTCAGCGAGACGCTGCGTGTGGTCCGGTTGAACAAGCGGATACCGAGACGATTTTCAAGCATGCGGACGTTGCTACTGAGCGCAGTCGCCGACATCCCAAGCGCGTCCGCTGCGGCGCGAAAGCTGAGGCACTCCGCCACCGTGATCGCAGCCCTCAGTTCCGTAAAACCACTCGACTGAATTGTGCGGAATTTCGGCATAACTCATCCTGATTGAGCCGTCTAAACAGGATAATTCATATCGCTTACTTCTTCGGTATCCAAGACTGTTACCGTGGAGAAATTGAATGGATATGCACCTCACAGGGAAAAGAGCGCTTGTCACCGGCTCGTCTGCCGGACTGGGCGAGGCAACTGCCAGGATGCTTGCCGCTGAAGGAGCGGCGGTCGTCGTTCATGGTCGTGATGCGGCCCGCGCGAACGCGGTGGCCAAGGAGATCAGAGATGCGGGAGGCCGAGCCGATGTCGCGATCGGCGATCTCGCAAACGACGAAGGTGCCGATGCGGTGGCTAACCAGGCCTTGGCCGGCGGCGACATCGACATTCTCGTCAACAATGCCGGTCACTACCATCATCTGGATTGGCACTCATCGACGCCTGATATCTGGGCCGAGACCTATCAGATCAATGTTCTTTCTGGCGTCCGCATGATCCAGCGGCTCGTTCCGGCGATGGTCAAGCGCGGATGGGGCAGGGTCATCCAGATCGGTGGAGGCCTGGCGAGCCAGCCCATTCCCATGCAGCCGGACTACGAGGCATCGCTTGCCGCCCGTCATAATCTCGCGGTCTCGCTGGCGCGTCGGTTGAAGGACACTGGCGTAACGTCCAACATCGTTTCGCCCGGCGCCATTCTCGTTCCCGCTGTGAAGGACCTGCTGGAAAAGATTGCCCCGAGTCACGGCTGGGGTGAAAGCTGGGATGAAATTGAACGCGGTTGTGTGAACGATATGGTCCCGAACGACATTGGCCGATTGGGACGCCCCGAGGAAATCGCCAGCGCGGTTACCTATCTGGCGAGCGTTCACGCGGGCTACATCAGCGGTGCGACACTCCGTGTTGACGGGGGCACGGTTCGGTCGGTGAACTGAGTTCACCGCCAGCATGGACGATGGCAATATAGCACCGGAACGGAGCAGGTCCTTTCCGGTGCGCTGCTGCTAGTACCAATCAATGTCCGGTCCGAAAGGGCCTTCGAAGTTTGCGATGTCGGACCCCCATCTGGACCAATCCCAGTTCGCATCGGCGTAAGTCTGGGCCGCCAGCAATTGCCGGTTCGCGATCTTTTCCTCGACCTGCGTCTTTTGATAGCGGCTATAGGCCTGCGATGATCCGACATAGAGGCAGTTGCAGTTCTTCGGATCCGCGTACACGTAGTTCACGGTCTTTCCACGGGCTAGAATAAGGAACTTGTTCGGTGGAAGACGTTTCAGCATCGCCTCCCGCTCGGGCGTGTTGGCCGGACGTGCAACAAAGCCGGCTGCTGCCAACCGATCCTCCCGACCTTGCGCCTTGTCGGCCACTGTCGTGCACGAAGAGATCAAGGGAACAGCACCCAGGGTGAGAGCTGTTGCGACTAAAATGCTGCGAAAATTCTGCCTCGGTCTCATGCCCGCTCTCTCGGTTTGTTTTGAACAACGAGAGCATGGCATCTTCTCCTAGGGCTCGACGCTATACTGTTGGGTCGGAAGCCTACCCATTGGTTTACCCGCCAGCGAGCACTCGCCTAGCCCCTATCCCGGCGCTTCCGCTTAATAGCGCGGCCCCTCGGATTTATTGCCGTGGGTCAATTCCAATGGCACGGGCCTTGCCCCCCACGGCCTCGATCGGCCGCTGAAATGAGCTCCCCAAACCAAAGGATAGGCGTGAAACACTTCCGTATGATTTCGACGCTGTCACCGGGATCATAGGTTTTACGAGCCGCACACAGAGCGGTTGACTGAATGAACATCGTTGTTTGCAGCGTCGTCGGAAACCCGCGGCGCCCCTTGATCGAAAGGACAAAACCATGAACCGCATTTCAAGCCTCGCAATCGCTGCCGCTTTCTCCACTCTTGCTTTCGCGAGCGCCAGCTACGCCGACAGCCTCACGATGAATGATGGTCCGCAGATCGAAAAGACGCTGGCGACGTTCGACCAGGGCTTCGACGTCAAGTATCTCAACGACTATCAGAACCAGAAGGATCAGCCGGACGCCGAGGATACCGCGGCACCGCGCACCGCAGACGGTGTCCAGCACATCCAGGCTGCGATCAAGTCCAACAAGCCGCTTTCCGAAAAGCTCGCCTCCAAGGGCATCGCCGTGGACAACGTGGTCAACGCCGAGCAGGCCGCTGACGGCAGCATGACCTTCTGGATCCGCTAACAGAATCGACTGGTCCGGACGCAATAGAGCCGGACCAGTCGCTTGATGAAATAGCCGAAATGGCGTCGGCAGCTGAGAATCCGGCGCGATGGCTAGGAAAACAGTTTTCATCAAAGCCGAGAGATTTTCCTCATGAGACAGATAATTACCTCCGCCGCCGTTGCCGCCATTTTGCTCATTGCCGGTTCAGAACTGGCCAGCGCGGATAGCCTCAACATGAACACGAGCCCAGCGCTCGAAAGGACATTGCACACCTTTGGTGGCAATTTTGACATTTCCTACGTTCACAACTGGCGGCATCAGTCGGATCGGGCAGATGGCCCGGTTTCGGTCGAGCAGCGGACGCCTTCCGCGATCAGGCACATTCAGGCGTCGATCAACTCCAACAGGCAACTCGTCAGGCGCTTGAACAAACGCGGCGTCGACGTCCAGACTGTCGTGAACGCGGAGCAAGCTGCCGATGGGAGCATGACTTTCTACATCAAGTAGCCACATCGGAACCCATTGCGGTTTGGCTTCGGGGTCTCCAGCTTGTCGGTTCGAGGGCTGGATATGAAAACCTTCGGACCAACCACTCGATGCTTGCGGATCTGTCTTATTCACTGCTCCTTTGAAGCCTCGCGAGCACGTTCGCAACCGCACGCAAACTGAGCAAGATTGGTGCGATATGCGAACAAATATCAAATAACGCACAAAATATTTGACGATGCGCCCCGGGAGGCGCTTATTGGCGCGCATTCGACAGCAGATTGCGGGAGGCCATATGGCGAAGATCGTATCGTTGAAGGAAGCCGTCGCCGAAAACGTCAGAGATGGCGACACCGTCGCCATGGAAGGCTTCACCCATCTCATTCCTTATGCCGCCGGTCACGAAGTGATCCGTCAAGGCAAAAAGGATCTCTTTCTGATCCGCATGACCCCGGACATCCTTTACGACCAGCTGATCGGGGTGGGTGCCGCCCGTGGCATGAAATTCTCCTGGGGCGGCAATCCCGGTGTCGGCTCGCTGCATCGCTTCCGTGACGCCGTGGAAAACCAGTGGCCGCGACCGCTGGAGATCGAGGAACATAGCCACGCCGCCATGGCCAACGCCTATGAGGCGGGCGCCGCCAACCTGCCGTTTGCGGCATTGCGCGGTTATATCGGCGCCGATCTTCCAAAGGTGAACCCGAATATCAAGTCGGTAACATGCCCCTTCACCGGGGAAGTGCTGGCAGCCGTTCCGGCCATTCGGCCGGATGTCACGATCATTCACGCGCTGCGTGCCGATCGTAAGGGCAACGTGCTGCTGGAAGGCATTGTTGGCGTCCAGAAGGAAGCGGTTCTTGCGGCCAAGCGGTCGATCGTCACGGTCGAGGAGATTGTCGACGAACTCGCTCCGCCATCTCCGAATTCTGTTGTGCTTCCGAGCTGGGCCGTGACCGCGGTGGCCGAGGTTCCGGGCGGCGCATTCCCGTCCTACGCGCAGGGCTACTATCCGCGCTCGAATGCCTTCTACATCGCCTGGGACGAGATCGCCCGCGATCGCGACAGCTTCCTTAAGTGGGTGGATGAAAACATCATGAATGCGGGGCCGGAAGACTTCGCCAAGCATGCCAAGAAGCAGGCTGCGTGAGGAGGCTGAGATGAGCGATTTTACCCCGACTGAAATGATGACCATCGCAGCCTCGCGCGCCCTGACCAACGACGACGTATGCTTCGTCGGCATCGGCGCGCCGTCGGCGGCCTGCAACGTCGCGCGCCTCACCCATGCGCCCGACATTACGCTGATCTACGAGAGCGGCACCGTCGGCACGAAGCCCGATGTGCTGCCGCTTTCGATCGGCGACGGCGAACTTTGCGACACGGCTCTGTTTACCGTCTCTGTCCCGGAAATGTTCCGCTACTGGCTGCAGGGCGGTCGGATCACCACCGGCTTTCTCGGTGGCGCCCAGATCGACAAGTTCGCCAATCTGAATACCACTGTCGTCGGTCCTTACGATCATCCCAAGGTTCGTCTGCCGGGTGGCGGCGGGGCACCGGAGATTGCCAGCAATTGCGGTCAGATCTTCATCACCATGGCGCTCTCCAAGCGCGGCTTCGTCGAAAAGCTACCGTTCATCACCTCCATGGGCCACGGCGAAGGCGGCAATCATCGCGAGCGCCTCGGCATGAAAACGAAGGGGCCGACGCGGGTTATCACCGATCTCTGCATCCTCGAGCCCGATCCGGTCACGAAGGAGCTCACGGTCGTTTCGATCCATCATGGCGTCAGCCGCGAGCAGATTGTCGAAAACTGCGGTTGGGCGATCAAGTTCGCCGACCATGTGATCGAAACGCCGGTTCCGACCGAAACGGAGCTTGCGACGCTGCGCAACATCAACGCGCGCACGAAGAAAGCCCATCAGGGCAACAAGGAGGCCGCTTGAAATGGCTGACGCTTTCATCTGTGACTATATCCGCACGCCGATTGGCCGCTTCGGCGGCTCGCTGTCCGCCGTTCGCGCCGATGACCTCGGCGCAGTGCCGCTGAAGGCATTGATCGAGCGAAATGGCAATGTCGATTGGGAAGCGGTCGACGACGTGATCTTCGGCTGCGCCAACCAAGCCGGCGAAGACAACCGCAACGTCGCGCGCATGTCATCGCTGCTTGCCGGGCTGCCGGTCTCCGTATCCGGCACGACGATTAACCGCCTGTGCGGTTCTGGCATGGATGCCGTGATCGCTGCTGCCCGCGCAATCAGGGCCGGCGAAGCGGAATTGATGATTGCAGGCGGCGTCGAAAGTATGTCGCGCGCGCCTTTCGTCATGCCGAAGGCGGAAACGGCCTTCTCGCGCAACGCGGAGATCTACGACACGACCATCGGCTGGCGTTTCATCAATCCGCTGATGAAGAAGCAGTACGGCGTCGATTCCATGCCGGAGACGGGCGAGAACGTTGCCGCAGACTACAAGGTCTCCCGCGAAGATCAGGATGCTTTTGCCGTTCGAAGCCAGGCAAAGGCCGCCGCCGCGCAGAGCAACGGTCGGTTGGCGAAGGAAATCACCTCCGTCACCATTCCCCAGCGCAAGGGCGATCCTGTCGTCGTGGACAAGGATGAGCATCCGCGCGCAACCACGATGGAAGCGCTCGCGAAGCTCTCCACGCCCTTCAAGAAAGAGGGTGGCACTGTCACTGCTGGCAATGCTTCCGGTGTGAACGATGGCGCCGCTGCGCTCATCATTGCCAGCGAGGCTGCTGCAAGAAAATACGGGCTGACACCGATCGCTCGGATTCTGGGCGGGGCGGCGGCCGGCGTACCGCCGAGGATCATGGGTATTGGACCGGTTCCGGCATGGCGAAAACTGATGGCTCGCTTGGGCATGACACAAGACCAGTTCGACGTCATCGAACTCAACGAAGCCTTCGCTTCTCAGGGCCTCGCCGTTTTGCGCGAACTCGGTATCGCCGACGACGACAGCCGCGTGAACCGCAATGGTGGCGCAATCGCGCTTGGTCATCCGCTCGGCATGTCCGGTGCGCGCATTGCCGGCACGGCGGCCTTGGAGCTGCGGGAAACCGGCGGGCGCTACTCGCTGTCGACCATGTGCATCGGCGTCGGCCAGGGGATCGCCGTCGCGCTCGAGCGCGTGTGATTTGCAATACGAAATGAAAACGGCGCGGAGATGATCCGCGCCGTTTCCCGTAAAGAAACTTGCCTCTATGGCATCAACTGGCCGCCGTTGACCTCTATGATCTGGCCGGTGACGTAGCCTGATAGCGTTGGAGACGCCAGGAAGAGATAGGCGCCGACGCAATCCTCCGGCGTTCCGACGAAACCCATCGGGATGGATTTACGCTGGAGTTCCATCTGCTCGTCGTTGGTGTAGCGCTCGTGGAACGGGGTGCCGATGACGCCGGGCGCCACCGCATTGACGCGGATCCGATCCGGAACGAATTCCTTGGCCTGACCGCGCGTGATCGTCGAGACGAAGCCCTTTGATGCCGCATAGAGCACGGCGCCATTGCCGCCGCCATTGCGCGCGGCGATCGACGTCGTGTTGATGATGAAGCCGCCCTGCTTCTTAAGCCATGGATGGGCTGCGCGTGTCGCTGCAAGCACTGAACGAGCGTTCAGATCCATGACCTTCATGTAGTGTTCGTCGGTATATTCAGCGGTCGGCTTGCGGCCGAGCATGCCGCCGGCATTGTTGATCAGACCGTCGAGATGGCCGAAGGTTCTGGCGGTTTCCTCGACCACCCGTTCCGTCTCGCCCTCCTTCGAAACGTCGCCGTGAATGAGGTGAACGATACCACCGGCAGCGCGGATCTCGTCTGCCAGAGCCTCGGCAGGCTCCCGGCTCGCATTGTAGTGAATGCCGACTTTCATCTCCTGCGCGGCAAAGGCGCGGGCAAGCGCCGCTCCGATGCCGGTCGAGGCGCCTGTTACCAGCACTGACTTGCCGGCGAGATCCGGGATCTTGATGGATGCGAGCAATTGAGCAAGATTTGCCATGGCAGCGATAGCCTCCAGGAATGTGTTGGGATGGGTAAGGGCGAGTTGGCGGGACCTTATCAGTCACCATCGACACGCGGCAATGGATATCCGCTATGGCGCGAGATCAAGTTCCGGGTAGTGGCGGAAGATGCCGTCCTCGTTGAAGGCGAGGCGGCGATCAGAGCGCAGGTAGGCGGCGATGTTCGGGCGCTTGGCGACGGTATCGTGCAGCGCCATCAGCCCCGGATAGTTGCTCATGTAGGTCTTCATCGCTTTCGGAAAGGCATAGCGCAGACCTTCGATCACCTGAAACAGCGACAGATCAACGTGGCTAAGCTTATCGCCGACAATATGGGTGCGGCCGCCGGGGTTCTGCTGTAGCACCTGCTCGAAATAGCCAAGGAATTTCGGGATGCGTTCCTTGATGAAGGCTGCGGAGCGGGCTTTCGCTTCCTCCTTCTGGTCCTCGTAGTAGAGCGACGTCGCGATTGGATGGTGTGTGTCGTGCACCTCGGCGACAAGGTCGGTGATCGTCAGTTGCAAGCCGTTGGCCACATAGCGCAGCTTTTCGTCCGCCGGCGCAAGACTGAGCTTCGGACCGAGGTAAAAGAGAATATTGGCGACGTGCGATACGATGAGGTCGCCGTCCTTCAGAAAGGGCGGCGCAAACGGGACATGTGGCTCGTGCTTGCTTTTCATGAGCTCCAGCATGGCGCCGGTGCCCATGCCGCGGCCCGATTGCCTGGTGACGTCGATATATTCAGCCCCGGCCTCTTCAAGCGCGAGCCGGACGAACTCCCCACGCCCCTGGATGCCGTCCCAATAATACAGCTCGTAAGCCATCGATTTCCCTCCCGATGTTCTTGCGTTGGTTTCTTACCCGCAATCAATGATGGGCATGCTGCTCATTGCGCTTGCGCGTGGCTGCTGCCTTCTTCGCGGATGCCGAAC
>UBTY01000041.1 GCA_900468535.1 Hyphomicrobiales bacterium | reverse complement strand
GCCGGGATGTGGCTCGGATTGAATCTCGGGCGGCAGCGTCCGCGTTTTTTTGGTACGTTCCAGCTTTCGGTCTATTCGGGGCTCGGGGCGGAGTCGCTCAATCCGCTGACACCGCTGACGACGCTCCTGAACTATGGCCCGATCGGGCCGGATGGCAGCGTGGCGGTGCGTATCCTGTATGATCACCGGGTTATGGACGGCGCAAATGTCGCACGCGCGCTGGAGCGTTTTGAGGCAATCCTCAACAACGACATAGCCGACGAGGTCGATGCAATGTCTGCCAGCCCCCTTCTACCGAACGCTGCGCTTGGGGAGCAGTTTAAGTGAGCCGTGGCGAGAAGTTGCTGCCGGCGACCGTTGTTCTTGGCGCGTCGAGAGGGATTGGTCGATCGATCGCCAAGATTGCTGCCCGGGAGGATGCGGCTGTCGTTCTGGTCGCGCGATCCGAACCCGACCTCGAGGCAGTGGCGGCGGAAATCCGTTCTGCGGGCGGCAGGGCGGTCGTTTTTGCGGTCGACCTGGCTGACCCGGATGCGTCGAGCCACCTTGAAACCCTATTGGCGGAGTGCGGCCTGTTTTGTGACGTGCTGGTGAACAGTGCCGGCTATGGCCTTCGTGGCGCGGCCACCTTGCTCCCGGCCGCCGGGCAGCTTGGCATTGTCGATGTCAATATCCGCGCGCTGGCCGATTTCACGTTACGGTTCTCGCCCGGCATGGCGAGGCGAGGGCGAGGGGGTGTCATCAACCTTGGCTCTGTCGCAAGCTTTCTACCCGGGCCGAATATGGCCGTCTACTATGCCAGCAAGGGCTTTGTTCGATCGTTTTCCGCTGCTCTGTCTCAGGAGTTGCGCGGAACGGGCGTCACCATAACCTGCGTAACGCCCGGTCCGGTTGCTACCGATTTTCTCGACAGGTCCGGTGCCGGCCGGGCAACGCTTTTCAAGGTTCTCCCCAAGCTTACCGCGGACTACGTCGCCGAGCAGGGGTGGCGTGGGTTCAGGTCGGGTCGCCGGCTTGTTGTGCCCGGAATCTCCGCGAAGGTGTTGATTGCCGTGGCAAAATTCTTACCGATGTCGTTGCTGCTGCCGTTGGTCTATCGCCTGCAGCGGCGCAAGAGCGATCTCTGCCCATGCGGATCGGGCGAGATGTTCAGGAGCTGTAATCACCCCCGTCAACAAGACCTCGGATAAAGATCGGTAAAGACGCGTCCAAGCCGCGTATCCGAGGTACTTGCACCGACCGGAGATGCTCAATATGGAAATGTTGCAGCCTTGTCTAGGCCAGCGCGAAACACCCTCAGCAGTCCGAAATCGGCTCGCGCTTTTGTCGAGCCCCGCTTCAGCATTTCCGGAATCGGCGAGAGCCTAATAAACTCTCCATCTGGCATGACGGCTTGGCACGACGAGAGGCGAACCGGTGACCGGGTCCGGGATGACAACGCTTTCCAGATCGAAGACGGATTTGATCATCTCCGGCGTCACGATTGCTGCGGGGGTGCCTTCCGCGACGATCATACCGTCCCTCATCGCGACGAGATGTGAGGCGTAGCGGGAGGCCTGGTTGAGATCGTGAAGCACGGCGACAATCGTCCGCCCTTTCCGGTTCAGCGTCTCGAAAAGATCGAGAAGCTCGATCTGGTGGGCGATATCCAGGAATGTCGTGGGCTCGTCGAGAAGCAGGAGCGATGTTTCCTGTGCGAGTGCCATTGCCACCCAGGCTCGTTGGCGCTGGCCTCCCGAAAGGGTATCGATCGGCTGATCGGCAAGGTCTGCGATGTCCGTATCCGCCATTGCAGCGTGTACGGCCTCTCCGTCCGCCGCCGACCATTGCCGGAGAAAGGATTGATGCGGATAGCGGCCGCGCCCGACGAGCTCGGAGACGGTGATGCCATCCGGGGCGGCAAAGGATTGCGGAAGCAGCCCTAGGCGACGTGCTACGCTCTTTGTCGGCAGGCGAGCGATGTCCTGTCCATCGAGGAGAACGCTGCCCTCGGCGGTCGCAAGCAGACGCGCGAGCGCGCGCAGCAAGGTAGACTTCCCGCAAGCATTGGGGCCGATGATCACCGTGAACGAACCCGGCTGCACGGCAAGAGACAGATCACGACAGATCGCCCGTTCCTTGTAGCTGAGGGTTATGGATCGCGCGGCAAGATGCGGCGCCTGTTCTATCGTCATCGACGTCCCTCGCGGATGAGAAGCCATAGGAAATAGAAGCCGCCGACACTCACCGTCATGACCCCGACGGGGAGTTGGAGTCCAAAGGTGTGCTGTGCCGCGGCATCCGCGGCGGCGAGCAGAACCGCGCCCATCAACGCTGAGAGCAACAACGACGTGCCTGGAGACCGTGCAAGACGGTGGGCGATCTGTGGGGCAGCCAGCGCAACAAACGAGATCGGCCCTGCGACCGCGGTCACTATGGCAATGAGCGCGACGCCGCACAAAGTCAGCCCAAGGCGGCTTTTCGCTGTTGCGATGCCGGAGGCAAGCGCGACATCCTCACCTAGTTCCATTTGTCGCATAGGCCGGGCAAGCGCGATGATGGGTACTGCCAGTAGAGCCAGAAGAATGGCCGCGGGTACAAGCTGCTGGAAGCCGAGACCGTTCAGGGATCCTGCGGACCACAGCGCGGCTCCCATGGCAACATCGAGATCGGCCCTGCGGATCATCCATGCGTTCAACGCGGACAGCATGGCGGATGTGCCGATCCCGATCACGATCAGGCGGAAGCCGTGATTGCCGCTTTTTCCAGCAAAGACATAGACGAGCATTGCGGTAACGAGACCGCCGGCGATGGCCCCGGCCGCAGTCAGATAATAGCCGCCTGCAAACAGCAGGATGACCAACAGCGCACCTGTGTGAGCGCCGGCCGCAAAGCCCATGATATCCGGCGAGCCGAGTGGGTTGCGAGTCAAGGATTGAAAGATTGCGCCACTCAAACCGAGAGCCGCGCCGAGAAGACCAGCGAGCAGGAGGCGAGGCAAGCGCCACTCGACGATGATCATTCTGGTCTTCTCCGCACCGCGCCCGGACAGGGCGTCTACAATATCCAGCATGCCGACATTGAAGCGGCCTGCGGTTAGAGTAAGAAGACCGAGGGCGACGAGCACGAAGAGAAGGCCGAGCGCAGCCCAAACTGTTCGTGCCGGCGTACGGAAGGAGAACCGGGAACCGGCGTCGGACCCTCGGAGTGGCAGGCGATAGGTCAGCGTCTTCAAAGCGGGGTCGTCCTTGCGCTGCGGGCAAGCGCGATGAGAACCGGCGCGCCAAGGAATGCCACCACGATCCCGGCTTCCAGCTCATCGGGAAAAATGACGAGCCTGCCGGCAACATCAGAGGCGAGCAGGAGTATGGCCGAACCGAGCATCGTGAGTGGAACGATCCGTCTCTGGTCTGGCCCAGCCAGCCAGCGCACCGCATGGGGAACCATGAGACCGATAAACGTGATGGGGCCGACGGCCGCGGTTGCCGCACCGGCAAGCAAGGTCATGGCGACCACCACGGCAACGCGCAGTCTGATCAGATTTAGCCCCAGAGCTTGGGCGGCATCGTCACCGAGGATGGCGGCGTTCAGTGCAGGTGTGACGGCGAGTGCAAGGCAAAGGCCGAGTACGATGAAGGGCGCAACGGTGACGGCAACATTCATGTTGCGCCCACCGACCGTTCCAACCTGCCAATGACGCATACTGTCGAAGGCTTGCGGATCGAGCAGGGTTATCGAGGAACCGATCCCACCCAGGACGGCCGACAGAGCGACACCTGTGAGCAGCAGGCGAACCGGGGTCGCGCCGCCGGCGGACGTGCCGATCGCATAGACGAGCAATCCGGCGATGGCCGCTCCGGCGAGCGCGAACCAGACATAGGCTTCGATCGAGGCGAACGAAAATACACCGACGGCCAGAATGACCGCGAAAGCTGCGCCGGCATTGACGCCGAGAATGCCGGGATCGGCAAGCGGGTTGCGGGTTGCAGCCTGGATCAGAGCGCCGGAGGTCCCGAAAGCCGCGCCACACAGGATGCAAAGGACCGTTCGCGGCAAACGATAATCGCGCACGATGATGTGCTCGGTCACATGGGGATCGTAGTGCAGGAGGGCGGCGTTGAGTACGGCAAGCGAGACCGGCCGCGCGCCCAGCATCAAGCTTGCGATCGAGAGCAGCACGAGCAGCAGCGCAAGAACGGCCACAGCTGGGAGCAGTTTTCGCGCAGAACGATAGACCGACCGGCTAGACGAAACACGCACGATCATGATCGAGCCTGCCCGTGGATCCAGTAACCGATCGAGGTCAGCCGCTCCCGCGGCAGCCCCAGCGTGTCACGGAAATGTCGACGGCAGGCGGCAACTTCGCTGGCCTCTCCCGCAACCCAGACGTAGCCAGGACCCTGTGGCAGTTCCAGTTCCACGGCGATCTCGGACAGCCTGCTCGGTCGCCCGCCATGGTTGAAGCTTGGATGCCAATGGCAATGATATCCATCGGCTGAAAAATCCTGGCGATCTTCGATGCTGTTGATCTCGACATGTGCGATGACTGGGACCGCGGATGGGCGCTCTTCGATGATGCGCCCAACGGCCGGCAAGCCTGTCGCGTCTGCGAGTAGAACAATCCAACAGGCATCTGCGGGCGGGACGTAGCGGAAGCGCGGCTTGAGTACACCCAGCCGATCTCCGGGTTTGGCGATGCGTGCCCATGTGGAGGCGATACCGCCCTCGTGGGACACAAAGTCGACAGTAATCCTACCTGCCGCCGCGTCCCAATGGCGGATGGTATAATAGCGGCCGGGTGCGTCGGCGAGCGGTGCATCCCCGTCCGGAAAACCGAGCCATGCGAATTCATCCAGCCCGCCGCAACTCGCAAAACGGCGTAGATCCTCTCCACCGAGGATCACACGGATCATGGATGGGCTGATATGTCTCTTCGAGTGAACGGTTGCGGTGTGAAATTCCGGCTCTTCGACCATGTCATCGCCCTTTCGTGGCCGCTGCGGCAATACGCTCGACAAAATCCGGGAAGGCATAAGGAATGGACAGAACACTGACGGCGGATGTTGCCCAGACGGAAACCGGATCATCGAGCGCGATGTAGGCGCCTCGCCGCACAGGCCCGAAAGCCTTGAACAGCGGCTGGCCTTCCGCGTCAGCGCGTGCACCGGGGCCATACCAGACGATCAACACATCGGCGTCGAAGCGATCGAGTTCCTCAAGGCTGACGCCGGTGCCGTTCGCATCGGGCTCCGTCGCCATAAAGGCTTCGACGCCCGGCGCCAATCGAAGGCCCATCGCGACGAGTTCGCGCACGCGCGGGTCGCGGGCGAAATAGACGCCAAGCGTGCCTTCACCCGGGAAATAGCTGCCAAAGATGAAAGTCTTGCCTTTAAGGTGAGGGTGGGTTGCGGCGAGGTCGCGAAGTTGTTTTTCCGTGGCCTCGATCTGGTCGCGGGCTTTTTTAGGTTCGCCCAGCGCCAGTCCCGTCAGGACCATCTGCTCGCGCCAGTCTGCTTTCCATGGAGCCGAAGCGTAGACGACGGTTGGCGCAATACTGGACAGGCGCTGCCATTCGATTTCGTTGATACCGGTCTTGATGGCCAGGATCACATCCGGTTCGAGCACGGCAATTGCTTCATAGTCGAGTATGCCCGATTGCAGCAGTTCGGGCGTCTGGCCTTTGAGATAGGCTTCATTCCAAGGAAGGATGCCTCGCTCGAACAGACCGTATCGGTGCATGCCGACAGGCACACGACCAAGCGCCAGCACGGCATCCTCGCCATTCCAGCCGAGGGTGACGATACGTTTTGGCTCCGCGTCAATTCGGGTCGTTCCAAGGGCGTGGCGGATGTCGATCGGAAACGGTTTCTCTCCCGTTGCGAAAACGAGAGAGGGGGCTCCTGTCGAAAGCAATCCCGAAAAGCCTGCCAGTGCCGTCAGGAATTGCCGCCGGCTTGGGTCATGTCGTAAGGTCATGGCAACAAAAGGCCGGCTACCGATTTTCGCGATAGCCGGCATCTTCCTCAGAACTTGTAGCTCAGGGACAGCGTCGCATTCAGCGGATCGCCGTACACGTTGCTGTAGATGTTGGTGCTGGCGTAGTACTTCTTGTCGAACAGGTTGTGGATGTTGAGTTTTGCGGCCACGTTCTCGGTAAAATCGTACTTGGCCATCAGGTCGACGACGAAGAAGGCATCCTGTTTCGTCGTCACGCCAGCCGGGAAGGTACCGTTCTTCTGGGTGAAGCTGCTGGAGCTTTCCCAGCGGACACCACCGCCAACGGTCAGCTTTTCCCATTCGCCGGGCAGGCGATAGGAGGTGAAGAGCTTCATCGAGTTCTGGGGAACGCCAACGCTGATGTTGAAGCCAGCCGGCAGCTCGGTGCTGGCATGGGTGAAGCTCGCCTGCACCTGCCAGTCCGGCAAGATCTCGCCGGAAAGTTCGAACTCGATGCCACGAATGACAGCGCCGTTCGCTGCGACGTAAGCGTCATCACCGGTGGGTGTGAGATTGCCGTCGGCGACAGCGTAATTGTCCTGCTTGGTGCGGAAGAGAGCGACGCTGGCGTTCAAACGCTCGTCGAACAGTGCGGCCTTCATGCCGATTTCATAAGTATCGCCGGTGACCGGCTGCAGCGTCTGCCCGCTCACATTCATGACGGACTGCGGCTGGAAGATGCTGGTGTAGCTGGCATAGACCGAGAGGCTTTCCGTCAGATCGTAGACAACGCCGGCATAGGGAACCCAGACGCCCGTTTCCTTGATCGCATCCGGGTAAGGCCCCCAGGCGATATAGTTATAGGTCGAGTCCTGATCGTACCAATTGATGCGCGAACCGAGGATCACAGAGAGGTCGTCCGTCGGCTTGAGACGGGCGGCGCCGTAGGCGGAGTATTGCGTCAGGGTGTAGTAGCGCGTGCCGGTCGTCGTCCATTGCGGCTCGGCGAAGTCGCCGTTCCAGTTGAAGATATTCGGGATCGAGGCGCTGAAACCGGGCACGGTCCACAGCGGATACATGGCATAATCGGCGCGGGTGCGGGATGCATTCACACCGAAGACGAGATCGTGTTCGCGGCCAAACAGCTCCACGGGACCTTCGACTCTGCCATCGAAACTCGCCTGCTTCGTTGGGATAGGCCATTTCGCGACCCAAAGGCTCGATCCCGCGCCGGTATCCTTGTCCGCATACCCATTGCGGCTGAACCAGCCATAGGTCCGGTCGTTGTTTTCATAGATGTAGGTGCCGGTTGCGGTGAGCTTCCAGTCGTTTTCGAATTCGTGCTCGAACTCGACGAAGCCGCTGTAGCGGGTACGGTCCTGGCGGCTCCAGTTGGCGGCAGAGTTGAAGGACCGATCGAACACGGCAGGCGTGCCGTCGGAAAAATAGGCCGGTGCACCGAAGTAGCCGCAAGCCCTGCATTCCTTGTTCTGGTATTCGCCGCCAAAGGTCAGCATAGAACGGTCATCAATATCGGCTTCCAGAACGCCGTATAGTGCCTGCGATTTCTGCGTCAGCCGGTCGATGTAGCTATCGCCTTCCTGAAATGCGCCGACGCCGCGACCCCTAAGGCCGCCATCTTCCGAGATCGGGCCGCTGACATCGAAGGTTCCGCGGTGGGTGTTCCAGGAGCCGATTGTACCTTCGACGGATGCTTGAAAATCGGATGTCGGGCGCTTGCGTACCAGATCGACGGTCGCCGAAGGGCTGCCGGCGCCACTGAGCAAGCCGTTTGCGCCGCGGACGATCTCGATGTGGTCATAGATCTCCGTGTCGAGACTGAGCGAATTGAGGTTCTTGTTGACGTTGACGCCATCGACCTGAAAGTTCTCGATCTCAAGGCCACGGGCAAAGAGGCCCTTGTCATTGTCGTCGGCGATGCCCTTTTTCTTGAAGATGACACCAGGGCTGTTCACGACCACGTCTTCAACGCTGCGCAGGTCCTGGTCCTCAATCCTTTGACGGGTAATAACCGAAATGGATTGCGGTGTCTCGCGAATGGAAAGCGGCAGGCCGGTTGCGGTCGCCATTTCGCCTGTTGTGTAAGACCCGGTGCCTTCGGTCGTTCCGGGAGTGGCGGTAACCACAAGCGGTTCGAGAGCGGTTGCGCCATCGGTATTGATGCGGCCTGCGTCCGTCTGGCGTGGATCGAAGACTGTTACCGCGTTGTCGCCGGTGAAACTGTAGGAAAGCCCACTGCCGGAGAGGATCTGCTTCAAGGCATCGGTGCGCGTGTAAGGCCCGACGGCGGCACTGGAGGTTTTGCCCTGCGTAATGGAGGCAGGATAGGCGATCTTCAATCCGCTGGTGCGCGCGAAACTGGCGAGCGCGCTGCTCAAGGGCTGTGCGGGAATATTATAGGATCCCGGCTGTGTCCTGCCCGTGGTGGATTGTTGTGCCAAGGCCGGCTGGCTCGACAATAGTGAAAGCGCTGCCACCGAGGCGACGAGCGCAGTTGCAAGCAATTTGTTTCGTCCCGAAAATCTCAACACAATACCCCTTCATGCGGATCGACGACGAAACCCCCGTTCGTCCCGTCATGTGTTGAGACCCGAAAGCTGAGTAAAATCCTCAATGATTAGATGGAAAAATTTTCACCTTTTATTAAGATGCTGAAATCGCTGTAAAATAATTCGAGACGTGGCGCACTCTGAGGGGCAATCCGCCCTGCAGCGCATCGAGAGAACCGTTTGCGTCACGCAGATCGAGTACTGCATTGATCTTCAGTTGCTTGAGCTTCGCATCAGTAATGACGATGAATCCGCGGTGCCATGCCGAAAGGGCGGCAACAACTTCCTCCAGCGAGCGCCCTTCGGCGACATACTGCCCATCACGCCAGGCAGCGAACGTCGACACATCCGATTTGATCGCCTGTCCGATATGGCCTTGCCTGTCGACGCGCAGGATCTCTCCCTCCTGCACATCCAAAGTCTCGCCAAGACTGCTACCAACCCTGACGCTGTGTTGTGTGACTGCAAGTTCGGCTCTTGCTTCGGGCAGATCCCTCGCAATGTCGAAGGCCGTGCCTAGCGCGCGGAAGGACGTATCGTCGACCATGACTTCGAAGGGGCGGGCAGCATCCGGCGTAACTTCGAAATAGGCCTGCCCGGCCAGCAGCCGCACACGTCTCATTTTCTCGGTGAAATCGACATCGAGGGCGGAGCGGGCGTTCAGATAGACGCGTGAACCATCCGGGAGCGTAATGAGTTCCGGGCTCGCCGTTTCCGTGGTGTAGTCCGCGGTCAGGCGGCCAAGCAACCCCGAACTCCAGAGAGCTCCAGACGTGCCGACAGCGCCGAGACACAGCAGCAGGGAAAGTGCGCCGCGACGGCTGATCCCGGATGCCTGCGGCGGTGCGGCCAAAACGCGCCCGCTATTGCGATCAACGAAAAGCTTGCCCATCACTGACCAGAGTTGTTCTGCCTCGCGGGCAGCATCGGCATGCGCGGTGCTTTCCTGCTGCCACGTCTCGTACGCTGCAACATCCTCATCAAGAGCCGTGCCGGAATTCAGCCGAACGATCCAATGGAGCGCCTGTTCGGCAAGGTCCGTTTTCTCGTTTTGCGACTCGGTCATCATTGCGTCCAGGTTTGGAGTGCCGTTCATCTGGTTAGACCGGAAAAGCGAGGAAAATCCACAATGCGCACCATCTCAAAATTCCTCGTCGCGGCGCAGGAACTCACGGCAGTGCAGCAGGGCGCGCACGATATGCTTCTCCACCATGCTGACGGAGACGCCGAGAGTAGTCGCGATTTCCGGATGGCTGTAGCCCTGCAGCTTGTTCATGACGAATGCCTGCCGGCAGGGTGCGGGGAGCGCATTGAGATAGACGGCGAGTTTGGCGAGATCGCGCTGCATGTCCATGCGCTCGGCCGAATTGTCCGCAAGACTGGCCTCGTCGAGGCTCTCGAAATCCACCCGCCGCTGCCATTCGCGCCGCTGCCGATCGGTAAAGTCGATCGCTGCATGACGTGTCGCCGTGAACAGATAGCTCCTTGGATGTTCGACGGGCGTCGTCGATTGGCGCCCTGCGAGCTTCAGATAGGCATCCTGAACGACTTCCTCGCCACTGTCCCTATTGCCGACAAGTCGTGAGGCAAAGCGCACGGCATCACGATGATGGAGCTTAAACAGCTGATAGAGCCATGCGTTGAATGTTCGTGCCATCGGTTCGGGTATCTATGGGGACAAAACCTAACGGGAACCGCTGGCCAGCTTTCGTGCTGGGTCACATATAAAACAGGACAAAAATAGTCAAGTATTATAAGCTCGTGGCCGAAAAATTGAGAGGCTCTACCATGCGGCTTTATGCGGCTAAGGCCGAACAACCGGAGTTGCGCGACGGATCGTGGCTTCGAGAAGTGCTAACAGCTTTGAGACGCTGGCGCCCAGGCAACCATGGGCGTCTTCAGATTCAACATTAGCGCCAAGAATTTAAGGTTTACGGCTTAGGTGGGGAAATTGCTTCAGAAAGGGGCATCGTGCACCGCGGCGTCGGGGTCAAAACAGCAATCGCGCACGACGTATATTGTGTAGTCCGCATCGCTTTCTCATCCGACAGTCGAGAGCAGAACCGCGCACTAACCAACCCGGGCGTGACGCCTTCTCAGCAGGAGAAGGCGGATTGTGCTGGCAATCCAAACTTCGCCCCTGTCGAGCTCATATCAGTCCAACATATTGCTGTTGCCGCAGATCGGCAGGGCAAGTAATGAGTAGGGCTTAGTCGTTGACTTTGCTGCGAGATTTACATGATTGACTATGATGGATCTGTTGCGATCTCAGGAGCTCGTTACTTCGATCTAATTCCATCTGCTGGCGACGCCCCGTATCGCATCTTCCTCTATGTTCCGGCGGGGCCCGCGCCGGCCGACGGATGGCCTCTGCTTCTATTGACCGATGGCAACGCTACGTTTCCCTTCGCGGTGAGCAGCCTCGTAACGCAGGCGCCTTATCCAAACGCGACGAATGTCGGCTGGGGCATCATAGCGGCGATCGGCTATCCCACCGATGAGGCCTATGACGGCATGCGGCGCTCCTGGGATCTAGTGCCGCCGCCCGGCCGGTCTTATCCCCCGTTCAGCGAAGGCGGCCCGGAGGTGAAGACCGGAGGCGCCGACAAGCTGCTGAAGTTCATCGAGACTGATCTCCTGCCCGAAATCGCGCGTAGGGCACCCGTCGACGCAGGCCGACGGGCGCTTTTCGGCCATTCGTTCGGTGGACTGTTCACGCTTTTTGCGCTGTTCGAGCGGCCGGATCTGTTCAGGAACTGGATCGCCGCCAGTCCGAGCATTTCCTGGGAAGATTCGCAGCTTCTTGGACGTGAAGCGAGGCGCAAGCACGGTTCCGGCGGCTTCGTGCACTTGTCCGCCGGTGAGTATGAAGGCGACGAACTGGCACCGTTCCAGTATCAGAACGAGGATGCCGCCGAGCGCCTTGAAAACAACAAGCTGGAGCGGACGGTGGCTCTTGCCCGCGAGATGGCGGAGCGGCTGGATGGCACTGCTGATGGACTGCGGGCGCAGTTCGAGCTCTTCCCCGGGGAAACGCACATGTCGGTGCTCGCCGCGGTCGTCAATCGTGCGCTCAACATCGCCTTCGCCATTCGCGAGTGAATAGCGGCCGAAGCGTCAGGCCTTCCGGCGTAGCATCAGCATCAGGAAGGGCGCGCCGATCAGCGCGGAGACAAGGCCGGCCGGGATCTGGTAGGGCGAGACGATAGTGCGGCCGACGAAGTCGGCGGCGACCATCAAGCTTCCTCCGATCAGTGCCGCGCCCGCCATCTGCGGCAAGGCACGCCTCAGGCCCGCTTCGCGCGCGAGGTGCGGCCCCATGAGACCGACAAAGGAAAGCGGCCCGACGGTGAGTGTCGCCGCCGCGGTCATCAACCCTGCCAGGCCGAACAGCGCGAACCGTGATTTGGCCAGCGGCACGCCGATCGCCGCGGCGGGAGCGGGGCCGAGTGGCAGAAGATCGAGCCAGCGGCGAGCGAGAAAGGCGATGGAGAGCAGGAGGACGGCGGCGACCGCCTCGATGCGCGCGGTGGCGCTGTCCACGAGATAGGTCGAACCGCTCATCCAGCGCATGAGGATCGCGGCCCGCGGATCTCCCGACGAACTCAACACACCCACGACCGCATCAACCATGGCGCTCAGTGAGATACCGGCCAGCAGCACGCGCTCGGGCGCGAACGAGCTGCGCCGCAAGCTGACGACGATGGCGGCGAGAACGCCGATCGCGCCGATCGCGGCGAAGGTGAATTGTCCGGCGACGCCGGGCGAGACGGCAATAAGCGCAATAGCGACACCGAAAGTCGCGCCGGCGCTGATGCCGAGCACCTCTGGACTTGCCATTTCATTGGAGGTCAGGCGCTGCAGAATGGTTCCGGCAACCGCCAGCATTGCCCCCGATGCCAAAGCGGCCACGACCTTGGGGATGCGGATGGCGAGGATATCACCGGCAAGGTCCCCGGATACGAGGTGCCATCCCTCGGTTGCGTCCCGCCCGAGGAATATACCGGCCGCAAGCACGACGAGAAGGCAGATTGCGGCTAGCGCCATCACGGCGGTCGTGGTCAATCCGTGCTGTCCGCGCCGGACGGGCGACGGCTGGATGCGGTGACGGATCTTCAGCAGCGGAAGCAGCGCAAGCAGCAGGGGAGAGCCGAAGATCGCGGTGACCGCTCCGGTCGGCAGGAAGTCGCCGAGTTCGCCGGCGACAAGCTGCAGAACGGAATCGGCAAGCAACAGCAGGCTTGCGCCGATCAGAGGCGACCAGAAGATGAGTTGCCCCGGCCGCCGCGCGCCGGCCAAGCGCGCCAAGGTTGGGGCGACGAGGCCGATAAAGCCGATGACGCCGACTGCGCTGGTGACGAAGGCCGCGAGCGCGACCGCCACCGCGATGACGATGAAGCGCAGGCGGACAAGACGTACCCCGAGCGCCGCCGAGCCGCTCTCGCCGAGATCGAGCAGCGATAGCGGGCGGATGACCAGAGCGCAGACGATGGCGACGGCAGCCAGGCGCCACAGAAGTGACAGCGGGATGACCCAGCTCTGCTGCGCCAGCGATCCGGCGCCCCAGATGAACAGGCTCGCGAGGCTCGACTCGTTCAGATAGGTGAGGATCGCGGCAAGGCCGCCGCACCAGAGGCTCAGCACCAGGCCTGACAGCACAAGCGAATAGGGAGAGAAGCCACGCCGTGCCCCGAGGACGACGACGATCAGCGCGGCCGCCGCGCTGCCGGCGAGTGCGATGAAGTCACGGCCGGCGCCGAGCAGGCCGGGCACGAACAGGGAAGCGATAACAAGCGCGAGGTTCGCGCCGGCGGAAATGCCGAGCGTGGTCGGATCGGCAAGCGGATTGCGCAGCACTTGCTGCAAGAGCGCTCCCGATAGCGCCAGCGCCGCACCCGCGATCAACGCGGTCGCAAGCCGTGGCAGCGTCGAATAGTAAAGCACCATCCGCGTGATGTCGTAGCGCGGACCGGCGACGGCGGAGAGCGGAGGCGCCACCAGGAACCAACAGGCGATACCGGCCAGCGCAAGAAGCAGGATCGTGACCATGGCCGGGCCGATATTGTCGCGGCGGGATACGATCATGCGTCTTTTTCCAGATGGTCCGTCAAGAGGCTCGCGAAGCGCACGGCCTCATTGACCATGCCGAACATCAGCACCGGCGGAAGGACCGAGAGGTGGCCCGGGCGGGAGAAGGGCAGGCGGTTCCACAAAGGGCTTGCCGAGAGCTTGGGCAGCACGTCGGCCGGAATAGGGTCGAAGGCGATCAGCCGCGCATCCGGGTCGGTGACGCGGGAAAGCTCTTCGATGCCGATGGTGTCAAAGCCCCAGTAGTCCGAGTTTTCCGTCCAAACGTTGCGCAGACCGATGCGCTCCAGCGCGCTGTGAAAAAGGCCGGGGTTCGAATAGATGCGCGCGTGCCTGGCATCCATGAAGTTCACCAGGCCGATGGACGGCAGTTTCTTGTCCGCCAGCCGTGCGCGGCACTGTTCGAAAAATGCATCCGCGCGTTCAAGGAACGCTTCGGCTTCCCTCTCGCGGCCGAGCTCGCTTGCCAGCTGACGGGTCGCTGCGATGGCTGCGGGAAGAACGGGGCCGGCATCCGGCGAGAAGACCTCCAGTCGGATCACCCGCGCAACCGACTGAAGCTTCGGCAGCAGCTCGTCGAGAAACGGCGTCGTCAATATGATGTCGGGCTTTAGCTGCAGCAGGATCTCGAAGTTCACCTCGAACGAATTGCCGATATCGACGACCGATTTAGGCAGCACCGGCTCCACCACCCACCTGCTCCAATCGGCGAGATCAGACAGGCCGACCGGCGGCAGGCCGAGTGATAGCAGCGTGGATGCGATGCCGTAGTCGAGGCTGACCATGCGCTGTCCGGCGGCTTGCGCGAGCAACGGCGTCGGAAAGAGCGCGGTCGCCGCCGCGCAGCCGAGGAAAGAGCGCCGGGAGATGAGGTGCGAACCGCCTACTTCACGGGACATAGGCAAGCGGGTGGCTGAGGTTTGGGGCAGGGATGATCGCCATGTCGATCCCGTAGATCTCGTGCAGGGTGGCCGGCTGCAGGATGTCGCCGGGTGCACCGCTTGCCACGACCCGTCCCCGCTTCAGCGCGTGAATACGATCGCAGAAGCGGGCGGCCATGTTGATGTCGTGCAGAACGATGATGACGCTCCGCCCGCCTTCGTGCGCAAGCCGCCGGACGAGCGAAAGCACCTCGATCTGGTGGGCGATATCGAGGGCGGCGGTCGGTTCATCGAGAAGCAGACAACGCGCATCCTGTGCGATCAGCATCGCGATCCAGGCCCGTTGCCGCTCGCCGCCAGATAATGTGCCGACGATACGATCGGCCGAGCCCTCCACATGGGTCGCCTTGAGCGCGAGGTCGACCTTTTCGGCGTCGATTTTCGAAAAGCGGCCAAGCGGTCCATGCCAGGGGTAGCGGCCGCAGCTGACCAGCTCGCGAACCGTCATGTCCGAACCGGAGTTCACGTCCTGCGGCAGATAGGCGACGGAGCGAGCGAATGTGCGCTCGCTGGAGTGCATTAAATCATCTCCGCCGTAGCGTATCGATCCAGCGGTTGGCGTCAGCTGTCGGGCGAGCATCTTCAGGAGGCTGGATTTGCCGGAGCCATTGTGACCGACCAGCGCAACGACCTCGCCGGCGGGAAACACCAGGTCTATATCCTGCAGGATGGTGGCCCCGCCGATCGAGAGGCCAACACCGTCAACAACGAATGACGCCGCGCCTTCGGACAGGTTCCTGTGATCGCTCAATGAAAGACCTCATTCTGTCATTACAGATCCCCGGTCGCTAAGCGACGCAGGGGATGTCATATGCCGATGTGGCGGATGATCTCGTGGGAGATTACCAGCGATACTTCAGCGACGCGGTGATGTTGCGTCCCTGACCCAGGTAGCAGGAGCCTTCGTTGCAGATCGTGTCGCGCTCGTCTGCGATGTTTCGAACGTTCAACGCTGCCGTCAGTCCGTTGTATTTCTTGTCGATGGCACCGAAATCATAGCCGATCGCGGCGTCGAAATAGACGCTCGCATCGTTCTTGGTCGTGTTATCGGTGCCGGTGTAGTTGGCGCTCGCATAGCGGATGCCCGCGCCGGCAGAAAGACCGGGAACGGCGCTTCCTTCCGCGAAGGTGTAGTTGGCCCACAGGCTTGCAACGTGGGGCGGCGTGACGGCGGGTTCGTTGCCGACAAAGTCGCCGCCGGTGATCTCGGCGTGCGTGTAGGTGTAGGCGGCGATCAGGTCCCAACCCTCGGCGACCTGGGCGCGGGCCTCGAGCTCGATTCCGTTGTTGGTAACTTCGCCGATCGAGCGATAGAACGTTGCCGTAGGATCATCCGGATCCAGGGCGGGCTTGTTCTTCTCCACGAGATGGTAGGCGGCTGCCGACAGCAGGATATCGGTGCCGGGCGGTTGGTATTTCACGCCGACCTCGGTCTGCTCGCCCTTCGCGGGATCAAGGATTTCGCCGGAGACCGAACGGTTGGTCACCGGCAAGAAGGACGTCGCGTAGCTGATATAGGGCGAAATGCCGTTGTCGAAGGCGTAGAGGGCGCTTGCCTGCATGCTGAAGGCGCCGGTGGCGAGATGATCATCGATCGGTGCGCCGTCGCTCTGCCCGCCGTTGGTCTGCTGAACCCATGTCTGGCGACCGCCGAGCGTGAAGTTCCATTTGTCGACTTCGATCTGGTCGATCGCGTAAAGGCCAGTCTGCTGAAGACGCGCTCGTTGCTGGTAATTGTCTAGGCCCGCGGTCGGGCCGGATATGCCATAGACGGGGTTGGACAGATCGAGGTCGAATGAGAAATCAAAAGCCGGATCGGTAAAATCCGTCACGCCATAACCATAGCGGAACGTAGATCCTGCTTTCATGTAGTCGACGCCGGTCAGGAGCTTGTGCGATGCCGCGCCGGTATCGAACGTCCATTCCAACTGATTATCCGTTTGGAAAACGTTCATGTTCTCGCGAAAGGCAACGGGATATCTGTGCACAATGTCCCCGTCATAACCGGCTATTTCCAGATAGCGGGCCTCCAGACCGAGGTGGGAATAGCGGACGTTCTGCCGGAAGGTCACGAGGTCGTTGAATTCATGCTCGACCTGATATCCGGCCTGCTGCTGCTTGGTCTTCTGGTAATCGTATTTCGGATCACTCGCCCGCATGTCTCGAACGGCGCCATACTGATCGATGAGGGCGCTGACGGATCCATCCGTCTCGATATTCTGCGCGAGGCCATACAGCGTGACTTTGGTCTGATCGGAGGGCTGCCATGTCAGCGACGGTTGCAACAGATAGCTGTCGTCCTCGATGTCGAAATTCGTCTCGCCTTTGCGGGCAAGTCCGACAAGGCGATAGGACAGGTCGTCATTCTCGCCGATGGTATCGCCAAGGTCGAAGGCGAACTGCCCGCGATCCTTGGTGCCGTACATGGCCTCGACTTCGCGGATACGGCTACCGTCGGCGAATTTTGAAACCTTGTTGATGATGCCTGCAGGTGTTCCGGCGCCGTAAAGGATGGAGATTGGTCCCTTTACGACCTCGACGCGCTCCAGCGAGTAGGGCTCCGTTCTGAACATTGAGAAGTTCATGTAGGGCTGCTGCAGACCGTCCTTGTAGTCGCTGGTAAACGTCGCCTCGGTGCCGCGGATATGCAGCTCGTCGAAGCGCGGGTCGAAGCCGCTCTGGCTCGTCGTCACGCCGGCGGAATAGCGGACGGCTTCGAGAATGGTCTGCGCGTCGCGCTGCTCGAGCTCCTTCCGCGTGACGACAGAAACCGATCGCGCCGTCCTGACGAGCGGCGTGTCCAGCTTGGTGGCAGCGCTGCTGAACTTGGCGGTGACGGTGCTGTTGTCGGCCTGCGCGGATTCCGTGGCGACCACGATTGGCTGGAGCACGGTCGAATTGTCGTTCGCGGTGCCGGCCGATCCGCCAGCCGCCGTGGAGATCGCAACCGTCGTGGCATTAGGGAAGGAGAAGAGCAGACCGGATCCGGCGAGAATCTTCGACAGCGCAGCCTGCGGTGTGGCCGAGCCGGAGAAGCCCGGCGATGTCTTTCCCGATGCAGCGGAAGCGAGATAGGTGACCTGCAGCCCGGCCTGTCGACCGAAGGCTGTCAGCGCGTTGCTCAGCGGGCCGGCGGGGACGGAGAAGGAGACCTGGGCTTGCGCCTGCGCGGACGCTTGACGTCCACCGACGGCAAGGCCGACGCCGATTGCCGTCGTCATCATCAGCGCCGTTACCAGTGCTTTACCCGTGCTTCTGAAAATCGTTTCGCCGGTCCCGCGCATCATACTCTTGGCCACTCCATGTCTGCCTATATTCCGGAGCGAGCGGCCATGCCGGACATGCTTATGCCGTCGTCCCTTTTACTGTTACAAACGGGCCCGCGATTTTTTCACTTTTTCACTCAACTTTTTTCAAATGCTGGAAACGACGGTGACATAGGGCGTGACCTGACGTACCCGCGCGCCGGCCGGGTGCACCGCGGCCTGAAGCGCGCGCAGCGGATCGTTGAGGTCGAAAACACCGCTGACGCGCTGGCGACCGACAAGACTGTCGGCGATGATGATGCGGCCGGGAAGCCAGCGACCGATACGGGCTGCGAGGGCCGACACGGTCTCCCTTTCCGCGATGAGCAGCTTGTCGCGCCAGGATGCGATCTGCCCCGCTTCGCGCTGGCCGCGGTCGACTTCGCCGGAGGTTGGGTCGACGGTGATCCATTGGCCCGTCGTCAGGGATGCGATGGTCTCCGGAGCGCCCGCCGCCCGCACGTCGACAAGACCATGATCGACGCCGACAGAAAGCACCCCGGCGTCATCCGATACATCGAAGGCCGTGCCAAGGGCCGTTGCCCGCATGCTGTCCGACAAAACGGAAAAGGGGCGGTTGGCATCGCTTTCAACCTCGAAGAATGACATGCCTGCGAGAAGGTCCACGGTGCGGGCGTCGCCGCTGAAATCGAGCGCGATCGCGCTTTCGGGGCCGAGCGTGGCCACGCTGCCATCGGGCAGGTCGATACGGCGTATCTCGCCTTTGGCCGTCATGTAGTCCGCTTGGGTTCTAAGCAGCAGGCTCGGAACGATGGAGTAGCCGGCAGTTCCCAGGCCGAAGGCGGCGAGCCCGCCGATCATGAGGTTGCGCCGTGTCAGGCCGAGGCCCTCGCGGCGCTCGATCTTGCGCCGCTCGCTGAGGATCAGGCCGGATGCGCCGTGGATTTTCGACACACGCTGCCACGCTTGTTCATTGTCGAGGCTACGGCCGCGCCAGGCGCGGATCATCTCCTGTGCAACGGGATTATCCGGGTCGTTCTGATGCCGGATGATCAGGTCTATCGCTTCGTCCAGCAGACGATCCTGATCCGGTGTCGTCTCGTTCATAGTCATCCTTCCAGGAGATCGGCCCTTAGATGCCCTATCTCTTATACAAACGAGCCGCGTGAATTTTCTCTAATCGTCCTGGGAATATTCAGAATGTGCCGACGCGCAGGACGAGGTGCCGGTAGGCGTCGCGGATCAGCGACCAGGCGCGGGTGGTGGAAATGCCCAATTCCTCGGCTACCTCGGCGATCGTTCGCTCGCCCAGTCGGTGCATCTCGAAGGCTTGCCGGGTGCGCTCCGGCAGCTCACCGAGCGCTTGGTGCGTTTGCACGAGGCACTGCCGCGAATAGACGATGCGTTCGGGTGATGGCGCGGGATCGACGATCTCCGCCGCCTGCTCGAGATCGACAGTCTCGATCAGCGCCTCGCGCCGCCGATGATTGACCCCAAGGTTGCGGGCGGCCTTATAGAGGTAGGATTTTGGGTTGTGGTTCTGGACGTCGTTAGCCGGAGGTTTGATAATCACACGCAGGAACGTGTCTTGCGTTAGGTCGGCTGCAACATCGTCTCTAAACCCGCTGCGGCGCAATGAGCGGGCGATTCCGTTCGCGTGGTGTCGGAAAAGACTATGCAGATCCCAACTCATGTCTACGCCTGCTTCACTTAACTGCGATGGTTCTGGACAATTCAGCGCTTCACCCGCGCCGCGGACAATTCCTGCGCCGTCGCATTTCCTCTGGCAAGATTAATTCAAGGGAATGGGCCGCGCGCCGGATATTCAGATTAAAAGTGGTGTGAAAATGTCACCTTTTTAGTGTGGCCGGAGGTTCGGCCTTCGTCAAGGCCGATGTCTCTCCGAGAGGCGCAAACATCATGGATCGCAGTTGCCTCGGCTACGGCGACACCATTTTGAGCTGTTTAGAATGACCATGCACGTCCTTCACTGCTTGAAAACAATCATCTTCTCGGCCGTCATCTCATGCGCGGTATAGGGAATGCCGCCGACTCCATAGCCTGATGTCCGCCGACCGGCAAACGGCATCCAGTCGGTTCTAAACGCGCTGTGGTCATTGACCATAACAGTCGAGGCATCAAGGCATTCGGCCGTCTTGAGCGCAACGGCGAGATCACGCGTGAAGATGCTGCTCTGAAATGAGACCGGCAGCGAATTTGCCTCGTGAATGGCTTCATCGAGACTGGAAAATGGGAAGATGCAGGCGACCGGGCCGAACACTTCCTCATGTGACGCCTTCGATTTTTTGGGCGGCTCCAGGAGAACAGCAGGCGCCAATGTCGTGCTGCTGAGGCGTCCGCCTCCGATAAGGCGCGCACCGTCCGAAGCGGCTTGCGCCACCCAGTCCGCGACCCGATCGGCCTCTGCCGGCGTAATGAGTGGGCCGACTTCGGTTTGGGCAAGCAGTGGGTCTCCGACGCGCAGTCGCCCGACACGCTCGGCGAACCGTTCGACGAAGGCATCCTTGAGAGACTTATGGACATAGATGCGTTGGACGGAGACGCAAACCTGACCCGCATGATAGTAACCTCCCTTCGCGAGCGGTTCGATGATTGCGTCGATATCGGCAGTCTGGTCGATGATAACAGGGGCCACGCCGCCGTGCTCGAGTGCGCAGCGGGTTCCTGGCGCCAGATTGGCGCGCAAATGCCAACCCACCGCGGCTGAGCCGATGAAGCTCAGGAAGGCGATCCGCGGATCGCTAGCAAAGGCGCTCGACAGATCGCGGCTCTCGGGAAGCAGGGTCTGGACCCAGCCATCCGGCATGCCTGCTTCATGGACGAGCTTGACCAGCTCCAGGCAGCTAAGCGGCGTGGCGGCGGCTGGCTTGACGATGACGGGGCAGCCCGTGGCGATCGCGGGTGCGATCTGGTGCACAATGAGATTGAGGGGATGGTTGAATGCCGAGATCGCAGCAACAACGCCGATGGGCTCCAGGATCGTCCAGGCCCGGCGGCCCTCGCTGGCCGGGGTGAGGCCCATCGGTATCTCGGTGCCGCCACGGGTGCGAAGCAGTTCGGCGGCGTTTTGAATCCCATCGATCGCCCGATCGGTTTCTACCAATGCATCGGTGTAGGGCTTGCCGCCTTCTCGTGCGATGCGTTTTGCGAACGTCTCGCGTTGCTGCAGAACCAGATCGGCAAGGCGGAGGAGAATTGCCCGACGCTGGTGCGGCTTCAGCCAGCCGCCTCGATCTTCGAAGCGTTTGCGGGCGACGGTCAGCTTGCGTTCGAGCGCTGCAGCGTTGTCCGTCGGAAGATCGGCGATATGTTCGCGATCATAGGCTTGCACGACTTCAAGCATGAGATCCTCCGTTCCAGTTATTCTCCGAGCGCGACAGCTTCGAGGACAAGCGCCGAGCGATCCGCCAGTGCCGGAACGCGGGCGAGATAGGCCTGATAGTGTGGTGCCTGGCGATGGGCTTCGACCGCCTCGGTATCGCGATAAAGCTCATCGAGAACGTAGCGCGTGGGCATTGCGGTGTCCCGCCATACGTCCCAGCGCAGATTTCCCGGTTCTGCCCGGCAATGCGGCATCATGCCGATCAGCAGCTCGCGCAGTTCATCCGCCTTGCCGGGATGTGCGGTCAGGCTGGCGGTGATTTTCACGGATGATTGCGGCATGATGGTTCTCCCGTTTGACGTTGCTGCCTCAGGGCAAAGAGGCGCGGTCTCGCAGGGCCGCGAGCAGCTTCTTCCCGAGTTCACCTGCCGAAGCGGGATTCTGGCCCGTGATCAAGCGTCCGTCGACGACGACATGCTCCTGCCAGTTGGCAACCGACGAATAGTCCGCGCCCTCGGCTCTGAGCGCGTCCTCGAGTTCGTAGGGCACGTCCTCGCGGGCATAGTCGTATTCCTCTTTCGTGGAGAAGCCGGTGAGCCTCTTGCCATGAACGAACGGTTTGCCGTCTCCGACGTCCACGCCGAGCAACGCGCAGGGTCCGTGACACACGGCGGTAACCAGCTTGTCCGTCGTCCAGGCGCGCGCGACCGCGTGCTGTACCTGCGCATTGCGCTGTATGTCGACCATCGGCCCCAGGCCGCCGGGCACAAGGATGGCGTCGTAGTCGGCCGCATCCACTTCGCTGAGTTTGCGGCTGCGATTGAGCCGCCGAAACGCCTTGCTCTCGAAGAACGCCTTTTGGGCGGGGTCCTTTTCGTCATATGCGTCATAGGGTGTCCACCCGCCGGCGGGCGAGGCGAATTCCACCGCGATGCCGGCGGTGTCGAGGACATCGAACGGGTGGGCGACTTCCGCAAAGAAGAAGCCGGTTTTCCGGTTATGCGGTCCGATCACGGCTGCGTTGGTGACGATGAACAGGACATGCTGGGTCATGATTGTCTCCTAAACATATTGTTCGGTTTGGTTCTCGCAGGCTTGCCGTCAGAACGTGACCACGGCGCGCCCGACGATCTTGTTGTCCCGCATGAGATCGATGTATTCGTTGATATCCTTGAACGAGATCGTCTTGATCGTGTGCTGGATCTTGCCCTCGGCCGCCAGCGCCATGACCTCGATCAGATCCGCGTTGTTTCCCCAGAATGAGCCGTGAAAGGTCTGCTCACCGGAAACGCGTGGAAACAGCGGAATGTTGATCCGGTCGCCGATGAAGCCGACGTCGGCATAGTGCCCGCTGATCGCCAGGCGTGAGAAGGCAAGCTGCATCATCTCCGTCGCCCCCGCGCAGTCGATGATGGCGTCGAACTTGTCCTGGCCGGTCGCCTTCTTGAGCTCTTTTCCGACATCCTCCGACGACTTGCCCTCGATCGCGATGATATGGTCGGCACCGTATTTCTTCGCGACCTGAAGCTTTTCCTCGTTTCGCGCGACGGCAACAACTGGGCCACCCGCGCCCAGAAGTTTGGCATACTGGACGGCATAGGTGCCGAGGCCGCCTATGCCGAATACGCCGATGACTTTGTCTGGTCCCAGGCCACCAGCATCGCGGATCTTCTTGAGCCCGCGATAGGGGGTCAGTCCGGCATCCGTCAGTGGTGCCAGCTGCTCGAACTTGAGATGTTTGGCGACCTTGATGGCATAGCGGGCCGGCACCGGGATGTATTCGGCGAAGCCGCCATAAGGACCAAAGCCCGGCCAACGGACATTGGCGCAGATATGCGTGTTGCCGACCTGGCAATGCTTGCATACGCCGTCGCCCCATCCGGGCGAGACGACGACATGATCACCTTCCGAAAGGCCAGAGGCCTTGGCAACAACGCCACCGATCTTCTCGACTGTTCCGGTGATTTCATGACCAGGAATGACGGGGGGCGGAATATCGCCATAGCCCTGGAAGAAGCCATCGATAAGCAGCACGTCCGAGCGGCACATGCCGCAGGCGGCGACCTTCACGAGTACCTCGTCGGGCTGAATATCGGGAACCTTGATGTCCTCGAGGACGAGGGGCTTGTTGTATTCGAGAATACGCGCAGCCTTCATAACAGGTCTCCTTCACCGTGTTGGATTTGTCATGATCGCGGCAGCCGCCGCCTCGGCGACCGCGATGTCCTGCTCGACAGAACCGGCGCTTGCGCCCACCGCACCGACGATTTGATCGCCAATCGTCACAGGCAGACCGCCGCCGAAAATTACGACACGGCCATCGTTGCTCTGCTCGATCCCGAACAGCGGTGCGCCGGGCTGTGCCAATTCAGCGAGATATTCGGTCGTCTTATTGAACATCCGGGCCGTCTTTGCCTTGCCGATGGCAAGATCGATGCTGCCTTCGAGCGCGCCGTCCTGGCGCGCGAAGGCGATCAGCGCGCCACCCGCGTCGACCACGGCGATGTTGTAGGGAATGCCAATTTTGGCCGCCTTAACCTCGGCTGCCTGGAGCATCTGCTTGGCGTCCGATAAAGTCAGTGTGCTCAGCGCGCGAGGCATGATCCCTCCTCGATCCGATGGTTCATCGACCAGTCTCGTCCAGGCACAAGCAGGCATGGCCAACAACGACCACCCAAAAACTCGAACCTGCCGATGCTGTCGGGCCGTAACCTGTGGGATCTCGTTATCCACCGGCCTCACCACCTTAATATCACCGCTCAAGGAAGGTCGCCGGTTAAAAAAGGTGAATCTCCGATCAGGACGATGTCACGCTTGGTCGGCCCCGATCGGATCCAAACCGAAGCGGTCCGGCGCCGTGTGCTTTAATGTCGTCAATTAGGCTCGGTTGGGATGGCCGCAAATCGCCTTCATATCCGTCTTCGACATGGTGGCCGTCGTATCAAGGCTGCGGCGATTGTGGAGACAGCCCATTTCTCATCCGATCGGCCACCTTCCAATAGGTGCCGCTGGTGTTACGACTGTGGTCAACCGTGCATGAGTTGCAGACAGAGACAGGTTGCTCATACACTTTTGCGCCGCGACGCGGTTGCCGGGCGATTGGTTTCGACGAGGGAAGTCTTTGATGAAGGGAACGGACTTCTCTGAATTCAGGAGCGGCTGGCGGATCGTTCTGGCAAGCCTGCTTGGAACGGCTTTCGGTTTGCCTGCCATAGTGTTTTATACGATCGGCGTTTTCGCGCCGATCTTCGCGCGGGAATTCGGCTGGTCGTTCGCGACAATTTTTGGCGGCCTGTCGTTGTTGGCCGCTTCGGTTCTGGCTGTCGGGCCATTTTTCGCGATGTTGATCGACAAGTTTGGAGCGCGGCTGGTGGCGTCGACCTCTCTGTCGTGTCTGGGCCTGAGCTATATGACGCTTGCGGCGTCGAGCGGCTCTATCGTCCAGTATTATCTCTCGTGGCTGGCCATCGCGATCTTCGGGCTGGGGGCGACGCCAGTCGTCTTCACGCGGGTGATCAACGGCGTGTTCGAGGAGCGCCGGGGGGTTGCTCTTGGCATCGCGCTGTCAGGCGCGGGGCTGTTCGCCTTCGTGGTGAAGCCGCTGGCGCAATTTCTGATCGAGACGGGCGGCTGGCGTGTCGCGATCGTTGTCTTGGGTGCCATGCCGATACTCATAGCATGTCCGTTGGTGCTTTGGGGCTTTGCCGGATTGCGCAGCAGGAATGTCGACGCGGGGCTAGCGCCAAGAATTGCGCTGGAAGGCATGACCGCACGCGAGGCTTTTCGCTCACGCTCGTTCTGGCTTCTGGCCATCGTGTTTATTCCGATGTCGCTTGCCGTTGCGGCGCCGCTTCCCAACATCGAAAACATCCTTCGTTCGCTGCGCCTGTCGCCGACCGAAGTGGTCCAGCTCGCCTCGCTCGTCGGAATAGCGGCGGTTGCCGGCCGGCTGCTTGGCGGCGTCCTGGTCGACAGGTTCTGGGCGCCTGCGGTTGGCACGGTGATATTGACGCTTGGCGCTGTCGCCTGCTTCATCCTTTCGCTGGACGATGTGGGCTTCTCCGTAGCGTGCATCGCCATCCTGCTGCTCGGCCTGGTATCTGGGATCGAATTCGACCTGATGGCCTATCTGGTTTCGCGCTATCTCGGGATGCGGAGCTACGCCACGACGTATGCAACATTATACGGGATCTTCGTGGTCGGGGCTTTCGTGGGCCCCAGCCTGTTCGGCTACGCGTTCGACAGCACCGGCACCTATTCGGGCATCCTTCAAGCCTGTGCGCTGCTGCTTATCGGCGGAGCGACAATCGTTCTTTTCCTCGGACCTTATCCGACCCGGAAGGCCTAGCCATTCGCGTATCAGCGCAGGGCCGATCAAGGCCGTTGTGACCGGCTTCCGTTTTTACGTCTTTTAACCAGCCGATCCGCAACCCACGCGATATCATCTCGGCAGTTTCACAGCTGGCCGGCATCGGTCCGCCATTGATCGCGAGACATCAGGAGTTCGAGACGATGAAACGCTCAATCTGGGTACTGCTTGCTGCCATGACCGTTTTTGCCCCAGTGGCCTCTGTGGCTGCCGAAAAGCCAGTCTCGATCGTTCTGGTGCACGGCGCCTTCGTCGATGGCTCCGGTTGGCAGGCGGTGTTCGACACTCTGAGCAGGGATGGGTACGAGGTGCTGGTGGTCCAGAACCCGACGATCAGTCTCAGTGGCGATGTTGCGGCCACGGAGCGCGTGATCTCGAAGGCGAAACATCCAGTGGTTCTCGTTGGCCACTCCTACGGTGGGATGGTCATTACCGAGGCCGGGGCTAACCCCAAGGTGCAAAGCCTGGTCTATGTCGCGGCGTTCGCGCCTGACGCCGGGGAGTCGGTGGCATCGCTTGCGGAACAGCCGGTTCCGGCCGGAGAATCGGCCGCACCGCTGTTGCCGCCCAGCGATGGCTACCTGCTTGTGGACCCGTCGAAATTCCCGAAGGCATTTGCCGCCGATGTCGATGCCTCAATTACAGGCTTCATGGCCGCAGCCCAGGTTCCTTGGGGACTGGAGGCTGTGAAGACCCCGATCAGCAAGGTCGCGTGGAAGGCCAAGCCCTCGTATTTCATGGTCACCACGAAAGACATGATGATCCCCCCAACCTTCCAGCGCGGGTTCGCCAAGCGGGCCCGCAGTGTGACCACCGAGATCGACAGCAGCCATGCCGTCATGCTGTCGCACGCCAAAGAGGTCGCAGCCTTCATCGAAACTGCGGATAAATAGCGGAACCGGATCATGCTCTACATCAAGATCATGGCCACCTTGCTTGCCAAGCCGGGCAAAGCCGAAGAGCTTGAGGCGCTGCTCTTCGCCATGGCACCCGAATGCAGGATGGAGCCGGGGAACCTTAGATGGGATGTCTGGCGGGATCAGGCGAAAGCCGACCGCTATGTTCTGGATGAACTCTATATCGATAACGCCGCGGTGGCGGCGCACCGCGAGACGCCGCATTTCAAGAATTACCTGGCCAGCATCCATGATCTCGCCGAACGGAGCGCCTTTGTCCTCGACCCCGCAATGGTTGCGAGAAAGAATGGCTAGGGTCAAAACTCAATCAGGATAGATGTTTTGCCGGAGAGCTTCGAGAAGTTGACGGGCCTTCACCACGGTCACACAGGGCAATACGTCATCGAACTCGGCACAGACGGGCGACAGCAGTTCGGCCGCCGCCTCGCGCCGGTCGGCTTCCAGCCATAGTTCTGCTAGTGCCGTCGATGCCCGAAGCCGGAAGAAAAGCGCACCGCTTTCCCTTGCGGTTTCCGCTGCGAGCAGAAGCGTTTCCGAGGCCCCTGACAGATCGCTATCTAAACGCTGCAGCATTGCGCGCACGCGCAGCAGTTCCGGCCGGGACCACTGTTCGCCCTGCCGGTCGGCGCGATCGAATGCGGCGCTCAGGCTGTCGCGGGCCAACGCGATGCGCCCGTCGCGCAAGGCAGCTTCGGCAAGAGTGGCGAGATAGAACGGCACCCGAACAAGGAAGTTGTTGGTGACGAGTTGCTCGATCGCAAGTTTCATCGTGTCGACTGCTTCTGGGTCGCCTTCCATGCTCCCGACGACGCCACGGTAGAAAAGGCAGACCGGTCGCCAGATCGCGATGTCGCGTAGAGTAAGATTGCGGGCGAGCGCCGCGACATGCAGGCGTGCGATCTCGGTATCGCCGGACCAAAAGGCGATAGGCAAGGCGGCCTGGGCCAGAGCGTTGGAATGCGAGACCGTATGGTTGAGTGCGACACTATGGTCGAGCGCGTCTTGCAGTGCTGCCGTCGCCTCACCGCGATCTCCCGCTACCCAGGCTGTCATCGCCAATGCCACCCGGATCGACACGAACCGGTCCATCTGGAAGCGGGCAACAGCCGAGCGCTTTGCCGAGGTGGCATTGTCGCGCGCGAGACGCTTCAGGTCAGAGTGGGCGCACCTTATATCGCCGCGATAAAAGACGGCCGTCAACCTGACCCGTTCTCCCTCTACGACAGCCAGCCGCTCATCATCGCCGCCTGCGAGTTTGGCGAACTGCTCAAGCGTCGCGATTGCCTGCCTGTGACGCCCGGTGAAGCTCTGCAATATGCCAAGGCCCCACAAGGTGCGCAGCTGATAATCGACATTGCTGATCTCGCGCGCCAGTCGGTTTGCCTCCGTCCACGCCGCGTCGGCTTCGGGGCCGAGATGATCGGAGAAATTGAGGCCCGAGGCATAGGACGCGATGAGCTTCATCTTGATGGCGGGGTCGCAGCGCGATAGCGCTTCCGTGCATTTCAGCGCGCGCTCGACACATTGCCGGCTTTCAGCGACGGTCGACAATTCGTCCCAAAGCGGAATTGCAGCGGCGGTAAGGCACACGCCCGCCTCCGGCTGGGCGCCGTCACCGAGAGTCCAGTCGATAGCCTTGCGCAAGTCGTTCGTCCGCTGTGCGTAGCAAGCGGTCCATTCGTTCCTCGGTCTCCATAGCCACTCCGCCTCGGCTTGCTCGAACAGGCGGAGCAGGTAGCGCGCGTGGCTGAATCGGGCATTGGCGGCTTCTCCGCTCCTGTCCAACTGCTCGGCCGCAAAGCTGCGGGTGCTGTCGAGCAGGCGATAACGTAGTCCTTCGACGTCGTGCGCGGCCGACACAAGCGATTTCGCCGCGAGGTTTTGCGTACAAGCGGCTATCTCCTCGATTGCTAGGCCAATGTGGTCGGCTACGCCGATGACATCGGAGAAAGAGAAGCTTGCCGAAAAGACCGACAGGAAGCGTAGAAGCTTGGCCTCATCCTTGGACAGGAGCTGATAGCTCCACTCCAGCGTCGCGAGCAGGGTCTGGTGTCGTGGCGGGGTCCCCGCGGAACTTGCGACAAGTGGCTCGAAACTGTGCTCGAGCAGAAAGAGCAGGGTTGTCGGCTTCAATAGCGGCAGCCGCGACGCGGCGAGCTCGATTGCAAGCGCAATACCGTCCAGACGCCGGCATATGGCTGCCACCACTGGCGCGTCGGCGTCATCGAGTTGGTACCCGCAGGCTTCGCTGACGCGTTGAACAAAGAGCTGGACAGCGGGGAAGGTCAGGGCATCTGCTCGGCTTTCTCCGCTGTAGTCGTCGGGATAGGGGAGCGGAGACAGGCGATAGACGCTCTCCGACCGTGATCGAAGCGGCTCCCGGCTTGTGGCGATGATGTGAAGGCCCGGAAGCGCAAGCGTCAGGTGTTCCGCGATCGCCGACGTTGTGCTGAGAACATGCTCGCAGTTGTCGAGCACGATCAGCATTTCGTGACTGCGCAATGCCTCGACGATCCCGGCAAGCGTATTCGCCCATTTGCCGCCGATGCCAAGCGACGTCGCTATTGTCATGTCCACGAGCTGGGGATCGCCGATGACGGCAAGATCCACAAAACAAACACCATCCCGATAGTGGTCCAGAAGGCGCTCTGCCACGGCGACGGCGACAGTGGTCTTGCCGACTCCCGCCGGTCCTACAACCGTAAGCAATCGATCTTCCGGAAGTCTGGCAGCGAGCTCTTCAACGACATCGTCGCGACCGATGATCTGCGGCAGCCGAGGCAACGCGCGGGCCGAGGTCTTGAACGCTTCGAGGGAGAGTTGCAACTGGTCTCCGCCATAGATGCGCAGGGGCGCAACGAAGCGGTAGCCGCGCCCGGCCACGGTGGCAATACAGGATGGGCCCGAGGTCGTTCGTGGCAGAGCACGGCGCAGCGCAGCGATGTTGACTTTCAGGTTGCTCTCATGAACGAAGGTATTCGGCCAGGCGAAATTTATCAGCTCGTCCTTGCCGACGACTTCCCCCGAGCGGCTGACAAGCAGGTGGAGCAGATCAAGAGCCCGGCTTCCTACGCGCAGCGGCTCGTTGCAGAACATCAGAAGTTGCCGGTCCGGAACGAACCGATAGTCACCAAAACAATACGTCTTGCTGTCTGGTCTGCCGGATCGTTCCATGCCATCCTCAAATGACTTTGCCCTGGACGTGATCTCTTGAATTGCGCCGAACAACATTTGGCTGAACGTGTTCAAGGCTCCAGCTTTGGCGCATGCAAGCGAAGCTAGCCGTTTCTTGCCTCAAGGTCACTCACGCCGGTGGTCGTGAAAACGGTAGTTCATTCTCGTGCAGAGTTTCTCGAACCCCATCGCGACGAGGTTTGCGTTAGAAATGTTCTGCGCACCGGCTGATGGTTCCGCGGTCTCAACGACGAAAGTCTGGACGCCCTGACTGGCGCCGTCGTTGAGGCGGGCCGCGATCAGAGCCTTCTGTGCGCCGCGACCGCGAAACTCCGGAACCGTCGTGCCGCCACCGAGCCACGCCCAGCCGTCTGACATATACATCGCTCCCGTTGAAATCGGGGTGCCATCCAGCTCGGCAAAGAAGCAGCTCCAACCTCTCTTGCCAACAATGGATGACCACAGCGGCTCAAGTTTCGCGGGAAAGCCAAACCCGGCGCACATCATTCTTCCGAATATCCCCGCTTCCTCAGCCCTGACTCGCCGGGTCATGACATCACCGGCGTAGCTGATCGGATGGGTCGGTGCTGCGCGACGGAGCTTGGCCCAACCATTTCCCTCCGGAACAAGCCCGCGTTGCGATATCCAGTCTCGCGTGCTTTGTCCAAGGGCGTCGGCGTTGAGCTGCAGGTAACGGCGACCGCTTTTCTCGCGCATCCACTCGTAGGCCGCGTCAAGCTCGTCGAGCGAGCTCACGCCGACGATCCGGTTGAGCCCTATCGCCGGCGCACTCGGCAACGATATCGCGCAACCTCTGCCGATCTGCATGCAGCTGAACCGCTCTTCGTCGAGAAGCGATTGAGACGCGATCATATGGAGATCGATGAATGCCTTAGCCTCGATGACCTCTTCCTCTGCCAATGTGAGGTGCGATTTCGATTGGAGAGCCATGGTATTTCCTCGAGCAGCGTACCAAACGGGGCGAACTTGCGACCTGAACAGCGAGAAGAAGGCGGATTGTTAGCCAGCGCCGCTAAGTCAAAAAAGTAAGAATGGCGGCGGCAATCTCTGAGCCGTGCGTCTCCACCGCGAAGTGGCCAGTGTCGAGGAGACGAACCTCGGCATTCGGCAGGTCCCGTCGGAACGCCTCGGCACCCACGGCAGAAAGAATGGATCCTTGTCACCCCAGATAGCCAGGAGCGGCGGTTGATGTTCACGGAAATAGGCCTGGAAGGCAGGGTACATGGCCACGTTGCTCGCGTAGTCCAGCGCAATGTCGAGCTGGATTTCCTCGGCATCAGGGCGCGCCATGTAGAATGCGTCGAGCGAATAACCATCGGGCGAAATCTCCGACAAATTCGATACGCCGTGCTCGTATTGCCAGCGGATGGCTGCGGGTTTCATGATCGCGCGCAACGCTTCTCTGTTGAGTTCCGTCGGTTCGACCCAGTAACGCCGGATCGGTTCCCAGACGTCGCCCAAAGCCTCCTCGTAGGCATTGCCATTTTGGGAAATGATCGCCGTCACGCGTTCGGGATTTTTCATCGCGATCCGGAACCCGATCGGTGCTCCGATATCGAAAGCGTACAGGGCGAACCGCTCAATGCTCAGAATTTCTATGAATTTCCCAACGACATCCGCCAGATTGTCGAACGTGTAGGCGAACTGCGCACGAGAAGGCGATGCTGACTGACCGAACCCCGGTATGTCCGGCGCGATCACATGAAACCGGTCTGCGAGCTGCGGAATGAGATCGCGAAACATGTGGCTTGAAGACGGGAAGCCGTGAAGCAGCAGCAGGGTCGGCTTCGTCGGGTCTCCAGCCTGTCGATAGAAGACGCTGATGCCAACGACATCCACGCGGTGATAGGTTGGATGTTTCATCTGCTGTCCGTCCTAGAAACCAAGGTCACTGAGACCGGGATGTTCGTCCGGCCGGCGGCCCTGCGGCCAGTGAAACCGGCGGTCCTGTTCTTGTATCGGAACGTCGTTGATGGAGGCGAAGCGCTTTCGCATCAAGCCGTTAGCCTCGAATTCCCAGTTTTCGTTTCCGTAGGAGCGGAACCAGTTGCCGCTGTCGTCATGCCATTCGTAGGCGAAGCGAACCGCGATGCGATTGTCGGTAAAAGCCCAGAGCTCCTTGATCAGGCGGTACTCAAGCTCGCGCTGCCATTTGCGGCTGAGAAACCCGATGATCGCCTCGCGGCCGTTCACGAATTCGGAGCGATTGCGCCATTGACTATCGAGCGTATAGGCCAGCGCCACTTTCTCGGGGTTGCGACTGTTCCAGCCGTCTTCGGCGAGCCGGACCTTTTCCGTTGCCGATGCCACGGAAAAAGGGGGGAGGGGTGGTCTTGTGGTGTCCATGTTATTCTCCAATCGCTTCGAGACGGGTTCGCAGCGCCAGATTCTCGGCTTCCAGTTGGGCCAGGCGTTCACGCAATGGCGTCACGGCCTGCTCGACCTCGCGCTCGGTGTATCGCGGGGTGATATGTTGCGGGCAATTCCAATCGAGAGCTTCGAGCCGGAGGCGAAAGATCCGCTCCGCCTTGGCCCGGTACCCGGGGTCGAAAACGAGATTGGTGAGTGTGGGGTCGATGTCGAGTGTCATCTTCTCGACGCGCATATAGATCTTGAGGCGAGCCCGCCGCGGGTAATCCACCAGGAAGAGACAGGCGCGGTCGTTCGCGGCGAAGTTTCCGGTGCTGATGTATTGGCGGTTGCCTCGATAGTCCGCGAATGCCAGCGTCTTGTTGTCAATCGCCTTGAGGAAGCCTGGTGGGCCGCCGCGATGCTGCACGTATGGCCAGCCGGTTTCCGAGACGGATGCGATGTAAAAACTGTCGCGCGCTGCGATGAAGGCGAGTTCGCTCTCCGTGAAGCTATCCGACTCTCGATGATGGTCGCCTAGCCAGATTTGGTCGGCCCCCATTTCGGCCTGCGCTAGCCGCACATTCGGAGTGATTGCAACTTCCAGAAAATGATACGGCATGGGTGATCTCCGGATTTCGGGTGCTTGCCCTGCTGAAACGACGGTGAGACCTTAACTCGGCGGAGCCACGGCCGCACCATCAGGCAATACCTCACCGACATCACTTGCTTGCGATGTTGCGATCCAGGAAGTCGTTGATCAGCGGAGCAGCGACGTCCAGCTTCTCCTCGAGCAGGAAATGGCCGGAGTTCAGAATATGGACCTCGGCATTCGGAAGGTCGCTGAGATAGGGATGGGCGCCAGCCTCTGGGAAGATGTAATCGTTCTTGCCCCATATGATCAGCGTAGGGGGCTTGCGCTCGCGAAAGAAGCTCTGGAAGTCCGGATAGAGCGGCACATTGGTGCGGTAGTCGTACAGCATGTCGAGCTGAATATCGCGGTTGCCCGGCCGGTCCAGCAGAGCCTGATCGTGAACCCAATTGTCCGGGCTGATGCGCGACACGTCTTCCATGCCGTCGGTATATTGGAACTTCGTCGTTTCCAGCGTGACGAGACCATTAAGAGCCTCGCGGCTCTTGGCCGATCCATCGGACCAGTACTTCTTGATCGGATCCCAGAACTCCTTCAGCCCTTCTTCATAGGCGTTGCCGTTCTGGATGATCAGCCCGCTGACCCGTTCCGGATGTTTCAATGCCAGGCGGTAGCCCACCGGCGCGCCATAGTCCATGACGTACATCGCGTAGCTTTTGACCGCCAAATGATCCATCAGCTTGTCGACGATATTGGCGGTTCCGGCAAATGTGTAAGCGAATTTGTCGTGATCCGGAGCAGCGCTCTGGCCGTAGCCCGGATAGTCCGGCGCGATGACATGGTAGCGATCCGCAAGCAACGGGATCAGGTTGCGGAACATGTGTGACGACGTCGGAAAACCGTGAAGAAGCAGAACGACCGGAGCGTCGGCGGGACCTGCTTCCCGGTAGAAGATATCGAGGCCTTCGATATTCGCAGTTCTGTAGTGGACCGGAACCGGCGCCTTGCTGATGTCTGCCGCGGTTGTTGCGGGGACGGCGTCTGCTGCCACCGCGGGCGTCATAGTGGCGGTTGCCAGCATCAGGCATAAGATCAAGCGACGCATGATGGTTTCTCCCAATAATAGAGATGGAACGACTGTCTGGTTCAAATGGGCCGCTTGCTCATGCAAGCGCTACTGCCGCCATCGCGACAAACGCAGCCACGGCATTGGCGACGGCGGAACGCCGAATTCAGATGCGGAATATTGCGGCCCGAACGATGCAGCCCCTCAGCCGATCGGGTTTCATCAAAGCTTCGATATCTGACGATTAGGCCGGATTCCGGTCACTCTCAATTGCGATCTAGGTCCGATGCAACTAGACCATGGCATTGCGGCCATAGACCTTGGTATATTGATTAGTTCTTACGTAACTTACAGAAATCCCGTAAGAATTTCAATTGAGGCATCGCAGTTTGGGTGTCGCAAACTTCGCGCGGAGCATGGTGTGGATAGAAGACCGGAAGCCGATCCCATTGTCGATCTGATACCCGCGATGGTTTGGTCCGCGACGTCGGATGGAATGCTCGATTTTGCCAACCAGCACTTTCTGGAGTTTATCGGGGCCCCGCTTGACGCGATTTCCGGCATAGGGTTTTACCAGATCTTCCATCCTGACGACACGGAGCGCCTGGCGTCGGAATGGCATACCATCATGGCGTCTCGCCGCGCCCGAGAGGTTGTCGGCAGGATCCGGCGTGAGGATGGCCAGTACCGCTGGTGCACGCTTCGACAGAAGCCGAGGCTCGATGCCGAAGGCAATGTTGAGAGGTGGTATGGCGTGGTTCTGGATATCGAGGATCGCAAGCAGGCTGAAGATGCCCTGCAGACAACACAGACGGCACTTGCGGCAAGCGAGGAAAACCTCAGTCTGATCATCAACTCTCTGCCGGTCCTCGTCTGGTCGGCTCGCCCGGACGGCAGTGCCGATTTCGTCAATCAGAGTTGGCTGGATTATGCCGGTCTCCCGGCGGAAGAGGTCCTCGGCTGGGGCTTTCTTGATCTGTATCACCCGGATGATGTTCCAGGCATGGTGGACATCTGGAAACGGGATCTCGCTCATTCCGACCATACCATCCTGAAAGGGCGGATTCGCGGAGCGGACGGAAACTACCGGTGGTTCTATTTTTCGGGCCGCAAGCTGATCGATGCCAATGGCACTGAGCGCTGGTTTGGCGTCAACATCGACATCGATGATCTCCAATCGGCCGAGGACGCGTTACGAGAAAGCGAGGCCGCCCTGCGGGAGAGCGAGCGCAAGCTCAATCTCATCGTCAATACGATACCGGCCATGGCGTGGTCCTGCACGCCCGATGGCGCCTTGGAGTATTGGAACCAGAACCTCATCGATTTCGTCGGCTTACCCTTCGAAGAGATCGTCGGGTTTGGCTTCTATCGAATGTTTCACCCTGATGACGTCGAACTGATGCGGACCTCTTGGGAAGAGATACTCCGTTCGAAACGCGGCCGTCCTGTCGATGCACGGATCAGACGCGCCGACGGCGAATATCGGTGGTTCAATCTGCGACAGAACCCGCTGATGGATTCCGATGGAAATGTCATCAGATGGTATGGTGTGGTGGTCGATATCGAGGACCGCAAACGGGCGGAAGAATCGTTGCGACAAAGCCAGAGCGACTTGGCACACGTTACGCGATTGACAGCCGCGGGTGAGCTCGCGGTATCGATTGCCCATGAGGTCAACCAGCCATTGATGGCGATTGTTACAAACGCCGGCACTTGCATGCGCTGGCTACAGCCCGGCAACACCGATTTGGAGCAAGCCCGGCTAGCGGCGGAGAGAATTGTGAAAGATGGCCATCGCGCCGGAGACATCGTGGCCAGCATTAAAGCAATGGCTCAAAAGCTCCCTGCGAAGATCGAGCGAACCGAACTGACCTCTGCGGTGCGCGACGTTCTCGATCTGCTGCGAGGGGAGCTTCAGAAGCGGGCGATCGAGGTCAATCTCGCCATGCCGGACCTTCCTGTCTCAGTCCTTGGTGACCGCACACAGATACAGCAGGTCGTGCTGAACCTGGTCATGAACAGCGCCGAGGCAATGACCGCTTCTTCAAGAGAAAGACGTATTGATATCGGTTGCGCGCTGGATCAACCGCGTCAAGTTGTTGTGAGCGTGTCGGATACGGGTCGAGGCGTTTCCGCCGGGGAGGTGGATCGCGTGTTTGAGGCATTCTACAGCACCAAAACCGACGGCATCGGGATGGGGCTTTCGATATGTCGTTCGATCGTCGAGGCCCATGGTGGTCGGATCTGGGTTTTGGCGCCAGAGCGTGGCAGTGGCAGCGAGTTCAGGTTCATCTTGCCAACGGTGGAGGGCGCCCGGTTATGATCGACGATCGTAAAAGAGGACAGCCAACCGTCATCGTCATCGACGACGACGAAAGTGTGCGCGATGCCTTGAGAGGACTGTTCGAATCCGTGGGACTGACTGCAGAGACCCACGGCTCCGTGAGCGAGTTTCTTGCTGCGGATGACCCCGACCAAGCAGGCTGTATCGTTCTCGACATTCGCCTGCCGGGCCAGAGCGGCCTGGAATTCCAGGAGGCGCTCGCGAAAAGCCGATATCCACGATCCGTGGTGCTGATCAGCGCCCATGTCGACGTGGCGATGGCCGTCCGCGCCATGAAGGCCGGCGCTATCGATGTTCTCACCAAACCGGTGCGCGAGCAGGACCTGTTGGAAGCGGTGAACCGCGCGTTGGCAAGTGACCGCGCGCGACGCGAGGAGGCAAATCAATCGGCAGCATTGCGCCAGAGATATTCCAAGCTTACCGAGCGCGAGCGACAGATAATGGCAATGGTGGTCGCCGGTAAGCTGAACAAGCAGATCGCCGCCGAAGTTCAGCTCGCGGAGGCCACAGTGAAGCTTCATCGCGGCCATATGATGCGCAAGATGCGCGTTTCGTCAGTCGCTGATCTGGTCAAAATCGCAGCTATTCTGGATAACTAGGGGCATTCCGAAAGGAGTGTCAGGTTTGCCATCTTGCGGGCCGCCGAGGGGCTTCTAAACGCGGCGTAAAAGAGTCTCGACCTTGCAAGGGGACGGCTCCTCTCGAAGCCGCCCCTGGAGGCGCGCGAAGTAAGCCGTGTCGCCGCGTGAGGTTGGCGCTGGAGCGTCCTCGGAGGCGACGCGTTCAGCCGCTCGGCCCACTCCTCTTAGAAAGCGATTTCGTGGGAAGCCACCGGTGCATGGCCTTTGAATGGCCTGCTTCATCGTCTCGTCAAGAACGGTCACATGATCCCGCCTTCATCGCCGAATTCACTGAAGGCTGGCTCGCGAGACACTACCAATGTCAGCCTGTTGTTCCCCAAACCAACGTTTGGATTACGAGCGTCTGAGGGGCGCTGTAGGTTTGTCGAGAGCCGTCACCATAAGAGCGCTCGAAAACGGCAACTCGATCAGACACTCGTTCGAGCGACGATTCCATCAGTCGACGGTGTGCACCGTTTGCGTCCGGTCGGGTGGAACATGGCAGGGTGGTTCTCACGCAAGATAGGAGTAGGTCATGTCGCAATTGGAGACAAAAATCCGTCCCTTGGGACCGCGGGTGGACGGTCCGACGAAAACCAACGAGTTGGTTCCGTCTCGTTACGCCCTGAAGATCGGTAATATTGAAGTTCTTGTCGTCAGCGACGGAGTGCTTCCCCTCCCGACGGTCATGTTGGGCCACAACGCCGACCCCACTGTTCGCGCAACGTGGATGCAGGACATGTTTCTCCCGCCGGACGCGTTCGACTGGCCGTTGAACGCGGTCGTGGTGCGTAGCGGCAGACAAACCATTCTCGTCGATGCCGGCCTCGGACTCGATCCGGATCTGCACCTGCCACGGGCCGGGCAACTGATCCAGCGGCTCGAGGCTGCCGAGATCGATCTGTCGTCGGTGACCGATATCGTGCTGACTCACCTTCACATGGATCACATTGGCGGACTTCTTGTCGATGGGGTGAAGGAACGGCTGCGGCCCGACTTGGCGATCCATGTTGCGGCTTCCGAGGCCAAGTTCTGGGAGGCTCCCGACTTCTCGCACACGAGGATGCCCGAGGGTTTCCCGGATGCGCTTCGCGCGACCGCCAAGCGGTTCCTGCAAGAGTACCACAGTCAGCTGCGGCTCTTCGATGACGAGCACGAGGTGGCGCCGGGCGTGGTTGCCCATCGCACCGGCGGTCACACTCCGGGTCATGCCGTTGTGCGTCTCTCGTCCGGCGGCGAAGCGTTGACTTTTGCGGGCGACGCGGTCTTCCCCGTTGGTTTCGATCAACCGGATTGGCACAACGGCTTCGAGCACGATCCCGAGGAGGCCGCGCGTGTCCGGGTCAATCTGCTAAGGGAGCTGGCTGCGACCGGCGAACTGCTGGTGGCCACGCATCTTCCCTTCCCGTCGCTCGGTCGGGTGGCAATCGCTGGCAAAGCATTCCGTTGGGTGCCGGTATTTTGGGACTACTAAGGTCTCCGCGTTCTTGCCTAGTTTGTAACGCAGAGGTGGCGAGGCGTTGCCTGAACCAGATAAAGAGCGGGGGCTCGGCATCAGGCCGGGCCCCCGTGGTCGGCTGTCATTGCGCCGTCACGCCTTCTTCAGAGCCTCAAGATCACCGGTTTCGAGCGCCTGCAGATTCGCTTCGATCTTCTCGATCGGCCAATCCCACCAAGCAAGATCGAGAAGTTCCGCGATGATCTCGTCGGTGTAGCGCATCCGAATGAGGGTTGCAGGGTTTCCGCCGACCACCGCATAGGGCGGCACATTCCGGGTGACGACCGAGGAGGCGGCGATGATGGCGCCAGCGCCAATCTGAACGCCGGGCATAATGACCGCATCATGGCCAATCCAAACGTCGTGTCCGACAACGGTGTCTTTTACCGGCAAGTCGTTGTAGCCGAATGTCTCCGGTTTGAAGATGCGGAATGGATATGTGGTGATCCCCGACATCGGATGATTAGCGGAGCTCGTCACGAAGTAGCTGCCCCGCGCGATCTGCACGAACTTCCCGATAACGAGGCGCTCGTGGCTACCGGTAAACAGATACGGGGCCAGGATTTCGGCCGTTTCGGCAAGCTTTCCGTAGTGGGTATAGTAGCTATAGTCGCCGATCTCCATACGCGGATGATCGATGATGTTCTTCAGGTAAACGGTGGTCCGCGACACCCTGCCATCGGGATGGGTGACCGGGAAGATCAAAGTCGGATCGAGGAGCGGCATAGTCGGCTTTCGGTTTGTCGTGAACGAGAGAGTGGCATCGTCGTCGTCAGGTTTCGGCGGGAAGTGTGAACACAAACTTCGCGCCGATCGGCTCGTTCTCCTCAGCCCACAACTCGCCACCGTGAGATTCAACGATCGAGCGGCAGATGGAGAGACCCATACCCATGCCCTTGTCCTTGGTGGTGAAGAAGGGTTCGAAGATCTTATCTGGCTGCTGGATACCGTTACCCTGGTCGCTGACCTCAACGCGGATCGATTCGTCGCCCTGCGTTACGTGGACGCGTACGACTTTGTCGGTGTACGCATGCGCGGTGGCGTCGATACCGTTTCGGATCAGGTTGAAGACGACCTGCTGGATCTGGATGCGATCGAACGGGGCAGGTCGCAGTCCGTTTGCGCAATCGATCTCGATGCGCACGCCCCTGCGCCTTGCTTCCTCTGCGATAAGGTCGCGTGCTTCGGTCACGACATTGGTGATGGCGGTATAGGTCTTCTGGTCCGTGGATCGCTTGAACAAGGCGCGCACCCGACCGACGACTTCGGACGCCGAGTTTGCACTTCGAATGATGCGCTCCAGGGATTTCTGCGCTCGCTCCATATTGGGCGGATCGGCCGTCAGCCATCCCTGGCAGGCGGCGGAGTAATTTATCACGGCCGACAGGGGCTGGTTCACCTCGTGCGCGATCGACGCAGAGAGTTCTGCAAGGCTTGCGGCCTGGCTCGCGTGTGCAAGGCCCCTCTGCGCGAGCAGAAGGTTTTCCTGGGTGCGCACTTCGCGGTCAATGTCGAGACAGATAACGTTCCACTGTACGATGGCGCCATCAGGACCCCGCATCGGTGCTGCGCGCGTCTCCACCCACCGATACTCGCCGTCGAAACGGCGAAGCCTGTGCCTCTTGGCGTAAGGTTCGCCGGTGCGAAGAGAGTGAGCGTAACCTTCTTTGACGCCGGCGAGATCGTCGCGATGGACACCTGCGTCGAGCGTCGCGCCAAGGCGCGACTTTTCCTTTCCGTCGAGTTCCTCGAGTTGATAGCCGAGAAAGTCGCGCAATTGCTGGCTGCGGAAGATCGGTTCACCGTCCGGTGCGGCGCAGTCGATCATGGCAGGCAGTGTTTCAACGAGCTGCCAGAGAAAACGCTCGCGTTCTTCCAACGCATCCTGCGCTGTCACGAGGTCGTGGATGTCGGAGCTCACGCCGTACCATTGGAGTATCGCACCGGTTTCATCCCGCAATGGTTCGGCGCGGGTTTCCGTCCAACGATAACTGCCGTCGGCACGGCGCTGGCGATAGCGTTGGCGATAAGAAACGCCGCTTCTGAACGAGGTTTGGATGGCGTCCCTTGCGGCCTCACGATCCTCTGCATGGATGACACTGAGCGAGGGAGATCCGTCCGGCGCAGTGATATCCTCGAGCGTTGCTCCCGTGACCGCAGTAAAGCGCCTGTTGACATAGGTCGGCGTTCCGTCGGGCATCGTGCTCCAGATCAGTGCCGGCACGGAATCGATCAACTGCTGCAGCAGGCGCTCGCGTTCGAGAAGGGCGGCTTCCGTCTTCTTATAGACATCGATATCGAGGGTCGCACCATACCAACCGGTAATACGCCCCTGACTATCGCGGGTCGGACGGGCTGCCGCGCGATGCCAGACATAAACACCGTTTGCACGCAGCACCCGATATTCGAAGTTCCAATGCTCGCCGCTTCGAAGGGCATTGCGCAGAGACTCGCCCACCCGCGCTCGATCGTCAGGGTGGGTACCCCGTTGCCAACCCTGTTCTCCGCCTTCAAGGAACGGCTTTCCGTCAAGAAGAAGATTGAGATCCTCTAGCACCATTGCGATCGAGGTCTGCGCGGTCGGCGTCGCATAGGTGAATTGACCTGTCGCGTCCATTGCCCACGCGCCACCGTAGAGGTTTTCGATGGCGCGCGCTGCCTTGACGGCTTCCGATGTTTCGCCGAGCGAACTTGCCGTCGTCCAACGCTCTTCCTGTCTGGCGACGGCAGGCTCTACAGCGATAACCGCTCCGGTTTCCGGCTCGACGCGAAAATCGACCCAGCGGTAGGTGCCGTCTTCCTGCAATTGACGATAACTGCTGACCTGGGGAACGCCATGAAAGAATGCTCGAGCCGTGGCCTGCTCAACGGTCGGTCTGTCGTGCGGGTGCACGGAGGCCAAGGCGGGCAAGCCGACTACGGTTTCTTCTTCAGTGCGAGGGATAGGTTCTGACCGAGGCAACCGGTCATCTAGGGGAGCACTATTCGGATCGGCGTCGATCACGGTGCCATACCATCCGGTGATTTCGCCGTTTGCGTTTCGCATAGGCTGGCCAGTGCTTCGCGACCATTCGTAGATGCCGCTCGCGCGCAACATCCGGTGCTGGACGGAATATTGCTCGCCTGTCTCAAGGCAGCGCCTCCAGGTCAATGCTGCCTCGTCATAGTCGTCCGGGTGAATGGCTTTCTTCCAACCGAAGTCGTTTTCGTCGCTCGACACGTTGATGTCATCGAGCGCAAGACCAAGGAACGCGAGGGCGGCCGGCGTCACGTAGATAAACCTGCCGGCAGCATCAGTTGCCCAGGCATTGCCGAAGAGACGCTCGACAACCCTTGCCGCCTGCAATGCATCGATGTTGGCGAGTGTGTCCATTTCCATCGTTTGAATGTGTCGACCAGCGCAACGCCGTCGTCTACCCGCTCAACTTTGGTAATCAGGCGTGCGGCGGTGGGTGCGATTGTGTGTGGCGTTTGTATCTGGCTGCCATCCTTCGGCCGGAAGCTGCGATATTTCAAGAGGCATTGCATTTCGTAGTCACGCTCCGGCTGCAACGGCCGGCTCCGCCCCCCCCGTGCGCGGGTGCGGAGCGACATTGCTCGTCCAGCTTCAATATCTCGTTGGTGGCCGGTTCTGGATCGCATTCACCGTCGCGGCATCGAGGTGCCCGACCTTTAGCGGAAGAATTGTCTTCAGGCCTTCGATGACCTCGCTCTTATCGATCGTGCCCTTGCCGTTCGGATCGAACTTCGCCCAGCGCTCTTCTGCCGCCTGCTGATCGAAGATCCGATCGTTGGCGTTGGCCAGGCGTTTTTGTGCCCCCAGGTACTCGTCGCGGCTCAACATGCCGTCGCCGTCAATATCGGCATCGTCGATCAGTTGCTGGGCGGTATTGTCGTAGAGGTCCGCAAGCAGTTGATCGTCGGATTTGATTGGCGGCGTCTTCGGCGACTCCGCGGTTTTGAAGGCAATCCCCCCGTCGGAAATCGAGGGGCCCTTGGTTCTCTTGGGCATGAACAGGCTAAAGATCGAGCTTTCGGAGCCAACGCGCATTGTTTCATTCCTTTGTTGGATGAGTAGACGGAGGCGACGCTGGGGCGAGCGGCTTGCTTCAACCTTGCCGAGAACGGCGCTCGAAGGCTTGCCTGACAGATGTAACACGAATGCCCGATCAAACACCCGGGGCGCAACCTGTCGGGGCAAGATGTTGGGCTTCATTACGCATCGCCGGGCAAATCTGTTGTGCTCGACCTCCGGCTAATCACGTTCCCGAACAGCTCCTATGTCTGCCGCGTCAACACGGAGATCAGACATGCAATTGCTTCAAGACAAGGTTGCCGTCATCACGGGCGGGAACAGCGGTATCGGAAAGGAAACTGCGAAACTGTTCGCCAAGGAAGGTGCGAAAGTGGTCGTAACGGGCCGCCGCCAGGATATTCTCGACGCGGCGATCGAAGAGATAGGTCATGGGGCGATCGCCATTTGCGGCGACGTCGCCAGCGTCGCCGATCAGCAACATCTTGTCGCCGAGGTCGGCAGCAGATTTGGAGCGGTCGACATCTACATGGCCAACGCCGGTGTCATCAACCTCTCCACGTCGGGCGAGGTGAGCGAAGAAGAATATGACCGGCACTTTGCGGTCAATACGCGCGGCGTATTCTTCGGCGTCCAGACCATGGCGCCTCTATTGCGAAAAGGGAGCAGCATCATCGTTACCAGCTCCCTTGCGGCAACCAAGGTTCTTCCCAACCATACGGTCTATGCCGGTTCCAAGGCAGCGCTCGCGGCGTTTGCCAGGAACTGGGCGATCGAATTCAGGGAGCGTCGCATTCGGGTGAATATTCTGAGTCCCGGACCGGTCGAAACTGAGATCCTTGGAAAGCTTGGCGTCAGTGAGGCGGATCGCCCGGCGCTTGAACGGCAGTTGGCCGATCTGATCCCAGCGGGACGGATGGGGCAGCCCGAAGAGCTGGCCCGCGCCGCTTTGTTCCTGGCGACCGACAACTTCGTCAATGGTCTAGAGCTGCTCGTTGATGGCGGACTGTCACTCGCGTGAACTCCAACGTGCAATGGTTGCTGGGCCCCCTAACTTTCGTTTGGGAGGCCCGCGCGAGCCGGCCATGGTAGCTGTCTATGGTGAGATCGAAAGCAGGAGAAATGAGATGCAAACTCTCAAATACGCTGTCGGCGCCATGGTGTCGTTCAACATCCTCCTGGCCGGATGGCTTGCAGCCTATATGCTCTATGATCCGGAGGGATGGTACAATTTCGTTCCCGGCGTAACGGATACCGGCTTCTTCAATCAGCACTTTGTTCGCGACATCGGTATCATCCAGGGCTTTATCGCTCTCGGGTTTGCCGTCGGTTGGTTCCGGGAGGAGCGACGCATCGAGCTATGGGGTGCAGCAACGCTCTGGCTCATCGCCCACGCGCTGTTTCATCTTTGGGAAGTGGCGGTCGGAATTTGCTCTTCGTCCGTCCTGTTGCGCGACTTCCCGGCCGTCAGTCTGCCCGCCATCTTCGGCATTTGTGCCACGATATGGGCATGCAGCAGATATCCGCGGGCCGCATCAGCCGATCGCCCGCTCACAACGCCTTCCTAAACCAAGGTTTACCGTCACGCGCGGGAGTGCATGTGGTAGATATCTGGAACGCCAGAAACATTACCATTGACCATCGCTCGCGCTTCCAACGTGGCCGGCGTCGCCGACCAATTGCTGGCAGCGGATCATGAAGTCAGTAAACGAGGCACAGTCATGCACCAGGCGCAATTCAAAGAGCACGCCCAAAGCATCGAGCCGGTCGTATACGTCGTCGATGATGACGAAGACATGCGCGATTCCCTGCTCGAGCTTTTCATGGTCACCAAGACACGAGCGAGCGCCTTCTCGAATGGCTCGGAATTTCTGGAGACGGCTGATATCAGCGCCCCCGGCTGCCTTGTCGTCGATCTCCGTATGCCCGGTGGGACCGGACTGGATCTGCAAGCGCGACTTTCGCACGCCGGCAGCCGACTGCCGGTCATTTTCCTGACCGCCTATGCTGATGTACCGGCCAGCGTCAAAGCTATGAAGGCCGGAGCGACGGATTTCATCACCAAACCATTCGCAAGCCAGGATCTTCTCGATGCAGTTGACCATGCAATCAAGCTCGACGCCGAACGGCGCGTTGTTGACGCAGAACGCGAGCGGATAGAGGCGCTTGCCGACACGCTGACGCCGCGCGAGAAGGACGTCATGTTCGAAGTCGTCAAGGGCCTGATGAACAAGCAGGTCGCCTATGAGTTGGGCATCAGTGAGATGACTGTAAAGCTTCATCGTATGAGCCTGATGCGCAAGATGCAGAGCAGGTCACTGGCAGATCTCGTACGCAAGACCGAAAAACTCAAACGCGGGTGATCGTCGCCCGGTGGTGATCCGTTGCCGGCTAGCACCGGGCGAAGTTTCTCGCCGGTTGCCGAGCCTGTCCGATCGCGGTTCGACCAAGTGCTCCCGTAGCCCCAAACTTACGTTTGTCTGTTCTGTTGGGGCCAATCCCGTAGGCTCTTATCCGGCCCTAGCGGCCCAAGCAGCAGACCCGCACGAGATTGGGTCGGAACCACCCCTCAAATCCTTGATAAAGGAGCGAACTATGAAGATCGTCGTTATTGGCGGAACCGGGCTGATCGGTTCGAAACTCGTGAAGCGACTTCAGGCAAAAGGTCACGATGCTATTGCCGCCTCTCCAGCATCCGGTGTGAATACGATGACCGGAGAGGGACTTGCCCAGGTACTCGAGGGTGCCCAGGTCGTTGTGGATCTTGCCAACTCCCCGTCCTTTGAAGACAAGGCGGTCCTCGAATTCTTCCAGACGTCGGGCCGCAACCTGATGTCCGCGGAGGCAGCCGCCGGCGTCAGGCATCATCTGGCGCTCTCGGTTGTTGGCACCGAGCGTTTGCTCGAAAGCGGCTATCTGCGGGCGAAGATGGCGCAGGAAACGATCATCAGGGAATCGGGTATTCCCTACACAATCGTCCACTCGACGCAGTTCTTCGAGTTTATGTTCGGCATCGCGCAATCGGGCGCCGACGGAGGTAAAGTTCATCTATCGCCGGCGATGATGCAGCCGATCTTCTCCGATGACGTCGCCGACGCGCTCGTTGATTTTGTCCTCGGCTCGCCGCTCAACAAGACCGTGGAGATTGCCGGCCCGGACGTGATCCGGATTGCCGATGCTGTCGGTCAATATTTGCGCCAGATCGGCGATACGCGCGATATCGTCGTGGATAGCCAGACGCGCTATTTCGGAGCCCTGCTCGAGAACAATAGTCTTGTTCCTTCTCCGGGCGCTCGCCTTGGCAAACTGCCCTTCTCCGAGTGGGTTAAGACTGCCACGCCGCCCCCCGCGCATTGATGACTGTGGCGGAGCCGTTCGCGGCTCCGTTTTCCACTCGCCACGGTCCAAACTGCCGCGTGACCAGCGCGGGACGAGTACGCGTGGAGCACCGGGCAAAAGTCGCATTCTCGCGAAGCCAACGGTTTGACTCCCTTGGCGCGCTGCAGGTTTTCAGCCGGGCTAGTGCGGTCTCGCAGGCGGAATTTCCAAGATGGAATCCAGCTGCCAGTGCTAAATCAGATGAAGAGAGGAGGGTGCCAGCACCCTCCTCGAACGATTATCCGTTGATGAAGGTGAGAATGTCGGCGTTGATGATGTCGGCGTGCGTTGTCGCCATCCCGTGCGGTAGGCCCTTGTAGATCTTGAGGGTCGGCTGCTTCAAGAGCTTTGCAGACAAGACGGCTGAATCGGCGACTGGAACGATCTGGTCGTCGTCTCCATGGAGCACAAGCGTCGGGACATCGATCATCTTCAAGTCTTCGGTGAAGTCCGTTTCCGAAAATGCCTTGATGCCGAGATAATGTGCGTTTGCCGCACCCATCATGCCCTGGCGCCACCAGTTGCGGATCATTGCCTCCGAAGGCTTCGCGCCTTCGCGATTGAAGCCGTAGAACGGACCGCTCGGGAAATCGATGTAGAACTGCGATCTGTTAGCCGCGAGTGTCGATCGCAGGCCATCGAAGACTTCGAGACGCAGGCCGCCTGGATTCGACGCTGTCTTGACCATGATCGGCGGCACAGCACCGATGAGAACAAGTTTGGAAACGCGGCCTTTTCCGTGGCGGGCAACATAGCGCGCTGCTTCGCCGCCTCCCGTCGAGTGGCCGATGTGAACGGATTTGCGCAGATCGAGGTGATCGGCGACTGCTGCCGCGTCGGCGGCATAGTGATCCATGTCGTGTCCGTCGCTGACCTGCGCAGAGCGGCCGTGGCCACGTCGGTCGTGGGCCACAACTCGAAAGCCCTTACCGAGGAAGAACAGCATCTGCGCATCCCAGTCATCGCTGCTGAGCGGCCAGCCGTGATGGAAGACGATTGGCTGAGCATCCTTCGGCCCCCAGTCCTTGTAGAAGATTTCCGTGCCGTCAGCCGACGTAACGTAGTTTCCGCTGGCGAGACGGTCAGCCGTCTTCTTGGGTTTGGCGGCTTGCGACGGCTCTGCGCTCAGCGTTGCTGCGACTGCAGCAAGACCGAGTGTTCCTGTCATGATTTTCCTGCGTGTCGGGGTTGTCGAGGCGATATCCATTTCGGAGCTCCTGATTTGGCTTTGGTTCGGAGAAGACCAGAGGACGCTCATCCGTCATGCGATGAGTTCCGTTGCCTGGTGCGCTAAACTAGCAACCGGCCGCTGCCGGGAAACCCAAACGTTCGTTCTGTGCAAAGAGGGGTCTTCGGGATACGTGACGGGTGCTTGCGCGGCAAAGGGGCCGCCTCGCGATCAGCTATGCGACGTCCGTCTTTCCGTATTCTAGGTGCCCGCTGAAACGCGCGAAAGCTATACGAAAGTTAGTGGTAAATCAGTCCCTTAGAGGGGTGAAGGCTCTCCGTTTTCATTGTCGTTGATCGCTCGCTTGGCTATACGTCCGAGGCGATTGACGGAGGATGCGATGAAGCACGTCCTTGTGCTTGATACCGATGCCGCGACCAGCGCTGCGCTGACGCCGGAACTGACTGCCAACTGGCTTCATGTGACTGACGTGAAAGACGTCGCGGAGCTTGAACAACGCCTCGCAGGCGACGTCGTGGACGCTGTGATCGTCGGGGTGACTTTCAACGAGGACTTCGCGGTCATAGAGAAAATAGCCGCATGTACCGATGCCGCGATCGTGATCGTCAGCGCTAATCGCACCCACGAAGATGACAAGGTGCGCGGCCTGGAGACAGGGGCCGTCGACTATATTGCAAAGCCTTTCGCCGTTCGGGAGCTGCTGGCACGCCTGCGCGTCGCGATGCGCGAGAAACGCGCCACGAGAACCGATCAGGACGTGCGGTGCTACGCCTTTGCGGATGCAACACTTTGGGTGCGTCAACGGCGCCTCTGCCGACCGGACGTTCCGGACACCAAGCTCACGGTCGCGGAATTCAATCTCCTCGTTGCCTTTCTGCGATCGCCTCGCCGGATCCTTTCCCGCGAGAAACTGCTTTCGGAAAGCCGGGTTCATTCCGAAGAGATATACGACCGCAGTCTCGACGCGCTCATTCTTCGCTTGCGCCGAAAGATCGAGATTGATGCGGGAGAACCGAGACTGATCACGACGGTGAGGGGCACCGGCTACCGTTTCGACAGCGATGTGCTGGTCGATGACCGTCCACGACGACGTTCGTAGTTTGTGCGTGTACGGACGCGTATCGGATGTCCCGGTCTCCGTCGCGCGGGGGAGACGCATCCAAAGGGCGGGCTGTATCGGCTCTAGAAGGGCAGGGTAACAGGCAGTTTGAGCGCGTGGACCTCGACGGCATTATCGAATCCGTTGACCTTATGAAGGCCCAGATATTCGGTCTCCCCGCTGCGACTGGCTTCTCGCACGAATTCGCCAGACATCAGGACCCTTCGATGAAGCGTCTTCGTCAGTCCCTCCAGCCTCGAGGCTAGATTTACGGCTGGCCCGATCACCGTGAAATCCAGGCGGCGCGTCGAACCGATATTGCCGTACATGACTTCGCCGACGTGGACGCCGGTGCCGAAGACGATCGGTTCTTCTGTCGCATCGAGACGGGAGGCTGCTTCGTGCGCCTCATGAATTGCGTGGAGCAGGCGCGCGCAAGCATCAGGCTGCGCAAGCGAAAAGATCGCAAGCAATCCGTCGCCGATGAACTTCAGAATTTCACCGCCGTTCCGTTCTATCGGTTCGCACACGACGTCGAAGTACCGATTGAGAATTCTAATCACGTCATCCCTGGAGCGGCGATCGGAGAGCTGCGTGAAATTCCTCAAGTCGCACATCATGACGGCAGCGTTGACGGTTGCACCGCTGCCCCGCGTTGTGGCACCGTCCAAAATCTGTTGGCTTGCGTGCGGGCCGACATAGGTTTGCAGCAACGTGCTGGCGAGCTGGTTCTTGAGTCGGATATCAGTGATCAGGGAGAACAGAGGTAGAAGACCTTCGACCAGCGCGGTCTCCTCGTCCGCGAACCCTCCGCTTGCGTTCGTCGCCAGTGTGATCAGATGGCGTCTGCCTTGTGTGTGATCGATTAGCCAGGCGATATAGTCGGTATGACCCGCCTCGCGTAGTTCGTCGTAAACGGGGAATCTGTGTGGACCACAGATCTGCAAGCGTTGGCGAACCGGCTTTCCGGTGTCGATGACACGCTTGAATGGACTGAGCTGAAAAACGTCGGTTGCTTCTACGTCATAGGCGATCGTCTGGGCCTGAGCCGCAGTTTGGTTGCCGCTCCAAACGAACCGTGTGCCCAGCCACTGCGGATGATGGACGCGAAAATGAAGCGTTGCTCGACTGAGTTTGACACCGCAGCGCAACAAGCGCTCGCAAAAAGAAACGAAGATGCGTTCTGCATTCGGTTCGTCCCTGATACCACTCGAAAGCCATTCAAAAAGCTTCTGGCGTTCGTCCTGCTGCGTCTCTCGAAGCGTTTTCTGGCCGGTACCGGCCCGTCTGGCGGGAGAAGCAAGATTTCCTGTTTCGGGCATTTTGGCGCGCTCCCTTCAATTCAAAGGGACTTACGTCGCCTTGGATCGCCGGTCATTAAAACATGCGTTCTACATCGGCGCATGCGAATGGTTATGTGAAGCCCGACGTTGAGACGAATGCCAGGAGTTCGCGCGAGTTGACCGGCTTCTCAAGGAAGGCGACGGCTCCGCACGACTGCGCCATCTTTCTGGTGCCGCTATCGGCAAAGGAAGTCATGATGCAGACGGGCGGCCCCTGGTCGGCCACGATCTTCCGCAGGAGTTCTATGCCGTTCATGCCCGGCATCTTGAGATCCACCAGCACGCAACGCACGCGCCGAAGTTCACCGGATTTCAGGAATGCGTCGCCGGAATTGAAAGCCACACTACCGATGCCCATGGCATCGAAGAAGTCGCCCAGCGACTCGAGCAGGGCGCGGTCGTCGTCGACTATCGCGACTATCGCTGCGTTTTCCGACTGCCCGGAGCTTCGGGTCTTCGCATCGTCCGCCATCGAGCCGACCCCTTCAAACGCGCTACATCATCGTTGATCGTGTTGAATGAGCTCAACCAGACGGACGAGCTCGGCCAGCGACGTTGCTTTCATTTTTCTCATGACTTTGCCTCTATGAAGCTTGACCATCATCTCGCTTACGCCGAGTTCGAACGCGATCTGCTTGTTCATCAAGCCCTGCGCCACCAGCCCCATAACTTGGTGTTCACGCCGCGTGAGGGTCGATGCGCGTCGATTGATTTCCTCCGTAGAAGCACGCATTCTCCGGCGGTCGCTGTCGATGACAAATGCGGCGTTGATCGCCTCCAGAAGTTCCTTTGTCTGTAGCGGTTTCTGCAGGAAGTCGATGGCGCCCGCCTTCATTGCATTGACGCTCGTCGTAACGTCGCCATGGCCAGTCATGAAGACAACAGGCAATTGGAAACCTTCCGTTTCGAGCCTGCCCTGAAATTCTATCCCGTTGATACCCGGCAGGCGAAGATCGAGGAGAATACAGCCTGCGCACTCTCGCGAAGCCCTTGCAAAGAAATCCGCAGCATCCGCGAAGGCGCACGCAGTCATCCCTAGGGAAAGGAAAAGGTCGAGAAGCGATAGTCGAAGGTGCTCGTCATCGTCGACGATATGCACAGCTTGCTTGGGCATTAGTTCAAGCCCGGCATCGCTGGCGGTTTGCATCATTCTTCCTCCATCCGGAAGGAGATCTCCATCCGATCGCTGCCATTCTAATGGAACCGCATCGGCAAACAAGTAAACCAAGGTTCTCTATCTATTTGCAAATCAACGAGGAATGCGTTCAACCCGACCTTGGCGCCGTCAACAGCTAACCGTATCCGGGCGTCAACCGCGCTTGCGATCCTGGCGATCATAGCGCCGTGCTGCTGGCGCATACAAAAGAAACTTGCCTTGGTGTGATCGCAAAGGCGTTTCAATTGCAACTTCCGAAGTGAGATCTCTGGGTGCTCGGTTTCTTGCCTTGCGTTGCTGCCGGCCAGCGGGGATCCAATCTGCGTGGCTGATCGTCCTTTTCTGGCGGGCGCAACTACCAACAGGTTCTATAGGCCCGACCAGATCAAGCCTGTAACGTCAACCTGACCCCATGAGACAAACAGGTCTCCAGGCCTGTTTCGATGGGCGCGACAAACACCATTGCAGCGAGAGTTTCATGCCGCAGCAGCCGCTAATGATGATCGTTTTGATCAATGTACTCGGCGTGGCGGGTATCCTGCTATGGCATCTCCAAGGCCGGTCCCGGCCGACAGCAAGGCTGATCGCGCAGATCGTGTTTTTCCTGGCGATGAGCGTTGCGGTCGCGCTCGCTGGAATGGACCCTTTGCGATTTGAAGCGCCGCAGTTCGATGGCTTGGGCGGACTGGTCGTTGCCGCAAAGATCCTTTGGTGGACCCATCTGTCCTGGGCAACAATCGGCTTCGTGCGGATCTGTATCGTCCTCGAGGGGCAGCCGCGGGAGGCTCGGCTGCTTCAGGATCTCGTCGTTGCCGTCGTCTATCTGGGCGTCCTCCTGTCGATCATGGCTTTCGTGTTCGGGGTTCGGGTCGGTACGCTTCTGGCAACGTCCGGTGTGATCGCCATTATTCTCGGCCTTGCACTTCAAAATACGCTTGGAGACGTGTTCTCGGGGATCGCCCTTACACTCGGTCGGCCGTACGCGATCGGCGACTGGGTTCAGCTCGGTGATGGCACCGAAGGACGAGTGGTCGCAAGCAATTGGCGATCGACCTATCTCCTGACGGCCGCTCACAACCAGATGGTCCTTCCGAACAGCGTTCTCGCAAAGCAGGTGCTCACGAACGTCAGCAAGCCCGATGAAAATCACCAGTTGATGCTGTCACTTCGGATCGTGCCGACAGGCAGGCCGCGCTTCGTCATCGATGTCATGCATGACGTCCTGGCGAGCTGTAATTCCATCGTTCACGATCCGCCGCCCTCCGTCGTCTTGGTCGGCATTGGCGCCACCGCGATTGAAGTCGAACTCTATTTCCAGGTGAAAGGTCCGTCCCGACGAGGTGCGGCTCGGAACGAGGTTATCGATCTCGTTTACCGCCATTGCGCCTCGAACAGTCTCGTCCTGGCGATGCCGGTTGGAACCTCGCAGATCCCGGACAGTCTGATTTCGATACCGCACACTTCCCTTGAAGAATCGATCGGGTCGAGTTCATTTTTCATCGGTCTAGACGAGGACGGGTGTCGTGCACTGGTAACCCTTGTCATCGAACGCCAATTTGCCGCCGGCGAAACGATCCTTGAACGCGGTGCTGCTGGTGACGCCCTGATGCTCGTTAAATCAGGCGTCGCAGCCGTCAATCACGACGGCCAGCAAGGGGTGCGTCTTGCTCCAGGTGATTGGTTCGGTGCGATAGATGTGACGACCGAGGCGCTTGAACAGAGCGAGATCACAGCGGTGACGGCAACCAAGATCTTTACAATCGAGAGAGCGTCGCTTGACGCACTGATGGCTGAGCGGCCCGAGCTAGCAACGATCGTTCTAAGAAATCTTGCCTCCAGCGAAGCCGCTCGGGCAGCGCAAATAGACCGGCCCGCCTTGAAATCCGACAGCAGGCATGACCTCGCTTATGCCATCCGAACCATTTTTCGCAACAAATAAGCTGCCGCCGGGTAAACAGGGTCTCCTTTGCGGGGCGCGGGGCAGGCCGACAGGATGGGTTCACGGTGCCAGAAGAACGCGAAACACTCCGGGTCGGAACTCAGGGATTGTTGGGTGAAACGCCAGCCTTGATTGCCTTCGTTCGAACTGTGGAGGCCGGATCCTTTAGTGCCGCAGCCAGAAGTCTTGGGACGACGCCTTCGTTTGTATCGAGAAGCGTCACTCGGCTGGAGCGCATGCTCGCCGTCAACCTGGTTCACCGATCGACGCGCTTGTTGGCAGTAACGCCAGAAGGCGAAGCTTTCTATCGCAGGATCATGCCTCTGCTACGCGAGCTCGGCAACGCGGGAGATACGGTCCAACATCATGGGAAGCCGGCCGGCCACCTCCGCGTCAGTCTGCCAAGTGAAATCGGCCGTTTGATATTGCGGCAGCTTGTGACGGACTTCATGCCGAAGTACCCGGAAATATCCTTTGACATAAGTACGACAGATCGTGCGGTTGACGTAGTTCGGGAGAACTATGACGTCGCTTACAGGGTTGGCGGTGTCGCGCCGGCGGGGCTGACGGGCCGAACACTGACGCATCTCGATATGACCATTGTGGTGTCGCCTGCATTTGTCAGGCGTCACGGGCGGCCACGTACGATCAGCCAGTTGGAAGGGGTTCCTTTCGTTCGCTATGCCGTGGAAGGCAGACCATATCCGATCCGGTTTTCGGACGGCAGAAGGGTTCTGCCGAACGGTGGCCTGGATCTTGATTCCGCAACCGCCATACGCGACGCCGCGCTGAATGGCGCGGGGGCGGCGTATCTCATCCGGCGAATTGTAGAAGACGATATCGGCTGCGGCGCACTGATCGAACTGTTTCCATACGTCGAATTGGAGACAGCGCCGTTACAAGCCTTCCACCCATACGGAAGGTCGGCCAGCTTCCGCCTCCAGCTTTTTACCGATTTTGTCGCCTCCGTAGTGAAGGCAAACCGACAGGCGCCTGCCAATTCGCAAACTTGATCGGAAACGATCGCGATTGTCTTCCTTTTCAGGGGCTTAAAGCACCGATGGCTGACAAAGGCTTCTTCACCACCCCAACGGACGTTTAGCTATTCCGATGCCGATGACTCGATCACGGTGTGACGGTTCGAAAGGCGGATCTGATCCGCCCGATCATTTCAGATCTTCAAGAAACGGATGGAGCATATGACGCAGCGGCTCAATTTTTCTCAACTATCGCCCGATCTTTTCAAGGGCCTGATGACATTCAGCAATGACGTGAAGAAGGGTTCGATCGAGCAGTCGATCTTGGACCTTGTGGACATTCGTGCCTCACAGATGAACGGGTGCGCATTCTGCCTGGATATGCACTCGAAGGAAGCGACAATCCATGGTGAACGCCCCCTCCGCCTCTACCATGTCGCCGCCTGGCGCGAATCCACGCTGTTCAGCCCTCGTGAGCGCGCCGCATTGGCGTGGACGGAAGCGGTAACGAAACTTTCCGACGCCGGCGTTCCCGACGAGCTCTATGAGAAGGTGCGCGGTCAGCTTTCCGAAAAGGAGATCTCCGACCTTACTTTCCAGATCATGGTGATAAATGCGTGGAACCGGGCGAGCATCGCATTCAAGGCTGTGCCGGGCTCTGCCGACAAGGCATTCGGTCTGGACAAGGCTGGTTTGGAGTAGGTGGCCGCGGCGGGCGGAACCGAACCGTTTCGCCCGCCGCCGACTTCTTAAGGGAACGTGGCTCATGTGACCGACGGAGGCGACAGGACTCGAAGTCCGGAAGTGCTCAAGGTTGCAAACCTTCGTTTACCTTTTTCGACAGCGCGGTCGTGTTAGGCTGGAGACGGATTCGGCTCGGTTCGCCCGCCGCTTCGCTGCAAGCGGTTTGAAGATAGGTTGCCAAGAATGTCTGGCTCCCGCGTGAAGATTGTCGCTATAGTCGATGACGACCGCAATCTTCGCGTGGCCTTGCAGGATTTGCTTGGTACGGCCGGGTTGCGTGGCGAGCTATATGCTTCCGCCGAGGAATTCCTCTCCCGGAAAAGCCATCTGGCCGTCGATTGCATTGTGAGCGATCTTCGTTTGCCTGGGATGTCCGGGATCGATCTTCTGCGTCGACTGAGGAGGGAAGGAATGCAGCATCCTGTCATCATAATGACGTCCTATCCAGGAACCGATACTGATGCCATCGCCCTCAGAGAGGGAGCTCTTGCTTTCCTGAGCAAGCCTCTGAACAGCGAAGAGTTGCTGAACCTGATATGCGCCGACAAATGATCAGGTGCGCTTTCGGCTGGAAGCCGCGTGAAGGGTATTTGCACATGATTTACACATCTGGAATGAAGGCGTAGGGTTCCGCCCGACAACTGGACGCGGCCGGGGAACCGCCGAACATGCGCGATATTTCGGGCATCGCCGTCGCATCTCGCGATCCTGTCTCTCTGGTAATCGGCGCGACCGCCGCCCAGGTGATCGGCGGGCTCGTGCCCCAAATGTCGCCGTTTGTCGTCGTGGGATTGATCGATGGTCTTTCGCTGTCTGAACGCGACGCGGGTTTTGTGGCGTCCGCCGAATTGCTGTCTCTCGCGGCTACCGCCATCCTGATCGCCCCGTTCCTGTCGCATCTCTCCTACAAATGGGCGAGCCTATTCGCGATTGTGATTACGCTCGCCGCCCAGGGCGCATCGATTTTCGCCGGGGGATGGGGATCGCTCGTGGTGCTCCGGGGATTGGCCGGCATCGGGGAAGGAGCCTTATACGCGATGTCGCTGTGTATCGTGGCGTCCCACTCTCGAAATCCAGAGAAGGTTTTCGGCTGCTTCCAGCTGGTTTGGGCGATAGGTAGCGTTGCTCTGTTCAGCGTGGGAGGTGAGGTCACCGCCGCGTTCGCGCATCGCGGAATTTTCACACTGCTTGCTGCGATATCACTGATATTCGCGCCGCTTCTGCTTCTCGTTCCCAACGTCCGCGCTGTCAAAGACGATAAGACCCGCGTTGCAGCGTCCGAACCCTGGCTCGGAATGTTGCTCTTTGGCGCAATCGTTCTCTACGTGGCCGTTTCCGCAGGTCTCTTCGCGTTTAGCGGCCCCTTGGGCGAGCGGGTCGGCTTTGATACCAGCTCTGTTGGATACATCCTGACAGCTTCAACGCTTATTGGTCTGGCGGGAGCAGGGGCGGCCACCGCGCTGAACATCCGCTGGGGAAGGGCAACTCCTATCACGGCGTTTTGTGCCGGTTACATCCTTGTGGTGCTTGTGCTCTGCCTCTGGCATGACCGGGTGGCGTACAGTGCCGCGGTCATTGCATCGGCTGTTCTTTATTATTTTTCGCTGCCCTATCTGTTCGGTCTCGCTGCTGCGCTCGATCCCACTGGGCGCTGGGCGGCGGCTGCAGGTTCAGCAAATCTGCTCGGTTTCGCAGCCGGCCCGATTTTTGCGGGCGTCGTGATCGTGGCTTCGGGCTATGCGAGCTTGGCTGCGGTTTCCAGCGCAATGATCGCTGCCGCATGGCTGCTGGCCATGTACATAGTCGGCCACGGGTTCAATCGTCGGAGCCTTCCCGAGCGCCTGCCGAACTCAGTCGGCTAGCCTGATCGTCTAACTCGATGCGCCGATCGGCAAAGTGAACGCGACCGTAGCGCCTACGGCCTCATTGTTTTTCACCCAGAGACGTCCCCCGTGGGATTCCACTATCGATCGGCAGATGGGAAGCCCCATGCCCATCCCAGTGCTTTTCGTGGTGAAAAAGGGCTCGAAAACGCGGTCGGGATCACCGAATCCGCGCCCGGCGTCCTCGACCGAGATGCCCACAGTGTTCAGGCCGCCCCGATCCGATTTTATCTTCAGGACTGGCATGGGATTGGTGCTGTCCATCGCCTGAATTCCGTTCCGGATCAGGTTCACCAGTACCTGTTGCACCTGTACGCGGTCGAGTAGCACCAATGGAAGGTTCAAATCGAGTTCAGTATCGATACGGGTCGTGGCCGCAGCAATTTCGTCTGCCATGAGGCTTAGAACCTCGCCGATCAGGTGGTTTACATCCTCGATTGTTCGCGCTTGAGGCTTGTGCTGGAACAGGGCGCGGATTCGGGCGATGACATCAGTAACCGCTACGACGTCGTCGGTAATACGTGCCGCCGCTAGCTTGCCTCGCTCGACATTAGGCGGATTAGCCGAAAGCCACCGCACGCAGGCATCGGAGTCAGCCGCGATCGCAGCAAGCGGTTGATTGATTTCGTGGGCGATCGATGCGGAAAGTTGCGACAGGTTGGCCGCTTGTGTGGCCTCTGCCAATTTTTCCGCGGAACGACGCAGGGCTGCCGTTGTTTGCACCTGGTCCTCGATGTCGTGGCACAGGCCGAACCACTGGACTATGTTGCCATCCTGATCCCGCAACGGTTCTGCCCGGCCGGACATCCACCGATACGCGCCATCCGCGCGAAGCAACCGGTACCTCATTGAAAACCGCTCGCCGGTTTCGAGGCAGTGAGTGAGTTCGGCACCAACGCCCTCTACGTCGTCAGGATGGAAAATCGTATTCATGGCAGTCTCGAGACTGCCCACTTCCGACAGATCAAGGCCGAGAAAATCGGCCATGCGTTTATTGACCAGCGTCGTCGCCCCGTCCGGCGTCAACCGCCACAGGTGGCTCGGAACCATGTCGATGAGTAGGGAGAGCTCGACCGTACGTGCCCGTAGTTCCTCCTCAGCCGCCTTCCGATCTTCAATGTCGACGTTCTGGCCGTGCCATGCCACGATACGGTCGAGTGTATCCTTCGATGGCCGTCCCTCGGTGCGAAACCATCTATGCCTGCCGGCTGCATCGCGCAGCCGATGCTCGCTCACAAAGATCCCGCCTGTTTCCAGGCATTGTCGCCATTTGGCAGCCACAGCTTGGTAGTCGTCTTGATGAACACGGCTCGGCCAGTCGACCCCTTCCTCGGGAGACCCGATCCCGAAGTACTCCCGCATGCTCGGATTGATGTAGGTGAGGTGGCCAATTGGGTCTGTCGACCAGATGTGGCCGGGTAACGCTTCCACAATACTGCGAGCCAGTTCTCCGAAGTCGCTGTGGTCTCGATGCAGATCAACCCTTGTTCGCGCCACGTTCTCCGACATTGGCCCCTCCGGTCGAAGTCAAAAAGCGACCGTTCGCTTTGCCGCGGCGATCAGGGAGCTTATTGACGGAAGGAGGCATTATACGCCGATGCGCGCAGCCTTCAAAGAGGCGGACAGTCTCGCTGCGGTCGTCCTCTGCCGAGATTTTCAGTTTGAGGCTGAAATCCGTAGCCGGTTTCGGTGCGACGAAACCGGCTACGGATCTGCGAAGTCAGGCGGCGGCCTTTGAGCGTAGCGCCTGCCATGCCCTGAAGTCGAGTTTACCGAGCTTTGCTGTCCCGAGCGGAACCAAGGCCCGATCATCGACAGGTGCGCCGAAGTACAGTGCCTGCGGGTCGGCAACAACCTTGCGGGCATCACTCGTAGCAGTGAGGTAATCGATCACGAAGTCGCTCATTGGCTTTTTCTGGGGGCCCGCGATTTCGATGGTTTGGTTCTCAGGGGTAGCGACCGCGGCTTCTGTCACGAAGCCCGCGACGTCGTCAGCGGCTATTGGCTGGAATGCGCCATTGGAGACGTGGAGAGTCCCATTGACCGCTGAACTGTCCGCAATTCCTCCCAGAAACTCAAGAAATTGAGTGGACCGAACGATGGTGTAAGGGACACGATCTTTCTTGATAAGCGCTTCCTGCGCAAGTTTCGCCTGGAAGTACCCGTTGTCCGGCGATCGCTCGATCCCGACGATGGAGAGCGCGACATGGTGGCGAACGCCCGCCCCGCGCTCGGCGTTGAGCAGATTGGTTGTCGACGTTTCGAAAAACGAAAGAACGGCTGCTGGTTCGAACGAGGGTGAGTTTGTGACGTCGATGACGACATTCGCGCCCGCAAGAGCACTGTCCAGGCCCTCTCCCGTGAGCGTGTTCACGCCAGTGGACGGCGATGACTGCAGCACGTCGTGCCCGAGTTTTCGCAAGCGCTCAGCAACCTTCGTTCCGATAAGGCCTGTGCCTCCGATAATGACGATCTTCATGGTTTTGAACCTCGTTGATGGTGGACCTTCAAGCCGATGACAGGGCCACCTGATTTCCGGGAAAGGCGCTGCGGGGAGTCTGCTGTTACCCGTTGTCGCCTCACGTCGAATCCTAGTTGTCGGGAATAGTGAGTTTCGTCTCGTCCGTGTCGACGACAAAGACAGCAAGAATTTTAGCGGGCTTCGTGTCGCTGGCATTTGCACTCACGCGGTGATGGTCGCCGGGAACTTCGATCCAGTTTTCGCCGGTCTTGTAGACCGTCACCTTGCCATCGTTGATCTGGCTTTTGATATCACCTTCGATGACAGTCGCGTAAATGAAAGCGCTCTTGGCGTGGGTATGCGACGGGTTGGATCCGCCTGGCCCATACTCGACGAGAACGCCGCGCATGCTCTTGCCGGGCACATTGGGGATCGGGTGGTCAAAGACCACCGTGACTTTAGCGTTGTGTGGTTTGTCTGCCGCGGCGACCGGCACCGCCATCAGTGCCGAGCAAAGCAAAAAGGTCGCGAGCCTCCGCATGATACGTCTCCTTCGTTAATCCTGCCTATGACCGCGCAGAATCCTATGCGACGCACGCGAGGGGAAATAGATAAACGAAGGTTAGTAACGTGCTCCGGTATAGGAGCCGGCAAATGCAGGGCTGGCGTCTCCGCGATCAGCGAACGCAGGGGAATTGCAGCGGAAGCATGGGAGTCTCATCATTCTCTCGCTGTCGTCGCGAGGGTGCATTCCCAAACCTAAGCATACCTCGACCGCCGTGGGTCTTCGATCTAGGCTGCCAATCGCCACCTATGATCAAAAAGCATTTTGGGAGCCGCCCGTTATGGCTCGTCCAGGCGGACATCCGTGTTCTCAACAGGAAATGACGTCGCCGGTCGCACGGCGACCCAATGCTCGCGCTCTTCTGAGCATCAAAGCATTTCAGGTGGGCAGTATGCTAGCTCATCCACCTGCGATGTTCGGCAAAACGATCCGCCAGCAGATCGATGAACAGACGGACCTTCGTCGGCAAATGACTTCTATTCGGATAGACAGCATTGATCGTGAACTCCACCCCCCGGTAATCCGGGAGCAGCGGAACGAGACGGCCTTCTGCCAGATCGTCGGACACCAGGAAGCTGGGCGCGAGACTCATGGCGCGGCCGTTGACCGCAAGGTGGCGCAGGGTTTCGGCGCTGTTCGTCACCACCGATCCGCTCACTTTCACCCGGCTTCGCTCGCCCGCCTCGTTCTCGAACGTCCAGTCGTCGCCGTAGGGATAATAAGTGTAACGCGTGCAGTCATGCCCGGCGAGATCGGCAAGCGTTGTGGGTGCCTTGTGTTTTTCGAGGTAGCTCGGCGAGCATACGAGGATGTGCCGCCATGGCGTGAGCTTGCGGGCGATGAGACTATTGTCGGTGAGCGGAACGGTCCGGATGGCAAGGTCGTAGCCGTCCTCGACCATGTCGACCATCCGTTCACTAATGCCAAGGTCCAGCGTTACCGCTGGATAGAGCAGCAAGAACTCGTCCAGAACCGGAAGCAGGAATCGCACGATCGCTGCCGTCGAATTGAGCTTGAGGGTGCCTCGCGGCGTTGTGGTCAGCGCGCCGGCCGCCCGGTCCGCTTCTTCGAGATCGGCAAGGATCTGGGCAGAACGGTCGTAGTAGAACTTGCCTGTCTCGGTGAGACTTACCTTGCGGGTCGTCCGGTTGAGGAGCCGGACGCCCAGTCGTTCTTCCAGCGACTGGACATGGGTTGCGACCATGGTCACCGACATGTTCAGGCGGCGGGCTGCTGCGGTGAAACCGCCACATTCAACTACTTTGCCGAAGACCGAAAGACTTGTGAGCCGATCCATGCGCGCCCCCTGATTATCCGCTCTGAGCGTATGATGCTTACCGATATAAGCGGATTATCAATCGATGAACAGCGGGGCATCTTTACTCCATCGGAACAGACTCGCGCCCTACGCGCAAAACCCCAGGAGAATTCGAAATGGTCGAACTACCCCGCAAGGAAGTGTTCGAAACGTCTGCCGAAGCAGATCGCAAGGTCAAGGACGTTCCGTCTGCTCCCGCTGAAACGCCCGCACAAGCCGCTCCCGTTGCCACGGGAAAATCCCGCAAGACCGGCCTCAAGAAGGGAGCGCTTGCGCTTGTTCTCCTGGCGGGTGTGGCCTACGGCGTGCACTTCGGCCACGATTACTGGACGGTGGGCCGCTTCATCGAAGCCACCGACGACGCATACGTGAAGGCCGACTACACGACCATTGCGCCGAAGGTCGGAGGCTACATCAAGGAAGTGTTGGTCAATGACAACGACCTGGTCAAGGCCGGACAGGTTCTTGCACGTATCGATGACCGCGACTTTCAGGCCGCCCTCAACCAGGCACGCGCCGACGTAAAGGCTGCCGAAGCAGCCATCACCAACATCGATGCTCAGATCGAGCTACAGCAGTCGGTGATCGATCAATCCAAGGCCGCGGTAAACGCCTCCAATGCCTCGTTGGTCTTCGCGAAGTCGGAGGCCGCCAGAAACGCCCGGCTGATCGTCAGCGGTGCAGGTAGCCAATCCAAGGCCGAGCAAACGCAATCCCTGATGGACCAAGCTTCCGCTGCCGTAGAACGCGACCAGGCCGCGCTCGTCACCGCAAAAAACAAGGTGCCGGTTCTCAAGACCCAACGCGACCAGGCTGTGGCGCAGCGCGACCGCGCTGCTGCAGCCGCAAGCCAGGCGGAGCTGAACCTCTCCTACACGAACATCGTCGCCGCGGTCGACGGCACAGTCGGCGCGCGCTCCATCCGCGTTGGCCAGTACGTCACGTCAGGGACGCAGTTGATGGCCGTCGTTCCCCTGCATTCCGTCTACGTGGTAGCCAACTTCAAGGAAACTCAACTGACGTTCATAAAGCCCGGCCAGTCGGTCGAGGTGAAGGTTGACAGCTTCCCTGATCTTGATGTGAAGGGTCACGTCGACAGCATCTCGCCGGCAAGCGGCCTCGAGTTTTCACTGCTGCCGCCGGACAACGCGACCGGCAACTTCACCAAAATCGTCCAGCGCATTCCGGTGAAGATCGTCATCGACAACGACGAGATTGCCGGCCGCCTGCGCTCGGGCATGTCCGTCGAACCAGAGATCGACACCAAGGACGCGCAGCCCGCAGGGAAATGAAGACTATCCGCTCATAGCGGACGGTTCTTCCGTTCCTTTCGCGATTATCGGCAATGCACCGTCATGAGAGATTCCGGGCAAACCGGAAGGAGATAAGTCGTGGCTACTCTTCAGCTCGCAGTGAATAACGACAAGCCTCAGCGGACGACGGCTCCCCAAGCCCCCGCAAAATCCGAGATGAGCGCATTGCGCATGTGGTGCGCCGTTGTTGGCTCGACGCTCGGCGCCTTCATGGCCGTTCTCAACATCCAGATCGTCAATGCCTCGCTGGCGGATATCCAGGGCGCGATCGGTGCCGGCAAGGACGACGGTGGCTGGATTTCCACATCCTATCTCATAGCGGAAATCGTGGTGATCCCTCTCAGCGGCTGGCTTGCACGGGTGTTCTCGGTCCGCAGCTACCTGCTCGTCAATGCGATCATGTTCCTCGTGTTCTCGGTCGCCTGCGCGTTCGCCGTGAACCTCCAGCAGATGATCTTGCTGCGCGCCATCCAGGGCTTCTCCGGCGGCGTGTTGATCCCGATGGCCTTCACCATCATCATCACGCTTCTTCCCAAGCCGAAGCAGCCGATTGGTCTCGCCCTGTTCGCTCTATCGGCGACCTTCGCTCCGGCTATCGGCCCGACCATCGGCGGATACCTAACCGAAAACTACGGCTGGGAGTTCATTTTCTACGTCAACCTCGTACCCGGCTCCATCATGGTTGCCATGCTCTGGGCATCGCTCGATCGCTCGCCGATGAACCTCGGCCTGCTTGCCAAGGGCGACTGGCCGGGCATCGTGACCATGGCGATCGGTCTGGCGGCGCTTCAGACGGTGCTCGAAGAAGGAAACAAGGAAGATTGGTTCGGCTCCGATTTCATCGTCCGCTTGTCCGTCATCGCAGCCGTATCGCTGACGCTTTTCCTTATAATCGAACTACGGGCCGCCCATCCGCTCTTGAACCTGCGCCTGATGCTCCGCCGCAATTTCGGTTTCGGCATCGTCGCGAATTTCTTGCTCGGCATCGCGCTTTATGGCTCGGCCTTCGTCCTGCCGATCTATCTCTCCCGCATCCAGGGCTACAATTCCGAGCAGATCGGCATGGTGTTGGCCTGGACGGGTATCCCGCAGCTCCTCCTGATCCCGCTCGTGCCCCGGCTGATGAAACGCTTCGACGTCCGCCTGCTGATCATCGTCGGCTTCGCGCTTTTCGCCGCCTCGAACTTCATGAATGTTCACATGACGGGCGATTACGCGAGCGACCAGCTCTTCTGGCCGAACGTGGTGCGCGCTATCGGCCAAGCCTTGGTGTTCACGCCGCTGTCGGCGATCGCCACCGCTGGCATCGAACAGGAGAACGCGGGATCGGCTTCGGCGCTCTTCAACATGATGCGCAACCTCGGTGGCGCTGTAGGCATCGCCTCGCTCCAGACCTTCATCTCGAAGCGCGAGCAGTTCCACTCCAACATACTGACCAACTCGATCAGTGTGTTCGAGGAGGCAACCCGGTTCCGCGTCGCTAGATTGACGAACTACTTCATGACCCACGGCGTCAGCGATCAAGCTACCGCCACCCACAAAGCGGTCGTCGCTATCGCGGGCAGCGTCCGCAAGCAGGCAAATATCATGGCGTTCAGCGACACGTTTTTCCTGCTCGGTGTGGCGCTCGTGGTGGCCCTTCTTGCGACACTTCTTCTGAAAAAGCCCGGCCACGTTTCCGGCGCGGGCGCTCACTGAGGAGTTCGGCGATGACTATACCGACACAGGAAACGATCGCCCGCAGGGAACATGGCCCGCGTGGTCAGGGCGTCGATGCATCCTCCATTCTCTCCGTGCTTGAATGGCTGGCTGGCGACGAATGCCACTCCGTCGACGAGGCTGGGCTTCTTGCCGGTCTCGGAAAACGACTGCGGCAAATCGGACTGCCGGTCGACAGGCTGACACTCCACCTGATGACGCTGCATCCCGAAATCCTGGGGCGTACGCTTGCATGGGCGCCAGGCGAGCCGATTGAAGTGCACGATAGGGAACACGGCATGAAGATGACTTACGCGACGAGCCCGCTCCGCAAGGTCATGGATTCCCGCGAACCGATGATTGTTGACGCAAACGACAAGATGTGGCCCTGGCAGCATATCGACGTGTTCGAGAACAGGGGACTGGTCCAACTCGTGATCGCGCCTTTGTGCAACGTCGACGGACCGGTGAGTGCGGCTGTGTTTGGAACCCGGCGCCCACAGGGTTTTACGCTTTCCGAAATCCACGTCATCGAACGGATACTGCCGGCGCTTCGCAACACATGCGAGATGCGCGTCATGCGACAGGCCGAACTGTCCCTCCTCGACGTCTATATCGGCCCGATGACGGCGCGGCGCATTCTGGCCGGACGGATCAGGCAAGGCGAGATCGAGACGATGGAAGCAGCGCTGTTGCTCTGCGACCTGCGCGGCTTCACCGAATTGTCGAACCGTTTGTCCGACGAAAAGGTGCTCGAACTCCTGAATGCCTATTTCGACGTCGTGGTACCGGCCATCACCAGCCAGGGCGGTGAGGTCCTCAAATTCATGGGTGATGCAGTGCTCGCGTTCTTCCCGAGTTCCGATGCCGCCGCAGCTTGTGAACAGGCATTGGCAGCGACAGACCAAATTCTCGATGAACTCTCGAGGTTCATGCTGGACGGAGTTCACGTGGACGCGGCAGTCGCTCTCCACTACGGTCGCGTCAGCTACGGCAACATCGGGTCAGGCCGACGCCTCGATTTCACCGTGATAGGTTCGGACGTAAATCTTCTGAGCCGCATCCAGACGGCATGCGGCATGCTCGGGAAGTCGATCCTGATGTCGGACGCTTTTCGTCGGTACACGAGGGGCGATAGCGTCGTTACCACCAAATTTCACCGACTCAAGGGCTTCGAACATCCAATCGAACTCTTTACGATCGGCGTCACAGCGTAGGCCCAAGCGAGCTAAGTCGGCGCAACCATGCCCGCAGGCCGGAAACCATTGTCGTTCGCGTAGTGCAAGGGACGGAGGGCAGCAGGTTTTGCCCAACCGAAGGTCTGTCTCTGCCGGATTTCGCCCGGTCTCTTCGTCGGTCGCGATCAGGCGGGACGGACGTTCTCGGCCTTGGACTTTCCGGTCTTGCGGTCCTGACCGAGGTCATAGCTGACATTCTGGCCATCGCGCAGCGATCCGCCCTGAACAGCAGAGATATGCACGAAGACATCAGGGCCGCCATTTTCCGGCGTGATGAAGCCGAAGCCTTTGTCCTGATTAAAAAACTTTACAGTGCCGTTCGCCACGAACTGCTCCCATGGTTTGGTTGTTGGAGGCGCAGTCATAGACCGAAGGGTGGCCGCAGGCAAGCATCGATGCTGCTGGGACCCGGCAAGCTGTCGCCACGCGGGATTTACAATCTCGCGTCGAAGGACTCGGGTTTAATTGCCCTGAAGCATGCAATCCGCCGAAGCGATCTCACGCGGCGCCGATCCAGTGAGCAAGGCTGGGACGAGGGGAAGGCTCGCAACCCCAGCCAGTTGTCAACTTGACGCGAAATCTGAACCGCCGTACTACGAGCCCTCGATAGTTTGGTCGCCGACATTTGGTCTGCGCATTCGCCGCCGTTGCGAACATCCTCATTCGACGTTCTGCGTTTGTGACGCAGACTTCCATCCAATCATCAGGCGCCCGCAAGGGCCGCTTAGAAGCGAATAGAAAAAATGAATGAAGTTCCCACCTCTGCCTCGCCGGAGGCGCTCGTAGTTGCTTTGACGCCGAGCCAGACGTCAGCCCTGAAACTTGCCAAGCTTGGCGATCTGCATCCGCAAAATACAAAGACTTGGACGCACATGGATGCGACGGTCACTTATGCGCGCTCGGACCGATTCAAGGAGCGCCCGATCAAGGTGAAGTCAGCAACGACCGCTACCGTTGAGCGCCTGCAGGAGCTTGGGCTTCTTGCGAGTGTCGATGGGTCTTCCGGTACGGAGGCTCCGCAGAAAATCACGATGGCGGGCAAGCTTTGGCTCCTCAAGCACAAGTAAGCGTGAAATCCGCGCACGGCCTCCTACAGTCATGGGAGTTGACCGAACAGGACTGTCAGTCGTGTGGCGCGTGTTGCTCATTTTCCGCTGATTGGCCCCGGTTCACATTGGAATCGGACGCCATGCTCGACATGGTTCCCGCAGAGTATGTAGCCGCCGACCAGAGCGGGATGCGATGCGATGGAACACGGTGCTCTGCATTGTCGGGCGAGGTGGGCATGCACACTTCCTGTCTTATCTATGATGTGCGGCCTGATGTTTGCCGAGCATGCACACCCGGCGACGAAGCTTGTAGAATTGCACGCAAAGCATTTGGCCTGATGGACGGCGGTTCCTGATCTACGCTCTTTTCCGCATCATGAGCATCAGAAACGGTGCGGCTATCATGGCCGAAACCATGCCAGCGCATTTCGGCCCCATAGGTCGCGCGCGGTGAGAGATGTGGTGAATGAAGGTGAAGTCGGCGTCAAAGCCCACGACATCATTCAACCGCGAGGTACTCTACCAGCCGTCTTGCGTGAACAGGCAGGACAGCGAAGTTTCGCGAGCAGACGAGAAGGTGGCGCGATGCCCAAGCGTCCGAGAGTGGAACCACGCCAAGCGATAGCATTTCCTGATGTCGCGTCGCATAGACGTCAGGGACGATCGCTATGCCGACCCCGCTTCCGACCATCGCGCAGATGTCCTCGAAGCTGTCGAGCCGGATGCGAAGCTTGAACTGTCGGCCCTCGCGCGCGGCGTGGGCCGCCAAGTGCCCTTGCAAGGCGCTGTCGGCAGGCAGGCCGACAAAGGGTTCTTCGAGGATATCGCGGAGCGCGACAGATCTCTTTTCTGCCAAAGAGTGACCCCTAGCTGTGATCAGGACGAGCCTGTCGGTCTTGAATGGTCGCGTTTCCAGCGAGCCAATGTCCGTCGTGTCCGCTGCGATGCCAAGATCGGCCAGGCCTCCGGCGACGGCGGTAACAACGTCGGGGCTTTGCCGTTCCTCAAGATCAACGTCTATCGTTGGATGATCGACGAGGAAGCGCCGCAGCACGTCGGGGAGGTGGGCCATCGCGGCGCGGCCGGATAACAGGCGAATCTGGCCTCGCAGTCCTTTCGCGTATAGCTGCAGGTCGCCGCGCATCTGCTCCATCTGCCCGAGCACGATGCGGGCATGATGGGCGAGGGCGTCTCCTGCTTGCGTTGGCCGCACCCCACGTGCGCCGCGCTCCAGCAGTGGCACGCCGCTCATCTCTTCCATCCCACGGATACGCGCACTGGCAGAGGCTAGGGCCATCCCCGCACGCTCGGATCCTTGCGTGATGCTCTCCGCCTCAACGACATGGAGAAACAGGCGAAGATCCGTCATGTCGAAGCGCATGTTTCCTCCCGATTGAGACCCTTCGGATTGTCCGAAGGCCTCCCTTGTATCTTCCACATTGTGTGGTGTCGCCTGCCGAAGATTATACGGGCATCATTTATCGAGCCGGAAACCCCATGGACGCCTCCGAAAAAATCCTGCGAGCCTTCGTCTTCAGATTGGCACTTCTTGTCCTGGCCGTGTTTGCGGCTCGACAACTGCCCGACCACAGTGTGCGGACGGCTTCGACCGCGCCTGTCGAATTGGCTCATGTGGAATGCGCCCCGGACCTACCGCTCGGCGACAAGGCCACCGAAGCAATTGATGACATGCGCCTGCAAGACTGACAGCATGAGCTGTTTCTATCGCTTCGGATCGAGGCACGCCGCTTTGCAGCCAGGGTCAGTCGGTCAGGATCCGCCACGGCGGGTGTTGGCATCGTTTCTCGTCGAGCACGCTTCTATCGCGTCCTCATAATCACGAAGCCATCTGGGGCCCGGTCCAAGGCCATGGGCTGGGGATCAACTGCGCTTACCTTCGAACCGGGCGGTCCGTCCCTGAACCGCGCCAGCATTATCGATGTTGACCTCGACGTTCCAACGATGAGGGCCGACACAGACCCATCATCTTCGTTCCTGACCCATCCCGTCAGTCCGAGCTGGACTGCCTGGTAGCGTGTCCACGCACGATAGCTGACGCCCTGGACCTTCCCGGTTATCCCGACGCGAAAGGCAAAAAGATCGGGATCCATCCGGGGGCTCCTGATTGAACGCTCGATTTCCTGCAAGATGTCGTCCGGTCGGGAGATGGCCAGCGCATTGTCGAGTGAGCGGGCCGTTGAGATCAATTGAGAAGGCGGTTCGCTCGCAGGCGAGAGACCACCATGTCGACAAATGAACGGACCTTGGCAGGAGCGTGCCGCCCCTCGGGGTGAAGCACATGGATAGGCAGGGCATCGTCTTCGTATTCACCGAGCACGATCTGGAGGTCTCCTGCGATCAGCGCCGGACCGATCTGGTAGTTGAGCACTCTCGTCAGTCCCCAACCCTCTCTCGCAGCGGTGATGGCTGCCTCGTTCGTATTGCATTGGAGGACGGCGTCGATCGTGACGCGATGCTCGCCGGCGAATCGCCATTCCGGCGACGCCCAGGCGCTCGTTGGCAGTGCCATCCGATGCGCCTTGAGATCCGCGGGAACGTTTGGAACGCCATGGCGCTCGAAATAGGCCGGCGATCCGCAGACGACGCGGCGCACTTTCCCTACCTTGATGGCCGTGAGCGTCGAGTCGGCGAGGTGGCCGATGCGGACGGCGACATCGATGCCCTCGTCGACGATGTTGACCGGCCTGTCGATAAACAGCGTTCGCGCCCGCATCGTTTGGTAGGCGTCGAGATATTCCGTCACGACGGGAAGCACATACATCTGCCCGAACATGACCGAGGCGGTCACGGACAGCATGCCCGTCGGCACTGCGTAGGAACCACCCGCCGCAGCCTCCGACTCGGCAATATCGGCGAGGATGCGGCGACAATCCTCAAGGTATCTTAGGCCGGCTTCCGTCATCTTGACCGAGCGGGTCGTCCGGACAAAGAGCCGGGCTCCGATCACGTCCTCGAGCGCTGCGACGGCGCGCGTCACTGCCGGCGGGCTCATATGCATCTGGCGGGCTGTGTCTGCGAAACTCTCGGTCTCGGCAACCTTCACGAATATCCGCATCGCCTGCCAACGATCCATGCTTTTTCCCGTCAGTTATCTGGATGGCGGCATAGTAAGGGGCGATACCCAGCAGCGACAAGGGGCTCGATGATCGACATACCAAATGTCATTGCAAGGATCGCTGAATGCGGGCGGCAAGCCTTTCTATTTCCGTGCAACTGCGCTCGCAAAGTCCGGTTCGCCGTGCACGCCGCCGCCCTTCCTCGGAGGGCGCCAGTGCCAATCCGACGGCGGCCGATATCTTGACATCGAAACTTGACCCGCGTCTCGCCATATCGATCTCGGCGCCTGTCATCCCGATGTCATATGCATCCTTGTCCTGCCTTCGTGACAGTTGCAGATCGGCACATGACGCAGAAAGAGCGAGCTCGATCGAAAGCCGCAGCCGCACGTCCAGTCTGAAGTCAGTCGTCTTTGGCATGACAACTCCCCGCCTAGAAGCCGAAGTCACTCAAGCCGGGATGATCATCCGGGCGGCGGCCGAGAGGCCATCGAAACTTGCGGTCGGCTTCGGCAATCGGCTGCTCGTTGATGCTGGCGTGACGCACGCGCATCAGGCCATCCTCGGCAAACTCCCAGTTTTCGTTGCCATACGCGCGGAACCACTGGCCACTGTCGTCATGATATTCGTAGGCGTAACGCACGGCGATGCGATTGTCCCGAAACGTCCAGAGTTCCTTGATCAGACGGTAATCAAGTTCCCTGTTCCACTTCCGGGTCAGGAACGCTTCGGCTTCAGCACGGTTGGTGACGAATTCGGTACGGTTGCGCCACCGCGTGTCGGGAGTATAGGCGAGCGCTACCTTGGCGGGATCACGACTGTTCCAGCCATCTTCGGCAAGGCGAACTTTTTCGATGGCGGTCTGTTCGGTGAAAGGGGGAAGCGGTGGGCGCGACATTTCATGATTCCTTGATTGATTGTAAAAGTGTCGATGGCAAAAGCTAAGCACTCTCTGTGTTTTTCAGACCGCAAGCTGGATACCTTCGCCTTCCTGGCTTGCTGGAACGGCGCAGCAAAGAAGGACCTCGTCGCCGCTGACCTTCGCGGTCGGCTCCTTGATATAGGTCACTTCGCCCTTGATGAGTTTCGTGCGACAGGTTCCACAAGTGCCCTCGCGACAACTGAAGTCGGGCTGTAGCCCGCGCGCTTCGGCAAGCTCCAGCAGCGTGCCAGCATCGGGCGTCCAGCGCGCTTCTTTCAGCGAATTTGTGAACACAACAGGCACGGGTTTGGTGGAAGGCGGCATCCGTTGTGGCGGCGGGGATACCACGAGAGTGCTCTCCGTTCTCTTCAGGGAAGAAGGGCCAAAAGCCTCCGCGTGGATACGATCATCGGCAACATTATAGCCTCGCAGCCCATCGTAGAGCGCCTGGGTAAACTGCGGCGGACCGCAGAGATAGAAATCATAGTCGTTGAACGGAAGAAGTCGTGTCAGCAACGCCATGTCGATCCGACCGGCTGCGTCGTAGTCGGCTCCCTCTGCTGCGCCCTCCGTATTGCTCAGCACACGGACGAATTTGACTGCTCCCTTAGCCGTGTTGACGAGCTCGATGATCTCGGCCTCGAATGGGCGGTCTGCTTTCGAGCGGACAGCATGGACGAGCGTGATCGGACGAAGCCGCTGCTTTCGAAGTCCTTCATAGACGGCGTGGCGCAGCATCGCGAGCAGAGGGGTAATCCCGACGCCTCCCGCAAGCAGTACGGCAGGGCGCGTGGAGCGGGCATCCATCGTGAACTCGCCGGCCGGTGCCCGAGCCTCGATGACGTCGCCGACCATGATATTGTCGTGCAGAAACTGCGATACCAGCCCATCCCGTCTCACACTGATGCGATAGAGGCCATCTGAGGGAGCGACCGACAGGGTGTATGTACGGATGAGAGGCCTGTCGCTGCCCGGAAGCATGACCCGGATCGGCAGGTGCTGACCGGCGACATGCGGCAGCAATCCCGCCCCATCGCGTGGCTGCAAGTAAAACGATCGGATCGTTGCACTCTCCTCGACGATCTTCGTGACCGTCAGGGAGCGCCATGTCGTGGCGAGTTCTGCCGCGCGCATCCGCTCCTCGGTCTGCGTCCAGTTGCCCGTCATCAGAGAGTTTGGCGACCAGCCGTCCGTCTGGAACTTCCAGCGGAGGGCCAGCGCTTCCGACCGACGTACGATACGGCGAGGCCTGAATGTCCAGAGCCGTTCGGCGCCTTGAAAGGCCGCGATCTCAGGCGAGTCGAGAACGACTTCGGCATCGCCTGTCATCTGCAGAACGTCGCCGTTCGTGAAATCAACAAAGAGAAGACCGGCCTTGCCATTCAGCAGGATATTCCCGAGCGTGGAGAAGAACAGATTGCCGTCGAAATCCGGGATCGTCAGCATGCCGTCTTCGCCCACGCGGACGAAACCCGCATTGCCGCCGCGATGCGAAACATCGACCTGACGCCTGTCTTCGCGATCGGCATAGGACGCAACGAAAAAAGCGTCGCTATTCTCGATCATGGACCGCGCGCGCGCGTCGAGGACCGGCAATTCTTCAATAGTACCCGGGAATGCTTGCCCGGGTTCACGCGCAAACTCGAAGTCCCGCAACTGGATGTAGCGCGGGCAGTTTCCAAAGCTCTGATCGACATCGACGCGGATTCCACGAGCACTAGGGGATGCAACGCCATTCATCCGATTGCGGCGGCGGGTGTGCAACTCGATGCCAAGCAGACCGATCGGGTTGCCGTCCGTCATGCCTTCGCCGGCAGGGTCGCTTGGATCGTTGTATGCGGCGATATCCAGCACAGTCGGCGAGGGCGATGTCATGAACCCCGGACGCCCCTCGACAAAGGTTGCCCAGGCGTCATTCCGGGAATCGACGCTCCCAAGCACGATGAAAGGAAGCTGGGCGAAGAAATCCCGATGTTGATCGGGCATGAAGTCGCGGATCACGCGCTGGCCAACAACGACCATGCGCTCGGCAACACCCAGCTTCTCCTGCAGGAAGGTCTCGCCCTCGTGCCAGACCGTCAGCTTTTTCAGGTCTTCGCCCATTTCCATCTTCCTTGAATTGCCGAGACGCGGCGGAACAGGTCAGGCTGCCGCGAGACCAGCTGGCGTTTGAACGAAATCGACAAAGCCCGGCAGAGCTTCCACGCGGCGCAGAAGGGCATTCACAGAAGGATAGCCCGACAGGTCCACATTCCCTTCCGGCGCGCGCGCCACGTAGCTATAGATGGCGACATCCGCGATGGTCGGATGGTCAGCGACAAGCCACTCACGACCGGTAAGCTGACTTTCGATCCTGCCAAGCAACGTATGGGCGCGACCGATGACCTCCTCAGGATTGAACTTGGCGCCGAATACGGTAATCAGCCGCGCCGCGGCAGGGCCGTAGGCAACTTCGCCGGCCGCAACCGAGAGCCAGCGCTGAATGGCAGCGGCGCCCGCTGGATCTTCCAACAGCCAGTCCGTCCGACCGGCCTTCTTCGCTGCATAGACCAGGATCGCGTTGGAGTCCGAAACGAAGATGCCTTCATCCTCAAGCACCGGCACCTGTCCGAACGGGTTCATGGCAAGAAATTCTGGCGTCTTGTGTGCGCCAGACTTCAGATCGACTTCGACAAGTTCGTGCTCAACGCCGAGCAAGGAAAGGAAAAGCCGAGCCCGATGAGCGTGGCCCGACAGCGGATGGTGGTAAAGCTTCATGATGTGCTCCCTGCGAGTACTGGTCGGGTCCATTCCCGATCCGCATGTGCAAGGTGCTTTAGTTGTAGTCTTGTTTGAATGGCTAAATTTGGCAGTTCATCATTCCGCTGGACGCAATAATCGTTGGCTGCCGTTTGGAACAGTTTACGAGTGCTGCTGAAAGTGCGCTGGCTCGCCGGGGAGTTCGGTCATGACCACGCAGCGCAGGACCATGATGCGGTCGCCATCAAGTGATCCGCATCTGATGCAACAGGCCGGTCCAAAGTAACGGTTCAGAGTCGCATGCTACCGCTGTAGTCATCCTGCACCATCGCCGCGCGAAATGTTGCTTTGAGTGAAATAACTCCAAAATCGCGATATGCGAATATTGCAAATACTGCGACCTTAAGTAGATTGTTTGTATTTCTGGAATAAGTTTCGAAGATCTCGCCGGCCAAAATCGGTCGTTCTAATTGCACTCCATCGATCCGGTTTGACATGGTCGCAATACCTATTCGTCAGAATTCAGATGAATCCGTTCTAGACTTGGAGAATCTGGTACTCGCCATTTCCATGGCGAGGGGCGTGACAGAGATCATGTCTGCCGTGCGGCTAGCTGCAAGAAGGCTGGTTGGCGCCGATGGCATCACGTTTGTCCTGCGCGAAGATGGGCTGTGTCACTACGCTGACGAAGATGCAATTGCACCGCTCTGGAAAGGCCAGCGGTTTCCGCTGGAACAATGCATATCGGGATGGACGATCCTCAATCGCCAAGCGGCTATCATCGAAGACATCTATGCCGACGATCGAATACCGCATGCAGCGTATCGCCCGACCTTCGTGCGCAGCCTGGTCATGATGCCGGTCAGGGAAGACGACCCAGTCGGTGCGATCGGCGCCTATTGGGCGAGGCAACATGTCCCGAGCGCGGAAAGTGTGCAGATTCTTCGGCGCATAGCGAACAGCGCGGCGGTTGGCATGACCAACGTGGCACTGATCAAGTCTCTGGCGACGTCGAGGGAAGAGGCGCTGCGCGCCAAGGATGCCATTATTCTCGCGATGGCGTCGCTGGCAGAAACGCGCGACAACGAAACCGGAAATCATATCCGGCGTACACAGCACTATATGCGGGTGCTAGCCGAAGCGGCTCGCGCCCATCCCGCGTTCAGGTCGGAGTTGAGCGAGGCGTTTGTCGAACTTCTCTACAAGTCGGCGCCGCTCCACGATATCGGGAAGGTCGGCATTCCTGACCGAATTCTGCTCAAGCCTGGAAAGCTGAGCGAGGATGAATTCGCCATCATGAAAACCCATTGCGAGCTTGGCATGTTGGCGATCGCAAACGCACAGCAGCACCTTGGCGTATCGAACAATTTCTTGAGCGTCGCCCAGCAGATTGTCCTTACCCATCATGAAAAATGGGACGGTTCCGGCTATCCGCGTGGCCTGAAAGGCAGAAACATTCCGCTCGCCGGACGCCTGATGGCCGTTGCCGACGTCTATGACGCACTCGTTTCAGAACGGATATATAAATCCGCCATCCCGCATGCAAAGGCAGTCGCGATCATCGTCGCCGAAAAGGGCAGGCAATTCGACCCTGAACTGATCGACGTCTTCGAAACGGTTGCTTCCCGTTTCAATGAGATTCACGAGCAGTTCATGGATGGGCGAAACGTTATTGAAGATAAACTGGATGATTGAGGCGGAGCGATCACCAGACATGCCAATCGAACGTCGTTGATGTTCGCCCGGTGCACACGGCAGGATGCCGCGATGACGAATTCATATGCTCTACCGACTGATCTTGACGAGCCGAGGCTCTATAGCGGTCGTCGTACTTAACGAGCTGCTTCGTGAATGACGCCTCCGAAGGTCCGAGCCGAGCCAATGCGGTTTAGAGAAGGTCGCGCTGTGGATTTCGACCACACTCAGAGATAAACTCCAGATATCCGGATAGGCGCAGTCACCCAGATACTCCGAAGGAGCGGTCTTCGCTGTGGATCGAAAGCTTGCAGCAATCCTTTCCACCGATGTTGTCGGCTTCAGTCGGCTCACCGCGCTCGATGAGGAGGGGACTGTCCGAGCCCTGACCTCGTGCCATGACCACATTGCCGAACTGGTTCGTGAACATGGCGGCCGCGTCTTCGGCAGCGCTGGTGATGGCCTCATCGCGGAGTTCCCAAGTGCTGTTCAGGCGGTCCGCTGTTCGGTCGAAATCCAGCGTCGCCTGCTTCGTCACTTCGGCGACGTGCCGGAGGAGCGCCGCCTGAAATTCCGCATCGGGATCAATCTTGGGGATGTGGTCGTGTCAGGCGACGATCTCCTGGGCGATGGCGTCAACGTCGCGGCGCGCCTGCAGGAAATGGCAACGCCCTCGGGCATTTGCATTTCCGGGTCAGTACGTGAGCATCTAGACGGCAAGATCGCGTCTGCTCTTACGAGCCTGGGAGAACGGTCCCTCAAGAATATTCCAAGGCCCGTCTGGGTCTTTCGGGTCGACTGGGCCAACGAGGAGCAGGCGAGTGACGGGCTATTCGGGGCATCGCTCGCCGGGCGTTTCGGTAAGGACCAGCCCTCGATCGTGATCATGCCCTTCGACAATCTCAGCGGCCCGGGTGATGGGTACTTCGTGGACGGGGTGGTCGAGGAAATCACCTCGGCGCTGTCTCGCGTTCGGGACTTCTTCGTCATCGCGCGCCAATCGGCTTTCACGTACAAGGGAAAATTCGCCGACGTTCGTGACGTTGGCAGGGAGCTGGGTGTGTCCTACGTGGTCGAGGGCACTGTTCGTCGCGGTGGAGATCGATTGCGCATTTCTGTCCAGCTGGTCGACGCCGAGAGACGGACCCAACTCTGGTCCGAGCGCTACGAAGGCTCGACTGAAGACCTCTTCGAGTTCCAGGACAGGATCGCAGCGCAGGTCGCCGGCGCAATTCATCCAGCCATCCGAAGTGCGGAGATCGAGCTATCGAAACGAAAACCGCCAAGCAGTCTCCGCGCTTACGACCTTGTGGTGCGCGCTTACCCGCATCTGTGGGGTCACAACAAGGGTGGGATCGAACTGGCAATTCCATTGCTTCAGGATGCCATTGCCATCGACCCTTTCTACGGACGAGCACACGCCTGTCTAGCATGGTGCCACGCGCAGAACCTCGGCTACATATGGACGGAAGAGCCGGAGAGGGAACTGGAACTAGCACTACGCGCCATCGAGGCTGCAACGCGCTCCATCGATGATGATCCGACAGCCTTGACTGCAGTCGGCGGAGCAATAAGCCATTGCGGTGATCAGGAGCGGGCCGCCGCATTTCTCGAAAGAGCCTTGGCACTCGATCCAAACAATGCGTGGGCATGGGCGAGGTTCGGCTGGGTCGCGAGCTACAAGGGCGAGCCCCATCGCGCAAGGGAGCGGTTCGAGAGGGCAATGACCCTCAGTCCGGCGGATCCCCTCGCGTTTAATATGAGAATGGGCTTTGCTCTCGCATTGGCCCTGGCAGGGTCTCTTTCCGAGGCGGTCTCCATCGCGCGGGAGGTCGTCAACAAGCATCCTGACGTGACCTGGCCCTATCGTATGATGGCGGCCTGGTCATCAATGGATGGTGACCATGAAACAGCCCGCTGGGCGGCGACAAAGCTGCTGGCCGCGGAGCCGGACTTCACGATCGAGCGTTATATGAAGCGGCCTGTCTTTCGGGCCGTCCCGGAATGGGCGGACCAGATGGCAGAAGCGTTGCGAAGAGTTGGGGTGCCTGAGCGCTGACCCGATGATGCCAGCTGTTCAGCGGCAGGCTGAGAATTCCGTCTCTGGCGACGTCGTCGAAGCCGGCGAATAGGCCGGGGCTGAGGCCCCGGCCCAGGCAGCCCGTTAGTTAGACTGCCAGCTCTTGACCAGTTCGTCGTAGTTGACGGTGACCGGCTTTTCCTTCTCGTTCTCGATCTTCAGCTGGGGAGCGAGGTTGCCCTTGGCGACCGCGTCCTTGTTCCAGTATTCGAGATCATGCTCCTCGGCGAGCTTCGGACCGATATCGCCCTGGACCTTGGCGCGCTCCAGTCGCTGCAGGACCTTTTCCTGCTCGGCGCAAAGCGAATCCATGGCTTCCTGAGCGGTCTTGGCGCCGGAGGACGCATCACCGACAGCCTGCCACCAAAGCTGTGCCAGCTTCGGATAGTCAGGAACGTTGGTGCCGGTCGGCGACCACTGGACGCGAGCCGGCGAGCGATAGAACTCGATCAGACCGCCGAGCTTCGGAGCGCGCTCCGTGAAGCTCTTGTCGCGAATGGTGGATTCGCGGATGAAGGTGAGACCGACATGGCTCTTCTTCACGTCCACCGTCTTAGAGGTCACGAACTGTGCATAGAGCCACGCAGCCTTAGCACGATCGTCAGGCGTCGACTTCATCAGCGTCCAGGAACCGACGTCCTGGTAGCCGAGCTTCATGCCGTCCTTCCAGTAGACGCCGTGCGGGCTGGGCGCCATGCGCCACTTCGGCGTGCCGTCCTCGTTGACCACTGGCAGGCCCGGCTTGACGGCATCAGCCGTAAAGGCGGTGTACCAGAAGATCTGCTGGGCCACTTCGCCCTGCGCCGGCACGGGGCCGGATTCGGAGAAGTTCATGCCCTGCGCTGCTGGCGGTGCATACGCCTTCAACCAATCCAGGTACTTCTGGATCGAGTAGACGGCAGCCGGGCCATTGGTATCGCCGCCGCGCGCGACGCACGAACCAACAGGACGCGAGTTCTCGTCAACCTTGATGCCCCACTCGTCGACCGGAAGACCGTTCGGAAGACCCTTGTCGCCGTTGCCGGCCATCGACAGCCAGGCGTCGGTGAACCGCCATCCAAGCGACGGGTCCTTCTTGCCATAGTCCATATGGCCGAAGACCTTCTTGCCGTTGACTTCACGGCCAGTGAAGAATTCGGCGATATCCTCATAGGCAGACCAGTTGACCGGAACGCCGAGATCGTAGCCGTACTTCGCTTTGAAGTCGGCCTTGTTCTTCTCGTCGTTGAACCAGTCGTAGCGGAACCAGTAGAGGTTCGCGAACTGCTGGTCGGGAAGCTGGTAGAGCTTCTTGTCCGGCGCGGTCGTGAACTTGGTGCCGATGAAGTCGTTGATGTCGAGGCCCGGATTGGTGACATCCTTGCCTTCGTTCGCCATCCAGTCGGTCAGCGAACGGGCCTGCTGGTAGCGCCAATGCGTACCGATCAGGTCAGAGTCGTTGACGTAGGCGTCATAGATGTTCTCGCCCGACTGCATCTGCGTCTGCAGCTTTTCGACGACGTCGCCTTCACCGATCAGGTCATGGGTGATCTTGATGCCGGTGATCGCCGTGAAGGCGGGCGCCAGAACCTTCGATTCATACTCATGGGTCGTCAGTGTTTCGGAAACCACCTTGATGTCCATGCCGGCAAAAGGCTTGCCCGCATCGATGAACCATTGCATTTCCTTTTCCTGGTCAGCGCGAGAAAGCGTCGAGAGATCGCCGACTTCCTTGTCCAGAAATGCTTTTGCCTCGTCCATGCCGGCATAGGCGGAACCCGCCATGGCCAGCAGGATGCCTGCTGTTGTCGCTAGTAGATGCCGTCGCATAATATCCTCCCAGGGTTTGCGATTGCAGTTTTCACGTCAGGCGGCCAGTACCCCCGGCCATCTGTATTTTCCTGTCCTAGACGTAGCGGAACACGCCGATCGCGTAGACTACGGCAAGGCCAAGAGCCCACCACAGGTTGGGTCCAACAAGACCCAACCATGCGAGATGAATGAACGCCGCTCCCAGCAGCGATATGAAGAGCCGATCTCCCCGCGTGGTCTCGAACCTCAAGACCCCCACACGCGGGGAGCCGCCCGGCGCAAGATATTCCCAGATGCTCATGCCGATCAGCAGCACGAGAATCGTGAGAAAAAACAATGCGGTCGGCAGCGTCCACGCCATCCAGGAAAAATGCATGAGTGGTCCTCCTTTTTAGACGCGACCGAGCGCGAAGCCCTTGGCGATGTAGTTGCGGACGAAATAGATGACGAGCGCGCCGGGAATGATGGTGAGCACACCGGCCGCGGCCAGCACGCCCCAGTCCATGCCCGAGGCCGAAACCGTGCGCGTCATGATCGCCGAGATCGGCTTCGCTGCCGTGGTCGTCAGCGTGCGGGCAAGCAGCAACTCGACCCACGAGAACATGAAGCAGAAGAAGGCCGCCACCCCGATCCCCGATGCCACCAGCGGCATGAAGATGCGGATGAAGAAACGCGGGAACGAGTAGCCGTCAATATAGGCCGTCTCGTCGATCTCCTTCGGCACGCCGGACATGAAGCCTTCGAGGATCCACACTGCCAGCGGCACGTTGAACAGGCAATGCGCCAGCGCCACCGCGATATGCGTATCGATCAGCCCGAAGGCCGAGTAGAGCTGGAAGAACGGCAGCGCAAAGACGGCCGGCGGTGCCATCCGGTTGGTCAAGAGCCAGAAGAACAGGTGCTTGTCGCCGAGGAACCGATAGCGCGAGAAGGCATAAGCTGCCGGCAGCGCCGCCAGCACCGAGATCACCGTGTTCATCACAACGTAGGTGATCGAGTTGATGTAGCCGTTGTACCACGACGGATCGGTGAAGATGATCGTGTAGTTCCTGAGCGTTGGGTTGAGCGGCCAGAGCGAGAAGGTGCCGGTGATCTCGGCGTTCTCCTTGAAGCTCATGTTGACCAGCCAGTAGATCGGCAGCAGTAGGAAGATGATGTAGACGGTCGAAACCACCCAGGAGAAGTTGCCCGCAGGCTTGTATTTCATTGTCTGAGCTGTTGATTGAGCCATTGTCCTCTCCTTTCTCACGCGTTCTCGTCGCCGATGGTCATCACGGTGTAGAAGATCCATGACAGCAGCAGGATGATCAGGAAGTAGATGATCGACATCGCCGCCGCCGGACCGAGGTCGAACTGACCGACGGCCATCTTCACCAGGTCGATCGACAGGAAGGTCGTCGAGTTACCGGGACCACCGCCGGTGACGACGAAGGGTTCGGTGTAGATCATGAAACTGTCCATGAAGCGCAGCAGCACGGCGATCAAAAGCACACGCTTCATCTTCGGCAGCTGGATGTAGCGGAAGACGGACCAGCGCGACGCACCGTCGATCTTCGCCGCCTGATAATAGGCGTCAGGGATCGACACGAGGCCGGCGTAGCACAAGAGCACGACAAGGCTCGTCCAGTGCCAGACATCCATGACGATAACGGTGATCCACGCATCAATGGGATCGCGGACATAGTTGTAATCGAGCCCCAGTGCCTCGAGCGTATGGCCGAGCAGACCGATATCGACGCGGCCGAAGACCTGCCAGATGGTGCCGACAACGTTCCACGGAATGAGAAGCGGCAGCGCCATCAGCACTAGGCAAACGGGAACGCCGAGCCCCTTCTTCGGCATGTTCAAGGCGATGAATATACCGAGCGGGATCTCCAGCGCGAGGATGATCAGCGAGAAGGCAAGGTTCCGCTGCAGCGCCGCCCAGAAGCGGTCGGAATGCAGCGTCTGCACGAACCAGTCCGTGCCCGCCCAGAAGAACTCGTTGTTGCCGAACGTATCCTGCACCGAGTAGTTGACGACGGTCATCAGCGGTATCACCGCCGAGAAGGCGACCAGCACCAGCACGGGCAGCACGAGAAACCAGGCCTTGTTGTTCCAGGTCTTGTTCATCGCTCAGCCCTCCCTGCCGACGCGCCAGGAATTGGCGTAGATGTTGATCGCCGCGGGATCGAAGGTCACGCGCGCCTCTGCCGGGATCTCCGAATCCTCGGTCACAACGATCGCGATCGGCTGCCCTTCGAACGTCGCACGAACGATCTTCTGCCGGCCGATATCCTCGACTCTGGTGATTGTAACAGGCATGCCCTCGCGCCCTATGCGAATGAATTCCGGCCGGATACCGAGCTCGGTCTTGGCGCCCGCCGCAGCCTTCGGCGCGTAGTCGAGGGACAAGGTTTCGCCGCCGACAGTCGCCCGGTTGCCGTCGAGCTTCGCGGGAAGCACGTTCATGCCGGGAGAGCCGATGAAATAGCCGACAAACGTGTGGCTCGGCCGCTCGAAAAGCTCCGACGGCGTGCCGATCTGCACGATCTCGCCCTCATACATGACCACCACCTTGTCGGCGAAGGTCAGCGCTTCCGTCTGGTCATGCGTGACGTAGACCATGGTAAAGCCGAACTGCTTGTGCAGCCGCTTCAGCTGCGAGCGCAGCACCCATTTCATATGCGGGTCAATGACGGTCAGCGGCTCGTCGAACAGGATGGCGTTGACGTCGTTGCGCACGAGGCCGCGACCGAGAGAAATCTTCTGCTTCTGGTCGGCGGTCAGCCCCTGTGCCTTGCGCCGCGCCATGGGCATGAGATCGATCATCTCAAGGATATCGCGAACGCGACGATCCACCTCGGGCTCGGCCACGCCGCGATTGCGCAGCGGAAAGGCGAGATTGTCGTAGACGGTCATCGTGTCGTAGATGACGGGGAACTGGAACACCTGCGCAATGTTTCGCGCCTGTGTCGGCAAGTTGGTCACATCCTTGCCATCGAACAGGATGCGGCCATGCGACGGCTGCAGCAGGCCGGAGATGATGTTGAGCAGCGTCGTCTTCCCGCAGCCGGATGGCCCGAGCAGCGCATAGGCGCCGCCATCGTTCCATTCATGGTCGACTTCGCGAAGCGCGTAGTCCTTGTCGGACGTCGGGTTCGGCCCGTAGGCGTGGCGGATGTGGTCGAGCGTGATGCGTGCCATGTCCTGCCCCCTCAAGCCGTTGCGTCGGACGCGATCGCGCGTCCGCTTGTGTCGAACGCCATCAGATGACGCGCGTCCAGAAACACATCGATGTCGGTGTCCGGGTCGATATCGTGAATGCCATGAGCAAGCATCACCCAGCGCACCCCGTCATAGTCGAGATAGACGAAGCTTTCCGAACCGGTAATTTCGGACAATTGCGTCCGGGCCCTGAGTCGCACGGCACCTGGCGTCTGTGCCGAAAGCCCGAGATGATGCGGATGGAACGCCACCGTCACCGGGCCGTCGGCCATAGCGGCGAGATGGCCCGGAACGGAAAACACGTCGGCGTTCTGGCGCTGAAACACGCCGCCAACCTTCACCACGTCGATGAAATTGAGCGGCGGGTCGGCAAAGGTCTTGGCTGTTATCAGATCCAGCGGCTTGCGGTAGACGCTGATGGTCGGGCCGAACTGCGTGACGCGCCCTTCCGACAGCGTCGCCGTGTTGCCGCCAAGGAGCAGCGCTTCGGATGGTTCGGTCGTTGCGTAAACGAAGATGGCACCGGACTGGGCGAAGATCTTCGGCAACTCGGCTCGCAGTTCCTCGCGAAGCTTGTAGTCGAGGTTGGCAAGCGGCTCATCCATAAGCACGAGGCTGGCATTCTTCACCAGTGCGCGGGCAAGCGCCGTTCGCTGCTGCTGCCCGCCCGAGAGGTTGAGCGGTGTACGGTCGAGATAGGGCGTGAGCCGCAACAGATCGGCAGCCTTGCGCACCTCGCGGTCGATGGTCGCGGCATCCTTGCCGGCAATGCGCATCGGCGAGGCGATGTTCTCATACACGGTAAAGGCGGGATAATTGATGAACTGCTGGTACACCATCGCGACATTGCGCTTCTGCACCGGCATGCCGGTGACGTCGACGCCGTCGAAATGAATGGAACCGCTGGTCGGACGATCAAGCCCAGCCATAAGTCGCATCAGCGACGTCTTGCCAGACAAGGTCGGCCCCAGCAGCACATTCAGCGTGCCTCGTTCAAACGCAAGATTGGTTGCGTGGATGTGATAATCCGCGCCCACCATCTTTGCGGCGTTCCGCAATTCTAGCATTCCGGTTCCCGTGCCTCCTCACAGCGGGGACCACATGCCGCTTCTTATCCGGCCATCTGAGCCGGTAGCGCGGCGATGTACTCCTCCAATAGCGCAGCCTGTTCCTTGGTCAGACGCAGGCCTTCCTTCGTTCTCCTCCAGAGCACGTCATCGGCGTGCCTGGCCCATTCATGCTCGATCAGGTAGCGAACTTCAATCTCGTAGAGATCGCCACCGAAATTGCGTCCCAAGTCCTCGGTAGTTGCCGCTGATCCGAGCATCACGGCGGCCTTCGTTCCGTAGCAACGCACCAGTCGGCGGGCGTGCCGATCAGCGAGGAACGGATAGCGGCCCTTTAACTCAATGACCTGTCCTTCATAGCCGGTCGCTGCAAAATCGCCGCCCGGCAAATGGCTCTTCGCCGTCCACGGTGCGCCCTTCGGACCAATTGCGGTGGCGATCTTTTCCAGCGCGTGTTCAGACAATCGTCGATATGTCGTCAGTTTGCCGCCAAAGACATTCAGCAGAGGTGCGGTTTCCCCGTTGCCCTCGACGATCAGCACGTAGTCGCGCGTTGCTTCCTGTGCCTTGGAAGCACCATCGTCGAACAACGGTCGCACGGCCGAATAGGACCAGACGACGTCATTTGGTTGGATAGGCTCCCTGAAATACTCGTTTGCGGCACTGCAGAGATAGGCCGTCTCTTCTTCTGTGATTTTCACATCCTTCGGATCAGCCGAGTAGTCGCGGTCGGTGGTGCCGATGAGCGTGAAGTCCTGTTCGTACGGTATCGCGAAGATGATACGATTGTCCGGGTTTTGAAAGAAGTAAGCCCGAGGATCGTTAAACTTCTTCCGCACGACGATATGGCTGCCCTGTACGAGCCGCACATGATGAGCCTCGTTTTGCCCAATGGCCGAGTGAATGACGTGATCAACCCACGGGCCGGCGGCATTGACAAGCATTCTGGCTTGAAAACTGCTCGGTTGTCCGCTTGCCGTGTCGACCGCGTCGATCGTCCAGAGGTCATTTTCGCGTCTGGCCGCGATAACCTTCGTTCGCGGCATGATCAGCGCGCCGCGGTCGGCTGCATCCCTTGCATTGAGAACGACCATGCGGGCATCGTCGACCCAGCCGTCCGAGTATTCGAAAGCCTTCGTGAAGAGCGTTTTCAGTGGCGTACCGGCGGGATCGCGGCGCATGTCCAAGACTTTTGTCGGCGGCAGCAACTTTCGCCCGCCGAGGTGATCGTAGATAAACAGACCAAGACGAATGAGCCATGCTGGACGGATGCCGCCCTTGTGATAGGGAAGCACAAAGCGCATCGGCCGAATGATGTGCGGTGCCATTGCCCAAAGCACTTCGCGCTCCATCAGCGATTCACGCACGAGCCGAAACTCGTAGTGCTCTAGATAGCGCAGGCCGCCGTGGATGAGCTTGGTCGCGCCCGATGACGTTCCCGAAGCGAAATCGTTCATTTCTGCGAGTGCGACCGAATAGCCGCGCCCGATCGCGTCACGGGCGATCCCACACCCGTTGATGCCTCCGCCAATGACGAAAAGATCGTAAATCTTCCGGCTCACGTTCCCCCTCCGAGCCAAGATTGCGAAAGTTAATGCAGTTAAAATGAAGATTATTCGAATGTCAAACGAATGCGGATGTGTTTGGGTGGCTGGCTGCTGGTTTCGTGGCAAGGGCAGATGTCGGGTCAGCGATTTAGTGATGTTTGGACCGCGCGGCATGTGAGGGTTGGCGATGTCGATATCGTTTGGCGCGCGTGAACTTCGCGAAGTCCATCCCCACCCGTCTGCCGCCTGCACAGGTAACGAGACGGTCGCAGGAACGCGTGGGGCTCTCGCATCTGAACCTGAAATCAGTATTCCGGTTGCACTTGTGGATCGCTCCCGCGATCATCGAGTTCAGCCTGGGCAGCATCCAGCGTTTCCCGCTCACTTGGGAAATGGCGACTATCGACCGGTGGTAGTTCTCCATTCAGATCGGAGACCCTGTAGAACCAGCGATCGTTTGCCCGCTTTATCGTCAGCCGGAAGCGACCGTGGCTGGCATAGGCCTGCCCCGTGTCGTCGCGTTGCCATGGTCCTCTGGCGTAATTCATCTTCTTCTTGAAGAGGCGCATTTTAAGCTTTCTCTTGCTGGGATCGATGCAACCAAGAATACGATCCTTGGTTTCAATGGCAAATGCGTGATGCACTCAATGGTTTCGCACCGGTTAGCCCGGTGTCATGCGCCCGCTTCACGAACAAGCACTTTCGCAACCTGCCGCCACATTCGGCCAATGATGCTTTCGCCCTTGCCGTTCAGGATCACGAAGCCACGGACGGTCTGCTGCGGCGAAAGGCCGGTAATGTCGGCGGTGATCGCATAGTGTCCGACCAAGCGAAGCGAGTATCCGAAGACATCAGAAAAGTCGCTTGGCCCGACTGCACCGAGAGTCATTCGCCCGATCTTTCTGCGATCTTCGCCTGGTTGGCCACAGCCACTCCAAGCCTCGATCTGTCCTTCCAATGACAGCACGACCGTGACAAGTACCGTTGTCGCTCGCTAGTCAACGAAGGCACGGATGCGGCGCTTTTTGCATCATCTTTCCCAAGCGGATCCTGAAGGCGGGCTGATGTCGGCGACTGCGATCACCAGCCGATTTCGCCAGATTCAGGATCTTCCCAGTTGCAGGTTTCGAGCAAAATGCCTTTGCGCATTACTTCCCGGATGGAGCGGTTGACGCAGACATCAAGATGTCCGTCACCCTTACTCCTCGTAGAAGCGGCCCGCTCGCGGGCCGGCAAGAGTAACTTGCCAGCTTCCTTTCCGCTTGAAATTTTGACTGGCCAGGAAGGTATAGCCCGTCTTGCGCCAGGGTTTGACGCTGCCGCTCAGATTATCCAGAACGTAATCCCCGGAACTCAGTCGGGCCAGCAGGACCATGTGGTTGTTGCCGTCATGATCGAGAACGACGGACAGGGCCAGCCTGTTCGACGGAAAACCCACATCGAGGAGTGTTCTCATTTTCGAAAGGGCATAGTCCTTGCAATCTCCGCTGTTGCTGACCGACCAGTAGAAGGATTTGCTGGGATTTTTGACCGGGGTAACGCGGGCATTTACGTAGCTATTGACCACCCGCAATACGCGGAGCGCCTCATCGTCGCCGATCCTGCTACCGCCGTTGCCCTGGCATAGCCAAGCATATCTTGCGCAAGCGGAGCTGAAACCAAGTGGCGCGGCGATAGACCCGCTTGTTGGAATTTCAGACCCGGCAACGACTTGACTGGAAAACAGAGGAACAAAAACAAAAACACCGAGAACGAACTTAACTATTCGCATGCTAGCCTCCTCGTTCTTGCCCGAACCGCACGGGGTCCTGACTCCTTCCGGAAAATTGATGGCACACAAAACTACCCTCCGGTCATCCTGCCGATGGCCGAAGACATGACGAGTCTCGCGATAACTTAGTAATAGCGTCCGGAGAGGGACGCGATCGGTGGTCCCACCACGATGACAGCGTCTCACAGCATCGCGCGGTTTTCAACGAAAAAGCCTACCGGCGTGCATCAGTGAGAAGCTTCGACTTCGTGAATCTCAATTGATGCCGACAGGATCGCGTGAAGTTCGACGAGTAAGCCGAGCCATTAGGGTCGTAACGCGGCCCCACTACCAGCGAAGTAGACGGCTTCCAGCGACACTGCCGGCAATTGTGACGACAGCAACGGCAGCGGTGTACCATGTCATCAGAAAAAGCGGGCTGTCATCGGGGCAATGCCAAGCATACAACGCCGCGGCAAGGCCGGCTGATGCAAGGCCGGCGGCGCCGCCGGCCAGGGCCGGACTTGCCGGCGCGGAATATCTCAGCGCCGATAGAAACGCTGCAAGTGGTGCCAGTGACAAGACGGGAATGAAAAAGACGCAAAACGCCGCATTGCGTCCCATCAGTGCGGCGCGCCAGTTGCTTTCCGGAACGGTGATTAGTTCGGTTGCGACGCCTGCGATCAACAGCGCAAAAGGGATCAGGAGGCTGAGCGCGGATGGCCTCATTGGCGCGCCGGGCCGTCCGATACGAAAGACCATGCCACAAGCCGTCACCGCAAGTGCCAGCGTTACAACGATCTTGAAGACGACGCGGGCCGTCTCTATGGCTGCCGCCATATCATGTCGGATGCCGACGGTTGCGAGCAGCAGGACGGCTGATAATGCCAGCCCCCCAACGAGTGCGAGAGCCAGCATAGGTCCGAGGCGAGATCGGACGGGAGCGTCTTCCGCAAGAAGGCTAATCAGATCATCGGTCTTCACTCGTCTCACTCCGGTATAGGGCGGCCAGCGACTTCAAAGCGCGATGCAGCGCAACGCGAACAGCGCCCTCGGTCATCTTCAGCATCGCAGCCGTTTCACGTATGCCGTTTCCCTCCATGGAAATGGAACGCACGATATCGCGTTGCGGATACCTCAGACGCTCCAACATACGCTCGGCGTCAAGGCGCTCCAAATTACCCGTCTGGTCTTCAGCCTCAAGCGTCGCGACGACATCGTCAATCGGTATATCGACGCGACGGCCGCGACGTCGCAAGCTGTCGATGAGCTTGTTGCGCACGATCGTCGACAGCCACGGTCCGATTGGGCGCGCCGGGTCCCACGTTCCGCGCTTCAGGTGAATGGCGAGCAACACTTCCTGCACGACATCTTCGGCCTCGCTGACGGATGCCCCGAACTGCTCGCAGCGCCGGCGGGCCATTGCCCGCAAATGAGGCGCGACTGCCGACAGAAAACGATGATACGCCTGCGCGTCGCCGTCGATGGCGCTACGCATCCAGCCTGCCCATTCTTCTTCGCGAACCGAATATGTCACTCGATTATCCTATACGCGAGGGCACACGCTTTTGTTACTGCGGAGCTGACTATTTTAGATGGATCTATGAATTCCTTGTGTTTTCAAGCTCTTCTATTGCGATCCTATGACACACCGGGCGCGCGCCGATAAAAATCGGGGCACTCGCTGTAACAACCGCTGTGTCGTCTCCGTAGCCAGAATGCAAGCCAATCGTGGCTGGCGTTTTTACGGAGATGAAACAATGAAGAACGGCATCGTTACTCTTGCCTTGGCAGGATCCATCGCTTCGGCGCTCGCCACTATCGCAGCTCCGGAGGCGTTTGCCGCCGACAGCAAAGAGAAGTGCTACGGCGTTGCGATGAAGGGGCAGAACGATTGCGCGGCGGGAAAGCACGACTGCGCGGGGAAATCGATCGTCAACTACGATCGCATGTCGTTCAAACTCGTTCCCGCCGGCACCTGCGTGTCGATGAAGACGCCGAAGGGCCATGGCTCGCTCACTCCCGCCTGAGGGCATCCAACACGTCAGAAATAAACTGATACCGGAGAAGACCATGACCAAACTTCCCATAACCGTCCTTGCAGCATCGGTTACGACTGCGCTCGCGTTGATCGGTAGCATTCAGTCTGTCGCGGCCGAGGCTGCCAGCAAGGAGAAATGCTACGGCATCGCGCTTAAGGGGCAGAACGACTGCGCCGCTGGTCCCGGTACCACCTGCGCCGGCACTGCAAAGATCGACTATCAGAAGAATGCCTGGAAGCTCGTGCCGGCAGGAACCTGCACATCGATGAAGACGCCTGATGGCAACGGCTCGTTGATGCAGGGGCCGGCGCCGGTCTGACCGGGCGTGTCAATTAAAAGGTGGCGCCATAGTGGCGCCGCCGAACCCACAGGAGAGACACATGAAATCCTCCGTGCTGCCCAGCCGCTGCGGCGTAGGCTTCAAGCCCGAGCACTTCGCAAGCATCATCGAGACCCATCAGCCCGTTGGATTTTTCGAGGTCCATGCTGAGAACTACATGGGCGAGGGCGGGCCGCCGCACGCTCAGCTCGGTAGACTGCGTGAGGATTACGCGTTGTCGATCCATGGTGTCGGGCTGTCGATCGGTTCGATGCAACCCCTCGACAAAGAGCACCTAAAGCGGCTGAAGACAGTCTGCTATCGCTATCAACCGGAAAGTTTCTCGGAGCATCTCGCCTGGTCCACCCACGATACCGTCTTTCTGAACGACCTCCTGCCGCTGCCCTATACAGGGGAAACGCTGCAGCGCGTTTCCGACCATATCGACGAGGTGCAGCACGTTCTGAACCGACAGATGCTGCTTGAAAACCCCGCGACATATCTGCTCTTCGAGGAAAGCACGCTCGAGGAAACAGAGTTTCTGCGCGAACTCGTCCAGCGTACCGGATGCGGGCTGTTGCTTGATGTCAACAATGTCTTCGTTTCCTCGACCAACCACAACCTGGATCCACGCGATTATCTGTCTCGCTTTCCCGTTCATTCCGTTCGCGAGATCCATTTGAGCGGTCATTCACAAACGGTCGACGACAACGGAATGCCGCTTCTGATCGACTCCCACGACACGCCGGTCAAGGATCCGGTATGGGCGCTTTACGCGGAGCTGCTCGGTCGAACCGGTCCGGTCGCCAGCCTTGTCGAGTGGGACAACGACGTTCCAGACTGGAGCATCCTCAGGGCCGAGGCCGAGGCGGCGGGCGTATTGCTGGAGCAGGCTGCTCAGCGACATGTGGCATGAGGCTCTGCGATGTCACCTTCACAAGACAATTTTGCCAAGGCGCTGAGGGATAGTCGCCTGCCCGTGCCCCAGGGACTTGTTTCCTGGAACGCATTACAGCCGCTGCGTCGTTTTGGCGTTTACCGGAACAACGTATTGTCGGGTTTGGCTGGCGCTCTCCAATCTCGTTTCCCAGCCGCCGAGAGAATTACCGGCCCCGACTTCTTTTTGGCGATGGCCTACGAGTTCGTGGTTCTGCACCCGCCACGCTCGCCGCTGCTTCTTTCCTACGGTGATAATTTCGCGGACTTCGTCGAGACCTTCGAACCCGCAAGGCAACTCCCCTATTTGGCCGATGTGATCCGGTTAGAAGCGGTTCGAGGAAGGGCTTATCACGCCGCCGACGCAGCGCCTGTGAACCCTAAGCTTCTCCGCTCGGTTCGCGAAGAACAGCTCTCGGATATTGTCTTTTCACCCCACCCCTCTCTGTCCGTGCTCCGCTCCCGGCATCCGGTTGTGACGATCTGGGCAATGAATTCAGGCGAGATGCCGGTTGCGGGTATAGAGGACTGGCAGGGGGAAGATGCGCTTGTCGTGCGTCCGCAGATGGTTGTCGAAGTGCACCGCCTGCCTCCGGGTGGCGCTGTCTTCCTCGATGCCCTCGCTCGCGGAATACCGCTCTCCGGGGCCGTGCGCGACGCCATGTCGGCAGCCCCAGATTTCGACCTCTCGGCCAACCTCGCCGGAGCGCTCCAGGCCGGCGCTTTCACCTCTCTATCCGTAGGAGCTGGAAATGGATGAGCACATCACTATGACATCGCCGCCAAGGCGCGGATTCGCACACACGCTTGACGGTGTGATCCAGATCTTCAATCGGATTCCGCACGATGTGGTTGCTACCCTTTCGCGTTTCTCGATCGCGGCGGTCTTCTGGCGGTCGGGTGAAACCAAGGTCGATGGCTGGCAGGTCACGGACAATGCCGTTTATCTGTTTCAGACGGAATACAAACTTCCCCTTGTCGACCCATGGCTCGCGGCTCATCTTGCCGCGTTTGCGGAACACGCCTTTCCGTTTCTGCTGGTCATTGGATTGGCCAGTCGTCTGTCGGCATTGGCTCTCCTCGGCATGACGCTGGTGATCGAGATCTTCGTTTATCCCGATGCCTGGCCGACGCACGGTACATGGGCTGTGTGTTTCCTTGTCATCATTGCCGGTGGTCCCGGACGCCTCTCTCTTGATTATCTGATTTCGCGATATTTCAACGAGCGGCGAGCGTAACGACAGCCAAGTGTCCTGGTTGCTTCAGATGGTGAGGATTTGCACTTCAGATCCTTGCCGTCATTCCACTGGCTTGCGCAGAGCCGTCAGCAGATCCTGCACAGGCGCTCTCAAGGGTTCATTGCGCCTGTGGAATGCAATGATGGATACGTTGGGAATGTCCGTGATCGGCCGAGAAACAAGACCCTGCATCACGTAGTCGCGCACGGTCATCGCATCGACTATCCCCACTCCACCGCAGGCGCGCACCATGCTGCAGACATTGGCGCAGAACGGAACCACGCATGCCGGATCATAGCTGAGTCCTTGAGCCGTGAACGCCGCACGGATCGTGCCGCCCATCGGTGACCAGTCTGCGTTGTAGCAGACCAACGGATGCGTTGAGACTGCAGCGCATGTGAGTTCCTTCATCTGCGCCAAGGGATGATCTTTGCGCAAGACAGCGACAAGCGGAATGTGGCCGATCTTGTAGGCCTGGAACTCGGCCTTGGGCGGCAATGCCATCTGCAAACCGATGTCCGCTTCCCCGTTGCGTAGGTCATCCTCGGGAGAGTGGACCCTGAGCACGATCCGCTTTTTCCAGTTGCGATATCCGGCGCGGATCAGGATCGGACCGATGAAGCCTTCGACAAGCGCGGGCGTCGCAGAGACGGAGACCGGCCGCGCCGCCAGATTGCGCAGCGCCGGCAGCTTTGAGCGGATGAGCGAATGCGTGTTGAAGATGGGCACGGCCAGCGCAAAGAGTTCATTCGCCTCATGGGTGGGTTCAAGGCGGTTTCCAGTGCGGTGAAACAGTGAAACCCCGAGTCGACTCTCCAACCGTTTCAACTGCCCGCTGACGCCGGGCTGCGATATGCCGAGCAAGCGGGCGGTTTCGGTGGTGGTTCCAACCCGCATGAGGGTTCCGAAGAGTTCAAGTTCGCGAAGATCCATTATCAACCCGCTGATAGGTGGCCAGTTATTTATTATTATTCGTATAGCGGGCGCTTGTCTAACATCCAACTCAACCCGAGCCGACTGCGCGATCGTTCGGGAGCGATTCAAAGAACGCGTCCTCCACGAAAGGTTAGGAACCTCTTTCATGATCCAGAGATTTAATTTGAAATGTTTGCTTCTGGCCTCGGCGTTTGCGTTCGCCGGGCCGGCTGCTCATGCGCAGACGTTGCATGTCGCGATGGGGTATGACCCGGTCAGCCTCGATCCAATCGCTTCGAGCGATAACGGATCGATCTGGACGCAATTGCTGATCTTCGACACTCTCATCCGCCCAGACAAGACAGGCGAAGGGCTGGAGCCAGGATTGGCCGAAAGCTGGACCATCTCCGACGACGGCCTGACGCTGAATTTCAAGCTCCGCAATGCAAAGTTCTCGGACGGCACACCCGTCACGGCGGAAGACGTCAAGTTCTCGATCGAGCGCGCGGCCTCGGAAGCCTCGGGCTGGGGACGCTTCTACCGCCCGATTACCAGCTTCGAGATCCCCAACGAGCACGAGATCACGATGAAGCTGGCCCAGCCATTTACTCCAGCCTTCAACAACCTTGCCCTTTTCGCCGCCGCAATCCTCCCCAAGGCTCAGGTGGAAGCGAAAGGCGACGCGTTCTTCGAGGCCCCTGTTGGCTCCGGTCCGTTCATGCTGAAGTCGCGGGTGCGCGGCTCACGCGTAGACCTGGTGAGAAATCCGAACTACTGGCAGGAGGGAAAGCCCTACGTCGACGAAGCGGTACTGGAAGTCGTCACCGAGCCATCGGCCCGTGTGATGAAACTGGAAGCAGGCGAAGTGGACGTCGCGCTCGACCCGCCACTGAACCAGCTCAAGGAGCTGGATGGCAAGGACGGGATCACCGTCGGCCAGACGATCCCTTATCGCGCCGACTTCGTGCAGTTGAACACCACGCACAAGCCTTTCGATGATGTCCGGGTTCGCCAGGCTTTGAACTACGCCGTTGACAAGGACGCGCTGGTAAAGGGCGTTCTCTACGGCGCCGGCAAGCCTGCGGCTTCCGCCATGCCCGTCATGGCCTTTGCCGACCCGGGCCTTCAGCCCTATGCCTACGATCCTGCAAAGGCCAAGCAGTTGCTCGCAGAGGCAGGCTATGCGGACGGATTTGAGGCGCAGGTCGTCGTCGATTCCGGTGCCGCGACCAGCCGCAATGCGGCGATCGCACTGCAGGCGATGCTGCAGCAGGTCGGCGTCAAGTTGAAGGTGCAGATGCTGGAGGGCGGCACGCAGTGGGAAACCACCAAGGCCGGCAACTACGACATGTCGGTCTCCTACACGACATCGGACACGATCGACCCAGACCAGATCATCGGCTTCGTCGGGGTTAACCCGGAACGCGCGAACGCCTACCACACGCAGTGGAAGGACGATCATCTGAACGCGCTCTACGCCGATGAGCGCAAGACCGTGAACGGCCCGGAACGCGGGGCGATGTTCAAGCAGATGATACAGATTCTGCATGACGGCGCGCCCTATGTCTTCCTCTATCATCCCGCCTCCGCCTGGGCCGTCCAGGACAAGGTCAAGGGTTTCGAGATCCTGCCGACCTCGAACTTCAGGCTTGAAGACGTGAAGATCGCCAACTGATACGCGTGCCCCCGCCTGATAATGGCGGGGGCATCTGCCAGCCTTAGCGTGCCCCTTGCCAGCGGAAGACCATGATACTCGCCATTCTCAAACGTCTGCTCATGCTGATACCCGTGTTGATCGGGATCACACTGGCCAGCTTCCTTCTTCTCCAGATCATGCCGGGCGATCCTGCGTCACGTGCCATGGGCACGAGAGCCAGCCCTGAAGAGTTGCAGGCGATGCGGGAGCTCTGGGGTCTCGGCAAGCCGCTCTGGGTCCAATATCTGTACTTCCTCCACGATTGCCTGACCGGCAGTTTCGGCATCTCGATCTTCCACAAGCAGCCGATCATCACTCTTGTGGCCGAACGCCTGCCGTACACGCTCGCCATCGTGGGATATTCCACGGTCATCGCGCTGCTGATCGCATTGCCTTTCGCCATTCTGGCGGCTGCAAACCGCGGTCGGCTGATCGACAATGTCATCCGCCAGATCTTCGTCGTGCTGATTGCGATGCCGCCGTTCTGGCTCTGCTACGTGCTGATCATCTGGCTCGCGCTCGGAATGGGGTGGTTTTCGACAGGTGGCGTCGGCGATGGTTTCCTCGCCAATCTGCATCGTTTGTTTTTGCCCTCGCTGGTGGTCGGTCTGTCCACTGCGGCCCTTATCCAGCAGAGCCTGCGTGCCGCGCTCATCGACACGATGAAGGCCGACTATGTCGATACCGCACGCTCCAAGGGGCTGCGCGGGTATGAAGTCTTCCTGCACCATGTCCTGCCGAACAGCCTGATCTCCACCATCTCGATCATAGGGGTGCGGGTAAGCTGGATCGTCGGCGGCACGGTTGTTGTCGAAAAAATCTTCTCGGTGCCCGGCCTCGGAAGCCTGCTGATCGACGCCATCGTTTCCCGTGATCTGCCGGTGATCCGGGGCCTGACGGTGTTCTTTGCCATCCTGGTCGTCCTCGTCAACCTCATCACCGACATCTGCTACGCGCTGGCGGATCCACGCGTTCGGCTGGATTGAACAATGCACATCCTTCGCAAATTTCTGAGCACCCCTGCCGGTGCCATCGGACTGCTGATGCTGGCGGTGACCGTCGCCACGACGGTCCTCACCCCGATGCTTTCCCCGTATGATCCCTTCGCACTCGATTTCGGCAATGCAATGCAGCCGCCGTCCGCCGCGCATTGGTTCGGCACCGACAATTTCGGCCGGGACATCTTTACGCGGATCATGGCCGGCGCGCTCTTCGATCTGCGGCTGGCTCTGATCTGCGTCTTCGGGCCAATGGTCATGGGCATCATGATCGGGCTTGTCGCCGGCTTCTTCGGCGGTGGCGTCGATGCAGCACTCATGCGCCTCACCGATATCGTATGGGCCTTTCCCTTCTACGTGTTGATCCTGGCGATCGTCGGCGTGCTGGGCCCAAGCGAGAGCAATCTCTACATCGCCTTCTTTATCGTCAACTGGATCGGGTATGCCCGCATCGTGCGCGGCGAGACGCTCCTGGTTTCGCGGCTGGAATTCATCGAAGCGACGCGCGTTCTACGTTTCGGCAAGGCGCGCGTCATGTTGCGCCACATTCTGCCGAACACGGTTACGCCTGCTCTGGTCTATTCGATGTCCGACGTGGTTCTGACCGTACAGGCGGTCGCTGCCATGTCCTTCTTCGGGCTTGGCGTACAGCCACCAGCGCCGGAGTGGGGGCTGCTGATCGTCGAAAGCATCGACTACATGCGCGAAGCCCCGTGGATGACCATTTTTCCCGGCCTCGCCATCGTCTGGATCGGCATTGCTTTCTCGCTTTCGGGCGAGGGGCTCGCCGCAGCACTCAAGCCGAAGGGGTAAGTCATGAGCCTTCTGACCATCCGCGACCTTGTCACCGAGTTCCGCAGCCCGTCCGGTGTCGCCCGGGCGGTGGACGGGGTAAGCTTCGATGTCCACCCCGGTGAGATCTTCGGCATCGTCGGCGAATCCGGCTGTGGCAAGTCGGCGACCTGTCGCTCGATCGTGCGTCTTTTCGGCGGCGCCTCGGCTCGCATCGCAGGCGGCGAAATATGTCTCGAAGGGGCCGGCGATCTGGCACGCATGAGCGAGAGCCAACTGGCGAAGGTGCGCGGGCGCGACGTCGCGTTCATCTTCCAGGACCCGCTGACGGCGCTGAACCCGACCATGCGCGTCGGAAACCAGATTGCCGAAGTGATCCGGCGTCATCGCAAGGTAACCCGCGCGCAGGCCCGGGAAGCGGCACTGCAGCTTCTTCGTGATGTGCATGTCACGTCGCCGGAGCGACGGCTTGACGCTTATCCGCATGAGCTTTCGGGCGGGTTGCGGCAGCGGGTCGTGATCGCCATGGCGCTGGCTCTGCGCCCGCGCCTGATCATTGCCGACGAACCGACGACCGCGCTCGACGTAACAGTGCAGGATCAGATCCTGCGACTGCTGAAGGAACGGCGCGACAGCCTGGGCACGTCGATCATTCTGATCACGCATGATCTGGGAGTGGTCTCCCAGATTTGCGACCGGATGGCGGTGATGTATGCCGGGCGCGTGGTCGAGACGGGCAGGGTACGCGACGTGCTCGATGCGCCCTCGCATCCCTATACCCGCGCCCTGTTGGCCGCATTGCCGGGACAGGTCAGCCGGGAGAGCGAACTGGTACCCATCAAGGGTGCTCCTCCCAGCCTGATCTCGCCGCCCGACGGCTGTCGCTTCGCCCCGCGCTGTACGGTTGCCCGACCGGAATGCGAAGTCGGGGCTGCCCCGGCGCTGCGTCCGCGTGCCGGCATCGCCGAAGATCACCTCGATGCTTGCATTCTGAATGAGGTCTCTGATGTCGCTGCTTGATTTTCAGAAGGTTGAGAGACGCTTTCCAGTCAAATGGAGTCTTCTCGACATGCTTGCCGGGCGCGAAAAGGTCTATCTCCACGCCGTCCGTGGCGTCGATCTGGGCGTCGAACCCGGTGAAATACTGGGCATCGTCGGGGAATCCGGCTGCGGCAAGAGCACGCTGGCGCGCATTGGCGTGGGGTTGCAGGCCAGCGATGGTGGGCGTGTCGTGTTCGACGGCAAGCCTTTGGACGGCCCCGATCGCGACGGCCGCCTCCAGATGGTATTCCAGGATCCGTACTCATCGCTCAATCCGCGCATTGCGATCGGCGCTCAACTTGAAGAGGTGATCGCTCACTATCACCCCGGCTCGACGCGCAGTGAGCGCAGGGGCAATGTCCAGCGGGTCCTAGAGGAGGTCAGCCTCGTCCCCGAAACTGCGCTGAAGTTTCCTCACGCCCTCTCCGGCGGCCAGCGCCAGCGCGTTTCGATCGCGCGTGCTCTGTGCGCCGATCCGCAGGTGCTCGTTGCCGACGAGCCGGTCTCGGCGCTCGACGCTTCGGTGCAGGCGCAGATCATCAATCTGCTGAAGCGCCTGAACCGCGAGAAAGGGCTGACGATCATTTTCATCTCGCACGATATGAATGTCGTCCGTTATCTCTGCGACCGTGTCGCCGTGATGTATCTAGGCGAGATCGTCGAGCTGCAGGACAGCGGCAGCCTGTTTGCCGCTCCCCGGCATCCCTACACGCAAGCGCTTATTGCGGCCGTGCCGGATGTGCGGCGTTCGCAATCTGTGCGTGAGCCGATCGTAGGCGAGATTCCCGACCCCTTCGCCGTCCTGCCAGGTTGCCGCTTTGCTCCACGCTGTTCGCTGGCGGAAGCGGGTTGCCAATCGCCGCAGGCCATGCAGCCGGTCGGTGAGGGCGGTCTCGTCCGTTGCTGGAAATCCGCCCGCGCTGCCGGGTGACCCACTTTTCTATCAGAAGGTATTCTTGATGTTTTTCAAATCCGACGCCGATTGGTCCGGCCGCTGTGAACGCATTACCGCGGAACTCCTCCAGCGCTTTGCAGACAGGGGTCTTACCGCCGACAATTTCGGCTACGTCGCGCTGCGCGAAAACGGTCCGGGCAACACGCCCGACGGATATTCCTATCGCGGTGACTGGCGCTGCTATCCCTGCAGCCTGGTCAAGGCCTTTCATCTGGTGCATGTGCTGCACGCGATCGACTCCGGCCGGGTGACCGATCACGAGGAGCTCTCGCGTGCGATGCGTGACATGATCCTGTGGTCATCGAACACGGGGACGAACTACGTGATCGATCTGATCACCGGGTCAACAGGCGATACGCTGCTGGAAGGTCCGGAGTTCGATACATGGCGCCAGAAGCGTGAGCGGTTGAACCAGTTTTTCCATGAACTTGGCTGGCCGGAATTCGAAAACTGCAACATTACCCAGAAGCTCATGGATGATATCCGCTATGGCCGCGAGGCTCAGTATGCTGGCCGCTCGGGCGAATATCTGAATGCACTGACCCCGCTTGCGGCTGCACGACTGTTCCATGAGATCTTCGCCGGCACGGTTCCGCTCTCCGACCAGGCGCGTGAAAGGGCACAGGCGATCCTCTTGCGCGATCGCGCCAGCACTGAAGCCAAGCAACCGCATTTCCAGGTCGCGGAGTTCCTCGGAGGTGGAGTGCCGGCTGACGCTCAGTTGTGGAGCAAAGCTGGGCAGAATTCGTGGACGGGCGATCCGCGGGCTTCGTACTACAAACACGATCTGATACGTGTTGCTGTCGAAGGAAGGGCCCCGATCATCGTTTGCCTGATGACGCAGGGAAAGGGCATATGCGAGGACTATCCGAATGTGCTGCCGGAGATGGGGACCATCTTCTGCGATACGCTGCTGAACTGAAGTTGGTGAGGCGACACGCCTGATCCGATCGACCAGAGACCTGGAGTGAGTGCTGTACACATGAGCCGAATTGTCTATCTGAATGGGGAATATCTGCCCGAAGACGAAGCGAAGATCTCGATCTTCGATCGCGGGTTCGTTTTTGCGGACGCCGTCTACGAGGTGACCTCGGTAGTCGACGGCAAGCTTCTGGATTTCGGCGGCCACGTCGCGCGGCTGGAACGCTCGCTGGCGGAGTTGGGCATTCGCCACCCGCTGTCGTCCGATAAGTTGCTCGCCATACACCGGGAACTCGTCGCGAGAAACGACTTGAACGAGGGTGTCGTCTATCTGCAGATTTCGCGCGGCAATCCGGGCGATCGCGACTTTGCGTTCCCGTCCGATGAGGTCGAGCCGACCGTTGTCTTGTTTACGCAGTCGGTTCCTACTCTCGTGAACGCGCCGAAGGCAAAGACCGGCATCAAGGTGATCTCCATCCCCGACATCCGCTGGGGGCGTCGCGACATCAAGACGGTGCAGCTCCTGTATCCGTCAATGGCCAAGATGATGGCAAAAAAATCTGGCGCTGACGACGGATGGTTCGTGCAGGACGGCTATGTGACCGAGGGCACGGCGAACAACGCCTATATCGTCAAGGGTCGCAAGATCATCACTCGCGCGCTGTCGAACGACATTCTTCATGGCATCACCCGTGCCAGTCTCCTGCGCTACGCCAAGGAAGCGCAAATGGAAGTTGTCGAACGAAACTTCACCATCGATGAAGCTCAGGGAGCCGACGAAGCCTTCATCACCGGCGCATCGACCTTCGTGATGCCGGTGGTTGAGATCGACGGCGCGACGATCGGCACGGGCGCGCCCGGCCAGATCGCTACCCGTCTACGCGAAATCTATCTTGATGAGGCGCGCAGGAGCGCGGTGTGAGGTTTAATACGCGGTACACAAGGTCACAACAACCTTTGGTAGAATTCTTGTATTGGAGGCCATGCGCGGCGCGGCGAGCCGACATTATTGTCGGCGCTTGTTGATCCTGCCACACGGGCGCGTTCGGAATGGCCCATTTCCACTTTAGACATCAATTTTCCGAGGGCATCGTTGACGTAATGTCGACGATGTTTTGAAACTCGGGAAGATATTCCGGCCGATTGACGACGAGATAGCTGACCACGCGGGCATTTCCCAGTAGGCGCTTAAGATAGCCTTTGACGACGGTCAGCTCCAAGTGATCCTTTCCATGGTATCCTGGATCTAAGCCATAGCCTCTTGCAGGCGGGATAGTTCTTTCTCCATGCGCGCGATCGCATCGGCAGTCATTCCCTTGACGCTCTTGGGTTTGTCTGGCTCCACCAGTTGGTTGCGCGGCGTGCCTGCCAATACCGCGGATGCAAAGGCGACAGAATAGTTGTTAGCGTTGATCATCATGTCAGCGACCTCGATCTGTCTGAGAGGCTGCATCTTTTTGAAGATCTCAAAGATTGCCATCGGGCAGTTCTTATCCTTCAACAATTCCGTCGCTTCGGTGCAAAACCCATTCAACATGCGTGAGCGCCGCCGGATCGTCGACACGTTCACCGAGAGAACTTTCGCGATCCGTTCCTCTGGCACTCCCTGATTCAGAGCGTTGACGATCATGGCGTATTCTTGGACAGCAGCAAGTCTATTGATTTGCTTGTTGTAGGTGAACGCTTCATCATCGGTCGAGACGAGGCACTCAACCTCGGTGCGTCTCAGGTCGCTCAGGATTTCGATGCGGAGGTGACCATCGAGAATGAAGAATGTACCGACGCTGTGACGAGGTGATGGAGGCGATCATCGGTATGACTGGCCGACAGCTTCTTTTGGTTCCTGTTCGCCTTGATGAAGTCGACCGGGCACTTTCGTCAGCCCTGGTCTTGGTTCGTGAAATCAAGGCAAGCGGTATCGGATAAAACCTCTAGGTGTCGGTAGACCGGTGATGTCGCCGTGATGGTGGTTAGCAATGAGTGTTGCCGCTTTCGTTGTCGGTGCTGGGGTCGTCATATTGATGCGGCAGTTCGGGCTGACTGGAAGCTGAACGTTCGGCAGGCCGCCATGCAGTTTCGGAAAATCACACTCTTCGGCATGAGTTGCCGGGGACGAATTTGGGTGTCAGCACGAAATCCTGCGGCGGCTCGACAGCTCCTTGCGGCTTGTTGATGCGATGCATGAGGCGGCGCGCGATAATGCCGCCGAGTGCCAGGGTATCCTGAACCACCATGGTGATGCGGGGCGTTATCACGGAGCTCCACTGAACATTATCGATCATGGCGAGTGAGATGTCTTCCGGACAGCGGAAGCCCAGCTCCTGCATCGCCTGCAGTGCCGAGAGCGCCACGGTGTTGTTAGCGCCGAGGATCGCAGTCGGGCGCTCGGGCTGGATCAGCAATCGCATCGCAGCCTCGTAGCCGGCGGTACGCGTGAACTGGCCATCAACGATGAAATTCGGGTTCACGTCGACGCCGGCATTGGCCATCGTCTCGGCAAAGCCGCGATAGCGCTCGGTTGCCGTGTGCATATGGCTCGGGCCGGTGATGAACGCGATGCGTCGGTGACCGAGTTGCAAAAGATGCTCGGTCAGCATGGCACCCGCGAGATAATTGTCGGAGCCGACGAAATCGCGCTCAATGCCGGCAACCTTCTGGTCGAAGCAGACGATCGGTACGTTGAGGCCGGCGACGAAGTCGAGGTAATCCCGGTCATAGCCGGACGGCGCCAGCGCGAGGCCGGCGGTCTTGAGGCCGATCAAGTGCTCAACCATCGCCCTCTCGCGATCCGTCTTGCCGGAGGAGTCGGTGACGACGACGAAATGCTGGTGGTCGAGCGCGTAGTTTTCGAGCTCGCGCCGGATATCGCCGAAAAACGGGTTGCCGACATTGCCGACGACAAAGCCGATCATGCGGCTGCGCCCGCGCGCCAGGCTTTGGGCGAGCGGATCGGCAACGAAGCCGACGGCCGCAATCGCCTGACGAATTTTCTCCAGCGTCTTTGGGCTGACGCGCGCCGGATTGCTCAAAGCCAGCGAAACCGTCGAGACGGAGACGTCAGCGAGCTTGGCGACATCACGAATTGTGGCCATGAATGTTTCGAACCGTTTCTATCGCCCTTGTCTTTGCTATCGAAGATCATTTCTCCGACGCGCTGTTGTCACAAATCTAGCATTTGTAGGCCGTGAAGCAATATGCTTGAGAACATTTCAACAGAGAGCTTGACATGCTGGATGATCCAATCGATGATTAAATCGAACCGGTTCGATGAAGCCGCAACTTTCGGGAGGATAGTGTGAGCGACGCAGTAATCACTGGCGGCCATAGTGTGGTCGATGGCAAGGCATGGTTCGGACATGATCGCTTCGGCATGTTCATTCACTTCGGGCTGTATGCGCTCGGCGCGCGCCACGAATGGCTGAAAAACCGCGAAGAATTCACAACCGAGTCCTATCAGAAGTACTTCGAGAACTTTGATCCCGATCTCTATGATGCCCGCGAGTGGGCACGTCGCGCTCGTCAGGCGGGCATGAAGTATGTCGTTCTTACTGCCAAGCATCACGAGGGTTTCTGCCTCTGGGATAGCAAGGTGACTGACTACAAGGTGACCAATACCCCTTACGGCAAGGATCTGATCGGCCCTTACGTCGAAGCGCTTCGCGCCGAAGGGTTGAAGGTCGGCTTTTACTATTCGCTGCTCGACTGGCATCATCCGGATTTCCCGATCGATGCCCATCATCCGCAACGCAATCATCCCGATGCCGCCAAGCTCAACGAGGGTCGCGACGTCAGGCGCTATGCCAAATACATGCGGGATCAAGTGACTGAACTGTTGACGAATTTCGGCAAGATCGACGTGATCTGGTTCGATTTCAGCTATCCCCGCCGCGTCTACAAGGGCTTGCCCGGCAAGGGGCGCGCCGATTGGGAAAGCGATGACCTCATCAAGCTGGTGCGTGAGCTGCAGCCGGACATCATCGTCGGCGACCGCCTCGACCTGCCGCGCGATGCCGACCACATGCCTGATCTCGTCACGCCGGAGCAATACACCCCGCGTGTCGCTCCGACGGTCGCCGGTCTGCCGGTGCGCTGGGAAGCCTGCCATACCTTCAGTGGCTCCTGGGGCTACTATCGCGATGAGACCAGCTGGAAGGATGCGGGGCAGCTGATCAATATCCTAGTCGACACTGTTGCGCTCGGCGGCAACCTTCTGATGAATGTCGGCCCGACCGGCCGCGGCACCTTTGATGCCCGCGCCGTCACCGCGCTCGATACGTACGGAGAATGGATGCGGCTGAACGGCCGCGCGATCTATGGCGCCGGCCCCTCCAGCTACAAGGCGCCGAGCGGTTGCCGCTTCACCCAGAAAGGCAACCGCCTCTATCTGCATATCCAGGCCTGGCCGTTCCGGCATATTCATATCGAAGGGCTGGGGCGCAAGGTCAAATATGCGCAGTTCCTGCACGATGCCAGCGAGTTGCATTGGCTTGACCCGGATGCGGAAGTCGATTCCAACATTGGCGTCGCTGTGGGCGAGGGGATACTGACACTGGAACTCCCGGTTCTGAAGCCTGACGTCGTCACCCCCGTCATCGAGCTTATCCTGAAGGATTGAGGAGAGAACGAAGCCCAGCCCGCCCGGTGCCGTCATGAGCCGCGAAGCCGAACTCATAGCCGCTATGACTCCCTTGATCGCCGATCTGGCAGAAGACGGCAATGGTGCCGTCGCGCTCGCCGGATCGCGCGGTAAGGGGTGGTCGGATGCGCAATCGGATTTCGACTTCAGGGTCTATGCCGATGCCTATCGCGGACCGACAGTTCGCCAGACCGCAGCATGGCGACGCTTCGATGCCGCGCTACGGAGCTGGCAGGCGGAAGGCATTCGAATGGAGCGTGTCTGGATGCGCCGTTATGCTGGCGTCCAGCGCGATCTGGACTCCTGGCTTGATGGCATCGTCGTACCCAAGAGCTTCGAATGGACGATCTGGGGCTACCATCTGCCGACGGATCTTGCCAGCCAGCAGATCATCGTTGACCCACGCGGTTTGCTGGCGGGGTGGAAGCAACAGTTGGCGCAATATCCGGAAGCGCTGAGGGCTTCGGTGCTCAGCCAATGCATGGATATCCTGCGCTACTGGGCCAGGGATTATCATTATGAGAGCAAGGTTGTTCGCCGCGATCTCGTCTTTCTCGTCGGGCTGACCGGCAAGCTTGCCAATGCGATCCTGCAGACCGTCTTCGCCTTCAACCGGGTCTATTTTCCGGGTGACGGCTGGAATCTGCCGATGGCGGCCGAACTCGAGCGGCTGCCGCCAGACTTCCTCCAGCGCATGACCGCCATTCTGGAGCCGGGACACGACCCGGATACGTGGCGGCGCCAGCGAACGGAACTGATCGGCCTGATCGCCGACCTGGAGGTCATGATCGCGGCCTGAACGGGCCGCACCAACAAGCCGGAGGGGAGTGTCCGGAGTGTGATGAACGTCACTGCAACGAAAGTCATTCAGGAGGAGGAACAATCGTGAAGCATTCATTGATCTTTGCAGCCGCCCTTGTGGCGAGTTCACTACCCGGCATAAACGCCAAGGCGCAGGATGCCCCCGTCACCCTGACCTGGCAGATGTGGGGTCAGCCGAACGATGCCGAACTCTGGCAGCAACTGGCCGATCTCGTCACCCAGCAATATCCCGATATCAAGGTCAATCTGCAGCTTTCCGGCTGGACGGATTACTGGACGCGCCTGCCGGTTCTGGCGGCATCGGGGCAGGTCGCGGATATCGTCTCGATGCAGTCGATGCGCCTGCCGAATTTCTATTCGATCCTGGCGCCGCTCGATGACTACGTGAAAAGCAGCGACATGAAGGTGGCGGATTTCGAGACATCGATCATGTCCGGCCTTTCGCAGGACGGCAAACTCTATGCGTTGCCCTATGACGTCGGTCCGTGGATGGTCTTCTACAATCGCGACAAGTTCGCTGCCGCCGGCTTGAAGGAGCCCGCGAAGGACTGGACCTTCGACGACTTCAAGGCTGACGCCAAGGCTCTGACGAAGGACGGAAACTTCGGCTACGGGACGCAAGCCTTCGATTTCATTGCTGGCCCTGTCGCGCTCGGTGCGGATTATTTCAACGCCGACAATGAATTCGACCTGACCAATGCCGGCTTTACCGATGCCTTCAGCAAGTATGCCGATCTGACGGCCAAGGACAAATTCTCGCCGGTCTTTGCCTCCGCTGCTGACGCTTCTGCCGCAAGCGGTCGCTTCGCCTCGGGCAATGTTGCTATGTACATCGATGGTCCCTGGTCGCTGATCACCGGTCAGGCGAACGTCAACTTCAAGATCGGCATTGCACCGCTGCCGCGCGGCGACGGCCCGTCTCGCTTCATCACGGCGGGCTCCGGTTGGGGCATTTCCGCTTCCAGCCAGCACAAGGACGCCGCCTTCAAGGCGTTGCAGGTGCTGACCGGCCCGAAGGCTGCAGAAATCCTCGGTTCGGCCGGACGTGCGCTGCCGGCTCGGCTCGCACAGCAGACCGCCTGGTATGATGGAGCGGCGAAGAATGTCAGCGGTACCCGCGATACGCTGGAATACATGTTCGCCCATACCACGCCATTCCGCATCAACGAGAAATGGAACCAGTTCGAGAATCTGGTGATGCAGTACGTGCCGCTGGCGCTGACCGGCGACACGAAGCCAGATGGCGTACTGAGCGACATTCAGAGCCAGTTACCATAAGCCGGGCACCTGGCCGGCCTGCGGTGGGGGCCATCGGCCCGACCGCAGTGCCCTTGCCGAAAAGGAGAGGCCCATGATGCTGGGCAAGCACACCGACATGATTGCAAGACCAAGGCCACGCTCGCTCAAATGGTTTAGAGGCGACGGATGGACGGCCTTCTTCTTCCTGCTGCCGGGCCTGATCGGTATTGTCCTGTTTCTCGTCCTGCCGATCCTCGCTTCGATTGCGCTCAGCTTCACGAACTGGCAGTTGCTTGGGACTCCGCGCTTCGTCGGCTTCTCCAACTATGTTCGTCTGTTCACGACCGACCCGCAATTCTGGACGGTCATGCGCAACACCGTCTTCTTCACCGTCGAATATCTGGTGCTCAACATCGTCATCTCGCTCGGGTTGGCGACCTGGATTGCCAGCTTGAAGATCGGTCAGCGTTGGTTCCGGGTTATCTTCTTTCTGCCCACCTTCACGCCGCTGATCGCAGTCGCCATGGTCTGGATGCTGATATTCACAAGCGGCGGTCTGTTTGACAGCATGATGGCAGCCCTGTCTTTACCGTTCTCCGGTGTGCTGAATGATCGTACGCTCGCCATGCAGGCCGTTGTTCTCACGTCGATCTGGGCTGGCGTCGGCTACAATACGGTTCTGTTCAACGCCGCGCTCGACATGGTGCCGGCAAGTTATCTGGAAGCGGCGCGCATTGATGGCGCCACCGCCTGGGATCGCTTCTGGAAAATCCGCCTGCCGCTGATCTCGCCGACGCTTTTCTTCGGCACCGTCATGACGGCGATCACCTCACTGCAGGTCTTCGACCAGATTTTCGTCATGACCAAGGGCGGGCCGGGATCGTCGACCGCGACACTTGGCTACGCCATCTACCAGCGCGGCTTTCAGAACTTTCAGATGGGCTACGCTTCCGCCATCGCCTGGGTCATGTTCGCGCTGATCATGGCGTTGACCGCACTGCAATTCTGGTTTCAGCGCAAATGGGTGCATTATGACGCTTAAATCCGAAGCCAGAGCACGCCGGAAGCTGGCGCTTGATGTCGTCAATCACCTGGCAATTACGCTCGTCGCGATCGCCTTTCTCTTTCCATTCTTCTGGATGGTATCGAATGCGGTGCGCTCCAATGCCGAAGTGGCGGCGATACCACCACGCATCATTCCAGAGGTCTTCGAATGGGGTAATTTTGCCGCGGCCTGGACTCAACTGCCGTTTGGCCGTTTTTTCCTCAACAGCGCCATCATTTCGATCTGCGTAACGGCGATCACTGTCGTCGTCTCGTGCCTCTCCGGCTACACCTTCGCACGGTTGAAGTTCAGGGCCCGCGAAATGCTGCTGCTCGGGTATATCGGCACGCTGATGGTGCCGCCGCTGATGCTCATCATTCCGCTGTTTCTGATCGTCAACAAGCTGGGTTTGGTCAACACCTTCCCCGGCGTGATCCTGCCGATTTCGTTTGGCACCTTCGGTGCATTCCTGATGCGGCAGTTTTTCCTCTCCATACCTATGGAACTCGAGGAAGCCGCAAGGATCGACGGCGCCTCGCGTCTGCGCATCCTTGTCAGTATCATCGTGCCGCTATCCATGCCGGCAATCGGCCTTTTGTCGCTCTTCACCTTCATCGGGCAGTGGAACAACTTCCTCTGGCCACTGATCGTCATGACCGGTTCTGACAATGCGACTCTGCCCGTTGGCCTGACGCTGTTCCAGACGCAGCAAGGCACGCAGTGGAATTATCTGATGGCCGGCGCGACTCTTTCCATGCTTCCAGGCGTCTTCCTCGCGATCATCCTGCAGAAGCTGATCTACAACAGCATCGCCCTCAATGCGGGCATGGGCGGGCGCTGAAGCACCGGCCGAGATTTTCGGGAGACAGATCCAATGGCAAGACTGACCATTCGCAACGCCGTCAAACGCTATGGGGCACTCGAAGTGCTGCACGGCGTCTCTGTTGCAGCGCAGGACGGCGAGTTCATGGTCCTTGTCGGCCCATCGGGCTGCGGAAAATCCACCCTGCTGCGCATGATCGCCGGGCTGGAAGCCATTAGCGACGGCGAGATCGAAATCGGCGATCGCATCGTCAACGATCTCGAACCCAATGAGCGCGATATCGCCATGGTGTTCCAGTCCTACGCGCTTTACCCGCACATGACGGTGCGCGACAACATGGCCTTCTCGCTGAAGCTTGCGCGGCGCAGCCGACAGGAGATCGATCAGAAGGTCAACAACGCAGCCGCGATCCTCGATCTCGCCACGCTGCTCGATCGCTATCCGCGACAACTGTCCGGTGGGCAACGCCAACGCGTGGCGATGGGCCGCGCTATCGTTCGCAATCCCGCAGTGTTTTTGTTCGACGAACCGCTGTCCAATCTCGATGCCAAACTGCGCGTGCAGATGCGCACTGAAATCAAGACGCTGCACCAGCGCCTCGGCACGACCATGGTCTATGTCACGCACGATCAGATGGAGGCCATGACCATGGCAGACCGCATCGTCGTCATGCGGGGCGGCCATATCGAGCAGATCGGCTCGCCGCTCGAGATCTATGATGCGCCGGCCAACAGCTTCGTCGCCGGCTTTATCGGGTCGCCGTCGATGAACTTCATCGACGGGCTCATCACCGATCGAGATGGGAGTCTGGGACTGCAGGATGCGGAAGACCTGCACTGGGCGCTGCCGGAAATCGCTCGCCGGCATCTTGGCCGGCCCGTCCAGCTCGGCATCCGTCCGGAACATATTGCCGTCGACTCGAGCGGACTACAGGCCAAGGTCACTATCATTGAGCCGACCGGCTCGGATACGCATCTGCAATTGCAGGCGGGCGCCCAATCGATCGTCGCAGCAGTCCGAAACCGCCCCTCGCTGTCACCCGGCCAGCCGATCCACCTGAAGATCGATCCGGCAAAGGCGCACCTGTTCGATGCGGTAACGGGCGCGAGTGTGCATTGAAGCGATTGCGCGTTCTTCCCGTGAATCGCTAAGGCGAAGATGAAGCGAGGGTCACCGAACCTGTGGCGCGATATGGAGCCACCGGTGTCGTCGTGTCGCAGAAAGGCCCACCGGGTCGGACTTTGTGCAAACTATGCTTTGCCTGTCGCATTCGGTGGGTGACGCACTGCATCGCTCTAGCTGTCCGTCGTTAAGTGTCATCGATGACATCGTTCGTTGACGAACTGCCTCTGTCGTCCTATCGCTTGCGGAATGAAACCCGGAGGATGGCGGTGAAGAATCCCACGTTGATTGAGGTGGCGAAGATGGCAGGGGTCTCCACCGCGACCGTCAATCGTGTGCTCAAGAGCAACGGTTATGTCTCCGAGGATGCGCGACGCAAGGTCGAGGAAGTGGTGCGGCGCACCTCCTATCAGCCGAACATTGTGGCGCGTGGGCTGAGAACCAGCCGCAGCTATACCATCGGTTTCATCGTCTCATCGATTACCGTCAACCCGTTCTTCGTCAACGTGGCGCGTGGTTTCGAAGCAGCTGCCCTTCGTGAGGGGTACAGCACCATCATCGTCAATCACGGCGGCGACGCAGAGCGAGAGACAAATGCTGTACATTTCTTTCGCCAGCGGCAGGTTGATGCGATCGTCTTCAATCATGCAACCGGTCCAAGCGCCGTTGAGCTGGCTCTGGCGGCAAATATACCCGTTGTTGAAATCGAACGGGCAACCACATCGGACGCGCCGTTCGTTCGTGTCGACAACTATGTGGGCGCCAGAGATGCAATGCGGCATCTGATCGAGCTCGGTCATCGAAGGATCGCGTTCCTGGGCGGCGACCCCGGCTTGTTCTGGCCGGATCCGGGCAGGGGGCGATCTGTCGAGGACGACAGGCTTGCGGCTTATAAGGACGCGCTGGTCGAAGCAGGCTATCCGATCGATCCGGCGATCATCAGGCTTGGACGCTATAATAATGAGCCGCCGCTTGCCTCCAGCGCCGAAGGCTACGAACATGGAAGGCGGCTTCTCCTTCTTTCTGAACGACCGACCGCTATTTTTGCGACCTGCGATATCCTCGCGGCTGGGGTCCTACAGTCGCTCTACGAGGCCGGCTTGTCGGTGCCGCGCGACGTGTCCGTCGTAGGCTTTGACGATACGCTGGCTCCCAATCTCACCCCGCCGCTGACGACCGTCGCCCAGCCCATGACGGATTTGGGGGAGGCAGGGTTTGCCTTGGCGCTTGCAGGCATCGAGGGGCGCTCTACCGATCGCGCATTGCTCCTGCAAACCAGCCTCATCAAGCGCGCATCGACAGCCAAAATTCAGGCCTGAGACAAAGTCGTTGACCCTTCAGGGGAGGAGTGTTAACGATGACATGTGTCAACGATGACATAGTCGCCGAGGAGGGCGGCGTCGGTTGGAACCTTGGAGGAGGGACCCATGAGAAAGTTCGCTGTTTGGACAGCAGGGCTTGCAGCCCTGCTGAGTGCATCTTCACTGTCATATGCGGCCGAGAACGTGACGTTCTGGCAGTTCAGCACCAACCCGAACGATATTGCCGCCTGGAAGGCCGCTATCGAGGGGTTTGAAGCGAAGAATCCTGATATCAAGGTCAACATGGAAATCGTCCCATGGTCCGAGCAGCAGCAGCGGCTGGTGAGCGCGCTGACCGCCGGCGGATTGCCGGATGTATCCATGCTCGGCAACAACGTGGTCGCACAGTTCCAGGCCGCTGGCGCACTCGAGCCGCTCGATGAATACTTCAAGGCCTATGACGCTGAGAACAAGACCGACGTTGCCAGTAACGTCTGGCCAGGCGACAAGGGCTACTACCATCTTGCTGATCACTGGTGGGCTTCGCCGGTCTCTGTGGAAACGCGCGCGCTCTATTTCCGTAAGGATCTCTTGAAGAAGGCCGGCATCGACAAGGCGCCGGAGACCTGGGAGGAACTGGCATCGGCCGCCAAGAAGCTGACGGGCGATGGTGTGTACGGCATGGGCCTGTCGATGAGCCTCGACTATTTCACCGTGCAGAACTTCATGAGCGCTTATCTCGGATACGGCGCGTCGATGCTGACGACCGAAGGCAAGTGTGGCTTCGACACCGCGCAGTTCAAGGATGCGCTGACGACCTATGTCAGCATCTACAAGGAAAAGGCTACCCATCCCGACGCAAGCACGATGGACGGAAACACGTTCCGCCGCGGCTTCCTTGATGGCAAGTATGCCATGATCCTCTCCGATCCCAGCCTCTACCGCGACCTGCAGAAGGAAAAGCCGGCATTTCTCGATCAGGTGGATATCGCCATGGTCCCCGCCGGTCCGAAGGGTCGTGATGGCTTCCTTGGCGGCTGGCCGCTCGTCTTGTGGAATGCATCTGCCAACAAGGACGCGGCCGCCAAGTGGATCATGTACGCCACCCACGGCGACGGCCTGAAGGCGCTCGCGACGGCTGGTGGCTTCATCCCTGGCAGCATCGAGATCGCCAAGCAGGCGCCGTGGGATGAATTCCCCTACAAGCTCTTCGTCGAACAGCTTCAGAACGCGCGTCCCTACCAGTATCCGCACGAGGCTATCCCGCAGATGGGTCAGCTCGAAGTCGATACGATCCAGAAGGCCGTGCAGGCGGTGGCACTCGGGCAGCAGGACGTGGAGGCCGCGACGAAGCAGCTTTGCGTCAACATAGACAAGACCCTCGCTCGCTGATCCCGTTTCTAAAAGCCGGAGGCTGCCATGGCCGTCGACACTATCGAAGCATGGGGAGAGGCCGGGATGGCACGTAAACGGCAAGCCCGGTTCAATGCTCTCCCCTACGCGTTGATCCTGCCTGCCGCGTGCGCGGCATTCGCGATCGCCGTGGTTCCACTGGCCTATGATGCGTGGCTATCCTTTCAGGACTGGTACCTGCTTCGCAACCCGGTGCCAGCCTGGGGAGGACTGATCAACTATCGGGAACTCCTCGCCGATGATGCTCTCTGGTCCGCATTCATTCGAACGGTGATCTGGACCCTTGGAACGGTGGCGGTCGAAATCGCGATCGCCCTTCCTCTTGCGCTGCTGCTCAATCGGGAAACGCCGATTGCGCGTCTGGCGTCGGCGGTGATCCTTCTCCCCTGGGTCATGCCGTTCATCGTGCTCGGATATGGCTGGCGGTTCCTGCTCGACAGCCAGGTCGGGCCTGTTCATCACGCCCTGCATCTCGTTGGGCTGGCGGGAGACAGCAATGTCTTCACGGACCCGAACAAGGCACTGGCCGTGATCATCTTCATCTCTGGCTGGAAGGGCGCTCCGTTCCTTGTTCTGGCGGTGCTGGCCGCGCTGAAGGCGATCCCGAATGAGCTTTACGAGGCTGCCGCGGTTGATGGCGCTGGACCGCTGCATCGGTTCGCCGCCGTGACCTTTCCGGCGATCCGGGACACGCTCGTCATCATCAGTCTCGTTCTCGGTATCCTCGCCTTCTACAGTTTCGACCTGCCGTGGATCATGACCAAGGGCGGGCCCGGTGACGCGACGACCACGCTTGGCATCGCCATGTTCAAGGCCGTCTTCGTCGATCTTCGCCCTGCCTACGCCGCCGCGATCAGCATTGTCATGCTTGTTCTCCTGTTTGTCGCGGCGCTGCTTACCCTTCGACTTCAGAGGAGACAGTCATGAGGCGCAGCTACACTCAAGAAGTGATGCTCGATTGCCTGACGGTGCTGGCCTTGGGCTTGATGCTGTTGCCGATCCTCTGGGTGTTTGTCGCGTCGATCAAACCAGATCAGGACATCATGAGCGGCAGCCTGATTTCGGGATCGTTCACATTGAAGCATTTCGAGGGGATCCTCGCTCGCACCGATTTCCTCATCGCTCTTAGGAATAGCCTGATCGTCGGAGGGGTAACCGCGGTGGCGACGCTGATACTGGCGGTACCGGCAGCTTATTCGCTGAGCCGTTTCAAATATCTTGGCCGCGATATAATCGGTTTCCTCATTCTCGGCACGCAGATGCTGCCGGCCGTCGCCGTGATCGTGCCGATCGTCATGATCGCCCGCAGCCTCGGCCTGACGAACAGTCTGGGGGCGCTGGCTTTCATCCATCTTTCGCTTGGCCTGCCGATCGCGGTGTGGATGCTGAAGGGCTACGTCGACAGTGTCCCCGTCGAACTCGAGGAGGCAGCCCTGATCGATGGCTGTTCGCGGCTTGGCGCGCTCTACCGGATCACCTTCCCGTTGATCCGGCCCGCCGTGGTCGCCGTCGGAACCTTCGCCTTCGTGCTCTCGTGGGGCGAATTCCTGATGGCATTGTCGCTGATCACCAAAGTCGAGGTGAAGACCCTGCCGTTGGCCCTTCAGACCCTGTTCGATCCCTACTCGTTCAGCTGGGGCGAGGTCATGGCCGGTGGCGTCGTGATCGCCGCGCCGGTTGTCATTCTCTTTCTCATGTTCAGGAATCAAATCGTCGGCGGCCTCAGCGCCGGTGGCGTGAAAGGATAATTTATATCATGCGCACACGTTCGCTTTATTTCACCGGGCCACGAGCAACAGAGATCCGGGAAGAGGAGGTTCGGGTACCCGGTACTGGGGAAGTCCAGCTCACGGCGATCGTTTCCGGCATCAGCGCGGGAACCGAGCTCAATGTCTACAGGGGCCTTGCACCGCAATGGCGGCAAACGATGGATCCGAAAACGCGCCTGTTTTCCGCGGCCAATGGCTCATCCTGGACGTGGCCCGCACGCTACGGCTACGCGATGGTGGGGCGAGTGTCGGCGCTTGGCCAGGGTGTTACGGTCCTTTCCGAGGGTGACCTTGTGTACAGTTATTCGCCGCACGGTGATCATGCTGTTGTCAGTGCCGACGCGGTCATTCCGCTTAGCAACCTGCCGGATCCGGAGATCGGCGTATTCACCGCCAATATGAATACGGCGTATAACGGTCTTCTCGACGCAAACATCCCACTCGGCGCTGATGTCGTGGTCATGGGGCTGGGTGTCATCGGCCAGATCATTGTACGCCTTCTGAAAAGAAACGGCGCGCGCCGGGTCATCGCCGTGGACGGCGTGGCCTCACGCCGTGCCGTGGCAAAAGCCGGCGGCGCCACCCATCTGCTCGAACCGTCCGCGACCGTCGCAGAGGCTGTGCGCGACATCACCGACGGGCGGGGAGCGGATTTTGTCATCGAAGTCTCTGGCTCCGCTCCGGCCCTGAACGCTGCCATCCGGACGGTGGGTTTCAACGGCACGGTGATCGCGCTTTCGTGGTACGGCGGTACCTTCGAGACGCTGAGCCTGTCCGGGGAGTTTCACCATAACCGCCCCCGCGTCATTTCCTCCCAGGTCGGCGCGGTCAACCCGTTGCTGGGGCCGCTCTGGTCCATGGGTCGTCGTTCAGAGATCGCCCAAGAATTCCTTCGCGAGTATGCCAGCGACCTCAAGGGCTTCGTCACGCACCGCTTCCCGATTGTAAAGGCCGGTGATGGCTACGAACTGGTGGACAACAATGCCGCTGATATCATGCAGGTGTTGATCGATTATCGAATGAATTGAGGGGAACGAGACCAATGAAGCTATCTGCCTGCATAGAATGGTTGTTCGCCGACGAAGCCGACGGTTTCGGTGACCGCATCCGCCTGGCCAAGAAGAACGGCGTTGAAGCTGTCGAGTTCTGGAAATGGACGAACAAGGATCTCGATGAAATCGAGGCTGCGCTTCGGGAAACCGGCGTTGAGCTGACGAGTTTTGTCGCCGAGCCGATGATTCCGCTTACCGATGTCGGCAATCAGGATACCTTTCTGCATGGTCTGGAGCAATCGATCGCCGTCGCAAAGCGGCTTGGTGCAAGGACACTGATTGCGCAGGCGGGCGACGATCTCGAGGGCATCACACATATCGCCCAACGCGATGCTCTCGTCTCAACCCTCACACAGGCGGGTGAGATCCTGCAAGGAACCGGCGTGAGGCTTGGAGTGGAGCCGCTGAATACGATCATCGATCACGTCGGTTACTTTCTGCCTTCCACCCGAGAAGCGCTCGATATCGTCAACGAGACTGGCCGCGACGAGATCGGCATCATTTATGACCTCTATCATTCCGCCGTGATGAGCGAAGCGACCTCGACCGTCATTGGAAGCGATATCCGCAAGGTCTTCCATGTCCACATCGCCGATCATCCCGGCCGCAACGAGCCCGGGGCAGGGACCATTGATCTTCGTGATCGGCTGGCGTGGCTCTTCGCCAATGGATACAGCGGTGCGGTCGGCCTCGAGTATCGGCCAATCGAAAGCTCCTCTCGAACCATCGGAAAAGTGAGGCTGCTTTCGTAATAGGGGGCAGTTCATCAAGAGGTCGAGTTACTGTCGGCCTCGAGATGATCAACCGATCCAAGCGAAAACATCGGCCGGTCTTCTGACGCCTTTGAGCGAGAAGGTTCCGACGGGCTGAAACCCGTTCGGCACCTGCTCGGCGAAAGGTGCCGAGGCTAGCAGGTTATGCCCGACCGTATCTGCCAGCGTCTCGATCCGCGCCGCTTCATTGACCGCGCTGCCGATCGCCGTGAAGTCGAGACGACGGGAGGCGCCGACATTGCCATAGAAAACTTCGCCTACGTGCAGCGCGATATCGATATCTATAGCGGGTTCTCCGCGCTCGATCCGGTCCCGGTTAAGCTCGTGCGTCGCTCGCATGGCAGACCTCGCGGCCGCCAATGCCCGCCCGCAGGCGTCCGCTGCCTCGTCGTCTTCGACTGGAAAGATTGCGAGAACGCTGTCTCCCATGAATTTCAGGACCTCGCCGCCATGGTGCTCCACCGGGTTGACGATGGCCTCGAAGCTCTCGTTCAGCCACGACACGATCTTGGCGGGCGGCCATGACTCGTTCAGCGACGTGAAGTTCTTGATGTCGGCGAACAGGATGGCCGCGTAGATCGCTTCGCCGCCACCACGCCTTGTTTCCCCGCTCAGGATACGTCCGCTTGTCCGTGTACCAGTGTAGACGGCGAGGGTGTCGGTGGCGACGCGCATGGCGGCGATCCTGCAACAGACGAGCCCCAGCGCCGGCATGAACCTGTCGACCTCCGCTAACTGCTCGGCAGTGAATCCATCGGCGCCATCGACTGCAAACGAAATGCCGACGCCCTCGAGAGCTGTCTCGCCAGGAAAGGGAACAAGCGTCATCAGATAATCTGTTGCGCCAAGGGCAGCCAGTTCTTCAAACAGGGGAAAGGAGACCGTACCCGCTGGCTCGGGCAGCCGCCAACGGCCATGCAGCAGCCGATTTGAAAGCAGGTGGAATATCGGCGACCGCTCAAACATTTCCTGTCCTGCGTCGCCGTGCCCCTGGACCTCGGTCGATAGGGCAGTGTCCCGGAACCAAGCAATCGCAAAGCCCCGCTGCATCGGATCGATGGACGGCATGGCGATCGAAGCGCGCACGAGCGGATAGCCAAGCGCCACGAGCTTCTCGACGAGCCTTTCAAGGATATCGTCGATAGTGTTTTCCGAGAGCCCTTCGGCGATGATCCAGTCGATCAGATTGTCGGTTTCGTTGCGATCCTTGCCTGCCACTCGTCGCTCCATGCGGTCGCCATCAGGTCATCTGGGACCATGGCAACAGATAGCATGATCCGGCAGAACAACGCCAACCATCGTCTCGGCTATCCGCTCCAACACCTTGCGGGCGATGCGGTTAGATCTGGCCCGAACGGTATTGGCCGCACTGCCTGGAGCTGTAAGCTTGATCCTATGCCAGTCTGCTCAATCACGAACGCCCCGGCACCTCGCGGAGCTTGAATTCAGCCTAGCGCACCGAACTACCTCGATCCGAGCAATGGCGATATCGCGTCGATCAGGAAGCACAACGCGGATGCATCCTTTTCGTCATTCCCTGATGCCTCGAATTCGGCCAATTCGATTCCGAGGATCTGCTCCGCAGAGGTTCTCTCGAATATGGTGCGCAGCGTTTTCGGCAGTAGGCCGTCCGGCACGGTATAGGCCGCCGGGACGAAGCCCGGTTCCAGTGAATCCCAATCGATATGGATCCATACGGGGCGATCGCCGATAGCCGAAAAGACCGTGTCCGGATCCGTTTGCGCCGGTGAAAGGGAGCGCACGCCGGCTTGCTCGAGAAGCTTGGCCTCCACAGGATCGATATCTCGTGCTCCTGCAATCACGATCCTGGCGGGATCGACGCCTTGGCCGAAGCCACTCTCCCATAGGCCGCAAACCGCGGCGAGGACCATGCCGCCCAGGTAGCCGCTTTCCGTAGTGTCGGGGGTGTTGAAGTCGCCGTGGGCGTCGATCCAGAGGATTGTCGCTTCAGGATGGAGACGCGCAACGACCGGCAATGTTGCCAAGCTTGCAGAACAGGTGTTCATGGCCATCAATGGCGTGTTGCCGCGGCCGAATATGCTGGTTACTTCGGTCTGTAGCTTGGACAGCGTGTCGCTCGCCTCGGGCAGGCTGGCCGACCAGTCGTCCTGTTTGGCGGGAGAAGGCAGCCCAACGGATCGCGCAGACAATCCGGTCAGTTCCTGCAGTAGTGTCGCTGTCTTGGCAGCACCCGCGATGGCGCCGGGTGTGCGGTCGGCGATACGCCCCTGCGAAACAATGATCTCGAACGTCAAATCATACTCCATGCTGAAAACTGTCAAAGGTTGGCGACCGGTTGCGTCGCAGCGGCAATCGATATATTTCGTCGGATATATCGATGAATGCGCCGGTTGCAACTCAGAAGTTTCCGGCCGCAGAGCACATAGAGGCGTTCATGTCCGATCGGAAGATCCATCTCTTCTCCTATGGCACGTTGCAGTTGGAGAACGTCCAGATGTCGTCGTTCGGGCGGCTTCTTATCGGGCGACCAGATGCCATGCCGGGTTTCCGGAAAGAGATGGTGGAGATCACCGACCCCGATGTGCTTGCAAAGAGCGGAGAGCGGTTTCACCCGATCGTCATTCCGTCGGACGACCAAGACGACGCGATTTCCGGCACCGTCTTTGAGATCACGGCTGCGGAACTCGAGGCTGCAGACGCCTACGAGGTGTCCGACTACAAGCGCATCGAGGTCGTGCTTGCTTCAAGCACGAAAGCCTGGGTCTACGTGAAGGCCTGAGCGAAGAGCACTTGAGGCCACCAGCGATACAGAAGCCGACGGCCTTCCTGCTGTGGCACGCGACACCCTGAGCTAAGTGGCTGTTTGCGCTGGGCGTTTTGCTAGGCGCGGGTGTTTTTCGCCAAGTGGATATTGCTGCAGACAGCCCGGCTTATAGGCAGCTTGCTTGGCAAGACGCATTTTCTACGGGCGACACTTAGGTGCAATAGCCATTGCGCCGGGTTTTGGTGATCCTTGTGAGACACGCGACGATGCCGTCAGCCCCGAACATCAGCGGCCAGCGGTGCGATCCCGGCGGCAAATGGGTCCATTTTGTCCGTTTTTGCATGCTGTTAGAAATATCGGACGCGGCATTCGAGCGTATATTGCTGGCCGACGGTCGGAAGATCGGGCTCGGGTAGCAACAGGTGTTGCTGTGCGTATCTCACGTCCCAGCTGTGACGGGTGAGGTACTTGCGAGGGCAGATGAGCGAATTCCGACGAGCAGGAAGGGTGCCAAGATGAACAGCGCGCGCGATCCGCAATTGCCTGCCGGTACGTTTGCGCAGATGTCGTTCCTCGACATCGGAAACGCGGCTTATGTTGAAAATCTGCAATCACGCTATTTGGAAGACCCGAACGCGGTCGCGCCGGAATGGCGGGATTTCTTTGGCTCGTTGGGAGACGAAGCAGTCGATATAAGAAGGACCGCGAATGGCGTTTCATGGAAGACCGCCAACTGGCCAATTCCTCTCAATGGAGATCTCATCTCTGCGCTCGATGGCAATTGGGCCAGAGAGCCCGACCGGAAAACAGCCGAGGTGATACGGCCCGTCGACGGTCGCGATCAATTTGCAGGTGATCGAGATACGGCGCGGGCACTGGCGCTCATTCGCGCCTATCGGATCCGCGGACACAGGCAGGCAAATCTGGATCCGTTGGGTCTCGCGGTCTCGGAGGAGCGCGAAGAACTGATGCCTTCCTCATACGGCTTCGATGAGGCCGATCTGGATCGGACGATCTTCGTGGATGGCGCGTTCGGGATCGAGTTTGCCACCATGCGTGAGATCATCGATCGACTGCGCCGTAGCTATTGCGGGACTGTCGGATACGAATACATGCATATTTCTGACCGTGCCCAGAGAATTTGGATTCAAGAGCGCGTCGAAGCAACTGGCGTTTTCAACCCAACACCCGATCATCAGCGGCGGATCCTGCAGCGACTGGTCGAGGTGACGGGTTTTGAGCGTTACCTCAGCAAGAAGTTTGTCGGCACGACGCGTTTCGGCATAGACGGCGGCGAGACGACGATCGTCGCCATCGAGGAAATCCTTGAGCGAGGGGCTGAACTCGGCGTGTCCGAGGTTGTCCTTGGTATGGCGCATCGCGGACGGCTGAATGTTCTTGGCCAGGTAATCCGGAAACCCCACCGGGCGATCTTCAGCGAATTCAAGGGCGGATCGTCGTTTCCGGACGAAGTCGAGGGTTCAGGCGATGTGAAGTATCATCTTGGAACCTCATCGGACCGGGAGATAGGCGGCAGAAAGGTGCACCTGTCCCTGATTGCGAATCCATCGCACCTCGAGATCATTGATCCCGTCGTCCTGGGAAAAGTAAGAGCCAAGCAGGAACAGCTAGGTGACACGGTCAACCGCTCTACCGTCCTGCCACTTCTGATCCACGGCGACGCTGCGTTCGCCGGACAGGGGGTAGTGGCAGAAAGTCTTGGTCTCTCCGGTCTCAAGGGATACCGGACAGGTGGCTCGGTCCATCTGATAATCAACAACCAAGTCGGCTTTACCACCGATCCGAGCTATTCAAGATCTTCGCCTTATCCGTCCGATGTCGCGAAAATGGTCGAGGCGCCGATCTTTCATGTAAATGGCGACGATCCGGAGGCGGTTGCACGTGTTGCCAGACTTGCGATCGAGTACCGTCAGACATTTCATAAGCCGGTCGTGATTGACCTGATCTGCTTCCGCCTTTTTGGCCACAACGAGGGTGACGAGCCGTCCTTCACGCAGCCCGAGATGTACAAGGAAATCCGCAGACATAAGTCGACACTGGAGATTTATACCGATCAGCTGGTCTCGAACGGCGTCGTGGATGAACGAGAAGCAGAGGACGCCGTCAAAAGGTGGGCTGCGCATCTCGATACAGAGTTCGAGGCGTCGAAGTCATACAAGCCGAACAAGGGCGATTGGCTCGATGGAAAGTGGGCAGGTCTTGGTGCCGGAAATGCCGATTCTGAGGATGAAAATGGCGGTGCTACGGGCGTTGATCTCGAGAAGCTGCGAGCCATCGGCCGTAGCATAACGAGCCCTCCAGATGGGTTCCGCGCGCATTCGACGATCATTCGTTTTCTCGACGCACGGCGGAGTGCGATCGATGCCGGTACCGGCATCGACTGGGCGACGTCGGAGGCACTCGCTTTCGGATCCCTTGCTGCCGACGGCCACCCGGTGCGCCTTTCCGGCCAGGACAGCGAACGCGGGACGTTTTCGCAACGCCATTCGGTGATCATCGATCAAGAAACCGGGACGCGGCACTCGCCTTTTGGTTCCATCAGCCCGGATCAGGCACCGTGCGAGACATTCAACTCGATGCTGTCGGAACAGGGCGTACTTGGCTTCGAATACGGGTACTCGCTCGCCGAGCCGAACGCGTTGGTCCTCTGGGAGGCGCAGTTCGGTGACTTTGCCAATGGCGCCCAGATTCTGTTCGACCAGTTCCTGTCCTCCGCACAGCGGAAGTGGTTACGGATGTCGGGGCTAGTCTGCTTGCTTCCCCACGGATACGACGGGCAGGGACCTGAACATTCCTCGGCGCGGCTGGAGCGATATCTGCAGAGTTCGGCTGAAGGCAATTGGCAAGTTGCGAACTGCTCGACCCCGGCGAACTATTTTCACATTCTCAGGCGGCAGTTGGCCCGCAATTTCCGCAAGCCGCTGATACTGATGACACCCAAAAGTCTGCTGCGGCACAAGCGATGCAGATCGGATCTTGTCGAGCTTGCTGGCGCTACACGGTTTCGGCGCATTCTCCGCGACGATGGCGAAAAAGACGGCAGCGGCATGGCGAAGCTCGTTGACGACCGCAGCATTCGGCGTGTGCTCCTATGTTCCGGGAAAGTCTACTACGATCTTGTCGAGGAGCGAGAGAGGCGCGGTATCGAGGACGTATACTTACTCCGTGTCGAGCAGCTTTATCCGTTCCCGGTCAAGGCACTTGCAACGGAACTCGGTCGGTTCCCAACGGCAAGCATTTCGTGGTGCCAGGAAGAACCGAAGAATATGGGCGCCTGGTCGTTCGTCGAACCCTACCTGGAATGGGCCGTGACGCAAGCTCGCGGCACAGTGGGACGTGCGAGCTACGTTGGTCGGCCTGCGTCCGCCTCGACCGCAACGGGCCAGATGTCTCGACATGTCGCGGAGGTAGCAATGTTCATGAACGCCGCGTTTGCAGCATAGCCTTGAAGCGATCGCACGACGAAGACCGGCGTTTCGGGGAAGCGAAGCATCGTTCGAGGGCGTCGTTCAGGATGCCGTTCAACTCGCAGGCTCTGCGCCCAAGCCCGATCCAGTGGAACTCGCGGCCATAGCGGTCACTTCGACCGGCCGCGGCTTATGCCGATTTTGTCCGATCGACAGGTTGGGAGCCTGTCGAGGCTCCGTCGGTTGAGGCAGTCGCGTTCCTCTAAGCCTCCCGGCGGAGCATCAATGGATCACAGCGCGGCGCCGGCCGAGGAAAATAAATGGAAACGATGAAAGTGATAAAGGCGTTAGCGCACCCGGCTCGAATGGAAATCCTCGGCTGGTTGAAAGATCCGGAGACACACTTCGGACGCCAGGAATATCCCGTCGCTATGGGCGTCTCGGCAAACCAGTTTCAGCGAAGCGGCTTGGCCCAATCAACTGTCTCGGCTCATCTTGCGGCACTTACCGCTGCCGGTCTCCTTACCAGCAGGCGGGTTGGCCAGTGGATCTTCTACAAGCGCAACGAGGAGGCCATCGCTGCATTCTTGAAACAACTGACATTCGACCTCTAGGCAAAACCCTTCAGATTGACGCAACGTCTATAACCACTCGACCGCGTATCCTGCCCGCGACGATGTCCTCAGCAAGCTGCGGCAATCTCGACATGGGTTCCACGGTCGTCATCATTCGCAGTTTCGATTTATCGAGGTCGCGTTCCAGCCGTTTCCAGGCGGCAAGCCGTTGCTCGATCGGTGCGACAACGGAATCTACTCCAATCAGCGCGACGCTGCGCAGGATATGCGGGAACACTGTCCCGTTGAGATCAGCGCCTCCGGCAAGGCCGCAGGCGACGACAGCGCCGCCACGCACCGTCTGTGCGAGCAGGTTGACGAGGGTCGTCGAGCCCACGCTATCGATGGCGCCCGTCCAACGTTCCTTTTGAAGAGGCGGCCCTTTTTCGAGGAGATCCGCCCGATCAATAAACCCAGTGGCGCCAAGAGAGGCAAGGTAGTCTCGTGTCTCAGGGCGGCCAGTCGAGGCAGTGACGATATAGCCTTGCGCAGATAGCAGAGCGACCGCCACTGAACCCACGCCGCCAGCCGCTCCCGTGACAATCACCTCACCTTTGCCCGGCTTTGCGATGCCCCACCGTTCCAGGGCGTCGACGCATAGCGCTGATGTATAGCCGGCGGTTCCGACCGCCATGGCCTCCAGCATGGAAAACCCATTGGGCAGCGGGATCAGCCACTCGGGCTTCACGCGCTGATAGCGGACATACGCGCCCCATTCTGTCTCGGACAGTCCCCAACCATTCAGGACAACCTTGTCGCCCTCTCGCCATTTCGGCGAACGGCTCTCGACAACCGTCCCCGCCAGATCCACCCCAGCGATCATCGGGGTCCGTCTGGCGATGCGCCCTTTGCCAGTGATCGCCAAGCCGTCCTTGTAGTTGAGCGTCGAGTAGGCGACTTCGACCAAAACGTCATAATCGGGTAGTTCCCCCATGGTAATCTTGCGAAATCCGCCTCTTGTCTGGCCGCCTACATTGTCGATAACCATCGCCGTGAAGCTCTTTTCCATGGCTGCCTCCACTGTGTCATGTATGCAGACCGAACGAACGTCACGCCCTGGCGAGCGTTCGAGCCCGAGGAGCGTTTGCCGCGTCCGTCGCGGACGGGCGGAACCTCTGCCGGTATTCGACTGGGGTCACATTTATCCGCCGCATGAACGCGCGCCGCAAACCAGTCTGATCCGCGAAACCGCATAGGCTTGCTACTCTCTTCAGCGGCGTGTCGCTTTCTTCAAGGATTCGTCGGGCCGCCTCCACACGGGCGGCCTCGACATAGTCGCCGGGAGTCATCTGGGTTTCTCGTTTGAACGTCCTTGCGAAGTTGCGGGCGCTCATCCCAATACGCCCCGCCAGTGTCTCGACGGCGAGGTCGCCCGCTATGTTGTCGACAATCCATTGAGTGATGTCGCGGATCGGACCAATTTCAGCCGCCTGTGCTTCTAGCTGGACGCTGAACTGGGACTGTCCGCCTGGGCGCTGCAGGAAGAGGATCAGTTCCTTCGCAACCCGCAGGGCGATGCTGCGACCGAAATCTTCTTCGACAAGCGCGAGCGCGAGATCCATGCTGGCCGTAACGCCGGCGCTTGTATAGATCGGTCCGTCCTTCACGAAAATCGTGTTGGGCTCGAGCCTGACGGTGGGAAACATACTGGCAAGCCGCGCCGTCGAGTTCCAATGTGTAGTGGCGCGGCGCCCGTCCAACAGGCCCGCCTTTCCGAGGAGAAAAGCGCCGGTACATATCGAGGCGAGACGACGCACATGGCGTGACTCGCGGGTTATCCACTGCAACAGCTGTCGATGGTCCTCGTACTGGCGAACACCGGGGCTGCCGGCAATCAGCAGCGTGTCGAAGCCTTCCAGGCTACCCTCGATCGACATATCTGGTAGAAATCGGGTGCCGTTAAGGGCGGTCACGGGATCCATTGTCAGCGCGACGATGTCGACGCGATATCCGGAGCGCTCCTTCAGAAGCCTCGTAGCCTCCGAGAACACATCCATCGGCCCAGCCACGTCGAGCATTTGAACGCCGGGGATCGTGAGTATCGCAATGCGCATGGTTTGCCCCTGCCTATGGCCGCTGGCAGGCTCAAGGCCGTCTCAGCGGCTAAAGTTTCGATCTTAGGTCGCGGTAGTGACGGGTCAAGCGATCCAAATCAAACGCCCTGTTGAGCCCGCTTGGATTCGGAAGTACCCATATCCTCGCTCCCGCGAAGTCTTCGCTCTGCGACCCCCAAACGCAATCACTGCGGCCGCTGATTGCCGTAAATGCCGCCTTTCCCAGGAAAGCGAGATTGTTCGGCGAGAAATTCCTTATCTTCGCCTCCAGTTCGGGCGCCGCTTTCACGTAGTCGTCCGCAGTCAATTCGGCTGCACTCCTCGTTGCTCTCTCTACGGCTGCGGTTATTCCGCAGCCATAGAGAAGCAGTTCCTGCTCCTCCTCAGCCCTCAGCAGCCGAGGCGTGAACTCGGCCAGGTGCATTACTCGCCAAAATCGGTTGGTCGGTGATGAAAAGTTATGGCCGTCCCGCTCGGCGGTGGTCGCCGGATTGAGTCCGCAGAAGACAACCTGCAGACCGATCGCCAGAACGTCGGAGCGCCCCCCGTCCCGAGGCAAGGTCGCACCGATATCGAGATCAACCGTCATAAGATCACACCAGCGCACGACCCTCGGCGGATATCACCGAGCCCATGTCCACGACTTCGTCCGGTAAGCAGTTTTCGGTCTTCTCGACCCGGCAATCGAAGATCACGGGACCGGGAGTATTCAGCATCCCAATGATCTTGCCGTCCAGTTCCTCTGGTTTTTCCGCCCGAATGCCGACTGCGCCGTACGCCTCGGCCAGCTTCACGAAATCCGGAAGGCTTTCCGAATAGGAATGGCTATAGCGCTCGTCGTGGAGCAACTCCTGCCATTGCCGGATCATTCCCATATATTCGTTGTTGAGGATGAATATCTTGATCGGCAGCCGGTATTGGGCCGCAGTGGACATCTCCTGCATGTTCATCAGGATCGAGGCTTCGCCGGCGATATCTATGACTGTGCTGTCGGGATGGGCGAGCTGGACGCCGATCGCCGCCGGCAGGCCATAGCCCATCGTACCAAGGCCGCCCGATGTCATCCATCGGTTTGGCTCGCTCAGGTGGAAGAACTGCGCCGCCCACATTTGGTGCTGCCCGACTTCCGTGGTGACGTAGACGTCGCGATCGAGTGTCAGCGCCCGCAGGCGCTCAAGCGCATATTGCGGCTTGATAACCTCGGAAGAGTTGCGATAGCCGAAAGCCTTGCGGTCGCGCCAAGCGTTGATCTGCCTCCACCACGGTGCAAGCCTATCTCGGCGAACTTCCTGATGCTGGCCGGGCCACGCGGCGATCAAGTCTTCCAGAACGGAAAGAGCGTCGCCGACGATGCCGACGTCGACGGGCACAATCTTTCCTATGGACGAAGGGTCGATATCGACGTGTATCTTTCGCGATCCCGGAGAGAATGCGTCCAGGCGTCCCGTCACGCGATCATCGAACCGGGCGCCGAGGCAGAGCATGACGTCGCAGTCGTGCATCGCATGATTGGCCTCGTATGCGCCATGCATACCAGGCATCCCGAGCCACAGATCGTCGGAGGCGGGAAACGCACCCAGTCCCATCAACGTGGACGTGACCGGGGCTCCAACCAGAGCAGCAAACTCTCGCAGCCGTTGACTAGCCCTTGGTCCAGAATTGATGACACCGCCGCCGGTGTAGAGGATCGGTCGTCTCGCCTCGGAGAGAAGCCGTACCGCCTCCATGATCGCGGTTGGATCACCCTTCGTCTGGGGAGCATATCGGTGCAAAGGGATCGCTTCGTCGGGAGAAGAATAGCGTCCGCGAGCGACCTGGATGTCCTTGGGAATGTCGATCAGGACCGGACCGGGCCTCCCGGTCGTCGCAATTCTATAAGCCTCGTGCATGACATGAGGGAGCTCCTCAATGCTCCTGACAAGGTAATTGTGCTTCGTGCACGACCGAGTGATGCCGATAGTGTCGGCTTCCTGGAATGCGTCGGTACCAATCAGGTGGGTCGGGACCTGGCCGGTGATGACGATCAAGGGGATCGAATCCATCAGGGCATCTACAATCCCGACGACGGTGTTGATCGCACCCGGACCACTCGTTACGAGGACGATCCCCGGTTTGCCACTCGAGCGTGCATATCCCTCTGCGGCATGGGCGGCGCCTTGTTCATGTCGTACCAGGATGTGGCGAAGACGAGGCTCGTCCAGGAGGGCATCGTAAATCGGAAGCACCGCACCACCCGGGTACCCAAAAAGTACCTCCGCGCCTTGATCAGCCAACGCCCGGACCACCATCGCTGCGCCGGTCATTTCGTCGAAGTGCTTAGCTGTGGTCGTCTTTGAATTGATGTTGATCGTCATGATAGCGTCCAGTCTTAGTGCCAGGGCTCTAGGTTCTACGGAACCAATATAGGCACGCGGCGCCTGTCCGGAATCTCAATTCCGTAGCAAAAACGGACAATCCGACGTCGTTTACGGCCAGCGCTTTCAGCCAGTATCGTTGACCTCGTCGACACCAGTAGAGCGCTAGCTGTTGCGCCGAACCTCTGCAATCTGCATCATCACCGACCGTATGACGCCTTCGTCAGGTAGTTCGCCGACCAGCAGTTTGTACCAGCTGAATCCGACCCAGAGCGCGACCTTGGCATCCACCTCGTCGGCTCGCAGCTCCCCTCGTGCCGCTGCGCTACTCAACATGCGTCGCACGTCGGTCGTGCGATCGGGAAGAAACCTGTCCCGCAGCGCGCTCAGTGCTTCCGGTGTGCCTTGCGCCTCGGCGATAAGACCGCGAAGCGCCGCCCCGGCTGGGTGCGACGCCCAGAAACGCCATAGGCTGGTGGTGTATTGCTCAAGCTCATCAATCAAATTCCCATTCTCTGGAACTGGGACGAAAGTCGAACGCTCGGTGGTGTAGATCGCTATGAAAAGGTCGGCTTTGGTCGGATACCAGCGATAGATGGTAGTTTTTCCGGCACCCGCCCGACGGGCGACCTCATCGACGGAAAACCCCGCGTAGCCTCTCTCCGATATCAGATCCCTGGCAGCGGCGAGAACAGCAGACTCGGTTTCCGGATTGCGACGCGATCCGATGGACGTTCGCTTCTTGGCGGGGACGGGTGTCGGCTTCGTGATCATTGAGAAGGCGTAGCGCAACTTCGCGGCCCCGATCAACAACGAAAACGCTAGGAGTGGTCGACCAGATGAGCCCGCGACGCTGATGGTTCGAAAGGACCTGCAAAGTACTGCGTTTCCTTCGCCACGAGGCCGTTCGCGAACTCCATTATGCTTACCGCGTAAGACGGCACGTCGTCGTAGGACAGGACGAATTCCGTCACCCACAGATCCCCGTTGCCCAGGATGCGCTGGACGGAGAAGCGCTTCCTGTTCGGCTGAATGAAGCGGCTTTCTTGGATCTTTCTTCGTCCGCGTATGCGCTCTCCGGACAGAGGATACTCGAGCACGGCGTTCTCTTGGTAGATTTCATGCTCAAGGTCAAAATCCCCCGCGTCCGAAGCGGCCCAGTGTCGTTCGAGCGCGAGCCTTGGTTCCCGGTCTTCCATCATGGACGATACCTCTGCAAAGTTCTTCGGACCTTATTTGGTCGTCTGTACGCCCGAAACGCGCGGAATGAAGCCTGGAACCCCCGTATCGACCACGCCATTGAAGCGGATGTTCGTCGTTATCTGGTCTCGCATCTGAAGCATCGCATCCTCCGGCAAAGTGGAAAAATCGAAGTTCTCGCTGATCCGCTTTGGGTTCACCGATGTCGTAAGGAATGCCGTTCCCCGCTGGGCGGCCCAGGCCAGTGCGACTTGGGCCGGCGTCTGACCGGTGCGGTCGGCGATTGCGGTCACGACTGGGTCCGCGAGCAGGTTTGGATCCATCCCATGTCCGAGCGCCGCGAAGGCGAGGAGAACAATGCCGTGCTTCTGACAGTATTCCAGCAATTCCCACTCGGGTAGATATGGGTGCGCCTCCACCTGCACGATCGCAGGCTTGATCCGCGCCGTTTCGACGATCTCCTTGAGCTTTTCGAGCGAGACGTCGGAAAGACCTATCGACCGACACCGCCCACTATCCACGAGCTCCTCCAGCGCGCGCCAAGTATCGATCAGCTTGATCCCCGGATCATAAATGACGTGTCCATACTCGTCCCGTGGGTCTTTCTCCTCACCTGGGAGAAAGGCGAAAGGGGTATGAATAAGGTAGGCGTCGACGTAGTCGACCTTCAGGCGGCGGCAACTGGCGTCAAACGCCGGTCGTACTCGTTCCGGCCGATGATTTGTGTTCCAGAGCTTCGTGGTGACAAAGAGGTCCTCACGGCGCAGGGTTCCCGCGGCAATGGCTTCGGTGAATGCTGCGCCAACTGCTTCTTCGTTCAGATATCGTTCGGCGCAGTCGAAATGACGGAACCCTACCGAAAGCGCCGATTTCACCGCCACCTTCGTCGCGTTCGCGTCGGGGATGAGCGTTCCAAACCCGGCAACCGGAATTGCACCAGTGCCATGAGAAAGAGGAATCTTCTTGAAGCGGAGCATATCTGTGGTTTTCATTTGCCAATCCTTTGTTTGGGCACGAGCCTTCCGTTCCGCCTAAGACCAGCCGCGATCAGATCACGCGAGCTCCCTTGTAAAGCGGCGATGTTTTCCGGCCTATTGTACCTTGGTGTCAGCAACGACGCCGACATGAGGAGTTTGTGCTCGAAGGGCCGGCAGAGTGCCGGCCCGCTCGATCTGGAGCCCGCCGGCGCACTCGGCGGGTGCAACTGCTCCATCGCTGTGCGTCATCGCGACGTGAGCGGGTGCGCGGGTGAGGGTTTCATCAACGAAACGACGATCAGGCCAATGATTGCTGCTATGAACGTGATCCAGAAACCATCAGTGTAGGCCAGTACATTCGCTTCCCGTTGGATGATCGTCGCCAGCACTCCGACCCCGCGCTTCAGGGCCTCAGACTGCGAACTGACCGGTCCGGAGCCGGAGCCAAGTTGAGCGATCGCCGAGTTCCACCCCGGCGTCGCGCCGGTGACGTGAAGACCGACTAGGTACGAATGCAATTGCTCGCGCTGCCGCACCCAAGTCGTCATCGACGTGGCGACGGTCTCCGAACAGATCAGTCGCATTACCTGGACATAGGCTACAAGCGAGATGGCTCGCGCCGGGTTTACATTGCTGAACAACGTTGCCACCGCGGCGAGAAATACAATCTCTTCTCCGAAAGTCTGCAGGATCACAATCAACCGAAATTCGGGCACGGACCACAGGCTGGTCAATTGCGTACCAAGCCATGCCGATATTGCGAAACACGTGAAGCCGACAATCAGGGTCGCACGTTGCTTGAGCGTTCTGACGAGGGTTACGGCGGTCACGGTCGCTGCGAGAAGAAGCAGAGCCGCATACGGAGCGGTGAAGTCGCCGATCTGCTCTGGGCGCAGGCGAGCCACGCTAACCAGGAAGTTCGGTTCCAGGAGAGAGCTTCCAAGGCTTGCAATCATGAAGCACCCGATGGCGGCGAATCCGAGCGCGATGTTTCGGTTGAAGAGGATAGAAATATGAGCCCATGGCTCCCCAACCCGTGTCTCGTGCCACAGAAAGACACCGAAGAGAAAGCCGGTTGCAAGAAGGAGCGATACGACGTAGCCGGAGCGGAACCAGTCGAGGCGGTTACCTTGGTCCAAAGCGAAATAGAGCGTGGTCAAAGCGACGCCAAAGAGCGCCATTCCGCCCCAATCGGCACGGTCCAGAAGCTGGCGATCCACCTTCGACGGTTTGCCGCCGTACCAGAACAGGATGCCGACGACCGGAGCAACGATTGCTCCCTGCCAGTAAAGCCATTGCCATCCAATCGTCTGCGTATAGCTGCCTGCCGTATAGAGACCGAGGTTCTGTGCGAAGGGTATTCTCAAGACGTAGAACGAAAGAGCGAATATCCAGTACTTTCGGTCAAGGTTGCGGAAGGCCACCAGAAGTGTGGCTCCGACGAAGACGCCAAGCACGACTGCTCTTATCGCATGCAACGTGACGAGGACTTCGAAGCCGTGCACAAAAGGTATCGCGACCGAGACGAGCGAATAAAGAATTGACGGCCCGATCATGACCTTCTTGACGCCGAAGACGGCGATCAGCCAGCCGACGCTTGGTGCAACGAGAATCTGCGGCGCCGTAGCAAAGGTGCTCAGCCATGCGCCCTCGTCGAAGGTCAAGCCGAAAGCGCCTCGCAGGTCCGCGAGGCCGATGCTCGCCGTTCGTACATCGAATGCGGTCAGTATCGCCGCCATGACCATGGCAACGGCTACATACCCCTGACGCGGAAGGTCGTTCGCATGACCATTCCTAGACATGATCGTCTTCCTTTGTTGCTATTCGCGTTATGACCGACATGCCGGGACGCAAGCGGTCGAAGTTCGGCTGTGCTGGATCGAGCTCGATGCGTACGGTCAGGCGCTGGGCCACCTTGGTAAAGTTGCCGCTCGCATTATCGGGAGGCAGAAGCGCGAATGTCGAACCACTTGCAGGCGAAATCCTCGAAACGACCCCATGCAAGGTTTCTCCGGGCAAAAGGTCTACGGATATGTCGACCGGCTGCCCTTCACGGACCAAGGCCAACTGGTTTTCCTTGTAGTTCGCCAGGACGTAGACTTTGGGAAGCGGCACGATGGAGATGAGACTTGCGCCGGTAGCGACATAGTTCCCCAACTGCACGTTCCGCTTCGCGACGATGCCATCCACGGGGGCGCGAACGTCGGCGTAGCCTAGATCCAGCTCGCGTGCCGCAACGTCGGCAGCGGCGGTGTCGACGTTTGCCTTCAGCACGTCGCGCTGTTTTGCGATCACGTCGAGCTTGACCCGCTGGGCGGCCACGGTCGCATCCGTCGTTTTGGAATTTGCCAACGCCCGCTCGTGAGCCGCAGTGGCCTTCTCAAGCGTCTGAAGTGAACTCGCCCTGCCGTCGAGGCCAAGCCGTGTCTGCCGCTCAAGCTCCTTGCTCGACTGGATTTCATCAGCGGCAGAAGCCTGTTGTTGAGCGATGGCGACATCGATTTGAGTAAGCTGGAACGTTCGTTGAGTGTCGTTGTCTTCGAGTTGCGCGCGGGCCGCTTCAAGTCGCGCCCTTGCGGCACGGAGAGCAACCTCGAATGGCTTCCGGTCGATCGAGAACAAAAGATCGCCAGCTTTGACATGGTCATAGTCGCGAACGGAGATTCCATCGACGGTGCCTCCGACGCGAGCGCTAATTGAAGAGACGTCGGCATAAACTGCCGCATCATCCGTGGTCTGCACTGGTCGGCTCGCAACCCACCAATCCCAATTCGCTCCGGCACCGACAACGGCAGAGAGCGCGATCGTGATTGCCGCGGCTGGCACGATAAATGAGGACGGCGATACCCTGTTGGGTGAGGGAGCCGCCGGATGGTGGCTCTCATGCGTCCCCGGCAACGCCGTAACGTTGGTTCCCGACTGTTCGGATACTTGGTTTTTGCTTCGCAACCAGGCCATTTCCTTCGTCCATTTGATAAATACGAGGTCGCTTTCCATCACGCTCGACCAGCGTCTCGAAAAAGCGGCGAGGTCGAACCGCGTGGGCTTTCAGGTTCACGCGGGAATGCGGCTCGCCGTTCATCGCTTCGTAGATTGGACACGAAGCTCCAGCCCACCTCCGCATCCTTCGACAGGAAGGCTGGCAACCGGGGCACATTCGCTTGAGCTGACCTTGGGAGAAATCCCTCCGGCTGCTCCAAACCAACTTCTCGGCTGCTTGTGCGATTCCATATAAACGATACGTATCGTTCATTCAACGGCGCGACCTATGAAATTTCATTTACCCAGCTATTCGGCTTTGGCTGGGGGCTCACCGATCAAGGATGAAAGCAGGCGCTGCTCCGAGCCACCATTCAACCAAGATGGCCGACACCTTCGTACAATGGTGCTGAAGACGGTTTCCGATGTTCTGTTGTTCCACGAACGGCGTAGTGGCCGTGTTAGAAAGTCTCTTGCCCTCAAAGACGAAACCTGTGCTCGGGGAGTTTCCCTTATGGCTTGCCTTCTTTCGGTGAACATTGGCCTGCCGCGGGACGTTGAGTGGCAGAACCGGATCGTCAAGACAGCAATCTGGAAATCCCCGGTTGACGGCCCGCGCATGGTCCGACGACTGAACATAGATGGTGACGGACAGGCGGATCGGATTGGACACGGCGGGGAACACCGCGCGGTGTTCGTCTACCAGATCGATTCCTACCGATATTGGGAACGACATCTGGGGCGTAGCGACTTCGTCTACGGTCAATTTGGTGAGAATTTCACCGTTGAAGGCCTCGCCGACGACGAGGTCTGTATAGGCGACCGATACCTGATCGGCGGTGCCGTGTTCGAGGTAACACAGCCGCGCGTTACTTGCTATCGCCTTGGAATCCGGATGCAGGTGCCTGAAATGGCCGCGTTGGTCGTGTCGCATGGAAGACCGGGGTTCTACCTGCGTGTTATCGAAGAAGGCGAGGTTCAGGCGGGTGACGAGATCGTAAAGACGGTTTCCGGTGAGGGCGGAATGACGATCTCGGAAATCAATGCGCTGCTCTACAAGCCAGGTCATCCCGTCGATAAACTGGAACGCGCGCTACACGTCCCGGCGCTGAGCGAAGGATGGCACCACTCATTCCAAGCGTTGCTGACACAATCGAAGGAAGGCGGAGGCGAGACAGGGAACGTTGGGCTGACCGGACCGACGCAGCCTGCTCCGGCATGGCGCGGCTTTCGCCCATTCCGCGTGGTTCGCAAATCGCAAGAGGCCGACGGCATCACATCCCTTCAACTGGCGCCCCTGGATGGAATCTCGTTGGACAGATACCTCCCGGGCCAGTTCGTTGTTCTGCGGCTGCAACCATCTGCCGCGCCCCTGATCCTTCGCAGCTATTCTTTGTCAGGCCGTCAGGACGGCAAGTTTTTCAGGGTGACGATCAAGCGAGAGCCAGGGGGCGCCGCCGGGAGGTATGTAAGCGAGGAACTGAGGGAAGGGGATGTCGTCCAGGCGAGCGCTCCACGGGGAGACTTCACCCTAATCCCTGGTGATGGTCCCGTAGTTCTCCTGAGTGCCGGCATAGGGGTCACACCGGTCCTGAGCATTTTAAATGCTCTCGCTGCCGAGAAGTCCGCGAGGGAGATATGGTGGCTATACGGCGCGCGCAGCAGCATTGAGCACCCATTTGCGAGTGAAGTGCGCGAACTACTTCGATCGCCTCCGAACGTTCGCAGCCACGTCTGCTACAGTTCCCCGACCCAGGGCGACCGCCAGGGGGTAAACTATGACTCAAAGGGACACCTCGACAAGGCGGTACTGCGCGAGCTTGGCGCGCCGATCGAAGGCGACTTCTACATCTGCGGGCCCCCGAGTTTCATGCGCGACCTCACCGACGGACTTGCGGACATCGGGGTCGCGCACCGTCGCATCCACACGGAAATGTTCGGTTCGACCTCGGCCATCAATCCTGGGATCGCGCCGTTGCCCGGACGGCCGCCGCAGGTGCCGGAAGGATGGCGTGGTACCGGTGCACTCGTCTCCTTTGCTCGAAGCGGCCTGGCGGTGCGATGGCACCCCGACCTCCACAATCTTCTGGAGCTTGCAGAGAGGTGCGAGGTACCTGCACGCTGGTCCTGTCGGACCGGCGTCTGCCACACCTGCGAGACAGGAATAATATCGGGATCGGTTACCTACCTGCCGAGTCCGATCGATGATGCCGCGGATGGCAATGTGCTGCTTTGCTGTTCGCAGCCTCGCGGCGACATCGTCATCGACCTTTAGCGGCGCAATTCCGAAGTCAACGCTCAAGGAGGATTCCGAAATGAGACCAGATATGGTGCCGGGCGCGGCTCTTCCAGACTATGAGCTAAGTGATCACGCCGGCAAGCGCCGCAAGCTCTCCAATCTTCAGTCGATCTATCCCATGGTTCTGGTTCTGAGTCGCGGCAGTTTCTGTCCCAAGGATCGGCGCCAGCATGAGGGTTTGCTTCAACTTCATCGAGAGATGGAGGTTGGCTATTGCAGAATGGTGACGATCAGTACCGACACAATCGCGGAAACGCATGAATTCCGCAGCGGAGTAGGCGCGCACTGGCCGTTTCTCGCAGATCCGAGGAGGACCATTCAGAAGGACCTCGATATCGCCGAGTACACCGACGCTGTGCACAACCCGATGATCCCCCACGTCATCATCCTCGAGCCGAAACTTATAATTCACAAGGTTTACAACGGCTATTGGTTCTTCGGGCGGCCGACGGTGGAGGAACTACGGCAGGATCTGCGCGCGGTCTGCAGGAAAACCTTCCCGGACTGGGACATCTCCGAGCAAGACCTGCGGGCCGCCTGGCAAGAGGGGAGAAAGGACAGGTTCTTTCCCTATGGCAAATCCGTGGTTGAGATACTGGGCGAAGAGGAATCCTAGGGCAATCTGGCAAGAGCACGCTCGGCACGTCGTACCAACGGTGTTTCGACCTTCTGCAATCCGCAGAGAGACCAGCAGGGGGAGGTGCTGCGCTGTCCTGCGCGACCTGAACCAAGTGATGGAATTGGCAGACGACGTCCGGCGCTTGCCACCTCAGCAATTCATAGCAATGACTTCAGCCATGATATCGCCGAACTCTCTATGGACAATCCTTGGAGGAGGCGGCAATGCAGGAACAACACGAAGATCGCTATGTTGAACTGACGACGCGGCTGCGGTCCGTAGAGGCGTTCTGCGACTTCCTTGCGCAAGGAGGAACAGTACGCGTTGCCGACAAGGACGGTGCAGCTTTTACTGAGGTAACGGGTGTCATGCTTGCGCGACAGCGCCGCGAGGCCGAAGCCATCCGACGTATGAGACGGAGCCTTTTTCCAAATCGCGCAGAAGACGATTTTCCGCCACTCTACAGCAGCCACTAAACGAACGAGGCGAGCTCCACGATCGATGTCAAGCATGCGGTCGAGATTGGCTTTTTCCCGGCATGCCTTGGGTGGGGTATCTGCACTGTCACTGAAATGTGCGCCCCCAACAGCGAGTCAGGTCTCCATTGACCGCATCGGATCAGCGATGCGCCGCGCAGAATACGTTGGAACGGGATGTTAATCGATCGGAGGCCAATTGACCGTTTCGTGGTCGGGATGCTGGCGGTTGGTGCTGGAAATACGGTGCAGCATCTCCGCATTGTCAGCGTAAGTCGGCCTGTCTCCGGGCACCTGAACCAGCCCGGCGTACCAAGCGACGCGGCTCTCGTTGCCATACTGGTTCTCCGGTGGGGCGCGATCAGGCTCGTCCAGCGTCCCGACAAGAATTCCTACATCCTCGGCATCAGGATAATCGAATATCAACGGAGTTCCGCAGTCGCGGCAATAGCCCCGACGAGCGACGTCCGAACTATGGAAGTAGCTGACTGTCCCGCGGGTTACGCGAAACACAGACTTCATGACAGGGCAGATAATCGCAAAGGGACCGCCGACCGCCTTCTGGCACATTCGGCAGTGGCACACGTGAACGTTTTGCGGTTGCTGACCGAGCGCGTATCGGATCGCGCCGCACTGGCAGCCGCCCCTGAGAATGGTGGCTTGCATAGTGTCTTTCCTCCTCAAGTGCCGGCTGACCTGCTTCGACCGAACAGTCTCTTCAATATCCCGGGCGCTCCGCGCCAACCACACGTGCGATTATTCCGACCGTCTTCGAGAACACCCCTGCCAAAAACGAGGATGCCATCCTGTCACTGTCAATATCGCTTTGAGCGCGGACTTTAGCCGAGTTCCCCGTGAAAGTAACGTATGAGCACGGGCAGCGCTCACAGGTCGGGGCACGCCATTTCGATCACGTCGGACGGCTGTCCTACATCAACATGGATGGTCCCGTTATCGGCTCGACGCCGCTAGAAGCCCAGTGGGCGTCCTCGCGTAGTCGGGATTGACCATCCACCTATGCGGGGAGAAGTAGGCTCTCGTGCGGGCCTGCTGGTTGGAGGTCTGTGACAGGACGAGCGTGAAATCATAACTGTTCTCGCGGCTCAGCTCTCGTCTGAATTCGAAAGACGCGCCGAAGCGTTCGCATCTGATATCGAGAAGTTTCTGGATCGGGATCAGTGTGTCCTGAAAATCTCCCCATCGCACTTCGCTCACGAGAACCTCGAAGATGCGCATGAGAGATGGGTCGAGGCCTCCCTGGTCATCGGTGGTTGGTCCTACGATCCTGCCGCTGATCTCAAGAACTTCACCCAAGGCGTTTCCTCGAACGCGCAGGAAGGTCGATCGCAGAGGGCGGATATCGTCCCTCTCGTAAATGCGCTGAAAGTAGCACTCGTAGCTTACAGCCCGCATGGAAGCGGCACGCCATTCTGTCGCCTCAATGCCGGCATCACGCAACGCCGCACAAATCTGGGGGCCGGATACTCGCCATTTGCGGATGAACTGGCTCGTCAGTTCGGAACTTGGAGCGTCGAAAAGGCGCGTTCGATCCCGCTTGGTAGGTCGCGAACTGATGGGCTCGGCAATCGCGTCCCCACTCGATTGGGCAGGCAGCGCCGCTTGGTCAACGGCCGGAGTTTGGTGGCGACCAGCAACCATTTCTCGCCAGTAGCCCAATCCTGAAACTACGCCCATGATGACGACGCATAGAAGTCCCACGAGTGCTACACTGCTCTTTCTCAGGAGCGGCGAGGTCGCTGTTTGACTTCCTGAAGTCTGGTTTCCCAAATCCAACACCGTCGCAAGCGTGAATGCGATATCGCTAACATAGCAGCGGTTGAGGAGCTTTGAAAGTGATCGGCCCGCGAGCGCCACTGGTCCGCGCCTTCAGTGCTCGTGCCAGGCAAGAATACCGCAAACTTCGCCTGATGCTTACTGCCAGCTTAGCGTCGACACGGTGCGAATATCACGGCGGCGCCATCCAGGCCGCCGCTTCAAAAAAAGACCGCGACATCACGTTCCATGTGCTACGTTTCCAGGCCCAAGGGGACGCGCATGGATCACGACTTCATCGATACGATATACGAAGCTGCGGTGGTGCCAGAGCTTTGGAAGGGCCCTGGATTGCTCGACCAGTTGGCCCGGCGCAGCCAATCCCGCGACGGTGTGCTGATGGGAGTTTCCCCGGATGGGGATTTCAGATGGATCGGAAACGATTCCGTAATTCCGAAGATGCAGGCCTATATCGCAGAGGGCTGGGGATCGAAGAACCCCTATCTTCAGAGTGAAGAGCGAAGCCGCAAGTTCGCGGAACCCCGTTTCCTGATGGACACCGACGTGATGTCCGTCGAGGAGATGATGGAGAGCGAATACTATCAAGGCTTCATGCGCCCGCATGGATGCTTCTGGCATGCCGGCACCGGAATAACCTCGCCATCGGGAGACATAATCAAACTGTCGGTGCACCGTAGCTTTGAGGAAGGGCCCCTCCCGCAAGAGGTGACGACGAGGCTGACAGAACTCAGGCCACACCTTGCGCGGGCCGCGCTGTTGGCGTCCAGACTGAAGTTCGAACAGATAAAATCCACCGTGGATGCTATGGAGACGCTTGGGATATGGGCCGCGGCGCTGAAGAACGGGCGCCTCGTTGTTGCCAACAAAAGCTTTGCGCGGCTCATTCCTGATGTCATTCGCGACCACCGCCACCGGCTCGTGATCGCTCAGAAAGCCGCGGACACCCGCTGGGCGTCGCTGTTGGAAGCGCGCGTCGCCAAACTCGGTGGATCGTTTCCAATTGCCGCGGAACGGGAACACCCTGCAATGGTCGTCCATGCGTTGCCGGTCGCAGGCGCTGCCCATGACATATTCAACGCTGCGGATCTTTTGCTTGCGGTCACCCCGGTACTCAAGGAAGCCAAGGTGGACGACAGCATTCTTGCTGGCCTCTATGACTTGACGCCCGCCGAGGCTGGCGTGGCCCGGGAGATCGGACTGGGCAGAAGTGTCGACGAAGTCGCAAAGTCCCGCGATGTTTCGGTCGGAACGGTTCGCGCGCAGCTTCACGCCGTTTTTGACAAGACAGGATCCAGGCGGCAGATCGACCTCGCGCGGCTCGTCCTCGGTCTCTCCAAATAATCGGGCGATCGTCACTAGGACCGCCAAGCTTATATCAATTGATATATGCGCGTCACCGCCGTCCTCGTTACTCTCTTATAGGTTGACCGGGAAGAGAGTTGAGCGCTGAAACGTTCTCCTGCGTTTCAGTTCGCTGCGCGTCAGGACTTCCCGTTCACCACTACCTCTCATGCCTGGGTGCCCAGGCGTTTCCGTTGTGTGGGGGCATCGGGAGCGCCTGCGCCAGAGCGCCAGGGAAACTGGTCGCAGGCGAAGACTGTGACCACCAAGTCACGGTCATGTCCGCGTTTTGGTTGACGATCCGTGTTGGGTCTTGGCGACCCGCTGGAAAAGCAAGCGCCCGCCTGCGAACGGGAAACGGGGACCAGCCGGCCGGCTGCAATTTTCATCACCCAGTTTGGGTTTACCGGTTTCACTGAAGCCTCGCGCAGAGCGGAAGATTGTTGTTATCTGGTAGCCAACGTTAAGTTGGAGCAGCAGATGGCGACGTTGGAAGAACTGATCGATCGGACGCGTCGGGAGCTCGCTGACGAGTCTGTGGGCGTGCGCCGGAGCTGGGAAGACATGTTCAAGTACACACTCAAGCACTGTCCCAAAGAGACGCCTCTGGACGATTTTGATATTGAGGTGCTGGAAGCCCGATTCAGGGCCTCCAACATGAATCCGCCGGTGGTCGACGGCTACGTGAAGAGATGGCGCGAATTGCTCCAACGGGCGACTGGCTTTTAGATATCTTCGCCAGCCGATCACGGATTTATGCCATTTGCGAACGAGGTCGGAGCGCCATTTTTTCGGTCTGCAGGCGTAGTGCTATGCCATATTGGATCGCCAAACCCACCGCGAGCGTCGCGCACTCGAGGGCCGGCGAGAATACATAGGCTTCCCTCAGAACCTGCAGCGAAATGCAGACAACCGATCCCCAGGCGAACACGGCAAGACCTTGCTGTCCAAGCAGCGACACGGCTGCCAGTTTGGCGCTTCCGGCAATCGAACGGAACGCGCGGATCTGCGAGATGACATAGGCCAGCGCCAGTACGTGCATCAGCCGCGGAAGGGGAAGGATGCCTTTGTCAAAACCGACCAACAGGGCCGGGTGATCGCCCCAATTCGTCAAATCGTAGTGTTGCCCATGAATGACGAACATTGCAAAGGCAAGATATGCAATCGCCGCCGTCATCAACACCGGGCTATAGCCGACGAAAACCTCGCCCTTTTTCGATGAGATGCCGGTGCATAGCCCGATGCAGTAGATCAGCTGCCAGGAGAAAGGATTCAGGAACCAGGAGCCTTCGGTGGGGAAGTTCGGCAGATTGATGTTGTTCCACCCGGCAATCGCCCAAACCGAGACGGACACGACCAACAGGAGACGCCGGCTTCGCGAGGCAAGAGCCAGGAAGAACGGCGTCGCTGCCAGCAGCAACATGTAGAGCGGCAGGATATTGAAATAGCCGAGTTGATGCGTCATGCCGAGCACGCCCAGGGCGGTTGTCCAAGGGGCCTCAAGATAAGACACCATGTTGACGCGTTCGGAGAGCGCGGTCGTGCCGAGAAGATTGTGGCCAGCCATCAGAATGACGACCGCAAGCACCGTCGTTAGAAGATGGACACTGTAAAGCCGGCCCGCGCGGCGCAATATCCGGGCAATCGCGTGAATACGATCGCGGGCGTAGGCGCTGGAGTAGGCGAGGCCAGCAGACATGCCAGACATCAGGACGAAGGCTTCGGCGGCATCCGAGAAACCGAAATTCTTCGACGTAACTCCTTCCATCATGTTGCCGGGCACGTGGTTGATGAAGATCATAACCAGAGCCAGGCCACGGAAAAAATCAAGGCGCGGATCTCGGCCGGCCGATGGAGCGGCAGGGTGCTGCATTGCTAACTTGTCCTGGTGATTCATTTCTGTTGACGATGAACCCAAGGTAGCAATCGCCCGATGAAGCCCACATGAACGGGCGGTTCACGTTCTCGACATGAGAACGCAAGTGCTCTCCGAGCGTGCCCTTAAGCGGCAAAAATGTCAGACAGAAATCGACGATGTTCGCTATCGTAGGAACGTGTCGGGATCAGACAGACTATCGTCTGACTTCCAGGCGCGGCAGGAAGATCGCCAGGAAGCCGGCAATCGGTATGAACGAGCATATCTGATAGACGCCCTCGATCCCGATCCTGTCGGTCAGGCCGCCCAGGAACGCCGCCGCGACTCCACCGATCGCGAAGTTGAGGCCGTAGAACATCCCACCAATCAGGCCTATGCGTTTGGGAACGAGGTCCATGGCGTAAATCATGATGGACGCAAATGCGCTTGCCATGATGAGGTTGATCCCGACCGTCAGCACGCCCGTCCAAAAGAGATCGGCATAGGGCAAGAGCAAGGTGAGGGGCAGGGGACCCAGGATCGAAATCCAGATGATCCGATACCTGCCGATCCGGTCCCCGACGATGCCGCCAAGCAGCACTCCGGCAGCCGACGAGATGAAGAACACGAACAACATCAGCTGGGACGCGGACACGGAAACGCCGAAGCGGTCGATCAGGTAGAATGTGTAGAAAGAGCGGAAGCTTTCGAGATATGTCAGCTTCGATGCCATGAGCAGCGTCAGGACAACGAGACCAATTATGACGGTGCGGCGCGAGTGCTCCGGTCGGGCGCCTTTGTCGTTCTTGCTGCGAAGCGCGGCGTCGAATTGCGACTGGACCGACCAATATTGCCGAGCGCTCCATGTGAGCAGAAACATCGCCAAAGCGATCATCGCTGTAAAGAAAACCAGGCTGTGCCGGCCATTCGAAACGATGAAGACCGCAGCGCAGAGCGGGCCGAGTGCGCCGCCGATCTGGCCGCCGACCTGAAAGATACCCTGCGCCAATCCCTGTCTACCACCAGAGGCATAGCGAGCTGCTCGCGTCGCTTCCGGATGGAAGATGGACGAACCGATGCCGACGAGGGTCACCGAGATCAGAATCAATGCATAGGAGGAAGCGTAGGCGAGACTGATGAGACCCGCCAGCGTGAAAGCCATGCCGAATACCGCAGAGTAGGGCAACGGATGGCGGTCAGTGTAGAGCCCGATCGCCGGTTGCAACAACGCGCCTGCGACTTGGAAAACAAGGGTTATGATGCCGATCTGCACGAAGTCGAGGGCGAACTCGCTCTTTAGAATTGGATAGACTGCAGGGATCAGGGACTGGATGGTGTCGTTGCAAAGATGCGATAAGCCCAAAGCGAGCAAGACCAACAGATGGACTCGGGGCTGGCTGACGCTTGGTGTAGCGGTCGAGGACGCCTCTGAAGCTGATGCAGTCATGAAAATCTCCCAAGCGACCAGTTGATCCCGTTCTCCTTTCGTTTTTCTAGGGCCTTGGGGGTGGGGCGTCGAGGTCACTTTCCCGGGGAACCGTACAGGCCGTTACATTTTTCGCGAGCCAGTTGTCCATCTTGCAGCGCCGAGACACATGAGTTGGAACGTCCGCAGTTGCGCAAAGTCGACTGAGCCACGGTGCCTGCCGCTTCCTGCCGCATTACAAGCTCGCACACCACCTTCTACCGAACATTGCCGGGGATGCGTCTGTCGCATCCACCCGATCCTTGCCGGCCCACGCGCGAAGACGTTCTATAGCGTTGAGATGGCTGATTTCATCGGCGGCTGATCTCGGGGGATGGAGATGCTGTTGCCGGCGATTGGCGCCGCAACGCCAGCCTAGTCTTGTGCACCCTTTTTCTCGTTCGCTGAGAGCATCTCATCATCCGCGGCGTATAGCGACCGATCACACCCGCGGGGATCCTACCCTGGCTGCGGCGTGGGTTTGTTGCCTTCCAATGACGGATTGATCGGCGTTACGTTGGCTGACATAGTCCGGCCGCGCATCAGTCCATATCAAGCAAAGATTCTCATCAATGACCGAATCCGCCAATCAATCTTCCCGATCCATTTCCGCTCGTCCGCTTGCGAAAATCAGCCTGAAATGGAGCATGGTCGAGGAGCCGTCGCTTTCCATCCTGGAGAAGTTCCAGCTCCTGCGCGATCTCGGTTATGACGGGGTTGAGCTCGACTCGCCCAATGATCTGCCGCTCGACGAGGTGCTGAATGCCCGCGACAAGACGGGCCTCAAGATCCCCGGCCTCGTCAATGCCGTGCACTGGAAACATCCGCTGACGGATCCTGATCCGGCGGCGCGTCAGGCCTGCGTCGATTCGATGGTGAAGGCGCTCCATGATGCCAAATTCTACGGCGCCACGACGGTGCTGCTCGTGCCCGGCGTCGTCAACGCAGGCACCAGCTACAAGACCGCTTACGCGAGAGCCATCGAGGAAATCGCCAAGATTCTGCCTGCCGCGGAAGAAACCGGCGTATCGATTGCCCTTGAAAATGTCTGGAACGACTTCCTGCTCAGCCCCTTGGAGGCAGCGGATTTCGTCGATCGCTTCAATCATCCGAAGCTCGGCTGGTATTTCGATGTAGGCAACGTCCTGCGCTACGGCAGACCGACGCATTGGATCGAGGCGCTCGGGTCGCGTATCCTCAAGATCGACATCAAGGAATACAGCCTCAAGAAGATGAACAGCGAAGGCCCTTGGAAGGGTTTCGATGTCGAGTTGGGCGAGGGCGACTGCGATTGGGCCGCCGTCAACAAGGCCCTGTCTGATGTCGGCTATTCCGGCTGGGCCTCCATCGAGGTCCCGGGAGGCGACCGAAATCGCCTCGCCGATCTCAAGAAGCGCGTCGACCGGATCGCCGCGCTCTAATCTCAAGATTGCCGCAGGGCAATGTTCAGCGGCCGGCAGCCGCAAACATTGCCTTCGCATTCTTCAAGCCGATTTCACAGCCGTATTGCGTCGGTTCATTGCCTTCGTATTCCAGCGAGACGAAGCCGTCATAGCCCGACGCGACGATGTCCTCGATGATCGACTGAACAGGCAGATCGCCGTAACCGAACACCGAACCGCGAATCGCCTGGCCACCGACCGTCTGCAGCCAATCGGTTCCGGGTGCGGCCTGGCGCACATAAAAGTCCTTGATGTGGACGAAGCTCGCGTCGGGAAGGCATGCTCGCGTTCCCGTCAGCGGATTCTCATCGACACAGAGGAAATTGCCGATATCGACGGTAAGCTTGAAGCTCGGCAGATTGACCGCATGCAGCAGCCGCGTGATCCGTTCGCTTGAGTTCATGAAGAAGCCATGATCCTCGACGCTCGTCGTCACGCCATAGCGGCCGGCATGCGCGGCAAGTTCGTGGGTCGCTTCGGCGATAGCAGGGAATGCCGCTTCGAACTGGCCAGGCGCCGTTGCGCGCAGCGACCACGGCACCACGTCGTGGCGCAGGAAGCGGGCACCAAGCTTGTCACACAGCTCGACATAGCGCTTCAGCCGGTTGAGCTGCGACGCCCGCTCATTCTGATCGATGAAGTTGCCTGACGTGCAGAGGCCGGCGAGCGGCACATCGTTCTTCCGGGACGCTCCCGTCAGCCGTTCCAGCATCTCAGTGTCATCGATGAGTTCATATTGCAGGTCCTGCCCTTCAGGGGCGACTGATAGCGTTGCCAGTTCGACATGGTCGCCGCCATGTTTGCCGACCCAGGCGAACACATCCTCGATCTGCATGGCCCCGCTCTGCATCAACGGACGGAAACTATATGAACTCAGACCTATCTTCATCGCGGCATCTCCTCGATCGCTGTTATCAAACTTTGTTCGTAGACTAACGATCCCGGTTGACATCCGCTAGGATACATCTTTGTTAGATATCAAATTGATACCGAAGAATGGGGAATAACGTAATGCCTGAGCAATCTGCCGACGTCGTCATTATCGGGAGTGGCCCGACCGGCTCGGCCTATGCACGCGTAATCAGAAATAAATGGCCGGAAGCGCGTATTCTGATGGTCGAGGCCGGCCCGCAGATTCTTCCGCAAAAGGGTGCGCATCTCGACAACATCGTCGATCTCGATGAGCGCGCGGCTTTCGAACTGCAAGCTCAGGGCGGCGATCGCAGCCCCCGCATGCCGATCAACAAGGAGGAATGGGAAGCGCGCCGCGCCGGCGGTTTTGACGGATCGATGTTGCGCCGTTCGGGCCTCTTCATCGCCAATGAAGCCGATCCGCAGGATGAGAACCTGTTTGCCGGCTTCTCGGCAGCCAACGTCGGCGGCATGGGAACCAAGTGGTCGACCGGCACGCCCGTGCCCTCCGAGATCGAACTGGTGCCCTTTATCCCCACCGAAGAGATGCACAGGGCTCTGGCCGTGTCAGCGCAATTGCTTGGGACCAACAAGGACCCACGCGCCGGCGATGTTGCAGCCATCGCCATGCGCGAGCGCCTGGGCGAAGTCTTCAATCCCGGTCGTACTCCCGATCGCTTCGTTCAGCCTATGCCGCTTGCCGCAACGCCTGCCCCCGAGGGCTTGCGCTACCACGGCACCGACGTCGTTCTCGGCGATCTCGTCGATGAGCCAAAGGAACGTTTTCAGATTGTTTCCGAAACGGCTTGCCGCCGCGTGATCCATGAGAATGGCCATGTTACCGGTGTCGAACTCGTCCGTGTTGGTTCGGAAGAGGCCTACACCGTCAGCGCCGCCACGGTCGTCGTCGCTTGTGATTCGCTGCATTCGCCGCAACTGCTCTACGCCTCGGGCATCCGCCCGGAAGCGCTCGGCCGCTATATCAACGACCACTATATCGTTTCGCAGATCAGCGAAATGCAGACCGATGTGCCGATGGCGTCGATGAGCTGGATTCCGTCTACCACGGAGTTTCCCTATTCGGTCACCATTGCCGCGACCAGCCTGCATACGATGCCGAAGGCGAGCGAAATGAGCGGTCAGCCGATCGGCATGGGCTTTTTCGTGGCCTCCGACATCAGTGCCGACAACCGTGTCACCTTCGATGACAACACCCGTGACTGGCTCGGTCTTCCCGCCATTTCGATCCACTGGCGGCAGTCGGAAGGCGACAAGGCGCGCCTCGAAGAGGCCAAGGGCCATGCGCAGCGCATTTCGGCCATTATCGGTCGTCCGGCGCCAGGCTTTGCGACTTTCGTGCAGCCTGTCGGTTCGTCGCTGCATTACCAGGGAACGATCCGGATGGGTGAGCGCGACGATGGTACCAGCGTCTGCGACAGGAACTCCAAGGTCTGGGGCTTCGACAATCTCTATGTCGCCGGAAATGGGGTGATCCCGACGGTGACTGCGACCAACCCGACCCTGTTCAGCGTCGCTCTCGCCAGCATCGGCGCCAGCCAGATCGCTGACGCTCGCCGTACCGTTTGACTTGGAGATTGCCTGAATGACAACGCAAAAACTCAAGGTTCTGGTGGTCGGCCTCGGTCAGATGGGCAAGAGCCATGCGCTCGCCCATCACAATCACCCTGGTTTCGAGATAGTAGGCCTCGTCAACCGCTCGGTTCCCGACCTGCCGGAAGAACTGCGCTCCTATCCCTTGCGTCACGACTATTTGCAGGCGCTTGAAGAGTTCAAGCCCGATGTTGTCTGCATCGCGACTCATACCAACACCCATGCGGATATGGCTGTCGCGGCGCTGGAAAGCGGCGCGCATGTCTTCGTCGAAAAGCCGCTTGCCGCCAATGTGGCCGATGCGGAACGCGTCGTGGCCGCTGCCAAGGCCAATGACCGGAAACTCGTCATCGGCTATATCCTGCGCCATCACCCATCCTGGATGCGGCTGATCGATGAGGCACGCGACCTCGGCGGTCCCTATGTTTTCCGCATGAACCTCAACCAGCAGTCGAGCGGCAGTGCCTGGGCGATCCACAAGTCAATCATGCAGACAACATCGCCGATCGTCGATTGCGGCGTGCACTATGTTGACGTCATGTGCCAGATCACCGATTCAAAGCCGGTGGAAGTGCGCGGCATGGGCGTGAAGATGGCAGGGGGCCTGCCTGATGGCATGTATAATTACGGCCATTTCCAGGTGCTGTTCGAGGATGGAAGCGTCGGCTGGTACGAGGCCGGCTGGGGTCCGATGATGTCGGAGACCGCCTTCTTCGTAAAGGACGTGATCTCACCGAATGGCTCCGTTTCCATCGTCATGGACGAGGGCGCAAGCTCCGCGGATCTCGACGCGCATACGCGGACATCCAGATTGCGTGTCCATCATGCGGAGATGAAGGCCGATGGTTCTCTCGCGAAGGCGGATGATTGGCTTGATATGCATGACGAGCCGGGCCATCAGGCGCTGTGCGATCGGGAACAGGATTTCGTCTATCGGTCCGTGGTCGAAAACCTCGATCTCGCCCGTCACATGGATGATGCTGTAACCTCGCTGCGTATCTGCATTGCCGCCGACGAAAGCGTGAGGACTGGCCGGAGTGTCTCTCTGTAGCTTGAGTTGGATTGCCAACCGGTACCGCCATAGGCCTTTGAGCACGCTTCGAAGGAGGCGCAGGCGTTGCCAATGACCCGCAGATGCGGAATTCCGGATCGCCATCCAAGCAGGACATGACCTTACCTTTCGGGAAGGGTTATGTCCTGTCAGGAACGGGAAAGGTTACTGCATGCCGAACGGAGAATTTGCGTCTTATGACCGATGATACACAGAGCGAGATATATGCAATTGCCGATGTTCACGGACGCGCCGATCTCCTTGAAGTCCTGCTTGGCCACATCGCGGTTGCCGCCGGTCGCGGCCGGGTCAAGCCGATTGTGATATTCCTGGGCGACTTGATCGACCGAGGTCCCTGCAGTCCGCAGGTCCTCGATCTTGTCGCGTCGACACTTGATCTTTACCCCGGCTCGGAGCTGATCCTCGGCAATCACGATTTTTACCTTGGCTCCCTGCTTCGCGAGGATCTATCTCCTGAGGATGCCATCAACTGGATGGATTGGGGCGGGATGGCGACCGTCAGTGCCTATTCCGGTCGGCCGGTGCCTGATTTCCGGGGTATCGCCAAAGACATTCGCGAGGCGTTCCCGCGCCATGCCGCTCTTTTAGATAATGCGCTGACGTACAAGGAAATCGGCCGCTACTGCTTTGTCCACGCTGGCGTCCGTCCCGGGCTGCCGCTGGCTGCGCAAACCGATTACGATCTGCGCTGGATTCGGGCAGGGTTCCTCGACCACGCGGACCCTTTCGATCATATCGTCGTCCACGGTCACACCATCACAAACTCGTTGCGGCCGGAGGTCTACAACAATCGTATCGCGCTGGATACCGGGGCATACCGATCCGGTCGTTTGAGCGCTGCGGTAATCTCCCAGGACAAGCTGTCGCATTTCGTCTGCACGAAGCTGAACGCTGCCGGAGATATTTCAACGGAAGAGTGGCACGCGGGAGACGCGGCTTCGCGCACTCCGAGGCCGGTTGACCGCGCGGCGGTTCTTGGAGCGTAAGCTGACCAGCGGCACGATCGCTTGAGCTGATCCGCCATAGGCTGGAACGCTGAATGGTCGTTGCGCTGCGCATCAATGCTCGGATGCGTCGCCTTTCGATCGCTCGGCGGCGATCTTGAAGAATGCATTGACCAGTTTGGCGCCTGTACGTTCTTTCAAACAAATCAACGCTTCGTCCATGAACATCTCTGCTCCGATGATCTGCAGGGGAACAAGGCGTCCGTCTTTTCCGAACTCGGCGCTTGAAACGAACCCAACGCACCCGCCGGCCGCCACGATCTCGCGGACCGCTTCTCGGCCCTCCGCTTCGATGGTCGGGGTAAGATCGATGCCCGCCGCTTCCGCGCTCTCTTCGAGCTTTTGGCGCGTTTTCGAGCCGCGCTCCCTCATGACAAGGGCATGTGAGCCGAGTTGATCGAGCCTGATCTCGCCGACGCCTGCCAGCGGATGGTCCGCGGCGACGAATGCAATGATGGGCGTGGAGTTCAGCTTGATGACCTCGAAGTCCTTGCTCTCGGGGATTTCGCCGAGGACACCGATATCGGCGTCGTAGGAATAGAGGTTGGAAACCACCGTCTCGGTATTTCCCGTTCGGACATTGATGTGGACGGTCGGAAACCGTGCCCGGAATTCCGCGAGGATCGGAAGAAGATGGTGCGCAGCGTCGGCGACGATACGAAGCGTGCCCGAACGAAGGGCTCGAGACTCAGAGAGCAGGTCGAGCGCCTGCTGCTCGGTATCGAACATTCTCCTCGTGATCTCCAGGAGATCCCTGCCTGATTGTGTCAGGACCACCTGCTTCTTGTTTCTCATGAAGAGCAGGACGTCATACTCTTCCTCGAGCTTGCGTACCTGGTCCGAGATTGCGGGCTGGGTGAGGAACAATGCCTCTGCCGCACGCGAAAAACCACCGCAGGTGGCTACGTAGTGAAAGGCTCTGAGCTGGACGTAGCGCATGGACATCCTCGGTTTTGGTCACTGTCGATATCATAAATCTAATCGATACATCAATTCGAAATAACGATTTTACAGATATCTGGCTCTCTCCCATTGTCGGGCCACACGCAACAGCCGGAGACGCACGATGTCAGCTTCCACTGCCCCGACCAGCTTTCAAGCGCCCTTTGAGGCTCCCCGGCTCGGCGAGCCGTATCTTCTGACACCCGGACCGCTCACCACAGCCTATGAGGTGAAGGCGGCAATGCTGCGGGACTGGGGGTCCTGGGATGGCGACTTCAGGCAGATGACGGCATCGCTGCGTTCACAACTGCTGACGATCGCAGGCGACACGAAGGGCGAATATGATTGCGTCCCGATGCAGGGAAGCGGCTCGTTTTCTGTAGAGGCGATGCTCGGCAGCTTCGTTCCGAAAGAAAGCCGGACACTTGTCCTGATGAACGGCGCCTACGGCAAACGTATCGCACAGACGCTGACCTATCTTGGCCGCGATCATGTCGCGATCGACAAGGGCGACTACATGCCGCCGCGAGGTCATGAGGTCGCGGCAGCGCTCGATGCGGATCCCTCTATCTCCCATGTCGTCGTCGTCCATTGTGAGACGAGTTCGGGCATCCTGAATCCGCTGCGCGAGATTTCCGAGGCGGTCTATTCCCGTGGCCGAAAGCTTCTCGTGGACTCCATGAGTGCCTTTGGCGCTGTGCCGGCGACATCGGAACACTTTCGCTACGAGGCGATCGTGTCCTCGGCCAACAAATGCATCGAGGGCGTGCCGGGGTTCGGCTTCATCATTGCGCGCAAAAGCGAACTCGAGGAAGCAAAGGGGCGCAGCCACTCCCTCAGTCTCGATGTCCACGCGCAGTGGGACTACATGAACAAGACTGGGCAGTGGCGCTTCACGCCCCCGACCCACGTCGTCGCGGCCTTTCTCGAAGCGCTCAGACTGCATGAGGAAGAGGGCGGTGTGGGCGCTCGCGGTGCACGCTACGCCAACAATCGCAATGTCATGGTCTCCGGCATGAGAAACCTCGGCTTCGAGACGTTGCTTGGCGACGAATGGCTGTCACCCATCATCGTGACCTTCTTCAGCCCGGCGCACCAGAACTTCCGGTTCGAGCGCTTTTACGAACTCATGAAGGACAAGGGATTCATCATCTATCCCGGCAAACTCACGGTCGTCGACAGCTTCCGCATCGGCTGCATCGGACGGATGGACCAGCATGTCATGCGGCGCGTTGTCGACGCGGCCGCTGCATCGCTTGCCGAAATGGGCGTCGACCGCGCCGACCCACCACAGGCAGCGCTTGCAGAACGCGCTCGCCTTGCCGCCTGACCCGAAACGACGGAGCCCAATCCAGATGAACCAGATTTCCAAGATCACCGTCAGCGTCAATCGCCGATCCTACCCGTGGCCACAGGTCCCCGCCATTGCGATCTGCCTCGATGGCTGCGAACCCGACTACCTTGACGCCGCTATCGACGCCGGATTGATGCCAACATTGAAGCGTATCCGGAAGAACGGCACCGAGCGTACGGCACTCAGCGTCATTCCGAGCTTCACCAACCCGAACAACCTTTCGATCGCGACCGGCCGCCCTCCGGCGATCCACGGGATCTGCGGGAACTATCTCTACGAACCGCAGACGGGGAAGGAGGTCATGATGAACGACCCCCGTTTCCTGCGTGCACCCACAATCTTCAAGGCCTTCCACGATGCCGGGGCGAAGGTGGCTGTTGTCACCGCGAAGGACAAGCTTCGTGCGCTGCTCGGCAAGGGCCTGACCTTCTCCGAGGGCCGCGCGATCTGCTTCTCGTCGGAAAAGTCGGATCAGACGACCAAGCAGGAGAACGGTCTGGACAATGCCTCGTCATGGCTTGGCCGTCCTGTCCCTGAAGTCTATTCCGCGGATCTTTCCGAATTCGTGTTTGCCGCCGGCGTGAAGCTTCTCAAGGAGTTTCGCCCCGATATCATGTATCTGACGACCACCGACTACGTGCAGCACAAATATGCGCCCGGCGTTCCCGAGGCCAACTCGTTCTACGAAATGTTCGACAAGTATCTGGCCGAACTTGACGCTATGGGTGCGGCCGTCGTCGTTACCGCGGATCACGGCATGAAGCCCAAGCACAAGGCGGACGGCACGCCTGATGTCGTCTATGTCCAGGACCTCCTCGACGAGTGGCTCGGCAAGGACAAGGCCCGGGTCATCCTGCCGATCACCGACCCCTATGTTGTCCACCACGGTGCGCTAGGCTCATTTGCGACGGCTTACCTCCCGGAGGACGCCGACCGCGAGGACATCATGGCAAGGCTCTCCGAGATCGATGGGATCGATCTCGTCCTGTCGCGTCCGGAAGCCTGCGTCCGCTTCGAACTGCCCGACGACCGTATCGGCGACGTTGTCATGATTTCGTCAGAGAACAAGACGCTCGGCACAAGTGAGCATCGACATGACCTGGCAGCACTCAACGAACCGCTGCGCTCGCATGGTGGCCTGACGGAGCAACGCGTACCCTTCATCGTCAATCGCAAGCTCCCCGAACTTCAGTCGGCGGCGTCGCTGCGCAACTTCGACGCTTTCTACTATGCGGTGGTTGCCGCCGCGCAGCCGGTGGGCTGAGGGAGGGGCGAATGACGAAAATAGAGACGGGATTCGGCGTCCGCCACATGTCGATGCGGATCGCCGGCAGGAAGGTCGATACGGATAGCGTCGTGGATGTTCGCTATCCCTGGAATGACGCCGTGATCGGGACCGTTCCCGCGGGCGATGCTTCGCACGCACGGGAAGCCTTCCGCGTCGCTTCCGGCTACACCCCGAAGCTCACGCGTTACGAACGACAGCGGATTCTCCTTTCGGCAGCCGAGGCACTCGTGGCCCGCAAGGAGGAGATATCGGATCTGATCACGCTGGAGCTCGGCATCTCGAAGGCCGACTCCCTCTACGAAGTCGGGCGCGCCTACGATGTCCTAACGCTCTCGGGGCAGCTATGCATTCGCGACGACGGCGAGGTGTTCTCCTGCGACCTCACGCCTCACGGCAAGGCCAGGAAAATCTTTACGACGCGAGAACCGCTACGGGCGATTTCGGCGATTACGCCGTTCAACCACCCTTTGAACATGGTGGCGCACAAGGTGGCGCCTGCCATCGCTACCAACAACTGCGTGGTTCTGAAGCCGACAGAACTTACGCCGATGACGGCGCTTCTTCTCGCAGACATTCTCTACGAGGCGGGCCTGCCGCCGGAAATGCTATCGGTGGTCACGGGCTGGCCGCAAGACATCGGCATGGAGATGATCACCAACCCCGATTTCGACCTGATAACCTTCACCGGTAGCGTCCCGGTCGGCAAGCTGATTGCTGCCAACGCCCACTACAAGCGCCAGGTGCTTGAACTCGGAGGAAACGACCCACTCATCATTCTGAACGATCTCTCGGACGACGATCTTGCCAGGGCCGCGGATCTGGCGGTCGCAGGCGCCACGAAGAATTCCGGCCAGAGGTGTACGGCCGTTAAGCGCATCCTGTGCCAGGAGAAGGTCGCCGATCGCTTCGTGCCGTTGGTTCTCGATCGCGCGCGGAAACTGAAATTCGGCGATCCGATGGACAGGACCACAGACCTGGGGACGGTCGTGCACGAGAAGGCCGCGACCGTATTCGAACGGCGCGTCGAGCTGGCCGCGGAGCAGGGCGCAAGGGTCCTCTACAATCCCGGCCGCAAGGGCGCGCTCCTTCCTCCAATCGTGGTCGACAACGTCAGTCACGCATCGGAACTGGTCATGGAGGAGACCTTCGCGCCGATCATCCCGATCGTGCGGGTTCCCGACAATGACGACGAGGTGATCGCTATTTCGAACTCGACCGCCTTCGGGCTGTCGTCCGGGGTCTGCACGAATGATTTCCGTCGTATGCAGCGGTTTATCTCGGGCCTGAACGTCGGGACAGTCAACATCTGGGAGGTTCCCGGGTACCGGATCGAAATGTCTCCTTTCGGCGGCATCAAGGACTCGGGCAATGGCTACAAGGAAGGTGTCGTCGAAGCGATGAAGAGCTTCACGAACGTCAAGACCTTCTCGTTGCCGTGGCCCTGAACCCGATCGATCACGAAGGCGAAATGGCGGCGTCGTGCGAAAGCGCGGCGCCTTTTTGTTGTGGTCGAGGCATTTTCGATATCGCGTTGCTCACTGCTTGAGCAGGTCTGCCAGTCGATAAATTGGGTCTATATAATCATAAAACGAATAGATTTTACTTATCGTTTTTTCATCAACAAGATGACCGTGCAACAAGAGAGGAGCGATCAAAGCCCTCCGCGGAAACGACCTTTGGGAACAGTCAACGCATTAGCTCAGGAGAGAACTTCATGAAGGCCAGCCTATTCCTTACAGCCGCATGCCTCATCGCCACAACGATCTCGCCGGCCCTGGCGGGCGACGTCGTCACAATCTACAGCGTCGACGGGCTCCATGATGGTGAACCGAGCTGGCTTGGCAAGCAGTTCGAGGCATTCACGAAGGAAACCGGGGTCAAGGTCCAATACGTCGAGGCCGGCTCCAGCGGCGTCGTCGATCGCGTGGCGAAGGAAAAGTCGAACACGCAGGCAGACGTATTGATGACCTATCCGCCCTTCATTCAGAAGGCTGCCGCTGATGGTCTGCTCCAGGCCTATACGCCGAAGGAGGCCGACAAGCTCGGCGATCATGACCGCGATCCGAACGGAATGTTCGTTGCCGTCGTGAACAACTATCCGAACTTCATCTACAATGCCGAAGTTCTCAAGGCGCCGCCGGCCACGTACGAAGATCTCCTCGACCCCAAATACAAGCGCAAGGTCCAGTACTCGACGCCTGGCCAGGCGGGCGACGGCACAGCGTTCATGCTGCAGACATTCAAGTCCTTTGGCGGCAAGGAACAGGCGTTCGACTACCTTCAGAAGCTGCAGGCGAACAATCTCGGCCCGTCGGCTTCGACCGGCAAACTCACCGCGCTCGTCAACAAGGGCGAGATCTACATCGCCAACGGCGACATGCAGATGAACCTTGCCCAGTCCGCGAGCAATCCGAACATCCGCATTTTCTTTCCAGCAGGCCCCGACGGCAAGAAGAGCGTCTTTCCGATCCCCTACTTCATCGGTCTGGTGAAGGGGGCGCCTGAAGCCGAAAACGGCAAGAAGCTTATCGACTACCTCATCAGCAAGAAGGCTCAGGAGGAAGTTTCGACGATCGCAATGGGATTGCCAGTGCGCACCGACGTCACTCCGACGGACGACAATTTCAAGAAGCTTCACGCGATGCTTGACGGTGTCGAGATCTGGGCACCGGATTGGGAGAAGGTTCTCGGTGAGCTGAAAGAAGACGTTGCCCGCTACAAAGACGTGACGGTGAGCAACTGATGGCCCGGTCGATCGCTCTCCAGACGGAATTCACGGCGGTCGCCGAAACCGCCTCCGCCCCGAAAGGTGGAACAATAGGCTTCGAGGACGTCTCCGTTACCTACGGCGGGACCGTCGTCCTCGATTCCCTTTCACTGACCGTCAAGGCCGGCGAGATCGTATCCTTGATCGGGCCTTCCGGGTCCGGCAAGACGACGGCGTTGCGAGCGGTGGCCGGCTTCGTCCGGCCGTCGTCGGGGCGGATCACGATCGGATCGCGCGATGTGACGGACCTCCCGCCCTATGAACGCAATATCGGCATGGTCGTGCAGAACTATGCGCTGTTTCCACACATGCGTGTCGATGAAAACGTGGCCTTCGGTTTGCGGGCAAAAAACGTGGCCGAAGACGTGATCAGGGCGAGAGTGCCGGAGTGCCTGGCAATGGTGGGGATGGGCGCGTATGCGCGCCGTTACCCGAGAGAGCTTTCCGGTGGCCAGCAGCAGAGAGTGGCGATCGCCCGCGCCATCGCGCCCAAGCCGCAGGTGTTGCTGCTGGACGAACCCTTGTCGGCTCTTGACGCTCAGATCCGCCGTTCGATGCTTGACGAGCTAGCGAAGCTTCACCGCGACCTGCCTTCGCTCACCGTTCTCTATGTCACGCACGATCAGTCCGAGGCGCTGACCCTGGCGAACCATATCGGCATCATGCGCGATGGCCGGCTGAGGGCCTTCGGCGAGGCGCGATCCCTCTTCAGGCATCCACCAAACCGCTTCGCAGCGGAATTCCTGGGCCGTGCGAACCTTCTGCCTGTATCGGCCCAGCACGCATCGACGGATGGAATGGCGAGCGTGCGGTTCCAGGGCGTGCCGATGCTCGCGCGCAACCACCACGGAGTTGCTGCGGGAAGTGAATGTTTGCTGTGCGTTCGACCCCATGACCTCAAGCTGGAGAAGACGCCGCGAACCACGAATTCCCTGTCGGGCAGGGTGATCAGCGTCCAGTGGCAGGGGGACGTTCATAACATCACTTTAGACATCGCTGGCGTAGAGGTCCGCGTGTCATGCCCGCCGGTGACGGAGCCGCCGGAGCCGGGCGTCGTCATCGAGCTTCATTTCGACCCGTCGGAGGTGACACTCGTTCCGGAGGATATGCGCCATGGCTGATATTGCGGCGGCGTCGCCGGCGCGAGGAAGACCCGCCCCGGTACTGTGGACCATCCCGCCCATTCTCGTCCTGGCGGTTCTGTTCTTCTATCCCCTTGGATTGATCGTCCGACAGTCTCTGGGAGACGAGGGCACCATATCGCTTCAGTACTTCTACGAAGTATTCGCCTCGCGTGAGTTTCACAGGGGGCTCTACAACACCATTACGATCGCCATCGGATCCACAGCCGGCTGCCTTGCGCTTGGGTTCGCGCTTTCTCTCACCATCGCGTTCGTGCCATTTCCCGGGTCGCGTTTCGCCGGACGCCTTGTAGAGACCTTCATCGCGCTGCCGACCTTTCTGGTGACGCTAGCCTTCACCTTCATCTACGGCTCTGCCGGCATCCTGAACGAGTCACTGATGTCACTCTTCGGGACGGAGCTGCCACCCGTGGATTTTCTTTATTCGCGGTGGGGCGTCATGCTTGCCGAGATAACCGTCTACACGCCGTTCGTCATGCGGCCGCTGTTGGCTGCGTTCTCGCTCATCGAGCACTCGCAGATCGAGGTGGCGAGCAGTCTCGGTGCGCGGCCGGCCCGGATCGTCCGCCAGGTGATCTTTCCGGCTGCTCTGCCAGCCTTGGTCGCCGGCGGCAGTCTCTGCCTTCTCCTGACCGTCAACGAATTCGGGATTGTCCTCTTCATCGGTGCTCGCGACGTGATCACGCTTCCGATGATGATCTACGGCAAGGCGATCCAGGAGTTCGACTATGTGACGGCATGCGTCGTTGCAGTGGTCAACGTCGTTCTCTCGCTCGGGCTCTACGGCCTCTACCGATGGGTTGTCGCTTACTTTGGAGGGTCTCGTGCTGGTGTGGTCTAAATCCGGGCGACTGGCCATCTGGGCCGGGATCGTGCCGCTATTTCTGCTGATCTATGGCGTTCCTGTCGCCGTCCTCGTGCTTGCCAGTCTGACCGGCCAGTGGAACGGCGCGCTTCCAAGCAGCCTCAGCCTATCGCACTTCCAACGCGCGATGAGCGGGGATGCGCTCGACAGCCTGATCGTAAGCGTTTTGACCGGTGCGCTCGCGAGCGCTGCGGCGTTGTTGTGCGGCACGTGGGCTGCGATCTCGCTGCGGTCGGTGCGGCCGTTGCCGCGGCAGATCATGAGCGTTCTCTTTTTCATTCCGAGCGCTGTGCCGTCTGTATCCGTCGGACTTGCCCTGCTTGTCGCCTTCAGCCATCCGCCGCTCCTTCTGAATGGGACCCGTTCCATCGTTCTTGCCGCGCATTTTGTCCTGATCTCGGCCTTCACCTATGGAAACGTGTCCGCGGGGCTGTCGAGAATTCCCATCGACTGCGAGAAGGTTGCGGAGAGCCTTGGCGCCCGCCCGTTCTACAGGCTCCGCCGGGTTACGCTGCCACTCCTTGCTCCGTACCTGATCGCTGCCTTCAGCCTGAGCTTTGCGCTCTCCATGGGAGAACTTGGCGCCACGATCATGGTCTACCCGCCGGGCTGGGTCACGCTGCCCGTCGATATCTTCGCCTTGACGGATCGCGGAGCGATCTTCGACGCCGCCGCGCTCACTATCATCCTCGGTTTCGTGACGCTGTTGATCCTGCTGTCCCTGTCGCGGCTCTCGACAAAGGCGATGTCCCGCTAGGGGCTGGGAGGTTGCGATGGAATCGACAATCGTCATGATCAATCTGTTCGGCGCCGTGGCATTGCTGTTGTTTGGCCTCGCGCAGGTTAAGGATGGCGTTTCCCGGGCCTTTGGTGCGCGGCTGAGAACCGGCCTTGCCTCTGGCACGCGTAGCGGACTTCGCTCGTTCCTGTCCGGTTTCGTCGCAACCGTGGCCCTGCAGAGCTCCACTGCAACCGCGCTGATGGTGGCTTCCTTCGTCGAGCGTGAACTGGTCAAGCCGCGCATGGCCCAGATCGTGCTGCTCGGCGCCAATGTCGGAACGGCCGTGACGGCCTGGATCGTGGCCACAGGCATCGAGTGGTTGTCGCCGCTCGTCATCCTTGTCGGTATCGTGCTCCATCGCAGCAGCTCACCGGCGCGCCAGGGCGGCGGCGCGGCGCTGATCGGGATCGGGCTGATGCTGCTGTCGCTGCACCTGCTGAGCAGTGCAACCGAGCCGATGCGCCAGTCGCCGGCGCTGGCGGCGTTCATCCGGCTGCTCGACAATGCCTGGCCGGTAGCCATGGCCTTTGCCGCCGGCATTGCCTTCGTGTCGTCCTCCAGTCTGGCGGCGGTCGTGCTCATTTTGTCGCTCGCCTCGACCGGTATCCTGTCGGCCGGGCTGATCATCGTGCTGGTGCTCGGCGCCAATCTCGGCGGCGCCATCCCGCCGGTCATCGCATCGCTCTCGGGCCCGGCGTCGGCCAGGCGCGTGACGCTGGGCAACCTGATCGTTCGGGCAATCGGCTGCGTGATCGCCCTGCCGCTGGCTGGTTACGGCGCCGATCTGCTGGGCATGCTGCCGCTGAACCCTGCGAAGCTGCCGGTCGATGTCCATCTTACCTTCAATTTGCTCCTCGCAGCACTTGCCTGGCCGTTCTCCCGCATCCTGTCGCGGCTGATGCTGCGGCTCGTTCCCGAGGACGCGCAGCCGGATACCGGTCCGAAATATCTCGACCTGCACGAACTTTCGACGCCGGTCCTTGCTCTCGCCAGCGCCACCCGCGAGGTGCTCGGGGTCGGCGACCTGATCGAGCGGATGTTGCTGCGCACCGCCTGCGCCTTCGAGAAGAACGATCTGTCCAAGCTCGCCGAAGTCCCCACGCTGGAAAGGCGCGTCGACAGCCTGCAGCAGGAGGTGAAGATCTACCTGTCCAAACTCGGCCGCGGCGGCTTGAGCGAGGAAGACGGCAGGCGCTCGATCGTCATCATCGACTATGCGATCAACCTCGAGCATATCGGCGACATCATCGAAAAGGGCCTGCTGCCGCAGGTCGGTAAGAAGGTCTCGCTCGGCCTCAAATTCTCCGAAGACGGCTACGCCGAACTGACGAAGCTCTTCCACCTGACGATCGACAATCTGCGCATCGCCCAGACGATCTTCGTCACGCGCGACTTCAATCTCGCAAAGCAGATCATGGAGGTGAAGGTCGAGGTTCGGCGCATGGAGAAGCAATCGTCCGAGCGCCACCTGGAGCGCCTGCGCGACGGCCGTACCGACAGCCTGCAAACCAGCTCCCTGCATCTGGACATGCTGCGCGACCTCAAGCGGATCAACGCCCACATCGTTTCCGTGGCACACCCGATCCTCGACGAAAGCGGCCTGCTCATCGAAAGCCGGCTCAAGGGGGCCGCATGAGAAGCGAGCGCTTGAGCCGTGAGGAACCCACTCCGATTTTCGATCTTACCAGCGTCGAACGGTGGTTTTCGAGAAACAGTCCGCCGAACTCGACGATGACCGTCCTGCTGATGCAGGTTGAGCGGATCGTTCGCTCCGCGGTTTCATCCTTGCCCGAATTCTCTTACGAGGTGAGGAAGACCAATGGCGTCGTCGAGGTCTCGTTCGTCGACTTCAGGACACGTGAAGCGCCGAGGACCATTGTCTCCCTCTGCTGCCACTCGGGCCGCTTCTTCAAGCAATACGGCCCGTCGCAGGAGGAGCGAGTGTTTTTCAGCGACGCGATTGATGCCGCGCAGTACCTGATCTTCGTCTTGAACGGATCGCGCGGGCGTCGGAGGAGGCTCGGGCCCGGGACGCGCTGAAGACCAAGTCGGTTGCTGTGTTTGCGCCCGGCCGTTCGAGCACGAACATTGCACAAGCATCATTTCCGCGCCGATCGTGCAGTTCGACTGCACCGGCTTACCTATGTTGTCGCGAGGACAATGTTTCGTTTGCGCCGAAGCGGGTCTCCGATCATTTTTACGCCCGTGCCTGAAGCATCGAAATTGACAGCGCGTTCGCCACCGAGACTGTTCATGGAACTAACATTTGCAACGGCCTTCGTGGCGTTCCTTGGGGTCTTCCTGATCAGTTTCATGCGGGGTGCGTTCGGTGGCGGTTTTGCCATAATCGGCATTCCGTTGCTCTCGATCGTAATGGACCCGGTCACTGCCGGCGGCATGTTGGCACCCCTCTTCGTGGCGATGGACCTTTATGCTTTGCGTTACTGGAAGCCGTCGACATGGTCCAAGGTGGATCTCGTGCTGCTTGTACCCGGCTTGATTATCGGGATTGCGGTGGGGTTTCTGGTATTTCGTGTCCTTGATCATCGAGCCATCGCTATCCTGATGGCCGTCACGACGCTTGCATTCGTCGGTCTTTGGTTCGTCAAGGGCGCCGAGGTGACGCATCAGCCCCGCTCCAAGCCAAAGGCGATCACGGCCGGATTTGCCTCAGGCATCACGACCATGGTTGCTCACTCCGGTGGTCCGCCACTCGCGATCTATTTGCTGCCGCTTGGTCTCAGCAAGGAAATTTACGCCGGGACCACCAGTCTGTTCTTTACGGTTGGAAATGCAACCAAGCTGGTGCCGTGGTTGCTCCTTGCGCAGCCGGCCCTCGAAACATGGGAGCTGATGGGTATCTGTCTCCTATCCATTCCGATCGGCATCTGGTCCGGCTGGCGGCTCCACGGCGCCCTGGACCAGCGCCAGATTTATCGCGCCTGCTACGGCTTGCTGATCGTGACTGCGATGAAACTGCTGTGGGACGGCGTTTCCGGTTACATGATGTAGTCCTTGGTCTCGTCCAACTGTTTGCGAAGTCTACACCAGAGCGGAAGAGTGAGCGACAAACTGCTCCTTTCCAAGTGGGATTCAATGTTTGGTTCCGAGGCTTTCGCACTTAGTTCAGCCGTATGTATCCCGCTGAGTTCGATGTTTATTAACGACCTGAACGGGCGCGTGCGGCTCCTCCTTCTCGCGCGTTGGCAGATCACTGCTGACCTCAGGTCGCCGCATCAAGCCCGCGCTACTGCGCTGGCCCATTTCATGACGAACTGAGATAGCGCGCGCCGGCGCGGGAGTACGTTACCGTAAACCTGGGGTATAAACTGAATGTCCCTCGCGTAAATGATCGACGATTTACGGTTACGTACTTCCGTCGGTCGAACGCGCGCGCATACTCGTTCGATCAGGTTTGGCCGGGAGGTCGCACGGGTCCTATGGAGAAGCGCAGCGGCACCGACAGGAACGGTTCCGGGATCGCCCAGAGAGGGTTATGGCGGCTGATGTTGAAGCTGCCCGCCATGCGGGGACGGCTGCAGCTGCTGGCGGCAAAGCCGTCGTCACTGGATGATCTCTTCGAGGCCTATGACGAGGCGTGCGCCACTGTCGAGCGCATGTCACGGGACCGGTCGCGGGAAGACTGTCCGCTGCTTGAGGAATATGAAACCGTATGCGCTGAGATCGAGGCCGACGTCATCGATTACATACTGAAGCACTCCTAAAACGTGCCGGATTGATGCGCCATGCGCGCCGAAATCGATCACGTTTTGGTTTCATTAGTGTTTTATATTGCAACTCCTTGCCATCTCGGCGATAAACACCTTGTTCTACTTTAGCTTGGGCAAGGTGCGCGGGGGCAGCCATGAATGCTGAAGTACACGACCTGAGGGCCAGCGAAGTCTCGATCGACGACGCCAGAGCCGAGCTGGAACGCCTATTTTCCGATGGTCGCTTCCGGGTGACCGAGCGCCAGAAGGACATGCTGCGATATCTGGCCGAACGCCGCTTCAAGGGTTGCGACGAGGGCGTAAAGGCCTATTCGATTGCGCTCGACGTTCTCGGCCGACCAAGCGGTTTCGACGCTTCCACCGATCCGATCGTCCGTATCGAGATCAGTCGCCTTCGATCAGCACTGGACGCCTATTACCAGGCTTTTGGCTCTACCGGCGGCGCCACAATCCATATTCCCAAGGGAATGTATATCGCGATTTTCCCCAGCATACCGGTCCCGCACGAGCCAGATAACGAGGTTCATGCCGGCACCAAGCCCGCCGCGCTTGTTCGTGAGTGCGACGCCGGTCTGCCGGATATGCAACCTCCGGTGCCAGACACCCGGCGAAGCTTCAAGTTGGCTGGAGCAAGCGTTGCTGCGGCGGTGCTGATCGGAGCCGTTGCAAGCGTCGAGCTTTTCGCGGGGCACGCGCCGATCACCAAGCGTCCGACTGTCTATGTGCTGATGGAGGCGGCAGAGGCGAGCATGCAGGGAGAGGCGAGCCAAACGCGCGAGGCGTTGATGACAGCGCTGACCCAATTCACGACGCTGACGGTCGCGAAAGCAAGCTACTCCGATGTGCGCTCCAGCGACCGTTCGGGCCGCAGCTACGAGATCACCATCAAATACTACGGCGATACCGATGACCGGAGCGTGTGGTGGCAGATTGCTGATAGCACGACGGGCGATCTCCTGAAGTCCGGATTGGAAAGAGTGGATGTCAGCGGCAAGAGCCCGGTGTCGATACGCGAGGAAATGGCGGGCGAGTTGGCGGCACGTTTTGCCGCCACGCGCGGCGTGATCAACAATATCGAGATCCACGGCAGCCCCGATGAGGTGCTCGGCAATGTCTGCGTGCTCAGGGCGGAATATGCGCTCGATGAAGGTGGGATGGAGCAGGTCGCCAGAAGCCGGGATTGCCTCGAACGGAGCCTTGCCGCGGCGCCCTCAGATGTGGACGCGAAGGCGCTCCTGGGGCGGATATTGCTCGCTCTGCCGGGCTCGTCGACCGATGTAGCCGCACGAGAGCGGGCACTCGAGCTTGCCAAGGCTGCCGTTTCGTCGGCGCCGCTTTCGGACCGAGCCTATGTCTCGCTGATGGCCGCGCAATTCGCTGCCGGCCGCACGGAAGCTGCCGTGCGCGCCGGAAACCGCGCTGTGGAGCTCAACCCGAACAACGGAGACGCAGCCGCGAAGCTTGCCCTCGTTCTCTACCTGGCTGGTTACAAGGATGCCGGGGTGGCGACGGCTCGGGATGCGGGACGCTCGATGGAAAATGCGCCGAGGGATGCAATCCTGGTGCTTGCGCTCGACGCCTATGCGACCGGGCGGTACTCGGACGCGGCGCTGCTTGCCGAGCAGATCAACTGCACCGATTTTCTCGTTTCGACTTTGCGAACCGCGGCTCTCGGCAAGCTCAATTCGCCGGACGCACGAGAGCGCCTTGCGGAGATCAAGAGCAAGGATCCGGATTTCGAGCGGACTTTCCCGGATCGGGTAGCCGGCTGGCGTCTGCAGCCTGATATTGCGGCCGAACTGGAGTCCGGTCTTGTCAAAGCCGGAGCCCGGATCGATGCGAGCGCCGTTGCCAGCATCGCTCAGCGGTAGAGCAACGGCCGATTTGCCGTAACGTACTTGCCTGCATGGCACATTCCGCCAAGCGACGGCCAATGGCGGTGCGGTCAACTGGCATACAGGCCACAACCATGGCTTCATCGCTCACCGCGACGGTGGCGATATATATGCCGGCCGCGACTCGACGATGGCTGGCAGGATATCAACCGGCCCAACAGCGAGCGGCTGAAACAGCATGGGCAGGATTTCGCCGCCAAGCATCCGGATGTTGCCAGCCGCATGCAGGATAATATCGCCGGCGGTTTTCATGGGGCGTCGTTCTGCATTTCTAACCGGCAGCAGGGACGGCCGCGCGCAGGAGGTTACTGCTCGAACGCGAAGACCTTCTTCCAGTCGTTCTTCATGTCGATGACCAACCAGTTGCGGCGCACGGCTTCATCGAGCGCCTTGTCGAGCTTGCCGACGGATGATTGCCGGTCATAAGCATATTCGCGGTCGCCATCCGTGTGATGGACGATCATCGCAAAGCTCGGGCTTTTGCCTGAAGTCGTCCAGCGCAGCATCTCGTAATCGCCGTCGGAGTTGCCAGCGACAAAGACTGGTTTGCGGCCAATGAACTTGTTGATCCCCACAGGCTTGCCGGGGCCGTCGTCGACGAAATCAACCTTCGGCAGACGCTTGAGAACCGGCACGTCGTCAACGATCGCATATTGCGTGGCGATGGTGCTGCCGACCACTTGCTGCGGCGGAATACCGTATAGTTTTTGCGTTACCGGCCGCATGAACTCAACGCCGCCTCCCGAGACGATATAGGTCTCAAAGCCGTTGGCGCGCAGATAGTCCAGGAGTTCGCGCATCGGCTGATAGGTCATCTCGGTGTAGAGCTTGCCGGTCTTCGGATGCTTGGCGGCAGCAAACCAATCGCTGACGATCTTGTTGAACTGGTCGCTGGTCATGCCTGCATGGGTTGCCATGCCGAGTTCCACGACGCCCATTTCACCGCCCTTGGCTATTCCCTTCATGTCGCCGTCGAGAATGCTTTTGAACGGTTCCTTGGTCTTCCATTCGGGATGCTGCGGAGCGAGCGTCTTGACGCGATCCAGCATGAAGCCGAGTTGGATGTAATAGGGTTGTTCGCACCAGAGCGTGCCGTCATTGTCGAATACGGCGATCCGATCCTCCGGCGGAACGTAGCCTTCGCCGCCTTCGGCGACAGTTGCCTTAACGAAATCAACGATACGGCTTTTGGCGGGCGTGTCATTCCATGAGGGAAGAACCTCCTGGGCGGCGAGGGGCCGTAGTCCGGCAATGGCGAGGATGAGAGCGGTCACGAAGAATGCAAGGATGGTAGCGGCTGGGTGGCGCGTCCTGGTCATCCGGCGTTCCTCAAGCGTGAACTCTCTTGATGCAGCGAAAGCCGACATGGCTGGTAGACGTATCCTCAGGTTCAGCATGGCGTGCGGCCGGGCGGTACCGGCGACAATAGTTCGGTGCACACAGATGCGACCCGCCTTTCAGGACGCGCCTTGCTATGCGGATATCCGGTTGGCGCGGATCGTAGCTCGCCCCGACGTCGCCGCCGCGCGGGTTTTCGGGAATGCAGCAGGATTTCGCTGCCGGCTCAGGATGCCGTGTGCTCCAGTAGTCGGTTGTCCATTCCCAGACATTGCCGATCATGTCGTAGAGGCCGTAGTCGTTCGCTGGGAAGGATCGCACGGGCGAGGTCCGCTCATGTCCCTTTGGCTTGATTGAATGCGTTGGAAAGGTGCCTTGCCAGGTGTTCGCCATCAGCCTGCCGTCAGGGGTCAGCTCGTCCCCCCATGCAAACTCTCTGTCATCGTGTCCGCCGCAGGCCGCAAATTCCCATTCCGCTTCGGTCGGCAGGTCTAGCCCAGCCCAATCGGCGTAAGCCCTGGCGTCGGACCAGGCAACGTGGACGACGGGGTGGTCGAGCTTGCCGCGCAGATCGCTGATGCCGCCAAGCGGCCGCCGCCAGTTGGCGCCGAACTTGAACGTCCACCACTGCGAGATATCCGGTCCGTTGACGCCTTTCGGCTGAACGAAGAGCAACGAACCCGCCCGCAGCATCTCGGGAAGCGCGCCCGGGTAATCGTCTGGATCGGGAGCCTTCTCGGCCATCGTCACGTGGCCGGTCGCTTTGACGAACTCTATGAACTTGCGGTTCGTAACAGGTGTCTCGTCGATCCAGAAACCATCGACGCGGACGGGGTGGGCCGGAGCTTCTTCCGGATAGTGCCGATCCGACCCCATGACGAAGGTTCCGCCCGGAACCCAGATCATGCCGCTTGCTGTTGCAGCCTCGTCGAACGCCAAAGCCATCACCGCCTCCGATCTCATGCGGGCGCATCTTGGCGCGCGCCCGGTCGCGCCGTAAGTACGCAACGGTAAATGACAGCAGCATTTACGTTAGCGGCGGGCTCGCGTTCGGTCGAACCCGCCTCCAGGCTCGCCAGCCGCACACGCGATAATTCCGAATTCAGGTTCTTCGCGATGCGTTGGTAAGCGGCGGCAGCGCAAACTGGACGCGATGGTTTCGCGCCCAGTAGTCTTGTGCCGCTGGCCTATTTGGCGCCCGGAGGGCTCTGGTCGAGCGAGCTCATCAGCGCCGCGATCATCTGGTCGACGCTGAAACTCGCGGGCCGTTGGCTCGGCGGATACTCGCGAAACGTCTGGAGGAACGGAGCGACCTTGTAGACACCATACTGTACCAGGTAGGCATTCTTCATCATCCAGTCATAGTACTGGTCCGACACGACGTCCGCGCGCTCGTAAGGGTCCATCCGCAGGTTGAATACTTTCGGCACCCGCAGGCAGGTAAAGGGGTTCGCCCATACCACGAAGCCTCCCGGTTGCCGCTGTTCGCAGAAGACGATCTTCCAGTTCTCGTAGCGATAGGCGACGAGTTCACCGTCGTCGTTGAAGTAGAAGAACTCGTCACGCGCGGACTTCGGTTGCTCCCCTGTCAGGTACGGAAGCTGGTTAAAGCCGTCGAGGTGAACCTTGAACTGGTTGCCACTGATCGAAGTGCCTTTCGCAAGCTTCTCCTTGATATCGCCGTCGCCGGCAGCCGCGAGCAGGGTCGGGAACCAGTCCAGTCCGGACATCATCTCGTTCGAGACTTCGCCGGCCTTGATTTTGCCTGGCCAGCGGACCATCGCGGGAACGCGGAACGCGCCTTCCCAGTTCGTATCCTTCTCGCTGCGGAACGCGGTCGTTGCGGCATCTGGCCAGGAGAATTGGTTGGGGCCGTTGTCGGTCGTGTAGACGACGATCGTATTGTCGGTGACTTTCAAGTCGTCAAGCGCCTTCAGCAACTTGCCCACGTCGCCGTCGTGCTCAACCATGCCGTCAGCATATTCGTTGCCCGGCATGCCGCTTTGGCCTTTCATGGAGTCGCGCACGTGTGTGAAGACATGCATGCGTGTCGTGTTCATCCAGGTGAAGAAGGGTTTACCTGCCTTTACCTGCCTGTCCATGAAGTCGATGGCAGCCGAGGTTGTCTCGTCATCGATGGTTTCCATGCGCTTGGTGTTGAGCGCACCAGTATCCTCGATCTTGCCGTCCGCCGACGCTTTCAGGACGCCGCGCGGCGAATTCGACCGCACGAACTCCTCATCGCCCTTCGGATAGTAGGGCCGCTCCGGCTCCTCTTCGGCATTCAGATGATAGAGGTTGCCGTAAAATTCGTCGAAGCCATGTTTCGTCGGCAGAAACTCATCGCGGTCGCCGAGATGGTTCTTGCCGAACTGGCCTGTGGCGTAGCCCAGCGGCTTGAGGGCCTGGGCGATGGTGATGTCACGAGGCTGCAGTCCGACGGTCGCCCCCGGTACGCCGACCTTGCAAAGGCCGGTGCGCAGGCAAACCTGCCCGGTAATGAAGGTCGAGCGCCCCGCCGTGCAGCTGTTCTCGGCATAATAGTCCGTGAACATCATGCCTTCCTTGGCGATGCGGTCGATATTCGGCGTCTTGTAGCCCACCAAGCCGAAGGAATAGGCGCTGATATTGGTCTGACCGATATCGTCGCCGAAGATCACCAGAATGTTTGGCTTCGACGTGTCCTGCGAGGCGGCGGGTTCGGCAGCTGCGGGTGCAGCCTGCTGGGCTCTCGCCGGCGACATAAAGGTGGTCGATGTCAGCGCCATCGCGACAGCGACGGTCGCGGAGAGAAGCTTCTTGGGAAGGGGGTTCGTCATGACGTCCTCCCCACGGATAGATCGTTCAACATTGGGCTCTCCCTCTGCCGGGTAGTCCCGGCGGTTCTCGATCATCGTCAGTCGACGCGGAGCGAAGCCTTGTTCTTTATGCACCCGGGCGGAAGTACGTAACGGTAAATGCGCCTGTAACTCGAGAGTAAACTGGCTCGTAAGAGCCTTCATCGCGGACAGAGGTTCTGTCGTAACATCTGGTTGATCCGCGCAAGCTGCTGGCCGACTGGATCGAAGCGACAAGTGTGGCTATGTGAATGCTGGCGGGCGTTTCCGCAGTCGGAGAGGTGGCATGAATACTGGCGCAGGGGCACGGATCGTTCTGCTGGGTGCGACTGGAATGGTTGGCGGATATGCCCTTCGCTACGCGCTGGCGCATTCCGATGTGAAAAGCGTCACGGCGATTGGCCGGCGCAAGCTCGCGATCGATCACCCAAAGCTCACACAAGTGGTCCACTCGGACTTTTCCGATTGCTCGTCTCTTTCAACCGTTCTCGCGAACCAGGACGTTGCCGTCTTCTGCCTCGGCACCTATACCGGCACCGTGTCCGACGCCGAATTGCGAACCGTCACCACTGAATATACGATCGAATTTGCCCGCGCGCTGGAGAGCAGCAGTCCACGCGCCGCATTCGTGTTTCTGAGCGGTAGCGGCGCGGATCAGACCGGGAAAAGCCGGCTGGCCTTTGCGCGCTACAAGGGCGAAGCCGAGAAGGCTCTGTTCGAGATGGGTTTCCCATCCGTCGATATTGTCAGGCCTGCTTATATCTACCCCGTCGAGCCACGCAGCGAGCCAAACCTGGGATATCGGATACTGCGGTTCGCCTATCCGTTACTTCGAGTGCTTTTTCCCGGTCAGGTAATACGTGCCGACGATCTGGCGCATGTCATGATCGAAGCGGCGGTAGCGGATAGGAACAAAGAGCATCGGGCGATACTCGAAAATCGCGACATCCAGGCCAGGGCGCGAGCGCTGGCCGGCTGATTGCGGTGCGCTATGCCGTCACCGCCCCGTGCTCAACCTGGCATCCCTTCAGAAAAAGCGTGGCGCAGTCTCGTGCTCTTTGGACAATCTGTTCGTCCGATATGACGTCTATCATGCCGATCATCGCGGCGCGCTGCGGCTCCATGGTCATCATGCCGCGCAGCATGCCGGTCGCCGCGGCTGGATCGTCCAGACGGATCAGATTGCGCTCGACCTGAAGGGCGAGCCAGGCCTCCATGACATGGCTCGTGCGTATCATTGCCTTCTCGTAGAAAACCCTGGCCAGTTCCGGGAAACGGTCGGATTCACCGAGCACCAGGCGCGTGATCGTGATGGTGTCGGCGGAGAGCGTCAGGCGACCATAAGCAAGGATCAGGCGCTCAAGACCCTCCTCAAGGCCGAGGCTGGAAAGAGTGTCGTGATCCAACCCGAGAAAGTATCCATCGATCCGGCTTGAAATAAGCTCCGAAAACAGATCGGCCTTTGCCGGAAAGAGCCGATAGAGCGTTTTCGTGGAGACGCCGGCAGTCTGCGCGATGGCGCTGATGCTTGCCGATGCATAGCCGGCCTTTCTGAACTGGTCATTGGCAGCCTCGATGATGACGCGCCGGGTGTCGTCGTCGCATCTGACTTGCGGCCTGCCTCTCGGGCGCTTCTCCGCACACGCGTCCTGCATGGTCTCTCACATCCGCTTTGGTTCGATAGAGGGTACGGCATATTCGGAAAATATCAAGTTTCCAAAATTTCGAATGCTGTGTTCATGGATTCGTTTAAATAGGAAGACAGTTATTTTCCAAAATATATTGACGTCTGCAAAACTCGGCTTATTTTGGAAAACAATAATTTTCCTAATCGTGACGAATGGCCGCCACGGATACCGGAGCACACGAAAATGGACGAGAATGTCGTTACCCTCACGACCAAGACAGAGCGCACTTCGCCTGCTGCCGAGAAGCTGCCAGAGAGCTTCGAAGCAAGGCAGCCGGCAACTCCCGAAGCGTCCGCGCTTCCCGCGCCGACAACCAGCGAACAACGCAGATCTGGATTCAAAACGGCGCTGCTGGGTGCTGTTGCTCTCGGCGTTATTGCCGCTGGGGTCTACTACGGTCACGATTACTGGACTGTCGGGCGTTTCCATGTCTCGACCGACGATGCCTATATCAAGGCCGACAGCAGCGCGATTGCGCCGAAGGTTTCCGGATACCTCTCCAACGTCGCGATCGGCGATAACCAGACCGTCAAAGCTGGCCAGGTGCTGGCGACGATAGACGACAGGGACTATCAGGCGGCAGTCGACCAGGCTCGTGCCGACGTCGATGCAGCCAAGGCGACCGTACAGGCAAAAGCTGCAGCCCTCGAAACGCAGAAGTCGGTGATTGCCGCAGCCAAGGCTTCGATCGATATCGATGCCGCCAACGAGGCCTTCGCGGAGCAGAATGACAAGCGGTATTCGCGTCTTGCCGTCAACGGCTACGCCGCCGTGCAAGCCGCCGAGCAGGCTGCGTCGCAGATCGCCGCGATCCGCGCAACGACCGCCCGCGATAACGCCTCTCTTGAAGGTGCCACAAAGCAACTCGATCTGCTGACCGCCGAACTGGCGCAGGCTAGAGCCATGGTCACACGCGTCGAAGCCGTGGCCCGCCAGGCAGAGCTCAACCTTTCCTACACGCGCATCGTTGCGCCGATCGATGGCGTCGTCGGCAATCGTACCTTGCGGGTCGGCCAGTATGTCCAGGCCGGTACCCAGTTGATGACGGTTGTTCCGACCAGCGCGGCCTATGTTGTCGCGAACTACAAGGAAACGCAGCTGACGGACGTTCGTCCCGGCCAGCCTGTCGATATCGACGTCGACATGTATCCGGGCCGCACCTACCACGGTCGCGTCGACAGCATCGCTCCGGCAAGTGGCCAGGAATTTGCCCTGCTGCCGCCTGACAACGCCACCGGCAACTTCACCAAGGTCGTGCAACGTATTCCGGTTCGGATCGTGCTCGATGTCGACAGCACCGCTTCCGGCGACCTGAGGCCCGGCATGTCAGTTCAGCCAAGCATCGATACGAAATAGGCAAAAGACAACCGCGATCGCTGATCGCGAATGGCCAGGAGGGCCGTGTCATGTCCACCGTTGCCACAATGCCTGCGACCGCAAGGTCGGTCGCTGTCTCGCCAAAGGCCGGGACCAGAGAATGGATCGCCGTACTCGCCGGCATGATCGGCGCCTTCATGGCGATCCTCAACATCCAGATCACCAATGCCTCGCTTCTCGACATCGAGGGCGGCATCGGTACCGGCGTCGACAACGGCGCCTGGATTTCAACCTCTTATCTCATCGGTGAAATCATCGTCATTCCCTTGACGGCCTATTTCAGCTCGGTCTTCTCGTTCCGTCGCTACATGCTGGTGAACACCATCCTGTTTCCGCTGTTTTCTATGGCCTGTGCCTTCGCGCATGACCTGAATTCCATGATCGTGCTGCGCGGGCTGCAGGGCTTTGCTGGCGGCGTGCTCATCCCGATGGCCTTTACCATGGTGCTTACCAAGCTGCCGAAGGCACAGCAGCCGACAGGTCTTGCGATCTTTGCACTGTCCGTCACCTTCGCGCCGGCAATCGGCCCGACGATCGGCGGCTACCTGACGGAGAACTACGGCTGGCAAACCATTTTCTTCATCAACACGATCCCAAGCGCGATCATGGCGATCGCACTCGCCGCCACGCTTGAAAAGCAGCCGATGCAACTGAAGCTGCTGCGCGAAGGTGACTGGGCGGGTATCGTCACAATGGCGATCGGCCTGTCGGCACTGCAGACGGTGCTGGAAGAGGGCAACAAGGACGACTGGTTCTCGTCGCCCTTCATCCTCAAGCTCAGCATTGTCGCAATTGCATTCCTGGCTGCCTTCATCTGGATCGAGCTGACGGTCGAAAAGCCGCTCGTCAAGCTGCGACTGCTGAAGCAACGCAACTTCGGCATCGGTGTTCTGGTCAATGTTCTGGTGGGCGTGGCGCTCTTCGGCACCGTCTACATCCTGCCGCAATATCTCGGCCAGGTGCAGCGTTATAATGCCGAGCAGATTGGCAACGTGCTTGCCTGGACCGGCCTGCCGCAGCTTCTGCTGATCCCGCTCGTGCCGGTCATGATGAAGCGGTTCGATGCGCGCTATATCGGCTTCCTCGGCATCAGTATCTTTGCCGTAAGTTGCTTCATGAACGTGATGCTCTCCGCGGACAATGCCGGCGACCAGTTCTGGATCCCGAACATCGTGCGCGCCATTGGTCAGGCGCTGGTGCTGACGCCGATAACCGCCATCACCACGGCTGGCATTGCGCCTGCCGACGCCGCGGCCGCGTCCGGTCTCACCAACATGCTGAGAAACCTGGGTGGCGCAGTTGGCACCGCAACGCTCGGCACTGTTCTGACGAAGCGTGAGCAATTTCACTCCAATATCATCGGCCAATCGGTATCCGTCGGTCGGGAAGAAGTGAAGACGCGTCTCGATCAGCTCACGGGATACTTCCTGTCGCACGGCGTTTCTGACCAGACCAGGGCCGCCGCCCAGGCGGTCGTCGCGCTCGGCAAGATCGTGAAGCGTCAGGCCCTGATCATCGCCTTCAGCGACACCTTCGCGGTGATCGGCATCGTGCTTGCCATCGCGGCCATCGCCTTGCTCTTCACCCAGAAGCCGAAGTCCGGGGGAGGGGCTGGCGCTCACTAGGCTCGAGCCGCGCAATCAACCACCGCAGGCATCCTCTCGCCTGAGATTGCGCGGCAGATTTCGGCAGTTTCGTCTCTTTGAGGCGTCTGCCGGCTCCCAATGCAAGCTATTGCGGCAGACGGAAGTGGTCGTCGATATGACGTCTACCCCGCGTGTCCTTGTGCCAGCCAATGGCCTTGCGGTAGCTGCCAAACAATCCGCTTTGCCGTACTGTGTCCAGGGTCAGATCATGAACGGTCTCCGCGTCGGGATCGACGTAGAGGGCATCGACGGGACAGTAGAGTTCACACATGAAGCACGTCTGGCAATTGTCCTGACGCAGAATGACCGGCGGTCCGTCGGCGACAGCCTCGAAAACGTTTGTCGGGCACACTTTGACGCAGAGATTGCAGTCCGTGCAGACTTCGGGGTCGAGAACCTCAATCATTACTCCGCTGCCTCCCTGTAGATGCCTGGATCGACCGCCTCAGGCCGGATTGCAATCTGGTCGAGACCGCTGACGATGAGCCTGTGGTGCTGGCTGGCATCCTGTTTCGGAAAGTCGTCGCGGCGGTGCATGCCCCGCGTTTCCGTCCGTTCCAGCGCCGCTCGATACATGTAGCGCGCGGTCGCAGTCATTGCCTTTGCCTGACGCAACTCCAAGGCAACGGTTTGGTCCTTGGACGAAAGCGGAGCGATTTGTTTCCACAGATCGTCTAGCCTTTGAAGTGAAGCAGTAAGAGCAGCAGACGTGCGGAAGTAGTTGATATTAAGTGGAAAAACCTCGTTCTGGACCGCAGTGACGATAGCGCGGGGTTCGATTGCATTGCTCGCCGCGTCGATAGTGGCCGGGAAGCTGACAGACACAGGTGTGTTTGGCCGGTCGCGGGCAAAAGACGCAGCCGATGCACCGGCGAACGCCCCCGTCGCGATCGCCCAGGCAGAATTGTGACTGCCGCCGCCGGTGAATCCGCCGCAGATCGGTTCGCGCGTGGCATTGTCGCCGGCCGCGTAAAGGCCGGGAACGGTGGTTGCGCAGTCAAGCCCGGTCAGGCGGAGCCCGCCTGTTCCGCGAACGGTTCCTTCAAGCCGAAGCTTCACCTCGAAGAAATCATTGAAAGGATCGATTCCGCGGCGATCGAAGGGCACGAAAAAGTTCGGCTGCGCGCGGCGCAGGATCGCCTTCACCTCATCAGTCTCGGCGAGATCGAGCCTGGCAAATACAGGTTCGCTCAGCAGAGTGCGGGCGATGATCGAACGTCCCCGGGCCGAGCCTGCGCCCTCGATGAGGCTGTGATCTTGGCGATAGAACTGTGCAAAACGGTAAAGTGCCGTCTTGGTGATCGAAGCGAACGCCGGCGAAATCGCATAGGCCGAAGAAAACTCCATCCCGGAAAGCTCGGCCCCGGCCTCCGCTCCCATGAGATAGCCGTCGCCAGTCAGTACGTCACAGCCCAGCGCCTTGCTCATGAAGGCGCAGCCGCCGGTCGCCAGCACCACGGCACCGGCGTGGGCCGTCCAGCGGCCGCCTTCTTGTCGGCGCAGGCCGGTCGCTCCAACCACGGCACCGTTGTCGGTCAGCAGTTCCGTTGCCGGATGATGGTCGAGAATGGTCACGCCGGCATTCTTCACCCGCCGCCGCAGGAGCCGCATGTATTCCGGTCCCTGAACGGAAATCCGCTGCTGCTCGCCGGCCTCGTTGCGGGGGAAGGGATAACCCCATTCTGCGAGGCGATTGATGCATTCGAACGTCTTGTCGAGAACCGGTACCATCCACGACCGCTCGGACAGGTAGCCACCCATCGCTTCGCGGCTCGCCATGGCTTCTTCCCGTTCGGCCGGATCGGGGCTGACGTACCAGATCTGCGTGCCTGCGGAAGCCGTGGCGCCCGAACTTCCGCAATAGCCCTTGTCGACGAGCACTACTGTGGCGTTGGCACCGGCCGCCTCCAGGGCGGCCCAGCATGCGGCAGGCCTCCCCCGATGACGAGAACATCGCACAAAAGTTCGGTTGATTTTTCGGTCATCATAAAATCCCTTCTGAGATATGAAACTCGTTGCTATTCAATCTATGTAATGCATAGATTTTTCGACGCCTTTGGAGGTTCCCGATGCCCTTTGCCAGTCTGGCCATGTATGTAAGCCCGCCCCCGGTTGCCGAGGCGACGGAACTGTTCTGGGAAGCACTGGGCAATCGCATCCGCGGCTATGGGCTTGATGCGCCGGCGATGCTGAACCATGAGATCCGCTACGATGAAGCCTGGCTCGATCCCGATCTGCTTTTCGGGCAGACCTGCGGATACCCTTATGTCCAGCGCCTGCGTGGAAAGGTGCAGCTGGTTGCCACGCCGATCTACGGATTGCCCGGATGCATCGGGCCGCTCAAATGCAGCTTCATCATCGTGGCCGCGGATTCCAAGGTAGCGTCGGTGGAGGATCTTCGAGGAGGGCGTGCCGCTATCAACGAACCGGGCAGCAACTCCGGGTACAATCTCTTTCGCCATTTCATCGCCCCTCACGCGAAAGACGGGCGCTTTTTCTCGTCTGTAGTTGAGACCGGGGGGCATCGGGCGAGCATCGAGGCTGTTGCAAATGGCACTGCCGACGTTGCCGCGATCGACTGCGTAACCTTCGGCAACACTCTTCGGTTCGATCCGGCCCGTGTCGCGGGAGTGCGAATCCTTGCCGAAACCGCAAAAGGCCCGGGACTGCCCTTCATCACGTCCGCGTCGACGTCTGTGGGCGAGTTGGCCGCGCTCCGCCGCGCTCTTGCAGAGACCATATCCGACAAGGGCCTTTCGAGCGTCTGCGACACGCTTTCGCTTCGAGGCGTCGAGGTTCTGGGAGACAGCGACTACGACGTTCTGGCTGGATACGATCGGGAAGCAGCAGCTCATGGCTATCCCGCGATCGCTTGAGGAATGATAGCGGGTGCCGTCGTCAGTGGAAAATGGCAGGCGACACTTCGCTCGTTATTGCTAGCTTGGAGGGTAGGGGCCAAGTTCGCGCAGATCGGTTGCGCGATCGGACAGCGCTTGTGGAACCGGCAGCCCGATGGAGGGTTGCTTGGGCTCGGAAGCTCACCCGAAAGAACGACCCGCTCGCGCCGACGATCAGGGTTGAGTGTCAGGTTCGCAGATAGCAGGGCTTGGGTGTAGGGATGCGCTGGCGCGTTGAAGATCGCCGCGGTCGGTCCGCTTTCGACGATTTGGCCAAGATACATGACGGCGACCCGGTCCGTGACGCGCCCGACAACGTTGAGATTGTGGGAGATCAATAGGTAGCTCAAACCCAGACGTTCCCGCAGTGATCGCAAGACATTGAGAAGATCCCCTTGGACCGAAATGTCGAGCCCCGCCGTCGGCTCGTCCGCCACGATGATGGAAGGATCGGCCGCAAGCACCCGCACCAGCGCCACACGTCGTGCCTGGCCGCCGCTCAATTGGTGCGGATAGCGCGACAATAGCTGCTGGCCGAGTCCAATGCTCTCGGCCAGCGCTCGCACCTCGGCCCACCGGCCGGGTCTGAAGGTCCTGCGGATTTTCAGCGGCTCGGCCAACAGGTTGCCGACCGTCATGCGCGGTGACAGTGATGCAGCCGGATCCTGGAACAGGAGCTGGATTTTTTGCTGAAGCGATCGCCGCCGCTGAGGACTGATGCCCCCAAGGCTCTCGCCTTCAATCGAGAGCGTACCGCCTGCAAGCGGTTGAAGTCCAACGATGGCGCGCGCGATCGAGGACTTGCCGCATCCGCTCTCGCCAACGAGACCAAGCGTCTCCCCACGTCGCAGTTCGAGCGAGACGCCGTCGACGGCGGTGACCCGATCGTAGCGAACGACTGCACCCTGAAGCTTGAGGACCGGCAACGTCATTGTGTTGTCTCCAGCCAGCAGGAATAGGTCCGGCCGCCAGCCATATGTCGCTGTGGCGGCCTCTCGCTGCATCTGTCGTGTCGCTGGGGACAGCGCCCGGCAAAAATGCAGCCTTCTGGCCGGTGCGCTGGATCGGGTACGCTTCCCGGGATGGTCGCAAGGTCTTGCGACGGATTGAACGCCTCATAGGGATCGATTTCGCAGGCGAGAAGGGCTCTGGTGTATGGGTGCGAGGGCGAGCGAAGGACGTCGTCCACCGGACCGCTTTCAACGACGGTTCCGGCATACATGACGACCACGCTATCGCAGAGTTCCGCGATCAGACCCACGCTGTGGCTGACAATGAGCATTGATGCTGATGTTCGTCGCCTCAATCGCTGCAAGACGTCGACGACCTGGGCCTCGACTGTCGCGTCAAGTGCGGTTGTCGGCTCGTCAGCGAGCAGCAGCTTGGGCTCCACCAGAAGCGCCATCGCAATGACGACGCGCTGGCGCATTCCGCCCGAAAATTCATGCGGGTAGCGGTGCATTCGTGCGGCCGCGTCAGAGACACCGACGTCGGCAAGTACGGCCTGCGCGCGCGCCCACAATGCCCGCCTGCTCTCCTTCGGGAAGCGCCGGCGCTGGATATCGACGAGTTGCGTCCCGATCGTGAACATCGGATTGAGCGCCGTCATCGGATCCTGGAAAATGATGGCGATATCGGTGCCGCAGAGAGCGGCCGTATCCCTTCCTCCGAAATCCCGTTTCTTGCCGTTGAATGCAGCATGGCCAACGGAAATCTCGGCATTCTCGGCAAGCAGGCCGAGGAGCGCGAAAGCAACCGTCGATTTGCCGCTGCCGCTCTCTCCGACAAGGCCGACGGATCTGCCATGGCCGATCGACAGATCGACGCCATCAAGAATTCGTGCCACGCGACCGTTGCCACGATAGGAGACGTTGAGCTTTTCGATTTCAAGCAAACTATCCGTCACAAGCTCCTCCGAAGCTTCGGGTCGAGCGCGTCGCGTAGCGCTTCGCCAAGCAATGCAAAGCCAAGAGTCGCGAGGATGAGGGAAAGGCCGGAGAAGGTCGCAAGCCAGATGGACTGGTCGAGATAGGTGTATCCGTCATTGAGCAGGTTTCCCCAGCTGGCGAGCGGCGGACGCACGCCCAATCCGAGAAAGCTCAAACCGGCCTCGATGGTGATCACAACAGGGATGTCCATGCAGGCAAGCACAAAGATGGGTCCGATGATGTTCGGGATCACATGATGCAGGATCACGCGCCATTTCTCGGCGCCAAGCACCCGTTCAGCCTCGATGAAGGGGCTGTTGCGGATGGTGATCGTCTGGGCTCGAGCGACGCGGCCGAAATGCGGGATGAATACAATGCTGACCAGCAACACGACGTTGCCAAGTCCCGGCCCGAACACAGCGACCAAAGCCAACGCAAGAACGATGCTCGGGAAGGACGTGATGATGTCGAACACGCCGACAATCACGAGATCAAACGCGCGCGGCGAAAGCGCGGCCGTGACGCCGATCACGACGCCTGCGACCAGCGAGATCGCGATGACCGAGAGCGATATTCCGAGCGCGACGCGGGTCCCGAAGATCAGGCGGCTGAGAATGTCGCGGCCGAGCTGGTCGGTCCCGAAAAGATGTTGCAGCGACGGGCCGATCAGTCGGTTCGCCGGCGCAATTGCATTCGGACCGTACGGCGCGATGAAAGGTGCGGCGATCGCGACGAGACAGAGCAAGGTCACGGCTGATAGCGCGAAGGTGCCGCCGGGGCGTCGGGAGAGTTCGATCAGAGCGGTCATCTTCAGCCTGTCCCCCCTGACGCGAGGCGGGCTCGTTCGCGCGGATCGATGAGGCTCTGCGACAGGTCGGCAAGAAGATTGGTGAGCACGTAGAGAAGTACGATCACGAAAACGCCGCCCTGGACGACAGGATAGTTCCTCGAGCGGATGGCGTCATAGATCAGCGAGCCCAGGCCCGGGCGGTTGAAAATCACTTCCGCAAAAACGGCACCGCCAAGCAACTCGCCAAAGCCCATGCCGAGCACCGCGATCGTCGGCAGCACCGCTGGCTTGAGGGCGTATTTGACCATGATCTTGATTTCGCTGACCCCGTAGGCGCGAAGCGTCCGGATATGGTTTTCGCTCAGGACTTCCAGCAGCGACGACCGGAGGAGACGTGCGATGTAGCCGATCCAGCCAGCGGCAAGTGCGCTCGTTGGCAAGATCAGATGCCAGAGCTGATCGGCCAGATCGCCGCTGTCTCCGGCTCCGAGAACCGGGAACCAGCGAAGGGTCACCGAAAAGATCATCAGCAGGAATACCGAAACCACGAAGCTCGGGGTTGAAATAAAGCCGATGCTTAGGAAGGCGACGATGCGGTCGACCTTGCCGCCGGGTGAATGAGCCGAGACGAGCGCAAGCGGGACCCCTACAACGATCGCGCAGATCATAGCCGAGATCGCAAGCGCTACGGTGTTCGGAAGAGCGCCGAGGACCATCCCGAGAACCGGGCGGCCGTTGAAGACGTCCTCTCCAAGGTCTCCGGAAAACAGGGTCCCGAAGAACGTGACGACCTGTGCAAGCAGCGGCTTGTCGAGCCCGATACGGGCGTTGAGTGCGGCAATCGCCTCAGGGGTCGCGCGTGAACCGAGGATAACCGTCGCCGGATCGCCGGGGATCAGGCGCGTCAACGCCATCAATAACACGACGGAACCGGCAACCGCGAGCAGTGCCGTGGCAAGCTTGAAGGCGACGTGGATCTGGAGAGATGCGCTTTTCATGAAAGCGCATCCTTGCTTATGCGAGCGGTCGCCACCGTATCAGGCCGTCGCTTCCGTGAAAGCCGTGTAGAGCCAGTTGTTGCCATTTGGGAGTACGCCGGGCTTCAGCCATTTGCGCGAGGCAAAGGCATTGAGGTTGTGCGTGACCCAGATAAAGGCCGCGGACTCGTCCAAGAGCTTCTGTGCTTCGATATAGATCTTTGCCCGCTCGGCCGGATCGACGGTTACGCCGCCCTTCTCGTGAAGCGCGTCGAAATCCGCATTCTTCCACCGCTGCCAGTTCCACTGGCCGACCTGAGCCGATGTGAACCACTGGGTCTGGAAGCCCGGGTCGAACTTGCCGTTGTATTTGATCAGCGACAGTTCGAGATCCTTGCTGGCATCGTTATTGCCCAGTGCCCAGTAGGCTGCCGATTCCAATGCCTCGATCTCTACCTCGATGCCGACTTCGGCGAGGTTTGCCTGGATGATCTGCGCGATGGCTTCGTTGCGGGCGCCCGCCTCGATGGTGAGCTTCGTTTTGAAACCTGCGGATTGGCCCGCCTCAGTCAGCAGCGCTTTTGCCTTGTCGAGATCGCGTGCATAGGCTGGCGCGTCCTTCCAGTAGCCGAGCAGGCTTGGCGCAAGAAGCGCATTTGCGCGGGGATATAGGCCGGAGTAGGCGCCCTGCAGGATGGCGTCGATATCGACGGCGTAGCGGATTGCCTGTCGCACACGAATATCGTTGAACGGCGGCTTCTCGATATTTGGCCCGAACCAGACATAGTCGATCGCCGGGATCTGCGTCACGCTGGCGTCAGGCTCGGCAGCCAGCGATTTTCCATTCTCCGGATCAATCGCCGTAAAGTCGATCTCGCCGGAGCGGAAGGCAACTTCGGCGGTCTTCTGTTCCCCGATCGGTTTGCCGATGATCTGTTGGAAGTGTGGCTGGATCGGTCCCTTGTAGTCCGGATTGATCTCCAGAACGAACTGCTCGCGCGGCTTCCATTCCTTAAGGACATAGGGGCCGCTGCCGATAAGCTTCGTCGCGATATCCTTGCCGAGTTTGTCGAAGGCCTTCTTCGAGACGATCCGGCCCGACCCATCGGCCAGCGCGATCGTGTACAAAGCGGGGGCGGGCTTCTTCAGGATAATCCGCCCCTCAAGCGGGCCGGTCACTTCCACCCGATCGAGAGCCGACCAGTCCTTGGCGTAGGTGACCGACTTGCCATCGGCATCCGGTTTGATGAACCTTTCAAAGGAGAACTTCACGTCTTCCGCCGTGAGATCCCCGTAACCATCGGTAAACTTCAGGCCGCTGCGCAGCTTGAAGCGGATTTCCGTGTCGCTGACCTGCTCCAGCTCCTCCGCGGCATCAAGCTCCCACTCGGTCGAGCCCGGCTTGAAGGAAATCAGGCCCTGCTGGACGGACCAGATGACGTTGAGATCGACTGGCCCAGACCTGTTCGCCGGGTCCAGGTTGGAAAGGTCCTTGTCAACGCGGACGACGATCTTTGTGCGGGCAGCGTTTGCGAACGCCGGGTGGATGCCACCCAGGGCAACAACCGTAGCGATCGAAGCGCCACCGATCAGCAGGTTGCGGCGTGTGGTATCAAAAGTCATTCTGGTTCTCCGCGTTGACCCTGCCGATCGGCGGGCTTTTTCTTGTCTGCGCGGATTAAAGGCAATTATCTATCAATTCGATAGAGTAAATATTTTCCGTTTCAGCCTGTGTATATGGGGGATTTTCTTTTTTTTGAGCCGTTCTGAGAACGCGCTACGGTGCGGCGTGGCGGCAGCACACCGTATACTTCCTGAAGAATCAGCGTCCTCGGAGCAAATGGTGGCCGACACAACATCTTCTGACCGTAATGCAGTTGAACACCCGAAACAGACTTCCGTTGCACGCATCGAATGGCAGACAGTTTTACTTGCAGGTGTCATCTATTCAGGGTTCATAGCGATCACGTGGTTCTGGAACTCCTTGCCGCTTGTTCTCGTGGTTGTTGTCGGGGGATGGCTGGTTGCCTGGCATGGCTCCCTCCAGCATGAAGTCATTCATGGCCATCCGACGCGAAACCAGGCGATCAACGACGCGATCGGCTGGCCACCACTCTCCCTGTGGCTTCCCTATCGCATCTACCGGCAGGCTCACCTTGTTCATCACCGGGACGAGCATTTGACGGACCCTATCGAGGATCCGGAGTCGTCCTACTTCACCCAGGCCGCGTGGGACAGGTTGGGGAGCGTGGGCAAACTGGTCGCATCCTGGAACATGACCTTGCTTGGCAGACTGCTGATTGGTCCGTTTGTGATGATCGCGAGCTTTCTTGCTCAGGAAGCGGCGGCGATCGTCAGCGGCAATCGCGAGAAAGCGCTGATCTGGCTGAAGCATGGACTGGCGGTCGCTGCTTTGCTCGTCTGGGTCATGGTGGTTTGCAAGATGCCATTCTGGCTTTATGCGTTCGGCTTCGTCTATGTCGGGGCAGCGCTGACGCGGTTGCGGTCATATGCAGAACACCGTTACGCCGACCATCACGATGAGCGCACCGCGATCGTTGAGAACAGCCCCTTGTTCGGCCTGCTCTTCCTCTACAACAACCTGCACGTTCTTCATCACCTCCGGCCCGGGATTCCGTGGTACCGAATTCCTCGTCTTTACCGTCGGGATCGCAACCTGCTCGTCTCCATGAATGGCGGTCTCGTCTACGATGGGTATCTCGACGTTGCTCGACGCTACCTTCTGAGCCCGCATGACGATCCGCGCCACCCTCAACACAGCCATCCGGGCGCCCTTGCGGTGTCGCAGGATGAAGATGTTACGTCGACGGGCCAGGCACAGCTGAACGGCGCGTGACGCAATGAACGCATGATCCTGGGCCGATATTGCAAGTTGGGTCATCTCCTGGCCCATGCGATCGTACTGGCAGGAAGAATCCTACGAGGAAACACATGAAGGTCGAGTTCTTGCTGTGGCTGGCTGTCGCTATGGCGGTCTTCCTGAGTGCGGCCACCGCGTCGCGTGGCTTCATCGCCACCAACAATATCTGGATACTCATCCTTTCCCTGTCGCTTTACTGCGTCGGCAATCTCGTCATGGTGCGGTTGATGAGGGAAGGAGGGCTCGGCCTTGCGATTTCTATCTCGGCAGTCGCGCAGCTCGTCCTCATCAATATCATCGCCTTCTTCGTTTTCGATGAGCGTCTGACCGTCTCTCAGATGGCAGGAATTGCTCTGGGGTTGGTGTCCATGGCTTTGTTGCTCTTTCCGATCTCGGCAAAAGCGTGACGTCGCGGATCCTTCGAGGTTGGAACTGCAAGGTGAGTTCTAGTGCGAGCCGCGCGTCCTGATCGGGCAAACCGCTTGAGATCGGCGCCGAGGGCGATCTTCCATGTCGTTTGGCCGTAACCGGTTTCGAGGATCGCCTCGAACCTGCCACGGGCCAACAGATCATTCGCGCCGTGTCCATTAAGGTGGGGAAGGTCACGGCGACTTCTAACGAACTGCGCTTCATCCTTCACCACGTCGATCGAAACCTCCTGAAGACCGCGGCAAAAATGTGCGAGCGCCTCGCCGATACAAAGGTATTGCCGATACCTATGTCCAACTGCCAGAGCGACAGATTGAGCGCATAGTCCGGGCGCTCAGCCGATCCTGGCTGCAGAAACGACCTAGGAAGGAGACGTCAGATGAAGATCCTGATGGTGTTCACCTCGCATGACATTCTCGGCAGCACCGGACGCAAGACCGGCTTCTGGCTGGAGGAGGGGGCAGCGCCCTACTATGTTTTTCGAGATGCGGGCGTGGAACTGACGCTTGCCTCGCCCAAGGGCGGGCAGCCGCCGGTCGATCCCAAGAGCGATTTGCCGGAGAACCAGACACCGGCCATGACGCGGTTCAAGAAAGACCCGGCGGCACAGCAGGTGTTCGCCACGACGTCGAAGCTCAAGGACATGCGTTCGGAGAGCTTTGACGCCGTCTTCTATCCGGGTGGCCACGGGCCGATGTGGGACCTGGTGGACAATCCGGAGTCCATCTCCCTTATCGAGTCCTTCTATAATTCAGGCAAGCCGGTCGCGGCGGTATGCCATGCTCCGGCCGTGCTGCACCGGGTAACCTATCAGGGCGCGCCAATCGTCAAGGGCAAGCGCGTCACAGGTTTCGCAAATAGCGAGGAAGAAGAAGTCCAACTTACGCACGTCGTACCGTTCCTCGTCGAGGACGAGCTGAAGCGGCTTGGCGGGCTATACGAGAAGGCACCAAACTGGCAGAGTTTCGCCATCACCGACGGCAGGCTGATCACGGGGCAGAATCCGTCGTCTTCGACCGCCGGCGCTCAAGCGCTGGTCAAACTACTCAAGGATATGAAGTCCTCGATCGGCTCGACGGCAGCCTGACACCTCATTCAACAAGGCCGCTGGCGATTGCCAGCGACCTTGTATCGGTAGTGCAGCCAAGGTTTGTAGGCCGCCATGCATCGCACGAAGATCAGTCGCGCGGTTGCAGCAGCGCCAAGCCGGCGGTCAATGCGGCCAGGAGGGCGGTAAGCGTCAGCGGCCCAGCGGCGCCATAATGGTCGACGATATAGCCGCCGAAAACAGCGCCGATGCTGATGGCGACCTGGAAAGAGACGACCATCAGACTACCTGCCGCCTCGAGCGCATCGGGTGCGCTACGGGAAAGATTGGTCGGCAGCACGACCGGCGCCATGCCGAATGCGAAGCCCCACAGGGTTACAAGAGTGAACGCGACGCTGGCGTGAACGCCCCAAAGCACAAGAGCGAATGCGGCAAGCGCCATCAGTATCGCCGTTACGGCGAGTGCCAGGCGAATGCTGGTGTCTGCCATTCGACCGCCGGCGACGTTGCCGATGACGGAGGCGACGCCGAAACCAAGCAGCGCCACCGCGATCGATCCGGTTTCAAGCAGTGTCACCTGTTCGAGGAAGGGACGCACATAGACCGAGCCGGCAAAATGGCCGGTCATCAGCAGGAGAATGGCAAGCATCCCCAGTTGAACGCCGCGCCGGCGCGTCAACCGGAAGACATCGGCGAGACTATTGCTTGTATCTGCGGGCAGCGTTGGCAAGCTGAGTACCTGCAGCAGCATGGCAAGCGCGGCGAGCCCGGCCGTCATCGCCATGGCGACGCGCCATCCCAGCCAGTCGCTGATCAAGGCACCGACCGATGGCGCGGCTATTGTGGCGAGAGAGACGCCGAGAGTGACGATAGCCATGCCCCGGCCGGTCGCATTGGTTCCGACCAGCCGCGCCACGACAGCGACCGAGAGCGCCCAGAAGCCGCTTAGCGCGATGCCCAGCCCAGCCCGGCCCAGCAACAAAAGCCAAAAATCGTTCGCGACCGATGCGAGAATATTGGAGGCGATCGCCAAGGCACTGAGGCCGACCAGCACTGCCTTGCGGTTCAGTCTGCCGATGAGAACGTTGCTCAACAGGGCAGTGACGGCGCCGACGGAAGCGGTGGCGGTGACGACCTGCCCAGCCGTTCCCTCCGTGATCCCGAGGTCGCGCGCCAGTGGCGTCAACAGGCCTGCCGGCAGGAACTCGGCCGATACCAGCGCAAAACTGGTTGCAGCCATCGAAAGAACCGCAAACCAGGTCGTCGCCGTCCAGTTGGTTTGCTCAGGCGCCTCCAGCTCAATTGTTGCCTCGCCAAGCGCCGATGATGTGTCCGTCATTGAAATGTCTCCTATGGTTGGAGACTTCATAAACGAACTCCGCCGGATGATATGTATCTTAAAATCCGAAATTAATGTCCGTTAGTCCGGAACTTGTGCGCCGCACAAGTCCGGGTGAGACACTGGTGACGCGCTTGAACGCGCGAGCGAAGGACGCCTCCGACTCGTAGCCCAGACGAGAAGCAACTTCGGCAACCGACATGCCGTTTTGCCCCAGCAGTTCACGGGCAAGCTGCATGCGCAGTCGGGCGAGGTAATGGGCCGCGCCTTCTCCCAGAATCGCGCTGAAGCGTTCGGCAAAAGTCGAGCGCGACTGGCCAGCCACGCCGGCGAGGCTTTCGAGAGTCCAACTGTGGCCGGGGTCCCGGTGCATGGCCGCCAGCGCACGACCGATATGGGGATCCCGGATGGCCGCGAGCCAGCCCATCGTCGAGGCGCCGCTGCAGTTGACCCAGCAGCGGATGAGACGCGCTGCAAGCAAGTCGGCCATGCGAGACAGGACCGTGGCGCTACCCATCTGGGGCTGCGTTGCCTCGGCGGTCATGGCGGCGAGCAGAGGCCCGATGATCGGGTCGTTGCCAGCCACATCGCAGCCCCTGATGATGGGCGGCATCAAAGCAATCAGAGGGTTAAGCGCATGCGCACCCAAAGCCATCGAGCCGCAGAAAAGGGTGCTGGTCGCGCCGCTTCCCTGCTGTACCACTTCACAGACATTGCTTCCCAGGCTCGTTATCTGACAGCGTTTCAGTGAATCGCCTTCAACATCCGGCGAACTCGCCAACCGATGTGCGATACCCTGCGGCAACAGCACAAGGTCGCCATCGTTCAGTTCCTGCCACCCTTGAGCCTCGGTATAAATCCAGCTCGGGCCGCGGCTGACAAAGTGAAAGCGAAGCAGCGGTTGCTGCGGAAAGGCGATACTCCATGGATGCCTGAGTTCACAGCGTCCATAGTTCACTCCACTCAGGCGGAAGTCTTGCAGGACTTCGCTGAGCGCATCCATGGGGATCGTCGAAGGCGACAACGGTGGAGACGAATGGTCAAGCATTCCGCCAATTTAGGTCTCGATCGTCGCTCGTTCAAGCAGGGTGACTTCACAGCACGGTTGGATTTGTGGCGGGCCGGTCTTTTCGGAGAAGGCGCCGCCACACGACCAGGATGATTAGCCGTCCAGCCACGCTTCGAGGCCATCGAGCGTCTGCAGCCCGTATTCGACCGCGCCGAAGCCAATGACGAACCGCCGCCGCTCGGGGGTGGGGTGAAGCTGGCGCATCGTCAGCACCGTCTTGCCGTCGCTCTGCTCATCGAAAGTTACGGTAACGCGGAAACGGTCGGGATCCCCCGGCTCGGGCGTGCCATAATCCATGACGATCCGCTCATTAGGCACGATTTCCAGAAAGCGCATGAGGTTCGGAAAGCGCTGCTCTTGCCCTTCGAACACACCCACCATGTCAAAACGCCAGACCCCGCCCTCCCGGATGTCGGCTTCGTGGCTCTCGATACTCAGGCCCGCGGGGCCATACCATTGAGCAAGTGCATTGGGGTCCATCCAGGCGGCAAAGACCCTGTTGCGCGGGTGGTTCAGCACCTTCACCAGCACTATCTCCCGGTCAAGCGACCAGGTTTCAAACGGATTAGTCATGTACTTCATCATCCTCTTGGGTCTTGTCCAGGTAGGCTTCCAGCCGGTCCAGCCGCTCCGTCCAGCTCCGACGCTCTGCCAGCATCCACTCCGCCGCCTCATCGAAGCGCGCCTGCACCAGTCGGCACCAGCGGCTACGGCCGCGCTTCTCGCTGGCGATCAGCCCGCAGTCCTCGAGGACCTTGAGATGCTGTGCGAAGGAGGGCAGCGCCATATCGAAAGGTTCGGCAAGCACACTGACCGGCACCTCGCCTCGAGACAGTCGCGATACGACCGCACGCCGGGTGGGGTCGCTCAGCGCGTGAAAGGCAAGATCGAGAGGGGTCGAATGATAGGGCATACATAGCTCAGTAAAGTGAGTTCGTGCGGTCGTCAATAACAATAAGGCACTTGCCTTAGTGTTTGGATTATATATAAAGGCACCTGCCTTAGTATTGAGGTCTTGTTGCCGACTTTGGCGGTTCACCCACTCACAAGGAGAGTTCCAGTGGCAGTACGTGTTGATCTCATGGTCTCGCTCGATGGATTCGCGACAACGACGGACCAGACACCGGAAGTGCCGTTCGGAGAAGACTGGCCGCGTCTCGTCGGCGCTTACGTCGCAACGCGAACCTTCCGTGAGCGTGTATTCAAGGACACCAGCGGGGCCGGGACCACGGGTGTCGACGATGACTATGCCAGGGAGTACTTCGAGAATGTAGGTGCAGAGATCATGGGCGCCGGAATGTTCGGGCTTCATAACTTCCCCGACGATCCCAGTTGGCGTGGCTGGTGGGGCGAGGAGCCACCGTTCCGGGTTCCTGTTTTCGTGCTTACCCACAGGCAGCGCCCCGCCCTCGAAATGGCAGGAGGCACGACCTTTCATTTCCTGAATGCGAGTCCGGCTGAGGCGCTCAAGCGCGCAACGGAGGCCGCGATGGGGAAGGATGTCCGGGTCGGCGGCGGGCCGACGGTGGTCCGCGACTTTCTGAAAGCAGGTTTGGTCGATCGTTTGCACGTCGCAATTACGCCGATTTTGCTCGGGCGTGGCATACGTTTGTGGGACGATCTTCGGGGCCTAGAAGCTGGCTACACAGTCAAATCAGAAACTGCACCGAGCGGTACCATTCACCTGACGTTCCAGCGCTGATCGCAAGGAGACCCGAACTTGTCGTCATCCCCTGGATATCGGCGTGAGTAGAGTGCCTTTTACCGATCGACCTTCCGGCGCTCGGCCCAATCCGCTGTCTTCGAAAGACCGCGCCCCAAGCATGGTTGGGATGCGGAAACTTCAGGACGCCGGCTCCGGCTGGGATCAACGCCGGTCGGCCTCGATCGAATGACCAGACATCAGCCGTAGCCACGGCGGCATGTGGAAGGCGGCCATCAGAAGGTACATAGTCGTCATGCCATCCACCGGCAAAGAGTCCGGCATTGCGGAGCAGATCATGTCTCCTCCGCCGCCTGTGAATGTGACTATCGCCATGATGGCAAAGGTCGGCGTCGCAGCGAGGCAAAGCCAGCCGACAATGCTTGCCGTCGGAACTGCCGGCGCCCGGACCGATGGGTTGGGCCTTGTTTGGTGAGCGGAAGCCATGGTCTCATCCCCGGCCGTACTCGTCGTGAAGGCGCCACCAGATGCCTTGTTCGTTCCGGCCGAGCGGCGCGCGGTCGAGCCACTGATACACGCCCCAAATGCCGTCGACGCCGCGCGCGTAGCTGGAGTAGGTGTGGTAGACGACGCCGTCCTTGAGAACGAAGGCGCTGACGCCCGGTCGGTCGCGTGTATAGGTGGCGACATCGGTTCCGGTCATCGCGGCGATTTGGCCGACAGGGGTTTCGCTGCCGCGCAGTTTCCATTCCTGCACGGCCTGGCCTGCAACAGGCTTGGGTGCCGGCGGTTCGCGGCGATAGTTATACTCAATCCCGCCTTCGCGCTGCTGCTGTTCGGTAAACAGGACGCTGAAGTCCAGATTGAAATCGCTGCCGAAGGAGGATGCCCAATCGAAGCTCCAGCCCATCCGCTCCTTGAAGGCTTCCAGCTTCGGAAGCGGCGCGCGGGAAACAGCCGTGAAGGCGACGTCATGATTTTCGAGATGAACAACAACGCCGTTGAAGCCATCCGCGAGCGACGAGCATGAGGGGCATCCGGCCGTATAGTCGGGGCCGAACATGAAGTGATAGATTAGCAACTGCGAACGACCCTTGAAGAGATCGGCCAGGGAGACGTTTCCCTTGGCAGTATCGAACCGGTAGTCCTTGTCGATCGGAACCCATGGCAGTGCCCGTCGACGTTCTGCCAGCATATCGCTTTGCCGCGTCAGTTCCTTCTCTTCCGCAAGCAGGTCAAGCCGTGCGGCAAGCCACTCTTCGCGTGTGCCCGTGATGTGCATCGTCATTGCGCTTCTCCTCTTGATCTCTGTCGGTGCAGCGAACCGCCCCTTGCGGTCGCTTGGATGTCATGAGCAGACTAGGGTCGAAACGGGAGAGGATGGGAGTTACAAGTTTGGCGGGATTTCGATGGACGAGGTGATCACCGCCGCAGCGAGGCTGCTTGCGACCGGCGATCTCCTCGGCGCTTTGAAGAGGGTGGCGCTGCGAGACGATGCACCAGCGCTCGCGCTTCGCGGCATTGTGATGGCACAGCTTGGCGATCTCGTCCGGGCGAAGGTTTTGCTGAAGACGGCTGCCCGCGCCTTCGGACCGAGGGAAGCTGTCGCGCGGGCGCGATGTGTCGTCGCTGAGGCGGAAATCGCGCTGGTCTCGCGCGATCTTGCCTGGCCGGCAAAGACGCTGACCGCCGCTCGGGAGGCGCTGGAAGCTCATGGCGACCGCCTGAATGCAGCGCACGCACGCCATCTCGAAGCGAGGCGGTTGCTTCTCATCGGTCATCTTGACGAGGCCGAACGGCTGCTTGTCGGGATCGATCCGATATCGCTTCCACCTTCCTTGCGAACGGGATACGAACTCGCCATGGCAGGGATTGCCATCCGGCGTCTCAGGATCGAAGTTGCGCGCGTCGCGCTGCAACGGGCAGGCAATGCAGCGCGCGAGGCGGGGATTGCTTCGTTGAGCGCGGAGGTTGACCGGGCCTCCGAAGTCTTGGAAGCGCCGGCGGCCCGGCTGGTCGGGCAGGGCGAAGAGCGTTTCCTGACGCTTCAGGAAGTCGAGACAGTACTGGCCTCCGGTGCGCTTGTGGTCGATGCGTGTCGCTATGTCGTGCGAAATGGGGATACGGTCGTTTCACTCACAACGCGGCCGGTGCTGTTCGCGCTGGCGCGCGCGCTGGCCGAGAGTTGGCCGGCCGACGTGTCGCGGCACGTCCTCGTTGCCCGCGCCTTTAAGGGGAAGGACGCTGATGAATCGCACCGCGCAAGGCTGCGCGTCGAGATTGGCCGGCTTCGCGGCGAGCTTCACAGCATCGCCGATATTAATGCGACCAAGGCCGGTTTCATTCTTGCCCCGCGGCGCGCCAATGATGTGGCCATCCTGGCCCCGCCCATCGAGGAGCAAAATGGCGAGATTCTCGCATTCCTGGCGGATGGGGAGGCCTGGTCGAGTTCGGCGTTGGCGATCGCTATTGGAGCCAGCCCGCGCACCGTGCAACGAGCCCTTGATACGTTGGCTGAAACGGGCAAGGTGCAATCCTTCGGACGAGGGCCAGCACGGCGATGGACGACTCCATCGCTGCCAGGATTCCCGTCAACTTTGTTACTCCCAGGTCCACTGCCAACCAGTAGGATAGGCCAATGAAACAGAGCAAAGCTGAAATCCTTCGCGAATATGGGCCTTTCCCCGATGTCGATCAGGTGGCAGGAGTGACCTACGACGGAAGACACGTCTGGTTCGCGTCGGGCGACAGGCTGAATGCCCTCGATCCCGATGCGGGCGCGGTTGTGCGCTCGATCGACGTTGCCGCGCACGCCGGCACTGCTTATGACGGGCGCCATCTGTTTCAGATCGCTGGGGATCGAATCCAGAAGATCGATCCGAAGACAGGCGCGGTGCTTTCGACCATCCCGGCACCATCAGGCACTGGCAATTCTGGGCTAGCCTGGGCGGAAGGAGCGCTCTGGGTCGGAGATTATCGTGGCCGGAAGATCCATCAGATTGATCCGGAGACCGGCACGCTACTTCGCAGCATCGAATCAAACCGTTTCGTGACCGGCGTGACCTGGGTCGAGGGTGAACTCTGGCATGCCACCTGGGAGGGCGAGGAGAGCGATATCCGGCACATTGAGCCCGAAAGCGGCCGCGTGCTTGAACGGATCGACATGCCGCCCGGCCTGACTGTTTCGGGGTTGGAGTCCGATGGCCACGACCGCCTGTTTTGCGGCGGTGGGACCAGCGGCAAAGTGCGCGCGGTTCGGCGGCCCAGCCGTTAAGCGACTGCTGAGGCGCGGCGCGGGGCAGAAGCTCCGGTTCGATAGGCCAACAATGCGAGACTGCGCTTAGGCCGGAAGCCTTTGCGGTCTTCGAACTCGGCAGCGCGCCGCACATAGCGGCAGGACAACTATCTCCTCAGCTGTTCGCAACGGGTCGAGATTGCCAACGGTATTCACCAAGTTCATGATCTGGCCCGAGCTTGAGAGCGGCGTGCGGGTCAGGCGATGATCCGTGGGCGGAGGTATTGTGTGACATACTCGACAATCAAACCAACGGAAACCGCCGCATCGAGGCCCGAAGCCAATTCGCTGAGCCATTTCGGCGATAGGCTTGGCGCAGTTTGTGCGTCGCACGGACTGCAATTTTACCTGGCCGCTTATTTCCCGGCGATTGACAGGGCGGGTCTGCTTGGAAATCTCCTCGTAACCAATTGGCCGGACGATCTGCTTTCACGCTACGAGCATACCGACATGTTTCGGCAAAGCCGGATCATTCAGGGGCTGAAACGATCGATTCTTCCCGTTTACGCCGGGAGTCTGCTGCATGCCAAAGCGAAGGAGGAAGGCGTGAGCAGCGAACTCGTGGGTGTTTATCACGACGATGGCTTTGCCAATACTCTCGGATTGTCGTTGTTTGATATCAACAAGCGCCAGTATCTGATCATGTTGTCCGGCGAGCGGGAGGTTGCCGACGAGACGGAACTGGGTTTGATTATTCTGGAATCCATGAAAGCGCTTGATCGCCTCGTGGACGCCGACAGCAATTCGAGGGGCCTGAGCTCGCGCGAACTCGATTGCCTGCGCTGGGCTGCTGCTGGAAAGAGCAGTGATGATATCGCGATAATCCTGGGCCTCAGCGCCCACACCGTAAATACGTACCTGAAGACCGCAATGATCAAGCTGGACACAGTGACCAGGACACAGGCGGTTGCGGTCGCATGCAGGCTGCGGTTGATCTAGTCCGGCCTGGCAGGAATCTGCCACATGATGCCGGCAAGAAGGTCGGGGCCGCGATGCGGCGACCCCGATGTTTGTCTAGCCTCGACGTCCTTCGACGCTTGGCTTGCATGTCACCTGTTGATCGTGCCGGTAACGCTGGCGCGCCAGGGTGATTTCACGCCGTCCGCTTCAGCGCCTCGCCGATCTTGGAAACGATCGTATCGATCTCGCTCTTTTCAACGATCAGCGGCGGCGACAGCGCAATGATGTCGCCAGTCACGCGGATCAGCAGACCCTTGTTGAAGCAGTCGACGAAGACGTTGTAGGCGCGCGTTCCCGGCGCTCCGTCGCGCGGCGCAAGTTCGATCGCTCCCACGAGGCCCAGGTTGCGAATATCGACGACGTGAGGAAGACCCTTCAGGGAATGCAAGGCCTCCTGCCAATGGTCCGCGATGTCGGCCGCGCGCGTGAGGAGGCCTTCCTCTTCGTAGATCTCAAGCGTCGCAATCCCTGCGGCACAGGCAACCGGGTGGCCCGAATAGGTGTAGCCGTGGAACAGTTCGATCGCGTTTTCCGGGCCAACCATCAGGCCGTCATAGACCTTGCGGCTCGCGAAGACGGCTCCCATCGGGATCGCGCCGTTCGTCAATCCCTTGGCCGTCGTAACCAGATCAGGAACGACACCGAAATAGTCGGTTGCGAACGGGGTTCCAAGGCGGCCGAAACCGGTGATGACTTCGTCGAATATCAAGAGAATGCCGTATTTGTCGGCGGTTGCGCGCAGCTTCTGCAGGTAGCCCTTCGGAGGCAGGATAACGCCGGCCGAGCCGGACATCGGCTCGACGATGACAGCAGCGATCGTCTCGGCGCCATGCAGCTGAACAAGGCGTTCGAGATCGTCAGCGAGTTCGACGCCGTGCTCTGGGAGACCCTTCGAGAACGCGTTGCGCTCGACGTCGAGGGTGTGTCGCATGTGATCAGCCGGGATCTGCGGAAACATCCGGCGGTTGTTGACGAGGCCGCCGACCGAGATGCCGCCAAAGCCGACGCCGTGATAGCCCTTCTCCCGGCCGATGATGCGGGTGCGCGTTCCCTGGCCGATCGCGCGCTGGTAGGCGATCGCGATCTTCAGGGCGGTGTCGACCGATTCCGAACCGGAACCGGTAAAGAAGACCCGATCAAGTTTGGCGTCCGGCCCGCCAGGGGCAATCTTCGCCAGCTTGGCGGCGAAGTCGAAAGCGATCGGATGCCCCATCTGGAAGGTCGGCGCGAAATCCATCGTCGAGATCTGGCGTTCCACTGCCTGGGAGATCTTCTTGCGGCCATGGCCGGCGTTGCAGCACCACAGACCTGCCGTGCCGTCGAGAACACGATTGCCATCGACGTCGGTGTAGTACATGCCTTCCGCCGACGCTAGGAGACGTGGCGCCGCCTTGAACTGCCGGTTCGCCGTAAACGGCATCCAGAAGTTGTCGAGTATCGGGGCGTTCGTCCTGTTGATCTGATCCATTGTGCTCTCCTTGGGCTCGACCAACCATTCAAGCATTTCCAAGCGCCGAACAAGCCCTTTTCTTTTGTGCGGTAACTTATTGAAAAGATGAGATCGCATCGGTATCGTTTGAGCTATTCTGAACAACCCAAACGGTGCCGTGATGACGTTCGATATCGGGAATCGCCTGCGCTACGTCAGGACGGCCCACAATCTGTCGCAGCGCGAGCTGGCGAAAAAGACCGGCGTTCCCAACTCGACGATTTCGCTCATCGAATCGAACGCATCAAATCCGTCGGTGGGCGCTCTCAAGCGAATTCTCGACGGAATTCCGATCGGTCTTGCGGAGTTCTTCTCCGTTGAGCCGGAAACGCCGAAGAAGGCCTTTTATGCTGCCGAGGAGCTCGTCGAGATTGGCAAGGGGGGTATCTCCTACAGGCAGGTTGGCGAGAGCATGTTCGGCCGAAGCCTGCAGCTGCTGAAGGAATGCTATCAGCCGGGAACGGATACGGGAAAGGTTCCGCTCGTCCATGAAGGCGAAGAGGGCGGGATCGTCCTGTCGGGGCGGCTGGAGGTAACGGTCGACAACGAGCGGCGCATTCTGGGTCCGGGCGACGCCTATTATTTCGAAAGCCGTCGTCCGCACCGGTTCCGCTGCGTCGGTGCTGTCCCCTGCGAGGTGATCAGCGCCTGCACGCCGCCGACATTCTAGCCGTCGCGGCCCTCGATGCGGGCAAAGACTCGATCCAGGGCCCGATGCAGGCCGCTTCGGGCACCCGCATTCTCGAAATCGACCAGCACCTGCTCGTTAAGGCCACCCTTCGTCGCAAATTCGCTGCTGAGCTCAGTGAAGGCATGCACGCTGGGTCCATTTGCACGCTTCGCCAGGCTTTCGAACAACGGCGCGAGAAAGGCCCCTGCCTTCTTCGCATCGAGCCCGTTCGCCTCGAGCCATGTCGAGGCCATGTCCATCATGCCGAAGTAGGTCGACATCAGCGCACTGGCGGCGGCCAGCAAGTCGTATTCCTTCCTGCTTTCGCATTCGACAGCGCTCCCGAGCACGTTAAACAGCGCCGCTACCACCGGATCGGGCGGAAAGATCGCGGTGACGCCCTGCCGGTCGGCCACGAACGGCAATGGGATCGCCTGAACGAGATGCACGTCCGCGTCGATCCACTCAAGCAGGCTGTCGCGCTGCGTCGCGGCGACGACGCTGATCACGGGCTGGCCGGCTGTGAAACGAAGCTGCCGGATGACGTCCTCGGCGATCTGAGGGCGAATGGCGAGGACCGCGACCTCGCTACGATCGACGACGGCCTGATTGTCCGGAGCGATCTGGACAGCGCTGAATTCGGAGGCGAGACGCGCGGCGATCTCGCCGTTGCGGGGAGATACATGAACCTCTTGCACGGCTGTTGGCTCGCGCAACAGGCCTCTCACCATGGCCTCGCTGATGGCGCCTGTGCCGACGAACCCTATGCTCTCTATGGGCATGGGCGTACTCCGTTCATCGGGCCAGCCGCGGCATCCGCCATATTAAAGCGCTCGGGAAGTACCATGTCTTTTCGGAGCGGTTCGCACACGCTTCTAAAGTCCCTTCCACGGATGCATTCCACTTCAACCTTGCCAAACACCCAGGTCCCTTTCGTTCTTACGATGCGGCATTGGGCCAGAAAATCAGGCTGGCTGCAATAGAAACGGCTGCGGCCGACGAATGGAGCAAGGCGCTCCACTCGGTTGGATGCGGAGGCTTGCGTCGGTAGCATGAGTGTTGTCCCGCCGCCTAAGACGGTGCAATGTCGCCAAGCTCAATCCAGACTGGAGCGTGATCGCTGGTATGCTCCCACGCGCGCACATCCCTATCGACGCCGGCTGCCTTCAGACGCTTGGCCACAGTCGGGCTGAGAAGGAAGTGATCGATCCGCAGCCCTGCATCGCGCGCGAACGCGTTCCGAAAATATTTCCAGAATGTGTAGATGCGTTTGTCGTCGTTGAGGGTTCTGAGAGCGTCGATCCAGCCCTGGTCGACCAGCCCCTTGTATGCCTTGCGGACCTCGATGCGGAAAAGTGCATCGTCGCGCCATCGTTTGGGATCGTAGACGTCGATATCCGTGGGTATGACATTGTAGTCGCCGGCAAGCACGACCGGCACACCAAGATCGTGTAGTTCGCCGGCGTATGCGGCGAGTCTACGAAACCAGCGGAGCTTGTATTCGAATTTGGGGCCGGGCCATGGATTGCCGTTTGGCAGATAGAGGCATCCAATCAGGATGCCGTCGATCGCCGCCTCGATGTATCTGCTATGCGTATCATCAGGATCGCCGGGCAGCCCCCGTCGAGTGAGAATGGGCGTTGCTCCCTTGGCAAGGATTGCGACACCGTTCCAGGCTCGCTGACCATGCCAGACCGCGCCGTAGCCGGCAGCGTCAAGCGCCTTGATCGGAAACTTCTCATCGGGAGCCTTCAGTTCCTGCAGGCAGACGATGTCGGGCGATGTCTCGTCAAGCCATCGCAGCAGAAGCGGGAGCCTGCCATTGATACCGTTGATGTTGTAGGTGGCTATCTTCATCAACTCCGCCTGTGATGCGGGCTTGCGGCAAGCATTCTATGCGTGCCGCAATATCTGGAAAGTGAGATTGCGGAGGCGCCCGCACGGCGTTCCTGCGGGCTGGCTATTGGTTGATCTCCGGTTCGACAAGGCGTGCCAGATTACGCAGCGACTCCTGCCAGCCGAGATAGCATGCCTGCTGTGGGATCATGTCGGGGATGCCGGCCTGGACGATTTCAAGTTCCGTCCCAACCGAGACTTTCTTGAGCGTAACGGTGACCTCCATTTCGCCCGGCAGGTTGGCATCATCGAACTTGTCGGTGTAGCGAAGCTTCTGGCCCGGAACGAGTTCGAGATAGCTGCCGCCGAATGCATGGCTGTGTCCGGTCGTAAAGTTTCGGAAGGAGATCCGGTGGCTGCCGCCGACCGCAGCCTCAAGATGATGCACCGTGCAGGCAAAGCCGTTTGGTGGAAGCCATTTGGCCAGCGCATCAGCCTCCAGGAACGCGCGATAGATCTTGTCAGGGTTGGTCGTCAAAACACGATGAAGTCGAACGGTGCTCGGCATGGTCTTCTCCTTTGGCTTGATCACTACGTATGTGCCTAGGACGAAAGCATTCCCGTCAATCCTACAATCAAATTGCTTTCCGATTGACAAGGGCGTCTCCGCCGCCATGCAACCCCGGTCGACCATCAAAAATGACAGACTGGAAACAATTCGTAACACGCCCGCCGGATTCTCGACGCGGTGCTACGGGATTTCGAAAACACAGATCTCCGCCGATCTGCGAGAGCTTGGACGTCAATAGGGTGTTCGGCTTCTCTTCGTATCAGATAGCGCCCCTTCGGGCTTATGAGGTGCCGAGATGTTGGAGTTCACGTTACTGGCGATAGGGATGGCAACAGCCTTCGCGGAGCCGGCGAAGACTTATTCGGTCGGTTTTGACCGGCCGCAGAGCGTGGTCTCACAGAGGCAGGAGGACTACCAGGATTGGCGCGTTTCGTGCGTTGAAACGGACGGCGAAACGCGATGCATTCTTCAGCAGCAGCTTCTCAACATGAAGACGAACCAGAGCATCCTTTCGCTTGAGCTCGAGATGCCTTCGGACGGATCCGGCGAGGGTACCATCATCATGCCTCTCGGCATGGCTGTTGATCGCGACAGTTCGCTTCAGATCGACGATGCGGAGGATCTGCGTCGCCTCAAGATCGAGACATGCGTCCCGGCCGGCTGCATCTCACATTTTGAGATCGACACGGATTTCATGCGCGCTATGCGGCGGGCGAGGACGCTGAAGGTGCAGTTGTATTCGGCAACAGCCGAGGGGCGCCGAGTTACCTTTCCCCTTTCACTGGAAGGGTTTCCGCAGGCTCTCGATCGGAGCACGGCCCTGACGGCGCACATCGATACCGATCGGCAATAGCTCGGGCGGCCATCGCCTAAACGCCACAGTCTCAACGCGGCCAGTAGGCCCGCCTATCTCGAAAGCTCAAGCATGTCATTTCGATCCAGAGTCATTGCTGGAGGGCGGGCAAGCACGCTCGCCTTCTGGACCGCGGCAATCGGCGCGCTGCCCGCCTATGCAGCCGAAGTACACGATATTGAGATCCACGGAGCCCACAGGGTTTCAAAGGAATTCATCGAGGCGAACCTGGCTATCTCGCGCGACAAGGAGTTCGATGGCGCCGACATCGATGAATCGGTGAAGCGTCTCTATGCGGTCGGCCAGTTCGAAACGGTCAACATTCTCGTTTCGGGCACCAGCCTCATCGTTTCCGTCAAGGAGACGAAGATGGTGAACCAGATTGTTTTCAACGGTAACCGGAAGATCAAGGACGACAAGCTTGCTGCTGTCGTCAAGACCAAGGCGTCCAGTCCCTATTCGAAGCAGCAACTCGATGCCGACGTTGCCGCCGTGAAGGCAGCCTACGCGGCAATTGGGCGCGACGATGTCCAGATCAATGTTCAGGAAGTCCCTGTCTCCGACGATTTCGTCAACATTGCCTTCGTTATCGACGAAAGCGAGCGGACAAAGATCAAGTCGATCGATTTCGAAGGGAACAGTGCTTACAGCAGCTCCAGACTCGCGGCCGTCATCAACACCAAGAAGTCCAATTTCTTGTCGTTCCTGACGCGGAAGGACATTTATGGGGAGGAGAAATTGGCCGCCGACAAGGAGGCTCTGCGCAAGTTCTATGTCGACCAGGGTTATGCAGACTTTCAGGTCACCGCCGCGGAGGCCGCTTTTGATGCAGCGGACAAAAGCTACACGCTGAAATTCATGCTGACCGAAGGTCCACGATATCACTTCGGGCAGGTAACGATCTCCTCAACCGTTCACGGTCTTGACAGGCTTAGCGTCCACAAGTTGCCCGGGCTTGAGAGCGGCGCGACTTACAGCGAGAAAAAACTCCAGAAGGCCGTCGAAGCGCTCTCCGATTCGGCGTCGAACAGCGGCTTCCCGTTCGTGCGCGTTCGCCCACGAGTAACGCACAACATTTCCAGCAACGAGATCGAAGTCGAGTTCCTGGTCGACGAAACCGAACGCGTCTACATCGAGCGCATCGTCATTCGCGGAAACAGCCGCACCAGGGACTATGTGATACGGCGCGAATTCGATGTCAGCGAGGGTGACCCGTATAATCAGCAACTGATGGACAAGACGAAACGTCGGCTGGAGGCGCTTGGCTATTTCAAGTCGGTGGCCATCTCGACGTCAGCCGGCAGCGCGTCGGACCGCGTTGTCGTCACCGTCGATGTCGAGGACGATTCGACGGGGAGTTTTGGCATCGGCGCGGGCGCAAGCTCGAGCGGTCCGGTTCTGGAAGCTTCGGTCGAGGAGAAGAATTTCCTCGGGCGAGGCCAGTACATCAAGCTTGCAGCAAGCGGGGGCTGGGATGACGACGATGATCGCAACTACAGCCTTGCTTTCACCGAACCTTATTTTCTCGGGTATCATCTGGCTGCAGGTTTCGACCTCAATTATTCGCAGAGCTCGTACGACGACTACGATGTGGATCAGGCAGGGGCGACGTTCCGTATTACTGCGCCTATCACGGATGATCTGGCATCCACCTTTCGCTATAGCCTGACCCGCCTGAACTACAGCGGCGATACCGACGACCTTTCGGCAACATACGCCCATCTCGTGGACGACGGGCCCTGGGTAAAGTCTGCGATCTCCAACACACTCACCTTCAATTCACTCGATGACGCAAAGGATCCGCACGGCGGCGTCTATGCTACGCTCACGCAAGAGATCGCCGGGCTCGGCGGTGACTCGGAATATTACAAGATCAGTGGCAAGTTACGCTACTACCAGCTCCTCAACGAGGACGCGGATCTCATCGGGTCATTGACCTTGGGTGGCGGCCAGATGTTTGCGTTCGGCGGTAGCCTGAACACATTCGACCAGTTCACCCTTGGTGGAAACGAGATTCGTGGTTTCGAAAAGGGCGGCATTGGCCCGCGGATTTCAGGCGTCGACGATCAGACGCTTGGCGGAACAAGCTATTTCTATGCCTCCTCCGAAGTCACGTTTCCGTTGCCCGCCGTTTCTCGCGACTTCGGGTTGCGCGGCGCGGTCTTCGCGGACGCGGGTACATTGTTTGCCAACAAGGTCGATGTCCTCGGCTCGGATGTGGCCGCAGGGACGAGCGGATCTATCCGTGCCTCCGTTGGGGTCGGCCTGATCTGGGATTCTCCGTTCGGCGCACTGCGCGTCGACTATGCCGTTCCGATCGCCTATGAGGAGTCCGATGAGATCGAGCGGTTCAAGATCGGTGTGAACAATCGCTTCTAAAGAGGCGACGCGGCGGCACGAAGAGTGCGCCGCGTCGGTGTTGCTTACTGTCCGGAGCCCAGGGTTGGGTCCCACTTGAAGTGATCGCCGTCAGCCTTGATATGGCCGACACCGGGGAACGGAAAGTGCGGCGCAAAGATGAGCTCGTTCGTCTGTGCAAGCTTCTTCAGCGTTTCGATCCGGTTCTTTTCACCGCCCGTTGCGTCGTTGTCGAATCCGACAGGCCATTCCGGCTTGGCCAGTGAAATGATCGAGCTGTGTACGGTATCGCCGATGTCGAACAGCTTCTCCTTGCCGGACACGATCTGATAGCCGACGTGACCCGGCGTATGCCCCTTCAATCCGACCGAGGTTATGCCGGAGGCAACCTTGGCGCCCGGCTTGAACGTCTTCACATGGCCGTCGATCACCTTGACGATGCTTGCAAGCTGATCGTTCTTCTTGGCAAACGCCCATTCGGCCGCAGACATGCGAATGGTGGCCTTGGGGAAGGCCAGCTTCCCGTCCTTGACGAGGCCGCCCATGTGGTCAGGATGCGAATGCGTGATCAGGATGTCGGTCACGTCCTCAGGCTTGTAGCCGGCTTGAGACAGGGACTGCTGGAGCGCGCCACCCACGCCCGTGTCGATGAGGATCAGTTTCTTCGGCTCCTTGACCAGCAGTGCGTCGACGCTGAGCGTTACTGTATCCGTCGGGGCGCCCGCTGCCTTGAGCACGTCGGCGACTTCCTCCTGAGTGTGACCGACACCGAATATCTTGTTGTCATTCGGCCTTACGAACTGGGCGTCATGGAGCGAAACGACGTCGAATACACCGACCTTGAAGCTCTTCGAGTCGGGCTGTTGAGGCGGCATCTGTGCCGATGCAGCGCCCGCCAGGGCAAGCGCGAAGATGGACAAAAGGGCGAGAGAGGCTTTGGGGGCAAGCATGGACACGGTCCTTTTTCATGTGGCGGATGAGTTCTACTTATTCCGACATGGCTCTCGCAGTCACATCGAATTCTTGTGAACGGCGGCGTGGCGCCGGCTATGGACACCAAAGGAGATACGCCAAGCAAATTGGTAGGATTGCCGGTCTCGGCAAGACAAAGCTCGGAATTACTTCGGAGTGTTGTGGAAAGCCGCCCCATCCCCATGACAGCAGCAATCGTTCGCAGTATCGACGGCGCTGGTGGCTCGTACGAGAGCTGCCGGTTGACGTCGAGCAAGTATTCGGGCGCGAGCAATTCAATTTATTCCACTGACCTATCGGAGATCCCGAAGGTCGTGTGGCGAAATCAAAAGAAACGAGACAAGCGATGAGCGATACGGGTGGGTATTTTCCGCGTTGGCGGCTGAAGACGGAGGGGCGCATCCTGCCCGACGAGCGGTTGCCGGCTGCGCAGACGGTTGTGCTTGGCTTCCAGCATGTCGTGGCGATGTTTGGCTCGACCGTGCTTGCTCCGATGATCATGGGATTCGATCCGAATGTCTCGATCCTGTTTTCCGGTCTTTCGACGCTTATCTTCTTCATCGCTGTTGGCGGTCGCGTGCCGAGTTACCTCGGCTCGTCCTTCGCCTTCATCGGACCGGTTCTCGTGGCGACAGCCGCCTCGGCTGGTGCTCCTAATCCGAACATCGCTCTAGCGCTCGGCGGCATCATTGCTGCCGGGGCGCTCTACACGCTGATCGGCGTCATCACCATGCTCGCCGGCCACCGCTGGATCGAACGGCTGATGCCACCGGTTCTAACAGGCGCGATCGTGGCCGCGATCGGTCTTGTGCTTGCGCCGATCGCGATTTCCAGCGCTTCGGGCACGGGAGCCGCGAGCCCGGAAGGTAGCCAGCTGTCGCGTTGGGTGGCACTCCTGACGGTCGCCGCGGTCGGCCTGATTGCAGTCTATGCGCCGGGAATGACGCGGCGCCTGCCGATCCTCCTCGGCGGGGCGATCGCCTATGTCGCCTACCTGATACTCGCCAACGGTTTCGGTCTCGGCACGCCGGTCGATTTTTCGGGCGTTGCGGCGGCCAGCTGGTTCGGCCTGCCGCACTTCACCGCGCCGGTGTTTTCGGCATCGGCGATCACCCTGATCGCGCCTGTCGTCGTGATCCTCGTTGCGGAGAACCTCGGACACATCAAGGCAATCGGCGCAATGACGGGGCGCAACCTTGATCCGTATCTTGGTCGTGCCTTCATCGGTGACGGCCTGGCGACGATGTTTTCCGGCTTCTTCGGCGGCACTGGCATGACCACTTATGCCGAAAACATGGGCGTCATGGCGGTCACGCGGATCTTCTCGACGCTTGTCTTCCTGGTGGCCGCTTGCGTCGCAATTCTCCTCGGTTTTTCGCCGAAGTTCGGTGCGCTCATCCAGACCATTCCGGGACCGGTCCTGGGCGGCCTGTCGATTGTCGTCTTCGGCCTGATTGCCGCCACTGCAGGCCGCATCTGGGTCGAAAACAAGGTGGATTTCGCCGAGCCGCGCAATCTCATCACCGTTGGCGTCGCGCTGGTGCTGGGTGCAGGCAACTTCAAGCTCGATGTTGCGGGCTTTACGCTTGATGGCATCGGCACAGCGACCATCGGTGCGATCGCACTTTACCACGCGCTCGGTCTGGCTCGCCGCCAGACTGTGTGAGAGCGCTGAAGAGCCCTTTCTCCGTATCACCTCATGCCAGGCGCTGTGTGAGCCACTGCGCCTGGCATTTGTTTTGTGCCGGTGCTCCCTATTCGTCGGCCTCATCCGGCTTGGGGGTGCTGAACAGGTTTTTCAGCGCGTTGGTCTTGGTCTTCTGCGCCTTGCTCATCTTCAACGCGCGATTGGCGGCCTTGGCCTGCTCGAGCATCATCTCGATCTGGATCTGCTGGATTTCCGTCAGTCGCTCCCACTGTCGATTCAAGAGATGATCGACTTTTTCATGCAGGTGGCGGATTTCCAGCTCGGCCTTGAGGTTGACCTTGTAATCGTTGAGCGCCCGCAACCGATCCTTTGATTCCTGGCGCCGCTGGCTCATCATGATGATCGGTGCCTGAAGGGCGGCAATCGTCGAGAGGATAAGGTTCAGCAGGATGAATGGATAGACGTCGAACGCTTCCTTCTCGCCAAGCGCCAGGTTGATCCCCATCCAGACGGCGAGGAACAGGCAGAAGGAGATGATGAAGGTCCAGCTTCCGCCGAAGGTTGCGACGACATCGGCGACCCGATCGCCGATCGAACGGTGTTCTTCGTAGTCCTCCTCGATGTTTTCCGCGAGCGTGTCGTGGCTCTTCAGGCTTTCAACGACTTCGTCCTCGAGGTTGGAGAGTTCGCCGCGTTCGTCGCGCAGGAGTTCGGCAATGTACTGGCCGCGATAGTCATCGACCACCTTGCGGCTGATGTAGTCGTCCGAACGAAGCCCGGGATGCTTCTGCCGCATGAAGTCCGCGAGCGACGGGCGCATATCGTCGAAGTGGATGGCGTCCTTCTTCTTCAGCGTGGCGCCGGTGATCGCGTCGACAAGCTTGACAGACTTTGCCTTGGCCTGCGCAAGGCTCCTGGTGTAGTCGTCCATCTCGACGGTGGCGGCTTCTCCATGCCCGGCGTCGAAGTCGACGATTTCGCCTGCGAAATCCAGGGGCTTCTCTTCTGCCATCTGCTGATCCTCGTTCCCGATTTTTCGCCCATCTAGCCATCAATTCGAACAGGATTGTGACATTTATTTCTTGGGGATTTAGCAACTTGACCGCTACGCGGGTCGAGGTCGAAGAATTACCAAAATTCATTTCTGAAGATCGTCTGCAAATGATGTCTAATCGGCAAAAGGAGATGGTCCAGGTGAAGATGCGGTTTGCGATAGCGGCTGATGCCGCGCTACTGCTGGCGAGGAACGAGGCGCAAGTGCCCGAGGACCACGCGATGGTCGCTCCGACGCTCCTGCGGTCGCAGGTCTTGTCCCATCTCTATTCCGAGGTTCGCAGCGGCAGGCTGGAGAAGAGGGCGGCTGACATTCAGCTGGACTATCTTCGAAAGCTGCGGATCCGGTTGCTTGGCGATCGCGTTTTGCAGCGACATGCGTGGAGCATCGCGAGCAAGCTTGACTGGCCGGATACCTACTGGGCTGAATACATCGCGGTGACGCAGCTTCAGGCCGATGCACTTTTTGTTCTCGATCCTGGCGTTGCCGCAGCGGCACGATCGTTCGTACGGATTGCCTCGCTGGAGGACCTGCTGGCCGGAAACTCCTGACACTCGCGAACGAGGCGGATTCTAAGCAACCCGCAGTCCGTCCGGTCACTCGATCGCGGCGGGTATGTCGTTTTCGCTGCGGCCGCGCAAAGGCTTCTCCGGCATGAGATAGAGCACGAGCAGTGACAGCGCCATGGCGGCGGCGCAGGCGAGGAAGATATAGGCGAAGGGCATCGCCGATCCGACGGCGGTGCTCGCCACCTGCAGGCTTTCGCCACCCAGTGGCAGGCCGTTGCCGAGCGCGATGGCGCCAAGAGCGGCGACGCCTAGCGCACCGCCAAGCGAGCGGAGGAACGTCAGCACCCCGGTCGCAACGCCAAGATGAGCCTGATCCACCGCATTCTGGACGGAAATGGTGGCGACGGGAAATGTCAGGCCGGTGCCGAAGCCTGCTCCGATGGTCAAGACCTCAAGCACAAGCAATGATGACCGGCCGGCCAGAGACGCGAGAACGGTGAGGCAAATCAAGCTGAAGAGCGCGCCTGCTACAGCGATCATCTTGTAGCGCTTGACGCGCGGGATCGTGCGTCCACTGACGGTTGCCCCGACCACCGCGCCGAGGAGCAGTCCGAGCATGGCAACGCCTGAACCGCCGGCCGTAAGTCCATGGAATGATTGCATGTAGACGGGAAGGTAAACGGACAGGCCGACATTGGCGGCCTGCGCGGTGAACATCGACAATGTCCCATACCGCACGACCGGATTGCCGAGAACCTCGAGCGAGATCAGTGGCTCAACCGCGCGTCGCAACCGCAAGCCAAACATGGCCCAGAGAACAGCCGAAACGCCGAGGAGCCCGATAATCGTCGAGGAAAGCCATGAATAATGGCTGCCACCCCAATTGAGTGCCAGCAGCAGTATGGCGGTCGCGGCGATCAGAAGTGCAGCGCCGGCTACATCTATACGGTGCTTTCGTGCTGCGACCGGCAACTTCTTCAACGGATTGCTGATGATCGCGAGCGCCACCAGCCCAAGCGGAAGGTTGATCCAGAAAATCAGCGACCAGTGAAAATGCTCGGCGAACGTTCCGCCCAGCAGCGGGCCGGCGATGCTTGCCACCGCCCATGTCCCGGAAATCCATGCGGCATATCGTGCACGCTCACGCGGAGGTACGAGGTCGCCGATAACAGTCTGTGAAAGCGCGAACAGGCCGCCTCCGCCGAGGCCCTGGATCGCACGGCCGATAATCAGCACCAGCATATTCGGCGCAAGCGCACTGACCAGTGATCCGACGAGAAAGATGATGATGGCGGCAAAGATGGTCGGGCGCCGTCCGTGGACGTCGGATATCTTGCCGTAGAGCGGAGCCATGGCCGTTGCGGTCAGCAGGTAGCCGGTCACGACCCAGGGAAGGTAGTCCGCGTGCCCAAGAGCCTTGCCGATCGTTGGCATGGCGGGCGCCACGATGGTCTGGTCCAGGGCTGCGAGAAGCATCGAAAGAAGCACGCCGCCGATGATGACATTCTTCTCCGACTCCGACAGAGCGGGTGTCGATGCGGCCTTGGTGATCGGGCGGGTTTCCTCGTTCATTTCGTCAGTCCCGTGTCCCGATTGCTTGAAGGTATTACGTCGCGACGAAGCCCTACAACGGCGGCGAGCATACGCCAACCCCAATCCGAGGCTTTGAGCGGTTGGCACGCAGTTTGATCAGTTGCGGCCACTCGGTTGTGGCCCATCCCATGATTTGAGGAGGCGATCGGCCGGGTAGGCAACCGGAGGCCTTGGGCCGACATAGGGGGGAACAATTCGAGCAAGCTTCGATTGTGCTTTCGGTGATCTGATTCCGGAAGGAGCCGAAGTGAGCTGGACGATCGGCGTCATTCTTGGCGTTCTGGCGCCTTGGATAATTAGGCGGCACGCCTTGTCGCATGCGTTTTCCTTCTTCGGAATTGGCGCAGGGCTGACACTTTGGGGCGCTATCTGCATCGTCACCGTTCCGATCATGACCGCGGCTGTTTTCGTGTGTGGCGAGCTCTTCTGAGCTCCGGATGCCGGGGCGCGGGATGGGTTTCTGCGTCTCAAGCGAGGGCTTCTGGTCGGCAACAACTTCTTCTTGTGGAACTGCTGCCGCGTTCGGCGTGTTACTACTTAGTCGGAACATAACGGAGAAGACCTAAACAGCGGAGAAAACCTATGTCCTTCAATGTACTAATAGTGGAAGATCAACCTTTGGTTGCGCTCAATCTGCAAGACACCGTCGAGGAGCTTGGGCACAATGCCGTTGGCATCGCCAGCAATATGTATCAGGCGCTGCTGTTGGCCAAAGACGTGGACATGGCCCTTGTCGACGTCAACCTTGAGGATGGCCCCACTGGGCCGATTGTTGGGCGAACCTTGGTGGAAGCTGACGTTACGGTGCTGTTCATGACAAGCGACCCCGGTTTGCTGCGAGGCGGGGTGCCCGGTGCATTGGGCGTCATCCAGAAGCCCGTCCCGGACCTCGAACTGATCGGAGCGATCCAGTATGCTGCGGATCGTCACGCTGGACGAAACGACATTCCACCGCCGAGAGGTCTTCTGCAGTTTCATCCCGATGCGTCCGTCGGGACATCGTCGTGATAGGAGATGGCGAGCGAACGGCCTGCCCAGCGGTCAGTTCGCGTGCAGGATCCATAGCCCGCCCAGACTCAGGCAGGTGAGCGCGCACATGGACAGAATACCCGCGAGAAGCACGCGACCGCCAGATGCAAAGACGGTCCTCATGTTTACCGACAGTCCGAGCGCAGCCATGGACACAATCGTGAGATAGCTTGAGCCCGCTTTCGCAAGGTTCAGGATGGTCGCCGGGATCAGATCGAAGCTGCGCAGGAGCATCATCGCGAAGAAACCCACGATGAACCATGGGACAAGATGCGTCAGCGAAGGGCGGCTCGCCCGATCATTGCCGTTCTTCAGCCTGAGAAGCAGGACGACCGGTCCCAGCATCAACACTCGCATCAGTTTCACCAGCGTCGCGATCTGGACGCTCGCAACCCCGATCGGGGCAGTGGCAGCGAGCACCTGCGGGACCGCGTAGACTGTCATGCCGGCCAGAACGCCGTATTGCCATTTGCTGAGATGACTGGCGGAAAAGAGAGGAGGCAGACCGAGGACGACGACGATGCCGAGTGCCGCTGTAAACGCAATCGACGCTGCAATGTCATCGGAGCGGGCGCCAATCACCGGCGCGGCCGCAACAATGGCCGAATTCCCGCAGATAGAATTGCCGCAGGCAACCAGTGTGGCAAGCTGGTCGTGAAGCCCAAGAAGCCTGCATATGCAGTAGCTGATCGCCAACGACAGCAGTACGGTCCCCGCGACGACGAAAATCATCCGAGATCCGGCGTCGGCGACAGTCGCCACGCTGATGGATGCTCCGAGCAGCACGATGGCAAGCTCCAGCAGGATCTTGCTGGAAAACGCGACGCCTGGTTTCAGCGACGGTCGCAATCCGAACATGGTGTGGCAGAGCGTGCCGAGGATGATCGCAATAACAAGCCCGTCCAACAACTCAAAACCGGTCACCGCTCTTTCTCCGAGCACGGCGAACTGGGAGAGGACGGTTATTCCGATAGCGGCAAGTGTACCCGGAATGATCTCCGGAAATTTTGATATTGACGACATAAAACCTCCAAGGCAGGCGGTATCTGGAGGTTATTCTTCCGATTCATTTTCATCCATCGAATAATAATTGATATTTTGTTCTGTTTTTGAGAATGGTGCATATGACCTTCGAGCAGCTCATCATCTTCGTGGCGGTCGCCGAACGCGAACATCTCACCCAAGCCGCAGGCGCCTTGCGACTAACGCCATCGGCGGTCAGTGCCTCGATCAAGGCGCTTGAGAGCTTCTATTCCGTCGTGCTCTTTGACCGTGTTGGCCGCGGTATCAAGCTCACGCGGGAGGGAAGGGTTCTTCTGCGTGAGGCCAAGGAGACCATCGCTCGCGTTAAGGCAACCGAGGCCGTTCTGGCGGAGCTTGGCAATCTCAAGACGGGGAAACTCGATGTGCATGCGAGCCAGACGATTGCCAACTACTGGCTGCCGCCGCTTCTTCTGGGGTTTTCGCAGGCCTATCCCGGGATTAGCGTCAATCTCACGATCGGGAACACCACGACCGTCGCCGCCGCGGTAATCGGTGGTGACGCAGAGCTCGGTTTCATCGAGGGGACGCTGGATGAACCGGCACTGTCCAGCTCGGTCATTGCCAACGATCGGCTGGTCGTCGTCGCCGGTGCCGGCAATCAGCACGAGGTGCGCGCCGAGGACCTGATGCGCGAATCCTGGATCATGCGGGAAGCCGGGTCCGGAACGCGCGCGGTGCTTGAGCAGGCACTTCGCGAGATGGGAAACGATCCGGCTTCGCTTAACGTCTCTCTCGTTCTGCCCTCAAACGAAGCGGTACTATCGGCGGTGCGAAGCGGCACCTGCGTGACGGCACTCTCTCAATCGATCGTGACGCCGTTCGTCGAGAATGGGCAGTTGCGAGCACTCGACGTCGAACTTCCGCCGCGGCGCTTCACGTTGCTTCGGCACAAGGAACGACACCGTACGGCTCCAGCCCGCGAATTTGAAGCCTATTGCCGGGCTCACACCTAGCGATAGGTGCCTTGCGCTGTGCTGACAGAGGCCAAGACCGGTGGCGCGATGCCGCGCGCTTCCGGTTCAAGTCATTGTATAGATGTCGCTAATTGACAGATCTGGGTCACAAAAAATCTGGGTGCAGGTTTCTGTCTCGTTAAACTCTAGGCTGTTACGCACGATCACCGCCTTGGCCATAACGGCTGCAATCCGCCAACTGCAAATATCTGGAGTTCATATGAGAATCCGTGGCAAGATCTACGCGATCGTGGCCGTCATGGCGCTCGTCGCTCTGCTGATCGGCTCGATCGGCATCTATACAATCAACGTCTACGACGACCGCGTCGGCGCGCTTGAAAACATTTCCATGCGAAGCAAGATGGGCGAAAAGCTGAATCGGCTGGTAACGGCCGTCGTCATGGACCTCCGGGGCGCCTATGCCGCCGAATCCGCCAAGGCTGCACAGACCTATGCGGATGGCGCATCAAAGTCACTCGCCCAGATGAACGAGCTTATTGCCGCCTGGAAGCCCGCCGTTCCCGATTGGGAGAAGACGGAGTTTGGCCAGCTTGAACAGGCTGCGCAGGCGTTTACGACACTCCGCACCGAAACCGCGCGGCTAGCCGTCGCTGAAGGTCCTGCTGCCGCAAACAAGCAGGGCAACACCGACGAGAACCGTGCCAACCGGAAGTCGTTCCAGAAGGAAATCGATGACATCGTCGCTGCAGACGAGGCTCGCCTTCAGGAGGTAACCGAGGACCTTCGTGCCTTCCAGCACAACGTCATGATCGCCACGCTCGTTGCTACCCTTGTTGGTATCCTCGGCGGTGTCGGCCTCGCGTTCTATATCGCGACGCATCAGGTCAGCCGGCCGATCGGTCGGGTTACGGCAACGATGAAGTCGCTTGCGGACGGGGATTACTCTACCGACGTGCCGTATGTCGGCCGCCCCGACGAGATCGGCGATATGGCCGCAGCGGTCGAGGTGTTCAAGCGCAATGGCATCGAAGTTCAGCGCATGAACGCGCAGGAAAGCGCGATGCGCCAGAAGAGCGACAGCCTCCAGGCTGGCCTCGCGACCGTCGTCTCGTCGGCTGCTGACGGTGATTTCTCGCGCCGTATCGACAAGACCTACGACGACGAGAACCTCGATGCCTTTGCGCGCAACGTCAATGCGCTCGTCTCCTCGGTCGAGATCGGGGTCGGCGAAACGAACCGGGTGGTAAGTCTGCTTGCCGACGGCGATCTCACGCAGACTATGCACGGTGACTTCAAGGGTGTCTTCGCCCAGTTGCAACGCAACGTGAACAACACGATCTCGCGCCTGCAGGACACGATCTCCGACATTCGTTCCGCAAGCGACACGCTGAGCGGCAACAGCGCGGAACTGCGGGCGTCCTCCGACAACCTGTCGAAGCGCACGGAGCAGCAGGCTGCTGCCCTCGAAGAGTCATCCGCCGCGCTCGATGAGATCACCGCCGTGGTCAAGAACTCGACCGATCGGGCAAAGGAAGCAAGCCGCATGGTTTCTGATGCCAGGGACCGCGCCGGCGAGTCCGCACGCATCGTTGCGAGCGCGATCGAGGCAATGGGAGCAATCCAGCACGCCTCTCAGGAGATCACGCAGATCATCAACGTCATTGACGAGATCGCTTTCCAGACGAACCTGCTCGCCCTGAACGCTGGCGTTGAAGCAGCACGCGCCGGTGAGGCGGGCAAAGGCTTTGCCGTCGTCGCGCAGGAAGTACGGGAGCTCGCGCAACGTTCTGCCACCGCGGCGAAAGACATCAAGACTCTTATCAACAAGTCGGCGGAAAGCGTCGGCTCCGGTGTGCAGCTTGTCGAACAGACAGGCAGCGCCCTGGGCGAGATCGAGAACTATGTCGTCGAGATCAACGAGCGCATTCAGTCTATCGCCACAGCATCGCAGGAGCAGTCGACTGGCCTCGCGGAAGTAAACACCGCGGTGAACCAGATGGACCAGGTCACGCAGCAGAACGCCGCGATGGTCGAAGAGACCTCGGCTGCGACGCATAAGCTGTCGTCGGAAGCTCAGAACCTCGCGAGACTGGTATCGCAGTTCAAGTTGCGGCAGGTCGCTGCGCGGCTCGCTGCTACCTCCGATCGCCAGACCGAGACGCCCGCGGTTCATCGTCTGACTGCTCGGGTCGCCAAGGCCGTAAATGGCCGCGGGTCCGACAGCTGGCAGGAGTTTTGACGCCGATCTGGCTCGATCTCGGGGCGGCAGACATATGATGTCGCCTCCTGATCGGATGGAGCACTAGCCGATACCTTCTTACGAAACCAGCGCAGCACGCTGCGCTGGTTAGATCATCGATACGATTGGCTCGGGCCAGGTCTTAATCTTTTAGAAGCGTTGTGCGGCCGCGGGCTTGTTTCCGACAATGGCGTCAACGCGCGCCAGTACGTCCGCAGTCACTTTTTCCTTGTTCGACAGTGCTGCCAGATTGTCTTCCAGCTGGCTCTTGCGCGATGCGCCCAGGATGACGGTCGAGACGTGCCGGTTCGCCAGGCACCAAAGCAGGGCAAGATGGGTAATCGAAATTCCGATCTCGTCCGCGAGCTTGGCGAGCTGACGGACATGTTCGAGCTGGGTACGGCCAGCCGCACTCGACAGTTTTTCCTTCAACCATTCGTAGCCGGGAAGGTTCATGCGGCTGTCGTCGGGTACGCCGCTGTTATATTTCCCGGTCAGAACGCCTGATGCAAGCGGCGACCAGATGGTCGTTCCCAAGCCGAGCAGGTCGTAAAGAGGCAGATAGTCGGCCTCAACCTTCTGGCGTTCGAAGATATTGTATTGCGGCTGCTCCATCGTCGGCGGCGTAATACGCAGGTCGCGTGCGACCGCGTAGGCTTCCGTCAGCTGCTGCGCCGACCACTCGGATGTTCCCCAGTAGAGAACTTTCCCCTGCGTGACGAGATCGTGCATCGCCCGTACGGTTTCCTCGATCGGGGTGTCGATGTCGGGGCGGTGGCAGAAATAAAGATCCAGATAGTCGACCTGAAGCCGCTTCAGGGCAGCGTGCGCGGCGTCGGTGACATGCTTTCGTGACAACCCGCGCTGCGTCGGCTTCTGCCCTCCCCAGAAGACCTTGCTCGAGACGACGAAGCTGTCGCGGCTCCATCCGAGCGTCTTGAGCGCATTGCCCATCACGATTTCCGAATTGCCGCTTTCATAGCCTTCGGCATTGTCGAAGAAGTTCACGCCGTTGTCGTAGGCGAGTTTCATGAGGTCGACTGCATCCCCACCATCGACCTGTTTGCCGAAAGTGACCCACGAGCCAAACGAAAACTCACTGACCTTGAGGCCAGACTTTCCAAGACGACGATATTCCAAGATGAATCTCCACAAAACAAATCAGCTACAGCGGCTGATTGTGTCAATCTAGGAGTATGCCACAACTACGCAAGCCCGGTTTAGCTGCCGCGCAGCAATCCTGTCTCCCCAAACAATCGATAGCGCCACGTTCATGCCGGAATTGTCTGCTTGGTAGCCGCGCGGGCGAGCGAAGGGCACGTTATGGAATTCATCAATCGTTTTGTTGATCAGCCGATGCTTCAGGCAGCGTCGTGGATGCTTCAGGTCTGGCATCAGCGAAGCGGTCGTTCTCCCGAAGCGCTTGGGCCGATATGGAACATTGTGGTTGTCCTGTTCCTGCTTGGTGTCAGCTGTTGGCTCCTTCCCGGAACGCCGGGGTTGTTGGCTGCCGGCGCACTCTTGATGCTCTCCTTTCCTCCCGCATGGACGCTTCTGACAAAGCAGGGGAGAGGAGAATACGACGCGCGCAAATATCGAGCCATGGCCGCCCTTGCGGTCAGAAAGCGGGAGACCGAGTGGGTCGTGCGGGTGCTCGTGCTGATGATCTCCGCTTGTATGCCGATGCTGGCCGGCGGTGGGGATGAGGTCGGTGGACTTTTCGTGGTCGGCGCCGGGCTCTGGTTCGCCCTGACGGTGCCTGTTAACGCCTACCTTGCTGCGGCGGAGCCGCCGAAGCCCTATGACGGCGATAATGCATTCACGCGCCGCTTGGTCGCTGCCGCTTAAGGACGCTTCGTGCACCTGTCTCGGAACCAATCGCCTGCCTCCTCGTTTTCCTGTTGTCAGAATGACGGAGGTTGAAATGCTTTACTACGCGCTCGTATTCCTGGTTGTTGCACTTATCGCCGGCGTGCTCGGTTTCGGCGGTATCGCAGGTGCATCGGCGTCAATCGCCCAGATCCTATTCTTTCTTTTCCTGGTTCTGTTTGTCGTGTCGTTGGCCATGCGCGTTCTGAGGCGTTAACGCGACGGCATACGCTATCTAGGCAGAAGAGGCGTCGCCGAATGGCGGCGCCATTTCTTTGCTATGGCACATATCGACGATAGCATTATCTTATCGTCTTGATCAGTAATTCCAACTTAGAGTTATGGTTCACTTCGGTTATGAAGGAGGCAGTGGAGCTCGCGGGTCCGCGGTGTCTGGGTATTCGCTTTGACCCAAGGCTGGCCGGCATGTCTTCCCGCTTTCGACGCATCAAAAAACCGAGGAGAAAACAATGGACCAGAAACCCGATAGCGCCGGCAAATGTCCCGTGCCCCATGGCAATACACCTCGCGGCAGAGGGAACCGTGACTGGTGGCCAGATCAGCTGAACGTTCAGATTCTGCATCAGAATTCGGGTCTCTCCGATCCGTTGGGAGCGGCTTTCAACTATGCCGAGGAGTTCAAGAAACTCGACCTCGACGCGCTGAAGAAGGACCTTCATGCGCTTATGACGGACTCCCAGGATTGGTGGCCGGCTGACTTTGGCCACTACGGCGGGCTCTTCATCCGCATGGCATGGCACAGCGCCGGTACCTATCGCATCACTGACGGTCGAGGCGGGGCAGGGCAGGGACAGCAGCGTTTCGCCCCGCTCAACAGCTGGCCTGATAACGTCAACCTCGACAAGGCCCGCCGCCTTCTCTGGCCGATCAAGCAGAAATACGGAAACCGTATCTCCTGGGCTGACCTGCTGATCTTGACGGGCAATGTCGCGCTTGAATCCATGGGCTTCAAGACCTTCGGCTTCGCGGGCGGACGTGCCGATGTATGGGAACCCGAAGAGCTCTATTGGGGTCCTGAAGGCACCTGGCTTGGTGACGAACGCTACAGCGGCGAGCGCGAACTTGCAGAACCGCTCGGCGCCGTGCAGATGGGCCTCATCTACGTCAATCCCGAGGGACCGAACGGCAACCCGGACCCATTGGCCTCGGCCCGCGACATCCGGGAAACCTTCGCCCGCATGGCAATGAATGACGAAGAAACCGTCGCGCTGATCGCCGGCGGCCACACGTTTGGCAAGACCCACGGCGCGGGTGATCCGTCCTTCGTCGGCGTCGATCCTGAAGGCGACGAGATCGAGGCGCAGGGCCTTGGCTGGGCAAGCAAATTCAACACCGGCGTCGGTCGCGATGCGATCGGCAGCGGCCTGGAAGTGATCTGGACAACGACGCCCACCAAGTGGAGCAACAACTTCTTCTGGAACCTGTTCGGTTACGAATACGAACTGGAGAGCAGCCCGGCTGGCGCCAAGCAGTGGGTTGCAAAGGGTGCCGGCGCGACGATCCCGGATGCCTTCGATCCTTCGAAGAAGCATCGGCCGAAGATGCTGACCTCCGACCTCGCGCTCCGCTTCGATCCGATCTACGAAAAGATCTCGCGCCGCTTCATGGAAAATCCGGATCAGTTCGCTGATGCGTTCGCGCGCGCCTGGTTCAAGCTGACCCATCGCGATATGGGCCCTAAGGTACGCTATCTCGGTCCCGAAGTGCCTGCCGAAGATCTTATCTGGCAGGATGTCATCCCCGCTGTTGACCACAAGCTGGTCGATGACAACGACGTGGCAGACTTAAAGGCGAAGGTGCTGGCGTCGGGTCTGACGGTTCAGGAACTGGTGTCCACGGCCTGGGCCTCGGCATCGAGCTTCCGTGGTTCGGACAAGCGCGGTGGCGCAAACGGTGCGCGCATCCGTCTGTCGCCGCAAAAGGATTGGGATGCCAATCAGCCGGCACAGCTGGCGAAGGTGCTCTCCGTTCTCGAGGGCATCCAGAAGGACTTCAACGCAGCCCAGACATCAGGCAAGAAAATCTCTCTCGCGGACCTGATCGTACTCGCTGGCAATGCAGGCGTCGAAAAGGCGGCTGGTCCCGGGGCAAGCGTTCCGTTCACGCCCGGCAGAATGGACGCGACCGAAGCGCAGACCGATGCGGCGTCTTTCACAGCGCTGGAGCCGCGCGCCGACGGTTTCCGCAACTATGTCAACGCCAACCGCCGCCAGTTCCTGAAGGCGGAGGAGGCGCTTGTCGACCGTGCTCAACTGCTGACTTTGACGGCGCCTGAGATGACGGTGCTGGTCGGCGGCCTGCGTGTGCTGAAGGCTGGCCAGCCGGAGCATGGCGTCTTTACCGACAAGCCGGAGACGTTGACGAACGACTTCTTCGTCAACCTTCTGGACATGGGAACCGTATGGAGCCCGGCTGCCGGCAAGCACGGCGTCTACGAGGGCCGTGATCGCAAGACCAACGACCTGAAGTGGACCGGCACTCGCGTCGATCTGATCTTCGGATCGCACGCGCAGCTCCGTGCCCTTGCCGAGGTCTATGGTTCGTCCGATGCGAAGGACAAGTTCGTTCGGGACTTCATCGCTGCCTGGACAAAGGTGATGAACGCCGACCGTTTTGATCTGGTTCGCAGGTAACAGACGAAAATTGTGCCCGGGTGCCCATCCAAAGGCGCCCGGGCCTTTGACAGATGCGCTTCGCTCGATCCCGAAAATGCCGTCCGCGGGTAAGCGGCGCGATTGACAACCCGACCGTCAAAATGCACGCAAGACGGATCGTTGTCTTGTATCGGTCCAGCGCTTGATGCCCTCCCTCGTTTGCCGACCGGCTGTGATGTCCCGACTTCTCGAGCGGCCGGAGCCGATTGTCGTGCTCGAAGCGCCGGCCGGGATGGGGAAATCGTCCCTTCTGGCAGAGCTGGCTGATCGCACCGGTACGGCTATTCACGAGAGCGCCAGCACGCCAACACTTCCCACGGCAAATGAGCTTGTGGTTTGGGATATACCTCCGCATTCGAAGCCGCAGCCGTTGCCGGAAATGTTCATTTCCGGCCATGGGCGCATCGTGATTGCCAAGAGAGAGGAAACCATTCTTCCGGGACTGTCGCGGGCGCGGGCCTACGGGAAAGCTTATGTCTTCAAGGCTGCCGACCTTCTCATTGACATCGAGGAGCTGTCTGCACAGATGTCGGCGGATAAGGCCGCAGCGGTCATCGAGACGTCCGGGGGCTGGCCGCTGATTGCGTTCAATCCATCGCTGGCGGGTCCAGCGCTCGTTGCCTTTCTCGAAAGCGAGATCCTGCACGAGAGTACGCCGGATGCCTTGGTGGACATGCGTATCCTGCTTGATCGCGGGGTCGCGACCCAGCATGGACTGTCAATCGTGCCGTTCGTCAGCGATGGCCGGATACAGGTGCCTTCGGTTGCGACGGAGCTTTCCGAGGCGGTTGATAACGAAATCGCGCGGCGCGTCCTGATCGCGGCCGACGCCAAGGCGCTCGCGGAGGCTTATGCCGCCCGCGGGCGGCCGGTAGAGGCCATCGTCACATTCCAGCGAGCCGGGTTCTTCGACAACGCCCTGCGTATTTTTGCCGAAGAACACGGCGATTTCTTCCTTTACTATCACGGGCCGGAGTCGTTTGACCGCGTGTTGTCAGGCTTTCCACGCAGCTATGCCCAGCAGTCCGAGATACTGGTTCTGTCGTTGGGTCTGCAGGCATTGAAAAGGGGAGACGTGGCGCGTGCACGTCGGCTCCTCGCCGACCGGTTCGGTGATCTTGCGAACGATCCGGAGGTCGTTTTCTCACCGCGCTCGGTATTCTCGCGGGAGTTTCGCGCGTTCCGGCTGCTGATGCTCATCTACGAGGATTACTTCTTCTCCGAGGACCTGCTTCAGCGGTGTTACGCATTGGTTGCCGAATTCCCGGCTGACGATCACCTGTTTCGGGGGAGTTTCTACAACGCAATCCTCGAGTTCTATATCCGCAATCGCAGGTTTTCGGAGGCGGAGGACGTCGCGCAGCGAGCGATGTATCACTATCAGTGCGCGAAATCGCCGATGCTTGCCTTTTATATCAGTCTGCATCGGGCGTTGATCCGGCTGCTGATGGGCGACGCTCTCGCGGCGAGAAAACATGCGGCTCGGTCGAAGAAATCCCTGAGCGAGATCCCCTTCGAGAGTCCAAACGACGTCAGGCTGCAGGCCCTGCTCGATGCCTGTATCGAATACGAGGCAGGTCGCGCCGAGCCGCTTGCCCGTTTCCTCAGTCTTGATATCGACGACTTCTCTCACGGAGAGATATGGCCGAGCCTGCTCGAGCTTGCGCTTCACTATGGAAGTCAGGCGCTGGGCGACCATTTCTCGACGATCGCAGCGCGCAGCTTTCTCGACCGCTGGCGTGTCTACCAGGTGTCCAATCGCCAGTTTCAGATGATGATCGAGATCCGCGAGGCGGCGGTCTTGCAGAACGCAGGTCGATGGCAGGAGGCGGCCGACCGGCTGAAGGGAATAGACTCGCACATCGACCGGACCTGGATGGTGAACGAGTGGCAGTCTTTGCCACGCATCGACAACCGCGATGATCTGGCGCTTGCGCTCGCATGGATACGCCAACTGGTCTACGAGCAGCCTGCGAACGTCGGTCTGGCCGAGATCATTGCGGCCATGATGGGCAACCTTAACCTGACGGACCGCCAGCGGATCGGCATCGAAATCTGGTCGGCCTACGTTGCAAAGCGGCAGCGCAATCTGACACGCGCCCGCGCCCTTCTTCAGAAGACTTTCGAGGACAGTGCCAGGCTCGGGACAATTGCACCGTTGTCGGAGGAGCGTATCTTTCTCGACGAGTTGATCGGAAACGAGCGCATCGGCGGGTTTCTCTCGACGTCGCTCGCGACCAAGCAGATCATCCGCAAGCTGCGCGACAGCGGCCGCCTGTCGAGCGCTGCCGGGGGTGGCACGACGCTCTCCCGCCGCGAAAGCAAGATCCTGCTGATGATATCGGAGGGGGCGGCGAACAAATACATCGCCCATGTCCTCGGTCTCAGCGAGGCGACGGTGAAATTTCACCTTGGTAATGTCTACCGCAAACTCGGCTGCCGCAACCGGCAGGAGGCCATCAGTGCCGCCCGCGCGCTCGGCATGGTCACCTGACCAAAACGACTAGGTTTTGAACGGCGCGCTTGGCGACAAACCTATACCATTTAAACAAAAACCTAGACTGGTCCAGCGTTGGAGACCTCGCCGGCCTGTGCAATCTTTGCTTCGACGCTCCTCGCCGTCTGGTGGGGGCGTCGTCCGAAAAGGTCGCCCAAAGCCCGTTGACCCAAGCAATTGGTTGGCGGCGATCTCTCGCTAATACCGAATGCGATCAGTCCCTCAAAGGCGCGTGAAGACGTCGGGGACGATGAGACCACATGTGACGGGTGCGCAAACCCGCAGGGAACCTTGAACCGGGAGATACCATGAGCAAATTGAATCTGATTGCTTCGACCGCGCTTGCCGCGCTCGTCGCCGGTATGGCCGGCACGGCGGCGGCCAAGACGGTCGTGACGATGAATACCGTCCAGATCTTCGGCACGATCGATCCGGCGAAGATCTCCGACTACACAGACTATATGGCAGCGGTGAACCTCTACGACGGCCTGGTCACCGTCGATTCCAAGGGCGCCCTTCAGCCGGAACTCGCCGAGAGCTGGACGATTTCTCCCGACGCAAAGGAAGTCACGTTCAAGCTTCGCGCGGACGCGCATTTCAGCGATGGATCGCCGGTCGAAGCCTCTGATGTCGTCTATTCCTTCGAACGCCTGCTGAAAATCAACCAGGGTCCGGCGAACCTTTTTGCCGACGTTCTGAAGTCAGGTTCGGTGACGGCGGTTGATCCTCATACCGTCAAGTTCACCCTCTCGAAGGCATTCGCGCCGTTCCTGAGCACGGTTCCGGCCGTGTTCATCGTCAACGCCGATGTCGTGAAGGAAAATGCCGGGAGCGACGATGGCCAGACCTATCTGGCGACGAAGGCCGCTGGTGCAGGGCCTTACACGCTGAAAGACTGGGATCGCGGTGCGTCGATGACCATCGAGCGCGATCCGAAGTACTACAAGGGATTCGGCGAGGGTCCGATCGACGAAGTGCGATGGATCATTACGAACGACGAAGCCACCGTCCGTTCGCTGGCCGCCTCCGGCGAGCTGACGATGAGCAGCCAGTACCAGTCGCCCGATACCTACAAGGCCCTGAAGGACATGGGCCGCTTCAATATCGTCAGCGAAGACACGACCATCGGCTTTTACCTGAAGCTGAACACGAAGGTCCCGCCGACAGACGATATCCATATTCGCAAGGCGCTGGCTTACGCGACCGACTACGATACGGTCAGCAACGTCATCGTCCCCGGCGGCCCGTTGAACGGTCCCCTTCCGTCGGGCTTCGCAGATTACTATGCAAGCGATCTGCCCGCGCCGAAGTTCGACATGGAAGCGGCAAAGGCCGAGATCGCGCAGTCGAAATATGCCGGACAGGAAATCCCGATCACCCTCGGCTATGTGGCTGGCACAAAGTTCGAAGAGGAAATCAGTCTGCTGATGCAGGCAAACCTCGAGCAGCTTGGCTTCAAGGTCACGCAGCAGGCAGACCCGTGGAACCGCATCACGGAAATTTCCAATAAGGTCGAGACGACGCCTGCGGTCAATCAGATCTTCTTCGGGCCGACCTATCCGTCGCCGGACTCGATGTTCTTCACCCAATACCACTCGAAGGCAGCGGGAACGTGGGCTTCGGCGGAATGGCTGCAGGATCCGGCGATCGACGCTTTGATCGACAAGGCGCGTGAAACTGTAGACCCGAAAGCGCAGGCGGACATCTACAAGGAACTTCAGCACAAGATCGTCGATCTGCAGCCGGATGTGTTCCTGCAGACGCAGACCGTGCAACACGCGATGGACAAATGCCTTGTCGGCTTCAAAGCCGTCCCGATGCAGTCCTTCGACTACAAGTTCACGCGCTACAGCTGGACCTGCAAATAACAGGTTCTACCGATCCCGAGCGGGCACCACACCTCTTGGGATCGCCTAGGGAGGGCGGCCTTTGGGCCGTCCTCACCGAAATCTCTCCTTAAGCTGGGCTGGATCATTGGAATTCCTCCTCTTCATGACTAGGCGCGTGCTCTGGTCGCTGCTTGTCCTGTTCGGGCTATCCGTCGTGATCTTCACGATCGCTCGCGGCATGCCGGGCGATCCGGTCCGGCTGGCGCTCGGACCGCGTGCGAGCGCCGAACAGGTTGAACAATTGCGGGAGACGATGGGCTTCAACAAGCCTCTGGTTCAGCAATACGGCATCTATGTCTCTGGTCTCGCCAAGGGCGATCTCGGATTGTCGCTGCTGACGAAACGCCCCGTCATGAACGATATTGCGGATACGTTTGCGGCGACCTTCGAGCTTGTCCTTGCCACGATTACGATCGCCTTCGTGCTTGGCGTGCCGCTTGGGGTCGCTGCCGCACGCTGGAAGGATCGCTGGCCGGACAATCTGGTCCGACTGATCGCGATCTTCAGCGCCGTCACGCCGAGTTTCTTTCTCGCAATTCTGCTACAGATTCTCGCAGGGTACGTGCTGCATATCCTGCCGACGACAGGGCGCCTGCCGCCGGATTTGTCCTTTACGGCGGATATTACCGGGCTGGTGACCGTCGACTCCATCCTGCATGGCCGATTGGACGTGCTTGGTCAGGCGCTGCGCTACCTGCTGCTTCCTTCCTTTGCACTGGCCGCTGCGACGATGGGACAGATCGCCCGCATAACACGATCGTCGATGATCGACGTTGCAAGCCAGGATTACATCGAAGCCTCCCGTGCCTTTGGCGTGCCGGAACGTGTGCGCGTGTTCAAATACATGCTGCGGCCGAGCTTTGTTCCTCCCCTGACCATTTCAGGGCTGGAGTTCGCATCGCTGATCGGCAACGCCTTCGTGGTGGAGCTCGTCTTTGCCTGGCCGGGAATGGCTGCCTATGGCGTGCGCACCATCATGCAGAAAGACCTGAACGCCGTCATGGGTGTGGTGATCGTATCAGGCGTCTTCTTCGTCATCGTCAATCTGATCATCGATGTCCTGGTCGGTATCGTCGATCCCCGTATTCGCATTCGAGGGAGACGATGATGTCGAACGCTCCGTTGGAAAATGTCGTCGAAGTGCCGCGCCTGTCGAACGCCTATCAGAACTGGTATCGTTTCTCGCGCAATCCGACCGCTGTGATCGGTGCCGTGATTGTCATCATATGCGTGCTCGGCGCTCTCCTGGCGCCCTGGATAACGCCGCATCCCGAGCATGTCGGCGCGGCAGTCAATTTCCGCGCCCGTCACCTGCCTCCGTCCACCGAATACTGGTTCGGCACCGACAATGTCGGTCGGGATATTTTCACCCGCGTCGTTTTCGGCATGCGAATTTCGCTGCTTCTGGCACTGGTCGTCCTCGGCACGGCCATCCCCGTTGGCACCGCACTCGGCATCGTCGCTGGCTACTTCGGCGGATGGGTCGAGGCCATCATCATGCGATTGACGGATATTGCTCTCGCGATCCCTCCATTGGTCATGGCGCTCGCGGTTGCGGCGGTCCTTTCGCCAAGCCTGCTGAACTCCTTGCTGGCAATCTCCGCTCTCTGGTGGACTTGGCACACGCGCCTGATTTTCTCGATCACCAAGCAGATCCGCAGCCAGGAATACATCGAGGCCGCCGAGACGTTGGGGGCAAGCAAGTTTCATATCCTGCTGCGCGAGATCCTGCCGAACTGCGTCTCCGCGATCGCGGTCAAGACGTCGCTTGATTGCGGGTTCGTGATCCTGGTCGGCGCGTCGCTTTCCTTCCTTGGCCTCGGCATCCAGCCTCCGACACCGGACTTGGGCACCATGGTCGCGCAAGGCGCCGCTTTCCTGCCCGACTATTGGTGGGAGTCCATAATGCCAGGCGCCGCCATCCTCTTCGTGGCGTTGGGCTTCAATCTCCTCGGCGATGGCCTTCGCGATCTCTACGATGTTCAGGAGGTCAGATGAGCACGTCACTTCTGCGCGTCGACAATCTTTCCGTGTCATTCACCACATACGGCCGTACCAGCAACGTGCTCGACAATGTCAGCCTTGAGGTTCCGGCCCGGTCGCAGGTTGCTCTAGTTGGCGAGAGCGGCTCGGGCAAGACGGTGACGATGAAGGCTATCATGGGGCTGCTTCGCCAGCCGCCCGCCCGCATCCTGAACGGCGCGATCTATTTCGACGGCGCCGATCTGCTGACGATGCCGGACAAGGAACGGCTTCGCCTGCGCGGAACGGCCATGTCGATGGTCTTCCAGGATCCCATGAGTTCGCTCAATCCCGTCTTCACCATTGCGGACCAGATGGGCACGATCCTGAAATATGCAGACAAGAGGCTTGGTCGTGTCAGGTCGAAGCAGGAACGCATTTCGCGCGTACATCAGGTCTTGGAGCAGGTTCGGATGCGCGATCCGGAGAGGATTGCACGCAGTTATCCGATCATGCTTTCCGGTGGCATGCGCCAACGCGTTCTGATCGCGATGGCGCTTCTCAGCGAACCCCGCTTGTTGATCGCCGACGAGCCTGGAACGGCGCTTGATGTCACCACGCAAGCCCAGATCCTCAAGCTATTGAAAGACCTCGTTGAAGAGCGCGGCCTGGCGCTGCTGATGATCACACACAACCTCGGCGTGGTGCGTGAAACGTCGAACTACGTCTACGTCATGAACAAGGGGCGGATCGTCGAGCATGGCGAGACTGCAGGGATTTTCGGCGCGCCGCGGGATCCTTACACGCGAAGCCTCATCGACGCCGTTCCGAGACTGACAGGCGCTGCTCGCCCGTCTGCAGACGTGAAGGGATAAGCGCGGCGATGCTGGAAATTCGAAACCTCAGTAAGTCCTTTCCTATCCGCAATGCGTTCGGTCGCAGGATCGGGGAGGTGAAGGCCGTCGACAATGTCTCCTTCTCTATCGAGAAAGGGCAGGTCTACGGGCTTGCCGGCGAGAGCGGCTCTGGAAAATCGACGATCGCACGAATGATCATGGGCCTGGAAAAGCCTGACAGCGGCGACATCCTGATCAACGGCGAGGGGCTCGCCGATCGGTCCAGCGGTCATAGTCGCGCGGTTCAGATGGTGTTCCAGAATCCGGGTTCCTCTCTCAATCCACGTCGTACGGTCGGTCAGTCTGTCGCTGTGCCGCTCGTTGCCCATTCCTATTCCGGAAACAGGCAGAAGCGTGTGGGCGAACTTCTCGAGATGGTGCAGTTGCCGGCGCATTTCGCCGAGCGTTACCCGCACGAACTTTCAGGCGGTCAAAAGCAGCGCGTTGCGATCGCACGCGCGCTCGCCGTCGAGCCAAAACTGCTTGTGCTTGATGAACCCACCTCTGCGCTCGACGTATCGGTTCAGGCGCGCGTGATCGAGCTTCTCAGCGAACTCGGGCAGCAGATGCAGCTGACCTACCTTTTCATATCGCACGACCTCAGCCTGATGCGAAACTTCGCACGTTCGGTCGGCGTCCTCTACCGCGGCCAGATCGTCGAGACGGGAAGTGCCGCTTCTGTCTTCGAGAACCCCTCTCACGACTACACACGCCTGCTTCTCGCATCCGTTCCGGTCATCTCGGAAGAGGAGGAGGCGATGCGCCCCAAGATACCTTTGATCGATGGCGAAATGCCGACAGCCGAGACACTGCTCGCGCTTAGGCAAAGCCGTCAAACAGAACATCACGAACGAGGTTAAGACTGATGATTAGGATTGGTATTGACGTCGGCGGCACCAATACGGACGCCGTCATCATGAACGGGCCGGAGGTGATCGCCGGCGTCAAATCGGCAACCACGGCCGATGTCATGAGCGGGGTCGTTAATGCCCTGCGCGACGTCCTCAGCGCATCCGGGATGGATGCAGGCGCGGTCGATTTCGTCATGATCGGCACCACGCATTTCACGAACGCGGTCGTTCAGCGCCGTGATCTCGCCCAGACCGCTGCTGTCCGCCTCGGATTGCCGGCTACAGCCTCCCTTCCGCCGATGGTCGATTGGCCGGAGGATCTGAAGCAGGCGATCGGCAACCATGCCTACCTCGCTCACGGCGGCAATGAGTTCGACGGCCGCGTCATTTCGCGATTGAACGAAGAAGAGCTTCTTGGGATAGCCGAGGATATCAAGTCCAAGGGCATCAGGACGATCGCCATCACCTCGGTGTTTTCACCCGTCAGCAGCGATTTCGAGAAGCGCGCGGCGGAGATTTTTGCAAAGGCCATTCCCGACGCCCACATCACGCTTTCCAGCGAGATCGGCCGGATCGGCCTGTTGGAGCGTGAAAACGCGGCGATCATGAATGCGTGCCTGCGTGATCTCTCTGCTCACGTCATCGATGCCTTCCGCAAGGCGATCGCGGAAGCGGGTATCAAGGGCAAGTTCTTCCTCACGCAGAACGACGGCACCTTGATGGATGCCGCCTTCGCGGAGCAGTTCCCGGTCCTGACTTTCGCATCCGGTCCGACGAACTCCATGCGCGGCGCAGCCTTCCTGTCCGGCGTCAGCGACGCGATCGTCGTCGATATCGGCGGAACCACCTCGGACGTGGGTTCTCTGCAGAAGGGCTTCCCGCGCCAGGCGACTGTTGCGGTCGAGGTTGGCGGCGTGCGCACCAATTTCCGCATGCCTGACGTATTTTCGATCGGTCTCGGCGGCGGATCGCATGTCGTCGATGATCAGAATGGATTGAAGATCGGCCCAGTCTCGGTCGGATACCGGATCAAGACCGAGGCGTTGGTGTTCGGCGGCAGCACGATGACGACGACCGACATCACGGTTGCGGCGGGCAAGGCCGAGCTCGGCGATGCGTCCAAGGTCTCGCATCTTGGACCGGACCTGCTGGAGCGCGCCCAGTCGAAGATCCACGATATGCTGGAGGATTGCGTCGAACGGTCCCGCCTCTCGCCGGATCCACTCCCGGTCATCGTCGTTGGCGGTGGTTCGATCCTTGTGACGCGCCAGATTGCCGGCCTCGAGGTCATCAAGCCGGCCCACTTCGGCGTCGCAAACGCCGTCGGTGCGGCGATCGCGCAGGTTTCCGGCGAAGTTGATCGCGTTTACGCACTTGCGGAACTCGGTCGCGAGAAGTCGCTCGAGGATGCCAAGAACCGGGCGATCGACGCAGCGGTTGCAGCAGGTGCTGCCCGTGATTCAATCGAGATCGTCGACGTTGAAGACGTGCCGCTTGCCTACTTGCCCGGAAACGCCACTCGTATTCGTGTGAAAGCGGTAGGAGAGCTCAATGCCCGCTGAAGGTTATCTGCTCCGGGAAGAGGATCTCCTCCCATTGTCGATCGGTGCTGCGCTCCTGGGAACCGGCGGTGGAGGCAATCCCTATGTCGGTATGCTGCGCGCACGTGAACTGATCCGGAAGGGCGCCGAAGTCCGCGTGATTCCGCTCGAAGCGCTGAAGGACGACGACTGGGTTGCCGAGGTCGGTGGTATTGGCGCGCCAGTGGTTGGCGTTGAGAAAATCGAAGAAGGCGGCGAATGCTACCGCGCCATGCGTGCGGTCGAAGAAACGGCGGGCGTCAAAGTCTCCGCGGTCATTTCGGCCGAAATCGGCGGGTCGAACTCGATCGAACCGATCATCGCGGCTGCGCTTGCAGGGCTGCCGGTGGTGGATGGCGACGGCATGGGCCGTGCCTTCCCTGAAGTGCAGATGACGACCTACATGATCTATGGAGCCGACGTCTCGCCGGCTGCGATCGCGGACGAAAAAGGCAATGTCGTCGTCTTCAAGGACATCATCGACATGTTCTGGCTCGAGCGTTTTGCGCGCGACGTGGCCGTGGCGATGGGCGCCGGTGCGGGATTTGCCGTTGCTCCGATGCGCGGCGATTTCGTCAAGCGCAGCGCCGTTCCGAAGACGGTCTCGCAGGCATTGTCCATCGGTCGTACCGTTCTCGATGCTAGAGCAAAGCGTCACAATGTCGTTGACAGGGTTGTCGAGGCGACTGGCGCAAAGCTGTTCTTCACGGGCAAGATCGTCGACATCAGGCGCGAGCTGACGGGTGGTTTTTCTCGCGGTCACGCGATCATCACGGGCACCGGCGAATGGACGGGATCGGAGGCGCGCATAGCGATCCAGAACGAAAACCTCGTGCTGTGGATCGATGAAAAGCCGGCAGTGATGGTGCCGGACCTGATCATGAACCTTGAGATCGATACCGGCGAGCCCATCACCACGGAAATGCTGCGCTACGGTCAGCGCGTGGCGGTCATCGGCCTGCCGGCGCACGATCTTCTCAAGACGCCGCGCGCGCTTGAAATCGTTGGTCCCAAGGCTTTCGGCTTCCCGGAATTGACGTTCGAGCCGCTGCCGACGAGCGCCGCCTAGGAGAGAGCGATGAAGATACTCAGAACTATTTATGCTGAAGATCTCGACGATATCGCGATCGGTGGAGCGATACTTGGCACCGGTGGCGGCGGCGACCCCTACGTTGGCAAGCTGATGGCCCAGGAAGCGATCCGAAGGCATGGGCCGGTGAAGCTCGTCGATGTCGAAGATCTTCCTGATGATGCGCTTGTCGTGCCAGTCTGCATGATGGGTGCCCCTACCGTGATGACGGAGAAGCTACCACAGGGCGATGAGCTGATCGTGGCGTTTCGCAAGCTTGAGCAGCTGCTGGGCCGGAAGATTGATGCGGTTCTCTGCGGCGAGGCGGGCGGCGTCAATTCGACGACGCCATTCGTGGTGGCAGCGGCAAGCGGTCTGCCTCTCGTTGATGGTGACGGGATGGGCAGAGCCTATCCGGAACTGCAGATGGTCACGTTCACGATGCATGGCGTTTCGGCGACCCCGATGGTGCTCTGCGACGACAAGGGCAACAGTCTTGTGCTGGAGACCGTCAGCAATGCGTGGACCGAGCGTCTCGCCCGTGCTGCAACGGTAGAGATGGGGGGCTCGGCGCTTCTCGCTTTCTATCCCATGAGCGGAGAAACGGCGAAGAAGGCAGTCGTGCGCGGCACGTTGTCCCTGTGCGCAAATCTCGGCAGGACTCTTCGCGAGACACGCGCCGCGCATGCCGATCCGGTCTCTGCTGTCGTTCGAATGCTTGGAGCAAAGATCATCTTCAACGGTCGCGTCAGAGATATAGATCGGCGCACGGTGGGAGGCTTTGCTCGCGGCAGCGCGAGGTTCGACGGCCTTGAGGAGTGGAAGGGCCACGACTTCAAACTCGACTTTCAGAACGAGTTTCTGATGGCAGAGCGCGACGGCGAAATCATCTGCACGACACCCGATCTGATCACGCTGCTGGAAGCCGAAAGCGGCAACCCGGTAACGGCGGATTCGCTGCGCTATGGCCTGCGTCTCGTTGCGCTCGCCTTTCCGTGCAATCCGCAATGGCAGACCCCGGAAGGGATCGCCTTGGTTGGGCCGCGCTACTTCGGCTACAACGCGGATTACTCGCCCTATCCATTCGATCGCCAACACTGATCGGCGATAGAGCAGCCAATTTATAGCCACCCCCGACACCTTCGGGGTGGCTTTTCGCGTCGTTGATCCGTTTGATCGCAGCAGGCAGACGGGCATCTTGAAATAGGTTCGGCGCAACCTCACCTGTTTCTCCTCTTGTTCAACTGTCGAACCGACAGCCCCTCGCTTCTGCCGTCGCTGCCGTTTCCTAACGCTGGACGCCGTGTGCGTCCGAGGATTACCCATGGGGTTCATTGATCGCGACATCCAGCCGTCATCTGATGCCGGGCTGCTGGATGCCTATTCTGAAACGGTATCGAATGCTGTCGATCTGGTCGGACCGGCGGTGAGCCGGATTGAACGGTCGGGAGCCAATTCCGGACACGGTTCCGGGTTTGCGATCTCGCCGGATGGCCTAATCGTGACCAATAACCATGTCGTAGGCGACGCGCGAACGGTTGTCGTGAAGACGCCGGACGGCGGTCGTGTCGAAGGACGTGTCCTCGGGCGCGACGAGGACACCGATCTTGCTCTCATCCGTGCCAACGACTGGGCCGGTGCCTGGGCGCAACTCGCAGATTCAAAGGCTCTCAAGCGTGGCCATGTCGCGATTGCCATCGGCAATCCGCTCGGTTTCGAGTGGACGGTCACGGCAGGCGTGGTGTCGGCGCTTGGCCGTTCGATGCGCGCGGCCAGCGGTCGCCTGATGGACGATATCATTCAGACCGACGCGGCGTTGAACCCCGGAAATTCCGGCGGGCCGCTCGTTTCCTCCGCAGGGCAGATCATCGGCGTCAATACGGCAGTGATCCGCGGAGCGCAAAGCATCGCTTTCGCCGTGGCCTCGAACACCGCCAAGCATGTCGTCTCGGATATCCTTCGTTTCGGAGAGGTGCGACGAGGCTACATTGGAATAGCCGCGGATACCGTCGAGCTGCATCGGCGGATCGCGCTGGAGGCCGGTGTCGACCAACGCACGACGGTTCGTCTGCGTCGTGTCGAAGACGGTGGACCTGCGGAAAGGGCGGGGCTTGTCGATGGTGACTACATTCTGGCGATTGCCGGGCATCCCGTCTCGGGCATTGACGATATTGTTCGGCTGCTTGATGGCGCGACGATCGATACCGACGTCGAGGTCCTGATCTTCTCAGTGCTGGGTCGGGTCGAACATCGTGTTGTTCGTCCAACGAAAAGAAAGGGTTGAGAGAGTGACCATTGAACACGGAGGCGTTAGATTGGGAGCGTTGGCACGGCGTGACGTGCGCTGAACGTCGCAACGCCCGGAGTTCTCAAGACTGCGTGTGCTTGGCTGTATCGGGTTGAATGAAAGGTATCTGTCGAAGTCCGATGATCGATCGTCCTCAACCCGATATCTCCGGAACCAGCCCGTCAGCTCCACGGCATTGGATCGTGAGAGGCATCTATTTCGCGCTAGGCTGCCTCATGGCCGCGCTCGGCATTATTGGTGCGCTCGTTCCTTTGATGCCGACGACGATTTTCCTCATACTCGCAGCCTGGTTTTTTGCGCGTTCGTCTCCAAGGTTCGAAGCCTATCTTCTCGCCAATCGCTGGTGCGGTCCGGTTTTGCGGGCCTGGCGTGAAAGCGGTGCGATTCCGTGGAAGGCGAAGGTCTTGGCGGTTGCAGGCATATCGGGTGGATACGGCGCCTTTATCCTTATCGCTTCGCCAAGCATCTGGCTTGCGCTCTTTGTCGCGATAGTGCTTGGGGGCTGCGCCCTCTATGTCGTTTCTCGACCGACCGCGCAAAGACTTGCTGTCTCAGACGCAGTCGACTAGCGCGGTGAAACCGTCCGTGTAGTCGGTTACTTGCGAACAAGATGCTCGTCTTCTCTCGTTACGGCCTTGGAGCGGGTGGGAATCGCCAAGCTGCGTCGCTGACGCCGTGACCCGATACACTGCGCTTGACCGGACCGTGGTCTATTCGCTTATCTAGCCAAGCTGTCACGGGTGCGCTGGCAAGGGCGGGGATATGGGGCAAGGCTGGAGGAAGCTGAGGGGAGTCCTGGTTACCTGGGCCATGCCCTTGCGGCTGCATCTGAGCGTCATCATCCTGGGGCTATTGGCCTGCACCTCGCTCCCGCTCATCTTCATCACCTATACCCAAGGAAAATTCGCCGCGTTGTCGACGGGCGAAGCCCAGATGCGGCAGCTCGGGTTGAGGGTCATCGAGGACTACCGCAACGTCTTTCGGGAAGGCTATTCGGCAATCGTGGCAGCATCAGCGGTGCCGGAGATGACGACGCCACCTCCCTATGATGTGGACACCAAGGAGGCGTTTCTGTTGAACGTTCTCCGATCGTCGTTTCGCGTCGATAACCTATACGCAGGCTATCCCGACGGCAGCTACGTTCAGGTCGTCGATGCCGCTGGTAATTCCGAATGGCGCGCTGATGTGAACGCACCTACCGGGGCGGCCTATGCCGTGCGCACGATCGACCGGTCGAATGGTGGGCCCAACACGGTCTGGACCTTCTATGGCAAGGATATGCAGCTGCTGAGAAGGGTGCCGATCGCGACGATATTTTCGATCCACGCACTCGGCCCTGGTACACGGCTGCCGTCGGCTCCGGCAAGGCGGTCTCCGTCGGCCCCTATATCTCCGCATCAACCAATTTCCTGACCATGACAGTAGCAACGCCTACCGCGTCGAACCCGCATGTGGTGGTCGGTGCCGACGTCATGCTGGTCACGCTCGGAGACATCGTCGATATCAGCACGGTATCAGAACATGCCCGGGCATATGTTTTCGACCAGGATGCGCATCTGATCGTCCATTCGGACAGGAACGTGATGAGCGAAGTCAGGGGTCGGCTACGCCGCGGCAGGGAAGCTTCACTGGCGGACCTTGCGCACGCCGATCCGGCGCTCCCTGCGGTCGCTCACCTCCTGGAATCCGGTGGTGCGGAGATAGGAACCGTTACTCATTTTCAGGCTGGCGGACGCGAATATCTTGCTGAGGTCTTTCATGAGGCGGTCGCTGGACTCGGGAGAAAATATACTGTCGCGATCGTCGCGCCGCTGAGCGACCTGGTGGGGCCGGTTGAACAGAGACTGAAGCGAAATCTCGCAATCGCAGCGGCCTGTCTGGTATTGGGCATCCTGGCGGCGATCTTCATATCGCGCCTTGTCAGCCGATCGCTTTATGTGCTTGCCGAAGAGGCAGCGCAGTTGGGCAAGCTGGAGGTCCGCGAAAGTCGGATCGTCCATTCATGGATTTCCGAGGTGAATGCGCTGGCTAAGGCGCTGCGATCGGCACGACATGCAATCAGCACCTTTTCGCTCTACGTGCCCCGGGAACTCGTCCGCAGAATCGTGATCGCTGGTCAGGCGAATGTGGGCGCCGCCGTCCGGCAGGACGTCACCGTGCTCTTCACCGATATCCGCGACTTCACGACGATCTCGGAAGAGAAGTCGCCGGAGGAGGTCGTCACTCTCCTGTCCGAGTATTTCGAAGCCCTCAACAAGATCGTCGAGCGTCACGGCGGCACGATCGTGCAATATATGGGCGATGCCATCCTCGCCATGTGGAACGCTCCCCTGCACGATCCTGATCACATCGAGCATGCGTGCCATTGCGCGTTGGCTATGAAGCAGGCCGTCGATGCCATGAATCATGCGAATAGTTCGAGTGGACGCCCTGTGCTCATCACGCGTTTCGGACTGCACACCGGTGCCGCGGTGGTTGGAAGTGTCGGCGCCGAGGCGCGGCTCCAGTACACGGCGATCGGTGACACGGTGAACATTGCCTCGCGTCTCGAGGGACTCAATCGACAGTATGGAACCTCGATACTCGTCAGCGGCGCGATCCGGGATGCCGTCGGACAGTCTTTCGAACTCGCACCAGTTGGCGTCGTCAGCGTCAAGGGTCGAAGCGGCCAGACCGAGTTGCTCGAGCTCCGTGGCGCCATCTGAAGGCGGCGCACTCAGGCTGCCGCTTTGCCCGGCACAGGCTATGTCGTCGGGCTGACGATGCGCCCGTGTTGTCGCAGCACAAGCGCGACGGCGCCCATGACGGTGTCGTCATTGCCGAGGAATTTGGCCACGACGAAGCGCGGGGCGCTGACGCCGGGAAGGTCCGGATGCTGCAGCGTGTGGCGATTGAAGCTCCGCTCCAGGGGCTCCAGGAAGGCTTTCCCGATCGTCGCGAGCTTGCCGGCGATGACAAAGAGCGGCGGGTTCAGGATTGACGACGTTATGCCCATGCCCCAGCCCGCCTTCTCGGCGGCATCTTCGATGAAGCGCCTATAGCCGATGCGGCCCTCACGGGCGCGCTCCACGAACTGATCGATGGTTACGGGTTGGCCGCTGAATTCCTCGGCGCGGCGGATGAGGTGATAGCCGCCGACATAGGTCTGGAGGCAGCCGCGATTGCCGCAACGGCAATAGGCGCCATCGGGGTCCAGAACGATATGGCCGAACTCGGCGGCACTCCCGCTGACGCCGCGGACAACCGCACCGTCACGCACGATCGCACCTCCAACGCCGAGATCGAACTTATAGAGGATGAAGTCGCTTTCCCCGACCGTCGAGCCCCAGGTCATCTCGGCGAGCGCGCCGCAATGGCTCTCATTTTCGGCATGCAGTGGGCAATCCAGTCGCGTCGAAAATATCTCTGCGAGGTCGACGCCTGCCCATGTCGGCAGGACGTCGCCGTTCAGCACCTTGCCGTCGTAGCTGAGCGGCGCGGAAATCGCCACGCCGACGCCTAGGAGGTCCGCTATGGTGATACCGAGCGATTGGCATTGCGTTGTCAGGCTATCTCGAACCTGGTCTGCCGCCTCTTCCGGCGTGTAGTCGCGGCGGATCGGAATCCAGACGTCGGATAGCACCGCATGCGTCATGTCGCAGATAACGATGCGGATTTCGCCGAGCCCCAGCAGAACGCCGGCGCAGCGGCCCGATCCGGGACTAAGCGAAAGCAGCTGTGACGGACGCCCGAAGCCGCTCGCCTTGGCATCGACGTCGATGACGATGCCAGCGTCCCTGAGTTCCGTGAGGGCCGTTGAAACCGTTGAGCGGCCAAGACCTGTTGATTTTGAAAGCTGCCCCGCTGTCGCCGCGCCGAAGGCTGCGAGCCCTCGAACGAGCCGGCCGGCCGGCGAATCGTGGTCGAGGAAGAGTTCGTTGATATTTTGCATGGCCGCCTCCTTCTTGCGTTTTGGACTGAACTCCCACGGCAAGTCAACTTTTTTCAATCGGCAGAAAAGCCTCGAGATGATGGCGAAATGAGTTACATTATCGAATTAAGTATGAGGGTAATGCGCGATCTATTCCCATACTTAATTCAAAATAGAAAAAAGTCATTGACAGTTTTGAACGCGTTTGGTTGATTGCTGTCGCGGCAGAGGACCGCTCAGGGAGGCTTCGATGAAGAATGGTTTGACCGCCACGCTGTCTGCGTTGGCGATGAGTGCAGCGCTCGTTTCGGGTGCCGCCAATGCGGGTGAAGTGAAGATCTGGACACTCACCTTTGACAACAACTCCGCCAACGTGGCGTGGGACAAGATCATCAAGGAATTCGAAACCGCGAACCCCGGCGTCACCGTGACCCGCGAAGGCCGCTCCGTGGACGAGCACAAGGCGGCGCTCCGCGTCGCCGCGCAGTCCAGCCAGGGGCCGGACATCTACTTCATGTGGGCAGGCCTTGGGCTGGGCGGGGAATTCGTCAAGGCGGGTCTGTCTAAGCCGCTGGATGAAGCCTATACCAAGTACGACTGGGACAAGCGTCTGGTCGGCACCGCCGGAAGCTTTTCGAAGATCTATCCCGGCGGACGTAACGGCGTGCCATACACCTTCCACGGCGAAGGGATCTATTACAACAAGGAACTGTTCGCCAAGGCCGGCATCACTGCGCCTCCGACAACCTACGACGAGCTGAAAGCCGACGCCGCGAAGCTGAAGCAGGCCGGCATTCCGGCGATGACATTCGGCGGCACGGTCAACTGGCACCTGATGCGCCTGATGGATGTCATCCTGGAAGCCAAATGCGGCGCCGAAAAACATGACCAGTTGATGGACATGAAGCTCGATTGGGGCACCGAGCCATGCGCCACCGCGAGCTTCCAGGAGCTGAACGACTGGTCGCAGAACTACATCCTCAAGCCGTTCATGGGCATAGACAACTCGCAGAGCTTCAACCTCTTCCTTGCCAATCGTGCGGCGATGATGGTTGAGGGCGACTGGCTGGTGAGCCAGCTGGCGGACTCCAAGAAGATCGACAATTTCGATCTCTTCCCGTTCCCGACCGGAACCGATCGTCTCTACGGCTTTGCCGAATATCTCTACGTTTCGGCGAAGAGCCCCAACTCCGAAGAGGCGACCAAGTTCCTCGATTATCTGCTCTCCGACAAGGTTCAGCAGGAGAACCTCGGCGCGTTTGGCTCGATCTCGGTCAACGCGAACGTCAAGTACTCGAACGTCTCGGCGCTCGACCAGAAATGGATGGATATCTTCGGCAAGTACACGAAGATCTACATGAACGGCGACCAGGCATTCCCGCTCGACGTGACCACGGAATATTGGCGCGTCATCAATGAAGTGGCGTCCGGCAACATCAAGCCTGACGACGCGGGCAAGACCCTGCAGACCTTCATCGCCAATCGAGGATAACCTCCCAAGGCCGGGGCTCCGCGCGTTTCAGGCGGAGCCCCACCACAAGGTTCGGAAGAAGAAATGTCGAAAGCGCGCCAATCTATGGGGCCGCAGATGCAGGGCTATGTCCTGCTCGCGCCCGCTCTGGTGGTCTACCTTCTGTTCGCCGTCTATCCGATGGTCGACGTCATCCGCATGTCGTTCTCATCCTGGAACGGCCTCAGTCCGGACGCGAAGTTCGTCGGTCTGGCGAACTATCGAGCGATCATGACGCAGGACCCGGTATTCTGGGGTGCGCTCACCAATACCATCCTGTGGACGGCATTTGCCGTGATCATCCCCAATCTGATCAGCTTCTGCCTGGCGCTCGCGCTCAATCAGAATATCCCAGGAAAATCGGGCCTCCGGGTGATCTTCTACCTACCCGTCATCATTGCCTCGATCGCCGTCGCGACGATCTGGAAGTGGATGTATGACCCGTTCTTCGGGCTCTTCAACAGTTTGCTGACTAGCTGGCATCTGGATGGCTGGATCATGGACTGGCTGGGCGACAAGAAGATTGCTCTCTGGTCGGTCTTCGTTGCGCATGTCTGGCAATCCGTCGGCTTTTCCATGGTACTTTTTCTAGCCGGTCTCCAGAGCGTCTCGACGACGCTGATCGAAGCCGCTCGCATCGATGGGGCAGGGCGCTGGGGTGTTTTCCGTTATGTCACTCTTCCAGCGCTCGGGCCGACGATCACGGTGGTCTTCGTTCTGTCTTTGATCAATTCGCTGAAAGCCTTTGATATCGTTTACGGCATGACCGGCGGCGGGCCAGCTCAGTCCACCCAGATGCTGGCGATGTGGGCCTATACGCAGTCCATGCAGCTTGGCGTGTTCGGTCGCGGTGCCGCTGTTTCCGTCGTCCTGCTGCTGATCACGCTGGTGATTGTCCTGCCTTACATGCGGTGGATGTTCCGCCGCGAGGAGATGGTGCGATGAAGATGTTCTCGCAAGCCTTCCGGCCCGTCGGTTCCGCAAAGGTCGACCCTGTTCTCGTCGCGCTGTGGATCGCGTTCATTCTGCTGGCGCTCATCTGGATCACGCCGTTCCTGTTTATCGTCTTCACCTCGTTGAAGTCGAACTCCACTGTGATGGGGTCGAGTGCTTTCATGCCGCCGACCGAACTGGCGTTCGACAATTTCATCGCGGCGTGGAAGCGCGGCAACTTCTCGACCACCGCCTTTAACGGCGTGGTGATCACGGTGATCAAGGTTCCGCTCGGCCTGTTCATCTCTGCCATGGCGGCCTATGCGCTCGCCAAGGTTCCGATGCGGATGAACAAGGCACTCTTCGCGCTCTTCCTGTTCGGCACCATGCTGCCGTTCCAGGTCATGCTTGCGCCGATCTTCCGACAGGTCAATGCATTCGGGCTAATCAACACCTATCCCGGCATCATCTTGCCTTATCTTGCCTTCGGCATCCCCTACCAGGTGTTCATTCTTCATGGCTTCTTCTCGGCCGTGCCGAAGGAACTCTCGGAGGCTGCACGCATCGACGGCGCTTCGCATTTTACGATCTTCCGGCGGATATTTCTTCCGGTGTCGCTGCCCGTGCTCTCTGCGCTGCTGATCCTCGACTTCGTTGCCACCTGGAATGAATTCGCGATGGCACTCGTCATTCTTCAGGATCCGAAGATGTGGACTCTTCCACTCGGCTTGATGAGTTTCCAGAGCCAGTTCTCGAGCGACTACGGCGAGCTAAATGCCGCCATCATCATGACGGTGCTGCCAGCAGCCATCGTCTACCTCATGTTCCAACGTTATTTCGTCGCCGGTCTGACCACCGGGGCCGTCAAGGAATGATCATGACCCATCTTTACGATACCTTTGAAGCCCGCCTGAAGGCGCCGGGCAACGGCAACCCTTATCTCGATGTCACCTTGCATGCGCATTTCAAGCAGGGCAATCGCTCGGTGCGCGTCACCGGTTTTCACGACGGCGGCGACGAGTATGTGATCCGCTTCATGCCGGACGCCGTTGGTGAGTGGACCTACACTACGACGTCCAACGTCGCTGAACTCGAGGGCAGGGAGGGCGGTCTCACAGTAACCGCCGCGCGGGATGGCGTGCATGGGCCGGTCCATGTCCGCAATCGCTTCCATTTCGCCTATGCAGATGGCACGCCGTACTTTCCGTTCGGAACGACCTGCTACGCCTGGACGCACCAGCCACTCGACATGCAGCAGCAAACGCTTGCGAGCCTCGAGAAGAGCGGCTTCAACAAGATCCGCATGGGCGTTTTCCCGAAGGATTATCCGTTCAACACCAATGAGCCGCTTCAGCCGATGTTTCAGGAGAAGAGCGATGGTGGGATCGATTTCGATCGCCCCAATCCTGCGGCCTTCCAGCATCTGGAAAAGCAGATCGCCCGCCTCGGCGACCTCGGCATCGAAGCGGACCTGATCCTCTTCCATCCCTACGACCGTTGGGGATATGCAACCATGACCGAGGCGCAGAACCTGCGCTACGTCGAATATGTCGCCGCTCGCCTCTCCGGCTTTCGCAATGTCTGGTGGGCACTGGCAAACGAATACGACTTCCTACTCGATACCATTCCGGTCGAGACCTGGGATCGCTTTTGCCACATCCTCGAGGAGAACGATCCGGTTCAGCACCTTCGGTCGATCCACAATGGCGATCAGAACATGAACTTCGACCACCGCAAGCCGTGGATCACCCACGTCTGCATCCAGAACTGGGATGTGAAGCGGACGCCGGAATGGCGGCTGGCTTACGGCAAGCCTGTCGTCAACGACGAGCCGGAATACGAAGGCAACATCATCTATTGCTGGGGCAACATCAGCGCCGAGGAACTCGTCCACCGCTTCTGGATCACTGTCATGCGCGGCGGTTATGCCGGCCACGGCGAGACATATGTCGATCCCGATGATCTCATCTGGTGGGCCAAGGGCGGTGTTCTTCATGGCGAGAGCTGGAAGCGCATCAACTTCCTTCTCAAGCTGATGCAGAGTGACAAGCTCGAAGGCCTGGAGCCGATGGGTATGCATGACCAGTGGCCATGGAGCCGAATTTCCGGCGCCCAGGACATAGGCGGCAAGGTGTCGTACCTCTATTTCGGCGAGCACCAACCGAACCAGTGGACGACAGGTCTGCCGACGGATGACGGTCGCTACGAGATCGATCTCATCGACACGTGGAACATGACAGTGACGCCGGCCAAACGGATCGAGGCCTTCGTTCCGCATCCGCAGCGGCATGGAAACATCACGCGGGGTGGCAAGGCGGACGCTGCCTTCGGCATCGAACTGCCGGGACGTCCCTATCTCGCACTGCGCGTGCGCAAACTCGATTGAGGTGAGCCAATGGCATCCGTCGAAATCTCCGATGTAAAGAAGTCCTACGCCGCGGTCGCCGTCATGCACGGCGTCGACGTGTCGATCAAGGATGGCGAGTTCGTCATTCTCGTCGGCCCTTCAGGCTGCGGAAAATCCACGTTGCTGCGCATGATCGCGGGTCTCGAGACGGTCACGTCGGGGGACATCTCGATCGACGGCAGGCGGGTCAATGACCTCGAACCCAAGGATCGCGACATCTCTATGGTGTTCCAGAACTATGCGCTCTACCCGCAGATGACGGTTGCGCAAAACATGGGATTCGCGCTTGAGCTTGCCGGCAAGAGCAAGGCCGAGATCAAGGCGGAGGTCGACAAGGCGGCTGATATCCTGTCGCTGACGCCACTTCTGGAACGCAAGCCCGCGCAGCTGTCAGGCGGACAGCGTCAGCGCGTCGCCATGGGCCGGGCGATTGTTCGCCATCCGAAGGTCTTTCTGTTCGACGAACCCTTGTCCAATCTGGACGCGAAGCTACGCGTCAAGATGCGTGCGGAGATCAAGGCGCTCCACCAGCGCCTGAAATCGACGATCGTCTATGTTACCCATGATCAGATCGAGGCCATGACCATGGCTGACAAGATCGTCGTGATGAATGCAGGTCGCGTCGAGCAGATCGGCACGCCACTGGAGCTCTATGATCGTCCGGCGAATTTGTTTGTCGCGACGTTCATGGGCAGTCCGGCGATGAACATCCTGCCGGCCAGGGCGACGCAGGCAGGCTTGCTGGTCGCAGGTATCGCAACCGTGCCGAACACGGCCGAGGTGCGGGACGGAGCCGATGCTTCGTATGGAATTCGGCCGGACGACATCGTCATAGGCAAAGAAGGCGGGGTACCTGCGGAGGTTTTGGTCGTAGAGCCCACGGGGTCGGAAACGCATGTCACAGCACGGCTCGGCGAGCACGAGATCACAATCGTCTCGAAGGACCGCCTCAGCATCGATCCGGGCCAGATGATCTCAATCAGTTTTCTCACCGACCGCGCACACGTCTTTGATACTGTGAGCGGGCGACGTATCTGAAATCAGCAGCCGGAAGGACGTAGATGTGGCGCAAGACCACCTTGCGCTACAGTACGTGGACGGCCGCGACTTCCGAGCTATTCGGCGTCGTGCAGCCGTAAGCCAGTGCGCGAACTGGTGCCTCAGGCCTACGGCCATACGCCTGACAGAGATCAGGTAGATGGCGGCGAAGCTGATCGATCTTCTGAAGAGTCTGCAGACGACAAGGGATGGCGGAGGTCCGATCTGACAGCAGGGCCGCGATGCTGTTGGCGAGCTACTCTCGGCAATGAAGCTGGAAACTCGCTGCTCAAAATGACGTGCGCTTGATTTCGCCGCAGGTATGGCTCACTGATGAGGTCAGCCATTTGAGCGGAGGATCAGCAAGTGGCCGTTCCGATAGCAGCATCAGCTTCCGTTGTGCCGCCGGGCGCTCCCGGGATCGAGCCCCGCTGGACATCCAGTGACAAGAGCGCCGTCGGCACAGCCGTCAGCCCCGCCAGCCGCGTCTGGTTCACGACAAGCCATGGCATTCTCAACGAGATCTATGCGCCGCGCCTCGACATGGCGTGCGTGCGCGATTTCGGTTTCCTCGTGACCGCAGCAGGCTATTTCTCCGAGGAGAAGCGGGATGCGGATCATTCGGTGCAGGCAATCGAGGACGGTGTCCCGGCATTCCGCCTCGTCAATACGGCAAGGGACGGTCGTTATCGGATCACGAAGACGGTGTTCGCCGATCCCGATAGGGAGGTCGTCCTTCAAGATCTGCACTTCGAAGCATTGGTCGGGCCCTTGTCGGACTACCAGCTCCATGCGCTCGTGGCGCCGCATCTGGTCAATGGTGGCGCGGACAACACTGCGTGGTATGGGGATTTCAAAGGCAGGCCGATGCTGTTCGCGCAAGGCTCCGGCCGCTCGCTTGCCGTTGCATCGACGGTTCCGTGGATCGCGCGATCGGCGGGTTATGTCGGTATGTCCGACGGATGGCAAACGCTCTCGCGCGGCCAGGGCCTCAACCAGGACTATCGGCTCGCCACATCCGGCAATGTCGCATTGTCTGGCACGCTCGACATGGAGGCGGGAAGCGGGCGCGCGCTGGTCGCCATTGGCTTCGGCTCCCAGCCGGAGGAGGCGGCGTTTCGAGCCGTTCTCAGCCTCGATCAGGGTGCGGCCCCAGCGCTGAAGCGCTATCGCAAGGGTTGGCGCGAATGGCAGGCAACACTGCTTCCTCTCGATGAACCGCATGACCCCGAAACCTTGAATCGATACCGGGTCAGCACGGGCGTGCTTGCTACGCATCGTGATGACACGTCGGGTGCAATCATCGCGAGCCTGTCAGTACCGTGGGGCTTCAACAAGAGCGACGACGACCTTGGCGGCTATCATCTGGTCTGGACGCGCGATCTCGTCGAGACCGCAGGTGGGTTGCTTGCAGCCGGCGCAGAAGCGGATGCCCGCTCGGTGCTTGATTATCTTCTGGCCATCCAGGAGGCCGACGGCCATTGGGTCCAGAATGCCTGGCTCGATGGACGCCCTTACTGGAACGGTATCCAGATGGACGAGACGGCCTTCCCGATCCTGCTTTACGACATGCTCCTTCGCGCCGGCGTGATCGAGGCGTCGTCTAACGGTCGCTATCTCCAGATGATAGAGGCCGCCGCCGCCTATATCGTTCGCAATGGACCGGCGACCCAGCAGGATCGTTGGGAGGAGGACGGTGGCTATTCTCCCTTCACCCTCGCTGTCGAGATCGCCGGACTGCTTGCGGCGGCCGATGCGTTGGAAGCGGCGGGGCGCATGGCGCAGGCGCAATACCTGCGTGAGGTCGCGGATGGCTGGAACGAGTCCATAGAGGAATGGACATACGCCAGTGATACGGAGCTCTCCAGGCGCCTCGGCATTGCCGGCTATTATGTTCGTATCGCATCCGACAGCGATGGCTGCCCGTCCCTGGGGCGTGATTTCATTCCGATCCGCAACCGTGACGATGGCGGCGAAGTTATCGAGGCGGACTTGCTGTTGAGCCCGGATGCCTTGGCTCTCGTCAGGTTCGGGTTGAGAGCGGCGGACGATCCTCGCATCGTTGACACCGTTACTGCGATCGACTCCGAACTCCGGCGCGATCTTCCGACGGGAGCCTATTGGTATCGCTACAACGGCGACGGCTATGGTGAGCGCGACGACGGTCGCCCGTTCGCAGGAAGTGGTATCGGGCGGCTCTGGCCGCTGCTGACAGGGGAGCGCGCCCATTATGAACTGGCCGCCGGCCGATCCGATGAGGCGCGGCGCCTTCTTGCGGCACTCGAAGCCTCGGCAAGCGACGGCGGCCTTATTCCCGAGCAGGTGTGGGATAGTGCGGATTTGCCGGCTCGCGAATTGTTTCTCGGCCGCCCGTCAGGCAGCGCAATGCCTCTGGTCTGGGCGCACGCCGAGCACATAAAGCTCTTGCGCTCTATCCGCGACGGCGTGGTCTTCGACATGCCACCACAAACCGTCGCTCGCTATATTGCTGGGACGCCACCGTCTCCCCCGGTTTCGTGGCGCCCAACCGCGAAGCGGATGCGGATGCCGGCCGGCCGCGTCTTGCGCATAGAACTGCCCGAGCCCGCGCTGGTGCACTGGTCGAAAGACGGCTGGGTCACGACGGCGGACGCGGAGACGCGTGATACGGGCTTTGGCACGCAAATATGCGATTTGCGCACCGACGGTGTCACCAACGGATATATCGACTTCACGCTCTTCTGGACGGAGCTTGAGGAGTGGGAAGGAACCAACTACCGGGTCGAGATCATTTGAAATCCGCGCGCCTTGCAGCGGCGATCCGCTTGGTTTGATGCATGGCCCCCCGTGACAGAAGCGTCAAAGAGTGAAAGCGGCGCGGAACGCTTCAAGAGCAACGACGGGATCGCCGGCGGCCCAGGCTTCCATGCCGATCGGGCCAACGTAGCCCATGGCTGCCAATGCCTTCGCAATGCCGTTCCAGTTGATCTCGCCGGTTCCGGGCTCACAGCGGCCGGGAACGTCGGCGACCTGAATTTCCCCGATCCACGGCAGGCATTTACGGCAAAGTTCGATAAGGTTCCCTTCGCCGATCTGAGCGTGATAGAGGTCGAGGTTCAGGCGAAGGCGGGGGTGGTTGATGCTTGAGACCAGCGCCAAGGTATCTTCCGCACGACCGAACGGAACCCCGGGATGGTCGACCGGCAGATTGAGGTTCTCGAGGGTGAAGACGACGTTCTCTTCCTCGGCCATGTCGACGATACGCCGGAGAGTATCACTTGCCTTCAGCCACATGGCGCCGGTGACCACTTCGACCGGCTGCACCGGCAGTCCGCGATCGCCGAGGCCTGTTCCATGAAGGTTCAACCGTTGCACGCCAAGGCGCTTTCCGACTTGTGCGGTTTCGCGCGCAGTTCTCAGAAGTTCGGCCGCACCTTCATCGTCGGTTAGGCGACCGGCAAGGTAGCCGTTCATGATGGTGAAGGTTGCGCCAGTCGCTTCGAGCTTCTTCAGGTCATGCTCCGGCCAGTTCCAGAGGCCGACGCCGAACCCCATTTCCTTCAAACGCGAGGCACGCCAGTCGATCGGCTTGTCCTGCCACAGCATTTCAGCGCAGGCGGCGAGTGCGAACGGTGAAGTGCTGTTGTCGCTCATCGGATAATGTCCTCCCTGTACGTGTCCTCCGGTGAATTCAGCATCAGTAACGTTCAAAATCTAGTCACTGCTGGCAAAGAATTTCGCGATGAGGGAATGTCGGAATCCGGTGCCGCCGATCGTCTTCAAGGCAGACAAACGAGGAGAGAAATCATGGCCATTACCATTACTGCCTTCGAACGATCCCCCGATCGCGGCAGGGGGCTGGCGCGCGATATGCGCGTCCGCTGGTCGCTGGAGGAGGTCGGTCAGCCCTACGACGTGCGTCTTCTCTCCTTCGAGGCCATGAAGCAATCTGAACATCTCGTCCTGCAGCCGTTCGGGCAAATCCCGACCTACGAGGAGGGCAATCTCACCCTGTTCGAGTCCGGCGCGATCATCCTGCATATTGCCGAACGCTATGCGGGCCTGCTGCCCGACGATCCAGACGCCAGGGCGCGTGCGATTGCGTGGATGTTCGCCGCGGTCAGCACGATGGAGCAGACGATCGTTGAACTCGAAGTCGCCAACATCCTGGAACGCAACGAACCCTGGTACGGTAAGCGGTTGCCGGCCATCCTGGGGCGCATTCGCACCCGACTTGGCCAATTCTCCCGCCGGCTCGGTGATGCCGAATGGCTCGATGGCGAATTCAGTGCCGGCGATCTTGAGATGGTCTCGGTGCTGCTCAGGTTGAGAGGGCCGGGGATACTGAAGGAATATCCGACGCTCGATGCTTATGTAGCTCGCGGCGAAGCGCGGCCTGCATACAGACGGGCATTCGAAGGTCAGTTGGCGGTGTTCAAGGCCGCTAATCCGACGCCTTGAACGGCCGACTGCCGCGCTGCCTGTCAGTGACGGGGGTATTGCTCGCGCCACACACTTGGCGGTTGGCCGGTGTGATGTTTGAAGAAACGCGAGAAATACGCCGCGTCCTTCAGACCGACTTCGTAGGCGATGTCTTCAAGCGAGCGCACCGTGAACAAGAGAAGCCGTTTCGCTTCGAGCAGGCGACGCTCACTGAGGAACTCCTTGACCGATAGGCCGAATGCGGACTGGCAGGCCTTGGCAAGCAGGTGCGGCGTCGTGCCGAGTTCGTCAACATAGCGCTCAATGGGCCAGTTTTGCCGAAAATGACGATCGACCAGCTGTCGGAATTGTGACGCGAGGACTGTTTGCGCAGGACGAAGATCGCCCGCCTGTCCCGCCCCGAAACGAGCAATTTCAGTCATGGCGACGGTGGCGAGCGCCGTCAGGGCCATCTCCATACCCGGCCGGCCCTCGCGATATTCGTCGGACATCTGCTGCATTATCATCGAGAGTCGCGTCCAATTTGCGGGGTCGCCTGAATCGGCGATCATCACAGGCGCATCGATCGGCAGGATCGTACGCTCGCCGAGCGGCGCCAGGGCGCTGTCTGCGATAGAGACGACGATCGCGTCCGTCTCGCTTGGTTCTACCGTAAAGCCGTGCACCACCCCGCTCGGCACGAAGCTGACGGCCGGTGCCAAAAAATCCAATCTCCGCTCTTCGATAAAATAGGTGCCATGACCTTTGGTCCAGAAGGTGATCTGCGCCATCCGCGCATGGCTGTGGGCGTCAACACGGCCGAGATGGACGTTTTTGCGCGCCATCACTGTTTCAACGTGCATGAATCCCGGCTCGAGTGGTCGATCCGGCTCGCCATACACAAAGAAGCTGGGAACAGGATTTGCCATCAAGCGCACCAGAAAAAGTCCAAGCGATTTTGTAATTCTGTCCATGGAAGCCATGAAGCGCAAGGCCTAGGCTTGATGAAAGTCAAAGGAGGAGACAATGAATATCCAAACCCGCAGCAGCGTCCTTGCCGAGGACTGCCGCGCCGACAAGACGCGCCCATTCACTGGCGCGGAATACATGGCGTCACTGCGCGACGGTCGCGAGGTCTACATCAACGGTGAGCGCGTGGAGGACGTCACCACCCATCCGGCAATGCGAAATTCGATACGCTCGCTGGCACGCCTCTACGATGCGCTGCATGATGAGAAGACCAAGGGGCGACTGACGTCTACGACCGACACCGGTAACGGTGGATATACACACAAGTATTTCCGCGTCGCAAAGTCCTCCTCCGAGCTGGTTGCCCAGCAGGGCGCGATCGCCGACTGGGCGCGCATGTCGTATGGCTGGATGGGGCGCACCGCGGACTACAAGGCCGCCCTGATGAATACGCTTGGCGCCAACGCGGATTGGTATGGCCCCTTCAAGGACAACGCGCTTGCCTGGCACAAGCGCGCGCAGGAATCCGTGCTTTTCATGAACCATGCGATCGTCAATCCGCCGATCGATCGCCACAAGCCGGCGGATGCCGTCAAGGACGTCTTCGTCCATATCACCAAAGAGACCGATGCCGGTATCTTCGTTTCCGGGGCGAAGGTGGTGGCAACCTCATCGGCCCTGACGCATTACAATTTCCTCGCCCAGAGCTCTGCGACGGTAACCGAGGACCCTTCGCTTTCGGTGATGTTCATCGTTCCCATGAACGCGCCTGGCATCAAGATGTTCTGCCGGGTTTCCTACGAGCAGACGGCCAACACCGTTGGCCACCCGTTCGACTATCCTCTTTCGTCCCGCTTCGACGAAAACGATGCCATCCTCGTGCTCGACAATGTTTTCGTCCCTTGGGAAGACGTACTGGTCCTGCGGGATGCCGCAAAGATCCTGTCCTTCCATCCCGCCTCCGGCTTCATGCATGGCTATTGCTTCCAGGGTTGCACGCGCTTCGCCGTGAAGCTCGACTTCCTGGCGGGGCTGCTTTCCAAGGCTCTCCGGGCGACCGGCGGCGATGCCTTTCGGGGAAATCAGGCAGCGCTCGGCGAGGTCATCGCGCTCAGGCATATGTTCTGGAGCTTTTCGAATGCGATGGCCTACAATCCGCAGCCGTGGGCCAACGGCGCGGTGCTTCCGAACATGGAGGCGGCGTTGAGCTACCGCACGTTCATGTCCGAAGCCTATCCGCGCGTCATCGAGACCGTTCGCAAGGTCATAGCTTCGGGCCTCATCTACCTCCCGTCATCGGCAAAGGACTTCGGCAATCCGGAGATCGATCGCTATCTCGCCCAGTATGTGCGTGGTTCCAACGATATGGGTCATATCGAGCGCATCAAGATCATGAAGCTGCTCTGGGACGCAACCGGCACGGAATTCGGCGGACGCCACGCGCTTTACGAGCTTAACTACGCGGGGGCGCCGGAAGAGGTGCGCCTGCAGGTGCTGAAAGGCGCCGAGAGGGGCGGGCGTCTCGCCGAAATGGAGCGGCTCGTCGATACGTGCATGAGCGATTACGACGAGAACGGCTGGACCGGCGACACCTGGTTGCCGCCGCTGAATAGCTAGGAGGAACTGCAATGGAGGAGGCAGTTTCCAAGATCGAGTTTCGCAATGCGATGGCGCGCGTCTGCGCGTCCGTCAATGTCATCACATCAAATGGGCCTGCCGGGCGCGGTGGTTTTACCGCGACGGCGATGTGCAGTGTCACGGACGAGCCACCCACCTTGCTTGTCTGCATGAATGGCAGGTCGGCGCAATGCGCGCTTTTCCTCGAGAATCGCCGCTTCTGTGTCAATGTCCTGGCTGACGATCACCAGGAGCTCGCCGGCTATTTCGCGGGCCGTCAAGCCGACATGGCAGCGAGATATGCCGCCGCGAAATGGGTGGACCTGCCGTCGGGCAGCCAAGCGCTCGCTGATGCCATGGTCTCGTTCGACTGCGAGCTGATCGAGGCGCGGCTTGTCGGCACGCACCATATCTTCCTCGGTCAGGTCGTCGGTATCCGGTCGCGCACGGATGGCAACGCGCTGCTCTATTTCGACCGGGCCTATATCAACGTGCCCTCGCAGGTGGGTAGCTTCGGAGGATAGCCACGGGCGCAGTACGACGAAAACAAGGCCGCCATCTCTAGGGAGTGGCGGCCTTTTCGTGTGCGAAGACGTTTCTGGGTGCGCTCTTCAGAGCTGGATCCAGGCCGTCTTCAAATTCACGTATTTGTCGAGCGCATGCAGTGATTTGTCGTGGCCATTGCCGGATTGCTTGACGCCGCCGAGGGGCACGGTGTTGTCAGCGCCGCCATAGGTATTGACGTGGACGACTCCGGCCTGGATACCGCGCACCATGCGGTGGGCGCGAGAAAGATTGGCCGTCCAGACCGCCGAAGCGAGGCCGTATTCGGTGGCGTTGGCAATGCCGAGTGCCTCCTGCTCGGTTTCGAACGGAATGATCGACAGGACGGGCCCGAAGACTTCCTCGCGAGCCAGCGTCATATCAGGTTTCACATCGAAAACTGTCGGCTGCATGTAGAAGCCACCGGTCTCCCAAAGGATGCGCTCGCCACCGGTGCGCAGCTGAGCTCCTTCGGATAGCGCCTGCGCCACATTCCCAAGGTTCTTCTCAAGCTGGACTTCGCTCGAGATCGCGCCGGCCTCGGTCGTGATCTGTAGCGGATCGCCGACTTTCATGGCTGCCGCTATATTCGCTACCTTCTCGGAGAACTCCTCCTGGATCGATCTTTCGACAAGCAGGCGGGACCCGGCCACACAGACCTGGCCGGAATTGCGGAAGATGCCGTAGGCCGAGACCTTCGCAGCCTGATCGAGATCCGGCGCGTCGGCGAAAACAATGTTCGGCGACTTACCGCCGAGTTCCAGGTAGATCCGCTTGAGATTGGAGCGTGCCGAGTATTCGAGCAGGCGACGCCCGACTGGGCCGGAGCCTGTAAAGGCAAGCACGTCGATGTCCATGTGAAGCCCGATGGCTTCGCCCGTGACGGCGCCACGTCCGGTCACGACGTTCAGCACACCATCGGGCAGGCCAGCTTCAGCGCACAATGCCGCCAGTTTCAAGAGCGTCAGCGACGCGCCCTCGGCGGGCTTCAGGACGACGGAATTGCCGGCGGCGAGTGCGGGGGCAATCTTCCATGCTCCGATCATCATCGGGAAATTCCAGGGTACGATGGCGCCGACGACGCCAACGGGGGCACGATGGACGAGGCCCAGGATGTTGTCTGCCGTCGGCGCGATTTCTCCATAGACCTTGTCGATCGCTTCGGCGTAGTAGCGGAATGTGCCGGCTGCGCTCCCGGGCTCGGCCTTCAGGGCCATCGAGATCTCGGTGCCGTTGTCACGGACACCGAGAATAGCGAGTTCCAATGCGTTCTTCTCGATCAGCTCAGCGATCTTCAGCAGGACTTTCTTGCGCTCGGTCGGTGCCGCTCTCGACCAGGTGCCTCGTTCGAAAGCCGACCGGGCAGCCTGCACGGCACGATCGATATCGGCCGCGCCGGCGTCTGCGATCGTCGTCAAGCGTTTGCCGTCGATTGGCGAAATGACGTCCAGGGTCGCTGCATCCTCAGCTCCCTGCCACGCACCACCGATGAAGAGCGCCTGCGGTGCGACGGTCTGGTTGCGCAGCTGGTCGATCTTGTCCTGCATTCTTCTGTCCTCGAAACAAAAATGGCGGGCTGGATAGCCCGCCATGAGATAGTCCTTAAATCAAGCTTCCTGACCGGCGCCAAGCCGGGCGAATCCGATCGCGTCGGCAGACTTCAGTCGCGCAGCAGCGATGAAACCAACGACGGCTGCGATGACCACCAAGCCTGGCAGCAGCACAGCAAGGATGCCGTTGGCGCCGGCGATGGCTCCGAAGTTGGCCGAGATGTAGAAGACCAGAGCGAGCAGGATCAGGCCCGTCACCACGGGCAGGACCTTCGTTACCAGTACGTTCTGCTCCAAGTGCGGATTGCGTCCGAAGAAGGCGACGATCGCAAAGGCGGTGAATGCCATCAGCAGGATGATTGCGAGCGTGCCGACGTTGGTGAGCCACGAGAACAAGGCAAGGACCGGGTCCTGTCCCGTGAAGGCAAAGATAGCAACTACGAGAACCGCGATTACCGTCTGGATCATAGACCCGACGTGCGGGCTCTGGAACACCGGATGGGTCACGCCAATCGCTTTCGGGAGCAGGCCTTCGCGGCCAGCGACGTACATGTAGCGGGCAACACCGTTGTGGAACGCGAGAACGCCGGCAAAGAGGCTGGTGATGAAGAGGACGCTCATGACCACGGTGATCCAATGCCCTACATACTGCTCGGCGAGGCCGAAGAGGAAGGTGGTCGGATCCTGAAGGCTCTGCAGTTGCGGCACCAGCTTGTCGGCACCGGCACCGACAACCATCAGCCACGATGTCAGCATATAGAAGAGACCAATGATGAGCACGGAGATGTAGGTGGCGCGAGGAACGGTCTTATGCGGTTCGCGCGCTTCTTCGCTATAGATTGTCGTCGCTTCGAAGCCGATGAATGCGGCAAAGCAGAAAAGGATACCGATCGCAGGCGTTCCGCTCATGAAAGCGGAGGGCGTGAAGGGCGTGGCGGACAAGCCCGTGTCTCCACCTTTCATGAAGATTGCCGCGTCGATCACGAGTACGACGAGATATTCGAGGATCACGAGCACCGTCAGCACCTTGGCTGAAAGATCGACCCGCCTGTAACCGAAGATGGCGACGACGGCGATCCCGATATAGGTCCAGACCCACCAGGGCAATGTCAGTCCATAGCCCGCAAAGAAGCCTGAGGTTGCTGCACCAAACATTCCAAAGACGCCGATCTGCATCGCATTATAGGCAAGAATGGCGACAAGGGCTGCAGCGCCACCCATCAGGCCGCCGAGACCTTGCGCAGTATAGGCGTAGAAGGCTCCGGCGTTGCGGATATGGCGGGCCATCGCGACATACCCGACCGCAAACAGCAGCAGGATGGCGGTAACCAGAGCAAAGGTCAGTGGAATACCCGGGCCGTTGCCGAGCAACATGGAGAGCGGCACGCCGCCCGCTACGGCTGTCAGCGGAGCGGCCGCGGATACCACGAGAAACGTAACCGCCCCGACGCCGAGGCTGTTCTTGCGCAGCTGGTTTTCCCCGCTGCCGGAATTGGATGAGGTACTCATATCGCGCTTGCTCCCCTTTGGCGTTGCGACCTTTTCCGCCTCGGTTGGCGGTTCCCAGTAATCGTTCCGCGCGCAGATTTTGTTCTTGTGTTGCTTGCGGAACGGTAGTTGAGTTCGGTTCAATATTTGAACCAATGCTTCAAATATAGACTTGCAAACACACCGGGTTCCTGTCAAGTTATTTCGCATGTTAAGTATCTCGGTGCCGCCGAGATGGCTTGATAGGTGGGAAACTACCCCGGGCAGGAGGTCGTCCGGTTCAGTGAGGAAGAAGAATGGGAACGATCAGCAAAGCGCTGGGATTGCTCGATACGCTGTCGCTCATGGCCGAGGATGCGGGCCTTACGGAGATCGCCCAGGCATGCTCGTTGGACAAGGCGACGACTCGCCGCTTCCTCGTCGAACTCGAACGCCACGGTTTCGTCGAGCAGCTGCCGCAAACGCGGAAGTACAGGATCGGTTCAGCTCCGGTGCGTCTCGGGCGCATCCGGGAAGCCCGCTATCCGTTCCTGCGCACGGCGGCGCCGTTCGTGCGCGAGCTTGCTGATCAGGTCGATGAGACGGTGCATCTGTCCGAGTTCACCGGTGGCCGTCTTTCGACTGTGCATGTGGAGGATTCGACCAAGGCGCATCGTGTGTTTGTCTCTGTCGGCACGGTGTTGCCGTTTCACGCGACAGCATCGGGCATTGCTTTCATTTCGTCCTGTCCGCTCGCTGAATTCGAGGCGGCCCTGAATGGACCGCTACCAGCGTTCACCACTCACACGCCGCGCGAGCCGGATAGCTTTCGCCGACTTGTCGAAGAGGCGCAGGCAAATGGCTTTTCCGTCAATCGCCAGGGGTTCGAAGCGGGTGTGATCAGCGCGTCGGCTGCCATCAAGGCGCCGGGTGCACGGCCGATCGGCTGCGTCACGATTGCCGCGCCGCTCGTCAGGACCGACGATGAGCGGATCCGGACCCATGGTCTTGCCGCGATTGAAACGGCTAAGCGAATTTCAGACGCATTTTTCGGCGCGGACCTGCAAAAGCGGGCCGAGCCGTTGTCACGGAGGAGTGCTTGATGGGGACAATGGCTCGTTTACCCAGGATTTTGGTGATCGGCACGGGCGACACCAAGAGCGAGGAGCTTCAGTTCATGGCTGATGTCATAGGCCAGGCTGATGCTCTGCCTGTCATGATCGACGTTAGTGTGTTGGGTGATCCCTCCTATCAGCCGGACTATTCGCGCCACGACATCGCGGCCGCCGCCGAAACGACGGTTCAGGCCATCATGGACAGCGGTGACGAAAACTCGGCCATGGCGTTGATGGCCAAAGGCGCCTCCCGACTAGTCGCCAGTCTTCATGCGGCAGGCGAGGTCGATGGCATGATCGTTCTCGGTGGCTCGATGGGAACCGATCTGGCGTTGGAAGTGGCATCTGTGCTGCCCCTCGGCGTGCCCAAGTTCATCATCTCCACTATCGCCTACTCGCATCTTCTTCCGCCTGAGCGCATCGCGCCCGATCTGATGATGATCCTTTGGGCTGGCGGTCTCTATGGCCTCAATCCGATTTGCCGGACGGTCCTCTCGCAGGCCTGCGGTGCTGTTGTCGGTGCGGCGAAATCGAGCGTGCGGCCGGACGAAAGCCGCCCGCTGATCGGCATGACGTCGCTTGGCTCCTCTTGCCTCAAATACATGAAGTTCTTGAAGCCTGAGCTCGAGCGACGCGGCTACGACGTCGCCGTCTTCCACTCCACGGGAAC
>UBTY01000032.1 GCA_900468535.1 Hyphomicrobiales bacterium | reverse complement strand
TCCAACTCTCCCGCCACATTGGATGGGCGAATGTAAGTGATACGTTCGTAGTCTGGTCGTGGCCTCCTGTTGCCATGTCCTGGCCCCCAATTGATCCGCGCTCTTCCTTTGTGCGTACACTGCCCTACAATTTTCAGGGACAGCCGGAGCCATCGCCATGCGCGCTTTCCTCGCAGTTTTCATTCTGTGTGCCGCGTCCTTTATAACGACAGCTCGGGCTGAAGATCCGATCGACACCACGCGGACGATGATCGAAGCGCAGATCAAGGCGTTCCTGCACGACGATGTCGACACCGCCTATTCCTATGCCGCGCCGAGCATCAAGGCGATCTATCCCGACAAGAACGTCTTCTTCGCGATGGTCAAGAAGAGCTACCAACCGGTCTATCACCCCGGCAACTACGCCTTCGGGCGAAGCCGCTCGATCGACAATGGCGCGATGATCTATCACGAGGTGCTTATCTCGGGCCGCGACGGCAAGGATTGGACCGCCATCTACCAAGTCGCGCGTCAGCCGGATGGAAGCTACAAGATCAACGGCGTACAGATCCTGCCGAATACCGACAGCAAGGGCATCTAGACAATCAGGTCAGAAGCGCTCGATCGATGCCCGTTGGAACGCCTGGAGATCATGCAGCTCGGTTCCATGGCATCCGGTTCAGCAGCTTGGCCATGCCACACCACCCTGAAATGCCGGCAAAACAAAGCGCGGCACCGAAGAACCCGGCAACGGCGAAACCGACAGGACTGATCAGGAAGCCGGCAAGCACCGACAGCAGGACGAGGCAACCGACCGCGATCTGTACCTGTCGGAAAATTGTCAATCGCGGAGCCGCCGCGCCAACGACGGGCAAACCTTGCGCCTTCCATGCGGAGATGCCGCCCTCGAGATTGAACACGGAATGTTCCCCTCGGCTCAGCCGCTCGCAGGCTTGCTGACCGCGGCCACCCTTGAGGCACTGGAATATGACCTTCCGTCCGGCCGGCACGGAAAGGAGCCGGGTAAGGTTTCCGACCTCCGACAGCGGCAGCGAAAGGGCCGACGCGATATGTTCGCCGCGGAACTCGTCAGGTTCGCGGACGTCGATCAGAACAGCCTCGCCCGCTGCAATCCAGTCCCTCGCCTCGCGCGGCGTGACCGTTTTCATTTTCTGCGTCATGGTCTCAATCTTTCTTGCAGAAACGGTTGTAGAGAACGCCCATGATCTCCAGAGCAGCCGGATCGCTGATGAAATAGTAGAGCGTTCGGTGGTCCCGTCGAAAATCGACGAGGCCTTCCTTCTTCAGTTTCGCGAGGTGCTGGGACATCGAGGTCTGGCCGATGCCGGTCTCTTCGACCAGTGTGCCGACACTCCTTTCGCCGGCGGCTAGCAGGCATAGGATCAGCAGCCGGTGTGGGCTCGCGAGCCCACTCAGGAACTCGGCAGCCCCTTCCGCCTTACTCCTCATCTCCATCACGAAGTTCGTCATCGACGCCTCACGTCATTACATATTTATGCAATATCATATTTATATGAAATGAGAAGGCAAGAGGATGAGTCCACCGGACAAGCAAGTGTTGATCATTCGCTGGTGACGGAAGTGAGCATCGTCTGAATACTCGCCAAGAACACAACGGTGTAAATCGAGGGGTGCCACAAGCACCCCTCTGCTGAAATGGCAGCGCTCCCCGACGTTACGGTGCTTAAGCTTGGCGCCACCCCGAGGTGGTCGCCAAGCTGAACGCGCTATATCACCGCGTCGGCACGCAAGCGCTCGTCCGTCATATTTGGTGTGACGTCGGTCTGCTCAGACCGGTTCCAGATCGCCCCTCGCCCATTCTTCCTGCGTTTCCGCCATGAAGTCGGCAAAACGGCCTTCAGCGATCGCCTTGCGGATGCCCTGCATCAGTTCCTGGTAATAAGCAAGATTATTCCAGGAGAGCAGCATTCCGCCCAGCGCCTCGTTGGCGCGGACAAGATGGTGCAGGTAGGCACGCGAGTAGTCACGCGAGGCCGGGCAGTTCGACTGATCATCAAGCGGACGCATATCCTCGGCGTGACGCGCGTTGCGGATGTTGACCTTGCCGCGGCGCGTGAATGCAAGACCGTGACGGCCGGAGCGGGTCGGCATGACGCAGTCGAACATGTCGATACCGCGAGCGACCGACTTCAGGATATCGTCTGGCGTACCGACGCCCATGAGGTAGCGCGGCTTCTCCGTCGGAAGCACCGGCAGCGTTTCCTGAAGCATCTTCAGCATAACGTCCTGTGGTTCACCAACAGCGAGACCGCCAACGGCGTAGCCCTTGAGATCGAGATCCTTGAGCGCGGCAGCCGACCGGACGCGAAGGGCGGGCACGTCCCCACCCTGCACAATGCCGAACATTGCCTTGCCCGGCTGGTTGCCGAACGCGACCTTGCATCGCTCCGCCCAGCGCAGTGACATTTCCATGGCACGCTCGATCTCACGCGGTTCCGCAGGCAGCGCCACGCACTCGTCGAGCTGCATCTGGATGTCGCTGTCGAGCAATCCCTGGATCTCGATGGAGCGCTCCGGCGACATGTGGTGCAGGCTGCCGTCGACATGCGATTTGAACGTCACGCCCTGCTCGTCGAGCTTGCGCAGACCGGAAAGCGACATGACCTGGAAGCCGCCACTATCCGTGAGGATCGGCCCGTCCCAGCGGATCAGCTTATGAAGACCGCCGAGGCGTGCCACGCGCTCGGCCGTCGGGCGCAGCATCAGATGGTAGGTATTGCCGAGAATGATGTCGGCGCCCGTGTCGCGAACCTGATCAAGATACATTGCCTTGACGGTGCCGACAGTGCCGACAGGCATGAAAGCAGGCGTGCGGATCGTGCCGCGCGGCATCGAGACCTCGCCCAGGCGAGCACCAGCGTCGGTCTTCTTGAGGGTGAACTGAAAGTTCTCGGTCATTTAGTCTTTCCGGAAAAGAAGGCTGGAATCGCCATAGGAATAGAAGCGGTAGCCCGTCGAGATCGCATGGCTGTAGGCTGCGTGCATCGTCTCGAAGCCGGCAAAGGCCGAAACGAGCATGAACAGTGTCGAACGAGGCAAATGGAAGTTCGTCATCAGCATGTCAACCGCCTTGAATCGGTAGCCGGGCGTGATGAAGATGCCGGTGTCGCCGGCCCAGGCGCGGATCTCGCCATTTTCCTGGGCGGCACTTTCGATCAGCCGCAGTGATGTCGTGCCGACGCAGATGATGCGCCCGCCCCTCGCCTTGACGGCATTGAGGCTCGCAGCCGTCTCGGCGGTGACATAGCCACTTTCGAAATGCATCTTGTGATCATCGGTATCGTCGACCTTCATGGGCAGGAAGGTGCCGGCACCGACATGCAGCGTCACGAAATGCCGTTCGACGCCAGCCTTGTCGATGGCTTCGAAAAGATCGGGCGTGAAGTGAAGCCCGGCTGTCGGGGCCGCAACGGCCCCCTCCTCGCGAGCATAAATCGTCTGGTAGTCGGCGCGGTCGCGCTCATCCTCGGCGCGCTTGGCGGCGATATAAGGCGGCAGCGGAATATGGCCGACGGAATGGATCGCCTCGTCGAGCATCGGTCCAGAGAGATCGAAGGCAAGCGTGACTTCGCCGCCCTCGCCCTTCTCTTCGACTGTGCAATCGAGTTTGCCGAGAAGGCAGCTGCTGCCGTCGTGGCCGAACGAGATACGATCGCCGATCTTGATGCGCTTGCCTGGCTTGGCGAAGGCTTTCCAGCGACTGGCGCCAATGCGCATGTGCAGCGTCGCCGAAACCTGCTGGCCGCCTGCACCTTCTCTATAGCGAATGCCTTCGAGCTGGGCGGGAATGACCTTGGTGTCATTGAAGACGAGTGCGTCCCCTGCCCTCAGGAAGCTCGGCAAGTCGCTCACCCGATGGTCCGACAGCTGCACCTCCCCGACGGGGTCGACGACAAGCAGCCGGGCACTGTCGCGCGGCTCGGCTGGCCGCAGGGCGATCCGTTCATCCGGCAGGTCGAAATCAAAGAGGTCTACGCGCATCACTCAAAATCCAGGCAAAGCGAAACCCGCCCCACGCTTTCGCGCAAGGGCGGGTTCCAGCAGAAATCACAATCAGACGTCAGCGGCAACCCGCATCGAGACGATCGAGTCCGGATCGACGACCGGCTCGCCCTTCTTGATCTTGTCGACGTTGTCCATGCCTTCGACGACCTGGCCCCAGACCGAGTACTGCTTGTTCAGCCACGGAGCGTCGGTGAAGCAGATGAAGAACTGCGAGTTGGCCGAGTTCGGGTTCTGCGAACGAGCCATCGAGCAGGTGCCTCTGATGTGGCTGACGGCGGAGAATTCAGCCTTCAGGTCAGGCTTCTCGGAACCACCCATGCCGGCGCGGCCCGGGTTGAAGCTCTCGCTGCCCTTCTTGCCGAACTTCACGTCGCCGGTCTGCGCCATGAAGTCGTTGATGACGCGATGGAAGACAACGCCGTCATAGGCCTTCTCGCGAGCGAGTTCCTTGATGCGGGCGACGTGTTCCGGTGCCACTTCCGGCAGCAGCTGGATGACAACCTTGCCCTTGGTGGTTTCCAGGATGATGGTGTTTTCGGGATCCTTGATCTCGGCCATTCTTCTTCTCCTACTTTGTCTTGAAACTTACTTCTTGCCGACGGTGACCTTGATCATCCGGTCGGGATTGCTGACTTCGCCGTTCTGGCCTTCGCCGCGCTTGATCTTGTCGACATTTTCCATGCCTGAGATGACCTTGCCGACAACGGTGTACTGGCCGTTGAGGAAGGATCCATCGGCAAACATGATGAAGAACTGCGAGTTCGCGGAGTTCGGATCCTGCGAACGGGCCATGCCGACCGTACCGCGAACGAAAGGCGTCTTCGAGAATTCTGCCGGCAGGTCAGGCAGGTCGGAACCACCGGTGCCGGCGAGGCTCGCATCAAAGTTCTTTTCCATGTTGCCGTACTTCACGTCGCCCGTCTGGGCCATGAAGCCCTCGATCACGCGATGGAAGGCAACGTTGTCATACTCGCCCTTCTTGGCGAGCGCTTCGATCTGCGCAACATGCTTCGGCGCGACGTCGGGAAGAAGCTGGATGACGACCGGGCCGTTCTTCAGCTGGATCGTCAGCGTGTCGCCCGACTGGGCAAACGCGTCGCCGGCGAACGAGGCAAGATAAAGCACGCCTGCAAATGCGAGATAGAAAAGTTTCATGTTGGCTCCGTTGCGGCGAAAATGTCGCCTAGGATTTGCGCTTGGATTGAAGGGCTTTCAAGACGGCAGCCGGCACAAAGGCACTGACATCGCCTCCCATGGCAGCGATTTGCCGGACCAATGTGGCGGTTATGGGCCGCGAGGCCGTTCCGGCTGGCAGAAAGACAGTCTGGATGTCAGGCGCCATCTGGCGGTTCATCCCGGCCATCTGCATTTCGTAATCGAGATCGGTGCCATCCCGGAGCCCGCGGATCAGCAGCGCCGCGCCGTGGATGCGCGCCGCATCGACCACAAGATTGTCGAAGGAAACGACCGTGATATCGCCGGCCTTCTGAGGAAATGCTTCTGCGAGCGACGCACGGATGAGGCTTGCCTTCTCCTCGAAAGAAAAAAGCGGGGTCTTGCCTGGATGAATGCCGATCGCGACGATGACCTTGGACGCGACGTTGAGCGCCTGCACGAGCACGTCGAGATGTCCATTCGTGATCGGATCGAAGGATCCCGGATAGAAAGCAGTCGTCATGGGCCCGGCCATTTGTTTGCACGCCTTTTGTCATGGATAAAGGCTTCTCGCAAGTCATTTGCCCGGAACTGAACGATGTATGAACGCGGTGTTCAAGGCCGCTTCAGGCGGTGCGACGTACAAGGAGAACGTCAACCAATCGATGCCGCCAGGCATCACCTCCCCGGTAAAGTCACAATGCTGATCGTTCTCGTTATTGTCGCAGTCATTCTATCGCTGGTCGCGGAACTTGGCCTCAATTTCCTCGATGCACGGACCGATGCGAATTGGATGCGTTCTGATGTCAGCGAGCACCGCGCCATCATCCGGGCGGTCGGCAAGGTGGCTTTTAAACCGATTAAGCTTTCTGAACGCCAGATGAACGAGCCATTCAATGTGGCTTCAGATCGCGCTTGGTAAACGACCCGTCAATGTCCGCTGGAACCATTTACAGCCGGACGCGTTCATTCAACCGAAGCGTAACGGATACGCGCACAAGGAAGATACTATGCTGAATAAAGTTACCATGATTAATGCAGTGTGGATGGTACTTATGACAGGCATGATTGCAGCAACCGTTACGCTCTACGACCAGAAAGTTGACGCGTCCAAGGTATATGGTCCCTATGCATCGGCACGCACTGCCGTCATGAGCCAGTACTGAGGGACCTGAACGCAAGATCCAGGAGGATTGCTTATGTTCATGATCTTGACTGTGCTTACCGCCCTTATCAGCATTATGTTCATCGTATCCGTGGGGTCCACCGTTTCCGCTCTTCGACGTGAGAGTGAGGACGTGAAACGGATCAATGGAAAGCACAGCCTCTTCTAGGCGGTCTTGCGAAGACGTTAAAATTTCAAAGCCGGTTGATCATGTCATCCGGCTTTTCTATTGAGCGTCGCAATCCGCCGTGCGGCGCACCATTAAAATCTCGTCCACCCCACGCCCGGCATGAACGAAACCGTCGGGAATTCGGCCGGCTTCCGCAAAGCCCTGCGCCAGATAAAAGCGAATGGCGGCCTCGTTTTCTGCACTGACCGCAAGCTCGAGTTGGTGCACTCCCACTTCGCGGGCGTGTCTGCTGACAGCATTAAGGAGCGCTCGCCCGATGCCGGAGCCTCGATAGGCGGGGCTGGTATAGACCATAATCAGCGTTCCGCGGTGCGCCATCTTGCTCATCCGCTGCCGCATCAACCCCATCAGCCCGGTTGGTGCATCTTCTTCAAAAGACGCGTAAACGATGTTGTGGCGAAGCCGGTTTTCCCATTCTCCAATGGGCAGGCATTCCCACTCCTCGACGTAGCTGGCATAGGCTTCGGGGTCGTTGCGGAGCGCCTCTAACCGGATCTGTCGGAATGCTTCGACATCCGACGGATTGTCGGCATTCAGAATCCGTATCGTCAGACGCCCTTCGACCATGCCGATCAGATCGACTGCAAGGTCCAATCGACGATCTGGCTCGTGACAGTGGAGAACGCCCGGTCGAGCGCCTTCACGTAGCCATCATTCGAGCCACCCCCGGCCGGCACGGTCTGCTGAAAGACCTTTTGCGCCCGGACAGAACCGTTGCGGTCGTTGAGAATCTTGGCCGAAATTTCCACGACAGCGTGGCTGCCGTTGCCCGAGCTGATCTCGAATGCACGAATATCTGTCACGACCTGATAGTCGATCGCCAGCCCCTGCCCCGGAATACCAACGCCGCCAAGCTTGCCGGAGTTCTCGAAGGCCTCGACGAGTTTGGCCTGTACCATCCGCGGAAGCTTGTCGCTCCACTGCGATTTGGCAAGATACTGGATCTCGGACGACGAGACACGCACGACGATCTGCTCGCTGTCGAGCGCCCGCAGTGCGGTCGGCTGCTGCACCAGGATTTGCCGGTTCTTCGCCGCCGGACCATTGCCGCTAACAGGAGCGGAAAGATCGTAGGTGTCATTCTTTGGCGTCGTCCCGCAGCCGCCGAGTGCCACGGCAATCAAAGGCAAAGCGAAGGCGGTCCGGATAACCCAGGAACGACGCGCCAACAAATCCGATACAGCCATCTGCCGTTTCCCCTAATTATCGCCGCGTCCGGCCGTCGAATTGCTTCACTGTATCGCCACCGAAAATCAGCCGCTGTGGATCGCGATCGAAGCTGGTTATCGTGTCGTTGAGGTTCTGAACCGTGGAACGCGTGTCGTTGATGAGCGCCTGGACATCACGCAGTCCGCCGCTCGAGAATTTCTGCAGATTGTCCGCGATCGGGCCGATGCGGGCGTTCAGGTTGTCCGCAACCTTCTTGAACGAATCGAGCGTGTCTTTCGCCTGAGTGAAGAGCGATTGGGTGCTGTCGGATCCAAGCACGGTATCGAGCTTTGCAAGGATGCCATCGACACGCGTCGAAGCAGCATTCAGCTTGCTCGACATCTGCGTGACGTTCTGAATGGTCTGGTCGATGTCCTTCTGGTGAGAAGAAACGGTGTTCGCCACATCCTTTATGGAAGCGACCGCTGCACGCGCGTCCTTCGTCGCCTGAGAAATATCATCGACGGATCCCTTCACCTTGGCCGGATCGATCTGCGCGACAAGGGTATCGACGCGGTCGAGAGTCGCCTGCGCCTTCTTGCCGAGATCGTTGTAGGTCGAGGCGGTTTCCTGGAACTTCTGGATCGCGCCCTTGAGGTCACCGGAGGCATCCGCAACGTTGTCGCTGACTTTCTCCGCATTGGCGAGAATGTGGTCGATCTTCTTGGCATCGACAGATTTGACCAGCGCTTCAACAGCCTCGAGCGTCGAGTCGACGCGGCCCGAGACCTTGCGCACTGTATCAGACAATTGACCGACGCTCTGCAGGAAGGAATCGATATTGCCGGAATTCTTGGCCAGCGCGTCGGAGAAGGTCTCCGCGTTCTGCAGGGTCTTGGTGAGCGGGCCACGCGCATCCTTCACGAAGCCCTGAATCTGCCCCACGGCATCGTTGGCACGGTCCATGATCTTGTCGGCGGTCGCCAGAAGGTTGGTCACGCTCGATTGGTCCGCGACGATCACCGCCCGCTTGCCGGAGTTGATCGCCTCCTGAAGGATATTCTTCTCGCCGACCTTGCCGCCCGACAGTTCGACATAGGCTGCGCCTGTCAGCCCCTGAATCTCGAGGATTGCCTTGGTCGACGGATAGATCGGAGCGTCGACACGGACCTCGGTAAAGGCAAGTGAAAACTGCGGGTCGTCAGCGTCGATCGACAACGATTTCACCGATCCGACCTGGATGCCGTTAAAGCGGACCGGAGAGCCGACGCTAAGGCCGTTGGCCGATCCGGGAATGCGCACGATCAGTTCCGCCATCGGTCCGCCGCGCCCATATTCGGCCATCCAGTAGACGAAGCCGAAAGCAGCCGCGATGACCAGCACCGTGAAAAAACCGACAATCGTATAATTCGCTTTTGTTTCCATCTTATCCGCTCACTTCCCGCGGCTATCTTGCGCCAACCTTTCGGCGGCGCCGGCGTGGGTGTCTTGCGGCACGATCGAACGCGCACGCTTGCCTTTGAAATAAGCCTGAACCCACGGATCGTCGTAGGCCAGCATGTCGTCGATCGTCCCCTCTACCATGACACGCTTCTTCCCGAGCACCGCGATGCGGTCGCATACGGAGAACAAGCTATCGAGGTCGTGTGTCACCATATATACGGTTAACCCCAGCGTATCCCGGAGCTTGGCGATCAGATCGTCGAACTCCGCCGCTCCGATCGGATCGAGCCCTGATGTCGGTTCGTCGAGAAATACGAGCTCTGGATCGAGCGCGAGTGCCCGCGCGAGCGCTGCTCGCTTGATCATGCCGCCCGATAGCTCGGAAGGATATTTGTCCGCCGCATCAGGTGCGAGGCCGACAAGTCGGATCTTGAGATGCGCCAGCTCGTCCATGAGCGACTGTGGCAGATCCAGATATTCCCGCATCGGGACCTGGATGTTTTCCTTCACCGTCAGCGACGAAAACAATGCGCCCTGCTGAAAGAGGACGCCGAGCCGCATGTCGAGGGCGTTGCGTTGCGGCTCATCCAGTTCGTCGAAGTCCTGCCCGAGGATCTTGATCTGCCCGGACCTGCGCGGAAGCAACCGCAGAACGGTGCGCATGAGAACGGATTTGCCCGTGCCCGAAGCACCGACGAAGCCTAGGATCTCGCCCCGGTAGATATCGAGATTCAGATTGTCGAGTACGACCTTGGAGCCGAAGCCGACGGTCACGTCGCGCGCCGAGAGCACGATATCGCGCCCCTTTTCGCTCTCGATCTCCGTCTGCTGTTCTTCCACGTGCACCCTCAGAAATTAATCGCCGCATAGAACATGGCAAAAAGCCCGTCCATCAGAATGACCACAAAGATCGCTTTGACGACCGCTGAAGTCACGTGCTGGCCGAGCGACTCAGCACTACCACCTACTTTTAGGCCCTCTACCGCTGCAACGATACCGATAACGAGCGCCATGAACGGCGCTTTGATCATGCCCGACAGAACCGTCGACAGCGTGATCGCCTCGTGCAGGCGAGCGATAAAGTTGGCGAAGGTGATGCCGGAGTATCCCCAGGCCACCACGGCGGCGCCGGCCAGCGATGCGAAATTGGCGATAACGGTCAGCAGCGGCAGGGCAACTGTCAGCGCGACGAGCCGCGGGAAGATCAGGACGCCGACCGGGTTCAGGCCCATGACCTTCAGCGCGTCGATTTCCTCGCGCATCTTCATGGAGCCGACTTCAGCCGTAATGGCGCTGCCGGAGCGACCTGCGATCATGATCGCAGTTAGAAGAACGCCGATTTCACGCAACTGCAGAATGCCGACAAGGTCGACCACAAAGACTTCGGCGCCGAAATATCTGAGCTGGAACGCGCCCTGCTGCGCGATGATCGCGCCGATCAGGAACGACATCAGCAGAATGATCGGCACCGCGCGAACGCCCATGTGGTCGATCTGATTGACGATCGAGGCGGGTGACACACCGCTGCCGCGACCGAATTTCATCTGCGCGCCGCGGACCGCCGAACCGAGGATGTACATGGCGGCCGCGATGTTGTTCCAGAGATCGAACGCAATCTTGCCGATCGGCGCGAAGACACGTTCGGCCAGGGACAGCTTCGGTGCAGGCTCGGCGTCGCTCTTTGCGGGCTCTTCTGAGAAGGAAGCGATCAGTTCGTCGATATGCGGGTTGCTGCCCTCGAACGTCAGCGTGCCACCGGCACTTTCGACCTGTTTTTTCAGGCGACACAGCAGCCAGACGCCGGCCGTATCGATGTCGGAAATCTGCGACAGATCGAGTGTGACGCTACGGCTGTCCCGCGCAGTCAGCTTCTCGAAATCCTTCAGGACGAAATGGATGTTGGCGCTTCGCCAGTTACCCTCGAGATGGGCGTGCACCTCCGACCCATTTGCTTGGTCGTCCACGTGCAGTGAGGCGGCGTTGCGGGGCTCGGACTTCAAAATGCTTGTATCTTTCAAGGCTTACGGCGACATTGCCGACTCGCGAACCAGTGTTCGCCGCTAGCGACCAATATACCCAAGCCCAACCAAATTTCCATGCGTGCAGGATTGCAAATATGCCACGGTCCCTCGAAATTGAAACGAGCTCCTTCCCCATTGCAGGCACTTTCACGATTTCGCGCGGCAGCAAGACGACGGCCGAGGTCGTCACTTGCGTCCTGAAGGATGGCGATGTCACCGGATGGGGAGAATGCGTTCCGTATCGTCGCTACGGCGAGACCATTGAAAGCGTCACGGCGCAGATCGAGGCCGCGCGGCCTCTCCTTGAAGGCGGTCTCGAACTCGGCGATCTGGCGCAAGCGATGCCACCCGGTGCGGCCAGAAACGCAGTCGATTGCGCCTTATGGGACTTGGCGGCGAAAAGAAGCGGTAAATCGGTGGCTGCTAGCCTCGGTCTTCAGAACCCGCATCCGCTCACGACCGCCTTCACCATCTCGCTCGGCGAGCCAGAATTCATGGCAGATCAGGCGCGCAAGAATGCCGATCGCGCGCTCTTGAAGGTGAAGGTCGGTACCGCCGATGACGAGAGCCGGATTCTCGCGGTCCGGGGCGGCGCACCCCAGAGCACGATCATTCTGGATGCAAACGAAGGGTGGACCGAAGAAAATCTTGCGCGGCACCTGCAGATTGCAGCCAAGGCGGGGGTCGCATTGGTCGAGCAGCCTCTGCCAGCCGGCCGGGATGAAATTCTTGCCGAAATCGAACGTCCGATTCTCGTCTGTGCAGACGAAAGCGTGCATCATACCGGCGACCTCGCGAGCCTTCGCGATCGCTATGATGCAATCAACATCAAGCTCGACAAAACGGGCGGGCTGACGGAAGCCCTTGCCATGAAGCTCGAGGCCCAGAGGCTTGGCTTCAAGATCATGCTCGGCTGCATGGTCGGCACGTCGCTTGCCATGGCGCCGGCAGTCCTGCTTGCGCAGGATGCCGATTTCGTCGATCTCGATGGCCCGCTGTTGCTGGCCCGGGATCGGCAGCCCGGCTTGCGCTACGCTGCCTCTCTCGTCTGGCCACCCGAAAGAGATCTCTGGGGCTGAAGGTAGTAAGCGATGATGATCAGGCCTAGTCCAGCCAGCGCCACGAGCGCCATCACGTAGTAGCTTGCCAGCCCGAGTGCGGCGTATATGTAACCTGCGGCGATCGTCATCAGCCCCATGCACATGCCGTTATAGAAGAAATAGGCGCCCTGCGCCGAGGACTCCTGTGTCTCCTGCACCGACGCCACGATGCGCCGTTGCACGCCGGTGTGGACGAAGGCGTAGGTAAACGAGTGCAGACACTGAAGCAGGAAGAATCCTGCAAATCCCCAGTGCATCGGAAACAGAACCCAGCGACAGACGCTCACGGCCGCGCCGAAGCGGATTAGCGTCCATGCATCGAACCGGCGGTTAAGACGCCTGGAAAGAAAGAAGACTGTCACCTCAGCGGCAACGCCGGCGCTCCAGAGCAAGGCGATCTGTGTTCCCGAGAAACCGAGTTCGTGCCAGTAGAGCGTGGCGAAAGCCTGCAGCACCGCGTGGCTCGACTGCTGGATCGCGACGCCGATGAGCAAGGCCAGAAGATGAGGCTGCCTCAGGGAACTCCCGGTGGCTGCCGGGATATCGACCGGCGTACCGCGCCGCCGTGTCGGCCCGATTCGCGGGCAATAAAGGGCCATGACCATGGTCATGATGAAGCCGAATGTCATGACCGGCAGGACCATCTCGCCGCCCCAGCGCCCGACAAGTTGTCCGCCGATCAATGTCGAGACGATGAAGGCGACCGATCCCCACACTCGCATCGAGCCATAATCCAGACCCCAGCGGCGAACGCCTGAGATGACGATCGATTCGACGACCGGCACGTAGAAGGAGAAGGTCGCCCCCTGGAGCGTATAGACCAGCAGAACCGGCCAGAAGGTCGTCGTCCAATAAAGTGCAATCGCCGTCAGCAACGACAGGCCGCCGGAAAACAGGAGAACGTCCGCCCTCTCCTTCATCCGGTCTGCATACATGGCCACGACAGGCGCCACGAGAACGCGGACGACCATCGGAACCGCCAGTATCATCCCGATCTCGTGGTCGTTGAAATCGTGAAGGGCGAGCCAGACCGGGAAGAACGGCAAGGCCACACCGTTGACGAGGAGCGGCGCGCAATAAGATAGGGCACTTAGCAATCGAAAGTGCGCAGGCGCGCCCTCGCCCGAGGAAGGATTTTGAGCGGGAATCATTGGTAGACCTGTAAGGAAACTGATCGTTGCCTAACACATCAACCTACAAGCGACTATGGCGAGAAATAGCCCGCCAAATCGTTTTCAAAAATAAATAGGATCTGTCGCGGTGATGCCACGCCCCGACGCCTTAAAGGCGTCGGCATATACGTGGGCATGAAGGTCACGCAGCCTGTTGTGCCAGCTCGCCCTGCGGGGTGACCGGCAGCGCCAGCGGAAGGCTATCGGCGATCTGGCGCCACTCGATCAGTTCGAAAGTCCCGTCCTGATGCTCGGCGATAGCAGTGCAGCTTTCCACCCAGTCGCCGGTGTTGATGTAGCGGATGCCGTCGATGTCTTCCATGACAGCGTGGTGGATGTGACCGCAGATCACGCCGTCGGCGTTGTTCTTCCGGGCCTCGTCGGCAACCACTCTCTGGAACTCGCCGATGAAGTTGACGGCGTGCTTGACCTGAAGCTTTGCCCAGGCGGAGAACGACCAGTATGGCATGCCGAGGCGACGGCGAACGGCGGCGAGACCGACATTGATCATGATCGCCATGTCGTAGGCCCAGTCGCCGAGATAGGCGAGTAGCCGCGCGTTACGGACGACGACGTCGAATTCGTCACCGTGCAGAACGAGGTATCTCTTGCCGTCGGCGGTGTCGTGGATCATGCGCTCGGCAACTTCGATGCCGCCGAAATGCATGCCCGGGAAATCACGGAGAAATTCGTCGTGATTGCCGGGGATATAGACGACACGCGTTCCCTTGCGCGCCTTCCGCAACAGCTTCTGAACGACGTCGTTGCAGTCTTGCGGCCAGTACCAGCTACGCTTCAGCCGCCATCCGTCGACGATGTCGCCGACGAGGACGATCGTGTCGGCGTCGTGGTATTTCAGAAAATCGAGAAGAAAGTCCGCCTTCGCGGCTTTCGAGCCGAGGTGCACGTCGGAAATAAAGAGCGTACGGAAGTGGCGGGTATCCATATTTTCCTTCACAGGCATTCTACCTGTGCCCCATGCTTCATCTGCCCCCTGAAAACCAGACTCGTGTTTCAGGAAGATGACATAGCGGCAGTCTTCCCACCGCTGCGAGCGTCAGCTCCCGCGCTACGCCTCACAATTGTGAGCTTTTCGCCATTGCCTCTGAAATTCTGACTGTTACGGCAGTTCGATTGATGTATTGAAGGCACTCCAAAAGACAGCATGCGGCAGCCGGAGGCGATGATGGATCATCACGACAAACCCAAGACGGAAAAGAACGTGGCAGGCGGGAGCCTCGATGAGCAGGCGCTTTTCTTCCACCGCTATCCCCGTCCGGGCAAGCTGGAGATCCAGGCCACCAAGCCACTCGGCAATCAGAGAGATCTTGCACTAGCTTACTCTCCGGGCGTTGCAGCGCCCTGTCTCGCCATCCGCGACAATCCGGAGACTGCTGCCGATTACACATCGCGCGCCAACCTCGTAGCCGTGATTTCGAACGGCACGGCTGTTCTCGGTCTCGGCAATATCGGCCCGCTCGCCTCGAAGCCTGTGATGGAAGGCAAGGCGGTCCTCTTCAAGAAGTTCGCGAATATCGACGTCTTCGATATCGAGGTTGAAGCAGCAAGCGTCGACCAGATGGTATCGACCGTTGCCTCCCTGGAGCCGACCTTCGGCGGCATCAATCTCGAGGACATCAAGGCGCCCGAGTGCTTCGAAATCGAGCGCCAGCTGCGTGAGAAGATGAAGATCCCGGTCTTCCACGACGACCAGCATGGCACGGCAATCATCGTCGCCGCCGCTATTCTGAACGGCCTCGAACTGGCCGGCAAGAAGATCGACGAGGTCAAGATTGTCGCTTCGGGCGCCGGCGCGGCAGCCCTTGCCTGCCTCAATCTGCTCGTAGCTCTTGGCGCGAAACGCGAGAACATCTGGGTTCACGACATTGAAGGCCTCGTCTACGAAGGTCGCTTGGAACTCATGGACGAGTGGAAGAGCGTCTATGCGCAGAAGAGCGACACGCGCACGCTGGCCGAAAACATCGGCGGCGCGGATGTGTTCCTCGGCCTCTCGGCCGCAGGCGTGTTGAAGCCGGAACTCCTGGCACAGATGGCTGAAAAGCCGCTCATCATGGCACTCGCGAACCCGACGCCCGAGATCATGCCCGATCTGGCCCGTGCGGCACGCCCGGACGCCATGATCTGCACCGGCCGTTCGGATTTCCCGAACCAGGTCAACAATGTTCTGTGCTTCCCCTACATCTTCCGTGGCGCGCTGGACTGCGGTGCCGTCACGATCAACGAAGAAATGAAGATGGCGGCGGTCCGCGCCATCGCAGCACTTGCGCGTGAAGAGCCTTCCGACGTAGCCGCCCGCGCCTACTCGGGCGAGACGCCGATCTTCGGGCCGAATTACCTGATCCCCTCACCCTTCGACCCACGCCTCATCCTGCGTATTGCGCCGGCCGTTGCGAAGGCCGCCGCCGAAACCGGTGTTGCGCTGCGTCCGATCGCAGACTTCGACGCCTATCTCGACCAGCTGAACCGCTTCGTCTTCCGCTCCGGTTTCGTCATGAAGCCGATCTTTGCCGCTGCGAAGAATGCTGAAAAGAAGCGCGTGATCTTCTCGGAAGGTGAAGACGAGCGCGTGCTGCGTGCCGCCCAGGTTTTGCTGGAAGAAGGCATCGCGGAACCGATCCTGATCGGCCGCCCGCAAGTCATCGAGACCCGCTTGCAGCGCTACGGCCTTCGCATTCGCCCGCTGGCTGATTTCGACGTCATCAACCCCGAAGACGATCCACGGTTCCGCGAGTATGTTGACCTCTATTTCTCGCTCGTCGGCCGCCGCGGTGTCATCCCCGAAGCGGCACGTACGATCGTTCGTACGAACACGACCGTTATCGGTGCACTAGCTCTGAAGCGTGGCGAAGCAGACGCCCTCATCTGTGGTCTTGAAGGACGTTACGAGAAGCACCTGCGCGATGTTCGCCAGATCATCGGCAAGCGCGAGAACGTCCGCGACTTCTCCGCACTCAGCCTCCTGATTTCACAGCGCGGCGCAACGTTCTTCACCGACACCTATGTGACGTTCAATCCGACGGCCGAAGAGGTCGCGGAATCAGCGGTTCTCGCCGCTGAAGAAATCAAGCGCTTCGGCATCACGCCGCGCGCCGCCCTCGTATCGCACTCGAATTTCGGATCGCGTGAATCCGAGAGCGCCACGAAGATGCGCGCCGCACTCAAGCTGGTGCGTGAAAGCGCGCCAGAGCTCGAAGTAGACGGCGAGATGCATGGTGAAAGCGCGATCAGCGAGGCTTTGCGCAAGCGCGTCATGCCGGACACGACATTGCACGACGAAGCCAACCTGCTCGTCTTCCCGAACCTTGATGCGGCCAACATCACGCTTGGCGTGGTCAAGTCGATGATCGACGGCCTGCACGTAGGCCCAATCCTTCTCGGAGCGGCCATGCCCGCGCACATTCTGGCACCGTCGGTCACCTCGCGCGGCGTCGTGAACATGGCGGCGCTCGCGGTGGTCGAGGCTTCCCAGCCGGCGTGAGTTGGCACAAATCGGGAAAATGCGTTAGGCTTCAGGCGGCAGCTTGTTAAGACAAACAGGCTAGGAAGGAGAGGCGGTGATGCCGCCTCTCACGTTTGTCGTTTATCCGCGGGACGATGCCTTGAAACGCCGGAACCTGTCTTTTGCGCTTCTGATTGCTCTTTCCAGCCCCGCCTATGCGCAAGTCGCACCAATCTGCGGTGACTTGCGGGCGCGTCTTGCCGATTTGCCCGAGGTGATCGGCAACACACCCGAAGTTCGCAAATACGCCAGCGCCCTCGCCGAACAGAACCTGGAACTTCGCAAACTGCGCACGGACCTGCGCCGAAACGGCTGCAGCGCCGGCAGCATGGTTGTGGTCGGTGGGGAGAACGCCGACTATTGCGGCGAGCTGGAGAAGGCAGAAGCGCGCATGGTCGACAACATCCGCTATCTCCAGGACCAGCGAGACGGCGCGCGGGCACGAAGCGACGATACCCGTACGCGCAACGAACTGCTCTCCGCGCTGGAGGACAACGGCTGCAACGACGCCGATTTTTCCGATTGGGGCCGCAACGACGATCGGCAGCCTGGGGTCGAGGACCAGACTGGCCGAAACGACACGTTCATTCCACCAGGCTTCAACCAGACGCAGCGCCCCTATCTGTCGGGCACACAGTCTCATGTGAACACGGTTTGCGTCCGCACCTGTGACGGAGGTTTCTTCCCGATCACTCCGAACGCCACGTCCTTCGATTTCGCACGCGACGCGGAGACATGTTCGAAGATGTGCCCGGGGATCGAAACCGAACTCTTCTATCATGACGTCTCGAACACCGAGACGTCGAACATGATATCCGCGCGAACCGGAGCGCCCTATAGCGCCATGCCGAACGCCTTTGCCTACAAGAACCGCAAGCCGGGCGAGAAGACGTCGTGCACGTGCGACCTGAACGGCTATTACGAGCGAATGCGCAAAAGCCAATCGGCGACCACGGAGCCTCCGCAGAAGGGATCGATCACGACGATCGAAACCAAGACGCCGGCTGCCAGTACAACCGCGTCACCGGCAGCGGCACCACAGCCGCAGGTATCGGACCGGCCCTACGATCCGCAGGGCAATAAGGTCCGGCAGGTCGGTCCGCAGTTCCTGGCCGGAGATCAGGGAACCATTGACCTCAAGAACCCGGCCGTGCAGGGTCCCCAGCCTCAGCAGCAATAGACGAGGCGAATTCCGGTGCCTTTTCGCCCCAGTGATCGGAGAACACCAGCTCCTCCAGCGGCAGTCGCTGGCGCCATCCTTTTACGGCAAGCTCGGGCTCGGAATATAGCCGGTCGACATAACCGATACACAGCCAGGCGACGATCTCGACCCGCTCCGGCACTCCCAGAATGCGCTTCAGCTCCTCCTCTCGAAAAATACTCACCCAACCGACACCGACCCCTTCGGCACGGGCGGCGAGCCAGAGGTTCTGGATCGCGCAAACGGTCGAGTAGGAGTCCATGCGAGGGTTATGAGTCCGCCCAAGCACGACGTCGCCGCAGCGGTGCGGGTCGCAGGTAACGCAGAGGCCGAGAGGCGCGGTTCGGATGCCCTCCAGTTTGAGAGAGCGGTAAGTCGCCTGCCGTTCGCCGCTGAACATTTGCGCAGCTTCAAGATTTGCCCGGTTGAAGGCTTCCCAAACCGCGGCTTTCACGGCGCCATCTTTCACGACGATAAAGTTCCACGGCTGCATGAAGCCGACGGATGGCGCGTGATGAGCAGCGTCCAGCAGACGCCTGATAACGTCATCAGGAACCGCTTCAGGCAAAAACTCTGATCGGACATCCCGCCTGGTCTTGATCGCCTTATAGACGCTTTCTTGTTCATCCGGCGCAAAAGCGCCTGCTCTCGCGAGCGGCTCCAACGTGTTTGGTCGCATCGTTAATCCCCAACAATACCACCGCCCGCCGTCCACGCGGGGCAGTCTATGATTGTCGGGCCGGTCTTCTGACTTGGCGTCGTCCGCCTGCCGCGCCTTCCCGGTCCGTTGAACCAGTGGCATCATGCGGCAAACGTCAGCCTTACAGCGTTGGGCACGTTCCGGTCTTTCACCGGATTCCCGATTCTCCCGCCTTGTCGCGGGCACCTGACGCAGCCTCTATGCCGGGAACCGCCGATTGGCGCAAGCGGTCAGTCCGATGCCGGGAAGTAACGCACGAAGGCAAACTCGTCACCATCAGGTGACCAGTTCGGAACATTGATAGTCCCCTGCCCTCCAAAGAGCTCGAACAGCGTCGTGAGGTTGCCGCCATCCATATCCATCATCCGCAAGCGAACGTTGAGATCGCGGGGATGATCGAAGACATCGGGGTCGTACGAGAGGATCAGGACCTTGTCGTTGGTGGGCGCCGGATGCGCAAACCAGTTGCCGTAATTGTCATGCGTGACTTGTTCGAGACCGCTACCGTCAGGATGAATACGCCAGATCTGCATCAGCCCGGTGCGGCTCGAATTGAAATAGATCCATTGGCCGTCATGAGAATAGTCCGGCCCGTCGTTGCGGCCTTCGCCATGGGTCAACCGTCGCTCTTCGCCGCCGATAACCGGGATCGTATAGATATCGAAAAGGTCGTCCCGGATGCCGCAGTAGGCAAGCTCTTTCCCGTCGGGCGACCATCCGTGCCAATAGGAGGGTTGCTTCGGTGTCACCAATTGTGGTGTTCCACCCTCGATAGGCAGAACATAGATCGTCGACTTGCCGAACTCGGTCTTGTCGGAGATGACGATCTGCGATCCGTCGGGGGAAATGCCGTGGTCGTTGTTGCAGGTGACGGCAAAGCCCGTATCGACCTCCTCAACACGGCCGGATCCGTCGAGCGAAAGCTTGTACAGTCGTCCGTTGCCGTTCAGCAGCAGATAGCGTCCGTCCGGCGCGAAATTCGGCGCCTCGACGAGTTGCTCCGTCTGCCAAACGACCCGTGTCTCGGCCGTTCGTACATTGTAAATCTCAACCGAACTCCGCACGTCGTACTCCTCGCTGCCGGGTGGGGATCATCAACTACGATAGGCGATTGCCCGGCGCAAGCACGGCATTCCGCCGTCATCGCCCTACGCCCTTGGCCCAAAACGATAAAAAGCTGAGCAATCCCAGGAAACTTAATCGGTTCATCTAGCGTTCATGACGCGGATGTGACAGTTCGATGAAGTTTTTATGACGTTGGAGTTGAGGCGTTGATCGCGCAAGTTATGAGATCCGGAGCGGCGGTGCGCGTCGTGTCGTTCTATTCCGGGATCGACGCCAACATTCGCTCGTCGGCGGTGCGCGCCGGAATCGGCATTCTCCTGTCGACGATGATCGCATTGCTCGCCACGATCGCGGTGGAGATGATTGCTCGCGGCAGCGTTACCGACGTCGGTGATTTTCTGACATCGACGGCACGCCCCGGCATGACAACGGTCGTGATGCTGACCGTCCTTATGCTGTCTCTCGACGCAGCATTCGGTCGCCGCTTCCTGTCCGTTCTAGTGGTCCTGCCGCTGGTCCTAATTCCGGCTTTCGTCTCCAATCAGAAGCAGCACTATCTCAGCGACCCGCTGTATCCGTCCGACGTGCTGTTCGGTCGCCAGATCGTCGAACTCCTGCCTGTCATGGTCAGGGACCGGCCGTTGACCGCCGTGGCACTCGTCATCGGCATTGTTGTCTTCGCTGCGGGCCTAGTTATGGCCTGGCGCTACTGCTGGCGCCATTTGCCGAAGTTGTCGCATAAGGCACGCGTGCGCCGCCTCTGCCTCGGCCTGCCGGTCATTTTCGCGTTCGGCTCCCTCATGGACTACTCGCAGTATTCGTGGATCCGCGATCGCCTGCAGGTCGTGCCCATGATGTGGGACCAGAAAGAGAACTATCGCAGCAACGGCTTCATCCTCGCCTTCATCTTCAACGTGCCGATGGCCGATGTCGCAGCGCCGAGCGGGTTCGGCTCCCAGGCGCTCGACGCCATTCCCGCACGCAATTACGGCTACATGCGCGGACCCAGCGAAAAGCCTGACGTAATCATGCTGATGAGCGAGTCCTTCTGGGATCCGACACGGCTGAACTCGGTCACGCTTTCCGCCGATCCGATGCCCAACATCCGCGCCGCACAATCAGGCTATGTCTTCTCGCCTGAGTTCGGAGGAATGACGGCCAATGTCGAATTCGAGGCGCTGACCGGCTTCTCGAATGCTTTCCTGCCCTACGGCAGCATTCCCTATCAGCAGTATATCCGCACCGACGTACCGTCACTCGCAACGTTCTTCCGCGGCGAAGGGTATGTCGCTCGCGCACTGCACCCATTCAGTGGCTGGTTCTGGAACCGCAACGAGGTCTATAAGGATTTCGGCTTTGAGGAGTTCAGAAGCGAGGAAACGATGCCTGCGATGGAGAAGCGCGGCATTTTTGCATCCGACGACTCGCTAATGAAGGAGATCATGCAGGAAGCCGACGGGCTTGATCGTCCCTTCTTCTTCTTCGCGGTCACCCTCCAGGGTCATGGCCCCTACGAGCCGAACCGTTACGCAAACAACAGCATCGACATCCAGGGCAACCTCAGCGACGCCGAACGGGCAACGCTTGCGACCTACACGCAGGGCATCAAGGAAGCTGACGAAAGCTTCAAGATGCTGACCGACTGGGCCTCAAAACGCGATCGCGAAACCATCATCATCCTGTGGGGCGATCATCTTCCGCCGCTGGGCAGCGTCTACATGACGACCGGTTACATGCCGGACCAGGTCGCCACCCGCAAGGCTTCAGTGCCCGTGATGAAGAAGGAACACGAGACGCCGCTGGTCATCTGGTCGAACAGGAAGGGCACAAAGACCGATGTCGGAACGGTCAGCCCGTCGATGTTGCCCTATCATCTGTTGAAATTCGCCGGCTACGAGCACCCTTACTACACTGGTTTCCTTGGCCGGATGCAGAAGAAGTATCCGATCGTCGACCGCTATCAGATGATCGCACGCGACGGCACGCCGACGCCGGACTGGGTGCTGAAGCCGGCCGAACTTGACCCCCTGGTCCGCGACTACCGCTATCTGCAGCATGACATCATGTTCGGAAAGGCGCAGTCGCGCGCCCGTTTCTTCCCCGAGACTTCAGGTGCTCAGAATTCTGGAACCTGACCTTATGGTAGATTGCAATTTGGCGGCATAACGGAATACTCGCCCCGAAAAGCGAAGCACGCATCGGGAGTCGATCCATGTATAACCTGCCCAATTTTGTTCACGTCCACTTCGGGAAGGGCCCCGACGAGCTCGGAGACATAGAGAAGCGCGTGCTTGCCAAGGCGCACGAGCGCAAGATCATCTCCACCGACATAAACGCCGCGCTCAAGGCCGAATCCACGTCCGGCGAGCGTCTGGCCGACTCGATCGCGCGGATCGGCGGATCCTGGAGCTTCATTCTGGCTTTCCTGGCGTTCCTTGTTTTCTGGTGCGTCGTCAACACGGTCGTTCTCATGACGCGTGCCTTCGACCCCTACCCCTTCATCTTCCTCAATCTCGTCCTGTCGATGCTGGCCGCCATCCAGGCGCCGATCATCATGATGTCACAGAACCGGCAGGCGGAACGTGACCGCTTCGAAGCGGCTAAAGACTATGAAGTCAATCTCAAGGCCGAGTTGGAAGTACTGTCGCTTCATCAGAAGATTGATAGCCATGTACTGACTGAGATCGCAGCATTGCGCGAGGAGATCGCGCAGCTGTCTCAGAAGATCACAGGCTGATCCGGCGGAAGCCACTTAACTATATTGTTGCGATCCTTGCCGCATGGGTGTGTATCGCATTGAAATTGTACTAAAAATATTCCAATAGCCAAATTTAGTCGTCGATACATTGTTACAAAGAAAATGGATGAATTTCATACCCTCGCTTCTCGACCCAAGCTCGTCGGCAAGCTCCACGATAGTCGGGAAATACTGCATCACCCTTCCTTTCTCGCTATCGAGCGGAAAATAGCCCTCCACCTGATTGAGATACACAGGAAAACGCCCCGCCTCGCGAGGCTTGCAGCATCGCACCGCAAGTGGCTGCTGACGCAGACGCTTTTCGCCATGCACGCAGGTCGCGACAGAAGCGACCCGCTCTCGGGTCTGACTGCAAGCAGGATGATGCAGGCGGCCGTCGAATTCGATGTCGCGAGCAAGAATACCGCCGCGTCGTTTCTGGCCGAACTGGTGGCCTATCGCTTCCTGCGCGATGTGCCGGATGAAACGCCAGACCGACGCGTCCGTCGCCTTGAGACGACCGATGCTAGTGAGGAAGCCATGTTCTCCTGGTTCCTTGGGCACATGGCCTGCTTGGACCAACTCGACGGTGGCAACAGGGCGGCTCTTACGCAGACGGAGCCTCACCTCTTCATACTGGCGCAACCGCACGCGGCCACTGCCCTGATTCGTGATCCCGCGTGGAAGCACCCGCGTGACAGCATCGGCCATTTCCTGTGGTCGGATATCGGAGGGCTCGTGCTGCATGATCTCATCAGCCGGTTGCCCGACGATGCGCGTGAGCACGACCGCGTCGCACTCGATGGTATAAGCCTGACGGAGATCGCGACCGAGTTCGGAATTTCACTGACGAATCTCAAGCGGATGTTCAAAAAGGCCGAAACCGATCAATTGCTCGGCTGGGAAAAGGTCCGTGGCCGCCTGTGGCTGTCCCAAGTTTTCATAGAGGATTATTTCTATTGGCAGGCGGCCAAATTCGCCGAACTGGATAAATCCATCCATTGGGCCGCGAAGCAGCCAGCGCCAAGCACCTGAAAAATATAAACGAAAACTCCAACCGCACCACTTTTCCGAGAAAGTGCGGCAGCGCGCTGTCCTTCAGCGAATACACGCAGTGGGTTTATTAGGTAAGTAAAACTTAAGAAATCAAGATGTATCCTTGGGTTGTTGTCGAACATGTTTCGACCAGCGTAAGGAGTGGTCATCATGAATACCATTCGCCGCCTCCTGTCGAACACGCGAGGCGCTGCCGCCATCGAATTTGCGATCGTGGCGCCGTTGTTCCTTCTGGTCGTTTTGACGCTGATCGCCTACGGCATTTATTTGAGTGCCGCCCATGCCCTGCAGCAGCTTACCGCTGATGCGGCGCGCACCGCGGTTGCCGGCATTTCAGAGCAAGAGCGCGTGACGCTCGTCAATAACTACATAACCGTCTCCACGCTGAACGATCCACTGATAGATCGGAAGAAGCTGCAGGTCACAGTGGCGACCGATCCGCAGAACAGCAATCAGTTCACGGTGACCACGGAATACGACGCTAGCGCCCTACCCATCTGGAATCTCTATTCATTTCCGCTTCCGAGTACGACAATTCGTCGTTTTGCGACGATCCGCATGGGTGGAATATGACTGTAAGGCATCGGTCTCTTGTGAATTTCCTTACCGCAAGGGATGGGAATGTGGCGATCATGGCGGCGCTATGCGCACCGCTGATCCTCTACACGCTCGCGCTTGGCGTCGACTACGGCATGATGACGCTGCAGCAGCGGCGGCTACAGCAGCTAAGTGATATCGGCGCAATAGTCGCTGCCTCGGACATCGCCAATGCATCCTCCAATCTGGTCGCGAACTTCCAGAAGAACGGCCTCAATGTCGCGGTGAAGACCACGAATGGTTATCTCACGGCATCCGGCAGCCTCCCCTCCGACACTCCTAAGCTCTCGCAATACGACGCCGTCGTCCAGTACACGCCTGGCGTTTATGTGGCAGATCCATCTGTAGCAGCGGCACAGCGGTTCGTGCCCGGCGTTCAGCCATACGATGCCGTAAAGGTTGCAGTGCAACAGAAAGCAGAGCTGACATTTGCCGCGTCTTTTGCAACTCCTCCGACACTTGGTGCCGTCGGCACGGCGTCGGCATCAAAGATTGCGGCCTTCTCAATCGGATCGCGTCTCGCGAGCCTGAACGGTGGCGTTCTGAATGCGCTGCTTGGCAGCCTGCTCGGTACCACGGTATCGCTGAAGGTGGCCGACTACGAAGCTCTGGCATCCGCGGACGTCGATCTCCTCTCCTATCTGGACCTGCTCGCCACGAGCCTCAATCTGCAGGCGGCGACCTACGATGACCTGCTCAATACAGACATTTCCTATCCACGGCTGTTGAATACGCTTGGCAAGACGCCGGGCCTGTCCTCAACCGTTACCAAGGCACTTTCATCCCTGGAGAAGGGTCTGGCATCGACGCAATTGAAGGTGAAGCTGAAAGACCTGGTTGATCTTGGCCCGTTGAGCGAAAGAGTGATCGGCAGCGGCTCGCATCTGCTCGTCGATGCGAGCGTCATGGATATTCTGTCGGCAACCGCGATGGCGGCAAACCAGAAGAACCAGGTGGCGGTCAATCTTGCCGGCACGGTGCCCGGGCTGACAAGTATCACCCTGAAACTCTCGATCGGCGAGCGGCCCAAGGGCGTTGCATCCAATGCCGTCGGCGCCACTGGCGCAGCAGTCCGAACTGCACAGATTCGCCTCGCGATCGAGGCAAGCATCCCAGGTCTTTCCTCGATCGCGGGTCTCAAGGTGCGTGTGCCGCTTTATGTCGAGGCTGCCTATGCAGAGGCGAAACTGGCGTCCTTCAGCTGCCTTGGCGGCAACCCCAAGAACGCGAGCATAGGCGTCGATGTCGTCCCGGGCGTCGCAGAAATCGCTCTTGGCGATGTGGATCCCTCAGCCATGGCGAATTTCGGCAGCAAGCCGCGCGTGACGCCCGCAACGATCATCGATGCCAACCTCCTGCGCGTCACGGGCATGGCCGATGTCAATTTGACGAACACCTCGAAAACCCGATTGGGCTTTCAGAGCACTGACATTGCCGCAAAGACGATCAAGAACGTCTCGACCCGAGACAGCCTGACCTCGGCCGTCCAGTCGCTGCTGAAGAATACGGACATAGAAATACAGTTGCTGTTCATTACACTTGGGACGAACAAGGCTGTGATGTCGGCGGTCGCCGATACCCTGTCGGGGGCGACGGCACCGCTCGACGAACTGCTCTACAACACGCTTCTGATGCTCGGCATCAAGATCGGCGAAGCCGACGTGCGGATGACTGACGCGCGTTGCCAGCAATCGGTGCTGGTCCAATAAAAAAGCCCGGCAACCGCCGGGCTTCTTCATTTTTCCGCTGTCCAAAAGATCAGGCGCTTGCGGCCATTCTCTTCTCGTCACGGCCGCCCTTCATCCGCTCAGCCAGCAGGAATGCCAGCTCGAGCGCCTGGTCGGCATTGAGGCGCGGATCGCAATGGGTATGGTAGCGATCCTGCAGGTCTTCGCCGGTCAGTGCGCGAGCACCGCCGGTGCATTCCGTCACATCCTTGCCGGTCATCTCGATATGGATGCCGCCCGGATGCGAGCCTTCCGCGCGATGGATCTGGAAGAAGCTCTCGACCTCGGACAGGATCCGCTCGAACGGCCGTGTCTTGTAGTTGTTGAGCGTGATCGTGTTGCCATGCATCGGATCGCAGGACCAGACGACCTTCCGCCCCTCGCGCTCGACTGCGCGGATCAGGCGCGGAAGATGATCGGCAACCTTGTCGTGGCCGAAACGGCAGATAAGGGTCAGGCGACCGGCTTCATTGGTCGGATTGAGGATGTCGATCAGGTTCAGCAGATCGTCAGCCTGCAGCGACGGACCGCATTTCAGACCGATCGGGTTCTTGATGCCACGGCAGTATTCCACATGTGCGTGGTCAGCCTGGCGCGTACGGTCGCCGATCCAGATCATGTGACCTGACGTCGCGTACCAGTCGCCCGAAGTGGAGTCGATGCGAGTAAGCGCTTCTTCGTAGCCGAGAAGCAGCGCCTCATGACTGGTGAAGAAATCGGTTTCGCGCAGGCTCGGATTGTTCTCCGCGCTGATGCCGATCGCCTTCATGAAGTCCATGGTTTCGCTGATGCGGCCAGCGAGCTTGCGATAACGCTCGCCCTGCGGGCTGTCCTTGACGAAGCCCAGCATCCACTGATGCACGTTCTCGAGGTTTGCATACCCGCCCATCGCGAACGCACGCAGAAGGTTGAGCGTGGCGGCCGACTGGCGATAGGCCATCGCCTGGCGCTCGGGATTGGGGATGCGGGCGTCTTCGGTGAACTCGATGCCGTTGATGATGTCACCGCGATAGCTCGGCAGCGAAACGCCGTTCTGCGTTTCGATCCCGGACGAACGCGGCTTGGCGAACTGACCGGCAATGCGGCCGACCTTGACGACCGGCAGTTGCGCGCCAAACGTCAGAACGACGGCCATCTGCAGGAAGGCTCGGAAGAAGTCGCGAATGTTGTCAGCGCCATGCTCGGCGAAGCTTTCGGCACAGTCGCCGCCCTGGAGCAGGAAGCCGTTGCCCTCTGCCACATTGGCAAGATGCTTCTTCAGACGGCGAGCCTCACCGGCGAAAACCAGCGGAGGATAAGAGGCGAGCTGAGCTTCCGTTGCCGCCAATGCAGCCTGATCCGGATAGTCCGGCACCTGCTGGATCGGTTTTTGCCGCCAACTGCTCGGGGTCCAATTCTGTGCCATCTCACTCACCTGTTTCAACCATCCGCGCCAGCCGCCGGAAGTTCCTGTCCAAAATGTTGCGCGGCTTATAAACCTTTAGCGTCCCGTTGCCTAGCGGCGCTGCGGCATTTGCATTGCAGCGATCCGACAGCACAGCCGACACGCCCGCTGCAGCTGTTAAGACTCGATAAACCAAGAGATTTCGCATCTGATTCAATTTTTTAGCCTAGAAGACAGGCTTGAGGGCCGGGCATGAAGATCCCGCTTTGAAACACCGATGTGATGGTGAAACCATGGGATTATCATCTTGCGTGGCTTCTCGCGTTTCTTCAGCGACCGTTCCGGAAACTTCGGAGTCATGACGGCCATCCTCGTCGTGCCGTTGATCGGCGCGGCGGGCGCGGCAATCGACTTTTCCCATGCGTTGAGCCTGCGCACGCAACTCTACTCCGCCGCCGACGCAGCGGCGATCGGCGCGATTGCCGAGAAATCTCCGGCCGCCGCCGCGGCAATGGCGATGAGCGCGGACGGCCCGATCTCGGTCGGTCAGGACGACGCGCGCAGCATCTTTTCCGGACAGATGCAGGGAGAAATCACGGCCAGCCAGGTAACGCTGGATACCCAGGTCACACGTGCCGCAAACCGGTTGAATTCCTCGGTTTCGTTCAGCGCCAACGTTCCGACGACGTTCATGCAGCTCTTCGGCCAGAAGAACATCCCGATTTCGGGCACGGCCACGGCGATGTTCCAGACCGCGTCGTTCATGAACTTCTACATCCTGCTCGACAACACCCCGTCGATGGGCGTCGGTGCGACGCCGACCGATGTGGCGACGATGGAGCGAAAGACATCCGATACCTGCGCTTTCGCCTGCCACATCGTTTCGACGGCAGGGGTCGAGGATAAGAACAGCTACTATAATATCGCGCGGCAGAACGGCGTGACGCTCCGCGTCGACGTCGTGCGCCAGGCAACACAGCAGTTGACGGCAACGGCTAAGACGGAACGTACGGCGGACAATCAGTTCAAGATGGGCGTCTACACCTTCGGCACGAAGGCAGAAGACGCAACGCTGACGACCATCTCTTCGCCGATCTCCAACCTCGATCAGGTTGCGACCTACACCAATGCCGTCACGTTGATGTCGATCCCCTACCAGGGTTACAACAACGACCAGCAGACGAGCTTCGACAACGCCTTGACGCAGATGAACAAGATCATCGGCACATCGGGCGATGGTGCAAACTCATCTCAGCCTCAGCAGATCCTGTTTTTCGTCTCTGACGGCGTCGGTGACAGCAAGAAAACCAACTGCACCAAAGCCAAGACCGGCGACCGCTGCCAGGAGCCGATCGACACCTCTTTCTGCCAGCCGCTGAAGGACCGGGGCGTCAAGATTGCGGTTCTCTACACGACCTATCTGCCGCTACCGAAGAACAGCTGGTACAACACCTGGATCAAGCCCTTCCAGAGCGAAATCCCGACGAAGATGCAGGCCTGCGCAACACCCGGTCTCTACTTCGAAGTGACGCCGACCGATGGTATCGCCGACGCCATGAAGGCTCTGTTCCTCAAGGTCATCAGGACGCCACGCCTGACGAGCTGAGGCCGCGGCTTAAACTTTCTGGCCGTCGCGAACGCGGTAGCTCGGCGCATACATGGTGACGAGCTCCTCCGCCGCAGTCGGATGGACCGCCATTGTGCGATCGAAATCGTCCTTGGTGCAGCCGGCTTTCAGCGTAATGCCAAGCAGCTGTGCCATCTCGCCGGCGTCGTGGCCGAGAATATGCGCGCCAACCACCTTGCGGCTCGCGGCATCGACAATCAGCTTCATGATCATCTTCTCGGTCCGGCCCGACAGCGTTGCTTTCAGCGGGCGAAACTGGGCACGGTAGACTTCCAGTTCCTTGTAGCGCTTGCCCGCTTCCTCTTCGCTCAACCCCACAGTTCCGATTTCGGGCTGCGAGAACACAGCCGTTGCAATGGTATCGTGATCAGGCTTCGTCGGATTGTTCTTGTACTCCGTCTCGATGAAGCACATCGCCTCATGGATTGCGACCGGCGTCAGCTGTACCCGATCGGTGACGTCGCCGAGAGCGTAGATGTTGTCGATGCTCGTTCTTGAGTATTCATCGACAACGATTGCGCCCCGCTGATCGGTCTTCACGCCGGCAGCCTCCAGTCCGAGCCCTTCGGTGTTCGGCACACGCCCGAGTGCCAGCAGCACCACGTCGGCATTCAACGTGCCATTCTTCAGCGTCTCGACCCGCAGCCCATCGTCGCTCTTCGACACCGTTGCCAGGGTGTCGTGGCACAGGACGCGAATCCCCTTTTCCGTCATCGCCTCGTGAAGCCCGCGGCGCAGGTCCTGATCGAAACGCGATAGAATTTCGGCACCCCGGTAGATCAGCGTCGTCTCGACACCAAGCCCATGGAAGATGTTAGCAAACTCGACCGCAATGTAACCGCCACCGGCGATAACGATGGAGCGTGGCAACTCCTCCAGGTGAAATGCTTCGTTGGAGGAAATGCAGAGTTCATGGCCCGGCAGCGCATGATGTTCGTTCGGCCGACCGCCCGTCGCAATAACGATCGTCTTCGCCGTGACCTTCTGGCCGGTTTTGACCAGCCGTACTGTGTGCGCGTCGACCAGTTCGGCGCGCGTTTCCAATATTTCCGCGTTGGCGTTGGCGAGGCCCTTCTTGTAGAGCCCCTCAAGTCTCGAAATTTCCGCGTCTTTGGCGGCGATAAGCTTCTTCCAGTCGAACGACGTTGCGCCAACGTCCCAGCCGTAACCGGCCGCATCCTCGAAGTGCTCGTGATACTGGGAGGCATAGACGAATAGCTTTTTCGGCACGCAGCCGCGGATGACGCAGGTACCGCCGTATCTGTATTCCTCGGCGATCGCGACCTTCTTTCCGAGTGACGCTGCCACGCGCGCACTGCGCACGCCGCCAGAACCGCCGCCAATGACGAAAAGATCGTAGTCGTAGGATGTCATGAGAAACTCCGGAAGGAATCGCAGAAGGAACTGCGGCTGATATAGTGTCGGCGCCGACCAAAACAAAAGCCCGGACGATGCCGGGCTTTCGAAATTCGTGGGTCTGAAAAACTTAGGGCTTTACAGCCGGCTTTGCGGCGGGCTTGTCAGCCGGTGCCGCTGCCGGATCGGCCGTTGCAGCCGGCGGAGCCTTGACCACCTTGCTCAGGGCGGCGCTCGTCTGCTTCTGCAGGTCGCGCGAAATGCCCTGTGCCCAGATGTCCGCGGCCTTAACGGTCTCACGCGAAGCGATCGGGCCGTCCTTCAGAAGCTTCTGGCCGACAGGCGAGCTGTAGAATTCGGCGATTGCGTTGAGTTCTTCAACCGTGAATGCCTTGGCGTAGGTGAGCGCGGCTTCCTTCTCGAGGTCGGCGCGGCGCGGCGCAAGCGCCAGAGCCTGCTTGTCGACTTCCTCGGTGATCGCGTCCTGATAGTTCGGCGAATCCTGGATGAGGTCGGCCTTCAGACGCTCGGCCAGGCCGGGCAGAATATTGTCGAACTGGGTCGTTGCGCCAATCGCATTGATTGCCGCCTTAGCGGCCTTCAGCTGTTCCGGAGATGCTTCCTGGGCCTGAACGGCGCCGATCGCTACGCCAGAAAGAATGATGGTCGCAGCGGCAAAACGGCCAAGACCTGCCAATTTAATCATGAGTTTCATAGCTCCTGTTACCTGTTTGCCTGCAGCGTGCGCGCACCCGCCGGACCGGCAATAATTGCGAGCGTGGCCATGTTGAGAAAGAGTCCGTGTTCAACCACACCTGGGATTGCATTCAGCTCGTTTGAAAGCGCCTCTGCATCAGGAATGCGGCCAAAAGATGCATCGACGATATAGTGGCCGCCGTCCGTCATGAAGTTTCCGTCTTCCGATTTACGCAGCGAAAGCGTCCCGGTGAGACCAAGCTTCGATGCCACCTTCTCGATGGCGATGCGCGTTGCGACGAGCCCGAATTGATTGACTTCGATCGGCAGTGCGAATGCCCCGAGCGTCGGCACGAGCTTGCTATCGTCCGCGATCACGATCATCCGCTCGGAAGCCGCGGCAACGATCTTTTCGCGAAGAAGCGCACCGCCACCGCCCTTGATCAGGCGCAGAGCCGCATCGACCTCGTCGGCGCCGTCGATCGTCAGATCGAGTTCGGGCAGCTCATCGAGAGACTTCAGCGGCACGCCGAGTTCCACGCAGAGCCTGGCCGTCCGTTCCGACGTCGGAACACCTTCGACCTTGAATCCGTGGGCCACCTTCTCGGCAAGCAGGCGCACGAATTCCTCGGCGGTACTTCCCGTCCCTATCCCAAGCCGCATGCCCGACTCGACGTGGGCAAGTGCGGCCTCGGCAGCCTTGATCTTCATTTCGCGGGCATCCATGCGCCGCCAACTCCAAATGTTACGTTGGGTGAGGTGTTTACACGCCTCGTCCTGCAAACGAAAGCCAAATAACGCCAACGCTTTTCGAAATCCGCCGGAGTTTTTGCTGCACCAAGTAAAGTAGCTGCAACGTTGCGTTTGCCGAAATCATCGCCTACGTCGGAATGAACACAACAGATAGCAGGCGGATCAAATCCATGGCACCAGCACTGATCGTTTTCGACCTCGACGGAACATTGCTCGATACACATGCCGACCTTGTCGAGAGCTTGAACCATACGATCGCGGCATTGGAGCTTGCTCCTGTGCGATACGAAGACCTGACCCATCTCGTCGGACATGGCGCCAAGGTGATGATAGAGCGAGCCTGCCGCCTCCAGGGGCATCCATTGACAGAAGAACAGCTGCCCGCGCTGCTCGACCGCTTCATCGCACATTATACAGAGAATATGCCCGGTAAGACGCATCCCTACCCGGGCCTCCTCCGCTCGATGGAAGACCTGAAAAGCAAGGGATACCGTTTCGCTGTCTGCACCAACAAGCTTGAAGGTCTCGCCCGCACTCTTCTCGATCGTCTTGAATTGACCAGCCACTTCGATGCGATCACGGGCGGCGATACATTCACCGTGCGCAAGCCCGACGCCGGTCACCTGCTTGGAACGATCGATCGCGCTGGCGGCGATCCGTTGCGCACCGTGATGATCGGCGACAGCATCAACGATATCCTGGTTGCCCGTAACGCCGGGATACCATCGATCGCGGTTCCGTTCGGTTATTCCGACGTGCCAGTGGCGACACTCGAACCCACGACGATCATCTCGCATTTTGATGAACTCACGCCGGAGCTGATCGAAGGGCTACTTCAGGCTGCTGATCCAGATTCTTCAAACGGAATGGTGGCAAATATCCGCCGGAGTTAGGTTGTTTCAGCAGTAATATCTCCCATTGATTGCTGTGAATAATTCCACTGCGGCAATCCACCCTCTCGGGAAGAGTTCCATCAACCTCGATCAAATCCAGTCGCGATGCCGTGATTTTCATTTGAAAAATCGTGGGATGGCTGTGGCCGCCTCATTCACAATCCCGCCTTAATTGGGGCGCGAAGTTGTCTTCGCCGAGGGTTGGAAGTCACGTTGTTTGCAACGATGGATTGAGGAGAACTACGATGCATATTCGATTTGCTACGGCAGCTGCAATTCTCGCCCTTGGCCTGGCTGGAACGGCCTTCGCACAGCCCCAGTATTCGAACGATTATTCCAATGACAGTGACGGTTTCGCTCCCGTACAGGTTGCGCCATCGAAGCCTATTCACTACACGCAGCACAAGGCTCCGGAATATTCGAACGACTACACGAATGACAGCGATGGATTCGCTCCCGTTCGCATGTCTTCGTCCGTTGACAAAATGTCCACGGGGAGCATCAAGCCGCTTCCCAATTGCCCAACCACTCCAACCGGCCGCGTACACACGGCAGGCGGCGATAGCGGAGCGTCACATTCCGACGCTTGCCGCGACGTCGGCGACAAGTAGGTCTTTGCTTGGGGACCATGAGGGCAGGCACCCTGCCCTCATATATTCCAACTCTATCTCAGGGGCGACAGATCGTGGTCGGACCGAAGACCGATTCGAAGGCCGTGCGAAGTCGCGTGTCGACATCTGTCATCATGACCGGGAGGCCGAGATCGATCAGGCTCGTCACGCCATAAGCTGAGATCCCGCACGGCACGATTCCTCCGAAATGATCGAGATCGGGCTCGACGTTCAGTGACAGCCCGTGAAACGTCACCCACTTGCGCAAGCGGATACCGAGCGCCGCGATCTTGTCCTCTGTGACAGATCCGTCTGGCAGCACCGGCTTGTCGGGACGCCGCACCCAGACACCGACGCGGTCCTCCCTCCTCTCACCTCGAACATTCATCGAATCGAGCGTGCGAATGATGACCTCTTCCAGTGCCGCAACGAAAGCCCGCACGTCCTGGCGGCGGCGCTTGAGGTCCAGCATGACATAGGCGACGCGCTGGCCGGGGCCATGATAGGTGTATTCGCCGCCGCGCCCGGTCTGATGAACGGGAAACCGGTCGGGCTGCACCAGATCCTTCGCGTCGGCGCTAGTTCCGGCCGTATAGAGAGGCGGATGCTCGAGTAGCCACACAAGTTCATCGCCACCCTCGGAAATCGCTGCGACTTCCCGCTCCATGATATCCACAGCCTCTTCGTAGGGCACCAGCCCATCGGAGATACGCCAGCGCACCGGGGGCGAACCGGCGGTGGGAAACATGGAAAAGTCGAGATCTGTGCGTAACATAGCCATTCCTTGCCACCCGGCCCGGACATTCCCGGCGGGTACGTATGGCTGTCTATATGGCTCTGTTTCGGCTTCGATTCAAACGCTGTCACCGTGTTTGAAAAAATCTGTCACATGGCCCTTGTGTCCCGAAAAACCTTTTGCTACATGCTGCGTCGCCGGCACAAACCGGCACCTACCACGATGCGGTCGTGGCGGAATTGGTAGACGCGCAGCGTTGAGGTCGCTGTGGGGCAACCCGTGGAAGTTCGAGTCTTCTCGACCGCACCATCTCTTCTTGAGAGAGATATTTATCATTGATGGCTGAACCTCAGCCAATGAAGAAATCTCTCCAATGAACGATCCTTCCGATCATCATAATCCACTGCAAGGCATGGCCCTGATGAGCGGCGCCATGCTTGTTCTGCCGGCAATGGATGCGATCGCGAAATACATGGCAACCTTCGAAGCCATGTCCCCCGGCCAGGTCACCTTCTACCGATTCTTTTTTCAACTCCTCTGCACGCTGCCGATTCTCTTCTTGATGTTCGGTTGGGGTGCGCTGTCTGCGAAGCGTCCCTGGATGAATTTGCTTCGTGGCGCACTGCACGGCGCGGCAAGCCTGCTTTTTTTCGCGGCTGTGAAATACATGCCGCTAGCAGACGTCTTCGCCATCTATTTCGTCGAACCCTTCATGCTTGCCGGCCTTTCCGCGCTCTTCCTTGGTGACAAGGTCGGCTGGCGCCGCTGGACGGCCATCGTCGTCGGATTCGGCGGAGCCATGATCGTGATCCAGCCGAGCTACGAGGTGTTCGGCCTGAAGGCACTGCTCCCGGTGTTTTGCGCGTTTCTCTTCGCTCTTTATCTTTTTCTGAACCGCGCGATCGGCACGGCCGATTCGCCTTTGACGATGCAGACGATGGCCGGCATTGGCGGCACCTTGTTCATGTCGGTTGCGCTTGCCATTGGAGGCGGGCTCGGCGTCGCGGACTTCGAACCGTCCCTGCCGTCGTCGGTTCTTGGACTTGTTCTGCTGCTGATTCTCGGATCGCTCTCCGGCTATGTGCACATGATCGTGGTCAAAGCCTTCCGAATGGCCCCGCTTTCCCTGCTCGCGCCGTTTCAATATTTCGAGATCATCTCGGCGACGGTGCTTGGTTACGCGCTTTTCGGAGACTTTCCGAATTTTTCGAAGTGGGTGGGAATCCTGATTATTGTCGCGTCTGGCCTGTTTATCATCTGGCGCGAACGCGTTCAGGCCAGATCACTAAAAGCGTCATAAACCGCCGAAGGTTTCGTTAACCGCACCCGTTGAGGGAACGTCAATTCGCTGGCTGTAAGCATCGTCTTGGCTTCATGATGAAGCTTGGAGATAAAAGATGAGCGAATTTCGACTCGCTTTTCCGGCATGTGTAATCGCCGGGAAGCATCGGCTGACTGTCGATGACATCAGCCTATTGCGCAAACATAGTTTTCCGGAGGGAATCCGGACCCCTGACGACGTCGTCGTCATGCTGGCGCTGAACAATTCATGCCCCGAAAAATGCCCGGAGTGGAACAACTTCTTCGTCGAGCAACTGGCGGCATTCATCGTCAACTACAGCTATCCGCAGGGCAGCCTCGATGAGATCAACGTCGCATGGCTGATGCGCATGGTCGCAACCGACGGCGTCGTCAACTCACCCCTGGAGTTGGAACTGGTCCAGCATGTCATAGACATCGCGACCTATGTTCCCGACGAGTTGCGCGCTTTCGCATTGGATCAGCTCCGTTTGGCGATTGATCGAAAGATCGGCGGCTACAGCCTCGTGCGGGCGGTAGAACGTCGCGGCATTTCGCGTCAGGACATCGATTATGTCATGCGTGTCCTGCGCGGCGTATCCGATGGAGGCAGCATCAACGTCCAGCCTATGACGTGGAATGTTCTGATGCGAATCGGCGAAGCCACCCTGCCCGCTTCCAACCATCCACGTTGGGACGACATCATGGCTGGCCTTCGTCTGGTCGAACACGCAGAACCGCAGCGTCGCAGCCGCTGGCTACGCATCGTCGACGACAGCATCGCCGTCGCCTGAGCCCCTGCCAATGAAGACTTCGCATGTGATTGTGCCTCCCGAACTTTATGCGTAAGACTTCGGGTACGCATCTCACGGGTGGAGTCTTCATGTTCAACAAGATCCTGATCGCGAATCGCGGCGAAATCGCTTGTCGCGTCATCAAAACTGCGCGCCGGATGGGCATCGCGACAGTCGCGGTCTATTCCGACGCCGATCGGGATGCCTTGCATGTCGAAATGGCTGACGAAGCTGTCCACATAGGCGCAGCGCCGGCCTCCGAAAGCTATCTTGTCGCGGACAAGATCATCGCCGCTTGCAAATTGACGGGCGCCGAAGCCGTCCACCCTGGCTACGGCTTCCTTTCCGAGCGCGCATCGTTCTGCGAAGCCCTCGAGAGCGAAGGCATCGTCTTCATCGGCCCAAAACCGCGTGCAATCGAGGCCATGGGCGACAAGATCGAATCGAAGAAGTTCGCAAATGCTGCGAAAGTTTCGACGGTTCCTGGCCACCTCGGCGTTATCGAAGACGCCGACCACGCCGAGCGGATTGCCGGCGAAATCGGCTATCCCGTTATGATCAAGGCATCGGCGGGCGGCGGCGGCAAGGGCATGCGCATTGCATGGAACCAGGCCGACATCAGCGACGGTTTTGACCGCGCCCGGTCGGAAGCCCGGAGTTCGTTTGGTGACGATCGGGTCTTCATCGAGAAGTACATCGTCGAGCCGCGCCATATCGAAATCCAGGTCCTTGCGGACGCTCATGGAAATGTCGTCTATCTCGGAGAGCGCGAATGCTCGATCCAGCGCCGGAACCAGAAGGTGGTCGAAGAGGCTCCCTCGCCGTTCCTCGACGAAGCGACCCGCAAGGCCATGGGCGAACAGTCGGTCGCACTCGCCAAGGCGGTGGACTATCAGAGCGCCGGAACGGTGGAGTTCATTGTCGACCGAGACCGCAATTTCTACTTCCTCGAAATGAACACCCGCCTGCAGGTCGAGCATCCGGTGACCGAACTCATCACGGGTATCGATCTGGTCGAGCAGATGATTCGGGTCGCAGCCGGTGAGCCTCTGGCACTCACACAGGATGATGTCCGCCTCAATGGATGGGCGGTCGAAAGCCGTCTCTACGCGGAAGATCCCTATAGAAACTTCCTCCCGTCGATCGGCCGGCTTACGCGCTATCGCCCGCCCGCGGAGGGCAAGGCTGGAAACGCGATCGTACGAAACGATACCGGCGTCTTTGAGGGTGCCGAGATCTCCATGTATTACGATCCGATGATCGCCAAGCTCTGCACCTGGGCCCCCACCCGCCTGGAAGCGATCGAGGCGATGGGCCAGGCTCTCGACGGCTTCGTAGTCGATGGCATCGAACACAACGTGCCCTTCCTCGCCGCGCTTATGAAGCACTCGCGGTGGCGGGAGGGACGGCTCTCGACCGGTTTCATCGCCGAGGAATATCCCGACGGTTTCGCGCCGATGACGCCGGATGGTGTCCAGCAATTGGTCCTCGCAGCCGTTGCGCTGTCGGCGGCCCTGATAGACGCGAACAGGCGTGACTACTTCAAGGATCGACTCCGCCAGTCGTCAGGCGTGATCAGCGAAAACTGGGTCGTCAAGCTGGACGACGAATACATCGCCGCGCGGCTGCTTGAAGGCATCCCGACGGTTCCCTTCGAAATGGATATCGCGATCGGCGACGAGATCTTGAATGTCGTCACCGACTGGAGACCCGGTGAGCCAGTTTGGAGCGGACGCGTCGGCAATCTCAGGGTGACCGCACAATTGCGGCCGCTGCTCAACGGTCAACGGATCGACTGGCAGGGGTTCTCGGTAAAATCGAAGGTCCTCACGCCGCGCCACGCGGAACTGGATCGTTTGATGCCGGTGAAACTGCCGCCGGATACCTCGAAGCTATTGCTTTGCCCCATGCCGGGACTGGTGGTCTCGATTGCGGTCGCTGAAGGCCAGGAGGTCAAGGCCGGTGAAACCCTCGCCGTCGTCGAGGCAATGAAGATGGAGAATGTGCTGCGGGCTGAGCGCGACCTCGTTGTCGGCAAGATCAACGCAAAGCCCGGCGAAAGCCTGGCGGTCGACGCCGTGATCATGGAATTTGCCTGAACCATTCTGGCACATCGATGCGTGCCGAGGCGGATCAATTTCGTTAAGGCGTCGGCTCTAGAATATGGCCATTCGGCAACGGCCCGAATGGAGTATGTGGATGACCGTGGTGCAATCGGCGATCTTGCTGCTGACCATCAACCTCGGGCTGCTCGCCTTGTTGATGCGCCTGCCGCTCGGGCAACGGACCTTGTCTATCCGGCGCACCTTCAATTGTACTCGCGAGAAACTTTGGAGCGCGATTCACCCCGCCGGCGATGCCGCAGACTGGCACCATTCCGTCCTGTCGAGCAAACCCCTCAGACAACGCGGCGACCTCGTCGAGCAGACCTACAAGCATCTCGACCGTCACGGAGCGCCGCTGCGACGGCTTCTTACCGTCGAGCCATTAGACACAGCCAACGCAAACACGGTCGGATACAGATCGTCGGTCGTAGACGACAGCACGCTCGATCCCTCTTTCTGGAAGAATTTCCAGGAGAGCCGGATTGTCCGCGAGACGGCCAACGGTGTCACGATCGAAATCACCCAGACCGATCGTTATCGCGGCTTGGCGTTCCTCATTGTCCGATACTTTGCGTTGCGGCGGGAAATGCGCGCCCTAGAGGGCTGGTTGAAAACAGGGCAGTCCGTTCCCCAAGGGTATTTCGAACATCCACTTGTCCAGGTTTTGCTGGCGATCGTCTCGACCCTGCTGCTCTGGCCGTTTCTTGGTCTGACCATGCAGGGCCTGATGATTTCGACCTTCCTGACGCTGGTCATCGTCCTGCATGAGCTTGGCCACATGGCGGCCTATCGGATGTTCGGCCACCCCTCGGTCCGGATGATCTTCATCCCCCTGCTCGGCGGTGTGGCGATCGGCGGCAGGCCTTACCGATCGCTGTTCGAGGTCGGAACATGCGCATTGATGGGCGCTGGCATGTCGGCCTTCCTGGTGCCGCCACTTTGCCTCGCGGAACAACTGGCTGAACAAGGCATTTTGCCGACGAGCGCGGTTAAGCCCGCCCTCGTCTTTCTGTTGATCCTCGGGGCGTTCAATCTTCTGAACCTGCTGCCGATGCATCGCTTTGACGGAGGACAGGTCCTGCGACAAATCTTCCGTTCGCGGTCATCGCAGATCGCGGCGAGCTTCTTCGTGACGCTCTGCATCCTGTGCATTGGCTTTGCCATTGGCCTTCCGGCCCGGATGCTGACGATAGGCCTGCTGGTCTTCACTGTTGTCAGTCTGATCGGTGCGCGCTCGGTCAAGCCGCGTCATCAGCTCGACGAAATGAGCGATGGAGAGCGGATGATGGTTGCCTTCGGCCTCTATTCGGCAATCGCGATGCACGGCTATGCCATCGTCTTCGCAGTGAAAAATCTATTCTGACGCAGATTGCACAGCAATCGCCGCAAGTTGCTATTTGAACAAGGAAATCTGCGTCCTGCGCAGGTTTTTCCTTGAGCCACCGACATGCGGCGTGCAAGAGTCCGCGCAATCAAATCAGCATTGGAGAATTCGAAGATGGACGTTCGCGCCGCCGTTGCCGTTCAGGCAGGAAAACCGCTCGAGGTCATGACCGTACAGCTCGACGGCCCGAAGGCCGGCGAGGTGCTGATCGAGGTGAAGGCGACCGGCATCTGCCACACAGACGACTTCACGCTCTCGGGCGCTGACCCGGAAGGCCTGTTCCCGGCGATTCTCGGCCATGAAGGTGCCGGCGTCGTCGTCGACGTCGGCCCCGGCGTCACATCGCTGAAGAAGGGCGATCACGTCATTCCGCTCTACACGCCGGAATGCCGCGAGTGCTACTCCTGCACCTCGCGCAAGACCAACCTCTGCACCTCGATCCGCTCGACGCAGGGGCAAGGCGTCATGCCCGACGGCACCAGCCGTTTCTCGATCGGCAAGGACAAGATCCACCACTACATGGGCTGCTCGACCTTCGCGAACTTTACCGTTCTGCCGGAGATCGCGCTCGCCAAGATCAACCCCGACGCTCCCTTCGACAAGGTCTGCTACATCGGCTGTGGCGTGACGACGGGCATCGGCGCGGTCATTAACACCGCCAAGGTGGAGATCGGCTCGACGGCGATCGTTTTCGGTCTCGGCGGCATCGGCCTCAACGTGCTGCAGGGCCTGCGCCTTGCCGGCGCCGACATGATCATCGGCGTTGATATCAACCCGGATCGCAAGGCCTGGGGCGAGAAGTTCGGCATGACCCACTTCGTCAACCCGAAGGAAGTCGGCGACGACATCGTGCCTTACCTCGTCAACATGACGAAGCGCCATGGCGACCTGATCGGCGGCGCCGACTACACCTTCGACTGCACCGGCAACACCAAGGTCATGCGCCAGGCGCTGGAATCGTCGCATCGCGGCTGGGGCAAATCGGTCATCATCGGCGTTGCCGGCGCCGGCCAGGAAATCTCGACGCGCCCGTTCCAGCTGGTGACAGGTCGCAACTGGATGGGGACCGCCTTCGGCGGCGCGCGTGGCCGCACCGACGTGCCGAAGATTGTCGATTGGTACATGGAGGGCAAGATCCAGATCGATCCGATGATCACCCACACCATGCCGCTCGAAGACATCAACAAGGGCTTCGATCTCATGCACAAGGGTGAGAGCATTCGCGGCGTGGTGGTCTATTGACCACCCAGCCAAGCTACACGGTCGACGCGCGGAGGCTCGATGAGCTCTCCGCCGCCGAGCTGTATGCATTGCTGAAAATGCGCGTCGACGTCTTCGTCGTCGAGCAGAACTGCCCCTATCCGGAACTCGACGGCAAGGACGGCGATGCCCTGCATCTGCGCCTGCTGCAAGACGGCGACCTGATCGCCGCAGCCCGCATCTTCGCGCCTGCCGACAAGGACGCGCCCGCCAAGATCGGCCGCGTCGTCGTCTCTCCTGATCATCGCGGCAAACGCCTCGGCGACGCCGTCATGCGCGAGGCCATTTCCCTCTGCGAAGAGCGCCATCCGCAAACCCCGATCTACCTCTCCGCCCAAAGCCACCTTTCCCGCTTCTACGGCAGCTTCGGCTTCGAGACGACCTCAGAGGAATATCTCGAGGACGGCATCCCGCACGTCGACATGATCAGGCAACCACGCTGACCTGACAACAGAAACCAGAGAATCCCACCATGCGGATTCGCTGGTTTTCACAAGGCCGGTTTGTTAGATTTGCAGCCGACATCCCGCCTGCGCAACAGAGCTCAGGGAGCACCCCACTGACCCACCACGCAATGCGGCACGACTTTGAAATGGCCGGCGACTTTTTCACAAATCGGTCCTGATTTGGGAGCCATCGGCAGCTGAGGAGGAGAAGCTGAGCATGGCATATCAGGTATCGATTCACCCCGCGCTCGATGCAGGGGTTAAGAAAGGCCAGGCCAATTTCGGTGGCGGCACGCTCGTCTGCGCCTGCACCAGCCGCCCGGTCAAGGTCGCGATCAAGGGTACGGTCGCCCACAACCATGCCTGCGGCTGCACCAAGTGCTGGAAGCCAAAAGGTGCCGCCTTCTCGGTCGTCGCGGTCGTCCCGACCGACAACGTCACCGTTCTCGAAAATGGCGACAAGCTTGCGGTCGTCGACAAGGACGCTGTGATCCTGCGCCATGCCTGCAAGGAATGCGGCGTCCACATGTACGGCCCCGTCGAGCGCGACCATGCCTTCAAGGGACTGTCCTTCGTCCATCCCGAACGCTTCCAGGAGGCTGGTTGGCCGGAGCCGACCTTTGCCGCCTTTGTTTCCTCGATCATCGAAAGCGGCACGCCGCCGTCGGCGATGGCAGGCGTTCGCAGCCGCCTCGGCGAACTCGGACTTACACCCTACGACTGCCTGAACCCGACCTTGATGGATGTCCTAGCAACCTTCGCCGCGAAGAAGGCCGGCACGTTGAAAGAGGCCTGACGGCCAATCCCGTCACCCGCCGAACGCGCTGTGCGCGGCCCAGCGCCCAGCGTCCGGCATGACAGAACGACTCGTCGAACACCTGTGCGCAAACCGGTCTATCAGTCATGTCACCGGGCGATGACGACGCTGGTTTTCCTCGCAAATGTTTGAATTATTTGGTACCAAGCCCCCGCGCCTCTTCGTCATCGCAACACCGCGGACTGGGAGCGATCGCAGCGCATCGACAGGACACCAACGAACACACATGCACCACATCTACGTTGACGCAGACGCCTGCCCGGTCAAGCCAGAGGTCCTCAAGGTCGCGGAGCGCCTGTCGATCGAGGTCACTTTCGTCGCTAACTCCGGACTGCGCCCTTCGCGCGACCCGATGGTACACAACGTCATCGTCTCCAACGCCTTCGATGCTGCCGACAACTGGATCGCCGAGCACGCCGGCCCGGGCGACGTGGTCGTCACGGCGGACGTGCCGCTTGCGGTGCGTTGCGTCGCGTCAGGCGCCTTCGTTACCGGTCCCACGGGCCGCGTCTTTGACGAAACCAATATCGGCATGGCGAGCGCCATGCGCGATCTCGGCGCGCATCTGCGTGAAACCGGCGAGAGCAAGGGTTACAACGCAGCCTTCGGACCGAAGGAGCGTTCCCGCTTTCTCGAAACATTCGACAGGCTGTGCCGCCGCGCCAAAGCCGTCACGCCACCATCAGGAGAGTAGAATGAACATCCTATCCCAGGCGACCGCCTTCGGCGGCATGCAGGGCGTCTTCAGCCACACCTCGGAGACCTGCAAGTGCGACATGACCTTTGCGGTCTTCGTCCCCCCGCAGGCGATCAAGGAGCCCCGCCCTGTCCTCTGGTACCTGTCAGGACTGACGTGCACCCATGCCAACGTCATGGAAAAGGGTGAATACCGGCGGATGGCCGCCGAACTCGGCTTGATCGTCATCTGCCCGGACACGAGCCCGCGCGGCAACGATGTGCCCGACGAACTCACCAACTGGCAGATGGGCAAAGGCGCCGGCTTTTATCTCGATGCGACCGAGAAGCCATGGGCCGAGAACTACCAGATGTACAGCTACATCACCGAAGAACTGCCGGCCTTCGTCAGCCAGCACTTTCGGATGGACATGAGCCGCCAGGGCATCTTTGGCCACTCGATGGGCGGTCACGGCGCTATGACGATCGCCTTGAAAAATCCCGACCGCTTCAAGAGCTGCTCTGCCTTCGCGCCGATCGTCGAACCGTCGACCGCGGACTGGTCCGCACCCGCCTTCGAAAAATACCTCGGCTCCGATCGCGCCGCCTGGCGTCAGTACGACGCCTGCTCATTGGTCAGCGACGGCGCACGCTTTCCCGAGTTCCTGATCGACCAGGGCAAGGCCGATGGTTTCCTGGAGAATGGTCTGCGGCCGTGGCTGTTCGAGGAAGCGGTCAAGGACACGGATATAAAGCTGACCCTGCGCATGCATGATCGCTACGATCACTCCTACTACTTCATCTCCACCTTCATGGATGACCATCTTCGGTGGCATGCGGAGCGCCTCGGCTAAGAAGGCCCCGGAAACACGATCGGCTCCCGAAGGAGCCGATCGGTCGACGCGTTCGTCCCGGACGCATCTGAACTGTCATGTCCGCGAACGGACCGACTACGAGTTGCGCTTGTCGATCGCGAATGCGCCCGCGCCCGCGAAGACCAGGAACAGGAAAATAAAGCAATAAAGGATCGCTTCGGCGCCGCCGTTTACGGCCGGGAAGAAGCCACTCGGGAAGTGCGCCATAAAATACGCGACAGCCATCTGGCCGGCGAGGATGAAGGCAACCGGACGCGTCAGGAAACCGACGAGGATCGCAAGGCCGCCGACGAACTCGAGCAAGGCGGCGAACAGGAACAGCGGCGACAGCGGACCGCCGGCACCTTGCGGAATTGGGAAGGCAAAAAGCTTCATCGTGCCGTGCTCGATGAAAAGCAGGGCGGTAACAATGCGGAGCGCAGCCAGCGCGTAGGGCTGGTACGCGCTGAGGCGTTCGAAACTGGGCATAAGTCTCTCCTTAAGTCATAAGACAGAGGAGCGTTAGCGATACGCTCGAAGCTAGAGAATTCACGATTTCCCGTGCTCCCATCACATCCGCTTGATTTTGATCATTTTTCCACGGCTTCTTCACTTCAAAGTGGAATATTGTCGTGCTTCTTCCATGGATTTGCCAAGTCCTTGTTGCGCAGCATCTTGAGGCCGCGCGCAAGTCGCCTGCGGGTCGAGTGAGGCATGATGACCTCATCGACATAACCACGCTCCGCCGCGACGAAAGGCGAAAGGAAGCGGTCTTCGTACATTTTCGTATGAGCCGCGATCTTCTCCGGATCGGCAATATCCTTGCGGAAGATGATCTCGACCGCACCTTTCGCGCCCATGACAGCGATCTGTGCCGTCGGCCATGCGTAGTTGAGATCGCCCCGCAGATGCTTCGAGGCCATGACGTCATAGGCTCCGCCGAATGCCTTGCGCGTGATGACCGTCAGTTTTGGCACCGTCGCCTCGGCATAGGCAAACAGCAGCTTCGCGCCGTGCTTGATCAGCCCGCCGTATTCCTGCGCCGTACCCGGAAGGAACCCGGGCACGTCGACGAAAGTGACGATTGGAATATTGAAGCAGTCGCAGAAGCGCACGAAACGAGCAGCCTTGCGCGAGGCATCGCTGTCGAGCACCCCGGCGAGAACCATCGGCTGGTTGGCGACAAAACCGACGGTCGATCCCTCGATCCGGCCGAAACCGCAGACGATATTCTTCGCAAAGCTCGCCTGGATCTCGAAGAAATCGCCCTCGTCGACGGTCTTCAGGATCAGTTCCTTGATGTCATAGGGCTTGTTGGCATTCGCCGGAACCAGCGTGTCCAGAGACGAGTCGATATCGGTCACCGGCTGGTAACATTCGATTTCCGGCAACGGAGATGTATTCGATTGCGGCAGAAGGTCGATCAGGCGCCGCACCTGCAACAATGCTTCGACGTCGTTGTCATAGGCGCCGTCCGCAATGGACGAACGTGTCGTATGGACCGATGCCCCGCCGAGTTCTTCCGCCGTCACCGTCTCGTTCGTCACCGTCTTGACCACATCCGGCCCGGTCACGAACATGTAGGACGTATCACGCACCATGAAGATGAAGTCTGTCATGGCGGGCGAGTAGACGTCGCCGCCGGCGCACGGCCCCATGATCACGGAAATCTGCGGAATGACACCCGAGGCCAGAACATTGCGCTGGAACACCTCGGCATAGCCGCCGAGCGCAGCAACGCCTTCCTGGATGCGTGCTCCGCCCGCATCGTAGATGCCGATGATCGGCGCTCGGTTCTTGAGCGCCATATCCTGCACCTTCATAATCTTCTCGGCATGCGCCTCGGAAAGCGAGCCGCCGAAAACCGTGAAATCCTTCGCGAAGACGAACACCGTGCGTCCGTTGACCGTGCCCCAGCCGGTGACCACGCCATCGCCGGCAATCCGGTTCTTTTCCATCCCGAAGTCGCTGGAGCGATGCTCGACGAACATGTCGAACTCCTCGAAGGACCCCTCATCGAGAAACAGGTCGATGCGTTCGCGCGCTGTGAGCTTTCCGCGCTGGTGCTGCGCATCGATCCGCTGCTGCCCGCCGCCCAGCTTGGCGACGCCACGGCGGCGCTCGAGTTCTTCGAGAATTTCCTTCATGGACACTCCTCGCCGCCGAGGCGGCTGCTGATTATGCGGATCCGGCCTTGAGCGTGAAGATCGAGCGAATCCGTGCCGAAATATCCTCTGCCAGGATTTCGTCGGCCGAGCTCGAATTGTTCGATACGCTGGTTACGGAGAATTTGCTGACGGCAATGACGGAACCGTCTTCGACAGAGGCGGCATCGACGGTTATGTCGGCCACCGTCTGGTTCTTCTCATAACCCTGCTGCCGCCGGATCGACACGATGCGGATCGTGAGCACGACCCGGGGATAGACCTCGGTCCGGACGGTAGCGTTGATCGCCTTGTTGACGCGGTCGCCTATGCCGGAAAGCAGGGCCGGAGGCATGTTCGGCCCGGAGAGAATGATCGCGTTGCGGACATCATAGACCGGGCCGGGATCTTGCTTTCCGAACAGGGAGGCACAGGATGCCAAAGCCATGCAGACAAGTGCGACCCGAAAAAAGCACGACTTGAACCAGTTCATTCAAAAAATCCGCATCCGCCCCCGATAGAGTCGCAGATTTTCGCCATATCAGGCATCAAGGCAACTGATTTCAGCCCTTCAAGGCCAAAAAAACGTCCGTGGCAGCCTTGAAATCTTCGAAGCGCTGAGCGCGTCTCTGTTCTGCCTCTTCGTCCTGCCCCCAATGCTCGATCGTCCAGTCCTCGTCGAGGTGAGCAAGCGACCAGATCTCGTCAGGCGGGAGGAACGCCTCGGCGAATGCGATCGCCAGCAGCGCAGAACCCGTCAGCGTCGTCACGGTATGGAGTGCGGCCAACTCGACGGCGCTCGAGTGCGGACGCAAAGCCGCTGAAAAGGCGGCAATCGCCTCGCGGGGCTGATCGTGGTGCATGATGCCCTCAATCAGGATGAATCGCGCGCCGAAGGCTTCAGCTGCCCAGTCGAGAACGGGATCCCAGCGGTCTCTCTGGCGATCAACAAGCTCTTTCGGCCCGTCCGCGCGGTAGCAGAGCAGATCGCTTGTCGAAAAGCGCAGAATATCCTCAAAAACCGCCTGCGCGTCGGTGGCAACGCCATCGATCGCGGTGTTGACGAGCCTGGTGACTGGCATCGTCGCAGGATCGATCACATCCGTCTGCGCTTCCCATTCCCGCGCGACCAATTCGGCCAGCGCTCTTGTTGGAACGGCAAGCACATGGCGTGCGGGCGTACGGACGGCCTTGCCGTCGAGTTCAAGAGCGAAATCGTCCTGGCGCGGTGCGATCTCGACAGTCTTGTAGAAGCGCTTCGGCAGCGGCTTCTTCATCTGAACCTGTGCGCGTCGGATAGGATCGGGATGGCTCAAGCCCTCGGACAAGTCGTTCAGAAGATCGCGCATCGTTACCCCCGCGGAAAGTGTTTCAGGATGTCATCAGGGTGATAGGCGATGCTATCGGCGCCAGCTGCGACAAGATCGCTGACGCTGGCATAGCCCCAGGAGACACCCACGGCGGTCGCACCGGCCGCCTTTGCCATCTGCATATCGTAGACGGCATCGCCGATGACAATGGTATCAGCCGGATTCATTCCCGTCTCATTACAGCATTCGCTGACCATAGCGGGATGAGGCTTCGACGGGCAATCGTCGGCAGTGCGCGAGACGATGAAATGCGGCGCAAATCCGTGGGTCTCGAGCACATGCACGAGACCTCGCCTCGACTTGCCGGTGACCGCACCAATCAGGATTTCGTCCTGCCTGGCCAATGTGTCGACCAGCAGCTTGATGCCGTCGAACAGAGGGACATCCATACCCGGCTCGTCGCGAACACTGGCGTAGATCGCCTTGTAATGCGCCGTCATTGCAACAGCCTCGTCATCGACATGCGGTTTGCCCAGCATCCGGGCGATGGCGATATCAAGCGTCAGGCCAATGATCGATTTGGTCAGCGCAATGGGCGGCCGGTCGTAACCGAAATGCACGAAGGTACGAGCCATGACCTCATGGATCAGGCCGGCACTGTCGACGAGCGTGCCGTCGCAATCAAACAATGCCAGTTTCATTCCTCGTCATCCCGTTCCGCGCTGGCGAGATCGAGACCGAGCAGGTTCCAGGTCTGCACCATATGCGGCGGCAAGGGTGCAGTGATCCGCAGGCGACCACCGTTCGGATGCGGGATGTCGATCTTGCGCGCGTGCAAGTGCAACCGTTTCTGGATGCCGCCCGGAAAATCCCAGTTCGGATCCTCGATGAAATACTTGGGGTCACCGATAATGGGATGGCCGATGTGAAGCGCATGCACGCGAAGCTGGTGCGTGCGGCCGGTGTAAGGCTCCATCTCCAGCCAGGCGAGGTTCTGTGCGGCGGTCTCCAACACGCGATAGTAGGAAATGGCGTGATCTGCACCGTCTTCGCCGTGCTTGGCGACCCGCATCCGGTCTCCGTCAGCCGTCGCTTCCTTCACCAGCCATGTCGAAATCTTGTCTTCGTGCTTGCGTGGCACGCCGCGCACCAGCGACCAGTAGGTCTTCTTGGTATCGCGCTCACGAAACGCCGCGGTCAGCTTCTGTGCCGCCCCGCGGGTGCGGGCGATGACAAGCACACCCGACGTGTCCCGGTCGAGGCGATGCACCAGTCGCGGCTTCTCGCCCTTCTTGTTGGTCCAGGCTTCCAGCATCTTGTCGATGTTGCGCGTCACACCAGAGCCGCCCTGCACGGCAAGGCCGGCCGGCTTGTTCAGCACGATCACCTTGTCGTCCTCGTGGAGAACCATGCGCTGCAGCAGGTCATAATCGTCGGCATGCTTCAGGTCGTGGCCGGCGATTGGGCCGGTCTTCTTCGCATCGACATCCAGCGGCGGCACACGCACCATCTGGCCGGGCTGTACGCGCGCGTCGGTCTTGACGCGGCCACCGTCGACACGCACCTGGCCAGACCGTAGAAGTTTCTGCAGCGGCCCGAAGCCGAGGCCGGGGTAATGGATCTTGAACCACCTGTCGAGCCGCATGCCCGCCTCGTCCGGCTCCACCTTGATGTGTTCGATACCTGCCATGATGATCTTTCGGAAAAATGGTCGTCGCGCCCGGCGCGGTTTTGCGCAGGCTTTAGAGCATTTTTCGACAAAACGGAAATCGTAATCTCAAATCATTGCGCGCATGACGGCGAGGCCGGCGATCACGGCCGCAATGGAGAGGCCGATGCTCGCAATGACATAGGCCGCGCTGGTCGCGACGGCGCCGCGCTCGAAGAGCGCAACAGCATCGAGAGAAAACGCCGAAAAGGTCGTGAAGCCGCCGAGAAATCCGGTGATGAGCAACAGCCGCAACTCCTCCGATGCCTCGAAGCGGCGAGCTATAAGTTCGGCAAAGACGCCGATGACGAAGCAGCCGACGACATTGACCGTCAATGTACCCCAGGGGAACGACGGCCCAGCCAAGCGGAGTGCCCATTGGCCGACATAATATCGAAGCACGGAGCCGACGGCACCGCCGGCGGCGACAAGGAGAGCTTGTGTCATGAGATCGGTCTAGCGCAATTTTGCGCTCCTATCCAATTATCCGAACAGATAGGTTTCACAATCACTTAAAATGCCAGCGTTTTTATTAGCCGGATGCCAAGGGCGGTCCGCTATTCTCATCCGATGTCAGTCTCGCTTATCTCCATATCCGCCGACACCGCCGTTGTAGCGCTGGAAAGCCTGAAAATTCCGAAGCGCGTTCCCGCCAGCATCGCCGCGAAGGAAGCCCGCCGCGTCGCCGAACGGCGTGAAAAGGTCGATGCTGGTGCGGATGTCGATGACACTGCCTCGATCATCCAGTCGACGGAAGTGGCGCTTGACTTGATGACGATGGGCCAGCGCCAGCCGCAAGCCAGCCTTAACCAGGCCCTCAAGCTTTACGAAGAAGACTGATCTGTCTCCTGCGTCGTCTTCCAGGACACGCGACAAAAATTTGCTCGCGGGCGACATTCCCCCCTTGCCAAGTACAGCCTTGGCCAGATAATTGCCCTCGACCTTGTTGGGAGAAGCTGGTCGTTCGCGATCAGTGCCGAAGGAGCAACCGCCCCGGAAACTCTCAGGCCAAAGGACCAGCAAGGGGCAGACGGAACTCTGGAGAGAAGCGTTCTCGAAACGCTCGCCGAAGGGATAACAATCTCAGGCAAAGGGACAGAGGGGGCTCGAAATGCAAGGCGCAACTGCGCCTGAAGATTTGAGCCCGCGCATGGAATTCCAGGCGCAAACCCCGGAGGCGTCGTTGGACGATACTGCTGCCCTCAAGAAAACTCCGCTTCACGCGCTGCATCTGTCGCTCGGCGCCCGCATGGTGCCGTTCGCTGGCTATGACATGCCGGTCCAATATCCGGCCGGCGTCATGAAGGAACATATCCAGACCCGCACATCCGCGGGCGTCTTCGACGTGTCCCATATGGGCCAGGTCATCATCAAGGCAAAGTCGGGCAAATACGAAGACGTAGCTCTTGCGCTCGAGAGCCTGGTTCCCGTCGATATCGTCGGTCTTGCGGAAGGTCGCCAGCGCTACGGTTTCTTCACGGATGAAAACGGCGGCATCCTCGACGACCTGATGATCACCCATCTCGACGATCACCTGTTTGTCGTCGTTAACGCCGTCTGCAAGGATGCAGACGTCGCGCACCTCCAGAAGCACCTCGCTGCCACCTGCGACATTACTGTCCTCGATCGCGCGCTGATCGCACTGCAGGGGCCGCGCGCTGTCGAAGTGCTGGCCGAACTCTGGGCCGACGTCGCAGCCATGAAGTTCATGGACGTGCGCCATTGCCGCCTGCACGACGTTTCCTGTCTTGTCTCTCGCTCCGGCTACAGCGGCGAAGACGGCTTCGAAATCTCGATTCCGGCGGACAAGGCCGAAGATGTCACCAAGCGGTTGCTCGAACATCCCGATGTCGAGCCGATCGGCCTCGGCGCCCGCGACAGCCTGCGCCTCGAAGCTGGCCTCTGCCTCTACGGCAATGACATTGACACGACAACGACGCCCGTCGAGGCCGCGCTTGAATGGGGCATGCAGAAGGCGCGCAAGACGGGCGGTGCCCGTGCCGGCGGTTTTCCTGGCGCAGAGCGCATTTTGTCCGAGCTTGAAAAGGGCGCAACCCGCCGCCGTGTCGGCCTGAAGCCCGAGGGTAAGGCGCCGGTTCGCGGTCACTCCAAGCTCTTTGCGGATTCTGAGGGCAAGACCGAGATCGGTGAAGTGACATCAGGCGGCTTCGGTCCCTCCGTCGAGCACCCTGTTGCGATGGGCTATGTCACGATCGCCAAGGCTCCCGTTGGGACTGAGGTTTACGCCGAAGTGCGCGGCAAGTTCCTGCCCGTTACTGTCAGTGCCCTTCCCTTTATCACCCCGACCTACAAACGCTGAAACCATTTTCCGGAGAGAACAATCATGCTGAAATTTACCGAAGAACACGAGTGGCTGAAGATCGAAGGCGGCGTTGCGACGGTCGGGATCACCAATTATGCCGTCGACCAGCTCGGTGACTTGGTTTTCGTCGAACTGCCTGAAGTCGGCGCGACCTTCTCGAAGAATGACAATGCCGCAACGGTCGAATCCGTAAAAGCAGCTTCCGACGTCTATTGTCCGCTGGACGGCGAGATCACCGAAGTGAACCCGGCAATCGTCACCGACCCCTCGCTCGTCAACTCGGATCCCCAGGGCGCCGGCTGGTTCTTCAAGCTGAAGCTCGCCAACGCCGCCGATGCCGATGGCCTGCTCGACGAGGCGGCCTACAAGGAGCTCACCGCGTAATGACGACGCCGACAGAATTCCAGTTTACCGACTACCAGCCCTACGACTTCGCCAACCGTCGCCATATCGGCCCCTCGCCGGCCGAAATGACCGAGATGTTGAAGGTCGTGGGCTACAACAGCCTCGACGCACTGATCGACGCCACCGTTCCCCCGTCGATCCGCCAGAAGGCGCCCCTCGCCTGGGGCGCGCCGATGACCGAGCGCGAGGCGCTCGACAAGCTGCGCGAGACCGCCAACAAGAACAAGCTGATGACCTCGTTGATCGGCCAGGGCTACTACGGCACGATCACGCCGCCGGTCATCCAACGCACCATCCTTGAAAACCCCGCCTGGTACACGGCCTACACGCCCTACCAGCCGGAGATCAGCCAGGGCCGCCTCGAGGCGCTGCTCAACTACCAGACGATGATCTGCGACCTCACCGGTCTCGACGTCGCCAACGCCTCGCTGCTCGACGAAGCCACCGCCGCCGCCGAAGGCATGGCGATGGCCGAGCGCGTCTCCAAGTCGAAGGCCAAGGCCTTCTTCGTCGACGCCGCCTGCCATCCGCAGACGATCGAGCTGATCAAGACCCGCGCCGAGCCGCTCGGCTGGAGCGTCGTCATCGGCAACCCGTTCACCGACCTCGACCCGGTCGACGTCTTCGGCGCCATCTTCCAGTATCCGGGCACGCATGGCCACGTGCATGATTTCACCGGCCTGATCTCGCGCCTGCACCAGACCGGCGCCATCGCCATTATCGCCGCCGACATCCTGGCGCTGACGCTTCTGAAGTCGCCCGGCGAAATGGGCGCCGACATCGCCATCGGCAATTCGCAGCGCTTCGGCGTTCCGGTCGGCTACGGCGGCCCGCACGCGGCCTACATGTCGGTCAAGGACGCCCACAAGCGCTCCATGCCCGGCCGCCTTGTCGGTGTCTCGGTCGATGCCCGCGGCAACCGCGCCTACCGCCTGTCGCTGCAGACCCGCGAACAGCATATCCGCCGCGAAAAGGCGACGTCGAACATCTGCACCGCCCAGGTGCTGCTCGCCGTCATGGCCTCGATGTACGCCGTCTTCCACGGTCCGAAGGGTATCAAGGCGATCGCCCAGCAGGTCCACCAAAAGGCCGTGCTCATGGCCAAGGGCCTGGAAAAGCTCGGCTATACGATCGAGCCTGAAACCTTCTTCGACACCATCACCGTCGATGTCGGCCACCTGCAGGGCGTCATCCTGCGCGCAGCCGTCGCTGAAGGTGTCAACCTGCGCAAGGTCGGCGCCACCAAGATCGGCATGTCGCTCGACGAGCGCACCCGCCCAGCAACACTGGAAGCCGTCTGGCGCGCCTTCGGCGGCAACTTCGCCGTTGGCGAGTTCGAACCGAGCTATCGCCTGCCCAAGGGCCTCGCCCGCACCAGCGAGTACCTGACGCATCCGATCTTCCACATGAACCGCGCCGAAAGCGAGATGACCCGCTACATCCGCCGTCTGTCGGACCGCGACCTGGCGCTCGACCGCTCGATGATCCCGCTCGGCTCCTGCACCATGAAGCTGAACGCCACGGCCGAAATGCTGCCGATCACCTGGCCGGAGTTTTCCGACATCCACCCCTTCGTCCCGAAGGACCAGGCGCTCGGCTATCGCGAGATGATCGACGACCTGACGGAAAAGCTCTGCGCCGTCACCGGCTACGACGCCTTCTCCATGCAGCCGAACTCCGGCGCGCAGGGCGAATATGCCGGCCTCTTGACGATCCGCAACTACCACATCGCCAACGGCAACGGCCATCGCGACGTCTGCCTGATCCCGACCTCGGCGCACGGCACCAACCCGGCGTCCGCCCAGATGGTCGGCATGAAGGTCGTGGTCGTCAAGGTCCGCGACAATGGTGACATCGACCTCGACGATTTCCGCGCCAAGGCCGAGCTGCACAAGGACAACCTCTCCTGCTGCATGATCACCTACCCCTCGACGCACGGAGTGTTCGAGGAAACGGTGAAGGAGATCTGCGATCTCGTGCACGAGCATGGCGGCCAGGTCTATCTCGACGGTGCCAACATGAACGCCATGGTCGGCCTGTCCCGCCCCGGTGACATCGGCTCCGACGTCTCCCACCTCAACCTGCACAAGACCTTCTGCATCCCGCATGGCGGCGGCGGTCCCGGCATGGGCCCGATCGGCGTCAAGGCACACCTCGCCCCGTTCCTCCCCGGCCATCCGGAGAGCGACGGACGCTCGGGTGCCGTCTCGGCGGCGGCCTTCGGTTCGGCCTCGATCCTGCCGATCTCCTGGAGCTACTGCCTGATGATGGGTGGCGAAGGCCTGACGCAGGCGACCAAGGTGGCGATCCTCAACGCCAACTACATCGCCGCCCGCCTGAAGGGCGCCTATGACGTGCTCTACAAGTCGCAATCCGGCCGCGTGGCGCATGAATGCATCATCGACACGCGTCCGCTGGTCGACAGCGCAGGCGTCACCGTCGACGATGTCGCCAAGCGCCTGATCGACTGCGGCTTCCATGCGCCGACCATGAGCTGGCCGGTTGCCGGCACGCTGATGATCGAGCCGACCGAGAGCGAAACCAAGGCCGAGCTCGACCGCTTCTGCGAAGCCATGCTGGCCATCCGCCAGGAAGCCCGCGACATCGAGGAAGGCCGCTCCGACCGGGCAAACAACCCCCTGAAGCACGCCCCGCACACGGTGGAAGACCTGGTCGGCGAATGGGATCGTCCCTATTCGCGCGAACAGGCCTGCTTCCCGCCCGGCGCCTTCCGCGTCGACAAGTACTGGTCCCCGGTCAACCGCGTCGACAACGTCTTCGGCGACCGTAACCTGATCTGCACCTGCCCGCCGCTCGAGGACTACGCCGAAGCGGCCGAGTGAGGGTATGAAACGCGAAACGCCCGGCCTAGTCCGGGCGTTTTGATTCTCGATCTCGTGTCCAGTCACAGCACCAAGCCAGCACCCCGATGCCCGAATTCCAAGGCTTTCACTACCGCGCAACGCCAACCACCGACGCCCGCCCACCGCTCCTCCTCCTGCACGGCAGCAGCCGCGACGAAACCGAACTCCCGCCGCTGGCAAACACCGCAGACCCCAGCTGGCCATACCTGTCGCTGCGCGGCCCCATCCCCTGGGAGAACGGCTACGCCTTCTTCCGCCGCAACCCCGACCGCACACTCGACCGGGCCGACCTCGCGCTCCAGACGGAGCGCTTGCACGCCTTCATCACGGCCGCCATCGAAACCGGCCTGATCGCCCGCCCACCCATCCTCCTCGGCTTCTCGAACGGCGCTATCATCTCCGCCTCCCTCCTGATCCGCGAACCCGACATCACAGCCGGCGCCATCCTCATCCGCCCACTCTCGCCGGATCCTGACGCGATCATCCCGCCTATGCCCGAAAAACCGATCCTCATCCTCTCCGGCGACCGAGACGACCGCCGCGCACCCGAGGACGCCATTCACGTCGCCAGGCAGTTCCAAGCCGCCGGCGCAGACGTCACCAGCCATGCCTCGCCGACCGACCACCACCTCCACGACGGCGAACCCGCGATCATCGGTCAATGGCTGACATCCCGCTTCTTTCCGCTTGCCGCCGCCCGCTCGCCGCTTTAAGCAGACCGCCACTCCGCAACCGACAACAGGCGACCAGTCCCATGGCAAAATCCGACGGCGATCTCACCCAGCAGCCCTGGCCGAAGCCTGTCGTGCTGGCGCTCGAAGAACCCGGCCAATACGTCACTATCGCCACCACCCAGGCGGCCTCTTGGGCAATGATCGAGGATTGGCCGACGGAAGATGGCCCCGCGCTCGACAAGGCACTGCTCATCTGCGCCGACGTCATCAAGGGCAAGCGGAGCAACGAGGACGCCCGCACGGCTTTCATCGCCGCCGCCGTTGAGGCTGGTATCGATATCAAAAAGGATTGAGGGGGAGCCTAGCCTTCCGCCGGAACGGTCAGTGGCGGCCCGAGAAACTCCACGTCCCAGTTTTTGGCGAAGACGTTGAGCGCCGTGGTATCCGGTCGTCCGTCGCGCATGACGCCGGCAAGCCCGAGAAAGAAGGCTTTTGCATCAAGCCCAGGCGCGATGAGAATATACTGTCGCGCGGGCCGGTCGGTGACGTTGACGAAGGCGTGCGCCGCCCCACCCGGAACAGTAACGACATCCCCTTCCTCGGCGTAGAACTGTGCGCCATCGACCTCGAACAGATAACGACCCTCCATCACCCGGAAGACCTCAGTCTCCCTGTGCCGATGGCGAGGCGGCCCGAAGCCCGGGGCGTTGACAGTGTCGATGAAGCAGAACGCTCCGCCCGTTGTCGAAGGATCAACCCGAACGCTGAGTTCCAGCCCGATCGCGGGTATCTTGATGACACCCTCTGTCGATCGGGAGTGAGACATCTGGATGGTCATGAACAGGTTTCCTCGAGCGCCGCAGAAGCGTGACGTCGTTCCCGGCGATGCAGCTATCGCACATGACGTCACAGCATGGTCAAGCGATTCTCGCAGAATTCATGATCTGAGCAGGATCAAAAACATATTCATGAAAAACAATATTACGGAAAATCAACCAGAAATCGAAACGATCGCGCGGAACTGCGTAGTACCATAAATACAGATTCTGGTCACAATAAATTTATACTTCAATTCAGCAAAACTACTCTATCAACTTTTTGGTAAGTTGGAGTAGACGCTTTCTTTGTGTAGCGTGCTAATTGAAATATTGATGCGGAGATGCGACCGATGGAAAGTAAAATCCGTAGAGCTCTTGCAAGCCATGCCAAACTTGCAGTCGATGCAAACGAGATTTCAAACACCCAGAACCTTTTTGATGTTGGATTGACGTCGTTTGCGTGCGTTCAGTTGATGATGCGCCTCGAGGAAGTCTTTGACGTCGAGTTTCCCGATGAACTTCTGAAGAAGGCCACCTTCGAAAGCATTACAGCGATCGAGCAAAACATCCGGCATTTGAGCGAGGACACACGTGTCGTCAGCGGCGGCAGCAGCTTGCCTGGCCTGCTTGGCATGGGAACGATACTATTCGCTGGCGCAGTAGAACGGACGCTGGTCGCAGCCGCCGATATCGGTATTTTCTAGTCCTAGCGGACCCAAGCTCCGCTAGAGAAATGAATAAGCCGCGGAGCCAAGCGCCAGAACGCCGAATGCAATCAGCAAATAGCTCGTGGCGCGAAGCACTTTACCAGTGAAATCCTGCGGCAGCCGCCTTCTGGCGAGGCTGACCGCGCCACTGAGGAAGAACCACCAGGCAAGCGAACCGCTGAAGACGCCACCGACAATGACGGCGGAGCTGAAACGCCGCGTTTCCTCCGTAAGGCCAAAGCCGGCGAAGAGAGCTCCAAACGACAGGATTGTCGCAGGGTTGGAGACCGTCAGCAGGAATGTCGCCAACGTCGTTCCAAGGAGCCCGCCTGCCTTGATATCGGCAGCCTGTATCGGATCATGGGTGAGTCCGCGATAGCCGAGCCACAGCAAGAGAAGACCGCCGCCAATTGCCAAGGGTAGCGTTGCCAACGACATCGTCTGCTGAAAGACCGCGATACCCGTCACCGCCACAAGCGCATAGCTTGCGTCGCCAACCGCGGTTCCGAGACCACACGAAAAACCCGCGGTAAAGCCGCGCTCGAGCGTCCGGTTGATGCAGAGCATCCCGATCGGTCCGAGCGGCGCGGTGATGATGACACCCAGAAGAGCGCCTTTCAGGAACAACAAAAGCATTTCGTCAGTCTATTCCTCTTCCGCGAGGCAATGGCGCGGCTTGTCGCCAAAGGCTCTAAAGCCCGGTTGAGAAGAGGTAAAATGAAAAAGGCCACCGAGACGGCGGCCTTATCGATAATTCGGTCGATTGTGACAATCAGTGCGCCGGCACGACGGCATTGCCTTGTGCGGCCAGAGCCGCGAGGTCGGCCGGCTTCAGCTCGACGGATTCGCCGCAGCCGCAGGCGGAAGTCTGATTCGGATTGGTGAAGGTGAAGCCCGAACGCAATGTCGTGCTTTCAAAGCCCATTTCAGTGCCAAGCAGATAGAGCACTGCCGACGGTTCGATCCAGACCTTCGCGCCATCGCGCTCGATGAGGTCGTCCTTTGCGTTCGGATCGGTCACGAGATCGATGGTGTATTCCATCCCTGCGCAACCGCCCTTCTTGATCCCCACGCGAAGCCCCTTGGCTTCCGGCCCGGAGTTTTCGACGATAGCCTTCACGCGGTTCGCGGCGGCCTCCGTCATGCTCATTACTGCAAAGCCCATCGGCCTCTTCTCCTTCCGCGCACGGATTAAAGGTCCGGCGTTTCACGATTCAAATGTAGTGCCAGCAGCTTAATCGATCAATACCAGCCGCCCGACATGAGCAGATCAGTACCAGCCGACCGCGACCTGCGCCTCTTCCGACATGCGATCAGGCGTCCACGGCGGATCGAAGGTCATCGCAACCTCAACGCCGGATACGCCCTCGACAGCACCGACGGCATTTTCGACCCAGCCCGGCATCTCGCCGGCAACGGGGCAGCCCGGCGCCGTCAGCGTCATCATGATCTTCACCATGCGATCGTCTTCGATATCGATCTTGTAGACCAGCCCGAGCTCGAAGATGTCGGCCGGAATTTCAGGGTCATAGACCGTTTTCAGCGCCGAAATCACATCGTCGCTGAGGCGCGCCAGTTCGTCGGCAGGAATGCTGGAATGCACGATGCCTTCGCGCACGTCGATCTTCTGTTCGCTTTCGTCCAGGCTCATATGGAGCACTCCTTAGAGCAATTCCAGGAAAAGTGCGAAGCGGTTTTCCGTCCGGAACTGCGTAGAAACAACGGCTTAGAGCGTATCGCTCTAAGCAAAGAACTTGCGCGCATAATCAAGCGCATCAGCCAAGGCATCGACCTCGGCCCGTGTATTGTACATCCCGAAGGACGCGCGGCATGTGGAGGTGACGCCGAAGCGTTTCAAGAGCGGCATGGCGCAATGTGTGCCTGCGCGCACCGCAACACCCTGACGATCGATCACCATCGAGACGTCATGAGCATGCAGGCCGGCAAGCTCGAACGAGAAGATACCGCCCTTGCCCGGCGCCGTGCCGAACACTTTCAACGAGTTCACCGCCTGCAGCCGCTCCGCCGCGTAGGCAGCGAGATCAGCCTCGTGACGTGCAATCGCTTCGCGGCCGACCTTCTCCATGTAATCAAGCGCATAGCCGAGCCCGATTGCTTGCACGATCGGCGGTGTTCCGGCTTCGAAGCGATGCGGCGGATCGTTGTAGGTCACGGCATCCTCCGTCACCTCGAAGATCATCTCGCCACCGCCCTGGAAGGGCCGCATCTCGCGAAGCCGATCCTTCTTGCCGTAGAGCACACCGATGCCCGACGGCCCATAGAGCTTGTGGCCGGTCATCACATACCAGTCGCAATCGATATCCTGCACATCGACAGGCATGTGGACGGCGCCCTGCGAACCGTCGACCAGCACAGGAATACCGCGCTCATGCGCGATGCGGCAGATTTCCTTGACCGGAACAACGGTGCCGAGCGCGTTTGACATATGCGTGATGGCAACGAGCTTCGTCCGCTCCGTCAGGCTCTTTTCGAAATCCTCGATATGGAACGCGCCCTCGTCGTCAACAGGCACCCAGACCAGCTTGGCGCCCTGCCGCTCGCGGATGAAATGCCACGGCACGATGTTGGAGTGATGCTCCATGATCGAGATGACGATCTCGTCGCCTTCGCCGATCTTTGGCATGCCCCAGCCATAGGCGACGGTGTTGATCGCTTCCGTCGAAGACTTCGTGAAGATGATGTCGTTGACATCGGGCGCATTCAGGAAGCGCCTGACCTTCTCGCGAGCACCCTCATAGGCGTCTGTTGCCGCATTAGACAGAAAATGCAGGCCGCGATGAACGTTCGCATACTCGTTCGAATAAGCGTTCGAGATCGCATCGATGACGACCTGCGGTTTCTGTGCGGAGGCGCCGTTGTCGAGATAGACCAGCGGCTTGCCATAGACTTCCTTCGCAAGGATCGGAAAATCCCTGCGAATGGCTTCGACGTCGTATGCTGTGGCCGGAACTATCTTGTCCATTTCGCTATCCGATCAGGCGTGCTTTTCGAGCCAAGCCGAGATCACGCTTTCCAGCGACTCGACGAGGGCTTCGTCTTCCAGTTCCTCGACGATCTCGGCGACGAAGGCGTTGACGAGCATGGCACGCGCCTTGTTCTCCGGAATGCCGCGAGCCATCAGATAGTAGAGATGGTTGTGGTCGATATCCGCAACGGTTGCGCCGTGGCCGCACTGGACGTCGTCAGCGAAGATCTCAAGCTCCGGCTTCACCGAGAATTCGGCGTCGTCGGACATCAACAGCGTGTTGCACGCCATCTTGGCATCGGTCTTCTGCGCATCCGGCGCAACGCGGATCATGCCCTGGAAGACACCCTTGGCGCGGTCGAAGACCACGTTGCGGATGACTTCGGTGGAACCCGTGTGCGGAACGTTGTGGCCGAGAACCATGGTCACATCAGTATGCGTTTCGGCGCCCAGCAGGTTGATGCCGCGCAGCGTCAGATCCGCACCCTCGCCCGTCACCTTGATGTGCAGCTCCTGGCGAACCAGCTTGCCGCCGGCATTGATGACGAAAAGCTTCAGCTTCGCATCGGCGCCGAGGTCGACGCGGATCTGGCCGAGATGCGTATCCTCGGCACCCTGCTGCTGGACGATGATCCAGGTAAGCTCGGCGCCTTCTCCGACCGTGATGTCACTGACATGCGACACGAAGGCAGCATCCGACGTCACTGCCAGGTGACGCTCGATGACAACAGCCTTGGCGTTGGCGCCGAAGCTGACAGGCAGGCGCGTATGCGCCTGGCCACCGGCGTGAACGAACTGGATCTCCAGAGGCTCTTCAAGCGAAGTGTCAGCGGCAACGTCGATGACATAGCCATCGCGCACGAAGCTGCCGTTGATGCGGCCGATCGCGTCGTCGTTTCCGAGCGCGCCGAGGCTCGTCGCAGCCGTGCCGTTTGACAGCTGGGCCGCGTAGCCGGAAACGTCGAGGCCATCGACCGAAGCCTTGAGGTTGGGAACGCCCTGAATGACCGAGAGAACAGAGGACTCTTCGACCAGCGGATCGCGGGCTTCGGAGCCGGCGTCGCCGGCCTGCTCCGGAATGGCGCGCAGCAGCGTCTTGAGGTCGGTGTAGTGCCAGGCTTCGACGCGACGCGTCGGCAGACCGGCCTTCTTCAGGTCGTCAAGCAGGCGGTCGCGGATGGCGATGACCGAACCGTCGCCAGGCAGTTCGCCGATCTGATTGTTGAAAGCCTCGATGAGCGCCGCTTCCGCGGCGGTCTGGCGGCTCGTCGTCTGCATGTTCATGAGACCCGTCCTTTCCGCCGTAATCAGGCTGCCGCACCGATGATGTCGGCGTAGCCATTGGCTTCCAGCTCATGCGCCAGCGTCTTGTCGCCCGACTTGATCACCTGGCCCTTGTAGAGAACGTGAACCGTATCCGGGACGATGTAGTCGAGCAGGCGCTGGTAGTGCGTGATGACGATGACGGCGCGATCCGGCGAACGCAGCGCGTTGACGCCATCGGCGACGATCTTCAGCGCGTCGATGTCGAGACCGGAATCGGTCTCGTCAAGTACGCAGAGCTTCGGCTCGAGCAGCGCCATCTGCAGGATTTCGGCGCGCTTCTTCTCACCGCCGGAGAAACCGACGTTCAGCGGGCGCTTCAGCATTTCGGTGTTGATCTGCAGCTTGGCCGCAGCGTCCTTGACGAGGCGCATGAAGTCAGGCGTCTTCAACTCTTCTTCGCCGCGAGCCTTGCGCTGTTCGTTCATCGCAACCTTGAGGAACTGCATCGTGGCAACGCCCGGAATTTCGACCGGGTACTGGAAGGCCAGGAAGATGCCCTTGGCGGCGCGCTCGGCAGCGTCGAGCTCCAGGATGCTCTCGCCGTTGTAAAGGATGTCGCCTTCGGTGACTTCGTAGTCTTCGCGACCCGACAGGATGTAGGAAAGCGTCGACTTGCCGGAGCCGTTCGGGCCCATGATGGCAGCAACTTCGCCGGCCTTCACCGTGAGGTTCAGACCGCGGATGATCTCGGTGCCGTCTTCGGCGATGCGGGCGTGCAGGTTCTTAATCTCAAGCATTTCCAGTTCCTTCAACCAGCCATGGCGACCTAAATATCAAACCAGTGGCGTCTCATTCGTTCCAAAAACTTCCTGTCGGTTACGAGGTAACCTGAGGCATCTCCAATCACCGCATCGATCCCGCATTTCGGGCACATTGCGGTGAGACGTTCTTGATCTTCTTGTGTCTCGCGGATCCACTCCCAGACTTCGGTCGCCGGATACACCTCAAGACAATAAAAGCAGCCTGATGTCGTACTCCGCTCCAACTCCGCACGATTGCGAATGCAATGGCGATGAGCGACGACAACATCCTGCTTGTCGCTCATTACCCCACAGAGCCTTCGAGCGAGATGCTGATGAGCTTCTGCGCCTCGACGGCGAATTCCATCGGCAGTTCCTGCAGGACTTCCTTGACGAAGCCGTTGACGATCAGGGCGATCGCCGCTTCGGTCGGGATGCCGCGCTGCAGGCAATAGAACAGCTGGTCCTCGGAGATTTTCGAGGTCGTGGCTTCGTGCTCAAACTGCGCCGTCGAATTCTTTGCCTCGATGTAAGGCACCGTGTGAGCGCCGCACTTGTCGCCGATCAACAGCGAGTCGCACTGCGTGAAGTTGCGCGCGTTCGACGCCTTGCGGTGAGCCGAAACCTGACCGCGATAGGTGTTCTGCGACACGCCGGCGGCAATGCCCTTGGAAACGATGCGGCTCGACGTGTTCTTGCCGAGATGGATCATCTTGGTGCCCGAGTCGATCTGCTGATGACCGTTCGATACGGCGATCGAGTAGAACTCGCCTCTGGAGTCGTCGCCACGCAGGATGCAGGACGGATACTTCCAGGTGATCGCAGAGCCCGTTTCGACCTGCGTCCAGGAGATCTTCGACCGGTCGCCACGGCAATCGCCGCGCTTGGTAACGAAGTTGTAGATACCGCCCTTGCCCTGGGCATCACCCGGATACCAGTTCTGGACCGTCGAATACTTGATCTCGGCATCATCGAGAGCCACGAGCTCGACAACAGCCGCATGCAGCTGGTTTTCGTCGCGCTGCGGCGCGGTGCAGCCTTCGAGGTAGGAGACGTAGGCGCCTTCTTCCGCGATGATCAGCGTCCGCTCGAACTGGCCGGTGTTCTTCTCGTTGATGCGGAAGTAGGTGGACAGCTCCATCGGGCAGCGAACGCCTTTAGGAACGAACACGAACGACCCATCGGTGAAGACAGCCGAGTTCAGCGTCGCATAGTAGTTGTCAGACGTCGGAACCACGGAGCCGAGGTACTTCTGCACCAGTTCCGGATGCTCGCGGATCGCTTCCGAGATCGACATGAAGATCACGCCGGCCTTCTTCAGCTCTTCCTTGAACGTCGTGACGACCGAAACGGAGTCAAAGACGGCATCGACTGCGATCTTCGGCCTTTCGACGCCGGCCAGGATTTCCTGCTCCTTGAGCGGAATACCGAGCTTCTCATAGACCTTGAGGATTTCAGGGTCGACTTCGTCGAGCGACTTCGGGCCAGGCGTGCTTTTCGGCGCGGCGTAGTAGTAGATGTCGTTGAAATCGATCTTCGGATAATCGACGCGCGCCCAGTTGGGCTCTTCCAGCGTCAGCCAGCGCTTGTAGGCTTCCAGACGCCATTCGAGCATCCATTCCGGCTCCTGCTTCTTGGCGGAGATGAAACGAATGATATCTTCGGACAGACCCTTGGGTGCCTTGTCCATTTCGATGATGGTCTCGAAACCGTATTTATACTGATCGACGTCAATCTCGCGAACGCGATCAACCGTTTCCTGGACGGCGGGCATGTCATTCTCCAATCTCGCCGGAGAAAAGGTCCGGCAGCTTGTCGTGCGGGCAGTATCGTTTGCCCCGTATGTAGGTGGCCAAAAGGGACTTTTCAGCCCGAATGGCAAGCGGAAATTTGCGTTTCCGCAAATTTATGAAGCGGTCACGCCGCCTCTCCGGCCGGCTTGCGCCGGGCGGCAATTTTGGCAAAGACGGAAATCGCTCGGTCGATCTCCTCCTCGGTCGTGGCAAAGCCCAACGAAATGCGCAGAGCGCCGAGCTTGGGGTCATGCCCCATGGCGACCAGAACATGGCTTTCGCCGACCTTGCCAGACGAGCAGGCAGAGCCTGCCGAGAGCGCAACGCCTTCTAGATCGAAGGCGATCTGTCCCGTTTCGGCCTTAAGTCCTGGAAGGGTGAAGAACGTCGTGTTCGAAACGCGCGTTCCCTCGGCGCCATAGACGACAACATCGGGTGCGGCCCCACGCATGCCGCTTTCCAGCCGATCTCGCAAAGCCGAAATTGCCGCGTTGCGCGCATCGAATTCAGCGACAGCAGCTTGCGCGGCCGCGCCGAAGCCGATCACCGCCAATGAATTCTCTGTCCCCGAGCGGTGACCCTTCTCCTGACCACCGCCATGGATCAAGGGCCGCGGCATCAGCACTTCACCGCGCGTGACCAGCGCGCCGGCGCCTTTCGGGCCGCCGATCTTGTGCGATGAGACGATCATGAAATCCGCGCCAAGCGCGTTGATGTCGAGTTTCAGCCGGCCAGCTGCCTGTACCGCATCCACAACAAGCAGCCCGCCCTGCGCCTGCACGATCTTCGCAATATCGGCGATCGGCTGAACGATACCGGTCTCGTTGTTGACGAGCATGACCGCAACCATCGGCAACCCGGCCGACTTGTCGTGAGCCGCAAGCAAAGCACCCAGAGCGTCAAGATCGACAACGCCGTCAGACGTCACCGGTATTTCGGTCGTCTTGTCCTTCGGAAACCGTCCGCCCTCGCGCACCGCCGGATGCTCGACCGCCGAATAGTAGAGGCGACCGATGGCCATCGGCGTCCGCCCCATCTTGAAGTCAGGCGTCAGAACCATGTTGGCTGCTTCGGTAGCGCCACTGGTAAAGATCACATGCGCGGGATCGGCACCGACAAGCGTTGCGACCTGCCGGCGTGCCTGCTCGATCGCGGCCCGCACAGCCCGGCCTTCGCCATGCACAGAGTTCGGATTGCCGAAAAGATCCAGCGCACGCAGAACCGCGTCGCGCGCATGTGGATGCAGCGGCGAGGTCGCGTTCCAGTCGAGATAAAGGCGTGGCGGCGCCATGATCTTTGTCCTGCGCTTTAAGCTTGCACGACGCCTCGGCTCATTTTCCTTGAAATTTCGGCCGGGCTTGCCTTATGACACATCCCACAATGCGTGGATCGCCATGCAAGTTTCGAATTGTTCTAAACTGCGTTTTAGAAAAGCTGACAACGTCCGTCAAGTCTGCGCAGCATGAACGCGAAGAAATAAACGCCGGAGTACCGATGCCCGAAGTCATTTTCAACGGCCCCGCAGGCCGCCTTGAAGGCCGCTACCAGCCCTCCAAGGAGAAAAGCGCGCCGATTGCCCTCATTCTGCACCCGCACCCCCAGTTCGGCGGCACGATGAACAACCAGATCGTCTACCAGCTCTTCTACATGTTCCAGAAGCGCGGTTTTACGACACTGCGTTTCAATTTCCGGGGAATCGGTCGTAGCCAGGGTGAATTCGACCATGGCGCCGGCGAGCTTTCCGATGCAGCCTCGGCCCTCGACTGGGTGCAGAGCCTGCATCCCGATTCGAAGACCTGCTGGGTTGCCGGTTATTCCTTCGGCTCGTGGATCGGCATGCAGCTTCTGATGCGCCGCCCCGAGATCGAAGGCTTCATGTCGATTGCGCCGCAACCGAATACCTACGACTTCTCGTTCCTCGCACCCTGCCCGTCGTCTGGCCTGATCATCAACGGCGACGCCGACAAGGTGGCGCCGGAGAAGGACGTCAACGGCCTCGTCGAGAAGCTGAAGACGCAGAAGGGCATCCTGATCACGCACCGCACGGTGCCGGGCGCCAACCACTTCTTCAACGGCCAGGTCGAGACGCTGATGGGCGAATGCGAGGACTACCTCGATCGCCGCCTGAATGGGGAACTGGTCCCTGAGCCGGCCGCCAAGCGCATCCGCTAAGGCGAACAGCATCAAGAACGACACGGCCGCCTCTTGGGCGGCCGTTTGCGTATGTAGCGAATGCAGTTACTGACCGTTCCTTAGCGCCTCAGGCTGCGCGGGCCTGCTGAACACAGTCACGGCCGTGTCGCTTGGCTTCGTAGAGCGCCGCATCGGCACGCCGCAGCGCAGCATCGAGGCTTCCCCGGGCCGGCACGCCTGCAACGCCGAAGCTGGCGGTCACGACAAATCCGCCCGGCAAGCCGGGAACCATCATCGTCCGAGCGCCGACCCTCAGTGTTTCCGCCACGGCCAGCGCGATGGCCGGAGGTGTGTCGGGCAGAAACACCACGAACTCCTCGCCACCGATTCGCCCGACGATGGCATTCGCTCCGGCCTGTGTCCCGATCATTGTTCCGAAGGCGCTGATCACCATGTCACCGGCATGATGGCCGTACGTGTCGTTGATCGACTTGAAATGATCGAGGTCGCACAGGATGACCGCGTGCTGGCGCTCCGCGGATCTGGCGATCGTCTTCTTCACCGCCTTCTCGAAGCCTCTTCGATTGGCAAGGCCGGAAAGGCTGTCCCGCTCGGCGCGGCCGCGCTCCACCGCCATGATGTCGAGCGTCAGCACTGCCAGCAACATGAGGCCGACGGCTACGATCAACACCGCCGTGATGCTCTGCGACATCACCGCGTAAGCGGTCGATATATAGGCGCTGGGCGTTGCACCCGCCCCCATGACGGCCGCCAGCGCAGCCTTCAGGAAGAAATGAAGGCCGCTCACGACAAGCACAAACCCCAGCGCCCTGTCGATGGCGGTCCGGCGCTCGGATTGGAACACACTGACCGCGGCGGAAAGCGTCACCAGCGCATACGGGCCCTGATACAGGAAGCCCCGCGCCCACCAAGACCGCGGCACGTCGCGCACCAGCATGTAGACCGCCATGCCGGCCAGGAACATCGCGATCGCGACCCAGGTGGGAAAGGGCCTGTCATAGAGATCGGCAATGCCCTTGTGCAGCAGCACCAGCCCGGCCAGCACGGTGCCGTAGACCGCGATTGCCCAGAACCTCGGATTATCCGCGTAGGCAACGGCCAGCTCGCAGAGCATTGTCAGCGATGCGATGCAAAGACCGGCGCAAAACAGCAAGGCCGCCTGCCGCCAGCGGCTGTAGATCGAGACGACGGCAAACACGGCACTGAAACACAGGCCGATAATGAAATTCACCACCAGGAAAAGAACGGCAGCAGACATGAGGGATCAAGCAGTGCGATGGATTACAAAACAGCGAAAATTCCGCTGCCTGACTCTATGGCGACTGTGAGAACAAAATATTAAGGCGCCTTACGAACTGGGAGACGCCAGCACCCCACCGCTCACAGCCTCGCGCACGCCGGTCGTTCCCGGAAAGGTCAGCGCCAGGCCATCCAGCGATCGGACAGCGAGGTAGGCCCAGGCCTCCGCCTCCATGGAGTCGCCGTTAAACCCCACCTCCTCGGCCGAGATCACTCGGGCGCGATGGTTGCGTGCCAGATCCGCCAGATCCTGCATCAGCACGCGGTTGAGCCGACCGCCGCCGCAAACGACGTAAAGCGTCGGCATCACCGGCAGGTGACTGGCCGATTTCATGATCGACGCGGCAGCGACATAGGCGAGTGTCCTTGCCCCGTCAGCAAGCTCTGCGTCAGCGCCTGACGGCGGCGGGAAGTCGTTGCGGTCAAGCGAGCGCCGCTTCAGGGCCGTAAAGAATGGGCTGCTCAAATAGCGATCCGCAAGATCGCCAATAACCCGCCCCTCCGAGGCGATCATGCCGCCTTGATCGAATGGAACACCCGCATGTGTCTCGACCCACTGGTCGATCAACGTATTGCCCGGCCCGCTATCATATCCGACGATCACACCGTCAGCACCGACATACGTCAGGTTGGAAATCCCGCCGATATTGACGAAGCAGACCGGCAAGGTCGCATCAGCGACGTTAGCAGCAAGCGCCGCGTGGTAAACCGGGACCAGGGGTGCGCCTTGACCGCCGTGGACCATGTCATTGGCGCGGAGGTCATAGGCGACAGGTATCCCGGTCTCGCGGGCGAGCAGCGCCCCGTCACCGATCTGGACCGTCAGCGCCTCGTCCGGCCGATGAAGCACCGTCTGCCCATGAAAGCCGATGACGTCGATAGAGGACGAATCCAGTGCGTTTGCACTCAGGAATTCCTTTACGGCAACCACATGACGTAACGTCAGTTCCCGCTCGATTGACCCCAGATTGCCCGGTCTCTGCTCACGCTGCGTGATAACTTTCGCCTGCTCCAGCGCCAGCTTCAGCCGGTCGCGGAAGGCGGGATCGTAGGGCACGCCGAGCGACGGCCCGCGCTCGACCAGATCGCGACCGTCGGTGCGCAGCAGCGCCACATCGATGCCGTCCATCGAGGTGCCGCTCATCAGGCCGATCGCCGTCCGTATATTTCCCATGCTTCCCCTGCATCCAACAAGGCGATGACTCAATCAACCAAATGGTGACTGTGCGAGAAAACAGTGCTAAACGCGCCGCTCCACATCAACAATAGCCAATCCGAAAATCCTGATCCGAAAGCAAAAGGTCATGACCGAGTTCAAATCCGATTTCCTCCGCACGCTGAAAGAGCGTGGCTTCATTCATCAGATCTCAGATGAATCCGGCCTCGACAACCTTCTCGCGAAGGAAAGCGTGACGGCTTATATCGGCTATGATCCGACCGCGTCGAGCCTGCACGTCGGTCATCTGACGCAGACCATGATGCTGCACTGGTTTCAGCAAACCGGCCATCGGCCGATCTCGCTGATGGGCGGCGGCACCGGCATGGTCGGCGACCCCTCTTTCAAGGAAGAGGCCCGCAAGCTGATGACCATCGACATGATCGAGGAGAACATCGCCTCGATCAAGCGCGGCTTCGCCAACTACCTCGACTATGACAAGCCCGGCAATGCGGCGCTGATGATCAACAACGCTGAATGGCTGCGCTCGCTCAACTATCTCGAGTTCCTGCGCGACGTCGGCCGCCACTTCTCGGTCAACCGCATGCTGTCCTTCGACAGCGTCAAGACGCGCCTCGACCGCGAGCAGTCGCTGTCATTCCTCGAGTTCAACTACATGATCCTGCAGGCCTACGACTTTGTCGAACTGGCCAAGCGCTACGATTGCCGCCTGCAGATGGGCGGTTCGGACCAGTGGGGCAACATCATCAACGGCATCGACCTCGGTCACCGCATGGGGACCGAGCAGCTCTACGCGCTGACCTCACCGCTTCTGACCACCTCTTCGGGCGCCAAGATGGGCAAGTCCGCGTCGGGCGCGGTCTGGCTGAACGCCGACCTGCTGCCGGTTTATGACTTCTGGCAGTACTGGCGCAACACGGAAGACGCTGACGTGCCGCGCTTCCTGAAGCTCTTTACGACACTTCCGATGGACGAAATCGCTCGGCTTTCCACGCTCGGCGGCTCGGAGATCAACGAGGTCAAGAAGATCCTCGCGACTGAAGTCACCGCAGTGCTGCACGGTCGTGAAAACGCCGAACAGGCAGCCGAGACGGCCCGCAAGACCTTCGAGGAAGGCGCGCTTGCCGACACCCTGCCCTCGATCGACGTCCCCGCGGCCGAACTCGACGCCGGCATCGGCCTGCTGGCGCTGATCGTCAAGGCCGGCCTTGCCGCCTCCAACGGCGAAGCCCGCCGCCACGTTCAGGGTGGCGCAGTGCGCGTCAACGACGCGGCTATTTCCGACGAGCGCAAGGTAATCGGCTCGGGTGAGATCACCGCCGATGGCGTGATCAAGCTCTCGCTTGGCAAGAAGAAGCACATCCTGATCCGCCGTGCGGCATAAGCGCGGCTACAACATCGTATGAAAAGCCGGCCTCGCGCCGGCTTTTTTGTGCCTATTGGAATTCGAAGATGTTGCGGAACACACCTGGCGCGATGATCGACAACGGATTGATCGTCAGGTTCGGGGATTCCAGCTTGCCGGTCAGCTTGAAGGTGATGCCGATCAGGCCACGATCCGTTCCGTTGCCGAGGATGATGCCGATCAGCGGCAGTTCGGCAAACAGTCTGTTCAGGCCGTAAGCCGGCATGAAGGTTCCCGTCATGTCCATGTTGCCGCGCTGATCACGAAGCGTACCCTGGAACACGGCGCCAACCTGGTCGCCGCGCGCAACGCCATTCTCGATGCTGACGACGCCATCCTGCGAGACGATGCGAGCAAAGCCGCGCTGGAACCGCTGGGCTGAAGTGTCGATACTGCGCTTGACCGCGGAGTTCAGGCTTCGCTGCTCCTGTCCCACGGGAGTCGACACGATGGAATGTAGGCGCTGTTCGTTGACCAGCGCGAAGCGCCGAACATCGATCGAGCCGTTCCAGTTGCCGCCCGGCCCGAGGCGAATGGCGAGGTTGAGCAAACCGCCACTCATATGCTGATAGAGGTCGGCGAAACGCGATACCGATCCCGCGTCACCGCTCGTGATATTGATGACTCCGGCATCCTTGGTCTGCGCGACGACTGCTTCGCCGCTATCGGTCACACCTGAAAGATTGAGCGCCTGGATACGGCTGCCTTGAGCAGCATAGGTCCCGGAGACATTTCGCAGTTTCTCATCGTTGAACCCGATGACACGGTCGAGCTTGGCTCGCACTGTAACGCTGCTTCCACCCTTGCCGCCGTCACCGTCGCCTTTGCCGCTATCCGACTTCAGGTTCGCGATGATGGGCCGGGCATCGGCACTCGTGCCCGAGACTGACACGTCCATGCCGTTCTTGTCGCGCCGCAAGGAGACCGCAAAGTCGTCATTAGACGACAGCTTCACGCTGTCGAAATCCGCCTTGGTCAAATTGCCCTTGTTGAGCATCAGCGAGCCGGTCGCGCCGAAACCGTCACCCTTCAGATTGAAATTCTTGATCTGCAGATTGTCATCCGGACCCGAGATCTCGAACGTCGCATTCGCCCCGATCCCGCTGCCCTTCGACCAGCCGATCCACGGCAGGTCGAGCCGCGCCTTGCCGAAGTCGATGGATACGGACTGCCGGTCCTTGTCGATGCGATTGAGCTCGACGCTGATGTTGCCGTCGACAATATCCGAGAGGCCGGGCAGTATCTTCTCGCGTTGGTCATTGCTGAGCGTCGCGCTGATCGACTGCTGCGGCTGCACGTCCGAGGATTTGTCCGTCGGCTCCACCAGCGTGATTTCAGCCGGCACGCCATCGATATTGCCCTTGCCATCCAGGCTGACCTGCTTCGGGTCGGCCGTCAAAGTCCCATCCAGATCGGTGATCTTGCGGCCCGAGATCGGTTTGGCGACGTCTACATCCTGCAGCTGCAGCGTAGCCTTCCATTCCGGTGGCGGCGGATTTTGCGCCGATATCAATCCGATCCGCGCCTGGACGTTGGCGGTGATCTTGCCCTTCAGATCTTCGGGCACGAAACCCGCACGCTGCAGCACCTGGATCGGCTTGTACGTCAGCAGCTCGCCGATTGCGTCTGCGGCACCCGAGATCGGCAGATTCAGCTCTGCCATCAGCGGCTTGTCGTAGGTCGATGGCAGGACAAACGTGCCCTGCCCCACATCAACGGTGCGACCGGAGGCAAAGAAGGATTTGCCGCTCTTTATTGAAATCGTCGCCTTCGGCCCTTTCAGGTCGAAATGCGCACTGGTATCCCGGATCGGAGGAATGTCACCGGTGACGTTCATGCGCGCGCCATCGATGTCGAAGGAGATCTGAATCTGCTTCTCATCGAGCTTCAGCCCCTTGCCGACAGCCTCATCGAGCTTGCCGAAGGGAATGAAGACCGACAGCGACGCATCGGTGACGGTCCCCCCGAACAGGTTTCGCTCCATCCATTCTCGCGCCTTCGGCGCCATCCAGAATGGCCAAAGCTGCTTGACGGCGGTGGTCTGAAGCTGCTGCGACTGGCCAACGAAGCTGATTTCAGGCGAAACATCGCTCAAACGGAGGTGAAGCGATCCGTAGAAGGATCCAGCCGGGCTGGAAACGGTCATGTTCGGAAATTGCAGCTCGCGAGACGCCACGAAGTACCGCCCGGTCGCCTGTATATCGAACGGCAGCGGTTGCTCCCCGGAAGTAGCCGGCGCCGCTACACCACCATTGACCAGAAGGTCTATGCCAAATCCTTTACCCGCCTGCGGATCGATCTTGTCGAGATCGATGAGTGCCCCGTTGAACGGCACCGTCGTTCCGCCGAACTGCATTTTTGACTGTGCAATCTCGAGCGTCTGCTTGGCGAAGTCATAGGCAAGGTTCAGCCGCCCGCCGCTCAGATCCTGCTCGTCGCCATCCATGTAGAGCTGGCCTGGTTTGAAATCGACCGTAGCTGCAAGCGCCGGCTGCGCACCGCCGGAAGCGCGAACGGCGGAAATCATCAGGTCGGCAAAGCCATCGATGCCCTGTCGGATCTGGCCGAGCGCGTTGCGTTTCAGAACGAACGGCGCCAGATCGGCGTTCAAGAGTTGGCCGGTCAATTTCGACGTCTGCTCGCCGGTCTTGGTTGCCAACAGGCTGAGCTGCGCCTTCTCGCCATTGATGGCGATCTCGCCGTCGAGCTGCAACCCGCCTTCGGAATTGCGCGAGAATTCAAGGCTATCGATCACGATCGACAACGGCCCGTTGGCCGTATCTGCGAGCTTGATATTGATGCCTTCGAGTTTGACGGACCGGGTGCCTCCACGATCGACGAAACTGTCGATCGTATCGAGCTGCTGGAACGCCGTTTCCATCGCAGCCGGTATCTCATCGACACGCAGGTCATCGAGCTTCAGCGGCTTTCCCGAAGGCAACAGGGCGGTATCCAGAGCGATTTCGTCGGCCTCGACCTGCGCAATCGAGATCTTGCCGCGCAAAAGCTGGAACGGATCGAGCGCCATTCGCATCGCACCCGTCGTCGACAGGTGCTGTCCCGTCTTTTCGTCGATCATATTGACGTCGCGCGCTTCGAGTGCCAACCGCATGTTCGACGTGAAGCGTATGACGGTGGAGCCGACCTCGGCGCGGTAACGCGGCCCTATCGCGCTATTCAAGGCCGACTGCGCCTGCCGGGACAATGGCTGATCGAACACGCCACTCTCGATGGTAATGACGATTGCCATCAGAATGAAAAGCACCAGTCCGATGCAACCACCGGCCACGCCGGCGGTCCGCCGCACGTGCGAACGTTCAGGCGGGCAATGCACGATCAGAGGGTCTTCAGCCTTGGCGGAAGGAAGCTCGTGCAAGGCGACGATATCTCTTTTGCGGAATGTAATCTTTTCGCCGCGGATCGCCGACATGCGCCTCGCCTGACTCCATAAAGCTTGTGGTGGACCAGACTGGCTGGACGCATGTTCGTCCAATATATATCTGGCAAATCACCTGTCATCACATAAACCCGGCAAAAGAAAGGTTTCCCCCATGGCGGATCTCGGCATCGGCTCCACTGCTCCCGACTTCGATCTTCCCAGAGACGGTGGTGGCCGTGTCAAACTGGTCGATTTCAGCGGCAAGCCCCTGGTCCTCTTCTTCTATCCGAAGGATGACACCTCGGGCTGCACAGCCGAATCGATCGCCTTCACGGCGCTCGCGCCGGAGTTTGAAAAGGCCGGCATCGCCGTCCTCGGCATGTCGCCCGACTCGGTGAAATGCCATGATCGTTTCATCAAGAAGCACAGCCTCTCGGTGGTCCTGGCTTCCGATGAGGAACGAACGACGCTCGAAGCCTACGGTGTCTGGAAGCAAAAGAGCATGTATGGCCGCAGCTACATGGGCGTGGAACGCACGACCTTTCTCATCCGTCCGGACGGAACGATCCAGACGATATGGCAGAAGGTCAAGGTGCCCGGCCATGCCGAAGCTGTTCTGGTTGCAGCACAAAATCTCCGCTAATGACGCACTCACATGTACCGTCGCTTCGTGGCGGCGCGATCCTGGCCATTCGCTCCACCGATCTCGATGAAAAGACCGCCTTGGCCCAGGAGTCCGCCGTCCGCTGGCACGACCGCAAGCTCTCGCTTCGGTCGCCACTGGACGGTCCGCTTCCGGATCGACCGGGCAGGCCCACAAGGCCGGAACTGGTTCCTCCGACGCAAGTCGAGAAGCGCTCGCTCCATACCGTCAAGGGACGGATCGCCCTCTTGCATTCGATCGCTCACATCGAACTCAACGCGGTCGATCTGGCACTCGACATCGTTGCAAGGTTCGCCACCGAGCCGGTTCCCAATTCCTTCTTCGACGGGTGGATGCAGGTCGCCTACGAAGAGGCAAAGCATTTCCGGCTCGTGCGGCAGCGCCTTCGTGATCTCGGCGCCGATTATGGCGATCTGCCGGCGCATGACGGCCTCTGGCAGGCCGCCCACACGACGAAGAACGATCTGACCGCACGCCTCGCTGTTGTCCCACTCATCCTGGAAGCACGCGGGCTCGACGTGACGCCCTCTCTGCAGGCAAAGATGCGTGAGACAGGAGATCTCGAAAGCGCGGCCGTTCTCGATATCATCTACAACGATGAAAAGGGCCATGTTGCAATCGGCGCGAAATGGTTCCGCTTCCTCTGCGCGCGCGAAAAACGCGATCCGGCCAGGACATTTCACGAACTCGTCCGCAGCAATTTCCGAGGCCCCCTGAAGCCGCCCTTCAACGATCTTGCTCGCGCCGAGGCTGGTCTCACACCATCCTTTTATCGCTCGCTGACGTCGACAAGTCGTGGCTGACCAACCGGTCTCAGCGGCGACCAATAAGCATTTTGTTAACCTTAACGGTGTGTAATCACGGCAATTGAGGCAAGGTCTTCAATTGGGAGATTCTCCGTGACGCACGCACAGCAGAGCCACGTATTCGGCAAGAGAAAACAGGAACATATCCTGATCCTGGCCAGTGGTGACCGAGTACGTCACCTGACGGTACGGCCTTGGATGGCGGCCCTCGCTGTCTGTTTCGTCGGCCTCTTCTCGATCGGCTATCTCATAGCGACATCCTATCTGGTCCTGCGCGATGATCTGATCGGCGCGACCATGGCGCGCCAGGCCCGTATGCAGCACGATTACGAGGACAGGATTGCCGCCCTTCGCGCCCAGGTCGACCGCGTGACATCGCGCCAGCTGCTCGACCAGCAGGTCGTCGAAGACAAGGTCGACAAGCTGATGGAACAGCAGATGGCGTTGACGTCGCGCCACGGCAAGCTCGGTGCGCTCCTCGATCGCGCCGCGAATTCCGGCCTCGACGAGAAGGACCAGACGGCGGCTCCCGCCGCTTATGCACCCGACGCCAAGGACAAGCATGCGGCAATGACTGGCGCCATGCAGGCGATCGAAAACCAGCTTGCAGGCAATGCAGAACCGACCGACGCCACTCCCGATAACACGACACTGGCCTATGTTCCGGCCCGCGAGACGATGGGTGACCGCGCCGATCGTGTCTTCTCGAAGGTAACCTTGGCCCTCAAGGGCATTGAGCAGCGCCAGCGCGATCGGGTCGAGCAACTGACTGCCGATGCCGGCGACAGCGCCGATGCGATATCGCGTGTCCTCGCCCGGTTCCGCATAGCCGTTCCGGCCGAGAGCGCCTCGGCCAAACAGCAGGACCAGAGCGCTGTCGGTGGACCCTACATCGCGCCTGAAAGCGCCGACGATTTCGACAATTCGCTGACACAACTCGACAGCGCCCTGACGCGGCTCGAGACCGTGCGCAGCACCGCGGAATCCCTTCCCTTTCAAAATCCCGCAATCGGCAAGGAAATTACCAGCCCGTTCGGCAACCGCCGCGACCCGTTTCTCGGCCAGCTTGCGCTGCATTCCGGTATCGATTTTCGCTTTGCACCCGGCGAGCGCATTCGGCCGACCGCTCCCGGCAAGGTGATTGCCGCCGGCTGGACAGGCGGATATGGCAACATGGTCGAGGTCGATCATGGGAATGGTATCTCGACCCGCTATGGCCATATGTCAGAGATACTGGTAAAGGTCGGAGATACCGTCGGACGCCGTGATGTCATCGGATTGGCGGGAAGTACGGGGCGCTCGACGGGCACACATCTTCACTACGAAGTACGTCAGGATGGACGCGCTATCGATCCGATCTACTTCATGAATGCAGGCACGAAACTCGCCTCCTACATGAAATAGCGTCTTTTACTAACCGCGCCTTTACCTCTGCAGCGGTTGCAAACCGCGTATTCCTTGACTTCTCGGCTGTTTAGGACTATTCGGCGCTGCATTGCGGCACGCAATCACGCCGACTCAACCCGAGTCCGGCCGAACCGGAACGGAAACAGTTTTCCCTTTGACGACATTTGCTGATCTTGGCTTGAGCCAAAAAGTGCTTTCCGCTGTTACTGATGCGGGCTACACGACGCCAACTCCTATCCAGGCTGGCGCGATCCCGTTTGCCCTTCAGCGCCGCGATATTTGCGGCATTGCACAGACCGGAACGGGAAAGACAGCCTCGTTCGTTCTTCCCATGCTGTCGCTGCTGGAAAAGGGACGCGCACGCGCACGCATGCCGCGCACGCTGATCCTCGAGCCTACCCGCGAACTTGCTGCCCAGGTGGCGGAAAACTTCGAGAAGTACGGCAAGAACCACCGCCTCAACGTTGCTTTGCTGATCGGTGGCGTCTCATTCGAAGACCAGGATCGCAAGCTGGAGCGCGGCGCGGACGTGCTGATCTGCACGCCCGGTCGTCTGCTCGATCATTTCGAGCGCGGCAAGCTCTTGATGAGCGCCGTCGAGATTTTCGTCATCGACGAAGCCGACCGCATGCTCGACATGGGCTTCATCCCTGACATTGAGCGCATCGCCAAGCTGATCCCCTTCACGCGTCAGACGCTGTTCTTCTCGGCCACCATGCCGCCGGAGATCCAGAAGCTTGCGGATCGCTTCCTGCAGAACCCGGAACGCGTCGAAGTCGCCAAGCCCGCCTCTGCATCCAAGACCATCACGCAGCGCTTCGTTGCGGCCCACGGCAAGGATTACGAGAAGCGCTCGACGCTGCGCGATCTCATCCGTTCCCAGGAAGAACTGAAGAACGCGATCATCTTCTGCAACCGCAAGAAGGACGTCGCCGATCTGTTCCGCTCGCTGGAACGCCATGGCTTCTCCGTCGGCGCGTTGCATGGCGACATGGATCAGCGTTCGCGCACGACCATGCTGCAGAATTTCCGCGACGGCCAACTCCAGCTTCTGGTTGCCTCCGACGTCGCGGCTCGTGGTCTCGACATCCCGGACGTCAGCCACGTCTTCAATTTCGATGTGCCCATCCACGCGGATGATTACGTGCATCGCATCGGCCGTACCGGCCGCGCAGGCCGTGCAGGCGCTGCTTTTACCATCGTCACCAGCCGCGACCAGAAATTCACCGACGCGATCGAAAAGCTGATCGGTGAAAAGATCGAATGGCACAATGGCGATCTTTCCGCCCTGCCCCCGGCTGAACCCAGCCGTGACGACGATCGTTCGCGCCGCAAGGGTCGCGATCGCGACAAGGACCGTGGCCGCGGCAAGCGTCACCAGGGTCATAAATCTGATATCGGCGTCGACGATAGTGGCGCAGAAGCGATTGAAGTAGCAGCACCAGCACCAGTAAGGGCCGAAAGCGTGAAGCAAGAGCGCAAAGCAGAGAATAACAAGACGCACAACAACGCGCGCAACAGCCGGCCTTATCCTGCCAACGACGACAATCGCGAACGCCGCCGTTATCGCGATCACGACGATGGTCCGACACCGATCGGCTTCGGCGATGAAATTCCTGCATTCATGCTGATCACGGCCAACGCCAAGGCTTAATTGACCATGGGTCAGCCTGGCATCGATTTTCCGGGCCTCGGTGTAGGCCTGGTTATTCTGCGCGACCGTAAGATCCTGCTTTATCGTCGGATGCGAGCACCCGAGGCCGGGTATTGGAGCATTGTCGGCGGCAAGGTCGATCACATGGAGCCGGCAGCACGGGCTGCCCGGCGCGAAGCCGAGGAAGAGACGGGGCTATCAATCGGCCGTGTCGACCTTCTGGGCCCTGCCGAAGTCCTGACCGAGGCTGACGGTCACCACTGGATTTCCCTTCTCTACATCGCGTCCGAGTTCGAGGGCGAGCCGCAGCTGACGGAGCCGGACAAACTTTCCGCTTTCGGTTGGTTCTCGCGCGCCGATCTTCCTCAGCCCCTGTCCGCTTTTGCGGAGGCGGCGATCGCGCACCTCGACATGGCTATTTTCGAGTAAGTCGATTTAGTTAGCCGGCTCGCAGTGCGGCTTCGTAAGCAAGCCGTACCCAGCGCGCCATCAGATCCGGATCATCGAAGGCATCGTCGGGTATGGACCAATACGGCATCTTGACCGGCGTGCCCTTCTTTCCTTCGTAGACCCATTGCGAGGCGCCGGCTTCGGCAAACTCCGCGCTGCTCACCTCATCCGCCTTCAGCAGCATCTCGCCCCTCAGCTCAATGGCGATGATACGGCCCAGATGGTAGACCCCTTTACCGCCGAACATCCGTTTAATGGTGACCGGCCCGAGCCCCTGAAACATCTCTTCGATCGCTGCTGCATCCATTGCCTATTCCTTCAGAGTGCCGCCCGCGGCGACCACGGCTTCCGGCGTATCGACATCGAGATGCGCACCATCTCCAATCTCGACATCAATGACGGGAAGCCCAGAGCTTTCAATAATATGTCGCGCACCGATGTCGCCTTCGAGGTGCAGGACCGCATCCCGAAGCGCGCGCGGTAAGATAACCGGATTGCCGCGCTTGCCACGGCTTACCGCCCTGACGATCGCATGTCCTCCGGAGCGGCGGAAAGCCGCGATGAGGAGATCCATGTCGCCCGACGATACTCCTGGCATATCCGCCAGGAGAACCAGAACGCCATCGGCTCGCATCGCCTCAGATGAGGCAAATCCGGCTCCAAGCGAGGAGGCCATTCCGGAAGAAAAGTCCGGATTGTGAACGAGGGCCACATCGAGCCCGTCCAGTTTCGCCTCTATTTCGTGCCGTCGATGGCCAGTCACTACGCTGACGGAAGCAGCACTACTATTGAGCGCAGCGAGTGCGCAGCGGCGCACGAGCGGTATCCCCTCGAACTCCGCAAGCAGCTTGTGGGGGCCGCCCTCGCCCATGCGCCGCGCACGCCCGGCCGCCAGTACAACGGCAGCAACGGTGGTCTCCTTGACATCGGTGACCTGCGGTTCCCGCAATTGCGGACGCGAACGAATCTCCATCAACAGGCCTCCCACACCCATGCCGCTGATGTCGAGCGCCGTGATCGGCTCGCGGGCGAGAATGCGATTGAGCACCCAGTCGAAACCGTTCTCCTTTGGGCTCCGCGCGCAACCTGGTGCCCCGACAACCGGAATATCCTCAACGCGGCCGAGCACAAGAAGATTGCCGGGGTCGACGGGCATCCCGACCTGGATCACCTCGCCGCCGGCAAGACGTATCGCCTCGGGGATGACATCGTGAGCGTCGATAACCGCCGAGGCGCCAAAGACCACGATCATCCTGGGGCCGGCAGTCGCTGGCGATGCCGCCTTCCGGATCGCATCCGCCACCGCGTCCGCCCGATGTGCCACCCGGTCCTCGCCGATCAAGCGGCTACCCGACGGCGCAAGGCGTTGCGCGAGTATCCGGGCAGTCTTGTCCATGACAGCAGGCTTCAGCGACGGAAGCTCTGTTGCGACCAGCCGCACGGCATGCGCCTCGAACGGCTTGACTTCGAAAGCGGTCGCAGCCCGCAGGATGGCGCAGGCTTCATCGACCTTCTCACCGGCAACAGCGAGAGGAATGATCTTGAACGTCGCCACCATGTCACCTGTTCGCACCGGCACATGGTCGTTCAGGCAGGCGAGCGTAATGCCCGGATCAATTCTGTTGACGCGATCGACGACATCTCTATCGACCACGAAAAGCCCTCCTACGGAGGAGTAGACATTCACCCGCCCTGTAGTCGCTTCCGAAAAAGAGAGATGATCCGGCTCTATCGCCTCGGCCAGCTTTCGTGCCGCGACGTCCTCACTGAGGTCGCCGCCTTCAAGTCGAGCGGCGATCACCGACTGAACGGCTGCCGCCTGGAGCCGCTCAATATCCTCGCCGGTCAACCGATGGCCTTTCGGCAGGCTTTCGCCGGCAAATCTGACGGAATGCGCAAGCACTACGCCTTCGGCATCTCCTGTCGCAAACTCGCCGAACTTCATTGCCGGATGCTATCCCTTGCCACTATCTCCCGCGTTCTCAGCGACTGAACGACGTCGGCCAGGATAGCCACGGCAATCTCAGCCGGGTTGGATGCGCCGATATTGAGCCCGATCGGCCCATGGATCCCGGCAAGGATCGCGTCATCGAAGCCCTCGGCCCGAAGCCGCTCGAGCCTTGAGGCATGCGTCTTGCGGCTCCCGAGCGCCCCGACATAGAAACAACCTGTCCTCAAGGCCTCGGCAATAGCGAAGTCATCGATCTTCGGATCGTGCGTCACCGCAACCAGTGCGGTGTAGCGATCAAGAGGCCGGTCCTTCAGCACATCGATCGGCCAGTCGGCGACGAGTTCGACATCCAGGAAACGATCGGCCGTGGCAAACGCTGTCCGTGGATCGATGATCCTGATATCGAAGCCCGCGAGTTTTGCCATCGGTGCAAGCACCTGGCTGATATGGACCGCGCCAATGACGACAATCTCGGGAGGCGGCAGATAAACATTGAGAAAGAAGGGCTTACCTTCAAGCTCGACCAGCACGGACTTCCCGGATCGAAACGCTCCGTCCAGAGCAGAACGAAGCGCCGGCGCTATTTCTTGTCCTTCCGCAGCGATGAAGACCTTGCCGTCGTCGAGCGACGTTATCAGCGCCACGGCCTCGCGCCGGTCGCGATAGTCGTTCAGCCGCTCGATATCGAAATTCAGGCTCTCGAGATAGACGCGGATCCGCCCACCACATGACAGTCCGACACGCCATGCGGTTTCGTCCGCAACCCCGAACTCCAGAATCTTCGCGGTTCGGTCAGCGATCACATCCAGGGCTTCGGCGATGACAGCGCCTTCGACGCATCCTCCAGATACCGATCCCTCGAAGTTCCCTTCACCGTCGATCACCAGATGGCTACCGACAGGCCGCGGGGCGGATCCCCATGTCTCTATAACCGTTGCGATCGCAACATTGCGGCCGGCCCTCTTCCAGGCCTCCGCGACCGCCAATGGGTGCAATAGACCTTCGCTCATGGCTGACCCTTCATTCGAACGAGAAATCGCCGCGGATCGTAGGCAGCCGACCGGCTCTCGCCAAGGGCCGCAGCGAGGTCGGCCAGCGACGAGAGATTGTGAACCGGCCGGAATTCGTCGACGTGGGGAAGCATGGCTTTCACCCCTCTTGCGCGCGGTTCGAAACCATCGAAGCGGAGCAGCGGGTTGAGCCAGATCAGCCGTCGACAGGATCGATGCAGCCTGTCCATCTCCGCGGCAAGAAGCTCGGTCCCCTCGCGCTCAAGACCATCGGTAATCAGCAGGACGACCGCGCCCTGCCCGAGCACGCGCCGCGCCCAGAGCCGGTTGAATTCCTTGAGCGTCTCGCCGATGCGCGTCCCGCCAGACCAATCCCTGACGGCGGCAGCGCATTCGTCCATCGCCTCGTCGGGATCCTTGTGACGCATCTGGCGCGTGACATTCGTAAGTCGCGTCCCGAATAGGAAAGTATGCACCCGCCGCCGCTTCTCGCTCAGAACATGCATGAAATGGAGAAAGATCCGCGTGTACTGGCTCATCGAGCCGGAGATATCCGCAAGCACAACCAGTGGCGGCTGGATCTCCCGGATCTCCCGGTATCGCGGCAGGATCAGCGCGCCGCCGCTGCGCAGGCTGGCCCGCATCGTGGCGCGAGGGTCGACATGCGTGTGGATATGCGACGGTCGGAACCGTCGTGTCCGGACACGATCATCGGGCAAGGTCAGCTTGCCGAGCGCCTTCTTCGCCGCGGCGATCTCGATCACAGACATCTGCGCAAAGTCCATTCTTCTGAAGACTTCGTTGCCCGACATCGTGAACCTGGCATCGATCTCTACATCGGGATCCTCAAGCGGAGGTCGGTTATCAGGCCGCCCTCCAAGCAAGGCATCGCTGGCGCGACTTTCTCCCGGCCGCGCCTTCTCCCTCGGCTGCGGCATCGCCCTCGGCGACATCATCGCGATCATCTTCTCGACGAGATCGCGAGACCGCCAGAACAACCGGAAAGCCTCGTCGAAGACGGCCTTGTCCTCATGCCGCTTCACGAAAACAGCAAAGAGTGCGGAATGGAATTCCTCTCGGGAGCCGATACCAATCGCGTCGACAGCCTCGATCGCATCCGCAATGGCACCCGGGCCGATCTTCAGCCCCGCCTTGCGCAACGTCCGACCGAAAAGAACGATATTATCCGCGAAGCGACCACCTGCCAAAGGCGGCGGAGACTTCACAATACGCTCCCACTGGTCGGATCCCTGCATTGCTATCCTGCTGCCTGCATCTCGCGCCTTACCTCTTCGAGCACCTTCGTCCCTTCGCCGCCTGTTATCCGGGCGATATCGTCCTGATATTTGACGAGCGTGCCAAGCGTGTCCGAAATCGTCTCGGGATCAAGTGCCAGCCGGTCAAGCTCGGTCAGGGCCGTTGCCCAATCGATGGTCTCCGCGACGCCCGGATTCTTGAAGAGATCGAGTGTCCGCAGCTTCTGAACATAGGCGACGATCTGTTCCGAGAGCGCCGAATTGCACCCCGGAACCTTCCGCCTGATGATTTCGAGTTCCTGCGCGGCTGCGGGGTAGTCGACCCAATGGTAGAGACACCGACGTTTCAGCGCGTCGTGAACTTCACGCGTGCGGTTCGTCGTGATGATGACGATCGGCGGCTCGGTTGCCTTGATCGTTCCCAGCTCGGGGATGGTAACCTGGAAATCGGAGAGCACTTCCAAAAGGAAGGCTTCAAAGGCCTCGTCCGTCCGGTCAAGCTCGTCGATGAGGAAAACCGGCGCCTTTCCCGCAACGGACGACAGCGCCTGCAGGACCGGTCGCCTGATCAGATAACGCTCTGAAAAGATGTCGGATTCGATGCGGCTTCGATCGGTTGTTCCCGAGGCCTCTGCAAGACGGATTTCCAGCATCTGCGCCGGGTAGTTCCATTCATACACCGCGGACGCGATGTCGAGCCCTTCGTAGCATTGCAACCGGATGAGTGGCCGATCCAGCGCGCTCGCAAGGACCTTGGCGATCTCGGTCTTGCCGACACCCGCCTCTCCCTCGAGGAAGAGCGGACGCTTCATCTTGAGCGCGAGGAAGATAACGGTCGCGAGCGGTCGCCCGGCGAGATAGTTCTGATCGCCCAGCAAGCTGATCGTATCGTCGATGGACGACGGCAGTAGCGGATCCGGCATACGCACTCCCTTTTAGGGAAGTTATAGCGCGTGATAGTCCCGGTTCATATAGAGCAAAGCCGGCTTTTGTTCATCGAACCTGACGGCTAGTACTTCACCGAAGATGATGTGATGGGTCGTCATCTCCTTGATCTCGGTCACCCGGCAATCGAACGCCGCCAGCGCGTCGCTCAATACGGGGGCGCCTGTCGCCAGCGTGACGAATTTGCCCGTTGCGAACCGCTCCTCGTTGGTGAGTTGCGTGCGGCCCGAAAAGGCATCGGCGAGCGCCTGGTGATGAGCGCCAAGCGTATTCAACGCGAAAATGCCGCTGCTGAAGAAAATCTCGTTCTTCGGGTTGCTGTTGTTCAGACACACCAGAACAGTCGCCGGATTGTCCGAAACGGAGCATGCTGCCGTAATCGTAACGCCTCGGCTTTGGTCACCTGCGGCTGTGGTAACGAGCTGCACATGTCCGCCAAAACGGCTCATTGCGTCTCGGTAAAGGCGGGGATCGATCGGTTGCTTGTTCAACAAGTGCATTCTCCATCCGGCAGCGCCGGCCTATATCTGTCCCTGCTACTATGACGACGATCCGTTACCTTTTCTACAAACATCAAGCGAAAAGCTGACAATTCGTGCGTTTTTCTTTGACGATTGGGCGCGGACGGATAAAAGAACATGAAAAAGGTCAGGGGCGTATAAGTTTTATGAATATCTTGCGTGGCTTAGGATATCTCCCGCTGCTGCTTATCGCGGCCGGGGAAAGCCATGCGGCAGGTCTCACGATCGGCGTTGTCGCACCGCAAGAAGGCACTTTCGCCAATCTTGGCGCCCAGATTTTCGCCGGCGCGGAAGGCAAGATCCGCCAGGACGGCGACACCATCGTTCGCGTCCCGGAAAACTGCGAGGAGAACAGCGGCGGCTCCATTGCCGACGCCCTGATCGCCGCAAAAGTCCAAGTTGCGGTCGGCTTTCTCTGCTCCGAAACGCTGGAAGGTGCGCTTCCCAAGCTGAAGGATGCAAACATACCGGCGATATCGGTCTCGGTACGGTCGCGCATTCTCATGGAAGATGCGCTGAAGAATGGTTGGCCGTTCTACCGTCTGGCACCGAGCGACCGCGCCGAGGCCGCCAAGATCATTGAGGTCATCCTGCGCGACTGGTCAGCGGAGCCGATCGCCCTTATCGAGGACGGCACGATCCACGGCCGCGAACTGACCGAAGCAGTTCGCAACGCCCTGGAAGAAAAAGGCCTCAAGCCGGTATTCACCGACACCTACCGTCCTGGCCAGGAACAGCAGATCGGGCTCGTTCGCCGCTTGAAGCGAGCCGGCGCCACCAAGGTTTTCGTCGGCGGCGACCGCGCCGATATCGCCATACTTGCCCGCGATGCCGCTGCCGAAAAGATCCCGTTGACGCTGATGGGTGGCGACGCCATGCGAGCCGCCGACCAACCGCTGCCGCTCGCCGACGGGGTCCTCGCCGTTGCGCTGCCGGAATACGCACAGCGCCCCGAAGCCGCCGCTGTAGTCGCGACGCTTCGCGCGGCTGGCACCGAGCCTGAGGGGTACACCCTGCCCGCCTATGCGGCAACCGAGGTCGCCATCAAGGCGGCACAGGATGCCGGCAGTGATGAACGCCCGATATCCCAGCACCTCGGCGGCGCGCCGTTCGACACCGTCGCCGGGCCGGTTTCGTTCGACGCCGGCCACGAGTTGACCGACAATCCCTATCAGCTTCAGCAATGGCGTCGCGGCAGCTTTGTCGCCGCTTCTCCACCGGCTGAATGACGCTGCCCGGCGACAGGGCACCAATGGAGAGACGACATGACCAAGCCCATCCGAATTGCCCCTTCCGTACTTGCGGCGGATTTCGCAAAACTCGGCCAGGAAGTCCGTGATGTAACCGCGGCCGGCGCCGACTGGATCCATCTTGATGTCATGGACGGACACTTCGTCCCGAATATCTCTTTCGGACCTGACGTGATCAAATCGTTGCGCTCCTACACGGACGCGACGTTCGATTGCCATTTGATGATCGCGCCGGTTGACCCCTACCTCGAAGCCTTCGCCAAGGCCGGTTGCGATCGGATCACCGTGCATGCCGAGGCCGGTCCCCATCTCCATCGATCGCTGCAGACGATCCGTCACCTCGGAAAGAAGGTCGGCGTCACGCTCAATCCGGCAACGCCGCTGTCGGTGATCGAGAACGTCCTCGACGATATCGACCTCATTCTCATCATGTCGGTAAATCCGGGCTTCGGTGGCCAGAAGTTCATTCCGGCAATGACCGACAAGATCGCAGCGGCAAAGTCTCTGATCGGTGACAGGCCAATCGATCTCGAGGTGGATGGCGGCGTGACGATCGAAACCGCAGCGATGATCGGTCAGGCAGGTGCGGATGTGCTTGTCGCCGGCTCCGCGATCTTCAAGGGAGGGTCGGTCGAGGCTTACAAGGCAGCGATTTCGGGCCTTCGAGACGCGGCATCGGGACGACAGGCCTGAGCGAGGATGCCAAACCTCTGCCGGGACGACTGAGGGCGGCGCTGCCGCCCTATTCCGACCTGCTGTTTGGCGCCATTCTCTGGGCGTGCCAGATGCTGCTCTCGGCCGGCCTCGCGCTCTACATCCGAAACAGGCTTGAAACGAGCCACAGCGTCGAACTCGCGGCGCTCTACTTTTTCGGAGCGCTCCTGGCTTGGCCGCTCGCGCTTCCCTGCGCCCGGTTCATTGCCTATCAGCGACGGATCGAAACGCGCTTCGCCGCATTTTTCCTGGCGCTTGCGGCTTTCACGATCCTGATGACCGCTTTTCTGTTCGCGATGGACTATCGTGTGTTCTATTCCCAATGGCATGCGCCGTTCGGCACCCTGACCTGGGTTTTCCAGTTCATGTTCACCGGCGCCAGCGCAGTCTACCAGTTTTCGGTCCTGGGCCTGCGGCTGTTCATGCCCCTCGGCCTGCTTTTCCTGTTCGGCACGAGTTTCATCCTTGCCAAACGCATGCGTTGAGATTGCCGCCCGTCTTTGCTACAGGGGCGCCAGCATTCCATTAGAACGAAAGCAGGAAGCCCATGATCCCGCGCTATTCCAGACCAGAAATGGTCGCCATCTGGTCGCCCGAAACCAAGTTTCGCATCTGGTTCGAGATCGAGGCCTATGCCTGCGATGCGCTTGCAGAGATCGGCGTCATCCCGAAATCAGCTGCTGCGACCATTTGGGAAAAGGGCGGCGCTGCCCAGTTCGACGTCGCGCGTATCGATGAAATCGAAGCCGTCACCAAGCATGACGTCATCGCTTTCCTGACGCATCTGGCCGAGTTCGTAGGCCCCGACAGCCGCTTCATCCACCAGGGCATGACCTCCTCGGACGTGCTCGACACGACGCTAAACATCCAGCTCGTGCGCGCGGCTGACCTGCTGCTCGCCGATCTCGACCGCGTGCTCGCGGCGCTGAAGAAGCGCGCATTCGAACACAAGGACACGGTACGCATCGGCCGCAGCCACGGCATCCATGCCGAACCGACGACGATGGGCCTGACCTTCGCGCGTTTCTACGCCGAGATGGAACGCAACCGGACCCGCCTCGTCAACGCCCGCGCCGAAATCGCGACCGGCGCTATCTCCGGTGCCGTCGGCACCTTCGCCAATATCGACCCGTCGGTCGAGGAACACGTCTGTGCCAAGCTCGGCCTCGTCCCTGAGCCGGTCTCCACGCAGGTCATCCCGCGCGACCGTCATGCCATGTTCTTCGCGACGCTCGGCGTCATCGCCTCTTCGATCGAGAACGTCGCGATCGAAATCCGCCACATGCAGCGCACCGAGGTACTGGAAGCCGAGGAATTTTTCTCGCCCGGCCAGAAGGGTTCGTCGGCCATGCCGCACAAGCGCAACCCGGTGCTCACCGAAAACCTGACCGGCCTTGCCCGCCTGGTGCGCATGTCGGTCACGCCGGCGCTGGAAAACGTCGCCCTGTGGCACGAGCGCGATATCTCGCACTCGTCAGTCGAGCGCGCCATCGGCCCCGACACCACAATCACGCTCGACTTCGCGCTGAACCGGCTGGCCGGCGTCATCGAGAAGCTGGTGATCTATCCCGAGAACATGCTCGCCAACATGAACAAGTTCCGTGGCCTCATCATGAGCCAGCGCGTCCTTCTCGCGCTGACCCAGGCCGGCGTATCGCGCGAGGACAGCTATCGCCTCGTGCAGCGCAACGCCATGAAGGTTTGGGAACAGGGCAAGGATTTCCTTGAGGAGTTGCTCGCTGACGCCGAAGTCCGCGCGGCTCTTTCCGAAGAGGAAATTCGCGAAAAGTTCGACCTCGGCTACCACACCAAGCACGTCGACACGATTTTCCGTCGGGTGTTCGGCAACGCCTGACGAAACCATCAGGACGGCGCCTTCTCGGGCGCCGTTTTTCTTTTCTGCTTGATCTTCGTCGGCGGCTTTTGCCGTTTTTCGGCATTATCAGCGAGTTCGGCCCTTCGCCCGTTGGCTGCCTTGGCGACAAGCCGATCGAGATGCTTCAAATCTTCTTCGTCTAGATGCTCGATACCGATGAAGCGGTTCTCCGCGTGGCTGGTCAGTATGAGTTCGTCGAGCTTTGCCTGTATGGCTCGGGTATCGCGGCTCTGTGCATTCTGAAGAACGAAAACCATCAGGAACGTCACGATCGTCGTGCCGGTGTTGATGACCAGCTGCCACGTTTCCGAAAAGTCGAAGAGCGGTCCGGTAATGGCCCAGGCAACGACCAGAACGACGGCCAGAACGAATGTCACGGGCTTGCCCGTCCACTCGGATGTCGCCGTCGCAAAACGCGTGAAGATATGGTTGCCAGCCATCGAATGCCTCCCTCGAAGCCTGCTGCAAGCAAACTCCGAAAGAGGCAGTCAGTTCCATGCCAGGCGAGCGGTTCTAGACGATCGGCGGCGCGATCAGCTTCCTGTAAAGATGCCACGTCGCATGCCCGAGGATCGGGATTACCAGGGCAAGACCTATGAACACAGGTATCGTCCCGACGACCAGCAAGGCTGCCACGATCAGTCCCCAGCAAAAGACAGGTACGGGATTCATCAGCGTTGCGCGCACTGATGCTTCCATTGCCGCCACCAGACCAACATCGCGATCAAGCAACATCGGGAAGGTCACGACCGTCGTTGCCAGAACGATGACTGCAAAGCCGAGACCGAGCAGATTGCCCCAGAGGATCAACTGCGTCCCCTCGGGTGTCCCGAATACCTGCGACGTGAACGTCGAGATCGAACGCGGGAAGACATCCCCGAACACGTTCGAATAGAGGGTCTGAGCAGCAACCAGCCATACGATGAAGAATGCGAACAACATCAGACCGCCGGCGATGATCGACGGGAATGCCGGAGAATGCGTCACATCGAGCGCTCGGCGCCAGGATGTATCCATGCCGGATTCTCGCCGCCGGCTGATCTCATAGAGACCGATGGCTGCGATCGGGCCAATCAGGGCAAAGCCGGAGATGAGCGGAAAGATCATCGGCAGAAGATTGGCGCTCGACGTCGCGACCGCGAGAAATATACCCGCAATCGGATACATCAGACATAGAAACACATAATGCGAGGGCTTTTCGCGAAAGTCGTCGAGACCTTGGCGAAGCGCATCAAACACATCTGCAACGCTGATTTTATTGACCACCGGACGCGTATAGCTATCGGTTGCGCCGGACATGACATGAAATGCCGTCATGGCTTTCTCCTCCTCAGCCAAGCTTGGCCGGCAAGCTCGCAGATCGGCGAAAGCCGATACGACAAATGTAACCGGCCTACCGACGATAACAAAAAACGGCCCGGTTGTCCCCCTTTCCCTTGACATTGCCGTGCGGTCTTCTCACATCGGCGCACTATGAAAGCTTCAGACGCCGATATCCTCATCATCCCCGGTTACACCAATTCCGGCCCCGACCATTGGCAAAGCCGGTGGGAGGCGAAACTCAGCACCGCCCGCCGTGTCGAACAGGCGGAGTGGTCGAAGCCTGTCCGGGAGGACTGGGTCAAGAGAATTGCCGATGAGGTCAACCAGTCGACGCGCCCGGTTGTTCTCGTCGCGCATTCCCTTGGGATTCCGTCGGTCATCCACGCCATTCCGCATTTCACCCAGAAGGTTGCGGGTGCGTTCTTCGTGGCCCCGCCGGATGTCGCCAATCCCGGCATCCGCCCCAAGCATCTGATGACGTTCGGCCCATACCCGCGGGATCCGTTGCCGTTCCCGACGATTACCGTCGCCAGCCGCAACGATCCGTTCGGCAGCTATGAACACGCCGACGACATCGCCGCCAGCTGGGGATCTCTGCTGATCGACGCGGGTGAGTCCGGACACATCAACACCGATTCAGGCCATGGCCCGTGGCCCGAAGGCACGATGGTGTTCGCGCAATTTCTCAACCGCTTGAAATAGGCGCCCGACGCGCCGTCTTGCCGTGCCGCCAGCAATGGCGGCACGGAGGAACTGCGACGTTCTAATCGCCCTCGCCGCGGATAAGGACCACGCTGGCAAGTCCGATAAGAACGATGCACTGCATGATGTACATGGGCCAATCCTGAGCCATGGGGTGGTCCTCCTTCGGCATAGATGTAGGGCGGCGCCGACAAATTTGGCCCCCTTCCGCCGATCCAGCGCCAAAAAAAGATGCCCTGCTAAGCGCCCCGATCGCAGAAAGCTGAGCGGATTCCGCTAATTTTAAGAGCTATTTAATTTAGGCAAACGAAAATCCACTCCGCCAGCCGAGCGAGTATAGCCCTTGATGCAGAATAAACCGGACCCCGCGGTCGGTCCATCGGACAACGCCCGAGATGTTTCGCCACCTGCTGACGGCAGCAGAAGCGAAGCCGACCTGGTCGAGCGTGAAAGTCGTTGGAACTTCGCACTTGTGGGTTCAGGGCTCGGCGTCTGGGATCACAATCTCAAGCATGGGACGCGCTATTACTCCGAGACGTGGAAAACCATGCGCGGCATGGCCCCGGATGAAGAGGCCGATGGCGACTACGAATCCTGGCTTTCCCTCATTCATCCCGACGACCGCGCCTTTGTTGTAAAGGCAATCGATCATCAGAACGCCGGCGATCCGGACTACCAAGTCTTCGAATATCGCGAACGGCATCGGGACGGCCGCTGGATCTGGATCGAATGCCGCGGCGCATGCGTGGAATGGAACGAGGATGGAAGCCCCGCCAGACTGGTTGGCACCGACTACGACATCACCGCCCGCAAGGAAGCCGAAGAGCACCTCGCACATATGTCGCGCCGCCTGGATCTCGCTCTCGACATTTCCAGCATCGGTGTCTTCGAAGCCGATATCGAGGCCGGCACGGTAGAGTGGGACTCCCGCCTGATGGCGATCTACGGGATACACATCGGCTCGCCGAAGGTCGCAAACGATGTATGGACGGACGCATTGCACCCCGATGACCGGGAGCGCGTTCTTGCCACGATCAACGACAGCGTCGCGCAAAACAGAAGCTTCCAGCACGAGTTCCGGATCATCCGGGGCGATGGCATAGAGCGGGTCATTCGCGCAAAGGGCGGTTTCTTTCTCGACGGCACCGGCCGCCGCAAGCTCATCGGAGCAAACTGGGATGTCACCGACGAGGTACTGCTGAACAGCGAACTGCAACGCGCCAAGACGCTGGCCGAAGCGCGCAACCAGGAACTCGAGGCCGCCAAGGAGAGCATCGAGCACCTGGCGCTTCATGACTATCTCACTGGACTGCCGAACCGCCGCTATCTCGACCGGATGCTGGATCAGTATGCGGCAAAGTGCATCAGCTCGGATCTGACGCTCGCCGTCCTGCATATCGATCTCGATCGCTTCAAGCAGATCAACGATACATTGGGCCACCGCGCCGGCGACGCCATGCTCATGCACGCCGCCAAGGTCCTCAAGGCGAACGTCCGTGCCGACGACTTCGTGGCCCGTATCGGCGGCGACGAGTTCGTCGTCCTCTGCACCATAGACGTGACGCCGAGGAAGATCGGAAACCTGGCGCAGCGGATCATTCACGAGCTCTGCCGGCCGATCCGCTACGAAAACCACGACTGCCGCTTCGGCGCGAGCATTGGGATCGCTACCGGCAGCGGCGAGGCTCTCGATGCCAAGCAGCTGCTGCTCAACGCCGACATCGCGCTCTACCGCGCCAAGAGCGGCGGCAGAAACAGGCATGAGTTCTTCTCGACAGATGCCCGCCGCCGCATCATCGCCAGCAAGCGCCTGGCGGATGACATCCTTCGCGGGCTCGAGCGCGGCGAATTCATTCCCTTCTACCAGCCGCAATTTCATGCCCGCACGCTGAACATCGCCGGCGCTGAAACGCTTGCGCGCTGGCAGCATCCCGAATTCGGACTGCTTGCACCCGACAAGTTCCTGGCGATCGCCGAAGATATCAACGTCGTCGCCGCGATCGACGGGCTTATTCTCGAGCAGGCCCTCGCTGACCGCCGGGAGTGGGCGTCCGAGGGCATCACGGTGCCGAAGATCGCCGTCAACGTCTCCTCGAAACGCCTCGACGACCCCAATCTCGGCAAGAAGCTGCGCGCCTTGAAAATCGAGCCCGGCACAGTCGCCTTCGAACTGCTGGAATCCATCTCCCTGGACGATTGCGACGCGGCCGTCACGGCAAACCTGAGGCAGCTTCGCAAGCTCGGCATCGACATCGAGATCGACGACTTCGGCACTGGCCACGCATCCATCGTCAGCCTGCTGAAGCTCAGCCCGCGGACGCTGAAGATCGATCGCCAGCTGATCAAGATGCTGCCAAGCTCCTCCGAGCAGCGCAAGCTGGTCCGGTCGATCATCGACATTGGCCGCTCGCTGAACATCCTCGTCACCGCCGAAGGTGTCGAAACCAACGATCACGTGCGCATTCTCGGCGAGCTTGGTTGCGACGTGCTGCAGGGATACGCGCTGGCAAGACCCATGCCGGCGCAGCAGATCCCTGCTTTCATTCGCTCCTCAAGCTGGCGAAACGTCGACACCGGCGCCCGCGCGCTGCAGTCGACGCTCCAAGGCTCCATCGCCGCGAAGAGCGGGAAATAAAACCCTGTAAAACCGGACCGCCATGACGCCGTCATTTCGCTGCGGCTGAAAACGCTGTAAACTTAACGATGCAAGCTCTTCGATTCTCAGCATAACGCTGAACAAGCCGGAATCCGGGGAAGGAGTGACAGGCGGATTGTGAAACCCTCGCTTTTCCTTTAAGGGGACGCCACGAGATCGATCCACTCGCGCTATCCCAAGAGCGCCAACGACAGAGAACAATCGAAATGAACCGTCGCCGCCGTATTTACGAGGGCAAGGCCAAGATTCTGTATGAGGGCCCCGAACCGGGCACGCTGATCCAGTTCTTCAAAGACGATGCCACTGCCTTCAACAAGAAAAAGCACGAAGTTATCGATGGCAAAGGCGTTCTGAATAACCGTATTTCGGAATACATCTTCAGCCATCTGAACAAGATCGGCATCCCGACCCACTTCATCCGCCGCCTTAACATGCGAGAGCAGCTGATCAAGGAAGTGGAGATGATCCCGCTTGAGATCGTCGTCCGCAACGTTGCCGCCGGCTCGCTGGCGAAGCGCCTAGGGATCGAAGAAGGCGTGGTGCTGCCGCGCTCCATCATCGAGTTCTACTACAAGTCGGACTCGCTGGATGATCCGATGGTCTCCGAAGAGCACATCACGGCATTCGGTTGGGCCAATCCCGCCGAACTCGACGACATCATGGCCTTGGCAATCCGCGTCAATGACTTCATGACCGGCCTTTTCCTCGGCGTCGGCATTCAGCTGGTCGACTTCAAGATCGAGTGCGGTCGCCTCTACGAAGGCGACATGATGCGGATCATCCTGGCCGACGAGATTTCGCCCGACTCCTGCCGCCTCTGGGACATCGAGACCCATGAGAAAATGGACAAGGATCGCTTCCGCCGTGATATGGGCGGTTTGCTCGAAGCCTATTCGGAAGTTGCCCGTCGTCTCGGCATCATCAACGAAAACGAGCCTGTGCGCGGCACCGGCCCGGTTCTCGTGAAGTAAACATTCGCTCAAGCAGGACAGGAAAGACAAAAGTGATCAAGGCTCGTGTAACCGTCACACTCAAGAACGGCGTTCTCGATCCGCAGGGCAAGGCGATCGAAGGCGCGCTCGGTGCGCTCGGCTTTGACGGCGTCGGCCATGTCCGTCAGGGCAAGGTCTTCGACGTGGAGCTCGAAGGCGCCGACAAGGCGAAGGCGGAAAGCGATCTCAAGGCGATGTGCGACAAGCTTCTCGCCAACACCGTGATCGAAAACTACACGATCTCTCTCGATTGATGCATTGAGCCGGCACATCCGAGCGGTTGTGCCGGACGCCCTGAGCGGACGGAGATGGAAGCGGCGGCATATTCATGCTAATGCACATCCCGCACCTCCCGATATAGCGAAAGCAGTCTCGTCTCCGAGAACAAGCAAGGTTTGAGCATACCGATGAAATCAGCCGTCGTTCAACTCCCGGGTCTCAATCGCGATCGCGACATGATCGCCGCTCTCACCAAGATCTCCGGTCACGCACCGGTGACGATTTGGCAGACAGAGACCGACATTCCGGACGTTGACCTGATCGTCATCCCGGGTGGCTTTTCCTACGGAGACTACCTGCGTTGCGGCGCCATCGCTGCCCGCATGCCTGTCATGCAGGCGATCATCGAAAAGGCCAAAAAGGGCGTCAAGGTTCTCGGCGTCTGCAACGGCTTCCAGATCCTGCTCGAAGCAGGCCTTCTGCCGGGCGCACTGATGCGCAATTCTTCGCTGAAGTTTGTCTGCCGCGAAATCAAGCTCGAAGTCGCCAACGCCGAGACCGAATTCACGCGTGCTTACGAAAAAGGCCAGGTCATCCGCTGCCCAGTTGCCCATCACGATGGCAACTATTTCGCAGACCCCGAGACCCTCGCGACGATCGAAGGCAACGGCCAGGTCGTGTTCCGCTATGCCGAAGGCACCAATCCGAACGGCTCCATCAACGACATCGCGGCGGTGATGAACACGGGTGGCAATGTCCTCGGCATGATGCCGCATCCCGAAAACCTGATCGAAGCGGCGCACGGCGGCTCTGACGGACGCGGATTGTTCGCATCTGCGCTTAGCGTAATCGCCGCTTAACCTTCAGCCCTTATGAGGGCCGTCTATCCGGTCCATTGGAGCAAGATCGATGCGCCCTCGCCTCGCGGTTAAATCTGTATTTTCCATTGCAGCCGCCGCGTTGCTTCTTGCCGCCTGCCAGTCGAAGGCGCCTCCAAGCGGTCCCGATCGCAGCGCGCTTTCCACGATGGAACGCGTCGCCGTCGGCGCAAATACCTGCTGGTTCAAATCCGGGGATCCTGCGTTTACAGCCTATCGTCTGGCGCCGGAGCTGAATTCCTTCTCAGGGCGGCCACGCATCCTCGTCGTACACAAGGGCAGCCCCGAGAGCCGCCCGCTGCTCGTCGTGCAGGCAGAAGGCAATCCGTCCAAGATGGATGCATTCGGCCCGATGATGCAGACGCCGGTCTCCCCGCGCATTGTCCACGATGTCACGCGCTGGGCGTCCGGCAACAAGTCCTGCAGCTGATCACTGATCCCAGAAGAATGACTTGCTGACTTCCTTGCGCGCTTCCGAGCGCGTAACGCCGATGTCGCGCAGCTCGTCGTCCGTCAGAAACTGCAAGACGCGACGGCTTTCTCGCTTGGCGTGCCAGTTTCCTATTGCGCGCAAGATTCGCGCAATCAGACTCTCCTGAACCGGCCGACGGATTGTACCTGTCTTTACCAGCCTTTCGCTCACCGAAAATAGTGACATGTTCGTCTCCGAGACGGATTGTACCTGCCGGGGTGATAGCCTTGACATTGAAAGGGTGACAATATAAGAAATTGTCATCATGACAACTTGGCTCCCCGACCTTTCCCGCGGCTCCGGCCCCGTCTATCTTCGTCTGGCGGACAGCATCGAGTCCGCGATTGCCGCCGGTACATTACCTGCCGGCAGCAAGTTGCCGCCGCAACGGAACCTGGCCTACGATATCGGCGTAACAATCGGCACAATCGGGCGAGCTTACGCGCTTGTGCATGAGAGAGGTCTCGTTGCCGGGGAAGTGGGCCGTGGCACCTATGTGCTGGACCGCGCTGAAACCGCACCGGGCAATCAGCCGGATCCGCTGACCATTGCACTCGGCGGAACGAGGACAATCGAGGCGCCTGCAAACAAGATCCGCTTCGATACGACTGCAGCCCCGGATCTCGGACAGGGAAAGGTGATCGGCAAGATCCTTGCCGACGTCGGCGAAGACCACTTCACCGAGATATCCTCATATTCCCGCGTCTTCCCCGCGAACTGGTACGAGGCAGGAAGACGCTGGCTTGCGCGCAACGACTGGACGCCTGCCGCCGAAAACATCGTGCCGACGCTCGGCGCCCATGCCGCGGCCATCGCTGTCATCTCCGCCGTGTCATCACCCGGAGACAAGATCGTTTTCGAGAACCTGAGCTATACTCAGGTCAGCCGCAGCGCCCGCATCTTGGGACGGCGCACGATCACTGTCGATTCCGATGAGAACGGCGTCCTCCCTGACGATTTCGAGCGGGTCTGCCAGCAGCAGCATCCGAAGCTGGCATTCCTGATGCCGACCGCCCATAACCCGACGCTTGCCACGATGCCTGCGGACAGGCGCGCGCGCATTGCCGAGATCGCGCGCCGGCACGGCGTCTGGCTGATCGAAGACGATCTTTACGGCGGAATGACCGGCGATAAGAACCCGCTGCTGGCATCGCTCGCGCCGGACAGGACGTTCCTGATCAGCGGTCTCTCCAAGTCCGTCGCAGCCGGCATCCGCGGCGGCTGGGTCGCCTGCCCGCCGCATTTCGCGCAGCGCATCAAGGTCACGCACAAGATGATAACGGGCGGTTTGCCGTTCATACTGGCCGAAGTCGGTGCGCGGCTCATCGAAAGCGGCAAGGCACACGAGATCCGCCAGGCGTGCGTTGCCGAATTGAGCGCGCGAGAGAGCCTGGCGCGCGAATGCCTGAGCGGTTTCGACTTCGTCTCGCATCCGCATGTACCATTCCTGTGGCTGAAGCTGCCGGATCCCTGGCTGTCCGGGACATTCAAGAACGCTGCGTTCAGGGATGGGGTGCTCATCGACGATGAAGATGAGTTCAAAGCGGCGCGCGTGGACAAGGTCTACCATCGCGTGCGCATAAGCTTCTCATCTCCCGCAAGCCGAGAAGAAATGGTTGCAGGTTTTATGACATTGCGACGCCTGCTTGAAAGTGGCGGCGCGTCCTACGCAGGCGAGATCTGAAAATGTTGCAGATCAGCCGCACTCCCTAGAAACCGGCTGTCCCGCCGAGAAGTTGCTTTACCGACTCGCGATGAATGCTACCTCTTGCATAAGAGTTTGGTGATTTGCGGCGAGCACGAGGCGACGCATGGCAGTGAATATTCGTGAATTGGTATCGCTGTCTTCCAAGACAGTGCTGGCTGCGTTTCTTGCCAATACATCGCTCCTTGCCGTTTCCGCCCATGCGGGCGACCAGATCTTCGACG
>UBTY01000027.1 GCA_900468535.1 Hyphomicrobiales bacterium | reverse complement strand
AGCGACTTCGCTGCTGAAGTTGCTGCGGTCGCCAAGGGCTGATCAACCTATATATGTGAAAACCGAAGGGCATTGCGTGACAACGCGATGCCCTTCGTGTATCCGGCACACAGCGGTAAAATACGAGGAGCCAAGATGTCGTCAGAGCCTGTCTACAAACGCGTTCTACTCAAGGCTTCCGGCGAAGCCCTCATGGGCAGCCAGGGATTTGGAATCGATGTAGCCGTGGCCGATCGCATCGCGGCCGACATCGCAGAAGCAAGGCAGATGGGTGTTGAAGTCGGCGTCGTCGTCGGCGGCGGCAACATCTTTCGCGGTGTGGCTGTTGCCTCCAAGGGCGGCGATCGCGTCACCGGCGACCACATGGGCATGCTTGCGACCGTCATCAACGCGCTCGCGCTCGCAACCTCGCTGCGCAAGCTCAACATCGACACCGTCGTTCTGTCGGCCATCGCGATGCCCGAGATCTGCGAGAGCTTCTCGCAGCGCGCGACGCTCTATCATCTGTCGCTCGGCCGCGTCGTGATCTTCGCTGGCGGCACCGGCAATCCCTTCTTCACCACGGACTCCGCAGCAGCGCTTCGCGCCGCCGAAATGGGCGCCGAGGCGATCTTCAAGGGAACGCAGGTCGATGGTATCTATTCGGCTGATCCGAAGAAGGTCCCTGAAGCGACCCGCTTCGATCACCTGACGCACAAGGAAGTCCTCGACAAGGGGCTGGCCGTCATGGACGTTGCTGCGGTGGCGCTGGCACGCGAAAATTCCATTCCGATCATCGTCTTCTCGATCCACGAGAAGGGCGGTTTTGCGGAAATCCTCAAGGGCGGTGGTCTGAAGACTGTCGTCTCAGATAATTGATTGAGTGGCGGCAGCGTTTGCCGCAGCTTCTACCGATACGGGAGCACTGATATGAGTCAAGGCATCGACATCAACGACATCAAGCGCCGCATGGACGGTGCGATTTCTTCGTTCAAGCACGATATTGCATCGCTGCGCACCGGCCGCGCCTCGGCCAACATTCTCGACCCCGTCACGGTCGACGCCTATGGTTCGCGCGTGCCGTTGAACCAGGTGGCGAACGTGACCGTACCGGAGCCGCGCATGCTCGGCATCTCCGTCTGGGATAAGTCGATGGTCAACGCCGTCGATCGTGCGATTCGCGAAGCCAATCTCGGCCTGAACCCGATCGTTGACGGCCAGAATCTGCGTATTCCGCTGCCGGAACTCAACGAAGAGCGCCGCAAGTCGCTCGTCAAGGTTGCTCACGACTATGCTGAAAAAAGCAAGGTTGCGATTCGCCATGTTCGTCGCGATGGCATGGATGGCCTTAAGAAAGCCGAAAAAGACGGTGTGATTGGCCAGGACGAAAGCCGGGCACAGTCGGATCGTGTGCAGAAGATGACAGACGAGACGATTTCTGAGATCGATCGCTTGCTTGGCGAGAAGGAAAAGGAAATCATGCAGGTCTAGTGGGACCTGCGGCTGAGCCTATGGCTGGAAGAACCGGACGGGAAATGTCGGAAAGAACATTTTTGACTGTACCAGAACATGTTGCCATCATCATGGATGGCAACGGCCGATGGGCAAAGCAGCGCGGATTGCCGCGCACGATGGGGCATAGAAAGGGTGTCGACGCTGTCCGCGAGACCGTACGGGTCGCCGGCGACGTCGGGATAAAATATCTTACCCTGTTTGCTTTCTCGTCGGAGAACTGGCGCCGCCCGGAAACCGAAGTCTCCGATCTTCTCGGGTTGCTCAAGGCCTTCATCCGCCGCGATCTTGCGGAATTGCATCGCCAGAACGTACGCGTGAAGGTGATCGGTGACCGCTACAGCCTGCAGAACGATATTCTCGACCTGCTTGTTGATGCTGAAGAGACAACGAAGGCGAACACGGCGCTGACGCTTGTGATCGCCTTCAACTACGGCTCTCGCGACGAGATCGCTCGTGCGATGACGAGCCTTGCACGTGACATCGAGAGCGGCCATCTGCGCGCTCAGGACGTCACACCCGCCCTTATCAACGCGCGCCTCGATACGGCCGGTATTCCTGATCCCGACCTGATCATTCGCACGAGTGGCGAGGAGCGGTTGTCGAATTTCCTGCTCTGGCAGGCTGCTTACTCCGAGTTCATCTTCCTGCCGGAGTACTGGCCAGATTTCAGCCGTGAGACATTCTATTCGGCGCTGGAGACGTTTGCCGCCAGGGACCGTCGATTCGGCGGTCTCGTGGCGCAGGCTGCGGCGGCAGTGGGAACCTGATGCAGCCGGAACTCAAGCTCCGCATCATCTCCGGCATCATTCTGGCGATCGTCGTTCTCGGCGCGACAATCTACGGCGGCGTGGTGTTCAGCGCGCTTTCGGCGCTGATCGGGCTGCTGATTTATTATGAATGGTCGACGATTGCGCGTCTGCGGGCCGAACAGCCACTGACGAACGTGGTGGGCTGGATCGGGCAGGCGGCAATTGCTGCGGCCGTGGTAGCCGGAACGCTTGGCTATTCCCTCATCCTGCTCGCGGTATTCTTCGTCCTCGCGATTGGCCTGATGCTTGCTGGTCGCGCATCCGCCTGGTTTCCCGCAGGTGTCGTCTATGCGGGCCTGACGGGGATTGCACTCTCGAGCATTCGCGGTTCTGACAGCGCTGGGCTGCACGCGATGCTCTTCGTATTCGCCGTTGTGTGGGCAACGGACATTTTGGCTTATTTCATAGGCCGCGCGATCGGCGGGCCGAAGCTGGCCCCGAAGATATCGCCCGGCAAGACCTGGTCAGGGGCGATCGGCGGGGCTGTATCCGCGATCGTGGCCGGCGTTCTCGTCGCTTATTTCGTATTGCCGGGAGAAGTCGCGATGGCCGCGCCGGTCGCGTTCATCCTGTCGGTCTTCAGTCAATCCGGCGACCTGTTTGAATCCTTCGTCAAACGCCGTTTCGGAGTGAAGGATTCAAGTCATCTCATTCCCGGGCACGGCGGCGTCATGGACCGGGTTGACGGGCTCATTTTCGCCTGTTTTGCGGCGTTCTTGCTAGCTGGGCTTTTTTCGCTGATAAAGGGCGGTGAAGTAACGTCGCTCGGTGCAGCCCTGTTCGGCGTTTAGTGTCTGTAAAGGCTGGCGGAAAGATCTGATGCTTGGCTTGACCGGAATACTGGGGTTTTTGACGGGTTACATCGTCCCGTTCGTCCTTGTGTTGTCATTGCTCGTCTTCGTGCACGAGATGGGACACTACCTCGTTGGTCGCTGGAGCGGAATTCGCATCCTGGCCTTTTCGATCGGCTTCGGCCCTGAACTGATCGGCTTCACCGACCGCCATGGGACGCGCTGGAAGCTGTCGGCGATACCGCTCGGTGGCTACGTCCGATTCTTTGGCGACGAGGATGCCTCCAGCAAACCTGACGAAGAAAAGCTTGCCGCAATGTCGGATGAGGAGCGCGCTGCGTCCTTCGCCGGCGCCAAACTTTGGAAGCGCGCTGCGACCGTAGCAGCGGGGCCGATCGCAAACTTCATTCTCGCGATCGCCATCTTCGCGGTCCTGTTCTCGATCTATGGCCGCTCGGTCGCCGATCCTGTTGTTGCCGAGGTAAAGCCCGGTAGTGCTGCCGCTGTGGCCGGCATAATGCCCGGTGACCTGCTTGTTTCCATCGACGGCGGAAAAGTCGAAACCTTCGATGACGTCCGGCGCTATGTCAGTATTCGTCCGGAGCAAAAGATCGTGGTGACGGTCGAACGCAATGGTGAAAAGCTTGATGTGCCGATGGTGCCAGTTCGCACCGACATGACGGATCAGTTCGGCAACAAGATCGAGATCGGCCTGATCGGCATCGTCACCAACCAGGAGGTTGGCCACTTCCGGCAGCAGACCTACACGCCGCTTGGCGCACTGAAGGAAGGCACGATCCAGACCTGGCATATCGTGACCGGCACCTTCAAATATATCGGCAACCTTGTTTCCGGTTACATGAAGCCCGACCAACTCGGTGGGCCTATCCGCGTCGCCCAGGCATCAGGCCAGATGGCGACCCTGGGCGTTGCAGCTTTGCTTCAGCTGGCTGCTGTTCTGTCAGTTTCCATCGGTTTGCTCAATCTGATGCCGGTTCCGGTACTTGATGGCGGCCACCTGATGTTTTATGCGATTGAAGCGGTGAGGGGAAAACCGTTGGGTTCGTCGGCTCAGGAGATTGCGTTTCGCATCGGACTGGCCATGGTTCTCGGCCTGATGGTTTTTGCTACCTGGAACGATATAAGCGCTTTGATTGGATAGCTGGCGGCGAGGAAAAATTACCGTTTATTTACGATGTTTCAAAGCTGTAGTGGCGAATGCGTCACGCTTCGAAATGAAGTAAACAGAAATTAACTTGCTACCTTGCTTGTATGTCAAAAGCGGGTAAAACGACACACGTGGCCGGAATCGGGGGACGCCTGACGCCGGGGACGAGAAACAAAGGTAATGGGTGAAATGAAGGCTGGTTCAAGATTTTTGAACGCAGTATCGGCGGTTGCGCTGTCTGCTGGTGTTGTTGCTTCGGGGGCAGGTACAACAGTTTTCGTCTCGGCTACTTCAGCTGAGGCCGCCGTCATTCAGCGTGTCGATGTGCGCGGAGCGAGCCGTGTTGGCGCCGAAGCCGTGCGCTCGAACCTGACGATCACGCCCGGCAAAAGCTTCTCGAACACCGACATCGACGACTCGGTCAAGCAGCTCTATGACACCGGATACTTTTCGGATGTGAAGATCTCCGTTTCCGGCGGGACGCTAGTCGTTACCGTGCAGGAAGCGCAGCTGGTCAACCAGGTCGTCTTCAACGGCAACCGCAAGATCAAGGACGACAAGCTCGCTGCCGTCGTCAAGACGCACGCTGCCGGCCCATACAGCGAAGCGCAGGTTCAGGCCGACATTCAGGCCATCAAGGACGCTTATGCCGCGACCGGTCGTAGCGAAGTCGAAGTGACGACCCAGGTCGTTCCGCTCGGCGAAGGTCGCGTCAACCTGGCTTATGTCGTCAACGAAGGCGACCGCACCAAGATCGCTGCCATCAATTTCGTCGGCAACAGCGCCTACAGCTCTGGCCGCCTGGCTTCCGTCATCAACACGAAGCGCTCCAACTTCCTGTCGTTCCTGACCCGCAAGGACGTCTACAGCGAAGACAAGCTGCACGCCGATGAAGAAGCGCTGCGCCAGTTCTATTACAACCGCGGCTATGCGGACTTCCGCATCGTGTCATCGGATGCTGCCTTCGACGAAGCCACGAACAAGTACACCCTGACCTTCAACATCGAAGAAGGTCCGCGTTACGACTTCGGCGCCGTCACGGTTCAGTCGACGGTTCAGGGCATCGACGGCGCTCAGCTGCAGGGCCTTGTCCGCACGCACGAAGGCGACGTCTACAACGCCAAGGAAGTTCAGAAGTCGATCGAGGCTATCTCGGATCAGGTTGCTTCCGCAGGCTATCCGTTCGCTCGCGTCACGCCGCGCGGCAACCGCGATCTGAACAACAACACGATCGGTGTTGAATATCTGGTCGACCAGGGCGAGCGCGCCTACGTCGAGCGCATCGAAATTCGCGGTAACAGCCGCACGCGCGACTACGTCATCCGTCGCGAATTCGACATGAGCGAAGGCGACGCCTTCAATCAGCAGATGATCACCAAGGCGAAGCGTCGCCTCGAGGCTCTCGGCTACTTCTCGTCGGTCAATATCTCGACCCAGCCTGGTAGCTCGCCGGACCGCGTTGTCGTCGTTGTCGACGTGCAGGACCAGGCAACCGGTTCGTTCGGTATCGGCGCAGGCTATGCTGCCGGCGGCGACGGTCTTCTGCTCGAAGCATCGATCGAAGAAAAGAACTTCCTGGGTCGCGGTCAGTACATCAAGGTCACCGCAGGTGGCGGCGAAGAAGGCTCGCGCACTTACGGCTTGAACTTCACCGAGCCTTACTTCCTTGGTTATCGCCTGGCTGTCGGTTTCGACATCAACCACAGCGAAACGTCGAGCAACGACAACTACGACTACGAAGAAAACAACGTCGTACTGCGTGCAACGGCGCCGATCACGGAAGATCTGGCGACGACCTTCCGCTACAACTATAAGCAGATGAAGTACGATCCGTCGGGATCGCTGTCTGATCTGTCGACGCCGTACCAGGATCTCGTCAACAACAGCCCGTGGGTGAAGTCGTCTGTTTCCCAGACGCTTACCTACAACACGCTGGACGATATGATTCTGCCGCGCGAAGGTATCTATGCCAGCGCCACGCAGGAAATTGCCGGTCTTGGTGGCGACTCGCAGTTCTACAAGATCTACGGCAAGGCTCGTTACTACCATCTGCTGGCTGACGACGCCGACATCATCGGCTCGGTCGCAGGTTCGGCGGGCTACGTTGTAGGCTTCGGTGACAATCTTCACGTCTTCGACCAGTTCACGTTGACGAACGGCGATATCCGCGGCTTCGAGAACAAGGGTATCGGCCCTCGCGTTGGCGGCGGTCCGGATGATCCGCTCGGTGGCACGACGTACTTCACGGTTTCCGCTGAAGCGACGTTCCCGCTGCCTGCAGTTCCGCGTGACTTCGGTCTTCGCGGTGCCGTCTTCGCGGATGCCGGCACGCTCTTTGGCAACAAGGTCAGCGTCGGTGGTGGTGAATACGTCAACGGTGAAGACGCATCCCTGCGTGCATCCGTCGGTGTCGGTCTGGTCTGGAATTCGCCGTTCGGTGCACTCCGCGTCGACTACGCCTTCCCGGTCCTGAAGGAAGACTACGACAAGGTTCAGCACTTCAAGTTTGGCATCAACAACCAATTCTGATATCGGCAGTCCGGAACCGTAACGTCGAATTCCGTTCTGGAGATTTGCCGATGGAGCAAACCTGTTTTTTTCTGCCCCATGATGGCGTGAAGCTTTCGGAGCTGGCGCAGTATCTTGGGGCAGAACTTGCTGACCCCAAAAACGCAGACATCGTTATCCACTCCGTCGCTCCGGTGAGTCGGGCGAAGGAGGGGGACGTTTGCTATGTTATTTCCAAGAAGAGCAAGGATGAACTCGCATCCTGCCAGGCCTCCGCTGTGATCTGCAGCGCGGGCCTGCAATCGATCGTGCCGTCTCATATTGCCGTTCTGGTCTCGAAGAATGCCCACGCGGCGTTCGCAATGGCTGGCGGCTTTCTGTACCCGAAGGCGTTGCAGCCGTTGCCGGCACTCTCGCAACCGGCTGGCATGTCCGATCGCGCTGCGATCGATCCGACCGCGAAGCTGGAAAAGAATGTCGCTGTCGAGCCATTCGCCGTGGTCGGAGCCGATGCCGAGATTGGCGAAGGAACGAGGATCGGCGCCGGCGCCATCATCGGTCCCGGCGTAAAGATCGGCCGCAACTGCTCGATCGCCGCCGGTAGCAGCGTGCTCTGTGCGCTCGTCGGAAATGGCGTGATCATTCACAATGGCGCGCGTATCGGCCAGGATGGCTTCGGCTATGCACCGGGGTCGCGCGGAATGATCAAGATCGTCCAGATCGGTCGTGTCATCATTCAGGATCACGTCGAGATCGGTGCAAACACCACGATTGATCGTGGCACGATGGATGATACGGTCATCGGCGAGGGCACGAAGATCGATAACCAGGTACAGATCGGCCACAATGTGCGTATTGGGCGCCACTGTGCGATCGTGTCTCAGGTCGGCATCGCCGGCAGCACTGTCGTGGAAGACGGGGTGCAGATCGGTGGCCAGACGGGAATCAACGGCCACATCACGATCGGCGCCGGCGTTCAGATCGCCGCCAAGAGCGGTGTTATTGGCAGTATTCCAGCGGGAGAGCGTTACGGCGGCTTGCCAGCGCGCCCGATCAACGATTTTCTGCGCGAGGTCGCAACGATTATGACGCGTGCGACTGGCGCCAAGAAACCGGGAGAAAAGAATGACTGAGCAAGTCACGAAGCAGCTTTCTTCGGCAGATATCATGGAGATCATGAAGTTGCTGCCGCATCGTTATCCGTTCTTGCTGGTCGACAAGATCATCGAGATCGACGGTGACGATTCCGCCATCGGCATCAAGAACGTGACCGCGAGCGAGCCGCATTTCACGGGGCACTTCCCGGAGTCTCCGATTATGCCGGGCGTTCTCCTGGTCGAAGGCATGGCCCAGACGGCTGGTGCGATCTGTGCGAAGAAGGAAGGCGAGGGCGGCAATCTCGTCTACTTCATGACGATCGACAACGCGCGCTTCAGAAAGCCCGTAGTGCCCGGCGACCGCGTCGAGTATCATGTCAAGAAGCAGAAGCAGCGCGGCAACATCTGGAAGTTCCATTGCGACGCCAAGGTGGACGGCGCACTCGTTGCCGAGGCCGATATCGGCGCCATGATCGTCCGCAAGGAAAAAGCATGAGCATGATCGCAACCAGCGCCAGCATCCACCCGATGGCGGTCGTCGAAGATGGCGCGGTTATCGGCGAGAATGTCAAGATTGGTCCTTTTTGCCATGTCGGGCCGCATGTCGTGCTCGGCGACAATGTCGAACTCTTGGCGCACGCGGTTGTGACTGGACGCACGACGATCGGCAAGGGAACACGTATTTTCCCGATGGCTGTAATCGGCGGCGATCCGCAAAGTGTCCATCACGGCGGCGAGGAAACCACGCTTTCGGTCGGTGATAATTGCACCATCCGCGAAGGTGTCACCATGAACACCGGCACGGCCGATTTCGGTGGCAAGACGATTGTCGGAAATAACAATCTTTTCCTGGCGAATTCGCACGTGGCCCATGATTGCCGTGTCGGCAATCACGTCATCATGTCGAACAACGTGATGCTGGCTGGACACGTCGTTATCGAGGATCGCGTGATCTTGGGTGGCGGGTCGGCTGTTCATCAGTTCACGCGTGTTGGCCGTCAGGCGTTCGTCGGCGGTCTCTCGGCCGTGAGCTACGATGTCATTCCCTATGGTATGTTGAACGGAAATCCGGGTTTGCTTGGCGGCCTCAATGTCGTCGGCATGACGCGTGCCGGCGTTGACCGCGCTACTATCCACGTCGTCCGTCGCGCTTACAAGGCGATCTTCGAAGGCGGCGGATCTGCACGTGACAATGCAGCGGCGATCCGCGAGGAATATGCTGACTGCGAACAGGTCATGCATATCCTCGATTTCATTGCAGCGGAGAGTGATCGCGCTCTTTCTTCGCCGACCCGAGGCGCGAAGGGGTGATCCTTGTCTCCGGCCGGTGACGCGACGAAAGGGCGGCTCGCGATTATCGCGGGCAGCGGCCTTCTTCCATCCTACGTCGCCGACGCCGCGCGTGTTGCCGGCGAAAATCCCTTCATCATCGCGCTGAAGAACGAGGCCGACCGTTCTTGGCAGGACTTCGACCATGCGATGATCGGCGTCGGTGATTTTGCCGCGCTGGCCCGTCTCCTGGACACGAACGCCGTAGACCGTGTGGTGATGTCCGGAGGGGTGAAGCGTCGCCCTGATTGGCGCGAGGTTCGCCCGACCTGGAGAACGCTGGCGAAAATTCCCGGAGTAGTTCGGACGCTTCTGTCCGGTGGCGACGATACCGTTCTTCGCATGGTGATCGAGCTGATCGAAGTGAATGGCCGCCGTGTCGTCGGCGCTCAGGAAATCGCGCCGGATCTGCTGGCGACGGTCGGGCCTTTGGGTTCGGTCGTGCCGAATGCGGATGATCTCAGAGACATTGCCAAGGCGGGAGAGGCGGCCGATGCGCTTGGTCGCCTTGATGTGGGTCAGGGTGCCGTTGCCGTCGGTGGACGGATTGTGGCGCTTGAGGGCGTCGAGGGCACCGATAGCATGCTCGAGCGTGTTGCGGGTCTGCGGGCTGCCGGAAGAATTTCAGCGCGTCGCAAGGGCGTGCTCGTAAAGCTCTGCAAGCCGCAGCAGGACATTCGCGCCGACTTGCCGTCGATGGGAATTTCCACGGTCGAGAATGCAAGCAGGGCCGGGCTCGCCGGCGTTGCAGTAGAGGCTGGCCGTGCGCTCGTGTTGGAACGAGACGCCGTCATCAAGGCGGCGAATGATGCCGGCCTGTTTGTCTGCGGTATAGATCGCGGCCTGCCATCCTGGGGATTGGAATGAGCAAGGAAACTCTGAAGGTCGCGATCATAGCCGGCGAGGTTTCGGGTGACCTTCTTGCTGCGGATCTCGTTGCTGCCCTGAAAGAGCGATATGCCGGTCCAATCGAACTGATTGGCGTGGGCGGAGAGGCTCTGGAAGATCAGGGCTTGCGATCGCTGTTCGATTTCTCCGAGCTGTCGATCATGGGGATTACGCAGGTTATCGCGAAGCTGCCGAAGCTGGTTCGTCGCATCAGGCAGACCGCTGCAGCCGTGATTGCGGCAAAGCCTGATGTCCTCATTATCGTCGATAGCCCGGATTTCACCCATCGCGTTGCCAAGCGCGTCCGGGCGTCGCTGCCGGATTGCCCTGTGGTGAACTATGTTTGTCCGAGCGTTTGGGCGTGGAAGGAATACCGCGCCCAGAAGATGCTTGGTTACGTCGACCACGTCCTCGCCGTCTTGCCGTTCGAACCCGAGATCATGAAAAAACTCGGCGGTCCGCCGACGACCTATGTCGGACACCGGCTGACGGCGGATCCGGCCCTGCTCGCGGCGCGCAAATTGCGTGCCGAGACCAAGCCACGCCAGACGACGGATCTCCGGACGATTATGCTTCTGCCCGGATCGCGTGGCTCGGAGATCGCCAAGCTGCTCCCGCATTTTGGCGAAGCAGTTCAGGAACTCTCAGGTCGCAACGCAAATCTGCGCTTCGTGTTGCCGACCCTGGCTCGCCGCGAGGCAATGATACGCGAAATGATGGCGGGCTGGACGGTGAAACCGGATCTTGCGGTCGGAGCTGACGCAAAGTGGCGGGCATTTGCGGAGGCCGACGCTGCAATGGCGGCATCTGGCACCGTCATTCTCGAACTGGCATTGACAGGCGTTCCATGCGTATCGACTTACCAGACCGACTGGATCATCAAGCTGATGACAAGCCGTATCAAGACGTGGACGGGGGCCATTCCCAATCTCATCGCCGACTATGCCGTCGTGCCCGAATACATCAACGAGGTCGTTCGCGGAGCGAGCCTGGCGCGCTGGATGGAGAAGCTCTCTGTCGATACCCTGCCGCGCCGCGCGATGGTCGAGGGCTATGACCTCGTGTGGGAGCGCATGCGCACCGAGAAGCCACCCGGAGAGCACGCCGCTGAAATCGTGCTTGATGTCCTCCAAAAGAAAAAGCCCGGTCATTTCTGACCGGGCTTTTCATATTGTAGCGGTTGCGGCTTAGCGCTTGGAAACCGGAACGTAATCGCGCTTCGGCTCACCGATGTAGAGCTGACGCGGACGACCGATGCGCTGCTGCGGATCTTCGATCATTTCGTTCCACTGAGCGATCCAGCCGACGGTACGCGCGAGCGCGAAGAGCACGGTGAACATGGTCGTGGGGAAGCCCAGGGCCTTCAGCGTGATGCCGGAATAGAAGTCGATGTTCGGATAGAGCTTCTTCTCGATGAAGTACTCGTCCGTCAGCGCGATGCGCTCGAGTTCCATTGCCACTTCCAGCAGCGGATCGTCCTTGATGCCGAGCTCGCCGAGCACTTCATGCGTCGTCTTCTGCATGATCTTGGCGCGCGGGTCGTAGTTCTTGTAGACGCGATGACCAAAGCCCATCAGGCGGAACGGATCGTTCTTATCCTTGGCGCGGGCGATGTACTCGGGAATACGCTCGACGCTGCCGATTTCCTGCAGCATGTTGAGAGCCGCTTCGTTGGCGCCGCCGTGAGCGGGCCCCCAGAGGCAGGCGATACCGGCCGCGATGCAGGCAAACGGGTTGGCACCCGAAGAGCCGGCGAGACGAACCGTCGAGGTCGAGGCGTTCTGCTCGTGGTCCGCATGCAGGATGAAGATGCGATCCATGGCGCGCGACAGCACCGGATTGACCACATATTCCTCGCAGGGAACAGCAAAGCACATGCGCAGGAAGTTCGACGCGTAGTCGAGATCGTTCTTCGGGTAAACGAAGGGCTGGCCAATGTGATACTTGTAGGCCATCGCCGCGATCGTCGGCATCTTGGCGATCATGCGCAGGCTTGCGACCATACGCTGGTGCGGATCCGTGATATCGGTCGAGTCATGATAGAAGGCCGACAGGGCGCCGACGCAGCCGCACATGACAGCCATCGGGTGTGCGTCGCGGCGGAAGCCGGTGAAGAAGCGGCTCATCTGCTCATGCACCATCGTATGGTGCGTTACGCGATAGTCGAAGTCCTTCTTCTGCGCTGCAGTCGGCAGTTCGCCGTAGAGAAGCAGATAGCAGACTTCGAGGAAGTCACCGTGCTCGGCGAGCTGCTCGATCGGGTAACCGCGGTGCAAAAGAACACCTTCGTCGCCGTCGATGTAGGTGATTTTCGATTCACAGGATGCGGTCGAGGTGAAACCAGGATCGTACGTGAAGGAAGCCGTGTTCTTGTACAGGGCGCCGATATCGATGACATCAGGGCCGATCGTGCCGCTCTTGACGGCGAGATCGACTGATTTGTCACCGAGTTTCAGTGTTGCGCTTTGTTCCGTCATTCTGATCCTCCAAACTGGCGGGTGGCGCCATAAAAGCGCCATAGGGTTAAGCGTCGTTGACGATAGCTATATGATCGCGGGCCTAATGCCAAGTTACCGTGATGCCATTTTGTGCATCGCAGTATCAACTTTTAAGCACCGCAGAGATGCCGTTCTTGCATAGCGGAAGCTAATGATAATCCTTGGCTTTTCGGTGTTCGAAATTCTCTCTTTAATTCAATCGATTATTGTTGCCTGAGGGCCTGATAGCTTGCATTCTGGTTGTAGATTGGGGTCGTTGCGGGCAGGAATGCATGCCGGAGTTGAAGACGATCGAGGCCGACTCGGGCGTATCGCTTGCGACAGCAGGCGTGTCCGCACCTGCGCCGGTCGTGGTCGCACCTCCGGCACTCCCGACACTCACTCAAACGTCATCGCGCTGGCCGTCAAAAATCGCCCGGCAGGCGGGCCGACGCTGGTCCGCCGGCAGGCTGGCCCTGGCCGCGGAACTCGATCACGGGCGGCTGTTTCTTTGCGCGCCCGTACTCGCCGGCGTTGGCGCCGTTGCCTGGTTCCAGTTCGACACTGACACCTCATTGTTCAGGCTAGGCGCATGGATCGCCTTTCTATCGCTAGTGTCTGTCGCGGCAGGCGCCGGTCGACCGCTTCCGAGGCGCGCGGCCCTTGCCGGTCTCCTTTGCGTCGGCGGCATGTTGGCAGCGCAGATCGAGACATGGCGGGCAGGGACCATCATTCTCGACTCCGCCGTGACCACCACACTGACCGGTCGAGTCGAACGCCGCGAGGGCGATGACAACGGCCGGTGGCGCTATATTCTCGCGGTGGAGCGAACCGCGTCACCGGCGCTGAAGCGCATGCCAGAACGTGTGTCTCTGCTGGCGCGTGGCGATGCGCCAATTCCGATCGGTAGCTGGATAGAAGTCCGTGCCCGCTTCACACCGCCCGCCGGGCCGGCGTTGCCCGGATTGAACGATTTCGCGTTCGACGCCTATTTCGCTGGCGTCGGCGCAAATGGCTTTGCCTATGGAGAGCCGGTCGAAGTCGTTCCTGATATTCAGTCGCCGCAGCGCTCGGCATCGGACACGGTTATCGAAGGTCTGTATCGGCTGAGAAGCAGCATTGGGGAGCGCATTCGGTCGATCCTGCCCGGAGATACCGGTGCCTTTGCCGCCTCGCTTGTCACCGATGAGCGCCGAGCGATCTCGGACGAGACGACCGACGCGTTGCGTCAATCCGGGCTCGCCCATATTGTCGCCATTTCCGGGCTGAACATGGCGCTGTCAGCCGGCATTTTCTTTATTGGCCTACGAGCGGTCTTCGGCCTTTTCCCGGCCTTCGCGCAGGCCTATCCGACCAAGAAGATTGCCGCAGCCGGCGCGTTGGCCGCACTGACGGCCTACTATCTCATATCCGGCTTCGCGGTCTCGGCCGAACGAGCCTATATCATGATGGCGATCATGCTGGTCGCGGCGCTCTTCGACCGTCCCTCGATCAGCCTCCGTAACGTGGCGCTTTCTGCGCTGCTGATCATCCTGACATCGCCGTCGGCAGTGCTCGGACCAAGCTTTCAGATGTCGTTTGCCGCCACGCTGGCCCTGGTTTCGGGATATGTGGGCTGGATAAGCGGCACAATGCCCGGCAAGGCGCTATTCGTTCACCCCATGTTCAAACCGATCGGCTTCGTGTTTCGCTTCTTCGCCGGCATTGCCCTGACGTCGATGATTGGCGGCTTCTCGACCGCACTCTTCTCGATCGAGCATTTTCACCGCCTGAGTGCCTATGGCCTGCCGGCGAACCTGATGGCGATGCCGGTTATCTCGTTTGTCGTCATGCCGATGGGCATGCTCGCAATGCTGCTGACGCCGCTCGGCCTTGACGTTCTGCCCTGGAAGATAGCGGGCTTCGGCCTGGATATCGTCATCGACATTGCCAAGACGGTGTCGGGCTGGGGCGGCACCGTCGATATCGGCCGGCTTCCGGCATGGTACTTCGCCGTTGCCTCTCTGGCGTTCCTGTTGCAGACGTTGCTTTTCACGCGCCTCAAGTACCTCGGCTTTGCCGTCATGCTCATCGCGACCGCTTGCCTCAGGCTTCTACCGGGATCGCCTTTGCCGGAGCTGCTCGTATCGGATGACGGCTCGCTGGTCGCGGTCGTTGACGACGACGTGCTGGGGACCAACAAGGCAAAGCCTGGAGAGTTCATCTTCAATCAATGGCAGCGGGCGCTGGCGATCGAGCCGCAAGTGCCGCCGCTGATGCTCACGGATGCCGCACCGCCACCACGAAAGCGGGATCACGAGCGTGTGGTCCTGACCGCGAACGAGCGCCGTGCGGCGACCGATCTCATGCGTCGATCGACGGAAACGACGCAATTTTCCTGCGCAAAATCAGCGTGGTGCGCGGTCACGCTCAAGAGCGGCTATCTGGTCGTTGTCGTCGACAATCTCGCCTATCTCGGCTCGGCATGCGACGTCGCAGATATCGTGATAACGCCCGCGCGGGTTCGGCTTGCGCAGTGCAGGTCCGGATCGCTTTTGTTTACCGGCGATAGCCTTCGGCGAACCGGCGCCCTGGAAATACGCATTGATGACCAGGGGTCACCGGTGATCAGCGCAGCCTATACCGGCCTCGATCGTCCCTGGATGCGGCAGCGAGCCTATGATTGGCGGACCGGAACCTATGCGGACGCCGTGCGGCAGCCTAGTGATACCGGCGGATCAGCCCGACAAGCTTACCCTGTACCTTGACGCGGTCAGGGCCGAAAATGCGCGTTTCGTAAGCAGGATTGGCGGCCTCCAGCGCGATCGATGCGCCCTTGCGGCGGAAGCGCTTCAAGGTCGCTTCCTCGTCATCGACCAGGGCCACGACGATGTCGCCGGGATTGGCCGTGCTGCCATTGCGAATGATGACCGTATCGCCGTCGAAAATGCCGGCCTCGATCATCGAGTCGCCTTTGACCTCGAGCGCATAATGCTCGCCGGATGCCAGCATGTCGGCTGGCACCGAAATATCATGGGTGTTGTTCTGGATTGCCGAAATCGGAACGCCCGCAGCGATGCGTCCCATGACGGGCACGGAGACGGAATTGCCGTTGTCGGCACTGGGGGCGGGTTTCGGCGCAGGGGCAGGTTGCGGCTTGCCAAGGCTGCCTTCGATCACGCTCGGCGAAAAGCCACGCCGAGGCTGGATGCTGGGGCTGTATGCCTCCGGCAGCTTGATAACCTCGAGCGCGCGCGCCCTGTTCGGCAGTCGACGAATGAAGCCGCGCTCCTCCAGAGCGGTGATGAGGCGATGAATTCCCGACTTCGAAGCGAGGTCGAGTGCATCCTTCATTTCGTCGAAGGACGGGGGGACGCCGGACTCTTTCATTCGTTCGTGAATGAAGAGAAGAAGCTCCTGTTGCTTGCGTGTCAGCATCGAAGTCGAACCCCAGAGTCGTGAAACAAAGCCAGAACGGACACTATATGTTCCATATGTGTTCTGCAAGTACCTAAATTTTCGTAAAACTTGCGTCGGACTTGTCCTGTTTTTGCATTTCATTTGCGGGATATCGAAAGCCTGTTGCATTGTTCTGTCATCGGGCGCACACCGATGCTGGTTTTGGAAGGAGGATCTGCCTGTGAGTGAAGCCCATCCTCTTGATCACATCGTCCTGCCGGTGGCCAACATAGGTCTCGCCCGCGAGCGGCTCGGCAAGCTTGGCTTCACAGTGGCGGCTGATGCCCGTCATCCGTTTGGAACGGAAAACGCCTGCGTTTTCTTCGCCGACAAAACATATCTGGAGCCACTCGGGATCGCGGACACCGATATTTACGAGACCTCGCTGAAGAAGGGCAACATCTTCACATCTCGCGATCGGGCATTTCGGTTTCGCTGCGGCGATGAAGGCATGTCCGCGGTCGTTCTCGGCACCTCTGACGCAGACCGCGATCACGCCCGTTTTCAGGCCGACAAGATCAGCGGCGGCGACATGCTTCAGTTCGCCCGTCCGATGAAAATGCCGGATGGGACGGAAACGACTGCTGCCTTTCGGCTTGCTTTTGCGGCCGATCTGAGAGCGCCGGATTTCTTCCTGTTTACCTGCCAGCGGGTCAACCCCTTGCCCGCCGATCGCAAGGCATTGGAAACGCACGATAACGGGGTCACCGGTATTGCCGATATCGTCCTGACGGCGCCTGATCCCAAAGCATTCTCGCTCTTCATGCGGCATGTGTCGTGCTCAGGCGCCGTGCGCGAGGATGCGTTCGGGGTCAGCGTAATCGCGCCGAATGCGCGGGTTTGCATTCTTTCGCCGGATGGGCTCGACGCCTATTTCGATCTTGCGGCTCCCGCTGCAGATCGCGGTCTGCGAGGCGTTGCGATCGTCTTCAAGGTTGGCGATCTCGCCGTGACAGAAGCGCATTTGGCTGCTAACGGGATGACCTACACGCGCAAGAACAATCGAATTCTGGTGAAGGCTGCGCCCGGGCAGGGCGCGCTCTTCGCCTTCGAGGAGAAACGATGAGCCAGACAAATTCCGAAGTCGTGGTTGGCGAAGGCGCCGGCCACGTCTCCTTTTCCAACGCCGGCAAGCTGTCTCTGATCGCCGGGCCCTGCCAGATGGAAAGCCGCGACCATGCGTTCATGATCGCCGGCGTTCTGAAGGAGCTCTGCGACAAGCTCGGCATTGGCCTCGTTTACAAGTCTTCCTTCGACAAGGCGAACCGGACGTCGCTCTCGGCACAGCGCGGCATCGGTCTGGAGACCGCACTCGAGGTGTTTGCTGATCTCAAGAAGGAATATGGCTTCCCAGTCTTGACCGACATTCACACCGAGGAACAATGCGCCGAGGTGGCCACTGTCGTCGACATCCTGCAGATCCCGGCCTTCCTCAGCCGTCAAACCGACCTGCTGGTCGCTGCGGCCAAGACCGGCCGCACCATCAACGTCAAGAAGGGCCAGTTCCTGGCTCCCTGGGACATGAAGAACGTGCTTGCCAAGCTCAACGACAGCGGCAACCCGAACATCCTGCTTTGCGAGCGCGGTGCCTCCTTCGGCTACAACACGCTGGTGTCGGACATGCGTTCGCTGCCGATCATGGCGGGCCTTGGCGCCCCCGTGGTGTTCGATGCTACCCATTCGGTGCAGCAGCCGGGCGGGCAGGGTGGTTCCAGCGGCGGTCAGCGCGAGTTCGTCGAGACACTGGCGCGCGCCGCCGTTGCCGTCGGTGTCGCAGGTGTGTTCGTCGAGACGCACGAAGATCCGGACAATGCTCCGTCTGACGGTCCGAACATGGTCTATCTCAAGGATATGCCGAGGCTTCTCGAAAAGCTCCTGGCCTTCGACGCGATCGCAAAGGGCTGACGTTCAAAAGACTGACATGTTCGTGTAATACGCCACGCACGAACATCGCTGCGAAGCATGCGCAAAGCGCCATTGTAATTTGCGCATCTTCGATTAAGACGGATTTCAAACGATTTATCCACCCTCAAGCAGGAAAAGCCGATGACCGCAATTACCGACATTATCGCCCGCGAGATTCTCGACAGCCGTGGCAACCCCACGGTTGAAGTCGATGTCTATCTGGAAGATGGCAGCATGGGCCGCGCGGCAGTTCCGTCGGGCGCGTCGACCGGCGCGCACGAAGCCGTCGAAGTTCGCGATGGTGGCAAGCGCTACCTTGGCAAGGGTGTCGAAAAGGCTGTCGAAGCCGCCAACACGGAAATCTTCGACGCCATCGGCGGCATCGATGCCGAAAACCAGATCCAGATCGACAACATCATGATCGAGCTGGACGGTACGCCGAACAAGTCGCGCCTCGGTGCCAACGCCATCCTCGGCGTATCGCTTGCTGTTGCCAAGGCTGCCGCCCAGGCTGCCGGCCTGCCGCTCTACCGCTACGTCGGTGGCGCTTCGGCTCACCTGCTGCCGGTTCCGATGATGAACATCATCAACGGCGGCGCGCATGCGGACAACCCGATCGACTTCCAGGAATTCATGATCCTCCCGGTTGGCGCTGATTCCATCCGCGAAGCTGTTCGCATGGGCTCGGAAGTCTTCCACGTCCTCAAGAAGGAACTGTCGGCTCAGGGTCACAACACCAACGTTGGTGATGAAGGTGGTTTCGCACCGGGCCTGAAGAGCGCGCCTGAAGCCCTCGACTTCATCATGAAGTCGATCGAGAAAGCCGGCTACAAGCCTGGCGAAGACATCCACCTCGGCCTTGACTGCGCCTCGACCGAATTCTTCAAGGACGGCAAGTACGTCCTCGAAGGCGAAGGCCGCACGCTGGAGCCGGGCGCAATGGCTGAATATCTTGCCCAGCTCGCTGCCCAGTACCCGATCATCTCGATCGAAGACGGCATGGCTGAAGACGACTGGGATGGCTGGAAGGCTCTGACGGATCTGGCCGGCAAGAAGGTTCAGCTCGTTGGCGACGATCTCTTCGTCACCAACTCGGCACGCCTGCGCGACGGCATCAAAATGGGCGTTGCCAACTCCATCCTCATCAAGGTCAACCAGATCGGCTCGCTGACGGAAACGCTTGATGCCGTCAACACCGCGCACAAGGCAGCCTACACCGCCGTCATGTCGCACCGTTCGGGCGAAACCGAAGATTCGACGATCGCTGATCTCGCGGTTGCGACCAATTGCGGTCAGATCAAGACCGGCTCGCTGTCGCGCTCCGACCGTCTTGCCAAGTACAACCAGCTGATCCGTATCGAAGAAGGCCTCGGCCCGCAGGCGCAGTACGCTGGTCGTTCGATCCTTCGCGGCTAATCGTACCTGATTTCAACAGCTTGGACCCGCGTCTTTCAAAGGCGCGGGTTTTTTCGTGCCTGATTTTTCATAGTCAACGGACAGTTAATCTCTACCCGCTAGTCTTGCTCGCATCGAGGTAATGCGTTCGAGCGTGCGTTTATGTGGACAAAGCATCACAAGAAGAAAAAGATCGGTCGTTTCGTGGTTCCGGCCATGACGGTCGCCTTTCTTTCCTACTTCGGCTATCATTGCATTCACGGTGATTACGGTCTGCGGGCAACCGAAGCGTTCGAGCGCCAGCGGATTACGCGTGAAAAGGAGTTGGCGGTTCTGAAAGGTAAGCGCGAGCATCTTGAAAAGCAGGTCGCGCTGCTCAGCGACGGTTCGATGGACAAGGATATGCTGGACGAAAAAGCGCGTCTTCAGCTTAATGTTTCTCGTGCCGACGAAGTCGTCATATTCAATCATTATTCCAATTAACCGAAATTCAGTTAATCGAAATAAATTCATATTTATCAGTAGTTTACTGGTGAATACGAGCCATGCATTTATGGCATTGCTGTGGCCAAATTTCTTCCCTATGGTGTGCGCCACCAAAGAACCGACAAACCCATAGGGAGGGTTGAATGGCGCCGCGAAAGAACGCGACCGTTTCCAGCCGTAAAACAAGCGCAAAGCCGGCAAACAGGGCATCCAATGGTGGTCCCGTTGCCGATTTCACGCGTGATGAAGAGCTCAGCGCTTATCGCGACATGCTGCTGATCCGCCGCTTCGAAGAGAAGGCCGGTCAGCTTTACGGCATGGGCTTCATTGGCGGTTTCTGTCACCTTTATATTGGCCAGGAAGCTGTCGTCGTCGGCATGCAGATGGCGCAGAAGGAAGGCGATCAGGTCATCACGGCCTATCGCGATCACGGCCACATGCTGGCAACCGGCATGAGCGCGCGTGGCGTCATGGCCGAGTTGACCGGCCGCCGCGGCGGTTATTCGCGCGGCAAGGGCGGCTCGATGCACATGTTCTCGAAAGAGAAGCATTTCTACGGCGGTCACGGCATCGTCGGTGCTCAGGTCTCGCTCGGAACGGGTCTTGCCTTCGCGAACCGCTATCGTGGCAACGACAGCGTCTCCGTGGCCTACTTCGGTGACGGCGCCGCCAACCAGGGCCAAGTCTACGAGAGCTTCAACATGGCTGCTCTCTGGAAGCTCCCCATCATCTACATCGTCGAAAACAACCGTTACGCCATGGGTACCTCGACCGCTCGTGCAACCGCTCAGTCGAACTACTCGCTCCGCGGCTCCGGCTTCGGCATCCCCGGTATTCAGGTTGACGGCATGGACGTCCGCGCCGTCAAGGCTGCTGCGGACGAAGCCCTCGAGCATTGCCGCTCCGGCAAGGGACCGATCATCCTTGAGATGCTGACCTATCGTTACCGTGGTCACTCGATGTCCGACCCGGCGAAGTACCGCACGAAGGAAGAAGTGCAGAAAATGCGCTCCGAGCAGGATCCGATCGAGCAGGTCAAGGCACGCCTCATCGAAAAGGGCTGGGCCTCGGAAGACGATCTCAAGGCGATCGACAAGGACGTCCGCGATATCGTAGCCGACAGCGCCGATTTCGCCCAGGCCGATCCGGAGCCGGATGCATCCGAGCTCTACACTGACATTCTGCTGTAATCGGGGAGGGTAGACCCATGCCAATCGATATTCTCATGCCCGCCCTCTCTCCGACGATGGAAGAAGGCACGCTTTCCAAGTGGCTCAAGCAGGAAGGCGACACCGTCAAGTCTGGTGATGTGATCGCTGAAATCGAAACCGACAAGGCGACGATGGAAGTCGAAGCTGTCGACGAAGGCGTCATCGGCAAGCTGCTGGTTCCGGCCGGCACTGAAAACGTGAAGGTCAATGCCAAGATCGCGGTCCTGCTTCAGGACGGTGAATCGGCATCCGACATCTCGGCTGCGCCTGCCGCTGCAGCACCAGCTCCGGCTGCTGCGCCTCAGGCCGCTGAAGCGTCTGTCGCCGCTCAGGCTCCGGTTCCGGCTGAACCGAAGGCAGTTGTTCCGAACGATCCTGAAATCCCGGCCGGCACCGAGATGGTCTCCATGACCGTGCGCGAAGCACTTCGCGACGCCATGGCCGAAGAAATGCGCGCCGACGACAACGTCTTCGTCATGGGCGAGGAAGTTGCCGAATACCAGGGCGCCTACAAGGTCACCCAGGGTCTTCTGCAGGAGTTCGGCGCTCGCCGCGTCATCGACACCCCGATCACCGAGCACGGCTTTGCCGGCGTCGGCGTCGGCGCTGCCATGTCCGGCCTGAAGCCGATCGTCGAGTTCATGACCTTCAACTTCGCCATGCAGGCGATCGACCAGATCATCAACTCCGCTGCGAAGACGCTTTACATGTCGGGCGGCCAGATGGGTGCTCCGATCGTCTTCCGTGGTCCGAACGGCGCTGCTGCGCGCGTCGGCGCCCAGCACAGCCAGGACTACTCGGCTTGGTACAGCCAGATCCCGGGCCTCAAGGTCGTCATGCCCTACACGGCATCTGACGCCAAGGGCCTGCTCAAGGCCGCCATTCGCGATCCGAACCCGGTCGTCTTCCTTGAAAACGAAATCCTCTACGGCCAGCATTTCGACGTGCCGAAGCTCGACAATTTCGTTCTCCCGATCGGCAAGGCCCGCATCCACCGTCCGGGCAAGGACGTCACGATCGTCTCCTTCGGCATCGGCATGACCTATGCCACCAAGGCTGTCGCCGAGCTCGAGAAGATCGGCATCGACGCCGAGCTGATCGACCTGCGCACGCTGCGTCCGATGGATCTTCCGACCGTGATCGAATCAGTCAAGAAGACCGGCCGTCTGGTCACCGTCGAGGAAGGCTATCCGCAGAACTCCGTCGGCACCGAAATCGCCACGCGCGTCATGCAGCAGGCCTTCGATTACCTCGATGCGCCGGTTCTGACGATCGCTGGCAAGGACGTTCCGATGCCTTACGCCGCCAACCTCGAGAAGCTCGCTCTGCCGAGCGTCGACGAAGTCGTGCAGGCCGTGAAGGCCGTCTGCTACAAGTAACAAGGGAAGGGTATTTCGATGCCTATCAACATCACGATGCCTGCCCTGTCTCCGACCATGGAAGAGGGCAACCTCGCCAAGTGGCTGGTCAAGGAAGGCGATACGGTCAAGTCTGGCGATGTCATCGCCGAGATCGAAACCGACAAGGCGACGATGGAAGTCGAAGCGGTTGACGAAGGCGTTGTCGCCAAGCTCGTCGTTCCCGCCGGCACCGAAGGCGTCAAGGTCAACGCGCTGATCGCCGTTCTCGCCGCTGACGGCGAAGACGTCGCCGCTGCCGCAAGCGGCGCCGGCTCGGCTGCTCCGGCACCGAAGGCTGCCGAAGCCCCGAAGGCGGAAGTGAAGAGCGAAGCCGCTCCGGCGCCTGCCGCGGCACCTGCTGCTGCACCGGCTCCGGCCGCAGCGCCTGCTGCTGCACCTGCGTCGGGCAACCGCAGCTTCTCCTCGCCGCTCGCGCGTCGTCTGGCCAAGGAAGCCGGTATCGATCTGTCGGCCATCGCAGGCTCCGGCCCGCATGGCCGCGTCGTCAAGAGCGACGTCGAAGCTGCTGTCGCTGGTGGTGGTGCAAAGGCTGCGCCTGCCGCCGCTCCGCAGGCTGCCGCATCGGCTCCTGCCGCCGCACCGAAGGGCGCTTCCGACGAGACCGTTCTCAAGCTGTTCGAGCCGGGTTCCTACGAACTCGTGCCGCATGACGGCATGCGCAAGGTCATCGCCAAGCGTCTGGTCGAATCCAAGCAGACTGTGCCGCACTTCTACGTCACCGTCGATTGCGAGCTCGACGCGCTGCTGGCGCTGCGCGCCCAGCTCAACGACGCGGCCCCCCGCAAGGATAGCGCTCCGGCCTACAAGCTGTCGGTCAACGACATGGTCATCAAGGCCATGGCGCTGGCGCTTCGCGACGTTCCGGATGCCAACGTCTCCTGGACCGAAGCCAACATGGTCAAGCACAAGCACGCCGATGTCGGCGTTGCCGTCTCGATCCCCGGCGGCCTGATCACCCCGATCATCCGCAAGGCCGAGGAAAAGACCCTGTCTGCCATCTCCAACGAGATGCGCGACCTCGGCAAGCGCGCCAAGGACCGCAAGCTGAAGCCCGAGGAATATCAGGGCGGCACCTCGTCGGTCTCCAACATGGGCATGATGGGCGTCAAGCAGTTCGCTGCCGTCATCAACCCGCCGCACGCAACGATCCTCGCGGTCGGCGCGGGCGAGCAGCGCCCGGTCGTCAAGAACGGCCAACTGGCCGTCGCCACCGTGATGACCGTCACGCTGTCGACCGACCATCGCTGCGTCGATGGCGCGCTCGGTGCAGAGCTGCTGCAGGCGTTCAAGGGCTATATCGAAAACCCGATGGGCATGCTCGTCTGAGACAAGCGCGGAGACGGAAATGACGAAGACCGTTCTTTGCTATGGTGACAGTCTGACCTGGGGGTATGACGCCGAATCCATCGGCCGTCACGCCTACCAGGATCGTTGGCCGAGTGCGCTGCAGGCAGCGCTCGGCAACGAGGTCCGGATCATCGCCGAAGGATTGAACGGTCGCACCACCGCATTCGACGATCACCTCGCCGATTGCGACCGCAACGGCGCCCGCGTCCTGCCGACCATTTTGCAGACGCATGCGCCGCTCGATCTCGTCATTCTCCTGCTCGGCACCAACGACATGAAGAATGTCGTGGCGGGTTCGGCCTTTGCCGCCTGCCAGGGCATCGCCCGGCTGGTGCGATTGATCCGCAACCATGCCTGGCCCTTCGATTTCGACGTGCCCGATATCCTGATCGTCGCGCCGCCCAGGATCTGCGAAACGGCCAATGTGCCGTTCGCCGCGTCCTTCGTCGGCGGCATCGAGGAATCGGCCATGTTGCCGACGCTCTACCGCGATCTTGCCGACGAACTCGGCTGCGGCTTCTTCGACAGCAATTCGGTTGCGAAGACGACGCCGCTCGACGGCATCCATCTGGACGCCGACAATACCCGCGCTCTCGGGCGCGGTCTGGAATCGACCGTGCGGATGATGCTGGGACTGTGAGCGGCGGGTCTTTCGTGACGCTGCGTTCCGCAACGCCGAATGACGCGGCTGAACTGGCGATCCTCGCCGACATCGCCTCGCACGGCTTTGCCTCCTGGCTATGGCTGGGCGAGCTTGGCCTCAGCGGCTGCGATACGCCGATGGAGCATGGCCGGCTGAAGATGCGCCGCGACGAGGGCTACGACGGCTGGCGCCATGCCGTGATCGCCGAGGCCTATGGCGAGGTGGCGGGCGCGGCGATCGGTTACGCGCTCGGCGAGGATGTAAGGACAATGGAGGTCGACCGCGTGGCGTTGCAGCCGGTGATCGACCTGCAGAAACTGGTGATCGGCAGCTGGTTCATCGCGACGCTTGGCGTCTACGGCCATCTGCGCGGCATCGGGATCGGCAAGAGACTGTTGCGGGATCAGATCGACAGGGCAGGGATGCTGCCCGTCAGCCTGATCACCGCAAGTGACAACGAAGCGGCTCTGTCGCTTTACAAGAAGAATGGATTTTCGGAATGGGCGCGGCGCGATGTGCTGTCGCCCTTCGAAACCGGCAGGAAACACGAGTGGGTGCTTCTCACCCGCGACGCCCGATAACAAAGGCAGGAAAACATGGCTGAGAATTACGACGTCATCATCATCGGTTCGGGCCCCGGCGGCTATGTCGCCGCCGTGCGCGCCAGCCAGCTTGGCCTCAAGACCGCGATCGTCGAACGCGAGCATCTGGGCGGCATCTGCCTCAACTGGGGCTGCATCCCGACGAAGGCGCTGCTGCGCTCGGCCGAGATTCTCGACCACGCCAACCACGCCAAGGATTACGGCCTCGTTCTCGAAGGCAAGATGAGCGCCGACGTGACGGCTGTCGTCGCCCGCTCCCGCGGCGTTTCCGCCCGCCTCAATGGCGGCGTCGGCTTCCTGATGAAGAAGAACAAGGTCGACGTGATCTGGGGCGAAGCCAAGATCACCAAGCCCGGCGAAATCGTCGTCGGCAAGTCCTCCAAGCCCGTCGTCGAGCCGCAGAACCCGGTTCCGAAGAACATCAAGGGCGAGGGCACCTACACCGCCAAGCACATCATCGTCGCGACCGGCGCTCGCCCGCGCGCGCTGCCCGGCATCGAGCCGGACGGCAAGCTGATCTGGACCTATTTCGAGGCGATGAAGCCGGCAGCCCTGCCGAAGTCGCTGATCGTCATGGGCTCGGGCGCCATCGGCATCGAGTTCGCGAGCTTCTACCGCTCGATGGGCGTCGACGTCACCGTCGTCGAGGTCATGCCGACGATCATGCCGGTCGAGGACGTCGAAGTGACGGCGATCGCCCGCAAGCAGCTCGAAAAGCGCGGCATGAAGATCATCACCAGCGCCAAGATCACCAAGGTCGAAAAGGCCGCCGACAGCATCACCGCGCATGTCGAGACGGCTGACGGCAAGGTCCAGCAGATCGTTGCCGACCGCATGATCTCGGCCGTCGGCGTGCAGGGCAACATCGAGAACCTCGGCCTCGAAGCCGTCGGCGTCAAGACCGACCGCGGCTGCGTCGTCATCGACGGCTACGGCAAGACCAATGTGTCAGGCATCTATGCCATCGGCGACGTCGCCGGCCCGCCGATGCTCGCCCACAAGGCCGAGCACGAGGGCGTCGTCTGCGTCGAAAAGATCGCCGGCCTGCCGAACGTTCATCCGACCGACAAAGGCAAGGTCCCCGGCTGCACCTACTGCCACCCGCAGGTCGCCTCCGTCGGTCTGACGGAAGCCAAGGCCAAGGAAGCCGGCCGCGACATCCGCGTCGGCCGCTTCTCATTCGTCGCCAACGGCAAGGCCATCGCGCTCGGCGAGGACCAGGGTCTCTGCAAGGTGATCTTCGACAAGAAGACCGGCGAACTGCTCGGCGCCCACATGGTCGGCGCCGAAGTCACCGAACTGATCCAGGGCTTCGTCGTCGCCATGAACCTGGAGACGACCGAAGAGGAACTGATGCACACCATCTTCCCGCATCCGACGGTTTCCGAAACCATGAAGGAAGCGGTTCTGGATGCCTATGGTCGTGTCCTGAACGCTTGATAATTTTCTTCGCCGCTCTCTATGACGGATTGGATCACATTCAATCTCGGACTGGAAAAAGCGAAAGGAAATCATCATGTCTATGGGTACGCAGGCATTGCTTATCTTCCTCCTGATCGGTCTGGTGGCGGGCTTCCTCGCCAGCCTGATCGTCGGCGGAGGCGGATTGATACGGTGCCTGCTGAGCGGCATCATCGGTGCGTTTGTTGGAGGCTTTCTCTTCAACGCGCTGGGAATATCGCTTGGTATCGATAATGCGCTTGTGGTGCAGATCATTCATGCCACGGTCGGTGCCATCATCGTGGTTCTGATCGCAAGGGCGATAGCGTAGGGGCGAGGGCAGGATGGACGGCGTAGGCTTGATTGCAACGATCATCATCGGCGGCCTGGCGGGTTGGCTGGCAGGCATTCTGATGAACATCCGCTTTGGTGTTTTCATGAACATCATCATCGGTATCGTCGGCGCGGTGCTGGCAAGCGCGATCTTCGCCCGCGCCGGCATCTATGTCGGCAGCGGTTGGCAGGGTTACCTTGTGACGGGTTTCGCGGGCTCTTGCATCTTGCTATTTATGGCAAAACTCGTCAGACGCTGACGAAGAAGGCCGCTTCCGGCGGTTTGAAGGCAGGTTATTGATGGTAACTATTCTCGACAGGATCAATCCAGACGCTGAAAAGCGCGTGCGCCACCCGGAGAAGGCCCACAAGCCCGATCAGGAAGTCATGCGCAAGCCGGACTGGATCCGCGTCAAGGCGCCGACCTCCAAGGGCTACGCCGAGACCCGATCGATCGTGAAGGAGCACAAGCTCGTCACGGTCTGCGAGGAAGCCGGCTGCCCGAATATCGGCGAGTGCTGGGACAAGAAGCACGCCACCTTCATGATCATGGGCGAGATCTGTACACGCGCCTGTGCCTTCTGCAATGTCTCGACCGGCAAGCCGAATGCACTCGATATGGCCGAGCCTGAGAACGTCGCCAAGGCCGTCAAGCAAATGGGCCTCAGCCATGTCGTCATCACGTCCGTCGACCGCGACGATCTGGAAGACGGTGGTGCCGAACATTTCGAGAAGGTGATCTGGGCGATCCGTGCAGCGTCGCCGATGACCACGATCGAAATCCTGACGCCCGACTTCCTGAAGAAGCCCGGTGCTCTGGAGCGCGTCGTTGCCGCCAAGCCTGACGTGTTCAATCACAACATGGAGACCGTTGCAGGCAACTACCTGACGGTTCGCCCAGGCGCACGCTATTTCCACTCCATCCGCCTGCTGCAGCGCGTGAAGGAACTGGATCCGACCATGTTCACCAAGTCGGGCATCATGGTCGGCCTCGGCGAAGAGCGAAACGAAGTGCTGCAGCTGATGGACGACCTGCGCACTGCCGACGTCGACTTCCTGACGATCGGCCAATACCTGCAGCCGACCCGCAAGCACCACAAGGTCATGAGCTTCGTCACGCCTGACGAGTTCAAGTCCTACGAGACGGTTGCCTACACCAAGGGCTTCCTGATGGTGGCTTCGAGCCCGCTGACCCGTTCTTCACATCATGCCGGCGATGATTTCGCCCGCCTCAAGGCCGCGCGCGAGAAAAAGCTGCTCATCGCAGCGGAATAATCAACGAGCGCTTGCAATTTTCGAAAGCCGCGGCGATTTTCCCGCGGCTTTTTGTTTGCGGAGGCGAAGAGAAATGCCGGCTTACATCGAGGATACGCGGAAAGCCGCGGGCCTGCTCAGGCAGTCCGCGCGCATCATGATCATCGGCTGCTCCGGCGGCGGCAAGAGCACCTTGTCGCGAAAGATCAGTCGCAGGCTCGATCTTCCATATTTCTCGATGGACAAGGAGTTCTTCTGGCTTCCGGGTTGGATCAAGCGTTCGAAGGACGAAGAGCGTCGCCTGATCACCGAAGTTGTGGCGGGCGAACGGTGGCTGATGGACGGGACCGGTCCGTCGACCTTCGACCTTCGTCTCCCGCGTGCCGAGCTTGTTGTCTGGGTTCGAATGCCGCGCTGGCTTTGCCTGTGGGGCATCTGCAAACGCGCATTCTTCCATTTCGGCAGGACGAGGCCGGACATGGCGGCCGGCTGCGTGGAACGCCTGCCGGACCGCGAGTTCCTGACTTACATCTGGACGTTCGAGAAGCGCTTTACGCCTCTGGTAATCGCCGGACTCGACAGGCATGGGCCTGATGTCCCCGTTTTTCAGCTGAAAAGCCGGCGCGAGGTAAACCAACTTCTTGATCTTCTCGGCGCTCCAACTTAACTGCCGGTCATGCCTCAGTTCGAAACGCATCGCCCCGTCCCGCATTCCGCTGATCAGATGTTCGACCTCGTCGCCGACGTCGAGCACTATCCGCAGTTCCTTCCGCTCTGCGAGGCGCTGAGCATCCGCAGCCGCAAGGAGCGTGACGGCAAGGTCCTGCTGATTGCCGATATGACCGTCGGCTACAAGGCGATCCGCGAGACCTTCACGACGCAGGTGCTTTTGAACCGGGCCGAACGCGTCATCGAGGTCAAATATATCGACGGGCCATTCCGCTATCTCGACAATCGCTGGCGCTTCGAGGATACGGCTACGGGCAGCAACGTCCACTTCTTCATCGATTACGAGTTCAAGAGCCGTATCCTCGGCGCGGTCATGGGCTCGATGTTCGATCGCGCCTTCCGCATGTTCTCGGAAGCCTTCGAAACGCGGGCGACAAAAATCTACGGCTGAGCCAGTTCCCGGATCATGCTGAGCGCGGTTCTGACTGTCGCGAGACGCACTTCGGCGCGACCGATGTCGCCATAGAGCATCTTCCGATGAAGGAGGCCGCCTGTACGCGACTTGGCGGCGAGGTGGACCAGTCCGACCGGCTTTTCAGCCGATCCGCCGCCAGGCCCCGCGATGCCGGTGACAGCGACCGCGATGGCGGCACGGGAGCGAAAGAGGGCGCCATGGACCATCTGCCGCGCTGTCTCCTCCGAGACCGCGCCGAACCGGATCAGTGTTTCCTCCTGCACGCCAAGCATCTCCATCTTGGCGGTATTCGTGTAGGTGACGAAACCTCTGTCCACGACAGCAGACGATCCTGAAATTTCAGTCAGGGCGCCGGCAATCAGCCCGCCAGTACAGGACTCCGCCGTCGACACCATCAGGCCTGCGGCCGTGAAGTCGCGAATGATTGCCTCTGCCTGCGCGATGATATCGTCAGGAAAGATACTCATATTAGAGGCTCCGATAGACGACAGTCGCGGTGGCGATCGCCGCGATACCCTCGCGCCGACCGACGAAGCCGATCGTCTCGTTCGTCGTTGCCTTTACCGAGCAGCGGTCGACTGTGATGCCAAGAAATTCGGACAGCTTGGCGCGCATCTCGTCGCGATGCGGCCCGACTCTTGGCGCCTCGGCGATCAGCGACACGTCGGCATTCATGATCGTTCCGCCGCGTTCGCGTACGATCTTTGCTGCATGCTCGATGAAGATGCGCGATGGCGCACCCTTCCATTGCGGATCCGACGGCGGAAAATGATCGCCGATATCGCCGGCGCCGCAAGTCGCGAGCAGCGCGTCCGTCAATGCGTGCAGCGCCACGTCCGCGTCGGAGTGGCCTTTCAGCGTTTGGTCGTGCGGAATGAAGACGCCGCAGAGCGTCACGCCGTCGCCAGGCACGAGTTGGTGGACGTCGTAACCGTTGCCGGTGCGCACATCCGGAAGGGCGGTGAGGGAGAGTCGTTCGTCAGCCATTGCAATGTCACGCTTCACTGTGAGTTTCACGTTGTCGACGCTGCCGTCGACGATCTTGACCGGAATACCGGCCCACTCCGCGATTGCGGCGTCGTCGGTAAAGTCTGTCTTGCCTGCTGCGGCCGCGTCTTCATGGGCAGCGAGGATCTTATTGTACTTGAAGGACTGTGGTGTCTGCGCCGCGTAGAGACGTGTCCGCGGGACTGTATCTACCACAGTGGCGTTCTCGTCCGACCGCTTCAGCGTATCCGCAACGGGAATTGCCGGCAGCACAGCCGGCGTACCTGCGGAAAGCGCCTCAGCAATGCGCTCCAGCAAAGCGAGGTCAAAGAATGGCCGGACGGCATCGTGGATGAGCACGTCGGTCACATCCTTGTCCCGCAAGGCACGCAAGCCGGCGAGCACCGATTGCTGCCGCGTCGCACCACCGTGAACGGTAGAGATATCAGCACCATCCTCTACAAAGTTCAGCGCGTTTGCGAACAGAATCTCGTCATCGGGATGAATGACCACAATGATGTGGGTGGTCGATGGCCAGCTCCGGAACATCTCGAGTGTATGAGCGATGACAGGTTTTCCACCGATCGAACGGTATTGCTTGGGACCCTCAACAGATGCGCCCGCACGTTCGCCGCGGCCGGCGGCAACCACGACAATACCCGCCGATATCGGTTGCTTTTGATGCATTTGCGGCATAAATCCCCAGAAAATGGAATGCTTTGCATAGGTGCTCTAACGGCTTGGCGCACCGATTTCCAGCATCTGCCCGAAAAATGTCAATTCGAGCGCAGCCCTCTTGGCAAGCCCCTCAAACCTGTCTAAAAATAATGCACGAAAACGGCGTGCCTGAAAGATAATCAATTGTCTGACATAGACCTCGCATCCCCTCTGCGGATCGGAAATGTAGGTATTCGCAATCGCGTCGTCCTGGCACCGATGTCCGGCGTTACAGATATGCCTTTCCGTCAGCTGGCCTGGCGCTACGGCGCTGGCCTTGTTGTCACCGAGATGGTGGCAAGTCGCGAACTCGTCAACAGCACCTCGGAATCGTGGGCGCGGCTTGAGGCCGCCGGCTTTCGGCCGCACATGGTCCAGCTTGCCGGGCGCGAGGCGCATTGGATGGCGGAGGCGGCGAAGATCGCCGCCGGCCACGGCGCGGATATTATCGACATCAACATGGGCTGCCCGGCGAAAAAGGTCATCGGCGGCTATTCCGGCTCGGCCTTGATGCGCGACCCCGATCATGCACTTCAGTTAATCGAAGCAGCCGTGAAGGCGGTCGACGTGCCAGTCACGTTGAAGATGCGACTGGGTTGGGACGAAAATTCGCTGAATGCGCCCGATATCGCCAGACGTGCCGAAGAGGCAGGCGTTCAGCTGATCACGATCCATGGTCGGACGCGTATGCAGTTTTACGAGGGGCGTGCCGATTGGGACGCGATCCGCGCCGTCCGCGATGTCATTTCCGTGCCGCTCGTCGCCAATGGCGACGTCGAAACCGTGCAGGACGCCAAGGAAATATTGCGCCGCTCGGGAGCGGACGCAGTGATGATCGGACGCGGCAGTCAGGGGCGGCCCTGGCATGTCGGCGCTATCGCGGGCGCCAAACCACCGGCACCCGCCGACATTCCCTCTATCGTGATCGAGCATTACCGGATGATGATCGAGTTCTACGGCGAAGCGGTTGCCGTCAGGCACGCACGCAAGCATCTCGGCTGGTATCTGGAACGTTTTGCGCCAGCGCTGCCTGCGGATGAGAAGGCGGCAATCATGACGGCGCGCGACCAGAAAGAGGTCATCGAGCGTCTGGAGCAGGCCTTTGCATCCACGGCACCGAACACAAGAACGCAGGAGGCCGCATGACATCCGATGTGCCGTTCTCTGCCGATCAGGGCGGCAGTTCTGTCGCCATGGCCGTGCTCAACGCCATTCAAAACCCGGTGGTGATGGTCAACGACGCGGGCCTTGTGTCCTTTGCAAACTGGGAAGCGGAGGCCTTCTTCGGAGCGAGCGCCTCTCATCTCGCCCGATACAAGATTTCGACCTTCATTCCCTTCGGCAGCCCGCTTCTGGCGTTGATCGATCAGGTCCGCGAACGTCGGGCGCCGATCAGCGAGTATCGCGTCGATCTCAGTTCGCCTCGTTTGGGCCAGGACAAGCTGGTCGACATCTATGTCGCGCCTGTTATCAGCGAGCCGGGATGCGTCGTGATCGTCTTCCAGGAGCGCTCGATGGCCGACAAGATCGACCGTCAGTTGACGCACCGCGCGGCTGCTCGATCGGTCACCGGTCTTGCATCGATGCTTGCGCACGAGATCAAGAACCCGCTGTCGGGCATTCGCGGCGCTGCCCAGCTTCTCGAGCAATCTGTGATCGACGACGACCGGGCGCTGACGCGCTTGATCTGCGACGAGACTGACAGAATCGTGTCGCTTGTCGATCGTATGGAGGTCTTCTCGGACGAACGCCCCGTCGATCGCGTGCCCGTCAACATTCACTCGGTACTCGATCATGTGAAGGCCGTGGCAAAGGCAGGATTTGCCCGTCATCTGCGTATCACAGAAAACTACGATCCTTCGCTGCCCTCGGTTTATGCGAATCGCGATCAGCTCGTCCAAGTGTTTCTCAACCTCGTGAAGAACGCCGCAGAGGCGATCGGCGATCGGCCCGACGGTGAGATCGTCCTGACGACTGCGTATCGCCCGGGCATACGTCTGTCGGTGGCCGGGACGCGAGAAAAGATTTCATTGCCGCTGGAATTCTGCGTGCAGGACAACGGCCCCGGCGTTCCATCGGATCTTCTGCCGCATCTGTTTGATCCCTTCATCACGACCAAGACCAACGGCAGCGGGCTTGGCTTGGCGCTGGTGGCTAAGATCATCGGTGATCATGGCGGCATTATCGAATGCGACAGCCAGAGCAATCGCACGACGTTCCGCGTTCTCATGCCTGCTTCCAAGGATGCGTCGCTTGAAGACGCAACAATCAAAACTCCCACAGGACCTTCTCGATGACAGCAACGATCCTCGTCGCAGATGATGATGCGGCAATTCGTACCGTGCTTAATCAGGCCTTGAGCCGTGCCGGCTATGATGTACGCATTACTTCGAATGCAGCGACGCTGTGGCGTTGGGTGTCGGCAGGCGAGGGCGACCTCGTCGTCACCGATGTCGTGATGCCTGACGAAAATGCTTTCGATCTTCTGCCACGCATCAAGAAGGCGCGGCCGGATCTGCCTGTTCTCGTGATGAGCGCGCAGAACACGTTCATGACCGCGATCAAGGCTTCCGAGAAGGGAGCCTACGACTATCTCCCGAAGCCGTTCGACCTGACCGAGTTGATCGGCATCATCGGTCGGGCGTTGGCCGAGCCGAAGCGTAAGCCGGCGAAGCTTGACGAAGACATGCAGGATGGCATGCCGCTGGTCGGTCGCTCAGCCGCCATGCAGGAAATCTATCGCGTCCTTGCACGCCTGATGCAGACCGACCTGACGCTCATGATCACGGGCGAGTCCGGTACCGGTAAGGAGCTGGTGGCGCGCGCGCTCCATGATTACGGCAAGCGGCGCAATGGTCCGTTCGTCGCCATCAACATGGCGGCCATTCCGCGCGATCTGATCGAGTCGGAACTTTTCGGCCACGAGAAGGGTGCCTTCACCGGCGCGCAGACGCGCTCCACCGGACGTTTCGAGCAGGCCGAGGGCGGCACACTCTTCCTGGATGAAATCGGCGACATGCCGATGGATGCCCAGACGCGCCTTCTGCGCGTGCTGCAGCAGGGCGAGTATACGACCGTTGGCGGTCGCACGCCGATCCGCACCGACGTCCGCATCGTTGCCGCGACCAACAAGGATCTGAAGCAGGCCATCAACCAAGGTCTCTTCCGCGAGGATCTTTACTATCGCCTCAACGTCGTCCCTCTGCGGCTGCCGCCTCTTCGCGACCGTGCCGAGGACATTCCGGACCTCGTCCGCCATTTCATCCAGCAGGCGGAAAAGGAAGGCTTGGGCTCGAAGCGCTTCGATCAGGAAGCGCTGGACCTGATGAAGGCCTATGCTTGGCCGGGTAACGTTCGCGAACTCGAGAACCTTATTCGTCGCCTGATGGCGCTTTATCCACAGGACGTCATAACGCGCGAAATCATCGAGGCCGAGCTTCGGTCCGACGTGCCTGACAGCCCGATCGAAAAGGGCCCGATGCCGAGTGGCAACATGACGATCTCCCAGGCAGTCGAAGAGAACATGCGGACCTATTTTGCCAGCTTTGGCGAGAATTTGCCGCCTCCAGGCCTTTATGATCGCGTTCTGACGGAGATGGAATATCCGCTGATTCTAGCCGCGCTGACGGCGACGCGTGGCAACCAGATCAAGGCTGCCGATCTGCTTGGTTTAAATCGCAATACACTGCGAAAGAAGATCAGGGAGCTCGGTGTTTCCGTCTACAGAAGCTCCCGCAGCGCTTGACAATGTGACAAGGTGCGTTGCATTTTCGCCACATTGCGTTGCTTATAAGTCACGCAAGGGGTTGCGTTCCAGCGACTAGTCCGGCCTCCGAGGTTCTCGCTCAAAATTGCTTTGAGCCGAGGCGGTTGTGCAGTTGCCCGATCCCACTTTGCGGGGTGCGGCGGTTGATCCGCCGTTAGGAGATGGGTCATGAAACAGGAAGCGGTACCGTCGGAAGACGAGTCGGTGACGACCGTAACCGATCGTCGCGCACTGTTTGCTCTTCCGGGTCTTGTTCTGGCCGGCGGCGCGCTTTTGTGCGCCACGCTGACGCTGTTCGTTCTTCTCGGCCTGACGCCTATCGCGCCGACATCGCCCGTTGTCATCACGTCCGTTGTCATCAATTCGTTTTTCGTGCTTGGCCTGATGGCGCTGATCGGTCGCGAGGTGTCGCGGCTGCTCAAGGCCCGCAGACGCGGTCGCGCAGCGGCGCGTCTCCATATCCGCATTGTTGTCCTGTTCTCGATCGTCGCGATCACGCCGGCGATTCTCGTTGCGATTTTCGCAAGTATTACCTTGAACGCCGGTCTCGACCGGTGGTTCGCCCTGCGCACGCAGTCCATCATCAGTTCGTCCCGCAATATCGGTCAGGCGTACATGATGGAGAACGCCAGCTACCTGCAGGGCCAGACCGTCTCGATGGCAAACGATCTCGAGCGCAATCGCCAGCTCTTCAGTCTCGACAGGACTGGCTTCGCGGACATGATGACGCGGCAGGCGCGCGGGCGCGGTCTTCTGGGCGCTTTCCTGGTGAAGTCGGACGGGTCGGTCATCACCCAGGCAGACATCCAGACGGAAAAGCCTCTTCCTGCCATACCACAGGATGCGCTGAACAAGGCCGCTGCCGGTCAGCCGACGCTAATTCCTCCGGGTGTTACGAACCTCGTCGGCGCCATCATCAAGCTTGAGGCGATCGACGGTGCCTTCCTCTACACCGTCCGGGCGGTCGATCCCAAAGTCATGACCGCAATGCGGATGATGGAGGAGAACGCCACCGAATATAAATCCATGGAGGCGGGGCGCTTCTCGCTGCAGATCGCCTTCGCGGTTCTCTACATCGGCTTTGCTCTGATCGTCCTGCTTGCCGCGATCTGGACGGCGATCGCTGTCGCCGACCGCATCGTGCGCCCGATCCGCCTGCTGATCACGGCGGCCGACAGCGTTGCCTCCGGCAATATGGATATCGTCGTGCCCGTCCATGCCGTCGATGGGGACGTTGCCAACCTGTCGCGCACTTTCAACAAGATGATTTCCGAAATCCGCACGCAGCGCGACGAAATCCTGGAAGCGAAGGACGAAGTGGACGACCGCCGTCGCTTCATCGAAGCGGTGCTGTCAGGCGTGACCGCCTCGGTGATCGGTGTCGAACACGACCGCCGGATCACCATTGTCAACAGTTCGGCCGAAGCACTGATGGCGTTGCCGGCATCGAAGATGCTGGGCATGCAGCTTTCCGAGATTGCACCTGAGGTTGATCAGGTGCTGACGGAAGCTGCAGCCCGCTATCGCGGCGACTTCCGCAAGCAGATAGCTCTTGTGAGGGCCGGTACCGTCCGGACGCTGAGCGTTCAGGTGACGCGCGAGGAAGTCCGCGACATGAGCGAGTCCTATGTCATCACGCTCGATGACATCACCGATCTGGTGATCGCCCAGCGCTCGACTGCCTGGGGCGACGTCGCCCGGCGCATCGCCCATGAGATCAAGAACCCGCTGACACCGATCCAACTGTCGGCGGAGCGCATCCAGCGCCGCTATGGCAAGCAGATCAACCAGGATGACCGCAGCGTTTTCGATCAATGCACCGAGACCATTATCAGGCAGGTCGGTGACATCGGGCGCATGGTCGATGAGTTCTCATCCTTCGCGCGCATGCCGAAGCCGATCAAGGAACCGAGCGACCTGCGCAAGATCCTGCACGACGCAGTGTTCCTGCGTGAGATGGGCAACAGCCACGTCACCTTCTTGCAGGAATTGGGCGAGCAGCCACTCGAAGGACAGTTTGACAGCCGCATGCTGGGTCAGGCGTTCGGCAATCTGATCAAGAATGCGGTGGAAGCGATCGAAGCCGTGCCGAGCGGTGAACGAGACGAGCGGAAAATCCTCGTGCGCGCATCGCTCGATCCTGCACGGGACCGTTTTACCGTCGACGTGGTCGACAACGGTCGCGGCCTGCCGGTCGAGAACCGTCACAGCATTCTGGAACCGTATATGACGATGCGCGAGAAGGGCACAGGGCTCGGTCTGGCCATCGTAAAGAAGATTATTGAGGAACATGGCGGGCAGCTCGAGTTGCATGATGCGCCCGCCGATTTCGACCAGGGACGAGGGGCGATGATCCGCGTGCATCTGCCACGTTTGGAAGCCGCATCTTCGGCCCAGGTCGCAAGTGACAAGGAAAGTGTTTATGGCCTCTGATATTCTGGTCGTCGATGACGAGCACGACATCCGCGAGATTGTCTCCGGCATTCTCTCCGATGAAGGGCATGAAACCCGCACGGCACACGATAGCGATAGCGCTCTTGCGGCGATCTCCGACCGTGCGCCACGGCTGATCTTCCTCGACATCTGGATGCAGGGCAGCAAGCTTGACGGCCTGTCGTTGCTGGACGAGATCAAGACGCGCCACCCTGATATTCCGGTCGTGATGATATCAGGCCACGGCAACATCGAGACCGCCGTTTCCGCCATCAAGCGGGGTGCGTTCGATTTCATCGAGAAGCCGTTCAAGGCCGATCGGCTGATCCTGATTGCTGAACGCGCGCTCGAGAACTCCAAGCTGAAACGAGAAGTGTCCGAACTGAAGCGCAAGGCCGGCGACCCGGTTGAGTTGATCGGCACGTCGGTAGCAGTCTCGCAGCTGCGCCAGACCATCGAAAAGGTATCGCCGACAAACAGTCGCATCATGATCTTCGGCTCATCGGGATCCGGCAAGGAACTCGTCGCCCGCATGATCCATAAGAAGTCGACGCGTGCGAATGGGCCTTTCGTGGCATTGAACGCCGCCAATATCACGCCTGACCGGATGGAGATCGCCCTGTTCGGCACTGAGGGCGGACCTGGACAGGCGCGCAAGATCGGCGCGCTCGAAGAGGCGCACCGGGGCATCCTCTACCTCGACGAAGTCGGTGAAATGCCGCGCGAGACACAGAACAAGATCCTGCGCGTTCTCGTCGATCAGCAGTTCGAGCGCGTTGGCGGCTCCAAGCGGGTGAAGGTCGATGTGCGCATTGTCTCGTCGACAGCCTACAATCTTGAGAGCCGTATCGCCGAGGGCTGGTTTCGCGAAGATCTGTATCACCGTCTGGCGGTCGTACCGGTCAAGGTGCCGGCGCTGGCCGAGCGCCGTGAAGACATCCCGTTCTTGGTCGATCAGCTGATGAGGCAGATCTCCGAACAGGCCGGCATCCGTCCGCGCCGGATCGGCGACGATGCGATGGCCGTGCTGCAGGCGCATGATTGGCCGGGCAACATCCGCCAGCTGCGCAACAACATCGAGCGGCTGATGATCCTTGCCCGCTCCGATGGCCCGGATGCACCAATCACCGCCGAAATGCTGCCGACCGATCTTGGCGATATGCTGCCGAAGGTTTCTGCCAAGAACGACTACCACATCATGACGTTGCCGCTGCGCGAAGCGCGCGAAATGTTCGAGAAGGACTACCTGATCGCGCAGATCAACCGCTTTGGCGGCAACATCTCGCGGACGGCGGAGTTCGTCGGCATGGAGCGTTCGGCCTTGCACCGTAAGCTGAAGTCGCTCGGCGTCTGACACAGGGGCGGCGTTTACCCGCCGCTCTCGATTCTTCGCGCCGATCTGCTGTGAGCGAATTCTCGATTGTCGAAATGTTCGCGACGCGCCACCGACCTCTGCTTTCCCATCGTCTCGATCGATAGCCAGACAATTGCAAACGGCCATCCTGGCAGCGTCTCCCATAAAATTCGGGAGGCTTTTTTCGACGTTGCGGAAAAGATTGCGATTTGATACCAAGACTTTCTGGGCAGATGGGATGAGGGTTGTCGGCTGCCTGCAGGCGAGGTTGATTAGTATTTCACCGGCGGAACCAAGCCGGCAATAAAGAAAGAAGCGGCGCGATGGCGGAACGTTCTCAGAATCTGCAGGACTTATTTCTCAATACTGTTCGCAAGCAAAAGATTTCACTGACAATTTTCTTGATTAATGGTGTTAAGCTGACCGGAGTTGTCACCTCGTTTGACAATTTCTGCGTTCTGCTTCGCCGTGACGGACATTCGCAACTCGTGTATAAGCACGCAATCTCGACCATCATGCCCGGCCAGCCGATGCAGATGTTCGAAAGCGAAGAAGCCGCTTCCTAACAGGACCTGCAACTATCTCGACACGCGATACCAAGAATGATTCGATCATCCCGGAAGCAGCCAAGCACCGGGATGACATGCGCGCGACCGTTATCGTGCCTGTGCTCAAGCAGGCGCGTGGCGGGCGCAACGCCAGCGACGCAACGCCGGCTGTAACCCGTACTCCCGAAAGCCGTCTCGAAGAGGCGACCGGTCTCGCTCAGGCGATTGATCTCGATGTCGTCCATGGCGCCATCGTCCCGGTCAACGATCCACGTCCGGCGACGCTGATGGGTACCGGCAAGATGGCAGAGATCAAGGCGACGCTCGATGCGAACGACTCAGGCCTTGTCATCGTCGATCACCCGCTGACCCCTGTGCAGCAGCGCAATCTCGAAAAGGAATGGAGCGCCAAGGTCATCGACCGCACGGGCCTCATCCTCGAGATTTTCGGCCGCCGCGCTTCCACCAAGGAAGGCACGCTGCAGGTCGACCTCGCGCATCTCAACTATCAGAAGGGCCGGCTGGTTCGAAGCTGGACGCACCTTGAACGTCAGCGCGGTGGTGGTGGCTTCATGGGCGGTCCGGGTGAAACCCAGATCGAAGCCGACCGTCGCATGCTGCAGGATCGTATCATCAAGCTCGAACGCGAGCTTGAGCAGGTCGTGCGCACCCGCCAGCTGCATCGCGCCAAGCGCAAGAAGGTGCCGCATCCGATCGTGGCGCTGGTCGGCTATACCAACGCTGGCAAGTCGACGCTGTTCAACCGGATCACCGGGGCAGGCGTTCTGGCCGAAGACATGCTCTTTGCGACGCTCGATCCGACGCTGCGCCGGATGAAGTTGCCGCATGGCCGCACCGTGATCCTGTCCGACACGGTCGGGTTCATTTCGGACCTTCCGACCCATCTCGTCGCCGCCTTCCGCGCCACGCTGGAAGAGGTGCTGGAAGCAGACCTCATCCTGCACGTCCGCGACATGTCCGATGTCGACAATCAGGCGCAGAGCGCAGACGTGCTCCGCATCCTGAAGGACCTCGGCATCGACGAGGAAGAGGGCGACAAGCGGATCATCGAAGTCTGGAACAAGATCGATCGTCTCGAGCCTGAGGACCACGATGCCATCGTGCAGAAGGCAAGCGGCTCCGAAAACGTCGTGGCTCTCTCCGCTGTCAGCGGCGAGGGTGTCGATACGTTGATGGACGAGATCAGCCGCAGGCTATCAGGCGTGCTGACCGAAGCGACCGTTCGCTTGCCTGTGGACAAGCTCGCGCTGCTTCCATGGCTCTACGATCACGCGATCGTCGATAGTCGCGAAGACAACGAGGACGGTTCGATTACGCTTGATGTGCGCCTCTCGGAGGCCGAGGCAGTCGAACTGGAACAACGTCTCGGCAATGGCGCCAAGGCTGCCAAGGAAGACTGGGAGCGGTAATCACCGCTCTTTTTTCGTCGAGCACCAACGTCCTCTATTCAGATACGAATCGGATCCGCCTATGCCGGCTGGCCAAGCGGAACCTGATTGCTGCTATCGAACGCGATGCGGTCGAAGGCAATGCGCGCGACAGGGCTGAGCAGTTCGCCGGTCACTAGCGTCGTGATCAAACCTCGCAGCAACGGAAATTTCGTCACCGGACCGATCAGCAGATCGCGGCTGAAGGGAAGAATGCGGCTGTCCGACTGGTAGAAGGGCGTGAGTATGCTGCTCAGGAGCTGGTAGAACCGGATATGCATCTGCCGCTGGCGCAGATGCCGGGTCAGGCCATCCGCAATTGTCGACTGGCTGACGAGCGCAGTGCAAAGCGAGGCGGCGTCGAGCAATGCCATATTCGCCCCCTGGCCGAGTTGTGGGCTGGTCGCATGCCAGGCGTCACCGATCTTGACGACGTTACGGCCCGCCAACGGCTGGCGCGTATGGTGCCGGTAGCGCGCATGAACCGGCTCGGCGATTTCTGCCAGGTCCACCACGTCGGGCCAGAATGCGCGCACCTCGTTGACCCAGGCGGCCCGCCCCGCGTTGCGCCACGTGGCGACGTCGGTATTTCGGATGCTCCAGAAGAACGTCGCCATGGGTGCTGCGCCGCCATGCGCGGTGCCAACTGGCAGCACGCCGGCCATCTGGCTCGCCCTGTGATAGCGTTGCTGCAGTTCATCCTCGGCAAATGGGCCACCCTTCGGCCATGGGACCGTCGCCCAGAGTGCTCCGTAGCTCAGTTCCGCCGCCGGCTTCCGGTCAAGGGGAGAACCCGCGCCCATGGCATCGACGACCAGATCGACCGGCGACCCGTTTCGCCCTTCGAGCACAATGCGCGGACGGCTGCCGTCCTCGACCGCCGTGACGCGGGAGGAGGTCTCGAAGCCAACGCCGGCACGCACGGCCGCATCGAGCAAAAGATCGAACAGGGCGACACGCTGAATGGCGATCCCGTGCGCGCCCTTGGCGTAGCTCACGTCCAGGACCGTGCGTCCATTGCTCGACAATCGGCCATGCATCCGACGGATGCGCGAACCGCGTGCCAGGACCTGATCGAGCAATCCCATGTGGGAGAGAACCGCAGCTCCCGTTGGCTGAATGACGAAGCCCGAGCCTACCGGCTGTGGTGCTGCCATCTGGTCATAGATCGTGACAGCAGCACCTTGCCGCGCCAGCAGTGTGGCGAGTGACAATCCGCCAATCCCTGCGCCTGCGATTGCGACTTCGAGCGACGTGAGGTTCATCTGTCGGTATCAGCCCAGCTGCCGTTCGATTGCTTTCGCGGCCTGCCAGATTTCTTCCATGCGTTCCAGGCTTGCAGCTTCCAGCGTCTCACCTTCTGCATCAAGAACAGTTTCTATATGGCTGAAACGACGCCGAAACTTTGTATTGGTTCCGCGCAATGCATCCTCGGGATCGGCCTTCACATGTCGGCCAATATTGACTACAGCGAAAATGAGGTCGCCGAGCTCGTCGCTGACCTTTGCCTGATCTCCCTCCGCCAAGGCGACACGCAGTTCGCCAATCTCTTCCTCGATCTTGTCGAGGATCGGTTCGGGAGCGGACCAGTCGAAACCGACCTTGGCTGCGCGCTCCTGCAGCTTCAGCGCTTCCGTCAGGGCAGGGAAGCTCCGCTGCACCGAGCCCAGGAAGCCGGCCTTGAAATCCTCGGTGACGCCGCGCTTGGCCCGCCGCTCGGCTCGCTCGCGTTTTTCCGCCTGCTTGATATCGTCCCACTGCTTCTTCACGGCGTCGGGCGTGTCGGCATCGGAGCGGGCGAAGACATGCGGATGGCGACGGATCATCTTGCGAGTAATGGCCTCAACGACGTCGCCGAAGGAGAATTCACCGGCTTCCTCGGCCATCCGCGAATGGAAGACGACCTGCAGCAGAAGGTCGCCGAGTTCGTCGCGGAGGTCGTCCATATCGTTGCGCTCGATCGCATCGGAGACCTCATAGGCTTCCTCGATCGTGTAGGGCTTGATCGTCTCGAATGTCTGGACGATGTCCCACGGGCAACCGGTTTCGGGGTTGCGCAGTGCTGCCATGATCTCGATCAGGCGTGAAATGTCTTTTGAAGCTTCCATGATCACTCAGTTCAGCGGAATGTCGTTGTCGCTCTTCGATGCCTGGTAGCTGTTCGAAAGCGAATCGTAGCGCGCCTTGATGCGTGCCGTCTGCGACTTCAACTCGGCCTTCAGCCGATCGTCCTCGGTTTCGACCAAGTCGGCGATAGCAAAGCTGTTCCAGAACGCATTGCTGCGCCGATAGCCACCGGGTTCTAGGCCGAAGACCTCCTTGAGGATTTTCAGGTCGTGCGGGATGGCGAAGGCGTCGCGCGAATCTTCGTGGCTGAAGAAATAGTAGAAATTGTCGAACCCGGCCCAGGTGATGGCCGACATGCACATGGTGCAGGGTTCGTGGGTGGAGAGAAAGATCAGGTCCTTCGTGGCCGGTTTTTCGCCGAGTTCGTAGAAGCGCTTCAGCGTATGCACCTCGCCGTGCCAAAGAGGGTTCTCAAGCTCGTTGTTCGTCTCCGCGACGACAAGCGAGAGGTCTGATTTGCGCAGGATGGCAGCGCCAAACACCTTGTTGCCGGCTGCGACGCCGCGCTCGGTCATCGGCAAGATGTCCTGTTCCATGACGTTGAGCAGGTGGGCGGCTATGGTCTTGTCTGGCATGAATTTCTCCTTGTGATCAGCACTCTAGCGCCAGCGTCATTGAAGGCAAATCCCGATCGGAGCATGCTGCCGGTTTGTCACAGGCTTTCTGCTGCGATCCGACGGGTCAAAGTGTGTTCCTATCGCCGCACCGGTGACTTTTACTCAAATCATTGGAAGACCGAGTAAAAGAATACGCGCCCATGGGGGCTTTGGAATTTCTGTTCCTTCATTTGCCTTGTTGGAGCGTGCATATTCCGGCAACTTCGAAATGGATTGATGATGCCTCCCAAGACTGAACAACTGTCGGTATTTCCTGCCTTCTTCCGTGTTGAAGGCAAGATCGCGGCTGTCTTCGGCAATGGTGACGAGGCCTTCGCGAAGGTCCGCCTGCTCCTCAACACACAGGCCCGGATCGTTGCCTATGCGGATCGCCCCGAAGCCGACTACCACGCCTTCCTGATTGCAAACCGGATCGAAACAGTACGATCAGGCTTTGTTGCCGAGCAAATCGCCGGCGCGACGCTCGTCTTTGCGGCGACCGGAGATGCGGCTCAGGATCGCGCCATCGTTGCGGCGGCGCGCTCCGAGAAGGTGCCGGCGAACGCCGTCGATCAGCCTGAATATTGCGACTTCTTCACGCCAGCCCTCGTCAATCGCGCACCGGTGGCTGTCGCTATCGGTACGGGAGGTGCCGGTCCCGTGCTGGCGCAGATGATCCGCGCCCAGGTCGACCAGTTGCTTGCACCGTCGCTCGGTCGTCTTGCAGATCTCGCGATCGGTTACCGCAAGGCGGTTGAGCAGATTGTTCCCAAGGGCGCTGCGCGCCGCCTTTTCTGGCGCCGCTTCTTCTCGGGCGCCGTTGCCGATGCTGTCGCCAATGAGAACCTGCCGCAGGCGCGCCGTGCGGCCAATGGCCTGTTGCAGTCTGCCGAAAAGATCGAGGGCCACGTCTGGCTCGTCGGCGCCGGTCCGGGTGCTGCGGATCTGCTGACGCTGCGCGCCCAGCGCGTGATGATGGAAGCCGATGTCGTCGTCTACGATGCCCTCGTGCCGCAGGAAATCGTCGATATGGGCCGCCGTGACGCCGAGCGTTTGTCGGTCGGCAAACGTAAGGGATGCCATTCGAAGTCTCAGGAAGAGATCAACGATCTGCTTGTGCATCTCGGTCGCGAAGGCAAGCGGGTGGTTCGCCTGAAGTCGGGCGATCCGCTCGTGTACGGCCGGGCAGGCGAGGAGATGGCCGCACTGCGTGCTGCGGGCATTTCCTATGAAGTCGTGCCCGGTATCACTTCGGCCTTCGCCGCAGCCGCGGACTTCGAGTTGCCGCTGACGCTGCGTGGCGTTGCGTCCTCTCTGGTCTTTACTACCGGTCACGATTTGACAGGCGACGTCTTGCCGGATTGGGCAAGTCTGGCCGTGTCGGGCGCAACCATCGCCGTTTACATGGGCCGCACCGTCGCGGCATCCGTGGCCGAACGCCTGATGCAGGCGGGCCTGCCTGCGGAAACGACGGTCGCCGTCATCGAGAACGCAAGCCGTTCCGACAGACGTCTGCTGCATGGTATTCTGCGGGATCTTCCGGATCTGCAGCACCGTGACGAGTTGACCGGTCCGGTCATGGTTATTATCGGCGATGCGGTCGCAGGCGCCAATTTCGAACTGTCGGAACCGCTTGTGCGCGAACGCGCCCGGTCCGAGGAATTTGCAAGGAGCTGAACATGGTAGACAAGGTTCTCACCGCCAACCGCTTGACGGACGGCATTGCCGTCTGGCTGAATGCCAATGGCGAATGGGTCGTCTCTCTGCAGGAAGCCCTTGTTGCCCGCCATGCCGAGGCCGTTGCGGCTCTGGAAGCGATCGGTAAAAAGTCCTATGCCGACAACCAGGTCGTGGACGTCGCCGTCGTCGAGGTTCAGGAAACCGATGGCGTGCTGTGGCCGTTGCGTCTTCGCGAGCGTATTCGTGCACAGGGCCCGACCATGGAATACGCGCCGGGCTACAAGCCTGCCGACCCCGCATTTATCGCAGTCTGAGGAAGCAGATGTATCGTTACGACGAATTTGACCACGCTTTTGTCGCCGAGCGCGTCGAGCAGTTCCGCGACCAGGTCCAGCGCCGCCTTTCCGGCGAATTGGCCGAGGATGCGTTCAAGCCGCTGCGCCTGATGAACGGCGTCTATCTGCAGCTTCACGCCTACATGCTGCGCATCGCCATTCCCTACGGCACACTGAGCTCGCGCCAGATGCGTATGCTTGCTCATGTTGCCCGCAAGTACGACCGTGGCTATGGCCACTTCACGACTCGTCAGAACCTGCAGTTCAACTGGCCGAAACTTTCGGACATGCCGGATGTTCTGGCCGAACTTGCGACCGTCGAGATGCACGCAATGCAGACCTCGGGTAACTGCATCCGCAACGTCACGGCCGACCATTTCGCCGGGGCTGCGGCGGACGAAGTTGCCGATCCGCGTCCATACGCCGAGATTCTGCGCCAGTGGTCCTCCGTGCATCCGGAGTTCTCCTTCCTGCCGCGCAAGTTCAAGATCGCCGTCACGGGCGCAGAACGTGACCGCGCCGCGATCCAGGTTCACGATATCGGCCTGCATCTTAAGAAGAACGAGAAGGGCGAAATCGGGTTTGCCGTCTATGTCGGTGGTGGCCAGGGCCGCACGCCGATGATCGCCAAGCTGATCCGCGATTTCCTGCCGGAGGAAGATCTGCTGTCCTACACGACGGCAGTCATGCGCGTGTACAACCTGCATGGTCGTCGCGATAACAAGTACAAGGCACGCATCAAGATCCTCGTGCATGAAACAGGTGCGGAAGAACTGGCGCGTCAGGTCGAGGCCGAGTTTGCCGAACTCAAGGACACCGAGCTGAAGCTGCCGGAAGCGGATGTCGAAGCCATCACCGCCTATTTCGCGCCGCCGGCTCTGCCTGAGCGCGCCGAAGGTTGGGAAAACCTCGCTCGCTGGAAAAAGGCCGATCCGGCATTCGCACGTTGGGTGCAGCAGAACGTGCAGCCCCACAAGAATCCGGACTACGGCATGGTGACGATCTCGTTGAAGCCGATCGGTGGTATTCCGGGCGATGCCTCGGATAGCCAGATGGATGCGGTTGCCGATATCGCCGAAGAGTATGCCTTCGATGAAATCCGCGTCAGCCACGAGCAGAATCTGATCCTGCCGCATGTGGCGCTCGCTGATCTCGAGGCTGTGTATCGCGGACTGGTTTCTATCGGCCTTGCCGAAGCCAATGCCGGTCTGATCACCGATATCATTGCCTGTCCCGGGCTGGACTACTGCGCGCTTGCCAACGCGCGCTCGATCCCCGTTGCGCAGGAAATCTCCCGGCGTTTCGGCGATCCTGATCGCCAGGCAGAGATCGGCGAGCTGAAGATCAAGATCTCCGGCTGCATCAATGCCTGCGGCCATCACCATGTCGGTCACATCGGCCTGCTTGGTGTTGAAAAGAAGGGTGCTGAACTCTACCAGATCACGCTTGGCGGTTCTGGCGACGAGCATACGTCGATCGGCGAAATCATCGGTCGCGGCTTCGAGCCGGACAAGGTGACTGACGCGATCGAAACGATCGTCAACACCTATCTGGCAATCCGCAAGGATCCGTCGGAAATCTTCCTCGAAGCCTATCGCCGCGTCGGTCCGCAGCCGTTCAAGGACGCGCTGTACGGTTCGACGGCAGAAGCGGCATAAGGAGAGGACGATGACCAAGATCTGGAGAGAAACGGGCTTCGTCGAGAACGATCCGTGGGTGATCGAGACGGAAGAGGTGAAAGCGGGCGAGGGGCAGAAGCCCCTTCTGACCCTGGACGAACTGGTCGCCAAGGCCGACGAAAGCAATGAAGTTGGCTTCGGCGTGCTGATCAAGCCGGCTGACGATGTCCGCAAGCTTGAGCCCTACCTTTATCGTCTGGAGGTTGTCGCTGTTGCCTTTCCGGCGTTCAACGACGGCCGCGCCTTCAGTCACGCTTCCCTGTTGCGCGATCGCCTTGGTTACACCAACGAGCTGCGCGCGGTCGGCGACGTGCTGATCGATCAGATTCCGCTGATGCAGCGTGTCGGCATCGACAGCTTCGCTGTCACCAACGAGACTGCGATAAAGCGTCTCACGGAACATCGTCTGCCGGGGATTCCGCATCATTATCAACCGGCTGTGCGTGACGCGGACGCCGGCAAGGGCTATAGTTGGCGCCGTCAGGCGAAGCCGGCCGCGTAAGCACCGGATCGCCGTCAGAGAATTGACGGAACGGTGCAATGAAGACTTTTGAAATCGCGGTGATTGGCGGCGGCCTTGCTGGTATGATCGCCGCTATCGCCTTGGCTCGCGGCGGACGCAACGTAGCTCTTGTTGCTCCGCCGACTTCAAGCCAGGACAGGCGCACGACCGCGCTGATGGATCAGTCGATCCGTTTCCTCGACAGGTTGACCCTTTGGGAGAAGCTGCGCCCAGCGGCTGCTTCGCTGTCTACGATGCGGATCATCGATGGCACGAATCGCCTGCTGCGGGCGCCGATCACCACCTTCCGTTCCGTCGAACTCGATCTTGAGGCCTTCGGCTACAATTTCCCGAACAAGGCGCTGATGGAGGTGCTGGAGGCTGCGATTGCCGCTGAGGGCAACATCACGCGCTTCAGCTCGTTTGCCGACGCCATCGATATCAGCGCCGATTCTGTGACCATCACCCTCGCCGATGGCGAAGTCCTGTCGGCATCGTTCGCGGTTGGCGCCGACGGGCGCAAGTCGAAGCTGCGCGAGACAGCTGGCATCGACGTGAAAACGTGGTCCTATCCGCAGTCAGCCATGGTGTTGAACTTCGAGCATTCGCTGCCGCACGAGAACATCTCGACGGAATTCCATACGGAAAGCGGCCCGTTCACTCAGGTGCCGCTCCCCGGCAACCGCTCCAGCCTCGTGTGGGTCCAGAATCCGTCGGATGCGGCGGCCCGCAATGAACTCTCGCTCGTTGAACTGAGCAGTGTCGTCGAGGAGCGCATGCAGTCGTTGCTCGGCAAGGTGACTGTCGAAGAGGGCGTGCAGCTCTGGCCCCTGTCAGGCATGATGGCCCAGCGTTCCGGTAAGGGTCGAATTGCACTGATCGGCGAAGCCTCGCATGTCTTCCCACCAATCGGCGCACAAGGGCTCAATCTCAGCCTGCGCGATGTGCTGGCGCTTTCGGATATTCTGTGTACGCGGCCGGAGCTGCCGATCGCTGCCGACGCCGGCGACCAGTTCGATCGCAAGCGTCGCGCCGATATCATGACCCGCACGGCAAGCGTCGACCTCCTCAACCGCTCGCTCTTGTCCGATTTCCTGCCGGTTCAGATGATGCGTGCTGCCGGCCTGCATATCCTTTCGGCGCTGCCGCCGCTGCGCAGCATCGTCATGCGCGAGGGCATCGAGCCCGGACGGGGCTTCCGCGACATTCCGAGTGCCATCAGGGAAAGACTAAGCCGGAAGAAAGCCTGATTTGATCGCGATCAGGACCGCCGAGACGGTCACAACCGACAGTGTCGTTGTGATCAGGATCGTCGCCGAGGCGCGTTCCTGCCAGACGCAGTATTGCTGCCCGATAACGAAGACGTTGGTGGCCGTCGGCAATGCAGCGAGCAGCACGGCCGCATAGACCCAGATCGGATCGAAGCCGCCGACGGTCGTCAGGGCAAGATAGACGACGATAGGGTGGATGATGAGTTTCGCCGGAACGATGTAGCCGATCTCGACAGGCACGCGCTTTAATGGCCGAAGTGCCAGGGTAACCCCCATCGCAAACAGGGCGCATGGCGCCGCAGCCTGCGACAGATAGTCGATGAAGCGCTGCAGGGCAGGTGGTTGGTCGATCTGCAGGCCGGCGGCAACGAATCCGAGCGCAGTCGACAGGATAAAAGGGTGGAACGCCACCTTTCTGACGATATCGATCGCCAACCGGCCGGTTGAGCGTCGGTCGTCGCCCGCCACTGCCATGAGTGCCGGCGCAACAACGAAATGCAGCGCGTTCTCAAGGCAGACGATCAGCGCCACCGGGACGGCGGCGCGTTCACCGAGCGCCAGCAGAGAAAGGCCAGGCCCCATATAGCCGATGTTGCCATAGGCTCCGGCAAAGGATTGTATCGTGCAGTCGGCCAACGAGTTCTTCCGGACCCATCGACCGATCGCAAACAGTACGATGAAGATCGAATAGGTCGCTGCAAGATCGGTGGCGATGAAATCGATACGCGTGAGATCTTCGAAGGGCGTCCGCGAGACCAGTTTGAAGAACAGCGCAGGAATGGCGGCGTAGATGATGAACGTATTCATCCAGCCCAGAGCATCGGCCGGCTGTTTCGTCACCTTCGCCGCAATATAGCCGATGAGGATCAGGCCGAAGAACGGCAGAAGCAGGCTGACGATGTCGGACAATGTCTATTCCAATGCAGATTCCGGAGCGTGATCGGCTTAGCCGATTTGCATCAGGATTGGAAAGGTCTGCTGGAACCAGATTGCGGCGTCACTGACAAAACCGAACATGAAGGCGAGGCCGGTCAGGATCAGGAACGCGCCCATGATCTTTTCGACCGTGCCGAGGTGTTTCCGGAAACGTGTCAGGAACGCCATGAAGGCGCCGGAAAAACCGGCGGCGATCCAGAAAGGGATAGCAAGGCCGAGGGAATAGACGGCGAGCAGGCCCGCACCGGAGCCGACCGTTTCCCGCGAAGCAGCGACCCCCAGGATAGCGCCAAGCACGGGTCCGATGCACGGCGTCCAGCCGAAGGCGAAGGCTAGTCCCATCACGTAGGCACCCGTCAATGTGGCCGGCTTGCCGGCACCTTGAAAGCGAGCCTCGCGCGACAGCAGTCCGATCCTGAACGCTCCGAGGAAGTTCAGTCCCATGATGATGATGATCAGGCCGCCGATTTTCGCCAAAAGGTCGAGGTGCTGGCGAAGCGCCATGCCGATGCTGGAGGCGCCGGCCCCCAGCGCAACGAACACAGTCGCAAAGCCGAGCGTAAAGAAGAGTGCCGATAATAGGACGCCGCGTCGGGCGTCGGGGGCGACGGCAACCGAGCCGCCGCCACGGAATTGTTCGACCGATATGCCGGCCATGTAGCAGAGATAGGGCGGAACGAGAGGCAGTACGCACGGGGAGAGAAACGACAGGGCGCCGGCAAGCAGGGCGCTCAACAGGGAGATATCGGCAATCGACACTTAGGCACTCCGGCGGCGGGCAATCATCCGCGAACTCCTATCGTACCGGACAGGGTTGAGCCAATCACCTTTTTGCGCGCGCCCCGCTATGGAGTACAATCATACGTAGGTAGGGAATTAATTCTCTGGCAATCCGTAATGGGTAATATCTGCATATGAGAATAAGTGAAATCACGAACTGGGCTTATGGCGTGACGGTCGCTTTGACGGCCCTGTCGGCGAGCGCCTTTATTTTCTCCGCCCACAGTGCCACCCAGGAGCGGATCGCGGTCGAGGAGCATCTGGCTCTCGATGATCTCGGCGAGGATCTTGCGCTGGGCGCCGAGGAGCGGACCGGCGAAGCGCGCCTCTATGTCATGCGGGGCGATCTCCGCCATCTGGACGCCTTCCATGGCAAGGAAGGTGAGGAGAGGCAGCGTGAGACCGCAATCAGGCGCGTTCGCGAGCTCGGGGCATCGCAGGCCGAACTGAGTGCCCTTGCCGATGTCGAGCGGGAGGCAGAAGCGCTCGACAAGATCGAGGTGGATGCCGTTGCTGCATATGGCAACGCCGACCAGTCCGGTGCCCGGCAGATCCTTTTCGGTCCGGACCACGAGCGTCTTCAAACGCAAATGCTTGCCTCGGTGATGCGCTTTCGAGAATTGACAAGCGCGCGTACGGAGGCGGCGCTGGCCGATGCACGGTGGCGTGCCGACTGGTGGAGCCTTGCGGCCAAGATATTGCTTTCGCTGAACGCGGCTCTCTTTCTCGGTGTCCTGTATTTCATCCTCAGACGCCGCGTGGCCATGCCGCTTGTCCGCATGACCGGCATTGTCAGCCGGCTGGCGAAACAGGACTACGAAGTGGATGTTCCGCTCGATCGCAGGCGTGACGAGATCGGCGAGATGAACCAGGCGATCCACATCTTCCGCGAGAACGGAATTGAGCGCGATCGGTTGGACGCCGAAAGACGGCAAGACCTGAAGACGAAGGATCTGATTCTGCAGATGATGCATCGGCTTCAGGCATGCCAGAAACAGGCGGAACTGGCCGAGGTCGTGGCTTTGTTCGCGCCGCAGATCTTCCCGGATCTCGCGGGGCAATTGTATGTGATGAACGAGGCGCGGAGCGGGCTGACATCAGTGGCGTCCTGGCTCGAACCGCATCGTTCTGAACCTTCGTTTCCAGCGACCGCCTGCTGGGCGTTGAGGCGCGGCAGGCCGCATGTGAGCGCCCACGATCACGGCGACATCGGCTGCCAGCACCTGAATGAAGACCACGCTGCAGGTCTCTGCGTGCCGCTGACGGCGCAGGGGGATGCCATCGGCCTGCTCTATTTTGAGGAACGGCCGGGTTGCGAGATGGCGGCGGACGCATCACGCCTGTACCTGGAGCTCATCGCCGAAAATGTCGGTCTGGCTGTCGCAAACCTTCAATTGCGCGACAAGCTGACCAATCTGTCGGTCCGCGATCCCTTGACCGGCCTCTACAACCGCAGGTCGCTCGACGAGGACGTCAACCGCTATACGCGTGAAGCCTCTGATGATCCGCTCTCCTGCATGATGATCGATATCGATCATTTCAAGCGGTTCAACGACGAGTTCGGCCATGATGCCGGCGATGAAGTCATGCGCTATGTCTCGCAGATCATCGTTGATACGATCGGTGATGCTGGCCGAGCCTATCGGTTCGGCGGTGAAGAGTTCGCGGTGTTTATGCCGGGAGCCGCGGCAGACGAAGCCTTCAGGTTCGCGGAGCGCGTCAGAACGAACATTCGCGGTACGGCTCTGTCGCATCGTGGCCGTATTCTCGGTGCCGTCTCTGTCTCGATTGGCATGGCCTATTCGGAGGACGTCTCCGAGGCGTCAATGCTGCTGTCGCGTGCCGATGCAGCTCTGCTCGAAGCCAAGGCCGGCGGACGAAACATGACCATCGCGGCCTTTCCCAACGACAGCGACCGCCACAGGCGCGGCTCCGGATAGCTGTGACCCTTGTCAGCGAGGCGAGGATCCCAGCCGCGCAAGCACCTCATCCGGTATTTCATAGCGCTGGATGACATCCCGGCTGTTGCGCAACCCGCAGATTTCCCTTTGAACCAGGAAGGACCATACGGCGTCTGATGCTTTCTGCAGCAGCGCCTGCCGGTGAGGATCGTCCTTTTCGTACTTCGCGTCGAAGGTCTTCAGATCTGCCAGCGCGGTTTCGACTTTCCTGCCGTGCCGACCAAGGGAGTTCGCCCGCTCAGCGGCGAGCTCGTACTCGAGAACGTTGAATCCGCTTTCGACAGAGAACGGTCGCATCAATGATTGCGGTGGACGAACGCTCATGAGAACAAACTCCGGTCTGCTGCGCCATCGGACTCTACAAGCCGGAAATCCGAGCGTAAAGGAGCACATCGCCTGCGGTCTGGCCGTTGGCACGCCTGATGCTGCGAATGAAAGGGAGACGGTCGTTGACGTCAACTGCAATCACTTCTTCAACTCTGCTGTGCAAGGGGTGGGGAAGTCTCACCCAGCACGTATTTCGGTATCGTCGCGTCGACGGTGCCACTGCAGAGATGTCGCGTGAGGTCTATGACCGTGGCCATGCGGCTTCGGTGCTCCTCCATAATCCGTCCGAGGACACGGTTGTTCTCGTACGGCAGTTCAGGCCCGCGCCGATGGTCAACGGCGATGACCCCTATATGCTGGAAGCCTGTGCAGGCATCCTCGAAGGCGACGAGCCGGAACAATGCGTGAGACGGGAAGCGTTGGAAGAAGCGGGCGTCGTTGTCAAAGACCTCAAATTCGTCGCTGCCGCCTATGGCAATCCCGCAGGGTTGACCGAGGTCGTCAGCATGTTCGTCGGCAGCTACAGCGAGGATGACAGGTCCGCCGGCGGCGGTCTTGCGCATGAGGGCGAGGATATCGAGGTCGTTGAGGTGTCGTTTCAGGCCGCGTTCGACATGATCGCCTCGGGCGACATTGTCGACATGAAAACGATCATTCTGTTGCAGCATATGATGATTGAACGCACGAGAGCGACGCCACACGCGAAACGAGACTAGCCATCGGAAGTAAGCGCCTCACATCAATGGCGAAGTTGTGGAGCGGCCAGCGATCCGCTAATTGCGAAAGAAGACATCGCAGTTCATGACTGCGCGCCAGTTGCCGATTTTGCGCTGGAGGCGATGGTTGTTGGCTCTCATTTGCAAACCGATGGGGCATCAATGAAAAGCGTTTTAGTCGTCACACTTTTGTTGGCGCCGGTCGGTGCCCACGCAGCCACGTTCGAAGAGATTACTCAGAAGATGGACGTGGTGCGATCCTCCTACGAAGTCTGCCTGATGGACGCCGCCAGGTATTACGGCGCAAAGCTCTGCCGCGACGTGTCTGAGATCGTCCCCGGTGTTTTCGGGAAATGCACGGATCTTCGCGTCCAGCTGGAGAATCTGATCCGAGATCGCGGTGACGCCGGAAACGAACGAACACGTCAGCTTCAAACGATCAGGGAGAATGCGACCGATAGCATGACCGCCATCATCCTGGATCAGCAGATCGCAGAGAACTGCCAGCCGAAGTAGGCTCTGGCCCGGCGAGAATGGAATATCTGCGCCTGCAGCAAGTTAACAACGTGGCGAAAACAAAGCTAAGTATTTGAAAATAGTGGTGAGAGCGTCGGGGTTCGAACCCGAGACCTACTGATTAAAAGTCAGTTGCTCTACCGGCTGAGCTACGCTCTCCCGCGTCCGAAAAGGCGCTCGGTGCACGCCCCCGCTGGAAGTGCGCGGAACATATGCAGCCGACCCATTGCGGTCAACTGAAAAATCTTCCTTTCCTGTGCATTAGGCACATTTCTTGCGCGATCACCGCTCGTTCGGTCAGCTGCGCATTTCCGTTCGCGCCGCGCCATGCCCGCATCCCGGTGACAACAGGCGCGCAGCGAAAGAGCTTCAAATGCATGAGCAGCGGAAAGGTTCCGAAAAATATTTAAATAAATCAATTACTTCTTTGGTTTTCCGCACTTCACAAAGATGTGTGGCGCGCTAGTTGGTAATCTATCGAAAGGATGAACTAATGACCAACGTGATTGAACGCCCCACCACACGCAAGGTCTTGCGCGGCCGCCCTTACAGCCTTGCTGAGTTCGCGCGCAAGTATCGCCTGGATAAGGATGAAGCGACGCGTCTCTTCGACAAGTTCGGACCGTCAGCAACGGAGCTCGACATTCTCATGGCCGCCAAGCGCAGGCCTCCCGTTTCTATCGTGGAGCTGGGTGCCTAGCTTTCAGATGGGGTCTGGGAACGTGAGGCGGGCAGAGCAATGCCCGCCTTTTTGTTGTCCCAGATCACGAAATTCGCGGTTATCGGACTAAAACCGGAGTTTTCTTTCCAAGATTTAATTTCATTTTCACGACCACTCGTGTCATTCGGGCGTAATGCTAATCGCCCGTTCAGCTTCGCTTTGGTAAGCCGAAATGAAAGACAGGCTGAGCTCCATGAGGCCCGGATGAACGACAGAGTGACCACACGCGAACAGAATACAGAACCAGGTAATTCAGACCTGGCAGCCGTGCTTGCTGCTTCCGGACGGCAGCGTAGCGGTCGCTGGGGCAAGCGGCTGCTTGGTCTCGCTATCGTCGTCGCTCTTGTCGGCGGGGCTGCTTATTTCTATGCCCGGCAGGGCGGCAATGTCGTTTCCTATACGACGCAGCCGGTCAAGCGCGGCGACCTGACGGTTCTCGTGACGGCTACCGGATCGGTGCAGCCGACGGAGCAGGTCGACATATCGAGCGAACTCTCCGGCACCGTCCGCGACGTCAACGTCGACTACAACAGCGACGTGAAGTCGGGCGAAGTGCTTGCGCTGCTCGATACGAACAAGCTTGAAGCCGATGTGAAAAGCACCCGCGCCAAGCTTGATTCGGCCAAGGCGAATGTCGCCAAGGCCAATGCGGATCTCGAATCGGCACGCAGTTCGTACGAACGCCTGCGCAACCTGGTTCAAAGCAACGTCTCCACGCAGCAGAGCCTGGAGGACGCACGGTACAAGGTCGATTCGGCTCTCGCCACCAAGGACATCAACGAGGCCGCGGTTCTTTCCGCGGAAGCCGATCTCCAGCTGGCGGAGGTCAATCTCTCCAAGGCGAAGATCGTTTCGCCGATCGATGGCGTGATTCTGACGCGCTCTGTCGATCCGGGCGCGACCGTCGCTGCGTCTCTTTCCGCTCCGGTCCTCTTCGTGATTGCCGGTGATCTGAAGAAGATGGAGCTTCAGGTGGACGTGGACGAGGCGGATGTCGGCCAGATTGCGGTTGGTCAGGCGGCGACGTTTACCGTGGACGCCTATCCCGACCGTACTTTCCCGGCGGAGATCAAGCAGATCCGCTTCGCCTCCGAGACAACGAACAATGTGGTGACCTACAAGGCCATCCTGTCGGTCGACAATGCAGCGCTCTTTCTCCGCCCTGGCATGACGGCGACCGCCGACGTGACCGTCGAGGCGGTCAAGAATACGGTCATGGTTCCGAACGCTGCCCTCCGCTACGCGCCGGCTGCCGCTGAAGGCTCGCGTAGCCGCGGCATCTTCGGCCTGTTCCGTCCGCCGCGCATGGGGCCGCGCACCGGCGGGCAGGGCGGTGAGGCGCTGACGGGCGCAAAGCGCCGCGTCTGGATCTTGAAGGCCGGCAGGCCGGCGCCTGTCGTCATCCAGGTCGGGTCGTCGGATGGTCAGTTCACCCAGGTGGCATCGGGCGATCTCAAGGAAGGCGATGCCGTGATCACAGACGCGACCGAGCAGGCGAAATAGGGGGCTGTCGATGACCCGCTCGCCACTCATCGAATTCAGGACGGTCAGCAAGATCTACGGGAACGGGGAGGCCGCAATCCGCGCCCTCGATCACGTCGACCTCTCGATCAAGACCCACGAATTCGTCGCCATCATGGGGCCTTCTGGCTCCGGCAAATCGACGGCCATGAATATTCTCGGCTGTCTCGATGTTCCGACGAGCGGTGATTACCTGTTTCAGGGCATCTCGACGCGAGGCTTCGATCGCTCCCAGCTCACGATGCTGCGCCGTCACATGTTGGGCTTCGTGTTTCAGGGCTTCAATCTCTTGCCCCGGACATCGGCCGTCGAAAACGTCGAGCTGCCGTTGATCTACCGCGGAATGCACGCAGGCGAGCGGCATCGCCGCGCCAGGGAGGCCTTGGGGCTCGTCGGTCTTTCCGGGCGTGAACATCACAAGACGCAGGAATTGTCAGGTGGTCAGCAGCAGCGCGTGGCAATTGCCCGCGCGATCGTCACGCAGCCTTCGCTGCTGCTCGCGGACGAGCTGACCGGCAATCTTGATACGAAGACCAGTATCGAAATCATGGATCTGATGACGCGGCTGAATCGTGAAGAGGGAATCACGATCGTCATGGTCACCCATGAGCCCGATATCGCAGCCTATGCCGAGCGTCTGCTACGCTTTGTTGACGGCAAGCTCGAGTTCGGTCCGGCGGGCGAGGCGAGGGCCGAACATGTTCTTTGAAACCCTCAAGCTCGCTTTGCGCGCTATACGCCGGAATATGCTGCGCTCTTTCTTGACGGTGCTAGGCGTCGTCATCGGCGTTGCGGCCGTCATAGCATTGGTCACGATCGGCAACGGGACGACAGCTCAGGTCACGTCGGAACTCTCCCGCCTCGGGACCAACATGCTGTTTGCGCGGCCAGGTCAGTTCGGGCCGGGCCGTGCCAGCTCGGAGGCCCGGCGCTTTACCGTCGCGGATGTCGATGCGATCCGCGATCAGGTCGGCGGGCTGCGCGCCGTCGCTCCCCTGAACCAGACGACGGCAACGGTGATCTACGGCGGCCAGAGCCATTCAACGACCGTCATGGGCACGACGAACGACTATCTGGTCGCGCAGGATTGGGACATCGCGCTCGGCCGCAGCTTCGATGCTGCAGAAGAGCGCGGACGCGCGCGCTGCATTGTCGGTGAAACCGTGCGCTCGCAGCTCTTTGGAGCGGCCGATCCCACGGGACAGCAGATCCGCGTCGGCAAGGTGTCCTGCGGCGTCATCGGAGTTCTTGCCAAGCGTGGGCAATCCGGCATGGGCAATGACCAGGACGATGTGGTTCTGATGCCGGTCAAGGTCTACCAGCGACGCGTCGGCGGCAAGGCCAATGCCAACGTCCAGATGATCGTTATCTCGGCGCGCGACGGTGTCTCGACATCGAAGATACAAGGCGAAACCGAGAATCTGCTGCGCGAGCGGCGCAAGATCATCCCCGGCCGCGAGGATGATTTCAACGTCAATGACATGACGCAGATCGCCGAGGCGATGACGGGGACCACAACACTACTGACGGGTCTGCTTGGGGCCGTCGCGGCGATCAGCCTGCTTGTGGGCGGCATCGGGATCATGAACATCATGCTTGTCTCGGTGACCGAACGAACCCGAGAAATCGGGATAAGGTTGGCAATCGGCGCGCTCGAAAAGCAGGTGTTGATGCAATTTCTCGTGGAAGCGGTCGCACTTTCCGTCTTCGGAGGAATGGCCGGGATCTTGCTGGGTCTCGGGCTTGGATTCAGTGCGGTCACGCTTTTGAAGGTGCCCTTCGTCGTCAGCCCGATGATGATCGCGGTGGCGTTTGCCTTTTCGGCGGCGATAGGCATGGTGTTCGGCTATTTCCCGGCGCGAAGAGCCGCGCAGCTGAACCCGATCGAAGCGTTGCGCCACGAATAGCCGTGAAGCACACGTGCTGAAGCGAGCAACCTGCCATTGCATTCCCCCTGATCCCGCTTATGATATATCAGGGCCGGGACCAGAGATTTGATGCAGAATTCACAGAGCCATCTTGCATATCTTGCACTCGAGCACGCGATTGTCACGTTGGCCTTGCCACCGGGTGCCTACGTCACCGAAAAAGAGCTGATAGAGCTCGCGGGCCATGGCCGTACCCCGGTCCGCGAAGCCGTGCAGAAACTGGCCTGGCAACGGCTGATCATGGTCAAGCCGAGGGTCGGTCTGCAGATTGCCGAGATTCGCCCCGGCGATCACGGACACGTCATGCAGGTGCGCGGCGAACTCGAGCCGATCGCAGCCGCTCTTGTTGCCGAGCACGCGGTCGAGGAGCAGCGTCGGGAGTTGGCCGATTGCGCGGCGAAAATGGAGAGCTGCGCTGTGAGCCGTGATCTCGATGCGTTCTTCGCGGCGGACAAGGCTTTCGACGAGATTCTGGAAGACGCCTGTCCAAATGCCTTCATCACGTCAGCTCTGGCGCCGGTGCAGACCCATTCACGACGCCTGTGGTATTCGACCGCAAACTCAGATCGGATGGATCAGTCGATCTCTCTTCACATTGACGCCATTCGCGCCATCCATCGGGCGGACGCAGCCGAAGCACGCAGAACGATGGCTGTTCTCATCGGATATCTGAGCGGCAAATGAAAACGGCCCCGTTTCCGGGGCCGTGAAGCTTGGGTCAGCCGACAAAGGCTCGTTCGATGACGAACTCGGCGGGTTTGCTGTTTGCACCCTCCTCGAGGCCAGCCTTTTCCAGAAGCTCTTTCGTATCCTTGAGCATCGCGGACGAACCGCAGATCATGCCGCGATCGATTGCCGGATCGAGAGGAGGCACGCCGAGGTCCGTGAACAGCTTGCCCGATGCCATCAGATCGGTGATGCGGCCGCGATACTCGAAATCCTCGCGCGTGACGGTCGCGTAGTGACGCAACTTGTCGCCGACGACTTCCTTCAGGATTTCGTCGTTCTGGATTTCGTGCACGAGGTCGAAACCGTACTTCAGTTCGGCAACATCACGCGTCGTATGGGTCAGAATGACTTCCTCAAACTGCTCGTAGGTGTCCGGATCGCGGATAAGGCTCGCAAATGGCGCAATCCCGGTTCCAGTCGAGAACATGTAGAGGCGGCGGCCGGGAGTCAGCGCGTCGAGGACGAGCGTGCCCGTCGGCTTCTTGCGCATCAGAACCTGATCGCCGGGCTTGATGGCCTGCAGATGCGAGGTGAGCGGGCCATCCGGCACCTTGATCGAGAAGAATTCGAGTTCTTCCGCCCAGGAAGGGCTAGCGATCGAATAGGCGCGGAAAATAGGCTTGCCTTCCACCATCAAGCCGATCATCGCGAACTCGCCGGAACGGAAGCGGAAACCTTGCGGACGCGTCATCGTGAAGCGGAAGAGACGATCCGTGTAGTGTGTTACGCTCAGTACCGTCTCGGCGTACACGCCGGCGGGAATAGGAGAGGCGAATTCTTCGGTCTTTGCAGGGGCGTTCATGCGCTGTCGGATCCCGTATTTCGTCGGATGATCTTTTTCGATGCGAGCGAGATATTACAAATAGGCATTGGATTAAAGGTATTCCATTCTTTCTCTGCCTGTTTGGGCGAAATATGCATGTCATTGTCAGGATTCGACCTGAGCCATGGCACCATTCGCTTTTGCGCTGGCGAAGCGATCCAAAGGATGCATATTAGGCAAAAACCGCGCCTGCCGGGCGCGGATGCCAGTAGGCTTTTCGGGGAAACATGAAGATTTTCAATTACAAGCGCGTACCTTACGCGGAAATGCGCGCATTTTCCGTCCATATTTTGACGGCCTCCGGTTCATTCCTTGCGTTTCTCGGTGTCGTTGCGGCCGCGGAACACCGATTTATAGATATGTTCTGGTGGCTGGGCCTTGCTCTGCTCGTCGACGGCATCGACGGGCCCATCGCCCGCAAGGTGCGCGTCAAGGAAGTGCTGCCCAACTGGTCGGGTGACACGCTCGATAATATCATCGACTACGTGACCTATGTGCTGCTGCCCGCCTTCGCGCTCTATCAAAGCGGTATGATCGGCGAGCCCTGGTCTTTCGTCGCCGCCGGTATGATCGTCGTTTCCAGCGCCATCTACTACGCCGATATGGGCATGAAGACGGACGAGTATTTCTTCTCAGGCTTTCCCGTCGTCTGGAACATGATCGTGTTCACGCTTTTCGTCATGCACGCGAGCGCCACCACGGCGCTTGTGGTCGTCCTTGTTTCGGTTGTGCTGACGTTCCTGCCGATCAATTTCCTGCATCCGGTCCGCGTGCAACGGCTGAGGCCGGTCAATCTGGCCGTCTTCTTTCTCTGGTCCGCTCTTGGAATGTATTCCCTGCTGATGCACTTCGACATGCCGCAATGGGCGCTTGTCCTCTTCATCCTGAGCGGCATCTATCTCTATTGCATTGGCGCCGTGCTGCAGTTGGTGCCGGCGCTCGGACGCAAGGGATAGCTGAAGGGGCAGGTAGGATGGCGAAGACGCAGGCGGTAGTGATGAACAGGACCGGCGGTCCTGAGGTTTTCGAATATGCGGATGTTGACCTGCCGCCGCCTTCTGCCGGAGAAGTGCAGATCCGCCACGCCGCGATAGGTCTGAACTTCATCGACGTCTATTTCCGAACCGGTCTCTACAAGGCGCCCCACATGCCGTTCATAACAGGCAAGGAGGCGGCCGGAACGGTAACAATCCTCGGGCCTGGTGTCGAAGACTTCAAGGTCGGTGATCGGGTTGCCTATGCCGGATCTGATGGCGCCTATAGCGTGGAGCGCAACATCGAGACCAAGCACCTCGTGAAGGTGCCCGATGGCATCTCGCTGGAGACTGCGGCATCGATGATGCTGAAGGGAATGACCGCCGAATATCTTCTGCGGCGCACCTTCAAGGTCGGACCCGGAACGACGATCCTGTTTCACGCCGCGGCTGGTGGCGTCGGCCTTATCGCCGGCCAATGGGCAAAGGCCCTCGGCGCAGCCGTGATCGGAACTGCTGGATCGAGCAGCAAGGTCAGTCTTGCACTCGAGCACGGGTACGATCACGTCATTGATTACAATACCGAAAACTTCGTCGACCGGGTCCGCGATATCACTGGCGGCAAGGGTGTCGACGTCGTCTACGATTCCATCGGTCGCGACACGTTTCCGCAATCGCTCGACTGCCTGAAGCGCCTGGGGATGTTCGTATCTTTCGGGCAGTCCTCGGGCCCGATCGAGAACTTCACCCTGTCGATGCTCGCACAAAAAGGTTCGCTCTTCGCGACGAGACCCACGCTTTTCAGCTACATCGCGACGCGGGAAGAGCTAACTGATTGTGCAAACATGTTATTTGATGTTGTTTTGAGCAACAAAGTGCGTATCAATGTCAATCAGACCTATCCGTTACGTGAGGTTGGGCGAGCACACGCGGATCTGGAGTCCAGAAAAACTACCGGAACTACGCTGCTGATCCCATAAAGATCCTGAATGGGCAGGTCGGCAGAGGGAAATGAGGGGAACGTGTCGTCATCGACTGTGCCGGCTTCCGGTGCGTTACTGTCGGTCCAGAAGCTGACAAAGCTGTTTGGCAGCTTCGCCGCCTGTAGCCACATCGACCTTGATATCGCACCCGGCGAAATTCATGCTCTCCTTGGCGAGAACGGCGCTGGTAAATCGACATTGGTGAAGATGCTTTTCGGGGTTCTCGAACCGACCGAAGGCCAGATCCTGTGGGATGGGCGCCCGGTGTCGATCGGGTCGCCCGGCGATGCCCGCAAGCTCGGGATCGGGATGGTTTTCCAGCACTTCTCGCTGTTTGAAGCGCTGACGGTGGCTGAGAACATCGCCCTTTCGCTCGACGACAGCATTCCGATCAGCCGGATTGCCGAGGAAGCCAAATCGCTGTCGCGGGATTACGGCCTGCCGCTCGACCCGCACGCACATGTTGCCGACCTTTCCGTAGGTGAACGCCAGCGCATCGAGATCGTCAGGGCGCTGCTGCAAAACCCGAAGCTCATCATTCTAGACGAGCCGACCTCGGTCTTGACGCCGCAGGAGGCCGACAGGCTCTTCGAAACGCTGTTCAAGCTGAAGGCTGAAGGTCGCTCGGTGCTCTACATCAGCCACCGTCTCGAGGAAGTTCAGCGCATCTGCGATCGCGCCACGGTGCTTCGGCACGGCAAGGTCACGGGCGCCTGCGACCCGCGCCAGGAGACGCCGGCCTCGCTCGCCCGCATGATGGTCGGAAGCGACGTTGCAAGCGTTACCCATCCGGATCGCGGCAACAAGGGCGACGTCCAGCTTGTCGTATCGAACCTGTCGGTAGCCCCGCGCACGCCCTTCGCAATGCCGTTGAGAGACGTGTCGCTTGCTGTGCGCTCAGGCGAAATCCTGGCGATCGCCGGTGTTGCCGGAAACGGCCAGGGCGAGCTTTTTGATGCCCTGTCCGGGGAGTATCCGGTTTCGAACCCGGACGCGGTCAAGATCCGCAGCAAGTCCGTTGGCACGCAGGGTATTACCGCACGCCGCCTGCTCGGTGCTGGCTTCGTGCCTGAAGAGCGGCATGGGCACGCCGCCGTATCGGCCATGAAGTTGTCGGACAATCTGGTCCTGGCGCGCAGCCAGTCGGATCGAAAGGCCTTCCTGGGGGCCGGCTTGCTCAAAGTCATTCGCCGCGGTGCCGTCAAGAATGCGACGAAGCGCATTTCGGACGAAATGGATGTCCGCAAGAGCGGTGAAGATCCGGCCGCGGGCTCGCTGTCCGGCGGCAACCTTCAGAAGTTCATCGTCGGGCGCGAGCTCGATCGCGAGCCGGCCGTGCTTGTCGTCAATCAGCCAACCTGGGGTGTCGATGCGGGAGCGGCAAGTCGCATCCGGCAGGCTCTCGTGGATCTCGCCCGCAGAGGGTCGGCGGTCGTCGTCATCAGCCAGGATCTCGATGAGATATTCGAGGTCGCTACAGAGATTGCAGTCATATCGGAAGGTCGCCTGTCACAGCCGTTTGCAGCGGGCGAACTGTCGCGTGAAAAAATCGGCCTCCTGATGGGCGGTCTGCATGAAAGCAAGACCGCATCGGAGGCGGCCAATGCGCATTGAACTCGAACGGCGTCCGCAGGCCTCCAAGCTCTATGGATTTGTTTCGCCGCTGCTGGCGTTGGTGCTGACGCTCGCTGCCGGCGCGATCATGTTCGTCATTCTCGGCAAGGACCCGGTGGAGGCTCTCGACGCGTTCTTCCTGGAGCCGCTGCTGGAAGTCTGGTCGCTGCATGAACTCGCCGTAAAGGCTGCGCCGCTGATCATGATCGGCGTCGGTCTCGCGGTCTGCTATCGCTCGAACAACTGGAATATCGGTGCCGAGGGCCAGTTTACCGTCGGTGCGATCACCGGCTCGATCCTGCCGATCCTGTTCACCGAGTGGCATTCGCCGATGGTACTGCCGATGATGCTGATCATGGGCGCGATCGGTGGCGCGCTCTTTGCGGCGATACCGGCACTGCTCAAGGCACACTTCAACACCAACGAAATCCTGACGAGCCTCATGCTCGTCTACATCGCACAGCTGTTTCTCGACTGGCTTATCCGTGGGTCATGGCGAAATCCCGAAGGGTTCAATTTCCCGGAAAGTGTTCCCTTCGGTCCGGAAGCGACACTGCCGGCGATCTGGGAAGAATCCGGGCGCGCGCACTGGGCGTTTGTCTTCGCGATCGTCGCTGCCATCCTCGCCTGGTTCATGCTGAAATACACGTTGCGGGGATTTGAGATCGTCGTGCTTGGGCAGTCCGAGCGGGCAGGGCGCTTTGCCGGTTTCTCGTCCAAGAAGATGATCTGGTTCAGCTTTCTGTTCTCGGGTGCCTTGGCGGGTCTCGCCGGCATTTCGGAGGTCTCCGGCTCCATCGGCCACCTCCAGCCTGCGATTTCACCCGGCTACGGTTTCACCGCGATCATCGTGGCCTTTCTCGGTCGCCTGAACCCATTGGGCATTATTGCATCGGGGTTGGTGTTGGCGCTGACATATCTTGGCGGCGAGGCGGCACAGCTGTCGATCGGCGTATCGGATAAGGTGACGCGCGTGTTCCAGGGGCTGCTGCTGTTCTTTGTCCTCTCGTGCGACACGCTGATCTACTACAAGATCCGCATTGTCTGGTCGCGCATTCGCGGAGGCGCGGTATGAGTATCTTCGAAGCCATCCTCCTGACAGTCATCACGGCGTCCACGCCGCTGGTCATCGCAGCACTCGGCGAACTCGTCACCGAACGCTCCGGCGTGCTGAACCTCGGTGTCGAGGGAATGATGATCATGGGGGCGGTCGCCGCATTTGCAGGCGCACAGCTCAGCGGCTCGCCCTATGTCGGGATTCTGGCGGGCATTGCCATGGGCGCTCTCTTCTCGCTGCTCTTCGGCTTCCTGACCCTGACGCTGGTTGCCAACCAGGTCGCGACCGGTCTTGCCCTTACCATTCTCGGGCTCGGCGTTTCCGGCATGCTTGGTGAGGGCTATGTCAGCGTTCCCGGCGTCCGTCTAACGCCGATTGTGGTGCCGTATCTCTCGGATATTCCGCTGATCGGCTCAGTGCTATTCCGCCAGGATCTGACATTCTATCTGTCGCTCGCGCTTTTGTTCGGCGTCAGCTGGTTCCTCTTCCGCAGCCGCGCCGGCTTGAAGCTTCGCGCCATCGGCGACAGTCACGGCTCCGCGCATGCGCTTGGCATCAACGTCATTCGCACCCGCTATCTGGCTGTAATGTTCGGAGGCGCGTGCGCCGGTCTGGCCGGTGCCCAGCTTTCGCTGGTCTATACGCCGCAATGGGTGGAGAACATGTCGTCCGGGCGCGGCTGGATTACGCTGGCGCTCGTCGTCTTCGCATCCTGGCGCCCGTGGCGTGTTTTCGCCGGCGGTTATCTCTTCGGCGCGGTGACGATCCTGCAGCTGCACGCGCAGGCGTTCGGCGTTGGAATACCGGCACAGTTTCTGTCGATGCTGCCTTACGCGGCGACTATTGTGGTTCTTGTCATCATTTCTCATAATCGCCGCACGACGTTGATCAACACGCCTGCGTCGCTGGGAAAGCCTTTCGTCCCGGAACGTTAAACAGAAGAATGAGACGGGCTTCCGGAAACTTCAAACCAACAGGGGTTATCATGAAAAAACTAGCACTCGCATTTGCCGCTTCGGCAGCTGCTGTTCTCAGCATCGGCAGTGCCGCGCAGGCAGCCGACAAGACGAAGGTCTGTTTCGTTTACGTCGGATCGCACACGGACGGCGGCTACTCGCAGGCTCACGACCGCGGACGCCAGCAGATCCAGGAAGAGTTCGGCGACAAGATCGAGACCTCTTACCTCGAAAACGTTCCTGAAGGCCCTGACGCCGAGCGCGCCATCGAGCGTCTTGCTCGCTCTGGCTGCAAGCTGATCTTCTCCACCTCGTTCGGCTTCATGGATGCGACCGTGAAGGTTGCGGCGAAGTTCCCGAAGGTGAAGTTCGAGCACGGCACCGGTTACAAGTCCGGCCCGAACCTCGCGACCTATAACTCGCGCTTCTACGAAGGCCGCTACATCCTCGGCCAGATCGCTGCCAAGACGTCCAAGAACCACGGCGCTGCCTACATCGCATCCTTCCCGATTCCGGAGGTCGTGATGGGCATCAACGCGTTCGAGCAGGGCGCAAAGTCGATCGATCCGAGCTTCAAGCTCAAGGTCATCTGGGTCAACACCTGGTTCGACCCGGGCAAGGAAGCCGACGCTGCCAAGGCAATGGTTGACCAGGGCGTGGACGTTCTGACGCAGCACACCGACACGACGGCGCCGATGCAGGTTGCCGAAGAGCGCGGCATCCATGCGTTCGGTCAGGCATCCGACATGATCGCAGCGGGCCCCAAGGCTCAGCTGACGGCGATCGTCGATACCTGGGGCAACTACTACTCCAAGCGCGTACACGCGCTCCTGGACGGCACCTGGAAGTCCGAGCAGAGCTGGGACGGCCTGAAGGACGGCATCCTCAAGATGGCGGACTACACCAACATGCCTGACGACGTGAAGAAGATGGCTCAGGATACCGAAGCCAAGATCAAGTCGGGCGAGCTGCATCCGTTCACCGGCCCGATCAACAAGCAGGACGGCACGCCCTGGCTGAAGGCCGGCGAGAAGGCTGACGATAAGACACTTCTCGGCATGAACTTCTACGTCGAAGGCGTTGACGACAAGCTGCCGAAGTGAGCCGCTGACGTTTATTCGCAGATGCGAAAAGGCGCCCGTCTCGGGCGCCTTTTTTGTTGCGATGCATACCATAAAGTGCATTTACAAAAGTAATACTATATGATTTTCCTTGTGTGTGCCGCGAGGAGGCGGCTTTGGGAGGAAATCATGAAATTGAAGACTGCACTCTTGAGTGCCACGATTCTTGCTGCCTGCATGTTCGGTTCAGCATCGGCTGCCGAACTGGTTGTCGGCTTCTCGCAGATCGGTTCTGAATCCGGCTGGCGTGCTGCCGAAACAACGGTCACCAAGGAAGAGGCCAAGAAGCGCGGCATCGACCTGAAGTTCGCCGATGCCCAGCAGAAGCAGGAAAACCAGATCAAGGCGATCCGTTCCTTCATCGCGCAGGGCGTCAATGCGATCCTGCTCGCTCCTGTCGTCGAAACCGGCTGGGATGCTGTCCTGAAGGAAGCCAAGGAAGCCGATATTCCGGTCATCCTGCTCGACCGCACGATCAAGGCGCCTGACGATCTCTACCTCACTGCCGTAACGTCGGATCAGGTGCATGAAGGCAAGGTTGCCGGTGACTGGCTCGTGAAGACGGTCGGTGACAAGGCATGCAACGTCGTCGAGCTTCAGGGCACCACCGGCTCGTCTCCGGCGATCGCCCGTAAGAAGGGCTTCGAGGAAGCAATTGCTGGCAAGTCCAACTTCAAGATCGTTCGCAGCCAGACCGGCGACTTCACCCGCACCAAGGGCAAGGAAGTCATGGAAAGCTTCCTGAAGGCCGAGAATGGCGGCAAGGACATCTGCGCTCTCTATGCCCACAACGACGACATGGCTGTCGGCGGTATCCAGGCGATCAAGGAAGCTGGTCTGAAGCCGGGCAAGGACATCCTCGTCGTCTCGATCGACTCCGTTCCTGATATCTTCAAGGCAATGGAAGCCGGTGAGGCCAATGCGACGGTCGAGCTGACGCCGAACATGGCCGGCCCGGCATTCGACGCGCTCGATGCCTACCTGAAGGACAAGAAGGCACCGCCGAAGTGGATCCAGACGGAATCGAAGCTCTACACCCAGGCTGATGACCCGAAGAAGGTCTATGAGTCGAAGAAGGGCCTCGGCTACTGATCTCACACAGGAACCGCACCGGTCCGTCATGGGCCGGTGCGGAACTGCCGCGCAAGGCCGGGCATCATGCCCGACAGCTACGCGACAAGACAGTCATTATCAGGAAAAGCCGCCTTCATGATTCACGATTTTGAGAACGTGCTCGTGGCGTCCGGGATGTCCAAATTCTTCCCCGGCGCTGTCGCGCTAAACAAGGTCGACTTCGCTCTCAGGAAGGGTGAGGTGCATGCCCTGCTCGGCGAGAACGGCGCGGGCAAATCGACACTGATCAAGTGCATTACCGGCGCCTACCATCGCGATGAAGGCAGCCTGATGCTCGATGGTACGGAGATCGATCCGAGCAATACGCTCGCCGCCCAGAAACTCGGGATCGGCACGGTCTACCAGGAGGTCAATCTCCTTCCCAATCTGAGCGTTGCCGAAAATCTCTTCCTTGGCCGCCAGCCGCGCCGCTTCGGGATGATCAACACCGCGGCGATGAACCGGCAGGCGCGCACGCTTCTGGAAGAATACGGTCTGGATATCGATGTCTCGGCGCAGCTCGATCGCTTTTCCGTCGCGGTCCAGCAGGTTGTCGCGATAGCGCGAGCCGTCGATCTCTCCGGCAAGGTTCTCATTCTGGACGAGCCAACTGCCAGCCTCGATACGCATGAGGTAGCGATGCTTTTTCGCATCGTGAATGACTTGAGGAAGCGCGGTCTAGGAATTGTTTTTATTACTCATTTCATTGAGCAGGTTTACGAGATCAGTAACCGCATAACCGTCTTGCGCAATGGTCGCCTGGTGGGAACGCGCGACACCGCCGATCTGCCGCGGCAAAGTCTGATCGAGATGATGCTTGGCCATGAGTTGGCCCATGCGGAGGCCGCCGCCAAGGAGCGGACGATCGCCGCCGGGCCGGTGAAGTACAGTTTCGAGGGTTATGGCAAACGCGGCAAGGTCAGGCCGTTCAATCTCGAGGTTCGCGTCGGCGAAGTGGTCGGCGTCGCAGGCCTTCTTGGCTCAGGCCGCACCGAAACTGCCGAGCTGATGTTCGGAATAGACAGTGCCGATAGCGGTACCGCCAGGATCGACGGCAAGACCGTGTCGCTCTCCAGCCCAAGAGCCGCCATCCGCAACGGTTTTGGGTTCTGCCCCGAAGACCGGAAGACGGATGGTATCATCGGCGACCTGTCGATACGCGAGAACATCGCATTGGCGCTGCAGGCCCGCCGCGGCTGGGCGCGACCTCTGTCACGTAGCGAGCAGAACCAGCTCGCGGACCGCTATATCAAGGCTCTCGATATCCGCACCACCGACCGCGAGAAGCCGATCCGGCTTCTATCCGGTGGTAACCAGCAGAAGGCGATCCTCGCGCGCTGGCTGGCAACAAATCCTGATTTTCTGATCCTGGATGAGCCCACGCGCGGCATCGACGTCGGTGCACACGCGGAGATCATTCGCCTGATCGAGCAACTTTGTGAAAAGGGCATGTCGCTGATCGTGATTTCATCGGAATTAGAAGAGCTTGTGGCATACAGTTCACGTGTTTTGGTACTTCGCGACCGCGAGCACGTGGCTGAACTGGCCGGCGAGAAGGTGACGACCGCAGGAATCGTGCAGGCGATCGCGGCAGCCGACAAAAAGACGGAGGACGCATGACCTCGTCCCAGAACGCCCTCTTGATACGACTGGCGCCTCAGCTGATTGCGCTTGCCGTTATTCTTCTGTTAAATTTCATAATGTTCCCGCAGTTTTTTAATGTTACAATTCAGAACGGACGCTTTTACGGCAGTCTGATCGACGTGTTGAACCGCGGCGCGCCGGTCGCTTTGCTGGCGATCGGAATGACGCTGGTCATTGCGACGAAAGGCATCGACCTGTCTGTTGGGGCAGTGATTGCGATTTGCGGGGCAGTTGCGGCCTCGTCGATCGTGTCGGGCAATTCACTGGCCTGGACGTTGATCGTTACGCTGCTGGTCGGTCTGGCCTGTGGTGCGTGGAACGGCTTTCTTGTTGCGATCCTCAACATCCAGCCGATCATCGCGACCCTTGTTCTCATGGTTGCCGGACGTGGCATCGCGCAGCTGATCACCGAAGGCGTGATCATGACCTTCAATGATGACGGTCTGATCTTCTTCGGAAGCGGTTCGTTCGCCTTCATGCCGATGCCTGTCGTCATCTGGCTTGTCGTCGGTATCCTGGTGACGCTGCTGGTCCGTCGTACGGCGCTCGGCATGCTGATCGAGGCGACGGGCATCAACCGGCGGGCAAGCAGGCTGTCGGGTGTGAGAACACCAGTTCTGCTTATGGCTGTCTACGTTGTCAGCGGCCTCTGCGCTGCGATCGCCGGGATCATCGTTGCAGCCGACATCAAGGGCGCCGATGCCAACAATGCCGGACTCTGGCTGGAACTGGATGCGATCCTCGCTGTGGTCGTGGGCGGCAACTCGCTGCTTGGCGGCCGCTTCAGCATCGTCGGATCGTTGATCGGTGCGATGATCATCCAGGCGGTGAACACCGGCATTCTGCTCTCAGGCTTCCCGCCTGAGTTCAATCTCATCATCAAGGCCGTGATCGTTCTTGTCATTCTGGTGATCCAGTCGCCGGCAGTCCAATCGGCCGCGGGCTTCCTGCGGCGTCGACCGAGCCTCCGGGAGGAGCTTCAGAAATGAACTCGAAGTATCTGCCGCTGATGGCAACGATCGTCATATTCGTGCTGTCCTACGTCGTCTGCACCCTCCAGTATCCGAGCATGCTGTCGACCCGCGTGATCGGTAATCTGCTGACGGACAATGCCTTCCTGGGTATTGCTGCCGTGGGAATGACATTCGTGATCATCTCGGGAGGCATCGACCTCTCGATTGGCTCGGTGATTGCTTTCACCGGTGTCTTTCTGGCTGTCATCCTCCAGAACACCACGATCCACCCGCTTGTCGCCTTCGTTCTGGTACTGATCATCACGACGGCTTTTGGCGCGGCGATGGGGGCGGTCATCCACTATCTCCAGATGCCGGCCTTCATCGTGACGCTGGCGGGCATGTTCCTGGCGCGCGGCATGGCGTTCGTGCTCTCAATCGACAGCATTCCGATCAATCACGACTACTACAACACGCTATCAGGCCTCTATTACAAGCTGCCCGGCGGCGGTCGGTTGACGTTGATCGGCGCCGTGATGATCCTTGTCTTCGCCGCCGGCATCTTCCTTGCTCATCGCACGCGTTTTGGAACGAACGTCTATGCGCTTGGCGGCGGAGTACAGACGGCGCAGCTGATGGGAGTTCCAGTTGCCCGAACGACGATCCAGATCTACGCTCTGTCAGGTTTCCTGGCGGGCCTATCGGGAATCGTTTTTTCTCTCTATACGTCCGCCGGCTATTCTTTGGCGGCGGTTGGCGTCGAGCTTGATGCCATTGCTGCAGTGGTGATCGGGGGAACACTGCTGACGGGAGGCGCGGGATTTGTGGCGGGAACCTTCGTCGGACTTCTGATACAGGGGCTCATTCAGACGTACATCACTTTCGACGGCACGCTGTCGAGCTGGTGGACCAAGATACTGATCGGCCTTCTGCTTTTTGCATTCATCCTTATGCAGAAAGGCATCCTGTTTCTGTCTGGGTCCAACAAGAGGTACGCCTGAGGGGGAGGTAGTATTTGCGTAACCGAATGCTTGATACGGGCAAGTTGGCGCGACGATCGCGCACCAGCCATGCGCAGGTCGTGGACGAACTGGGAAGGGCGATCGTCGGAGGGATATATTCCGTCGGGACCATTCTTCCCGGAGACGCCGAGCTTGCCCAGCGGTTCAAGGTTTCACGAACCGTTCTGCGCGAAACCATGAAGACGCTTGCCGCAAAGGGCATGATCGTCGCCAAGGCGCGCGTCGGCACCAGGGTTACTGAAAAGAACCAGTGGAACATGTTCGATAGCGAGGTGATCGCCTGGCACTTCGACAACGGCGTCACTGAAGAGTTCCTGTTACAACTCTACGACATCAGACTGGCGGTCGAACCTTTCGCTGCCGGCCTTGCCGCCGAACGCGCGAGCCGAAGCGAGATCGCTGGCCTCGAGAAGCTCGCGCTGGAAATGGCGGCGCCGGGCCACACATCCGAAAGCCTGGCGCTGGCCGACCTTCGCTTCCACCTGGCGATCGCTGATGCTGCGCACAATCCCTTCATGCATACGCTAGGCAGTCTGATCGAAGCGGCCCTTGTCGGCATGTTCCGCATCAGCACGCCGCCGTCCGAAAACGGCTTCTCGAATATCGCCGAAACCCACATGCGTATCGTCAACGCGATCGCTGGCGGCGATGTGCACGGTGCACGTGAGGCGATGGAAGCTGTGATCATAGACGGGCGCGATCACGTGCGCGAGGCATATGCGCTTGATGACACGGTCCCGGCCTGACATCCATTTTTGATCTTTGTTCGGAATTGGTCTTGCTGCTATGAGGCAGGAACTAGCCGAAACGGATTCTTGGAGCCGGACCATGGAACGCACTTGTCTTGCCGTCATTCTCGCTGCCGGTGACAGCACGCGAATGAAATCGTCGAAGTCGAAGGTGCTTCACCCGGTCGCGAACCGACCGATGATCGCCCATGTCGTCGATGCGGTGGCAAAGAGCGATATATCGTCCGTGGCGCTCGTCGTCGGTCGGAACGCCGACGAAGTTGTGAATGCCGCCAGCGTCGATGGCGTCGCGATCGAAGCCTATTTGCAGAAGGAGCGCCTCGGAACCGGCCACGCCGTGCTTGCCGCCCGCGAGGCAATTGCGCGTGGCTATGACGATATCGTCGTTACCTACGGGGATGTGCCGCTGCAGACCGACGCTCCGTTGAAGGCTGCCCGCCGACATCTGGCCGAAGGCAGCGATATCGTTGTCATCGGTTTCCATACAAACCGCCCGACTGGCTACGGACGCTTGCTGGTCAAGGACGGCGAGCTGATCGCCATCCGCGAGGAAAAGGATGCAACGGACGCAGAGCGCGCGGTGACGTGGTGCAACAGCGGCCTGATGGCGATCAATGGCCGCAAGGCGCTCGATCTGCTGTCTCGCATCGGCAACAGCAATGCCAAGGGCGAATACTATCTGACCGATCTTGTGGAGATCGCCCGTTCGCTGGGTGGACGCGTGACCGCGGTGGACGCGCCTGAGATCGAGATGACCGGATGCAACAACCGCGCCGAGTTGGCCGTGATCGAACGCCTGTGGCAGGAGCGCCGGCGCCACGAGCTGATGATCTCGGGCGTGAGCATGATCGCTCCCGAAACCGTCTTCCTGTCATACGACACCGTTATCGGCCAGGATGCCCTGATCGAGCCGAACGTCGTGTTCGGTCCGGGCGTCATCATCGACGGTGGCGCTGTCATCCACGCCTTCAGCCATATCGAGGGAGCGCATGTCAGCGTTGGCGCGACCGTCGGTCCGTTCGCCCGTCTGCGGCCCGGTGCAAATCTGGCCGAAGGCTCCAAGGTGGGCAATTTCTGTGAGGTCAAGAACGGTGAGATCGGCGCAGGCGCCAAGGTCAATCACCTGACCTATATCGGTGACGCGAAGATCGGAGCCGGCGCGAATATCGGCGCGGGAACCATCACGTGCAACTACGACGGCGTCAACAAGAGTGAAACACTGATCGGTGCCAATGCCTTCATCGGTTCCAATTCATCTCTGGTGGCGCCTGTCAGCGTCGGCGACAACGCGTACGTCGCTTCCGGCAGTGTCATTACGGCTGACGTTCCCGCCGACGCACTGGCCTTCGGACGTGCTCGCCAGGAAGTAAAGCCAGGGAGGGCAACTGCGCTCCGCGAACGGGCACTTGCGCTCAAGGCTGCAAGAAAGACCAAAAGCTGACGTCTTTCATAACGGGCGGAAACTGAAAGTGACCGCCCGGCCAATTGAGAAAAAAGAGAAAATTGTTACGACTGCCGTCCGAAACGGAAGGCTCTGGGGGTTCGCATGTGCGGAATAGTTGGAATCGTTGGAAATAGCCCGGTTGCGGCGCGTTTGGTCGATGCGTTGAAGCGACTCGAATACCGAGGCTACGATTCCGCCGGCGTTGCCACAATTCACGATGGCCGCATGGACCGCCGCCGCGCGGAAGGCAAATTGTTCAATCTCGAGAAGATGCTCGATAGCGAGCCGCTGCCTGGCACGATCGGCATTGCCCACACGCGTTGGGCGACACATGGCGTGCCGAACGAGACGAACGCGCATCCGCATTTCGTGCAGGGCGTTGCCGTCGTTCATAATGGCATCATCGAAAATTTCTCCGAACTCCGCGACGAACTGACGGCGGAAGGCGCTGTCTTCGAAACGCAGACGGACACCGAAGTCGTTGCCCACCTGATGGCGAAGTATCTGCGCGAAGGATTGGCACCGCGCGATGCCATGCAGAAGATGTTGAACCAGGTGACAGGCGCCTATGCGCTTGCTGTCATGCTGCAGAATGACCCCGGTACGATCATGGCCGCCCGCTCGGGACCGCCGCTCGCTGTCGGTTACGGCAAGGGGGAGATGTTTCTTGGTTCGGATGCGATCGCGCTTTCGCCGTTCACCAACGAGATAACCTATCTCGTGGACGGAGACTGGGCCGTGATCACCAGGGATAGTGTCTCGATCCTCGATTTCGCTGGCAACGAGGTTGTCCGGCCGCGACAGATCTCCCAGACGACGGCCTTCGTCGTCGACAAGGGGAACCATCGCCATTTCATGGAGAAGGAGATCTACGAACAGCCGGAAGTGATTTCGCATGCGCTGAGCCATTATGTGGACTTCGCAAGCAACACGATCAGCGCCAATACGGCGGCGATCGACTTCAAGGCTGCAACGGGCCTCGCGATTTCCGCCTGTGGTACGGCCTATCTGGCCGGTCTGGTCGGCAAATACTGGTTCGAGCGCTATGCACGCTTGCCAGTCGAGATCGACGTCGCCTCGGAGTTCCGCTACCGCGAGATGCCGCTGTCGCCGACGCAGGCCGCGCTTTTCATCTCTCAGTCTGGCGAGACGGCCGACACGCTCGCCTCGCTCCGCTACTGCAAGGACAATGGTCTGAAGATCGGAGCGGTCGTAAACGTCAGGGAATCGACCATAGCGCGCGAATCCGACGCTATCTTCCCGATCATGGCTGGACCGGAAATCGGCGTGGCGTCCACCAAGGCGTTTACCTGCCAGCTTGCCGTGCTTGCGTCGCTGGCGCTCGGTGCGGGCAAGGCGAGGGGTCTGATCGATACCGCGCAGGAAAAGGAATTCGTACGCCACCTCGCGGAGATGCCGCGTATCATGAGCCGCGTGCTCAACGCGATCCAGCCGCAGATGGAAAGCCTGTCGAGAGAGCTTTCGAAATGCCGTGATGTCCTCTATCTCGGTCGCGGAACAAGCTTCCCGCTGGCGATGGAAGGTGCGTTGAAGCTCAAGGAAATCTCCTACATTCACGCGGAAGGCTATGCCGCGGGAGAACTCAAGCACGGGCCGATCGCTCTGATCGACGAGAACATGCCTGTCATCGTCATCGCGCCCTACGACCGCTTCTTTGAAAAAACCGTATCCAACATGCAGGAAGTCGCGGCGCGCGGCGGGCGGATCATCTTCATCACCGATGAGGCAGGCGCTGCGGCATCGAAGCTGCCGACCATGGCAACGATCGTCCTGCCGAACGTCGATGAGATCATCGGTCCGATGATCTTCTCGCTGCCGATCCAGCTGCTGGCCTATCATACGGCGGTATTCATGGGCACTGATGTCGATCAGCCGCGCAATCTGGCGAAGTCGGTCACGGTCGAGTGAGAGCAGGGATGCGGCCTTGTGCGAGGCGCCGAATTCTGGCAGCCTCGCAAAGGAAAGCACCGGAGGCACTGATTTCCGATTTGCCGTTAGGCTCAAAGGAGTTCGTCAGTAAGAGATGACGGAAAAAATGCCTCGATTGTCGATCGCCACTCGCATCAGAAACAACTTTCTGGCCGGCCTGATCATCTGCGCACCGATTGCGATTACCCTGTGGTTGACATGGTCGGTCGTTCGTTGGGCCGATAGCTGGGTAAAGCCCTATCTTCCCGCGCGTTATGATCCCGACAACTATCTGAACTTCGCGGTTCCCGGATCCGGGCTCCTGATCGCATTGGTGGTCATCACCCTCATCGGGTTTCTCGGAAAGAATCTGATCGGTCAGTCGATCGTCCAGTTCAGCGAGTCTCTCGTAAGGCGCGTTCCACTGGTGCGCGTCATCTACAAGAGCGTGAAGCAGATCTTTGAAACGGTCCTGAAGGAACGTAGCAACTCGTTCAAGAAGGTCGGCCTGATAGAGTATCCGAGCGCGGGGCTCTGGTCGCTCGTGTTCGTCGCGACGGATGCCAAGGGGGAAATAGCCTCCAAGTTCAACGCGATGGGCCATGATATGGTCAGCGTGTTTCTTCCGCCGACGCCCGTGCCGACGGCCGGTTTCCTGATCTTCGTGCCGCGTGAAAAGATCGTCTTTCTCGACATGACACCCGAAGACGCCGCAAAGCTCCTGATTTCAGGTGGGCTTGTGACGCCTGAAGAGCTTGCGTCGCGGATATCCAAGGATGACAAGCCCCGCGTGCCGCGTCCAGCGCCTGTAGAAATGTAGCAGACGGCGTCAGCTGCCGGACTTTTCCCACTTCTTGACAAGCCGGTCGCGCTTCAGTTTGGACAGGCGCTGAAGCCAGAAGATTCCATCGAGCTGATCAATCTCATGTTGGATGCAGACCGAAAGAAATCCTTCGGCTGTCTCTTCGTGCGTTACCCCGGAGAGGTCCTGATAGCGAAACCGGATCGATTTTGGCCGTATGACCTCTTCGGTCGCACCGGGCATGGATACACTGCCTTCGGTTTGCCGGATGGTGTCTTGAGAAGACCAGAGGATCTCTGGGTTGGCATAGATGCGTACCCCGTCTTCGCGGCTGAGCTCGATGACCGTCAATCTCTGGAAAACACCGATGTGCGCCGCGGTAATGCCGACGCCTGGAGCCGCGTGCATGGTGTCGAGCAGATCCGTCGAAAGGGCGCTGAGATCGCCGTCGAATTCGGTAACAGGCGCACAAGCGGTTCGGAGACCAGCGTGGGGGAAGCGCAGGATGGGGCGGACGGGCACTGCCAGAATATCTCCAGATTCTCGATGCGCCGGAAACTATCTGGAGCGCGAGGAATTGTCATCTGCGTTGCCGGCTTGCGGCTGGACGCGATAGCGCCTTTCGGTTAGCACGGACACAATTGCGGCGAAGTCCAGGCTTCGAATCAGATGAGGGCGGCAGAGGATGACGAACGACGCGGAAGAGCTCGTCCGCACACGTCCGGGCAGCGATGAGACCGACATCTACGACGAGAACGGCAACGTTCGCGGCGATTTTCTCGCGCTTGTTGGTGCTGCGATCGCCGACCGCGATACCATATTCCTGCGCCAGCACGTCACGCGACTGCACGAATCCGAAATAGGCGATCTGCTCGAATCGCTTCAGCCGGATCAGCGCGTCGCGCTCGTGCGTCTGCTCGGCGACGAATTCGACATGACCGCGTTGACGGAGGTCGACGAGGCGGTGCGCCGCGAGATCGTCGACCAGTTGCCGAACGAACAGATCGCCGCGGCGATCGGCGAACTCGACTCTGATGACGCCGTCTACATTCTTGAAGATCTCGACAAGGAAGACCGGGAAGAAATCCTTGCGCAGCTGCCGTTCACCGAGCGTGTTCGTCTGCGCCGCGCGCTCGACTATCCGGAAAGCTCCGCCGGCCGCCGTATGCAGACGGAATTCGTCGCGGTGCCACCGTTCTGGACCGTCGGGCAGACGATCGACTACATGCGCGAGGAGGAAAATCTGCCTTACTCGTTCACGCAGATCTTCGTTATCGACCCGACGTTCAAGCTCTTGGGCGTCGTCGATCTGGACAAGATCCTTCGGACGAAGCGTTCGACCAAAATCGAAACCATCATGCGGGAAACGAACCATCCGATTCCCGCCGAGATGGACCAGGAAGAGGCAGCGCAACTCTTCGAGCAATACGACTTGCTGTCTGCCGCCGTGGTCGACGAGAACGATCGCCTCGTCGGCGTGCTGACCATCGATGACGTCGTCGACGTTATTCACGAGGAGGCCGATGAGGACATCAAGCGTCTCGGCGGTGTTGGTGACGAAGAACTCTCGGACAGCGTTCTGTCGACGGTGCGCTCGCGCTTTCTGTGGCTGGTGATCAACCTCGGCACCGCCTTGCTGTCCGCAAGCGTCATCGGCCTATTTGACGAGTCGATCGAGAAGATGATCGCTTTGGCCGTCCTGATGCCGATCGTCGCCTCGATGGGCGGCAACGCCGGGACTCAGACGATGACGGTCACCGTGCGCGCTTTGGCGACCGGTGATATCGATATCTACAACGCAGGGCGCATCATCCGAAGAGAAGCGGCTGTTGGCATCGCCAACGGTGCGATGTTCTCGGTTATCATGGGCTGTATCGCGGCTACTTGGTTTCACGACTATCAGCTCGGTTTCGTTATCGGCGCAGCGATGATCATCAATCTGTTCGCTGCGGCACTCGCCGGGATTCTCCTCCCGCTGCTGCTTCACAAGGTGGGAGCCGATCCTGCCATCGCCTCATCGGTTTTCGTAACCACAGTGACTGATTGCACAGGATTTTTCGCTTTCCTGGGGATTGCGACATGGTGGTTCGGAATTTAGCCGGCTGCAAGACTGTGTGCAGAAATTGACTATTACGTAAAAGTCAATATTATGGGTTTTCGATTGTGGGGGACCCATGCCGGTTAGCAAATACTATAGCATAACGGAACTGACGCGCGAATTCGGTGTATCGACCCGCACGTTGCGTTTCTATGAAGACGAGGGATTGATCCATCCCGAACGCCGCGGCCGTACTCGTCTGTTCAGGCAGGCCGATCGCCGCCTCATTCAAGAGATATTGCGTGGTCGTCGCATTGGTTTCACGATCGCTGAAATCCGCGAGATCATTCAGGTCTACAAAGAGCCGCCGGGCGAGCTCGGCCAGCTGAAGCTTCTCATGAAGCGCGTGGACGAGAAGCGGGACGAATTGCGCCAGAAGCGCAAGGATATCGACGACACGCTGACGGAACTCGACAACATCGAGGAAGCCTGCCTTGGACGTCTCGCCGAAATCGGTGTCGGTACCTGATTATTGGCTGCTGCTGCATTCGCTGGCGAGAGTCAGGATGCGGTCGTCATCACCCTTGATCGTGCCTGCTTGAAACGGCGTAAACAGGTTCTGTGCCTGCAACTTACCGAGCGTGCACTGGCAGAAGCTCCGGCATAGAGCTTCGCCTTCCTGCTGCATGCAGGCGACATTGCACTGTTTCAGATAGCTTTCCACCGGATCCGGCTTTGCGGGCGGCACGACGATCGATAGCCCATAGGCGATCGAGATCAACACCGGTTGGTGAATAAGGTAGAACGCCAGGCTATGGCGGCCAGCCTTGGCAAGCAGTGTCGATCCGGTCCCGAATGTTGCGAGTTTTGCGATGACACCGGTTCGAAGCGCGATCAGCGCAGTCGTCAAGCCGGCTAGGAAAGGCAGCGCCCAGGGGAAGATGGGAACAAAGTCATTGGACCGCGCGGGCATCTCGGCAAAGCCGGTCCAGGCAAGATAGCGCGGGTTGAACAGCGGCGAACGCAGGATCCCAGGCGAGATCCATGTATCGACGCACCACGCCACCGCAACGCCGATTGTCAATGCAATCGCCGCCGCCAGCGGAAGCCGCAACACAAGTACGCCCAGCAGGCTCAGAATCGCGATGGCGTGCAGAATTCCGAAGAATATCCATTCACCCGGCGTGAAATAGAAGGTCGCGACCGAAATCAGGATTGCTGCAGCGGCGATCATCGCCAGGCGTTTCCAGAAGGGTCTCCAGCGGATATTGGGGCTGCTCGCGAGTACGAGGCTTAAGCCGACGATGAACAGGAACGTCGAGGCAATTGCTCTTGCATATAGCTTGAGCCAACCCGTTTCCGCCGTTCCCGGCGTCAGGTAGCCCATGAACTCCATATCCCAGGTAAAGTGGTAGGTCGCCATGGCAATCAACGCGGCACCGCGCACGGTATCCAGCATGCCGATGCGAGGCAGCTTCGTGCCTTGATCTGCGGTGGTCGCTGTAAGCGTCATTCACAAGCCCCCGGATGAGTCGTTTCCGCCGTTCAGCGGACCGTCGCGGGGAACAGGAGAAAGGTGGAGATTTGATGGCGGGCCGGCGTCCAGGATCGCAAGCCTTGCTTCGGAAAAGAACTGACGGCGCGTGAGCACGACGATGACGATCGTCGTAGTCAGCATGAAAACATAGGGGTTGATGAACCAGCCCAGGTAACCGATCGAGAGAAAGATCGCCCGAAGCCCTTCGTTGAAATGCGATCCGGCGATGATGTTCATGCGGATGACCCGCTCGGCCGCCCGTTCCGCCGCGACCACGTCAAGTTCTGTGTCGCGCATCATCGGGATCGAGCCGAACAGGATCGTGCAATAGTTGAACAGCCGATACGACCAGCCGAACTTGAAGAATGCATAGCCGAAGAGCGCCGCAAGGCCGCCGACTTTCATTTCGAAAACGGCATGACCGCTATGGAAGACGAACGGTAGGTCCGCGAACACCGCGTCGACCTTTTCTGTTGCGCCGAGCAGGGCAAAGCAGCTGCCGATCGCGAAGATCGACGTGGATGCGAAGAAGGCCGTGCCGTTCTGAAGCCCGGACATGATCTGAGTGTCGATCATTTTCAGGTCGCGGCGCAGCGAATTGTAGATCCATTCCCGCCGGCGCTCGACCATGGCATGGGTGAGGCTCGTTCTGCCGAACAGGCTCGAGCCGCGCAACAGCCGCGAGTAGCCGAACCAGACGGCGGCGAAAAAGACCAGTGCGATGTAATCTGCTGTCGTCATCACTATATTGATTCAATCCCCCTGCATGCGCGGTCACTCTACAGATGCCCGCGCACGCTGCAATGACTGGTGATGTGATGATGTTTGCTTTTGATGATGTCGCTTGCGTGAAATGCTATGTCGGTGCATCGAAGGGATTGCGCCGCGCTTTTGCGTAGCTTTCCTGACAAACTCAAATCAGGACATCCGCATGTTCCTTTCCGTTTTCGACGTATTCAAGATCGGTGTTGGCCCCTCAAGCTCTCACACAATGGGGCCGATGACCGCCGCTAACCGTTTTCTCGACCTGTTGTTGTCCGATGAATGGCCGCGTCCGACCTCGGGAAGCAAGGTGGCGTCGATCAAGGTCAGTCTGCATGGTTCGCTGGCCCACACCGGAATCGGTCATGGCACGGGCAGGGCGGTCATCCTCGGGCTCATGGGTGAGCAGCCTGACAGCGTCGATCCCGACGCGATGGACGCGATTATCGATCGCGTCGAACGTTCTGGCCGCATCACCCCGGAAGGGCATCCGGCCTATCAGTTCCAGCCGAAGACCGATCTCGTCTTCGACAAGAAGCAGCCGCTGCCGGGGCACGCGAATGGCATGTCGTTCTCTGCCTTCGACAAGGATGGCCGCATGCTGGTCCGGCGCATCTATTACTCCGTCGGCGGCGGGTTCGTCGTGACGGACACCGAACTCGAGGCAATGCGCTCGAAGAAGAAGGCCTCGGCCGAGTCGGCCAAGGTTCCATATCCGTTTTCGACCGCGAAGCAGATGTTGGACATGGCGGCCCGTTCCGGGCTCTCGATTGCGCAGATGAAGCGCGCCAACGAGGAAAGTCAGAGGAGCCGCGACGAGCTTGACGAGGGGCTCGATCGCATATGGGAAGCAATGCGCTCCTGTATCGAACGCGGCCTGAAGGTCGATGGCATCATGCCTGGTGGACTAAATGTCCGCCGCCGCGCTCGTTCCATCCATGACAAGCTGCAGGAGGAATGGCGCAGCAACCGCATCAATCCGCTGCTCGCCAACGACTGGCTGAGCGTCTACGCGATGGCTGTCAACGAGGAGAACGCTGCCGGTGGCCGCGTCGTGACCGCGCCGACAAATGGAGCGGCCGGCGTTATTCCGGCGACCATCCGCTATTACGAGCACTTCCACGATGATTGGGACCAGAACGGCATCCGGGACTACCTCCTGACTGCAGCCGCGATTGGCGGGATCATCAAGCACAATGCTTCGATCTCAGGCGCCGAAGTCGGCTGTCAGGGCGAAGTCGGCTCGGCCGCCGCAATGGCAGCAGCAGGCCTCGCCGCCGTCATGGGCGGCAACCCGGAGCAGATCGAAAACGCCGCCGAGATCGCCTTGGAACATCACCTCGGCATGAGCTGCGACCCGGTGGCCGGCCTTGTTCAGGTTCCCTGTATCGAGCGAAACGCGCTCGGCGCCGTCAAGGCTGTGACCGCTGCGTCTCTGGCGATCAAGGGCGATGGCAAGCATTTCGTACCGCTGGATGCCTGTATCGAGACGATGCGCCAGACGGGCCACGATATGAGCGAGAAGTACAAGGAAACATCGACCGGCGGCCTGGCCGTCAACGTTGTCGAATGTTGATGGCGGCAGCCGTCGCCCATCAGACGAAATCTGTAGCGCGGCGACCTGCCGCGCAATTCGCCGCTTGACGCTGCCGCGCAAAAGGACTTCAACGGCGGCATGGCATTGCATCTTATCAAGTTATGTGTTGGCGCGGACTCGATCGACGATCTGCGTGAATGGGTGGCGCAACGTGCGATGAGCGCCATCGCTGCCGGTCTTGAACCGCACTCCGTCCATACGACGAGGATGGTGCCCAAGCGGGTCGAAGAGCTCCTCGACGGTGGATCGCTCTATTGGGTGATCAAGGGGCAGGTACAAGCGCGGCAGAACCTGCTCGACATCCAGACCTTCACCGATGGCGAAGGCATCTCGCGATGCCATCTGGTCCTGGGACCGGAGGTGATCGAGACGGCCGTTCAGCCGAAGCGTCCCTTTCAGGGCTGGCGTTACTATACTCAGGAAGACATTCCGCGCGATCTCCATAGCCTTGGAGACGGCGTCGCCGAGATGCCCGCAGACCTTCGCCGCGAGCTCTCGGAGTTAGGGCTCCTCTGAGCCTCAGCGCAGCCGGAGCGTCACCGGCGATCTGCCGTCCGCACATGTCACATGCAGATGGATCGTCGCCTCTGGCTGCGAGTAGCGCCAGGCGCGTGCGCCATGGCAAAGCAGAAGGTTGATCAGATCCTTGGTCTTGGCCGTCTTCGGCTTTTGCCGCTGCACGCCGATTTCGGCGAGGCGAAGCGCAGCCTCATGGAGAGGGTGCAATCCAGCGCGGGGATTCTTCCCCGTCAATCTGCCATGAGGCGGAAACTCTGGAGTGTTCTCATTGATCGCCATTGTTATCCCCGTACGCAATACACATCGAGCAGGTCACCAGGCGGGATCGCAAACACCGATCCGCGCCCTGTTCGGCCGCCGCCTGAAACACATAGGCGGCAAGCCATTGGCATTACTGAGCCGAGGCCCAGCACTTTACGCCGGAACGCTTGAGAGCGTTGCAGGCATTGACGGCATCGCGCTGCTCGTCGAAACCGCCGAAGCGAGCGCGGTAGCCGCCGGAATAGGCGACGGCAAGAGGCTTGGCCGAACGCAATGCCTTGCCGCCTTTGGCCTTCGCGCCATCAAGAAGGCCCATGGCGCCATCCTTGGTCGACGAGATGCCGATCTGGACAACCCAGCCGCTTGGTTGCGGGGTAGGGGTCGAGGCGGTCGTCAGCGTATCAACCGAAGTGTCACCCTGCTCCGGCGGAACATAAGCCTGCGCCGGCGCCGCCGAAGCAACCGCAGCCTGCTTGATCGGCTGGGTCTTTACCTTGGTCGGAGCTGGCATTTCCTGCAGCAGCGGATTGTCGGACTTGGTCGATGACGTGGCCGTGTAGGCAACCTGTGCCGAAGCAGCCTGTTGGCGGCTATCGGGGGTCGGGCCGCTAGGCGGCAGATCAACGCCGCCGACGGAGGCAACTTCGCTTTTGGCAGCAGTAACCGGGATGACCGGTTCCGACGAGATCTTCGGAGCCTGTGCAACGAGATTGGCCGAACCGCCGCGTGTGGAAGCCTTCGGCAGATAGCTGGCAATCAGGTTGCGCATCTGGGTGTCGCGCGCCGGAGTGGATGCGCCACCGAGAACGACGCCAACGATCGACTTGCCATCAACCTGGACGGAACTGACGAGATTAAAGCCAGCTGCGCGGGTGTAGCCGGTCTTGATGCCGTCGACGCCGCGAACGGAACCGACGAGGCGATTATGGCTTCGGATAATGCGGTTGCCGAACTTGAAGCTCTGCGTGGAGAAATAGCCGTAGTACTGCGGAAAATGCTGGCGCAGCGCGATACCCAGGCGAGCCTGGTCGCGAGCTGTCGTCATCTGGGCGGTATTCGGCAGACCGTTGGCATTTCGGTAGGTCGTGCGGGTCATGCCGAGCGCGTGAGCCTTGGCCGTCATGATCTGGGCAAAACGGTCTTCCGTGCCTCCGAGCAACTCGCCAAGTGCCGTCGAAGCATCGTTAGCGGAGAGCGTCACGAGGCCGAGGATAGCCTGCTCGACCGAAATCGTGCCGCCCGGACGAACGCCGAGCTTGGTCGGTGCCTGTCCAGAGGCGTGAGCCGAGAAGGGGACCGCCGTGTCGAGACGAATACGCCCCTGTTCCAAGGCTTCGAACGTCAGGTAAAGCGTCATCATTTTGGTCAGCGATGCGGGATACTGCAAGCGATCCGCATTCTCGCTATAGAGGACGTTCCCGCTGTTGGCGTCGACGACAATCCCGGCATATCTGGAATTGGCGGCCTCTGCCTCCGCGTTGATCGAGTCAGCCGTTACGATTCCAAATGCTATCGAGAAGGCAGCGATCGCCTTGACCAGGAAGCTTCTCGAACGGATCGGAGATACGGAGGAAATTGACCTTGACACTATTTCACTCTTTGCTTGCAGTTCAGATTTTCTCGGGACCGCGCACCCTCCCGCACGATCAATTCCGCGAAGGATAGCGGGGCAGGGTTACCAATCGGTTTATGATTAATCGTTTGTTTCGGCGTTTCCCGGCATTCTAGCGGCCCGCATCGGAACGGGTCACAAGTCGCGCCTCCACAAAGTGGCGAATAGCGGCATCAATATGGTCCCAGTCGGGCAAATGCTGACTCGAGAAGCGGTAAAGCACACTTAAATCGCGTCCGACCTTGATGTCCCTTTGGCAGTCGCCGCTGGTTGCCGCTTCCGCCGTCGCAGGCAGCATGCAGCGAACGACATAATCGTCGGCGTTGATGCGCGGTGCGGTCAGCAGAACTTCGCCCGGATAACCCGCGTCCGCGCGGAAATGATGAAGCGTCATGCCTGCGCCGAAGGTCTCGGACTTGCCATCCACGAGGTGGTTGTAGATCGGCTCCAGCCTGCCGGACATGTCACGCGACATCGTGCTTTGTGTGATCTGCATAAAGATCAGGCCGGAGGACTGGCTGATGTCGTCGAAACGGTCCCGGTTGTCCTTCGTATAGCCCTGCATTTGCGGCCAGGTGAGGTAGAGATCGGCGCGCTCCGCGACGCCGTCCTTGCGCTGGCTGGAAAAGCGGATGGCGTTTGCGGGGACCTCAAGCGTGTCGCGGCCGATGGTAAGCGTGACCGGTGCCACGCTGTCTGTGTTGCCTGCGAGCGAAATGCGTTCGCCGATCCAGCGACCGCCAATGCTGATCGCGAGCGTCAGCGCGGCCAGCGTCGCAATGACGGCCATGGCACGGAGAAGCAGGCTCATCGAGAGCAGTGGCGTTTCGTGAAGCGGCTGTGCAGTCTCGGCTGAGTGGTGCATTGCGGTCCTCGGAGAGAACGACCGAGGCAAGAAGAACAAGAGCCGCCGGCAGGGATTCTATTGCCGCAATGATCCGGTTGGTGTGGTTAAATAAGTGTAAATCCCACATAAAAGATGAGCCGCTCCTGGGACAGCAGGAGCGGCCCTCAGGCGCCGGTCGGGACGGGGATGCGGGGGACAGACCGGTCGCTTGGACGTGGTCGCCGGAGGGGCCGGCGAAGAACTATTTGACGCTGCCGACGGCGACTGCGCGGCCGTCCTGGAGCTTGACCCAGCGCGCCGGATCGTCAGCGGATTGGCGCTTCAGGAAGGTGTATTCGGTGTCGGCCCAGAGCATGACCTTGTTGCGCATGTTGTCGAGAACAAAGTCGCCGCGATCGGTGCGGATGGTCAGGACTGCGTGGCCGTCGCCATTCGGCTGCAGCACGACCGTCATCAGCAGGTCCGACGGCGAGAAGCCGATGTCGATCAACTTCTTGCGCTTGAGCAGCGCGTAGTCTTCACAATCGCCTGCAGTGCGTGGATAGGCCCAGCGTTCCTCCACGCCGTAAACTTCCATGTCGGTCATCGGCGTGATCGAGGAGTTTACATCGTAGTTGATCTTCAGAATGGTCTTCCAGCGCTCCTCGGTGAGAAGAAGCGGTCCCTGGTCGCCAGCAGGATTGCTGCAGTCGGCAGGAATTTCCTTGCAGAATTGATAGGCGCCGATCGGCGGGCTCGAATTGCCCACAACCGTCATGCTCAGATAGGCGCTCTGTCCAACGCCCGTCATGCCCATCAGCATCATTCCGGCGGCCAGACCGCCCTTGATGAAAGTTGTTATTGTCATTTGTCGTGTCCCCGTTCGTGAGGAGACATTCGCACAGACGTTTTTATCCGACGCAAAATTGCGAAGTAAAAATAAAGGCTTAGTTGATTCAAACGTGAGTCGAATTCGACTAAAACACGCGCTTAATTCGAATAAAGTTTGAACGACATTTGCGACAAACTTGATTCAAATTTTAGCGTTTGGGGAAAGCGGCCAAGATCGAAAATATATCATTTTGGCTCGAAGTGTTAACATCGCGGGCGGCAAGTGCTCTGTCGGTAATGATGGATTAACCCTCTCGGTCCTGACAGGACAGCGCAAGGATAGCCCGTTTCGACAGGCGTTTGGCGTCCAAACGCAAGATTCAGCAGAATAATCGGCGATCGCGCCAAAAATTATTTTCTGATTTTTTCTCGAAAACGGTTGGCGGATCTAAGGATCGCGGCCGCCATGTCCTGATGATCAGTCGAATGCGCGGCATTCTCGATCACGATCAACTCGCTGTCCTTCCAGGCGCGAGATAGTTCCCAGGCGGTGACAAGTGGCGCTTCGAGGTCAAGGCGTCCCTGAATCAGCATGCCGGGAATGCCGTCGAGCCTCCAGGCGTTGCTGAGAAGCTGTCCTTCTTCGAGCCAGGCATTGTGGCTGAAGTAGTGGGTAATGATGCGCGCTCGTGTGAGGAGATAGAGCGGGTCCTTCCAGCGCCGAGGCAATCCTGCCGGATCGGCGTGCAGGATCGAAGCCGATTCCCAGTCATGCCAATCGCGCGCGGCCTGTAGCCGCGTCTCGATATCCGGAGCGTTGAGCAACTGGCGATAGGCATCGACCACGTCGAAGGCTCGCAGATTTTCCGGAAGCGCATCCACCAGTCGGTGCCATTCGGCAGGAAACAAATGTGCCAGGCCGTGCGTCAGCCAGTCGATCTCGGAGCGGCGCGTCGTTGTCACGCCGCCGAGGATCATGCCTGTCACGGCTGCCGGATGGGCCTGCGCATACGCCAAAGCCAGCGTGGAGCCCCATGAGGTACCGAAGAGTAGCCAGTCTTGTATTCCGAGGTGGGCGCGCAAGCGCTCCATATCGTCGACGAGATGCCAGGTCGTATTGGCAGCGAGATCCGTCGTCATCGCCGAGGCGTTAGGCAAGCTGCGGCCGCAGTTTCGCTGATCGAAGAGAATGATGCGATAGACGGAAGGATCGAAGTAGCGCGTCGCCGAAGCTGTCGAGCCGGACCCCGGTCCGCCGTGCACATAGACCGCCGGCGCGCCATCGGGGTTGCCGTAAGTCTCCCAGTAGATCTGTTGTCCATCGCCAACGGGGAGGAGGCCGCCGTCGTAGGGAGTCGCCTCAGGATAGAGGAATGTCATCGGTCACCTTCCGACGGCCTTGATGGCGTCGCTTCATGACAGCGCGATGACTTGTCTCAGAGAAATTCGCGGAGCGTTTCGCGCGATTGCACCGACAGGAATTCGATGGCGACGCCTTCAACGAAATGGCGCACGACGCGACCCCGCATGTTGCCGAGGCGAACGGCTGTCCCGATAGCGGGCCGCACTTCGACATCGACAGCAGCGCCCGACAAGGAAAGGTCCATGATGCGGCAGAGATACTTGGTGCCGTCCTCGAGCGAGATTTCGGTCTTCGTCTCTCTCGGCGTCAGTCGGTCGTGGCGACGATCCTCTGGAAGGCCAAGCTCATGCTTGTTCGCGAGCCAAGTCAGCTGGGCGGCAAGCTTCTCGCGCTTGCGTTCTGTCGCGGTGATGGACATCGTAAAGCCACGGGCGTCGACGGCCAGTACATAGCCTTCGACGCGACCGAGGTGATCGATATAGGCAATGACTCGCTCGCCGCTGCGCGGACGTCCCTGGCAGGTGACGTACATATCGCCCGGCGACATGTCGATCACGAGGCATTCGTATTCTTCGTAATTGGCCAGCATCAAGCGTCCCTGCATATTGATAGGGACGCGCTGAAAAGCACCTTGTTCAGGGCGAGGCGCAGGCCGTTGCGTCTGAGCTTGCTGGAACGCGTGCATTAAAGGGCTTCTTTGCAAATAACTTATACGCGATCTTTATCCGCAATCCATTAACAGAAGGTTGTTTCAATCCTGCGGTTGCGCGCTCGGCGCGGCACAGTCACGAGTGCCGAAATGGCACATCTCGGTCCGGCTGGCGGTGCAGCAATCCCGACATCAAACGCTGCAGCGTTGCGGAAATGGAGGCAGGGCGCGTTGCCGGCACCGGAGCGGGTGGCTGCAGGGTCTCGAGTTGGCGGGCCAGCGGTTCGTGAAGCAGTCGGCTGCGATCAAGGGCGAGGAATTGCAGGGGGACCACTGCAAGCCAGCTCGCGGCGGCTGCGGGCGCGATGGCGCCAAGTAACTTGTCGTTGCTGCCGTCGGCCGAACGCAGCGGGAGAAGGATGATCTCGAACGTCGCGCGATGTCCTGCTGTGCTGTAGCCCGTGGCGTTCAGCAGGGCAGGTATGCCGTGATCCATGATTCCGGCGGCTGTGCTCTCGATGTCCTCCTGGCCATGCGCCCAGAGCTCGGAGAGGCCGCAACCTCCAAGATCGTGTCCGAACAGGTCGCAGATCTTTGTTCCGGCCAGCCTGAAGACGATACGCCCGGCCTCCGTCTTTTCCAGCATGAAGAGATTTGCGAGGATGTGGCGGACTTCCCGAGGCTCTATCTGCGACCGCAACGGCGCCAATTCCGCGCCGCGAATGCGGTTCCAGTATTCAAAAATGTCGATGGTTGCCCTGAGACGCATGGATCTGGCCGATCTGTTTCATTCCGGTTCAAAACACGGCCCTCATGGCCGCCGATAATTGGTCCGATGCGTTTTTCATGCCAGATCACGGCGGTTAAGGTTAAGAAGTGGTTGCGGTTGAGAGCTGCGGCGCGGCATGCAACTATCCGGTCATCGCTTCCGGTTCCGGAAGTTCAGCACAGATTGCTGGTGCGCAGGTCATCTCGGGGGAGGGCGCCCAGCGGGCCGTTCGGCTTCATGCCGAACGGCTTTTTTTTTGCCTGTCGCTCCTGTAAGCCTGCCTTTCGAAGCAAGCGAGGGCTGTTGATGGACGATTCGGTCGAACCGCAGGCGACAGCGGAACCCCCGTCGCCACAGCGTACCCCGATTTTCAATCTTCCCGGCCCCGTGCTGGCAAGCCTGGCAGCGCTTGTGGCGATATACGCGGTTCAGGCCCTTTTGCTTTCCGAAGCGGCCACCGACTGGCTGTTCTTCAATTTCGGCTTCATTCCGCTCCGCTATGCCACTGCGTTGGCCGAACAGGGCCCTCAGCTCTACTGGACGCCGGTTACCTACTCGCTGCTGCATGGCAGCGTCGAGCATATCGTCTTCAACGGCTTGTGGCTGATGGCCTTCGGCGCCCCTGTTGCCCGCAGGATAGGCGTCGCCCGATATGTCGTCTTCTGGGTTCTCTCGGCCATTGCCTCGGCTGCGCTGCATGCCGGCTTGAACTGGGGTGAAGCCACCGTCCTTATTGGCGCATCGGGCGTCGTCTCCGCGCTGATGGGAGCGGCTTGCCGCTTCGCCTTTCCGCCGGAGCGTCGAGTGCCAGGGCCAGCACATCTCAACCCGCGCCTCTCAATCCCGCTGGCGCTGCGCAGCCGTACCGTTGCGATGTTCATCCTGTTCTGGTTCGCCGGAAACATCCTTATCGCGGTTGGAATACCCCTGATCGGAAGCGGCGATCAGCCGATCGCCTGGGACGCGCATATCGGTGGCTTCGCCTTTGGCTTCTTTCTCTTTGCATTTTTCGACCGCGCACCGCCGGAAGATCAAGACAATTCGGATGTGTTGCAATCCTCTTGAGAGGAGTGCACCATTTGACCTGACCGCGATGGGAGGAGAGACCGCCGCGGGCACCTGTGATCAGTAGAAGTATTTCGCTTTCGACATAGGAGGTTAAAAATGTCCAATACAGTCAGAGCCATACTGGAGGCCAAGGGCAGGGACGTGGTGACTGCCGGCCCACAAACGACCGTTTCCGAAGCCGCCGTGATTCTCAGCAAGAAGAAGATCGGCGCGATCGTTATCGTCGGGATGGAGAACAAGATCTCCGGCATATTCACCGAACGAGACGTCGTCCATGCGATCGCCAAGCTTGGCGCAGGCTGTCTCGAGCAGCCCGTGGCGACATTGATGACCTCGAAGGTTTACCGCTGCAATGATGGCACCACAGTCAACGAACTGATGGAACTGATGACGAGCCGCCGGTTCCGTCACGTGCCGGTAGAGGCAAACGGCAAGCTGGCGGGCATCATCTCGATCGGTGACGTCGTGAAGACGCGAATTGCCGAGGTCGAACGCGAAGCTGAAGAAATCAAGGCTTATATCGCCGGATGAAATCGTGCCGGCGCGTCAGATCGAGCCGGCATACATCTCTTGCATTCTCTTGAGTTCCGGAAGGCGAACTTTTGCCTCCTCGTAGCCGCGCTCGATCGCTTCGCCGGCGCGGTGGAATTCCGAAAGGCCGATGTCGCTCAGGCGGGGCTGCAGCGAGATGTCGGGTGGATCTCCGGCGAGACGGGCGCGGGCAATCCGATCCTGTATGATGTTGAATGCCTGCACCATCACGCCGGTCATGCCGAGCTTCGCGTAGGGCGCATGCTCCTGCTTCTGGACTTCGAGTGGGGACAGACCGGCACTGTGCCGTACGACGGCCGAACGCCCGTAAAGATCGTAGTTGAGGTTCACGGCGACGACCAGCGGCTGCTCGTAGGCGCGGCAGACGGAAACCGGAACCGGATTGACCAAGGCCCCATCGACAAGCGTTCTATGATTGCTGCGGATCGGCTCGAAAATTCCCGGAAGAGCATAGGAGGCGCGCAACGCCGTGATCAGCGAACCATTCGCGATCCATACCTCGTGCCCGGTATTCACCTCTGCGGCGACCGCCACGAACGGACGGTCGAGATCCTCTACGCTCAATCCTTCCAGATGTTCTTGCATGCGCTTCGTCAGCCGCATGCCGCCGAAGAGGCCGCTGCCACCGATCGTCAGGTCGAGAAGGCTTGCGATGCGCCGCATTGTGAGTGAGCGGGCAAACGATTCGAGTTCGTCGAGCTTTCCGGCAAGATAGCAGCCGCCGACGAGGGCGCCGATCGATGTGCCGGCAATCATGCCGATCTCGATGCCGGCTTCGTCCAACGCGCGCAGAACCCCGATATGAGCCCAGCCGCGCGCAGCGCCTCCACCGAGGGCAAGTGCCAGCTTGGATTTCTTGGGGGCAGGCAGGGCAGGAGGCGTAACCTTGTTGTCTGCAGGAGTACCCATGTCGGAGCCGCCGACCTCAGCGCCCTGGCGGTTCGAACTCCAGCCCAACATTCTTCGCCTCCCTCATGGCCGGAACACCCGTATCGGATTATTAGTGTCCCGTTTCCCTTTCCAATTGGTATATGGCCGCATTCTCCGTCTCAAAAAGAGACGGCGATGCTGTTTTACGGCTGTTTTCCGTAAATTTCGTTGGGATCGAACTGGCGTTCGTCGTCGACGATATCGAGCATGGGACGCCCCTCGACGAGATCGACAGTCCTGTAGAAGCAGGATCGTCTGCCGGTGTGGCAGGTCGCGTCGTGGCCTGCCACCTCGACCTTCAGCCAGATAGCGTCCTGATCGCAGTCCGTGCGGATCTCTTTCACCATCTGGATATTGCCGGAGGTTTCGCCCTTGATCCACAATTTGCCGCGCGAGCGGCTGAAATAGTGTGCCTTGCGGGTCTGGATCGTCAGCGCGAGCGCTTGAGCGTTCATATGAGCCACCATCAGCAGCTCGCCGTCATGAGCGTCGGTCACGATTGCCGTGATCAGGCCGCGGTCGTCAAACCGCGGCGTGAAATCGCCAGCATCCTCGAGTTCAGATTTGTCGTCGGACGGAGCATTGAAGGCGAAGGGCATTTTGCGGCTCTCTCAAGCGAAGGCGGCTTTAGCGGCCTCGCACCATGGACATGAAACGCGCCTGGTCGGCAGGCTCGGTCTTGAAGCTTCCGGTAAAGGTGGTCGTCAGCGTGGTCGATCCCTGCTTCTGAACGCCGCGCATGGCCATGCACATGTGTTCGGCTTCGATCATGACTGCCACGCCGCGCGGCCGCAGCGTTTCATCGATCGCCTTTGCGATCTGAGCGGTCATCGTCTCCTGTGTCTGCAGTCGGCGTCCATAGATTTCGACAACGCGTGCGATCTTCGAGAGCCCGAGTACGCGTCCTTCCGGCATGTAAGCCACGTGTGCCTTGCCGATGATCGGCACCATATGATGCTCGCAATGAGAGAAGAACGGGATGTCCTTGACGAGGACCATGTCGTCATAGCCAGCCACTTCCTCGAAGGTGCGGCCGAGCACCTCTTCAGCGTCCATATCGTAGCCGGCGAAGAGCTCGCGGTAGGCCTTCGCGACGCGCGCCGGCGTGTCCAGCAATCCCTCGCGGGCCGGGTCGTCGCCTGCCCAGCGAAGCAAAGTGCGGACAGCGTCTTCCGCTTCTTTCTGGCTCGGACGATCTGATTCAAGCGCGGTCTTCGGAAAGTTCTTTACGACGGCGTCCATATGCAACTGTCTCCTGGTCCGCGTCACGGACCGTATTTCGGACTAGCCACTGGCAATCCCACGCGGGAATAGTGCACCTTTGGCAGGCTCCGGGGCTTTCAGGGCGAAAAACGATGACCCTTCCGGCACGGTTTCCCATTCAAACTTACACGAGGCCATTGCATTTTCATGGCCTTCGAACGACATACATATAGGAAAACGGCATCGCTATGTAAGTCTTCCAGCGCGGTACGGTGTGTTTTTGTTTGCTCGACAATAAGCAACTAAGCGCCGGTCCGTCTGAAATATGGAGCGGAAACCCTGATGGACGACATTTACAACAGCAAGATTCTTGAGTTTGCCGGTAACATTCCGCTGATCGGCACGCTTGATGATGCTGACGCGAGCGCCCAGGCCCACTCCAAGCTCTGCGGTTCGAAGATCAAGATCTGGCTGAAGATGGATGGAGATACGGTCACCGCCTTCGCCCATGACGTCAAGGCATGCGCGCTCGGCCAGGCCTCGTCCTCGATCATGGCGCGTCACGTGGTCGGCGCAAGTGCCGCCGAGCTACGCCAGGCCCGCGAGGACATGCTCGCCATGCTGAAGGCTGACGGCGAGGGCCCCTCCGGCCGCTTCGAGGAGATGCGTTATCTGCGCCCGGTCAAGGATTACAAGGCCCGCCACGCCTCCACCATGCTGACCTTCGACGCCGTGGTTGACGCGATCGGCCAGGTCGAAGCCGCCCGCGCCGAAGTTCCGGCCTGATCGGATCGCCATGTGCGAATTCTGCTCGCTCAGACATGATGACGAGGAAGACGAAGGTGGCGCCGCCGCGTCGCCGCGCGCAAATCCGTTGCGTCGCTCGCGCAATTACACAGGACCGTTTCGCAAGACGCCGGACCGGCTTTTCGGCATGGGCCTTATCCGGCTCTACCAGCTGACGCTGTCGGGCTTCATCGGCAATTCCTGCCGCCACATACCGACCTGCTCGGAATACGGCTACGAGGCGATCGCCCGCCATGGCCTGTGGAGCGGCGGCTGGATGACGCTGTTTCGCGTCGGCCGCTGCGGTCCGGGTGGTACAAGCGGGCTGGACCAGGTGCCTGAGGTGCTCGGCCCGCGTTTCCACTGGTGGATGCCGTGGCGTTATCTGGCGCTCGGCCGGAAAACCGCGTGACAACCTACGTCGCGCTCCTTCACAGCATCGTTTTGGCGCCCGGCCGGCGCGTGATCATGTCCGAGTTGCGCGACATGGCGTCATCGCTTGGATACCAAAACCCGCGAACGCTGGTTTCGACCGGCAACATCGTCTTCGACGCGCCATTGTCACCCATCGGTGATATAGAGGCGCGCCTGGAGCAGGCGTTTCGCGCCCGCTTCGGCAAGCCGGTCGATATCCTCGTCCGTGAAGGCGAGGGGTGGCGCAGGCTGGCGCGGGCCAATCCGTTTCCCAATGGTGACGGCAGCCAGGTCATCCTGCGTGTCATGAGAAAGCCGCTCGACCACTCGTCGCTCGCCACGCTGCAGGCTTATGCCGCCCCCGCCCAGCGTCTTGCCGTGGTCGATGGCGATCTCTGGATCGATTTCGCGGGCAAGCCGAGCGAATGGAAACTGCTCTCGGCCCTGACCACGAAACGCATGGGTGTCGGCACGCTGCGCAACTGGAACACGGTGCGTGGCTTAGCCGAAATGGCGGCGCAGGGTTCCGGTACCTAGCCCGCGGTCGAGTCGGCGTCCGCGCCATAGCTGATGAAGGCAAGCTTGTTACCATCGGGATCGCGAACATAGGCCGCATAAGGCCCGCCGTCGTAACGAGTCCGATAGCCCGGCGCGCCATCATCCGAGCCGCCCTTCGCCAGTGCGATCGCATGCAGCCGGTCGACGTTTGCGGGCGTGTCTATCCGAAACGCGGTCATCGTCCCGTTGCCGGCGGTCGCTTGCCCTTGGAAGGGGTAGCCGATGGAAAAGCGGGACACCGAGAGGTCGTCCTTGCGCCCCCAGGATGCCGACATGTCGTCGAGAAAGCAGCGCTCAAGCCCCATTTCGCTGAACAGCGGTTCGTAGAAACGTAGCGAGCGCGTCATGTCGTCGGTGCCGACGGTGGTGTAGAGGATCATGTTCCATCCTGCGTTGCGTATTGCCGGACTTTGCCATCGCCGCGCCCGATGTCAATTCGATCGATACCTCTGGCGGGCAGAGCCAGTTTTTCTTTACTGGAGCGGAAAATCCCGGTATCAGGCGGCGGCGTATTCGTGCGGACGAAACGCATCATTGCAACCACCCGCATTCGTTGGCGGGACTGGACAAGGAGAATTCTAAAATGTCCCAATCCGTTTCCCTGACATTCCCCGATGGTTCCGTGCGCAGCTATGATGCTGGCGCAACCGGCAAGGATGTTGCTGAATCCATTTCCAAGTCACTTGCCAAGAAGGCCGTCGCCATCGCGATCGACGGTACCGTGCGCGACCTCTCCGATCCCGTCGTCGACGGCAAGATCGAGATCCTCACCCGCACCGACCCCCGCGCGCTGGAACTGATCCGGCATGACGCGGCGCACGTCATGGCCGAGGCCGTGCAGGAGCTCTGGCCCGGCACGCAGGTAACGATCGGCCCCGTGATCGAGAACGGCTTCTATTACGATTTCGCCAAGAACGAGCCCTTCACGCCCGACGATCTGCCGAAGATCGAAAAGAAGATGAAGGAGATCATCTCGCGCAACGCTGCCTTCACCAAGCAGATCTGGTCGCGCGAGAAGGCAAAGGAAGTCTTCGCCGCCAAGGGCGAGAACTACAAGGTCGAGCTCGTCGATGCGATCCCGGAAGGCCAGGACCTGAAGATCTACAATCAGGGCGAATGGTTCGACCTCTGCCGCGGCCCGCATATGGCCTCGACGGGCCAGATCGGCACGGCCTTCAAGCTGATGAAGGTTGCCGGCGCCTACTGGCGTGGCGACAGCAACAACGCGATGCTCTCGCGCATCTACGGCACCGCCTGGGCCGAACAGGCCGATCTCGACAACTACCTGCACATGCTGGCGGAAGCCGAGAAGCGCGATCACCGCAAGCTCGGCCGCGAGATGGATCTCTTCCATTTCCAGGAAGAGGGCCCCGGCGTCGTCTTCTGGCACGGCAAGGGCTGGCGCATGTTCCAGGCGCTGACGGCCTACATGCGCCGTCGTCTGGCCGGTACCTATGAGGAAGTCAACGCGCCGCAGGTGCTCGACGCCTCGCTCTGGGAAACCTCGGGTCACTGGGGCTGGTATCAGGAAAACATGTTCGCAGTGAAGTCGGCCTATGCCTTCACGCACCCGGATGACAAGGAAGCCGACAACCGCGTCTTTGCGCTGAAGCCGATGAACTGCCCGGGTCACGTGCAGATCTTCAAGCACGGCCTGAAGTCCTATCGCGAGCTGCCGATCCGTCTCGCCGAATTCGGCACTGTGCATCGTTACGAGGCCTCGGGCGCGCTCCACGGCCTGATGCGCGTGCGCGGCTTCACCCAGGACGATGCTCACGTGTTCTGCACCGACGAGCAGCTGGAGGCGGAATGCCTGCGTATCAACGATCTCATCCTGTCGGTCTATGAAGACTTCGGCTTCAAGGAAATCGTCGTGAAGCTTTCCACGCGTCCGGAAAAGCGCGTCGGCACCGATGCCCTTTGGGATCGGGCCGAAAGCGTGATGATGGATGTGCTGAAGCAGATCGAGGAACAGTCCGGCGGTCGCATCAAGACCGGCATTCTGCCGGGCGAGGGCGCCTTCTATGGACCGAAGTTCGAGTATACGCTGAAGGACGCGATCGGCCGTGAATGGCAGTGCGGCACGACGCAGGTCGACTTCAACCTGCCGGAACGCTTCGGTGCCTTCTACATCGACAGCAACTCGGAGAAGACGCAGCCGGTGATGATTCACCGCGCCATCTGCGGCTCGATGGAGCGTTTCCTCGGCATCTTGATCGAGAACTTCGCCGGTCACCTGCCGCTGTGGATGTCGCCGCTGCAGATCGTCGTCGCAACGATCACGTCTGAAGCCGACGCTTACGGCGAAGAGGTGGCGGATGCGCTGCGCGAGGCAGGTCTCCACGTGGAGACGGACTTCCGCAACGAGAAGATCAACTACAAGGTCCGCGAACACTCGGTCACCAAGGTTCCCGTCATCATCGTCTGCGGCAAGAAGGAAGCCGAAGAGCGCACGGTCAACATCCGTCGTCTCGGCAGCCAGGAGCAGAGCTCCATGTCGCTCGACGACGCGATTGCTGCCCTGACGGACGAAGCGACCCCGCCGGACGTCAAGCGCAAGGCAGAAGCCAAGAAGGCCAAAGCTCTGGCCTGAGTCTTCGCTGGATTATTGAAATGAAACACCCGGTCTCTCGCGAGGCCGGGTGTTTTTCATTGTGCGTCGATCGGAAAGGGGGCGGGCCGCTAGTCGGAATCTTCCCCGCTCGTTCCGCCATTCTGAAGCTGATCGTAGGAGGGAAGCGGCGCAGCCTGGTTCTGTGTCGGCTGCTCGGCCTGGTCGGGCGGGAGCTGTTGCACCGTCGCCGCGGCAGCGCTCGGCTGTTCCGGCTGGACATCCTTCATGAGGACTTCCACGTCGGTATTCTTGCCCGCCTCGACCTTGAAATCGCGTTGATAGATCTTGTCCTTGTTGCGTGCGACAGCCGAATACTCGCCCTCCGCAAGGACCATCGTCGGAAACGCGCTGACACTTTCGCCGACGCTGTCGCCAGCAGCTGTCAGGATCGACCACGCGGTATCCGCGATGGCCTCTCCACCGGCGTCCGACACGAGCTTAAAGGTGATCTGCGCCGCCTTGTGCTGGATCGTGGCTTCCGTCAGCTTGCCGGCTTCGACCTGAATATCCGCGCGGACGGACGCATTGATGTCGCCATACTCGGAAACGACATGGTAGGTGCCGGCGTTCAGCCGGACGACGGTGTTCGGCGGCACATCGGCCATGACGAGACCGCGTTCGCCGTCTTCGCGCACATCTGCCGAATAGATGGAGAAGCTCAACTGATCGGGGCGGATACGCATGTCGGAGCCGGAGACGGCGTTCAGGACGAGGCCGCCGGCTTCGAGCACCATCGTCTGCTTGTCGACTTCACCTTCTTCGGGAACGGTCAGCTTTCGCGTCACGCCCGCACGTCCGAAGGAGACGTTCACGAAGTAGTCGCCAGGCGCGAGCTGGAAGTCGGCCGAGCCACCTTGAGAGCTGGCGATAAGCGGCAACTTGCCGTCGGCTCCGGCATTGGGGCTGAAGACATACCAGGACAATCCGTCCTGAACCGCTTCGCCCTTCGCCGTCAGCTTCGCCTCCAGTGAAACGGCATGAAGCTTGGAGCCCTCAGGCGCCGTCCCCGGCGCGATGAACGCATTCAGCTTCGGCATCTTCGCCGTTGTGTCGAGCTGTTTGAAATCCTTGAATGCCTCCTGCGCCTGGGTCGCCAGGGGCGATAGAACCAGTAGGCCGGCAGCAAGGCTCAGACGCGCATAGCGCAAAATGCCGAGCATGTGTTTGGTGAACCGATTGACATCTTGAAGCACAGAGGCCACTTCAAAACCAACCCGATGGCAAATTCAAGACCCATCTCGCCCTGCCGTGAAAATGAGAGTTTTTTCCGTATGAAATCCGACATCAAGCTGATCGATTATCTCGGCGTTCGCCGTTCCATTCCTGCTTTCCAGATGTGCGAGCCGGGCCCGGAGAAAACAGAGATCGAGGAAATCCTGCGTCTGGCGTCGCGTGTGCCCGATCATGGCAAATTGGCCCCCTGGCGCTTCATCGTTTATCGCGGCGAAGAGCGCGCGCGGATCAGCGAAGAGTTGCTGAAGCTGGCACTGCAGGCCAAGCCGGAACTCTCGGAAGAGATGGTGCAGGTCGAACGTACGCGTCTCACCCGCGCTCCTGTCGTTGTGGCGGTCGTAAGCAAGGCCGGACCGCACATCAAGATCCCGGAATGGGAGCAGCTGATGTCGGCTGGCGCCGTATGCCTGAATATGATCTTCGCCGCCAATGCGCACGGCTGGGTGGCCAACTGGCTGACCGAGTGGTTCGCTTATGATGAAAGAGCCTATCCTGTGCTCGGTGTGCAGCCGGGCGAGAAGGTCGCCGGCTTCATTCATATCGGCTCCACGACATTCCCGGCCGTCGAACGTCCGCGCCCGGAAACCGCCGAGACCGTGACCTGGGTCGGCGGAGAGGCTTGATGTTCTATAGCACCCAGACGAACGATCACGGGTTGGCGCACGATCCCTTCAAGGCGATCGTGTCGCCGCGTCCGATCGGCTGGATCGGCAGCAGGGGCAAGGACGGCTCGATCAACCTTGCTCCCTATTCGTTCTTCAACGCCGTGTCGGACCGACCGAAGCTTTTGATGTTCTCGTCGAGCGGCCGCAAGCATAGTCAGCGGAATGCGTCGGAGACGGGCGAATTCACCTGCAATTTCGTCAGCCGCCATCTGATCGAGAAGATGAACATTTCGTCGGCAGCGGTTCCTTACGGCGTCGACGAGTTCGAGCTGTCGGGTTTGACCGCGAACAGGGGGCGGATTGTCGAAGCGCCCTATGTCGCGGAGGCCTTCGCGGTCCTCGAATGCAAGGTGACCGAGATCATCGAGCCGAAGTCACTCAGCGGTGAGGCCTCGGAGAACGTCATGGTGTTCGGTGAGGTGGTCGGCATTCACATCGATGAAGCAATCATCGTCGATGGCCGCCTGTCCATGGCCGTTGCGCGGCCTGTCGCCCGCATGGGCTACATGGACTACAGTGAAGGCAGTGACGTCTTCGAGATGTTCCGGCCACAGCTCTAACCGTTAAAGGATATGGTGAACCAATCATAAACTTTTTGCCGCTACCTTGATCGTCACGATTGGAGCGTGAGGGAATCGCGCTTGAGAATTGGGGTTCGCGGTGATCGTAGAGGCTTTTCTTCGTTGGGTTGAAACCGCCAAGGCCGGAGATCGTGCTCGAGCGGCCAACGCTCTCGGACGAGCCTATCTTCAGTCCGCCATGTCGCAGGAAGAGCGGGCAGCCGCTGAGATGGCGATGACCTTCCTGCTTGACGATCCATCCCCGAAAGTCCGCCTTGCTCTGGCCGAAGCCGTCGCCTGGTCTGCCGAAGCGCCCCGAACGGTGGTGCTGTCACTGGCTGGAGACCAGCCGGAAGTGGCTTGCCATGCAATTACGTGTTCGCCGCTGCTTTCCGACGGAGACCTCGTTGATCTGGCAGCCCGCGGCAGCATCGCGACCCGTATGATGATTGCCGCGCGCCCATCTGTCTCTCGACCTGTATCGGCCGCATTGGCTGAAATCGGGGAAGAGGAAGACCTGCTGTGCCTGCTGGAAAACGAAGGCGCGGCGATTGCACCCTATTCGCTGAAGCGGATAGCCGAGCGACAGGGTGATCGGCCCGAAGTTCGCGATCTGCTGCTGGAGCGCACGGATCTGCCCGCAGACGCGCGGCAATTGCTGGCGCAGCATGTGAGCATGGCTCTGGTTTCGCTGCCTTTCGCCCAGGCTGTTGTCGGTGAGCAGCGCCTGCAGTCCGTCGTGCGTGAAGCTGCCGAGGCGGCTGTCGTCTCTATTGCCGGAGATATTCCGTCCAGGGATATTCCGGATCTCGTGGAGCATCTGCGGACAAGCGGGCGAATGACGCCGTCGTTTCTCATGCATGTTCTCTGCTCCGGAAAAGTTGAGGTCTTTGCCTGCGCGATCGTGGAGCTCACAGGTTGCGACGAGCGACGTGTCCGCTCCATCCTCGCTACCGGCCGGATGCACGCGGTTCGTGCTCTGTATGAGTCCGCCGGCCTGACGCGGGAGATCAGCACGATCTTCGTCGAAGCGACCTTCCTTTGGCGTGACGCATCGCGCCGACCGTCAGAAACGATCCTCGCCAACGTATGCGGCCATCTGCTCGATCTCTTCCGCGATCGCCGCACAGCGCATGGTGCCGTGCAGGAACTGCTCGATATGGTCGAGCGACTGCATCTCGCAGAGCAGCGGCAGACCGCGCGTGGTTATGCCCAGTTGACCTGCCTGGCTGCGGCCTAGTCGCCGATCTTCTTCACGACCCACGAATAGCTGTCCGAAACGAAGTGCACCGGCGCCGTAATGGCGGATTTCACGGAATGACCGGATGGCAGATGAGATCTGACTTTTCCCGCGATGTCGCTGGCGAAAGCGGTGAAGCCTTTCTCCTGCTCCGCAGTAGCATTGTTCGGGGCAGGCACCACCGGTGCTGCGGCTTGCTGCGGAGGAGTGGCTTCCGGCTTCGGAGGTTCGCAGACGGCAATCACGGTTGGGTAGCTGATATTGGTGTAGTGCTTCAGCTGTCGTTCTGATTCGGCATCGCAAAGGGCAACAGTCTCCCAATGCTTCTCTACAGTTGCAACATAATTGCACTGCGTAACGGCGTCGTTGCAGCCGAGAATAGTCATCGCGATTAGAACAGCTTGCATGTTCACGCCTTTGCAATAATGAAACCAATGACGCCTTAGAGGCAGGAATTTCAACCAAAAGATGGCTGACCGCATTAACGTTTTGTCATGCGGTGATACGGGCCATCGAGCAAAGCAAGAGCAGGAATCGCAGTGACTGTAACCATTGCCGTCGAACCGCCGAGACAGGATGGCGTGATCCGCTTGTTAGATATGTCGGACGCCTATGCACAGTCTCTGTACCCGCCGGAGAGCAACCACCTTGTCGACCTCTCGACGCTTGAAAAGCCGACAGTCAGTTTCCTGGTTGCCCGTAATGCCGGTGACATCGTCGGTTGCTGTGCACTGGTGGAAGCCGGCGACGGCACGGCCGAAATCAAGCGGATGTTCGTCGACCCGGAAGCGCGCGGATTGAAGGTCGCAAGTAGCCTGATGAATGCGCTTGAAGCGATCGCGGCCGACAGACAGCTGGACGCAATCCAGCTGGAAACCGGTATCTATCAGCCGGAAGCGATCGGACTGTACCGCAAATACGGCTATGTCGAGATCGAGCCGTTTGGCAGTTATCTTCCGGATCCGCTCAGCATCTTCATGGAAAAGCGGTTGGCCTGATCAGCCTTCCGCTGCTCGCTGGGGCGTTGCCGGGGGCTGCTCATCGATGATGATCTGCGGCCCCGCCTGGCTCTGGTCGGATGTGCGCACCTCGTGCATCCATTCGCGCCAGATCGCGACGAGCAGCGCCATCAGAACCGGGCCGATGAAAAGACCGAGGAAGCCCATGGTCTTGACCCCGCCCACGAGGCCGAAGAAGGTCGGCAGGAACGGCAGTTTGATCGGACCGCCGACGAGCTTGGGGCGCAGCGTCTTGTCGACGATAAACAACTCCACCGTGCCCCAGACGAAAAGCCCGATGCCGGCGACATGCGACCCGCTCGCCACCAGATAGATTGATACGAGCGTGAACGACAACGGAGCGCCGCCTGGGATCAGGGCCATCACACCGGTCAGCACACCGAGCGTCACGGGCGAGGGGACGCCGGCGATCCAGTAGGCGACGCCGAGCACGATGCCTTCGCCAATGGCGATCAGCGTCATGCCCATCACAGTCGAACTGATCGTCGCCGGCACGACCCTGGAAATCCGCTCCCACCGGTTGGGCAGGATGCGTTCGCCCAGCATGTCGATCTGGCGCGAGAAGGACGAACCGTCGCGGTAGACGAAGAACAGGGCGATCAGCATGAAAAGCAGCGTCAGCAGGAGATGAAACGCGCCGCCGCCGGCCGCCAGAACCGCACGATAGATATTGCCGATATTGGCGCCGCTGACGGCCTGGATGAACTCTCCCATCGTGCCGGGGCTGCCGATGTACTTCGTCCAAAGTTCATCGAGATACGGCCCCGCCAGGGGCAGGGCGGATATCCACTGTGGCGTCGGGGCGCCAAACCGATTGGCGTGGATCAGCCACGCGACCCATTCGCGAACTTCGCCCGTCGTGTAGCTGACGGCGATCACGATCGGGATCACGAGAAAGGTGACGATGAGGATGATTGCAATCGTGGCCGCGACCGTCGTGTTGCCACCGACATTGCCAAGCAACCGCCGGTAAAGCGGCCAACTTGCAAAACCGATGACAAGTGCAGCCAGGACGGGGACGAGAAAGCCGTAGAAGAAATAGACACCTGCGGCGACAATCAGGATCAGGAGCCAACGGGCAGCCGAGATCGAAGGTATCAAGGGTGTGCGTGCCGGGCTTGAAGGGCCGATCCACCGAGACTCGCGCTGGGCATTTTGGTTCTGAAGGCTCACGTCGTCTTTTTCCCCCGATTATTGACTATGGATATGGGCCATGCACGCCCCCGACGCAAGCGGCGGGTGAGATTAATGGCCGGCGCCGCGATTTCCCCCGACGTCCACGTCGGCATTTCTAAGCACAGTTTCAGCAATGAGTATGACAAAAGTCCTGCAACGTCGTTGCAAAGTTTTGTAGATGTCGATAGTTTGGATCCATGGATACAAATGATGTTCTGTCGACGTTGAGACGTGAAATAGAGGACGGCTCGCTGCCGCCGGGTGCGGTGCTGAAGCAGGAGGCCTTGGCCGAGCGCTTCAAGGTCAGCCGGCAGCCGGTGCGGCAGGCGCTGGACAGGCTTTTGGAATCAGGCCTGCTCGATCGGCGGCCGGATCGGAGCCTCGCCGTTGCGGGGTTGGACGCCGACCAAGCGCGCGAGCTTGTCGAGGTTCGCTCGCTGCTGGAATGCGCGGCTTTGCGAAGCGCGATTGCGTCGATGACGGAAACCGATCTCCGCAAGGCTCGGCGGCTTAATGAGGATCTGCTCGAAGAGGAGGAGCCGGCCGTCCTTGAGGAGCTGGACCTGGCTTTTCATCGAACGCTTTACGGCCGCGCTGGAAACGCCCGCCTTCTCGGCATGATCGACGATCTCCGGCGCGAATCGCGTCGCGCCTATTCTCGTCAGCCCAAAGGCTCAGCGGAACGTCCGACCCTTTATGACGACCATAACGCGATTATCGAGGCCTGCGCGCGCGGAGACGTTGCCGGTGCGAGCGATGCGTTGGACCGACACCTGCGGCTGACCACAGCGCCGCTCGTAATGAAGGAGAGCCAGACATGACATCATTTTCGGCCAAGGTCGCGTGGCAACGTGGCGACGACAGCTTCGTCGACGGACGTTACAGCCGGGGCCACAGCTGGTCCTTCGATGGCGGATTGACCATTCCGGCGTCGGCATCTCCGCACAATGTGCCTTTGCCCTTCTCCGTTGCCGAGAATGTCGATCCCGAAGAGGCGTTCGTGGCGGCGGTCTCGAGCTGCCATATGCTGTTCTATCTTTGGCTGGCGTCGAAGAAGCGCATCGGTGTCGATAGCTATGTCGACGATGCGATAGGGAAAATGGAGACGGTCGGGGGTCGCACGATGGTCAGTCGCATCGAACTGCGGCCACAGGTGCGCTATACGTCCGCGATGCCGAGCCGCGAGGAAGAAGAAAAGATGCACCATCAGGCGCATGAACTCTGCTTCATCGCAAACTCGATCAAGACGGAGATCGATATCAGGCTCGATTGAGCCTCAGCTCAGATGTCGAGATTTTCTGCGAAGGCGGCCCGATCCTGAATGAAGCGGAAGCGTGCTTCCGGCTTCGTTCCCATCAGATCGTCGACTGCCGTCCGCGTTCCCTCGAAATCCACCTCGTCAATCAGCACCCGAAGCAGCGTACGCTTGCTCGGGTCCATCGTGGTCTCTTTCAGCTGCGCCGGCAGCATTTCGCCGAGACCTTTGAACCGGCTGACTTCAACCTTCGCCTTGCCCTTGAACTCCGTCTCCATCAGTTCCGCGCGATGCGCGTCGTCGCGAGCGTAGATGGACTTCGCGCCCTGCGTGATCTTGTAGAGCGGCGGCACGGCGAGGAAGAGATGTCCACCGCGGATGAGCTCCGGCATCTCCTGATAGAAGAATGTAATCAGCAGCGATGCAATGTGAGCGCCATCGACGTCGGCATCGGTCATGACGATGACGCGTTCGTAGCGAAGATCTTCTTCGCGATATTTCGAGCGGGTGCCGCAGCCGAGCGCCTGGCCGAGATCGGTGAGCTGCTGGTTGGCGCCAAGCTTCTCCCGGCCAGCGCTGGCAACGTTGAGAATCTTGCCGCGAAGCGGAAGGATCGCCTGGTTCGCGCGGTTTCTTGCCTGCTTGGCGGAACCACCTGCCGAATCGCCTTCGACGATGAACAGTTCGGCGCCCTGTGCCGTGTTCTGAGCGCAATCCGCGAGCTTGCCCGGCAGGCGAAGCTTGCGCACGGCGGTCTTGCGATTGACTTCCTTTTCCTTGCGGCGACGCAGACGCTCTTCCGCGCGTTCGATCACCCAATCGAGCAGCTTGGCCGTCTCGTTCGGATTGTCGGCGAGATAGTGGTCGAAGGGATCGCGCAATGCGTTTTCGACGATGCGCTGCGCTTCGACGGTCGCAAGCTTGTCCTTCGTCTGGCCGACGAATTCGGGCTCGCGGATGAAGACCGAGAGCATGCCGACGGCCGAGATCATCACGTCATCCGTGGTGATCTGCGCCGCGCGCTTGTTCTGCGTCAGTTCCCCATAGGCCTTGAGGCCCTTGGTCAGAGCGATGCGGAGGCCGGCCTCGTGGGTGCCGCCTTCAGGCGTCGGAATGGTGTTGCAGTAGGAGTGAACCTGTGGATCGCCGCCGTACCACGTGATCGCCCATTCGAGCGAACCGTGGCCGCTGGTCTTTTCCGTCTTTCCGGCGAAGATCTCGCGGGTGACAGTGAACTCCTTGCCCATCGTCGCCTGGAGATAGTCCTTAAGGCCGCCGGGGAAGTGGAAGACGGCCTTGTCAGGGATGTCGCCACCCTCGGGCACGACACCTTCATCGCAGCTCCAGCGGATTTCGACGCCGCCGAACAGATAGGCCTTGGAGCGCGCCATGCGGAAAACACGGCCGGCATCGAACTTGGCGTGATCGCCGAAAATCTGCGGATCCGGATGGAAGCGGACGCGGGTGCCGCGACGGTTGTGGACGTCACCGAGGTCTTCGAGCCCGCCCTGCGGAATGCCGCGGGAGAAGCGCTGACGATAGAGCTTGCGGTTGCGGGCCACTTCGACTTCGAGCACGTCGGAGAGGGCGTTGACGACGGAAACGCCGACGCCGTGCAGACCGCCCGACGTCTCATATGCCTTGCCGTCGAACTTGCCGCCCGCGTGCAGCTTCGTCATGATGACTTCGAGCGTCGATTTTCCGGGAACCTGCGGATGGTTCTCGACCGGAATGCCGCGCCCGTTGTCGGTGACTGTCAGGTAGCCGTGGATGTCGAGATGAACCTCGATGAAATTTGCATGCCCGGCGACGGCTTCGTCCATCGAGTTGTCGATGACTTCGGCGAAGAGGTGATGAAGTGCCTTTTCATCGGTGCCGCCGATATACATGCCCGGGCGCATGCGCACCGGCTCCAGGCCCTCAAGAACCCGGATCGATGATGCGCCATAGTCTTCGGTCGTCGCCGGCGCACGCACCGGTGCCGCCGGAGCAGGGGCTATTTCCGCGACGGTCTTTGTCGCTGGTTCCGCCTTCGGCGCATCTTCGCGCCTGGAAGTCGAAGGCATTCCGGAAAAGAGATCGTTGCTATCGTCCATGAGCCGTTCAGAACTTTATCGTTTGTGGGCGGCCATCAATCGGGCCTGACCCAAATTCACCGCATTTGATGTCACGCTTACGAATCAGAAAGATTGTGCCAGAAAGCACTTTCACACGCGACGCCGCCGCTCAGGCGGATTTATTCAGAAATGGTTTGCGTTGAAGGGCGCGGAATGGCAAGCGCCCAGACGCATCAGGGAACCATGCGCATGCGAATGTCCACAAGTCATTGCACTATTGTCACTGCAATTGCGGCCTTTTTTCTGGCGATCGGCGCCGGAGCAGGCGCCGCAGCCGATTTGCCGCCCTTCAAGGATGATCTCTTCTCCGCGCAGACGGTGCTGCAGACGTCGAGCGAGGGTGCCTTCGACATCATCGACTACAACGAGATGCGCGACATCAATGGTCGCGATCAAATCCCCGAAAAGCGCGCGCAGCAGAAATACGTCTCCCTCGGCGTGAAGAAACAGCAGCAGGATGAAACCTTGCAGCTCGACACTCAGAAGCTCGATGTCACCAGGGTGGGACCTGCGAATGGAGCGGCGTTTACGGTCATTTTCATCCACGGCCGGAACGGCGACCGACGCCTCGGCGCGAACGACTACACCTTCGGCGGAAACTTCAATCGGCTGAAAAACCTCGTCGCGGGCAACGGAGGCGTCTATTATTCGCCGTCGGTGAAGAGCTTCGACAGCGATAGCGTGACGGCAATCGAGGGGCTGATCCGCTATGCTTCTGCTCAATCTCCCGGCAAGCCGGTCGTCCTCGCCTGTGCATCGATGGGAAGCCAGATATGCTGGGGCGTCAGCCGTGATGCGGACAGCGTGAAACGGCTGAAGGGAATGGTGATCATGAGCGGCGTCACCGATCCGGACTTCGCCAAGAGCCCGTTCTTCAAGGCGAAGCTTCCGATCTGGTTCGCGCATGGCAGCCGCGATCCCGTCTACGCAGCCACTGATCAGCAGGCGCTCTTCGAAAAACTTCTGAAAACAGGCTATCCGACCCATTTCACGCTTTACCAGACCGGCAATCACGGGACGCCGATCCGTATGATCGACTGGCGCCGGACGCTGAACTGGATTTTGGGGTCGTGATGGCCCGTTGCACGATTTTCAGCAACATCGGCTCCGAATTTTAAGCATTTGCGCGACAAAAGGCCGATATTTCCCTTACGTAAGGGTACGAAACCTTTTCATCGACGGCTGCTTTTGCTAAGGCCCGCTCGGTACTTGAAAGTTTGGGAAGGCTGGCATGACACCTGACGTGCGTCCGCTCGTGGCGGGAAACTGGAAAATGAACGGCACACGTGCCTCCCTCGACCAGATCAAGGCGATTGCCGCAGGGGTCGAAGGCCCGCTTTCTGCGAAGGTTGAAGCGCTGATCTGCCCGCCGGCAACGCTGCTCTATGTCGCCACAGCACTTTGCACCGACAGCCCGCTCGCGATTGGCGCGCAGGATTGCCATCAGAACCCGTCCGGCGCCCACACCGGCGACATCTCCGCCGAAATGATCGCGGATTGCTTCGGCACTTATGTCATCGTCGGGCATTCCGAGCGTCGCACCGACCATGCCGAGACCGATCATCTCGTTCGCGCCAAGGCAGAAGCTGCCTTCGCCGCAGAACTGACGGCGATCGTCTGCATCGGTGAAACAGCCGACGAGCGGAAGGCGGGCCAGACCCTTGATATCATCAAGCGCCAGCTGTCAGCCTCCGTGCCCGACAGCGCGACGCCTGAGAATACGGTTATCGCCTACGAGCCCGTATGGGCGATCGGTACCGGCCTCACGCCGACCGTCGAAGACGTTGAGAAGGCGCATGCCTTCATGCGTTCAGAGCTCGTTTCCCGCTTCGGCGACGCCGGCAAGAAGATGCGCATCCTCTATGGCGGTTCCGTCAAGCCGAGCAACGCCAGGGAGCTCATGGGCGTCGCGAATGTCGATGGCGCATTGATCGGCGGTGCAAGCTTGAAAGCCACTGATTTTCTCGCCATCTACGGCGCATACGACGCGTTGCTTGCTTAGAGGCGTGTATATTCCGAGCCGAAGGGCTTGGAATAGCGGATTACCTCATGTAAAGAGCGCCAGAATTTTGCTTTGTGCCCGCCGTGCGTGTGGGCAGGACTGGACCCATGCAGACCGTTTTGATTGTTATTCATCTTATGATCGTGCTGGCGCTTGTCGGCGTCGTGCTTATCCAGCGTTCGGAAGGCGGCGGCCTCGGTATCGGCGGCGGTTCGGGCTTCATGTCTGCCCGTGGCACGGCCAACGCCCTGACGCGGACCACCGCGATCCTGGCGACGCTGTTCTTCATCACGTCGCTCGCTCTCGGTATCCTGACGCGCTATGAAAGCCGTCCGACGGATATCCTGAACCGTATCCCGGCAACAGGCGGGCAGGGCAACGGTATCCTTGATTCGCTGGGTGGCCAGAACGGCAACGCGGCTCCGGCTCCGGCGGCACCGCAGAGCAACAACGGCGTACCGACCGGCGGCGAAGCTGCTCCGGCTCCTGCGGCGACGGCTCCGGCAGCACCTGCTGCTCCGGCGGCAACCGCCCCCGCGGCTCCGGCTGCATCGGCACCTGCCGAAACGGCTCCGTCCACTCAAACTGCTCCGGCAGCACCGCAGGCCACAACGCCTGCCGCTCCGGCACCCGCCACCGTCCCAAGCGGACAGTAAGCGGCAACTAGAATAAACCGCCGGCAGGCCCTCGGGTCTGCCGGTTTTCTTTTGTTCAGATTTCGCGCTGGCACCAAAAGTTCTGGAAAAGAATTTTTGGGCTGGTGGAATCGTTTTTGAAAAGGTATCCGGTGACTCCCATGGCGCGATACGTATTCATCACTGGCGGCGTGGTTTCCTCTCTCGGTAAAGGAATTGCGGCCGCGGCTCTCGGAGCGTTGCTGCAGGCCCGTGGTTATCGGGTGCGGCTCCGCAAACTTGACCCCTATCTGAACGTGGATCCGGGCACTATGAGCCCGACCCAGCACGGCGAAGTCTTCGTCACCGACGACGGCGCGGAAACCGATCTCGATCTTGGCCACTACGAACGCTTTACGGGGCGTTCGGCGACTAAGACCGACAACATCACCACCGGCCGCATCTACAAGAACATCATCGACAAGGAACGCCGCGGCGACTACCTCGGCGCGACCGTTCAGGTCATCCCGCACGTCACCAACGAGATCAAGGATTTCGTTATCGAGGGCAATGACGACTACGATTTCGTCATCTGCGAAATCGGCGGCACGGTCGGCGATATCGAGGCGATGCCGTTCATGGAAGCGATCCGCCAGCTCGGCAACGACCTGCCGCGCGGCACCGCGATCTACGTCCACCTGACGCTGATGCCCTATATCCCGGCAGCCGGCGAGCTGAAGACCAAGCCGACGCAGCACTCCGTCAAGGAACTGCAGGCGCTCGGCATTCATCCCGACATCCTGCTGGTGCGCGCTGATCGCGAAATTCCGGAAGCGGAACGTCGCAAGCTCTCGCTGTTCTGCAACGTCCGTCCGTCTGCGGTCATCCAGGCGCTCGACGTCGGCAATATCTACGACGTGCCGATCGCCTACCACAAGGAAGGCCTCGACAACGAAGTTCTGGCCGCCTTTGGCATCGAGCCGGCTCCGAAGCCGCGTCTCGATTCCTGGGAAGAGGTCTGCAATCGCATCCGCACGCCTGAGGGCGAAGTGACGATCGCGATCGTTGGCAAATACACCGGCCTCAAGGATGCCTACAAGTCGCTGATCGAGGCACTGCATCACGGCGGCATTGCCAACCGCGTCAAGGTCAACCTCGAGTGGATCGAATCGGAAATCTTCGAAAAGGAAGATCCGGCGCCTTATCTTGAAAAGGTGCACGGCATCCTCGTTCCCGGCGGTTTCGGCGAGCGCGGCTCTGAAGGCAAGATCCTCGCAGCCCAGTTCGCCCGCGAACGCAACGTGCCGTATTTCGGCATCTGCTTCGGCATGCAGATGGCTGTCGTGGAAGCGGCCCGCAACCTCGCCGGCATCGAAAAGGCCTCGTCGACCGAGTTCGGCAAGACCGATGAGCCTGTCGTCGGTCTCATGACCGAGTGGGTGAAGGGCAACGAGTTGCAGAAGCGCAACGCTGCGGGCGACCTCGGCGGTACAATGCGTCTCGGCGCCTACAAGGCGGCCCTGAAAAAGGGGACGAAGATCTCCGACATCTACGGTTCGACCGACATTTCGGAGCGTCATCGCCACCGGTATGAAGTCAACGTCGACTACAAGGACCGTCTTGAAAACTGCGGCCTTGTTTTCTCGGGTATGTCGCCGGATGGCGTTCTGCCGGAGACCGTCGAATATCCGGATCATCCTTGGTTCATCGGTGTTCAGTACCATCCGGAACTGAAGAGCCGGCCGCTCGATCCGCACCCGCTCTTTGCAAGCTTCATTGAAGCGGCAACTGAGCAGAGCCGCCTGGTCTGATTTCCAAGGGCCGCCTCGCCAGATCGGTGAGGCGGCCTTTGAAATTGTGCAGACATACTTACGGTCTTGGGCCACCGGCTGAAATGGTCAGGCCGCGCGGGGCAATGGACCGATATAGACCGATCGAGGGCGGATCAGTCGACCTTCCAGCGATTGTTCGCGGGCATGGGCGATCCACCCTACTGTCCGACCGATTGCGAAGACGCCGGTGAAGGCCTCGCGCGGGAAGCCTAGCGCATCGAGCAGCAATGCCGTGTAGAACTCGACATTGACGTCGAGCGCCCGGTCCGGTTTGCGCTCGCGCAGGATCGCCAGGGCCGCCTGCTCGACCGATTCCGCGAGTTCGATCCGCTGTCGATCAACCTGACCGGCCGACACGAGCGGGCGCAGAGCCTGTTTCAACGCGTCTGCGCGGGGATCGCGGACCCTGTAGATACGGTGGCCAAAGCCCATGAGACGTTCGCCTCGATCCAATGCCTGTGCCAGCCAGTCGCGTGCGTTTTCCCCACTGCCGATCGCGTCAAGCATATCCAGCACGGGGCCGGGCGCTCCGCCATGCAGCGGCCCTTTGAGGGCGCTGATCGCGGCGAGCACCGACGAGGTAAGTCCGGCGCGCGTCGAGGCGATAACGCGGGAGGCGAAGGTCGAGGCGTTCAGTCCGTGGTCCGAGATCGTGACCAGGTAGGCGTCGAGTGCGGACGTCTGTTCCGAGCTTGGGCGCCGTCCGGTGAGCATCCGCAGGATGTCTGCAGATTGCGACAGCGTCGCGTCCGGCTCGGTCGGCTCGCGACCAGCCTGCAGACGGAGGATTGTCGGCAGAAAGACAGCCGGAGCCGCCAGCAGTCTCAGGGCAGCGTCGAAATCCTCGCCATCCGGCAGACGAGCGATGAGGGCACGCAACGCATCGACAGGCGGCAGCGCGAGCAGTTCCGCATCGACTGACTGCACGTGAGCGAAAAGCTGCATCCGCATCAAGCCGAGCTGCTGGCGCAATTCCGTCTCGTTGACCGGTCGCTCCATCAAGCCATCGAGCAACAGAGCGGCAACGCTTTCATAGGTTGCCGTTGATGCAAGTTCATCAAGTGAGATGCCGCGAATAACCAGGCGACCAGCTTCGCCGTCTACATCCGAGAGCAGCGTTTCAGCCGCGATGACATCTTCCAAGCCGTTTTTCATGGTGTTTCTCCTTTACGTTCAAGAAGATCGAACCTAAATTGATTGACGTCAATCTTGACGAAATAGATCAATGTATGAGGGTGCGATCGTGTGGCTGACGGCAGAGCAGGCGCTCGAAAAACTCGGCACGAAGCCGCAGACGCTTTATGCAAATGTTAGCCGTGGTCGCATTCGCGCCAAGCCTGACGTCGCGGATGTCAGGAGAAGCCTCTACAACGCCGCCGATGTCCAGCGGCTTACGGAACGCAATGCGGGTCGGCGCAAGACCGAGACGGTTGCGGCAGATACGATCCAGTGGGGCGATCCCGTTCTGCCCTCGGCCATCTCCACGATCGTCGATGGTCGGCTCTACTATCGCGGGCGCGATGCGGCTCTATGGGCCGAGCACGCCTCGCTGGAGGAGACGGCAGCCCTCCTATGGAACTCTTCTGACGTTGAAACCGCGCGCGCCGAGCCTTCGGAAGGCGTGCCATCGCTCGATCAGGCTTTCCTTCTGCTGGGGCAGCGCGCAATACGCGACCTACCCACACTGGGTCGGTCGCTCAAGGTTCTGAGAACCGAGGCGCAGGATATCCTTTCTACTGTCGCAAGCGCTCTTGCTCCGGGATCGGCAAGCCTGCCATTGCACCAGCGGCTCGCGATGAGCTGGAATAGGCCGGACGCTGCTGATTGCGTCCGGCGTGCGTTGGTTCTTCTTGCCGATCACGAACTGAACGCGTCGACCTTTGCGACCCGGGTCACGGCGTCGTCAGGCGCGACCCTTTCCGCTGCGGTACTGTCAGGCCTTGCGACGTTGACGGGGCCGCTCCACGGCGGCGCGTGGCAGGGCGTTTTGTCGTTTATCGAGGAGGTAAAGGCTGTTGGTGCCGGGCTAGCCGTGCGACAGGCATTGACCGAGGGGAGGTTGCTCGCAGCGTTCGGCCACCCTTTGTATCCGGATGGAGACATCCGGGCCAAGGCGCTATTGTCGCAATTCAGAGTGCCGGAAAGTTACACGGAACTTGCTGCAGCGGGAGAAGAGCTCGTTGGGGAAGGGGTGAATGTGGATTTTGCCCTGACGGCCATGTCGGCAGCCTTCGACCTCCCCGAGAACGCGCCGCTCGTGATCTTCGCGCTCGCGCGGTCGGTCGGTTGGCTCGCCCACGCGATGGAGCAGGTCGAGAGCGGTCATCTCATCCGCCCGAGGGCGCGCTACACAGGTCCGGCGATAAGAGGCGACGCTTAAACTGTAGATCGCTCCTGATATCCGTTGACGTTTCCCTATGCGTGCTTCAGCAATCGACATAGATAGGCAACGATACGATCGCGATTTTGACGGAGGTGACGAATATGCATTTTATCTCCCGAATGCTTTTGGCTGCTGTCGCATCCAGCGGCGCGAGCCTTCTTGCGAACGATATCGCGCTGGCGCAGGCGCCTGGCTGTACGATGGAGCGTCTCGCAGGGACATCACGCCAGATCATGCACTGTGATGGCACGACGATCACTGCCGAGGGCGGTGCCCGGTTCAATGTGATCGACCGAAACCGCGATGGCAGGCCCGATGCCGTATCCTTGCGAAACAAGGCGGTGCTCGTGGATGTCGATAGCGCGAAGCGCCGAGGCGGATTTGAGGTGGTGACGCCGCAGGCGATCGCCGCTGTCCGAGGCACGCGCTGGGCCGTCGATGTCAAGAACGGAACAACCTCCGTCTTCGTGGTACGGGGGCGGGTCGCCGTCGGGCGCCCTTCCTCGGGCAGGCGTGTTGTGCTTTCCGTGGGTGAGGGTGTTGACGTGGCGCGAGGAAGCGAACCCCTGACCGTGCGTCGCTGGCCGCCTGCACGCGCCGCGGCCCTGCTGGCACGCCTCGGCCAATAGTCGCCGATGCACGCCAAACGGCTACTCGTCGCCATTTCCCTCGTCGTTGCCGTGCTCTGGGCCGGATCGTTGAGTTCATTGCATGTCGCGGGCAAACTCAGCTTTCTCGACCGCATCGAGGCATCGCTGACCGATTTGCGGAGCACGATGCTGGGAGCGCGGCAACCACGGCCAATTGTCAGCATCATCGCAATCGACGATCGCACCGCGGCAGCGGAAGGCTATCCTCTTTCCCGGGCAAAACTGGCCGAGCTCGTGGACACCATAGGCAAGATGAAGCCGAAGGTGATCGCGCTGGATCTCCTGCTGGTCGATCCCGGCCCGGAAGAGGGCGACACGGCTCTCGTCACAGCCTTGACGCAGACGCCAAGTGTCATCGCCGCGGCTGGCATATTCTCGAAAAGTACCCAGGCGGTGACATCCGAGGCGGGCGATCCGCTTGCCGGCATCCCCGTTGCCGACAAGATCCTGTTGCCGCTCGCGCGGTTCTCGGATGTCGCGGCCGTCGGTGTTGTGAACGTCTCGACCGACGATGCCGGAACGCCCCGCTACGTCCCTCTGATCTCAAGGGCTTCTGATCGGGTGTACCCATCCTTCTCGCTGCTGGCGGCATCCTTGTCAGTCGGTGTCAATCCGGCGTTCGAGCCAGGTGAACTCGCCTTGGGCGAAAGGCACCTGCCCACCGACGGAGGGCAGCGCCTGCCATTGACGTTCTACGGACCGCGGGGAACGATCTCGACCTTCAGCGCTGCCGATGCCTTCGATGGGAAGCTGTCGTCTGACGCCGTGACCGGCAAGGTGGTCGTTATCGGATCGACAGTCACGGGCGGCGGAGACGTTTTTCCGACGCCGTTCGATCCGATATTGCCTGGCGTCGAGGTGATGTCGACGGCGATCAATCACCTGATCGTCGGCGACAACATGGTACGGGACCAGAATACACGGGCAACCGATAGCGTGATCGCGGTTGCGTTGCCGATTTCGCTGATCCTGCTGCTTGCATGGCGAAGGAGTGCACCGGGTTATGCCGCCATCGCGGCGATCGTCGTGCTGTGGGTAGGCGTAAACCTGCTGGCATTCGACTACGGCTACTGGTTCAGCGCAGCGCTCCCGGTCGCCGCGACTTTGCCGCCGCTTCTCCTGTTCGGCGCCTTGGAGCTTTGGTTCGATCGACGGCGTGCGATCCATTTCGCGGCACAGAGCGAACTGCTGCAGCGCATCGAAGCGCCGGGAATGGGGGAATGGCTGGCACGAGACCCTTCGTTCCTCTCGAAGCCGGTCCGCCAGGAGGCATCGATCGTCTTTGTCGATCTCTCCGGTTTTACCGGCCTGAGTGAAGCGATTGGCGTTACAGATGTTCGTGAGCTGCTAAGCGGCTTCTTCGAGCTGGTGGACGAGGTGGCGCGCTCGCACCGCGGCGCGATCACAAGTTTCATGGGCGATGGTGCCATGATCCTGTTTGGCCTGCCGCGCCCGTCCGCTGACGACGCTGCACGCGCGTCTGCCTGCGCAATCATGCTCTGCGAGCGTCTTCGGCAGTGGCTTTCCGGGCATCCTACGCTGTCTGGCCGCAAGTCCGGGTTCAAGGTCGGTGCGCATTGCGGTCCGGTCGTTGCGTCGAGGCTTGGAACCGGCAGTCGGCAGCAGATCACGGCAACCGGAGATACCGTCAATGTCGCGAGCCGCCTGATGGAAGTTGCTGCCGCGAACCGCGCCGAACTGGCTGCGAGCAATGCGATCGTCGAAGCGGCCGGCGGCAGCGGCGTCGTTTTCCGCTCCGGCCGATTGCAAAAGCCGATATCTGCGTCCATACGTGGAAGGACCGAAGAAATCGATGTGTGGTTGTGGAGCGGACATCCGCTTTGACATTTGACGCGTGACCAAGTAGGAACGGCGCAACTTTTCAGCCGGCAAGATCTGGCACTGGCGTTCTATGCGCCTGAAAACTCCGAAAGACAGACAGATGACAGATTTTAACGGCGTCGTTCCGGCGATCGCCAAGGCGTTGGCGAAACGCGGTTACGCCGAGCTCACACCCGTTCAGAATGCTATGCTTGACCCCGAGCTGGCCGTTTCGGACGCGCTCGTTTCGGCCCAGACGGGCTCGGGCAAGACCGTTGCGTTCGGCCTTGCACTGGCGCCGACGCTGCTCGGTGATTCCGATCGCTTCCCCTCCGCAACCGCGCCGCTTGCACTGGTGATTGCACCGACGCGCGAACTGGCGCTCCAGGTCAAGCGAGAGCTCGAATGGTTGTATGAGATGACGGGCGCAGTGATCGTCAGCTGCGTTGGCGGCATGGACATTCGCAACGAGCGCCGGGCACTCGAGCGCGGCGCACATATCGTCGTCGGTACGCCGGGACGCCTGTGCGACCACATCCGTCGCAACGCCCTGAACATGTCCGCCTTGAAGGCCGTGGTGCTCGATGAAGCCGATGAGATGCTCGATCTCGGTTTCCGCGAAGATCTCGAATTCATCCTGGAAGAATCACCTGATGACCGGCGCACGCTGATGTTCTCGGCGACGGTGCCTGCAGCGATCGCGAAGCTTGCAAAAAGCTACCAGCGCAATGCGGTGCGCATCACCATGACTGCGGAAGAAAAGCAGCACGGTGACATCGAATACCGGGCGCTGGTTGTTGCGCCGAGTGATCGCGAGAATGCGATCATCAACGTTCTCCGATACTACGAGGCGACGACCGCCATTGTCTTCTGCTCTACCCGTGCAGCGGTCAATCATCTGACAGCGCGCTTCCACAACCGTAATTTCAATGTCGTTGCCCTCTCAGGGGAGCTCACGCAGAACGAACGCAGCCACGCATTGCAGGCGATGCGCGACGGCCGGGCGCGGGTCTGCATCGCGACCGACGTTGCCGCACGCGGTATCGATCTGCCGGGTCTGGACCTCGTCATTCACGCAGACCTCCCGACCAATCCTGAAACCTTGCTTCATCGTAGCGGACGTACCGGCCGCGCCGGGCGCAAGGGTGTTAGCGCGCTGATCGTGCCGCTCAACGCCCGTCGCAAGGCCGAGCGCTTGCTCGACAATGCCGGCCTTGCCGCCGAATGGGCACGGCCGCCATCTGCCGAGGATGTCTCTGAACGTGACGAGGAGCGCTTGCTTGCGAGCCCGGTGTTCCAGGAACCTGCGCGGGAAGAAGAGAAGGGCCTTATCGAACGCCTTCTGGCAACGCACGGTGCCGAGAAGCTGGCCAGCGCTTTCGTCAATCTCTATCGCGCGAACCAGTCTGCGCCCGAGGATCTGATCGAGGTTACCGTTCAGGACGACCGTCGCCGCCCCCGTGCCAATTCCGATGCTCCGCGCGAGCGTGGCGAGAAGGCCCCGCGTGGCGAATTCGGTCCGAGCGTCTGGTTCTCGCTGTCTGTCGGCCGCAAGCAGAATGCCGAGCCGCGCTGGCTCATCCCGATGATCTGCCGGCATGGTGGTCTCACGAAGCGTGAAATCGGCGCCATCAAGATGCAGCAGGACGAGACGTTCGTGGAGATTGCGGCCGATAACGCCGAGGCTTTCCTGCACGCGACCGGTCCGAACAAGACCATGGAGAAGGGCATCCGCGTCGCACGGCTGAACGGCGTTCCGGATTTCAGCCGCCCGGCAACTCCAAAGCCCTACGAGGGCAAGAAGAGCTTCGACAATCGCCGCGAGTTCCGCGACGATCGCCCGCGCGGCGACTTCAAGAAGGGCAAACCCGAGGGGGCTGCCGCAGACCGCGATACGAAGCCGTGGAGCAAGAAGCCCGGGAAGTCGAAGCCTGAAGGCGCTGCAAAGTTCCAAGACAAGCCGAAATTCGATGGAAAGCCTCCGAAGGGCGGGAAGCCGAAATTCGCAAAGAAGAAGGGCTGAGGCCTACCGGGAGCGGTCGAGACGTGGGTGTTGTTTGATGGACATTGCTTCCTTCATCACAACCAATCTGCGGCTCGAGCCGTCACCGGCATCGCCTGACATCCTTCTCTACACTGCGCATCCCTGCAGTCGTCTCTCACGACTGCAGGGACATGCCGCCGATGCCAGCCCGCCATACTGGGCGTACAGCTGGGCGGGCGGCGCGGCATTGGCGCGGCATATCCTGCAATATCCTCACATTGTTTCCGGCCGGCGCGTTCTCGATCTTGGAGCGGGTTCCGGCCTTGTCGCGATCGCGGCTGCGAAATGTGGTGCTGTTACTGTGACTGCCGCCGAGATCGACTCGAATGCCGCAACGGCGATCCGCCTCAACGCCGCGGCGAATGGTGTGGCAGTCGAAGTCCTATTTCTGGCGGATGGTCTGCCAATGGTGCCGCCAGCGGTCGATATCATCCTCGCGGGCGACGTATTCTACGATCCTGACGTCGCTGCGGATGTCCTGCCTTTTCTGGTAAAAAGCCGGGCCGCAGGCATTGATGTCCTGATCGGCGACCCGTTTCGCCGGTCTCTTGCCGCTGATCAACTGACACTCGTCGCCGAATATACCGTTCCGGATTTCGGTGGGTCGACGGCGGATGAATGTCGGGCAGGGGTGTTCGCTATTTCGCCCGATACCGCCAGGCAGGCTGCGGTTTCGGCTAGACGAGGTCCCGAAGCAGGATGATCGGGCATTGACCGCCCACCGGCAGTTCAGGCGCATGCGGTGGGCGCACGATCAGGCAATCCGACTCGGCAAAGATCTTCATCATCGATGAATCCTGCTTGCCGAAAGGCTCTACCATGAGCTTTCCGGAGGCGGCGCGTTGAAGCCGCGCGCGGACGTAATCCTGGCGGTGATCATTCCCGCGGAGCGCTACCGTCGTTTCTGCAGTCGCATCACGCGCAACAGCGGGCAGGGCGGCGAGCTTGCGGATCAGCGGCTCAAGAAAGAGCAGGCCGCACACCAGACTGGACACAGGGTTCCCCGGCAGACCAAGCACATGTGTGGTACCAAGGCTGCCAACCATGAGCGGCTTGCCGGGACGCATTGCGATCCGCCAGAAATCAAGCTCCATTCCGACAGACAGAAGCGTCGACTGGACGAGATCGTGATCCCCAACCGATGCTCCGCCAAGCGTTACGATGACATCGGCCTTTGCCTGCTGCGCTCTTTCGACGGCCGCGCTGATGGCGGCACGGTCATCGGGCACTATCCCGAGATCGAGAACCTGAGCACCAGCCTTGCGCGCCAACGCTGCAATGCCGAACGTGCTCGAGGCGATGATCTGCGCCGGCCCCGGCACGCTTCCAGGCGCAAGCAGCTCGTCGCCAGTCGCAAGGAGCGCGATTAGAGGTTTGCGCCATACGTCAAGCGTCGCATGGTTCATTCCGGCGGCAACGGTCAGGCGAGAGAAATCGAGGATGGTGCCGGCCTTGAGCACCGTCTCGCCATCGAGGAAATCCTGGCCCCTCGGACGTACATGCTGGTTATGACGAACCGGATAGGTCGTTTCGATCTCATCGCCCACACGAAGGGTATCCTCCTGCAGCAGCACACTGTCGGCACCGTCAGGAACCGGAGCCCCGGTGAAGATGCGCACCGCCTGGCCTTCGCTGATCGCGCCTTCGAAGGCGTGGCCGGCCGACGAGGTGCCAATCACAGTCAGCTTAGCGTCCGGCTGCAGCGCATCGGCGCTTCGCAGCGCATATCCGTCCATCGCTGAGGCGTCGAATGGTGGTTGCGTCAGACGCGCTGATACGTCGGTCGCAAGAACACGCCCATCAGCCTCTGCCAGCGGAACGGACTCGCTTCCATCGACCGGCAAGGCGCGCGAAAGCAAACGCTCCAGAGCATCGGAGACGGGCAGGAGGCTCATTTATTGTGCTCCGAGTGTCGAAAGTCGCCGGATTTTCCACCTGACTTCTCAAGGAGCCTGATGCCGCCGATCTCCATCGTTCTGTCTGCAGCCTTCGCCATGTCGTAAATGGTGAGACATGCGACCGAGACGGCCGTGAGTGCTTCCATCTCGACGCCGGTCTTGCCGGTCAGCTTGGCTGTGGCTTCAACGCGCAGTCCCGGTAACGCCGGATCTTCGGTAATCTCGACCGAAACCTTCGTCAGCATCAACGGATGGCAAAGCGGAATGAGATTGCTCGTCTGCTTCGCAGCCATGATGCCGGCTAGACGAGCCGTGCCGATAACGTCGCCCTTCTTGGCATTACCCTGGCGGATAAGCTCCAGGGTTGCCTCGGCCATGGTCACGTGCCCCTCTGCCGTCGCGACCCGAACGCTATCGGCCTTCGCTCCAACGTCCACCATGTGAGCCTGACCGGACGAGTCGATATGCGTCAGTCCGCCACTGTTGCTCATGGCTATTCTGCCGCCTGGGCCGCGTCACCAAACAGCAGGCTACGCGTTGCCGCTGTAACGTCATCCTTGCGCATCAGGCTTTCCCCAACCAGGAAGGTGTTGATGCCGACATTCTGCAGCCGCTGACAATCGGCATGGGTAAAGATGCCGCTTTCACCGACCAGCAGGCGCTCTTCGGGAACCATCGCGGCAAGCTCTTCACTGACGCCAAGGCTTACTTCGAACGTCCGGAGGTTTCGGTTGTTGATGCCAATCATCGGAGAACTGAGCTTCAATGCTCGCTCCATCTCCTCGGCATCGTGAACTTCAACCAGTACATCCATCCTGAGGTTGAAGGCTTCTTCCTCAAGGCGCTGCGCATTGTCGTCCGACAGCGAGGCCATGATCAGGAGAATGCAGTCAGCGCCCCAGGCGCGGGCTTCCTGAACCTGATAGGTGTCGAACATGAAGTCTTTACGAAGCGCAGGCAGAGAGCAGGCTTCGCGCGCGGCCGTCAGAAACTCGGGCGCGCCCTGGAAGCTCGGCCTATCGGTCAGAACAGACAGACAGGCGGCGCCACCAAGTTCATAGGCGGAAGCCAGGGACGGCGGATCGAAATCCGGCCGGATCAACCCTTTCGACGGGCTGGCCTTTTTGATTTCCGCGATCAGGCCATACTTGCCGGCGTCGCGCTTTGCGACCAGCGACCGGTAGAATCCACGCGGTGCGGACTGCCCAGCCTGCATCGCCTTGAGATCGGCCAGCGTCACCTTGGACTTCGCAGCGGCGATTTCTTCGCGCTTGTAAAGTTCGATCTTCTTGAGAATATCGGTCATGGGTTCATCCTAGTCGATGTCATTCGACACGGCGATCAGTTTATCGAGGGCCGCGGCCGTCGCACCGCTGTCGAGCGACTGCGTGGCAAGTCGCATCCCGTCGCTCAGCAGTTCCGCCTTGCCGGAAATGACGAGCGACGCGGCCGCGTTGGCGAGAGCGATATCGCGATAGGCGTTTCGCGCCCCGCCGAGAACATCGCGCAGAGCAGCCGCATTGACCACGCCATCGCCACCCTTGATCGCGTCGAGCTGGCATTGCTCCACGCCGAAATCGGCTGGCGACAGCTCGAACGTTCTGATCTTGCTGTTCTCGAGGGCCGCAACGCTTGTTGTTCCGGTCGTCGTGATTTCATCAAGGCCGTTGCCATGAACGACCCAGACACTCTCGGATCCGAGATCCCGCATGACTTCCGCGATCGGCACGACCCATTGCGGCGCATAGACCCCGAGCAGCTGCCGCCGGACGCCGGCCGGATTGGACAGCGGACCGAGCAGATTGAAGATGGTCCGCGTGCCAAGCTCGACGCGCGAAGGGCCGACATGGCGCATGGCGGAATGGTGCTGCTGCGCGAACATGAAACCGACACCGGCTTCATGGATGCACCGGGAAATGATCTCTGGTGTGACGTCGAGCTTTACACCGAGGGCGGCCAGACTATCGGCCGCGCCCGACTTTGAGCTCAGCGCGCGGTTGCCGTGCTTTGCTACGGGCACCCCGGCGCCTGCCACGATCAGTGCGGCGAGCGTCGAGATATTGTAGGTCCCGCTTGCGTCACCGCCGGTCCCGACGATATCGATCGCATCGGCTGGCGCTTCGACGGTGAGCATCTTCGAGCGCATCGTCGTCACCGCGCCGACGATCTCGTCGACCGTCTCGCCGCGAACCCGCAGGGCCATCAGGAAACCGCCGATCTGCGAAGGCGTAGCCTGGCCCGACATCAGAATGTCGAACGCCTGCCGGGCCTCCTCACGTGTCAACGGTTCGCGGCTCGCGGCCTTCGCCAGAAGCGGTTTCAGATCGCTCATGCGTTGCGCTCTCCCTTAGCGGACGGATGCCTGTTCCGCGAGTGCCTGGTTGACAGTGGCGCCATACTGCGTCTGCAGCAGGTTGACCATCTGATCGAGGATGTCATCGCCGGCGGCGTTTGCCATAGCAGTGATCTGCTGGTCCTGGTTGGCAAGCACGTCGCCTGTTGGCTCGGTGTTCACTTCCGTAACCTTCAGCAGAATCTGCGTAGTCGGATCGGCGCCGACCGCATTGGCAATGGTATCGACGGGGCCGGTGAAGGCTGCATTGACGCCGCCGCTTCCGAGAACCGGATCGTCGGAACCGCGCGTGATGCCGCTCTTGGTCTCGACCGAAATTCCGAGCGGAGCCGCGATATCGGCAAGCGAGGTACCCTTCTGGGCCTGCTGCTTCAGTTCCTCGGCCTTCTTGGCGAGTTCTGCCTTCTGCTGTTCGGCAGTCCAGTCCGCGACAGCCTTGTCATGGACTTCGGCAAGCGGACGATCGCGTTCAGGCGTGATGTCGCGGACGTCGAACCAGAGGTAGCCGTCGGTTCCGATGGACAGCGACGGGACGTCTGCACCGGCCTCCGCGCGGAAGGCAGCGGCAAGCACCTGCTGCTTCGACGGAATATCCTTCACCTCGTTGCCGCTCTTGTCGAGCCCGGCCGAATCCACAGCGTCGATGACAACGGCCTTCAGCTTCAGCTGCGAGGCGATCTGCTCCAGCGCGGAACCGGAACTACGCAGGTCTTCGATCTGGTCATGGACGTTGATCAACTCTTGCGAGGCGTTCGAGACCGCGAGCTGCTTGCGGATGTCGTCCTTGACTTCATCGAGCGTCTTGGTGCTTTCCGGCTTGATGTTGCTGATCCGTACGATCACCGGACCGAATGTGCCGTCGACGACGGGTGTCGTGCCGCCGTTCTTGCTGACGGCGAAAGCCGCTTCCGCGATGGCCTGATCGGGAACCTTGTCCTTGGAAAACTCTCCAAGCATCACGTCGGCAGCCGTCTTGCCCTGATCCGCAACCAGCTGATCGAATGTCGTCCCGACCTTCAGCGCGTTCGATGCGGCGTTCGCCAGATCCTTGTTCTGGAAGGTCAACTGCTCGATCGTCCGCGTTTCCGGCGTGCGATAGTTGTCCTTGTGTTTGTCGAACTCTTCGCGAATCTGGTCGTCGGTCACCGATGCCGCGTCGGCAATGTCTTCCGGCTGAAGCTTGAGATACGCAACCTTGCGATACTCAGGGGCGCGATAGCGGGGCTTCGCACCTTCGAACCATTTGTTCAGGACGTCGTCAGCAGGCGCCTTGATCGGCTCGATGTTGGCGTTGGTCAGCAGCAGATAGTCGACACCACGGCTTTCCTGGCGATAGAGCTTCAGCGCGTCTACGAGCGTTTTTGGTGCGGTGAAGCCGTTGGAGATCGCATCGACGATCTGGCTCCGGACGGCGACCTTGCTGCGCTCCTTGATATAGTCGTCTTCGCGAATGCCAGCGTTGCGCAGCCGCGACGTGAACAGCGAGCGGTCGAACTGGCCGTTGACGGCCTTGAAAGCCGGATCGTCGCCGATGAGCTTTGCCAGGCGATCCTGCGACAGACCGAGGTTCATGTCTTCAGCCAGCTGGTCGAGCGACGCGCCGGCAACGAGCTGCGCCAGAACCTGCTGCTCGACGCCGAACGCGCGCGCCTGGTCAGGCGTCAGGCGCATGCCGAACTGCTGGCTGAGATTTGCGACCTGCCGCTGATAGGCAAGGCGGAATTCGTTCACGTCGACATGTTGATCACCGACGGTAACGACAGTCGTGCTGCTGCCGCCGTCGATCAACGAACGGGAAACGCCCCAGATGCCGAAAGAGGCGACTAGAAGCAGCATGAGGAGCTTGGCGACCCAGGTGTGGGCGGCTCTTCGCAGAAGATCGAACATCGAAACGCAAACCTCGCATTCTTTTTGCCCGCTTTCGGGCAAAGTAATCGACGTTCCTTAGAACAAACCTTTGCGGAAATGAAGGGTTATCGCGTGAAAACATCTGCGCTATATCAGCGGCTGCCTCCGGCATCCCGGCCGCAACAAATAGCCCGCCTTTCGGAACCTTTGGTGCGGTTACCACGTTGAACAGCATCCCGAACAAAGAGGAGCAGACAATGGCCGATTTGAAAACCGCCTCCAGCCAGTCCACCGCAGCACGCGTGAAGGCGGAAATCGCAGCAGACGACCTTTCGGCACAGGTCGCCGCGTTGCGTGAAGATCTTGCTCGGCTGTCCGAAAGCGTGGTTGCGCTGGGGCAGGGTGCCAAGACCGCCGTCGCGGACGAGGCCTCTGTCATGACGGAGCGCGTGCGCGACAAGGTGCGTGAGGAGCCGATCTTCGCGCTCGCTGTGACAGCAGGCGTAGCCTACTTGTTCGGATTGATGAGCCGCCGATAATTTTTGAAGAGTCGCACTGAAAAAGGGCCGAGCGGATATCCGCTCGGCCTTTTGCTTTTGGAAAACTCAACGTCTTATGATGCGCCCGAGCGCAATCAGCAGGCAGGCGCCCACAAAGCCTGCAATCAGATAGCCAATCCACCCACCGAGCACCACGCCGAATCCCGCGAGGATGGCATTGGCGACGATCGCGCCAACAATACCGAGCAGGATATTCATAAGAATACCCATGTTGCTGTTCATGAATTTCTCGGCGAGCCACCCCGCTATACCGCCGATGATAATGGCTGCGAACCAGCCTACGCCTGCACTTTCCATTGCGAATATCCTTTTCGAAGAAAGAGACATCAATGTCGAGAATATGCTGCATTCAGATGCGGCGATGATCAGTACAGATTTCTGACTATACTGCGGCTTTCGCCGCAATCATTGCCGTGCGCAAGTAGATAGGCACGCGCTTGACTGCAGCAAGGGTGGTACGAAAACGTGCTTTGGATGCTGCGGTGCGGCATTCTAGGGTCACGAACGGCCTGATCTCGCAATAAAGCGACAGAATGCAACCTTTTGGGGATTTTATAAAATTACTCGACGTTATGTCGAGTAGCTCCGACGCGACGGTCTGGCAAAGAAGCGGGGTGCCGCAAAAGCGTCGATGATATGACGAAATGCGGGACGGTGCCGGAGGCCAATCTATTTGAATTTGGTGAGGTCTTGCCGTTTGGTTGGCGTTTTAAAGGCTCGATGGTGAGGAGGCGGGTGTAGTCAAAATGGCGCACCCCCCATCTAAATGAATCTTTATTTCAGCAACCTCTTGCTCAACCTTTAATCTATGTCATGGTAGCTGCTTGGAAATGAGGGGTATCAGTCATGATTAATCTTCAGTCGGCAGATAAGCACGTTGCCCACGATCAACGCTTGCTGGATTGCCGCGCGGAGGTCGAGCCCGCGCTGCACCGCATCATTGAAGATGCTCAGCTAAACGGCTGGGCTCCAGCGGAAGTCGCAATGGCGATCGCCGACGCCGCCGACGATTTTATCCTGCTTCTCGCGACGAGAAAGACCACCGCTCACTGATCCCGCGTTAAGTTCACTCCGACAGCTGTCGCGGCCAGCCCACGGCAGCTGTTGACGACGCGCATGGGTCACTATAAAGCCTGACATCGTTCGCGACTGTTGCTTCGCATTGAGCCCAGTTGCGGATCAGGAAGAGTGTCCGAGTGGTTTAAGGAACCGGTCTTGAAAACCGGCGTGCGGGAAACCGTACCGTGGGTTCGAATCCCACCTCTTCCGCCATAAGTCGATCTCGCGACAAGTGCTCACGAGCGCCTTCCACCGCGAACCTTTAGCCAAATTCTTCGACACACTCATTCGGCTGGATAATGCTGCCGAAGAATCAACGCTCTTTGCATCCCGCGTCGGAACATTCTCGTGCGGCGTCCGTTTCTTGTGTGCAACGCCCCAAGTCTGAACGTTGCTCGGACTCGTTGGAACCCATCCCAGCAGTCCAAAAAGGCCCGGCGCATAGCCCAAGCGCCGGGCTTTCTCATTTATGGAACAATATGGTGTTTCAGTCATTGAAACTGCAGCGGCGTTTTCCTGTAGCGTCGCCTGACCGGTGATCAACCTCAAATCGTCGGTTGGAAATAATAAGCCCGGTGCCGGTCCCTCCGCGCCGGGCTTTCAGATTCGCGTTGCCGAAATGTGTGGGCGCGTGGTTGCCTAAAACCTTGTTCGCGGATCTGACGAGTCAGCCAAGTGGGCGCCATCGTAGTTTTCCACTGGTCAACGAGCAGCGTCCAGAGGTTGAGTAGATCGTCCGCCGGTGTGTCCCGTTCCTCGCCTCGATACTATGAAGACCAATGACGCCAAATCTCTTCAATTCTCATAAGCGGAAAAGAAGTACGGGCGTCGCATTGCGGACATTGCGCCAAGAACTTTTTAATCGGCCAAAAGTTGCTTGGCCGTCATTTCTGACACAGATGTAAGGGGTGTCACTGTCCAGGGAGATCAAGGGTTGCATTCCCGTTGCCGTTGTCGAGGCGAGGGAATGCTGTACGCAAAATGCCTTGATTTCTCGAATTTTATGGCATTCACTCCGGCAACTCTATGTAGAACAACAAAAGGGGAAAACAAAAATGGGATCCAGAATACTCAAGCTTCATACCGCCTTTTTGCTCGGCGCCGTCCTTCTGGGCAGCACGCCAGCCTTGGCAGAAACGGTCCTTCATCGCGGCAATGCCGGTGAGCCTCAGACGCTCGACCAGGCGCACACCTCGATCAATATCGAGGAGTTCATTCTGAAGGATCTGTACGAGGGCCTGACGATCTATGATGCATCAGGAAAGATCGTGCCGGGCGCTGCCGAATCGTGGACGTTGTCCGATGATGCGCTCACCTACACGTTTAAGCTGCGCCAGGATGCGAAGTGGTCCGACGGTTCGCCTGTCACCGCTGACGATTTCGTCTTCTCGTTCCAGCGCGTCGAGGATCCGAAGACTGCGGCCGAATATGCCAACATCCTCTATCCGATCAAGAATGGGGAGAAGGTGAACAAGGGCGGGCTCGCGCCGGCGGAACTTGGCGTAAAGGCTGTGGATGCAAAGACGCTGGAGATCAAGGTCGAGCGGCCGACGCCGTTCTTCCTCGAGCTTCTTGCGCATCAGACGGCCCTGCCGGTTTCCAAGGCAAGTGTCGAAAAGAACGGGGCCGACTTTGTAAAGCCCGGCGTCATGGTCTCGAACGGTGCGTTCAAGCTTGTCAGCCACGTTCCGAACGACAACCTCGTTGTCGAGAAGAACCCAAGCTACTGGGACGCGGCCAATGTGAAGCTCGACAAGGTCGTTTTCTACCCGATCGACGATCAGGCCGCATCCGTTCGCCGTTTCGAGGCGAAGGAAATGGATCTGGTCTATAACTTCTCGGCAGACCAGATCGATCGTCTGCGTAGCTCCTATTCGGATCAGGTGCACGTTTCGCCGACTCTTGCCACATACTACTATGCTTTCGACAGCCGCCAGGAGCCGTACAGCGACGTTCGCGTGCGTCGTGCCCTTTCCATGGCGATCGACCGCGATTTCCTGGCAAAGGAGATCTACAGCGGGTCCCAGATCCCGGCCTATTCGCTCGTTCCGCCCGGTATCGATACCTATGGCGCTCCGGCAAAGGCCGATTTCGCCGATGTTTCGCAGCTTGATCGCGAGGACAAGGCAATCGAACTGATGAAGGAGGCGGGCTACGGTGACGGCGGCAAGCCGCTGAACATCGAGATTCGCTATAACACCAATCCGAACCACGAGCGTGTCGCCACTGCCGTTGCCGACATGTGGAAGAACACCTTCAAGGCGAAGGTTTCGCTTGTGAATCTCGACGTCTCCTCGCACTACGCCTACCTGCAGGAAGGTGGCAAGTTCAACGTCGCGCGCGCCGGCTGGGTTGCCGACTATGCGGATGCCGAGAACTTCCTGGCGCTCAATCTCAGCACCAACAAGACGTTCAATTACGGTCACTATGAAAGCCCGGAATTCGACGCCTTGATGGCGAAATCCTATGCCGAGACAGACCCGGCTGCGCGTTCGAAGCTGCTGCACGAAGCCGAGACGCATCTTATGGCCGACCAGCCGGTCGCGCCGTTGCTGACCCAGGCCGATCTTTGGCTCGTTTCGAGCCGCGTGCAGGGCTGGCATGACAATGCTGCCAATCAGCACCTGAGCCGTTTCCTGAGCGTTTCCCAGTAATAGACTGGCGCAGACGGCGCACGAGCGAGAGCCCGTGCGCCGTTGCACAGGAGGACGGGTATGATTGCCTTCGTTTTGCGACGTCTCGCAAGCGCGGTTCCGACGCTTTTCATCGTCGTGACGATTTCATTTTTCTTAATGCGGTTCGCCCCTGGCGGTCCGTTCAATCTCGAGCGGCCGCTGCCCCCGGCGACGATGGAGAACCTGATGCGGACGTATCAGCTCGATCAGCCGCTGTGGCGCCAGTACGCGACCTATATTGGCAATGCCGTTCGCGGAGATTTCGGTCCGAGCTATGTCTATAAGGACAACAGCGTCGCCGAACTGATCGGCAAGGGCCTGCCTTATTCGATGGAACTCGGCTTCTATGCGCTGCTGCTGGCGCTCGTCGGCGGTGTTCTCATGGGCACGGTCGCGGCGCTGAGGCAAAACAGCGCCTTCGATTTTTCGATCATGTCGCTGGCGACGATCGGAACAACCGTGCCGAATTTCGTGGTTGGTCCGGTACTGACACTTATCTTCGCAGTCTCGCTATCGCTCCTTCCGGCCGGCGGCTGGGGAGACGGATCCTTGCGTTTTCTCATCCTGCCGATGATTGCGCTGGCGCTCCCGCAGCTCGCGGTCTTTGCCCGGTTGACCCGCGGCTCGATGATCGAAGCGCTGCACGCCGACCATATCCGCACGGCCCGTGCTTACGGATTGCCTGCGCGCGTCGTCGTCGTGACCCATGCCATGCGCGGCGCCATGCTGCCGGTGGTTTCGTATCTTGCCCCATGCGCGGCGGCCCTTTTGACCGGTTCCGCTGTTGTGGAAACGATCTTCACGATCCCCGGTGTCGGCCGCTATTTCGTTCTTGGCGCCCTCAATCGCGACTATACCCTCGTGATGGGAACCGTGATTTTGGTCGCTATTTTCGTGATTATTTTCAATTTGATGGTCGATATCCTCTACGGCCTTCTCGATCCGAGGGTCCGTCATGACTGATCATGTCGCGGGTTCATCCCTGGCCGCTCCCGGTAAAGCCGGCCGCAGCCTGTTCCAGCTGGCACTTATTCGCTTCCGGCGCAACCGAGCCGCAATGGCGGGTTGCATCATGATGGTCCTGATCAGCCTGTTTGCGTTCGTCGGGCCGCTCTTCGTCTCCCACACTTATGATCAGGTTTTCCCGTCCTATGTCACCGTGCCGCCGAGCCTGAAGCCGCGCCCTGACGTTTCCGCGTTACAGGACGTTGCGGAAGGCGTGGCAACCCGGGCGCGCGTCAAGCTTGATAGCTTAAAGGTCGAGGGCGAGGCTTTCACCGCAACCGTCAGCTCCGACACCCCGATCGACCCGCGCGCCACGCGCTATTTCGACCGCGCGAACGAGTTTCGTGAGACCAGTGTCGGCGCCACGCAGAATGACGGGCGAACATTGGTCATCACAGGCAAGGTCAACCGGGAGTATTTTCCGTTCGGGACGGATCTGAACGGCCGCGATCTGCTGGCGCGCGTGATGCTTGGTGGGCAGATATCCATCGCGGTCGGGCTGCTTGCCAGCTTCGTTTCGCTTGGCATCGGTGTGTTTTATGGCGCAACGTCAGGCTATCTCGGTGGTCGGATCGACAACGTCATGATGCGGCTTGTCGAGATTCTCTATTCGTTGCCCTTCGTGTTTCTCGTCGTCGTTCTGGTGGTCTTCTTCGGGCGCAGCTTCATCCTCATCTTCCTCGTCATCGGCGCGGTGGAGTGGCTTGATATGGCCCGTATCGTACGGGGACAGACCTTGGCGTTGAAACGCAGGGAGTTCGTCGGAGCCGCGCAGGCACTCGGCTTGACGGATTGGCAGATCATCCGCCGCCACATCATTCCGAATACGATCGGCCCGGTCATCGTCTTTGTGACCGTCGTCGTCCCGAAGGTCATCCTTCTGGAAAGCTTCCTGTCGTTCCTGGGGCTTGGTGTCCAGGCACCGCTGACCAGCTGGGGCGCATTGATTTCCGAAGGCGCGAACAACATCCAGTCGGCACCGTGGCTGCTGATCTTTCCATCCATCTTCTTCGTCGCAACGCTCTTCTCGCTGAATTTCATCGGCGACGGCCTGCGTGACGCACTTGACCCGAAGGACCGCTGACATGGCATCCGAAGAGACGATTCTTGCCATTCGCGGCCTCAAGGTCGATTTCGAAACACCAGACGGGCAGGTGAATGCGGTCAAGGGCATCGACCTCGACGTGCGGGCAGGTGAGACGCTCGCGATCGTGGGCGAGTCCGGTTCCGGCAAGAGCCAGACCATGATGGGATTGATGGGTCTTCTCGCCAAGAATGGGACGGCAAGCGGCTCGGCAAAATACCGCGGCAAGGAGCTTGTCGGGCTTGCCCCGAAAGAGTTGAACAATATTCGCGGCGCCAAGATCACCATGATCTTCCAGGAGCCGATGACGTCGCTCGATCCGCTTTATCCGATCGGTCGCCAGATCGCGGAGCCGATCGTCCATCACCGGGGCGGCACGCACAAGGAAGCGCGCAAACGCGTTCTCGAGCTATTGGAGCTCGTCGGGATTCCGGACCCGGGCCGTCGCATCGATAGTTATCCGCACGAACTCTCGGGCGGGCAGCGCCAGCGCGTGATGATCGCGATGGCCTTGGCGAACGAGCCGGATATCCTGATCGCTGACGAGCCGACGACAGCACTTGATGTCACGATCCAGGCGCAGATCCTGTCCCTCCTGGCGTCGTTGCAGCAGCGGTTCGGAATGGCGATCGTGCTGATTACGCATGATCTCGGCATTGTCAGGCATTTCGCGGAGCGCGTCGTGGTCATGCGGCGCGGCGAGGTGGTCGAGCAGGGCGCAACGGCAGATATCTTCGAGCGGCCAACCGCCGACTATACCCGCATGCTATTGGCAGCGGAGCCGCACGGACGAAAATCTTCACCGGAGGACGGCACGCCCGTGATCCTCGAGGGACGGGATGTCACCGTAGACTTCGAGATCGGCGGCGGCCTCTTTTCCGGCGGACGTCGACTATTCCGCGGAGTGGACGGCGTGACCGTAAAGCTGCGGGAAGGGCAAACAATCGGGATTGTCGGTGAGTCCGGTTCTGGAAAATCGACACTCGGTCGCGCGCTCCTGCGTCTTGTCAAAAGCGCGGGCCATTACCGCTTTGGGGCCATCGATATCTCCAACTATGACAGGAAGCGCATGCGACCGCTCCGCAAGGAGATGCAGCTTGTCTTCCAGGATCCCTACGGTTCGTTGTCTCCACGCCAGACCGTCGGAGAGGTCATCACCGAGGGCCTTCTCGTTCATGAGCCCGGATTGAGCAAGGTCGACCGCGACCGCCGCGCGATCGCGGCACTGAAGGAGGTCGGCCTGGACCCCGACGCGCGCAACCGCTACCCGCATGAATTTTCAGGCGGTCAGCGACAGCGCATCGCGATTGCCCGCGCGATGATCCTCAAGCCACAGGTGGTGATCCTTGATGAACCGACATCGGCACTTGACCGCTCGGTACAGGGGCAGGTTATCGATCTTCTGCGTCTGCTGCAGGACAGCCACAAGCTTTCTTACATCTTCATCAGCCACGATCTTTCGGTCGTGAAGGCAATGTCGGACTATGTTGTCGTCATGAAAGATGGGCGGATTGTCGAGCAGGGAGATACGGATGCCATCTTCCAGAAGCCCCGCGAAGATTACACGAAAGCGCTGATAGGTGCGGCCTTCACCATCTGAACCCGTTGCGGGGCAGGGCCTTGGGGCCGATCTCCAAGGCTTTTAGTGCCGCCACAATGTTTAAATTAGCACTTTATTAACCACGTTAATTAGAATTGTAGCTATCACGTCGAAAGTCTTCGCAAAATTGCCGCGAAAGCAGCATGATTAAAGTCTCGTTAGGTTGATGGGATTAGGGGTGTCTTGCCCGTAGGGCGGATTTCTTAACCATAACGGTCTTGAACGGCGTGGGATATATGAGACGAGACTTCGGGGCGGCGTCATTCGCAACGGCAGTGCGATGGGTAGGTCTATCGCTGGTTTGTGCAACTGTTACGGCATGTGGAACGGCCCCGACTTCGCCTGCAAAGCCGAAGCACGGCAAGGAATATTTCTCGGAAAAGGAATATGGCGTAAAGGCCAGCCCGCGCGTTGCGAACGGCGACAATATCCCGAAGGGCGGCGGCCGCTATATGGTCGGCAATCCCTATGTCGTCAAAGGCAAGTGGTATTATCCGAAGGAAGATTTTTCCTATAACAAGGTCGGTATCGCATCGTGGTATGGTTCGGCTTTCCATGGCCGCCTGACGGCAAATGGCGAAGTCTACGATCAGATGCACCTTTCCGCCGCGCATCCGACGTTTCCGCTGCCAAGCTACGCCCGCGTGACCAACGTCGAAACCGGTTCGTCTGTCATCGTACGCGTCAACGATCGTGGTCCTTATCACGAAGGGCGCATCATCGATCTCTCGAACAAGACTGCCGACATGCTCGATCTGCAGCACAGCGGTACAGGTAACGTTCGCGTTCAATATGTGGGCCGCGCCCGCATGGACGGTCACGACATGCCATACCTGATGGCCTCCTACGTTCCGAAGGGTAGCCGCATTCCTGGCGTCAATCCCGGCGGTGGTCAGATCGCTACGGGCGTTATGGTTGCCTCCAACAGCAAGCGTATAACGGCTGACGAAATCCAGAGCTTCGGCGGCTTTACGCCACCGCGTGCGGAAGATGTTCCCGTACCGATGTCCGCGACCTCCTATGCAGGCTCGACGCCGAGCGCGCCTTATAATGCTGCTCCGGTCCCAAGGCCCATGCCGTCGCCATCTCCGTCGTTCGGTGCAGGTGCGCAGCCGTTCGATCAGATGGTCGTCCTGCCCGAAATCGGCCCGGTCCCATACGAGCGCCCCAATGGCTGGCAGGGCAGTTCGCTCGCCATGGGCTACCAGGAAGAGACGGTCAAGACCGTAACCGTTGATCTCGCCTTCGATGCCGTCATGGTTCGCAACGATGGCCTGACGGAGGAGTCGATCCTGGCGTCGTTCAAGCGTCAGAAGCCAGCCGGGCAGTCCGCTCGATAGTTGCAGAAGCCCTTGGCGGAGGCGGGAAGATGAAGGTTTGGCCCTGGCGACACGCGCTTCTGACGTGCATCTTGCTGCTTCCTGCCGGCTTGGCCGAACCAGTCGCCGCGGCTGAGCCAAACACCGCCTTTGATACCAAGGCCGTTCAAGCCTATATGATCGAAGCGTCGACCGGTACGGTTCTGCTTGCGAAGAACGAGAACCAGACATTTTCTCCCGCATCATTGGCAAAGCTCGCGACCGCGGACCTCGTTTTCGAAGCGCTGTCAAAGAACCAGATCACCCTCGATACTCAATATCCCGTGTCGGAATATGCCTGGCGAACAGGCGGCGCACCGTCGCGGACCGCGACCATGTTCGCCGCGCTTAAATCGAACGTTCGCGTCGAAGATCTGTTGAAGGGCATTGCCATTCAGGGCGCGAACGACAGCTGCATCATCCTGGCGGAAGGGATGAGCGGTGGAGAGCCGGCGTTCGCGGAAGCAATGACACGCAAGGCGAAGAGCCTTGGCATGCAGCGTTCCATCTTCGGCAACTCCACGGGATTGCCCGATGGAAAGAGCAAGACGACCGCCTACGACATGGTGACGCTGGCTTTGGATCTGCAGCAAAGTTATCCCAACTACTATTCCTACTTCGCGCTTCCTGATTTCCAGTGGAACAAGATCTTCCAGCGAAACCGGAATCCGTTGCTCGGTTTCGGCATGGGTGTCGATGGTCTTGCAACCGGGTTTGCAGAGGGGGAAGGCTATTCGATCGTCGCATCGGCGGAGCGAAATGGCCGGCGCCTTTTCATGGCGCTCGGTGGCCTTCCGTCCGACAAGGAGCGCACCGATGAGGCGAAACGGGTCCTCGAATGGGGCCTGGGTGCGTTTGAGATCCGCCAGCTCTTCGCCGACGGCGAAGTCATCGGAGCGGCTGGCGTCTACGGCGGCGCCGAACGGAACGTTGATCTGGTCGCCGAGAAGGGCGTGAGTGTCTACATACCCGTCAACAATCCCGACCGTCTGGCTGCGCGTATCGTCTACCATTGGCCCTTGATGGCGCCGGTCGCCGCCAATCAGGAAGTTGGTACGCTGCGGATCTTTGCCGGCAGCCGCCTTCTTCGAGAGGTTCCGCTTTATACCAAGGCTGAGGTCGTCACCGGCTCGCTCGGCAGCCGCGCGATCGATGCGATTCTCGAGCTTGGGGAAACGCTGCTGTTTTCCTGGCTATGGGACAAGCCTCAGCCCACGTGATCGCCATATTGATGGTCAATCCTGCGGGAAAGCAGGGAGATCTTCGCAACGCGGTTCCGCTGGCCATAATCTTCCTGTAGATGTACGCCGATAGCGCGATGCGGGCGCGAACATGCAGGAAGTTATCATTGTCGTCCGGCACAGGATTGTTTGTTACATTTGAGGGCGGCGAAGGTGCCGGGAAGTCCACGCAGATCCGCAGACTGGCGGAATCGCTGCGCTCACGCGGCTTCGATGTCTTGCTGACGCGCGAACCGGGAGGGTCTCCCGGCGCCGAAGCAGTACGCCATGTTCTCCTGTCGGGTGCCGCGCAGCCATTTGGCACACGAATGGAAGCGATTCTTTTCGCAGCCGCGCGCAACGATCATGTCGAAGGTGTCATTCGTCCTGCCCTGAACGCGGGGAAAGTCGTCCTTTGCGATCGTTTCATGGATTCGTCCCGGGTTTATCAGGGTATTACCGGCAACCTCGAGCCCGAATTCATCGAGACGCTTCAGCGTGTGGCCATCAATGGCGTCATGCCGGATTGCACCGTAATTCTTGATCTCCCGGCCAAGGCCGGTCTGGAACGGGCTTCGCGCCGAGGCGCTGCCGTGGCTGTTGCGCCGGATCGTTTCGAGAGAGAAGAATTGGAAACGCACGAGAAGCGGCGCGAGGCCTTTCTCGACATCGCCGCCCGCGAACCGGAGCGCTGCCATGTGCTGGACGCACTGCGCCCCGAGGATGTCATCGCGGCCGATGTGCTGACGATCGTCGAACGGCGACTGCCACTCAAAACAAAGATCGCGGAGACGGTTCATGAGTGAGGAACGTCCCGGGCTCCTCGACGGCGCCATCTGGCAGCCCGAGAACACGAAACTGTTCGGCCACGGGGAGGCGGAAGCCTTCCTGGCGCAATCCTATCGATCGGGCAAAGGGCATCACGCGGTGCTCATCGAAGGACCAGAAGGCATCGGTAAGGCAACGCTTGCCTTTCGATTTGCCAATCACGTCCTGTCCCATCCGGATCCGGCAACGGCACCAACGACAATCGGTGACCCGGACCTCAATTCGGCAGTAAGCAGACAGATCGCTTCGGGTGCGTCTCACAACCTGCTCTACTTGGCGAGACCGGTCGACGAGAAGACCGGCAAGGTCAAATCGGCGATTACTGTCGACGAGGTCCGCAAGGCTGGTCGTTTCTTCTCGCAGACGTCGGGCACCGGCAACTGGCGCATCGTGATCATCGATCCCGCCGACGACATGAACCGCAATGCGGCCAATGCGATCTTGAAGATACTGGAGGAACCGCCGAAGCGCGCGCTCTTCCTGTTGATTTCGCACGCGCCCGGCAAGCTGCTGCCGACCATCCGATCGCGCTGCCTGCCGTTGAAGCTCGCGCCACTGAGCGATGAGGCGCTTGCGAGAGCTCTCGACCATCTTGGTATCGATGCCGGAGATCAGGCGCTGCTTTCGGCCGCGAACGGCAGCGTCGGGGAGGCGCTGAAGCTCATCAACTATGGCGGCGGCGAAATCATCAGCGCCTACAACGACGTCCTGTCGTCGCAGGGTCCCGCCGCACGGCGCGCGATGCACCGCTTGGCTGACGCGCTTTCCGGTAAGGAAAGCGAGACGATATTCGAGTTTTTCACGAGTCACGTCGGCGATGACCTCATGAGCCGCGCGCGATCGGCTGCGATTGCGGGCGAGGTCGTAACCGCCGAAAGGTTCTCGCGGCTCTATTCGGATATCGTGAACAGATTGACGGTATCGGACGCCTACAACCTCGACCGCAAGCAAACTATCCTGAGTATCCTTGGCGATATCAAGCAGCCGAGCTGATCAACCGGTAAGCAGTTTCCAGGCCACCACGGCGAGCGTTGCCGCAAGCACGAGCCGGATCGTTCGCTCGTGCAGTTTCGGCGCGAGCAGGCTGCCGGCGATGATTCCGGGAATGGAACCGACGAGCAGGGCGAGTAGCATGCCCCAGTCGATCTCGCCGATCATCCAGTATCCCATGCCGCCGATGAAGGTGAGCGGGACGGCGTGGACGATATCCGAGCCGACGATCTCCCGGACATCGAGGCGAGGGTAGAGGATCAGCAGTACCGTGACGCCAAGCGCGCCGGCTCCGACTGATGTCAGGGTGACGAGAACTCCCAGCGCGAGCCCGAGTAGGGTCGTAAGAACCATGATGGTTGCCGGACGCAGGGGCGGGCGTTCCCCCATCGAGCGCTGGGCCATAGCGAGAACCTGCTTGCGGAAAACCAGCATGAAAGCCGTCATGACGAGCAACCAACCGAGTGCCGTCGTGATCGTGTGGGCGACTTCGATGCTTTTGCGGTCGACACCTGCCATCAGCCAGAGCATCACAAGCGCTGCCGGAACGCTGCCGGCCGCAAGACAGCCGACGACGCGCCAATTGATGCGGCCATGGATGCCGTGAACAGCGGTGCCCGCGCTCTTTGTGACTGCGGCGTAGAGGAGATCGGTACCGACCGCTGTCGCCGGATGCACGCCGAACAGAAGGACAAGAAGCGGTGTCATCAAAGATCCGCCGCCAACGCCTGTAATGCCCACAAGCGCGCCGACAAGCAGCCCGGAAAGGGAGTAAAGAGGATCAAAACTGGCCAGGGTCAAGCCGTGGCCCTCGAGCCTACGTTGAAAACGCTGCTGCGGGGTGCTTTGGATGTCACGTCGCTGTTGCCCTGTCTTCTTTCTCTCCTGCCTAGAGCGATGAAAAAAGCGAGTCAAGCGCACTGCGGGCTTCATAGTCAAATCCCCGGCCGGCATGAAACTTAGTGTTTCGCTTCGTGGCCACATGCGCTAAGAGCGGCTGATAAATTTTATAGAGTAAGCCGGACACGAATGGCCGCCATGACAGACAAGACACCCTTCTACATCACCACCGCGATTTCCTACCCGAACGGCAAGCCGCATATCGGTCACGCCTACGAACTGATCGCGACGGATGCCATGGCGCGCTACCAGCGCCTCGACGGCAAGGATGTCTTCTTTCTGACGGGCACCGACGAGCACGGTCAGAAGATGCAGCAGACGGCGCGCGCCGAAGACATCTCGCCGCAGGAGCTTGCAGACCGCAACTCCGGCGAGTTCCAGGCAATGGCGACGCTGCTCAATGCCTCGAACGACGATTTCATTCGCACGACACAGGAGCGTCACCACGAAACGTCGCGAAACATTTGGAACCTGATGGCCGACAACGGCGATATCTACAAGGATTCCTACGCCGGCTGGTACTCGGTGCGCGACGAAGCCTACTATCAGGAGAACGAAACGGAGCTGCGTGCCGACGGCGTGCGCTACGGTCCGCAGGGTACGCCTGTCGAATGGGTTGAAGAGGCGAGCTACTTCTTCAAGCTCTCGGAATACCAGGACAAGCTGCTCGCGCTCTACGAAGCCAATCCGGATTTCATCGGTCCGGCTGAGCGTCGCAATGAAGTCATCTCGTTCGTGAAGTCGGGCCTGAAGGATCTGTCAATCTCGCGCACGACCTTCGACTGGGGCATCAAGGTACCCAACGATCCCGATCACGTCATGTACGTCTGGGTCGACGCCCTGACCAACTACATCACCGCGACGGGCTATATAGAGGACCGCAACGGTCCCCGCGCCAAGTATTGGCCAGCCGATGTTCACATCATCGGCAAGGACATCATCCGCTTCCACGCGGTCTATTGGCCTGCTTTCCTGATGTCGGCGAAGCTGCCGCTGCCGAAGCGGGTCTTTGCGCACGGCTTCCTGCTCAACAAGGGCGAGAAGATGTCGAAATCGCTCGGCAACGTCGTCGATCCCGTCAACCTGGTGAACCATTTCGGTCTCGATCAGGTGCGCTACTTCTTCCTGCGTGAAGTATCGTTCGGTCAGGATGGCAGCTACAGCGAAGAGGCGATCGGCACCCGTATCAATTCCGACCTCGCCAACGGCATCGGTAATCTGGCGAGCCGCTCCCTGTCGATGATCGGCAAGAATTGCGACGGAAAGATTCCTGAATGCGGTCCGCTGACGGACGAGGACAAGGCGATGCTCGATGCCGCCGACGCACTGCTCGCCTCGACGCGCGACGATATGGGTAAGCAGCTCATTCACCGCGCCCTGGCCTCGATCATTGCGGTTGTTTCGGAAACAGACCGCTACTTCGCCGGCCAGCAGCCTTGGGCCCTGAAGAAGACCGATCCCGCTCGCATGGGTACTGTCCTCTATGTCACGGCTGAAGTCGTCCGCCAGATCGCCATCCTGCTGCAGCCTTTCATGCCGGAATCGGCAGGCAAGCTGCTGGATCTCGTTGCTGCACCCGCCGACAAGCGCGATTTCGCAGCACTCGGCGAAGCCGGCCGCCTCATCGTAGGCACCGAGCTTGAAGCACCGACGCCAGTCTTCCCGCGTTACGTCGCGCCGGAAGCGTGAGGACGTCATGCTGATCGATACGCATTGCCATCTGGATTTCGCCGACTTCGAAGAGGAGCGCGACGAGATCGTCAGGCGCGCTCACGATGCCGGCGTCAAGCAGATGGTGACGATCTCGACGCGCGTGCGCAAGCTCGACGGCCTTCTCGCCATCACCGAAAAATACCCGTCGGTCTTCTGTTCGGTTGGCACGCATCCGAACAGCGCGAACGAAGAACTCGATATCCAGACCGAGGATCTCGTACGCCTCGCCAATGCCCACGCGAAGGTCGTCGCTATCGGCGAGGCCGGTCTGGATTACTTCTACGATACGCAGAAGCCTGAGGACCAACAGACAGGGTTCCGCCGTCATATCGCCGCCGCGCGTGAGACGAAGCTTCCGCTGGTCATTCATAGCCGCAGCGCCGATGAAGACATGGCGGCGATCCTGACCGAGGAAACAGCTAAGGGTGCATTTCCCTTCATTCTACACTGCTTCTCGGCGGGCGCGGAGCTTGCAAGGGTCGGCGTCGAACTCGGAGGCTACATCTCGTTCTCGGGCATTTTGACATTCCCGAAATCGGAAGAGTTGCGCGACATCGCCAAGACGATTCCGCACGATCGTTTGCTGGTCGAGACCGATGCGCCATATCTCGCGCCGAAGCGCTGGCGGGGCAAGCGCAACGAACCGTCCTACGTGGTGAACACCGCCGAGGTGTTGGCCGAAACGCTCGGGCTCAGCTACGCCGAAATGGCGAAAATCACGACCGACAACGCGTTCCGCATTTTCTCAAAGATGCCAAGGATCTAGCAGCGTGGGATATAGACGACGCTTCACCATTCTCGGCTGTTCGTCGTCACCGGGCGTTCCCCGTATCACCGGCGATTGGGGTGCCTGCGATCCTGCCAATCCGAAGAACCGCCGCACTCGCGCCGCCTTCATGGTCCAGCAATTCGACGATAACGGCGGCGTCACGGCCGTCGTCATCGACACCGGTCCGGATTTTCGCGAGCAGATGATCGCCGCAGGCGTGACGCATATCGATGCGGTGCTCTACACCCACCCTCATGCAGACCACATCCATGGCCTGGACGACTTGCGCGGCTACTTCTATGAAGCCCAGCAGCGCGTTCCGATCCACGCGAACAAGGAAACCATGGACCGCATCCGCCAGGGTTTCGGTTACTGCATGGAGACGCCACCCGGCAGCAATTATCCGCCGATCGTTGAACCCAGGATCATCGAGAGCAACGACGTCCCGGTGCGGATCAGTGGTGCCGGGGGTACGATTTCCTTCCTGCCGCATACGCAGCAACACGGTGACATCACCTCATTGGGATTCCGTATCGGCAATGTCGCTTATTGCAGCGACATCAGCGACTTTCCGCCGGAAACTGTCGTAAAACTTCAAGATCTCGACGTGCTGATCATCGATGCGCTACAGTATCGATATCATCCGAGCCATCTGTCGCTTGAGCAGTCGCTGGATTGGATCGATCGCCTGAAGCCGAAGCGGGCCATTTTGACTCACATGCATACGCCGCTCGACTACGACACGGTCATGGCCGAGACCCCGGATCATGTCGTACCTGCTTATGACCAGATGAGCTTTGACATCGAGTTCGAGGAACTGGAAAGCGCCTGACGAACGTTCGGGCGCCTTCGTGTCTTCTCACAATCAGCTGGCGCTTCGCGTTCGTTGCTCGCTCTGTGCGGCCACATAGCTGCGCCAGCCACCGTATCCGGTGATATCGGTCGCCCCGATGGTCGCCGCCGGCTCCACCAGAAAGCCTTTTACCATCGTTCCATCTGATAACGAGATCGAACCGATCCCGAGAGGCGAAGGTATCCCTGCCACGAATTGCCCGAAGGCAGCCGGCGTCAGTCGCCAGACTTCAACGTCGATACGACCGCCTTCGCCGGCTTCGACGCGGATCATCCCGGGCTTCGCCGGCACCTGGCCGGCAAGCGCGAAGAGCCGATAGGCATTCGATGTCTGCGCCTCTCGCGAGAATACTGCATCGAGGTCACGCAATTGCACGTTCAACTGCATGCCGGAAAGATGCGCACCGACGACCACGAGGTCGATCATTCCATCCGGGGAAGCCGTCGCTGTTATGGTCGGCGTCGGGGGCAAGGGCCAGTTGGTCGCTCCGAGTCCAACGCCGGCCGTCTGGTGGATCTCGCGCGCCAGCGCTGCCGTCAAACCATCCCGGCCTGATGGCGCCAGAAGCGTTACGCTTGCCGGCAGTCCGTTACCGCGCTTGCCCGTCGGTACGGCGATGCCGCACATGTCGAGCAGATTGACGAAATTGGTATAGGTCCCAAGCCGTGAGTTCTCGCGGACCGGTTCCGCGGTCAGATCCGCCAGCGTGTAGTGGCGGGGAGCTGTCGGCACGCAGAAGAGATCGACGGAGTCGATGATCGGCTGTACCGTACGCTTCAGCGCTTGGAGGGCGTAGAATCCGTTGAAGGCGTCAGCCGCACTGAGTGTCTTCGCGCCGCCATAGATCTTGCGGGTAACCGGATGGAGGCTTGCCTCGTTGCTGTCGAAGAAGGGCTTCACCGCGGCGTAGCGTTCGGCAACCCAGGCACCCTCATAGAGTAGGTTTGCCACCTTGTAGAAATCGCCAAACGGTACTTCGATGACGCGATGGCCGAGTGCTGTCAGCATCCCGAGAGCGTCTTCGTACGACGCTTCCATGCTGGCGTCGCCAAAGAACTGGCGATCCGGCTTGGCGGGGACACCGATCGTTAAGACCGGTGGGAGCGGACCGTAGCCGGTCGCGGTTATGTCCTTCGAGTAGGCATCCGCTGCATCGTAACGCGCGGCCGTGTTGAAGACGCGCCACGCATCGTCGACGGTTAGGGCAAATATCGACACACAATCGAGCGTGCGGCAGGCGGGTATGACGCCGGTTGTCGAAAGCGCGCCGACGCTCGGCTTTAGACCGACGATATTGTTAAGCCCCGCCGGGATGCGACCGGAACCTGCCGTATCCGTCCCGAGCGCGAAGCTGACGATACCTTGCGCGGTGGCGACCGCCGAGCCGGAACTTGAGCCGCCGGGCACGAGACTGGCGTTGATCGCATTGCGAGGGATTGGGTAGGGCGAGCGGACGCCGACAAGGCCAGTGGCAAACTGGTCGAGGTTGGTCTTGCCGATGACAAGCGCGCCGGCCTCCTTGAGCAGACGAACGACGGTCGCATCGGCTGCGGCAATATAGGAATAGTCAGGGCAGGCCGCCGTCGTCGGCATGCCCGCTACGTCGATGTTGTCCTTCACGGCAAACGGGATGCCCCAAAGCGGCTTGGCCTCGGCGTCAAACGGACCCAGCGCATCCGCCTGGGTGAGCAGCGCCTCACGTTCCGCGAGGTGAAGAAAAATGCCGGGATCGTTGACCTCTGCCAGCCGCGCGAACACGCGATCAATGATCTCGTGAACGGTTCCGCCGCCGCCGTAGAATGCGTGCAGTGATGCGATGTCGAAAGCCGGTGCGCCGGTCATGCTATTTCCTCTTCCAGTATCTTCACGGGCCGGTCCCATTGGATCAGCACAACGCAGCCGGTATCGCTCCAGACAGAGTGTTCGGTTCCGGCCGCATTGACGATGTAGCTGCCGCGACCGTAATCGCCGGCTTCGTCGGATTGGGTGCCTTCCAGAACCAGAATGGTCTCCAGCCCCTCGTGGCGGTGGCGTGGTACGGAGGCGCCGGCCTCGTATTTCAAAAGGGCGACTCCCGGTTGATCACCCTGGAAGGGCTGGATCCAATGGATCGTCACCTCTTCACGAAACGGAGAGAAAGTCAGGTCTTTCCAGCCGCCTAGCGTCAGAAGCTCGCGCGTTGTCTCAGGCATGACCGATCACCTCCAATATGTCGTCTACATGTGCCGTCCATCCGACGATCGCGCCTTGGGCGCGGATCATGGCGATGGCGGCCTCCTTGAATTCTGGAAAATAGCTCTCTGTGGCCTCTTCTGCGAGAAGGCACTCATATCCGCGATCATTGGCTTCGCGCATCGTCGTCTGCACGCAGACTTCTGTCGTGACGCCTGCGAACACCAGCTGCGTGATGCCTTTTTCCTTCAGAACGTCGCCGAGTTCGGTCGCATAGAAGGCGCCTTTGCCCGGCTTCTCGATGACGATCTCGCCATCGATAGGCGCAAGCTCCGGCAGGATCGCCGTGCCCGGCTCGCCCGCGATGAGGATGCGCCCCATCGGTCCATCGTCACCGATGCGCAGGCTCGGCTTGCCGCGATTGCGCTTGGCGGGCGGAAGATCGGAAAGGTCCGGCTTGTGGCATTCCATCGTGTGAATGACGGGCAATCCGGCGTCGCGGAACCCTTGGATCAGCCGCTTGACGTCGGGCACGATCCTTGTGATGCGGCTGACATCGTTGCCGAGGCTGGCACCGAAGCCGCCGGGTTCGGCGAAGTCGCGTTGCATGTCGATGACGACAAGCGCCAGCTCACCTGGCTTCGCCGGAAAGGCGAAAGGTTGCGCTTTGATCTCCGCCATCAATGATGCCCCGCCATGTGAGAACCGATAACGGCAATATCCGCCGCGAGCGCCGGCGTCTCGTAAACCAGTTTGCCCTCCGAGATCACCATGATCCGGTCGGACATCTCCAGTAGCTCGTCCAAGTCCTCCGACAACAGCAGCACTGCCGCGCCGGAATTGCGCGCTCGCATGATCCGCGCCCGGATCTCCGCCACCGCGGAGAAATCGAGGCCGAAGCACGGGTTGGATACGATCAGCAGGTCGACCTCGCCGGTGAGCTCCCGCGCCAGCACCGCCCGCTGCACGTTGCCGCCGGAAAGGGCCGCGATAGGCGAGGACGAGGAGGCGGTCTTCACCTTGAAATCGGAGATCAGGTCTGTGGCGCGCTTGCGCATCTTGCCCTTGCTGAGCCAGATCGCATCCTTGCCGTCGGCTTTCAGGTCGAAGGTGCGGAAAGCGAGGTTTTCGCTGACCGTCATCTTCGGCGCACAGGCGTTCTGCAGCGGCTCCTCGGGGATGAAGCGCACATTGTTGCGACGCGTTTCCGGTCGCGTGGCGCCGTAGACCCCGCCATTGACCTCAACCGTGCCGGCATCGGTCGGCCGTTGGCCGGCGAGGATCTCGGTCAGCTCCTTCTGGCCGTTCCCCGAAATGCCGGCAATGCCGACGATCTCGCCGGATCGCACCGTCAGGCTGTCGATCTCGATGGTCTTCAGCCCGGACCGATCCGGCGCCTTTACTTTCTCGACCTTGAGAACCGGCTTGGCAGCTGAGGAAACAGGCACGCGCGTGTCGAGTTCGGCAAGCTTCACGTCGCCGATCATCATCGCCGCCATGTCGGCCGTGGAGAGTTCGCCGACCTTGCCTGATCCCACCAGCTTACCGCGCCGGAGGATCGAGACAGCGTCCGCGAACTTGGTCACTTCGTGGAACTTGTGCGAGATCATCAGCACGGTCAGCTCGCCGCGCTCGGTCATCCCGCGTACCAGCCCGAGCATTTCGTCGGCCTCTGCAGGCGTCAGTACCGAAGTCGGTTCGTCGAGCACCAGGAAGGAACGGCCGAGATAGAGCTGCTTGACGATCTCGAGCTTCTGCTTCTCGCCGGCGGCCAGCTCGCTCACCGGCCTGTCGAGCGGGATTTTGAACGGCATCCGCTCCATGAAGGCGGCGAGGTCCTTGCGCTCCTTGGCCCAGTTGATGATGTGAGGTACTTCCGCGCGGCTGATGACGAGATTCTCGGCACCAGTCAGCGACGGTACCAGCGTGAAGTGCTGGTAGACCATGCCGAGTCCATAGGTCGCAGCATCCTTGGGCGAGGCGACCGCCACCTCACGGCCATCGACCGAGAGCGAGCCCGAGGTCTGGTGATAAAAACCCATGATGCATTTCACCAGCGTCGACTTGCCGGCGCCGTTTTCGCCGAGCAGGGCATGGAAGGTGCCGGCGGGTATGTCAACGGAGACATGGTCTAGCGCCGTGAAACCGCCGAAACGCATGGTCATGTCGAGCGTCTGGATGCCGACGGCCTTGCCGGCCTGCGGAAGAGGCGTGTCGCGGACTATGCTCACTTCAGGTCTCCTTTTCGATGATGATTGCCACGGGCCCGCCGCCAGGCGGCCCCTGATGCTCGGCGCCACCCGAGACGTAGAGATCGGTCATCCCGAACACGCCGGCCAGCACGCCGCCCACGAAGGCGCGGGCATGGCGTGTGCCTGATATGTCGGAATCGCCAAGCATTGTGTGCCGGTTGCCGCGGACCTGGCCGCTCGGATCGGGCTCCGCCTTGGCGAGCACAGCCGCCAACTTTCCGTCCTCGCGCAGGCGCGCATAGGCCGCCTTGACCGATTGCACGTCGATCGCGTCCTGCATGACAGCATGGTCGATCTGAAACGGACCGGACCATTGGGTACTCATGCCGAGCACGACGATCTCGTGATCAAGCAACTCGACGCCGGCCGACGCCGATGCGCAGCGCGAATAAAGTTCATGCCGCGTGCCTATATCGCGGTCGCTGATCTCGTCCGCATCGATCTCGCCGAGCGCCACCGCGACCCCGAGCGCCGACGCGCCGCGCGAAAGCCCCATGGATTTCAGCGTATCGCGAGTGGCGACGGTCTTGCCGGATGCTTCCACTTTCGCGATCCGCTGCGTGGTGAGCAGCGGGCATTTGATCTGCACGAAATGCACGTCCGCCGCATCCTCTATCCCCGCATCCCGGATCGCGGCTTTCACGGCATCGGCCACCATCAGCACCTGCGCCCGGCGCCCGAGATCATGCGAGGGCAGGGCAGGTGTCCGGCCGGCGCCGATTGCCAGCGCCCGCGTCGCCGGCGCGTTGGTCTCCTCACGGCCGAACACCGTCCAGTGCGGCGACAGCGCCCCTTCAGTGCCGCCGGACATGACGATCGACACGCCCTCGACACCATGCTTGCGAAACAGCGCCTCGAAACTTGATGTCGCATAACCGCGGGTGAAATCGTTGACGCAGCCGTTGCCCTCGGTCTTGCCGAGGATGGCGACCACATTCTCCGGCTTCAGGCCGGCGGCAAACAAAGCCTCGACGCCCGAGACATCATCCGGCCCCTCGGCCGGCACGCGAAACACATGGGCACGCATCGATGGCATCAGACGAGCGCCTCGATCAAAGCCTTGGAATTGGAGACGGAGCCGAACACGCCGCCCTGCATCTTTACCATATGAATGGCGGCGAGGTGGTTGTTGTAGTCGGTCGCGCCGCAGCAATCCTCGAGCAGCAGGCACTCGAAGCCGCGGTCATTGGCCTCGCGCATGGTGGTCGAAACACAGACGTCGGTAGTGATACCGGTCAGGATGATGTTTTCGATGCGCTTCTGGTTGAGGATCAGTTCGAGATCGGTGGCGCAGAATGAACCCTTGCCCGGCTTGTCGATGATCACCTCACCCTCGACGGGATAGAGTTCCGGAATTATGTCCCAGCCCGGCTCTCCACGCACAAGGATACGACCACAGGGCCCGGCGTCGCCGATCCCGGCGCCGATGCGCTGCGAACGCCAGCGCTTGTTGGCCGGAAGATCGGCGAGATCAGGTCGATGACCTTCGCGGGTGTGGATGATGTGGTATCCTTTGGCACGCATGGCTGCCAGCACCGCCTTGATCGGCTCGATCGGCGCCTGCACCAGGGACAGATCGTATCCCATGTGATCGACATAGCCGCCCTTGCCGCAGAAATCGGTCTGCATGTCGATGATGATGAGCGCGGTATTATCGGGACGCAGCGCGCCATTATAGGGCCAGGGATAGGGATCGGCCTTGACGTAGTGCTCTTTGGTCTCGGTCATCATGTCCATCGTCCGTCTCCTTATTCGCCTGCAAGCTTGAATGTTTCGCCATAGCGCCTCGCCGGCTTGTCGAAGCCGCAGGAAGTGCCGTCAGTGATCTTGATGTCCGCTTCCCAGGGCAGCTTGTACTGGCCCGCGATCAGGTCGTGCATGTAGGTGTACGGTGCATCGCCGGCCCCACCCTTGACCGCGACATAGCCGCGATGGCCGAACTGGTAGATGTTGTTTTCGACGCCCCAGCCGAGACGTGCCTCGCGCACCAGGTCAGGCCGCACCTCGGCGGTAATGATCTCGTTGACGCGACCAGATGTGCCGTGGGCGATGATCGCGCCGTCGAAATTGCAGATCATGCCTTCGCCCATGCTGTCGAAGGTGCCATCGGAGCCGCACATGCAGACGCTCGCCGTAACCATCAGGTTGCAGAAGGCGTTGGACTGGTTTGTGAATTTCCAGCTTTCGCGGATAGGCGCGGTATAGCCCGCCGTGCGGATCATGATCTCAGCGCCCTTGTAGGCGCATTCCCGCGCCATCTCGGGGAACATGCCGTCATGGCAGATGATCAGCGCCAGCTTGGCGCCTTTCGGACCATCGATGACTGGGATGCCGAAATTGCCCGGCTCCCACGGCTCGACTGGAACCCAGGGATGCATCTTGCGATAGTAGAGCTTCAGTTCGCCTGCATCGTCGATGATGATGCCGGAGTTGTAGGGCATGCCATCAGGGTTGAACTCCATGATCGAGAAGCAGCCCCAGATCCGGTTGTCCAGGCATGCTTTCTTGAAAGCCGCGACCTCCGGCCCATCCAGCCGGCACATGATATCGGGATTGATGTCCATCGATAGGCCGTGCAGCGCGTATTCAGGAAAGACCACGAGATCCATGCCCGACTGGTTACGCCGCGCCTTACCGACGAGATCGACGATCACCTGCGTCTGCCGCGCCAGATCCTCCTTCGTCACGGTGACCGGAAGCTGCAGTTGGACGAGGCCGATGCCAACGCCGTGTTCGGATTTGTTGAGGCCGCCGAGACCGTTCATGGCAAAATCCCTATTTCGAAACAGAATTACTTCGTCAGTGAAAGGGCCCCCGGCGCACCTGCGAGCGAGCGGGTGGGCGAGGAGGTTGCGATCAGGATGGCAAGCGTCAGCACGTAGGGTGCTGCGTAAAACAGGTAGTAGCCCTGCGTGACGCCGACCGATTGCAGGGCGGGGCCGAGCGCGCCGGCGCCGCCGAAGAGCAGGGCGGCCAGAAAGCAGCCGATCGGGTTCCAGCGCGCGAAGATCACGAGTGCCACCGCCATCAGGCCCTGGCCTGATGAGATGCCTTCGTTCCAGGAGCCAGGATAGTAGAGCGAGAGATAGGCCCCGCCGACCGCGGCTAGAGATCCGCCGGCCGCCGTGGCGAGCAGGCGAACGCGATCCGGATCGATGCCCATGGCCCGCGCCGCATCCGTGCTGTCGCCGACGACGCGCAGGATGAGACCAACGCGGGTGTTCTTGAACGCCCACCACAACACCACCGCGAGCAGCGCGCCGATGACGAAGAGCACATTGATGTTCAACGCCGCCTGCACCTGCGGCAGCCTCGACCAGCCACCAAGCGGGATCGAGGGCAGATGCGGCGCCACCGGCTTGATGAAGGGCTTGCCGAGGAAGAATGCCATCCCCAGGCCGAACTGCATCATGGCGATGCCGATCGCGATATCGTTGACCTTCGGCCACTTGCAGATCCAGCCGTGGACGAGTCCGAAAACCGCGCCCGTCGCCATGGCCGCGAGAACGCCAAGCCACGCCGAACCGCTCATGACGGCAACCGCGTAGGCCGTCATCGCGCCGAAGACCAGCGTGCCCTCAAGCCCGAGATTGATGCGCCCCGATCGCTCGGTGATCGTCTCGCCGAGGCTGACGAAGATGAAGGGTGTGGAGACGCGGATGGCGCCGGCCAGGATCGCCAGCGGTACACCCCATATGCCGATACCGGTCTCGTCCATCACGGGTTCCTCTTCCAAAGGTCGGGGTTGAAGATCTTGAAGCGGCCGTAGAAGGTCTCGAACAGCAGGATGACGACGAACAGCGTCCCCTGCAGCACCAGCACGGTCGCGTCCGGCAGGCTCATCCGTCGCTGGATCAATCCGCCCGATGCATCGATGCCGCCGAGAAGGATGGCCACGGGAATGATCGCCAGCGGATTGTGTCGCGCCAGGAAGGCGACGAGGATGCCCGTGTAACCATAGCCGGCCGCGATCGAGGCATTGGCGCTGCCCTGGACGGCGGCGACCTCGATCATGCCGGCAAGCCCGGCGAAGCTGCCGGCAATCGCCGTGAAGCCGACGATCAGTCGCCCCACAGGCAATCCCTGGATCTGCGCGGCGCGCACATTGCCGCCGGCGATGCGGGCGGCGAAGCCGTAGCTCGTCACCTCGATCAGGATCCAGGAGAGAATGCAGGCAAAGATACCGATCACCAGACCCCAGTGCACGTCCATGCCAGGTATCTTGCCCATCATGTATTCCGCCGGCAGCGGCGCGGTGGAGGGCTTGTTGAGGCTGGCCGGATCGCGCAGCGGTCCCTCGACGAACTGGTTCATCAGCGCGATCGCGATATAGGCAAGCAGCAGCGAGGAGATCGTCTCGTTCACCCCGCGGTAGTGCCGCAGGAAGCCCGCGAAGCCGATCCAGATACCGCCGACCACCATGGCCGCCGCCGCCATTAGAAGCAGCACCAGAACAGCGGGCAGGGTGCCGACGAAGGGAAGCGCGATTGCCGCGGCGGCCACCCCGCCAAGCACTACCGCTCCCTCGCCGCCGATGATCGTCAGCCCGAGCCGCGCCGGCAGCGCCACGCAGAGCGCCGTCAGAAGCAGCGGCGCCGAACGGCTAAGGCTGTTCTGCACCGAAAACCAGCTGCCGAAGCCACCGGTATACATGAGCTGGAAAAGCACGGCCGGCGATTTGCCGACCGCCATGATGAAGAGCGAGAAAAGCGCCAGACCGACCAGGATCGCGCCAAGGCTGATGACGACAGGCTCAGCCCGCCGCGCCAGCCATTCCAGCAGCGGCCCGAATAAGGGCCGTGCCGGCGTATCGGAGATTGCAGGCGATAGAGATGGAGTGTTCGCCTCGATTGTCATGACGCTTCTCCCTCTGGCTTAAGCCGTGGATCCGACGACGCCCTCGACCAGATAGTCCATGCTCTCGAGCTCGATCGCATCCTCGGCGAGCGCCTTGTCCGCGGCCACGATCACGTTGCCCTTGTTGTCCTTCATCGGCCCCTTGAAGACCGAGAACTTGCCGCTCATGATTTCGGCATGGACGGCCTCGAACTTGGTGCGCGCTTCAGCCGAAATGGCCGGCCCGAGCGGGCTCATCTTGACGAAGCCATCCTTCAGGCCGCCGCGCACGAAATTGCCAAGCTTCTCGCCGGCCTGCGCCTTCTTGACGAAATCGGTGTAGACGTTGCCCCAGGCCCATTCCGCACCGGTGAGGTACTTCTCGGGCGCCAGCGGGCTCTGGTTGGCGTGGTATCCGCAAACGAAGGCGCCGCGGCCAGCGGCCGTCTCGACCACCACCTTTGGGCTGTCGACATGGCAGGTGATGACATCCGCGCCCTGGTCGACCAGAGCGTTGGTGGCCTCGGCCTCCTTGACTGCCAGCGACCATTCGCCGGTGAAGATCACCTGGCAGGTGATGGCGGGATCGACGGAACGGGCCCCGAGCAGGAACGAGTTGATGTTCTGCAGCACCTGCGGGATCGGCTTGGCGGCGACAAAGCCGATTTTCTTGCTCTTCGAGGCATAGCCGGCAGTGACACCGTTCAAATACTGGCCCTGACCGATATAGCCGAAATAGGAGCCGGTATTCATCGGGTTCTTGCCCTCCTGCCAGAGGCCCCCGCAATGGCGGAACTGGATGTCGGGATATTTCGCGGCCATGGCCAGCATGTGGGGGTCGAAGTAGCCGAAGGAGGTCGGGAAGAGCAGCGTCGCGCCATCGAGATTGATCATCGATTCCATCGTCTTCTGGACATCGACGGTTTCAGGCACATTTTCTTCTTCGACGATTGTGATGCCCGGCATTGCCTTGAGCGCTGCCGCACCTTCGGCATGCGCCTGGTTGTAGCCGTAGTCGTCCTTCGGGCCGACATAGATGAAGCCGACAGTCAGCGCGGTCTGGGCGAGGGCACGGCCGGGAAGCAAGCCCGGCGTCAAGGCGAGGGCACCGGCTGCAGAAGCCTGAAGGAAATGGCGGCGGTTCATGGAAAGGAGTTTGGTCATCGGAATGCTCCTTGCGGCGAGGGCCGGTTCGAAAAACGTTACAGAAAAGTGTATGCAATGGCCGTGCCAAACTTTATTGATTTGATTTTATTGAGAAAAATAATGATGCAAACAGATCTTGCGCAAACTGCATGCAGTTTTAGTGGATAGATGGTCGAAAAATAATCAGAGGATGATATTTGAGCAGGCGTCGACATTTGTCGGGATTTTCGGCGTCGCGACCGCACCGGAAACATACGAAAAAGACAAAACTATTTGACTTTTCGGGACGTCGAACGAATCTGTATGCAATCTAGGGAAATTAGACGCACGTGAATCAGCTCAAGCGTAGACAGGTGATCAGGGCCGGCACGACCGTTGAACAGATGGTCCGCGCAATGGCTGATATGATCGTCACGGGAACATTGCTGCCGGGCGAAAAACTCGACGAAATTTCTCTGGCAGCGCGTTTTGAAGTGTCGCGGACGCCGGTGCGGGAGGCCTTGCGCGAACTTGGTGCCATGGGTCTGGTCGATCGTGAGCCGAACCGCAGCGCGACCGTCGCCAATGTGACGGAATCCTATCTTCACTCTATGTTCGAGGCCATGTCGGAACTCGAGGCCATCTGCGCGCGGCTGTCAGCTGAACGCATGACCATCGACGAAAGACGCGCACTGGAGTTTTCTCACCGTAGCTCCGCAAAGCTCGTTCACGCTGGCGCCAATGACGAGTACGCGGCGCACAACACCGAGTTTCACTCGCAGCTCTATCGCGGGGCGCACAACGATCATATCTACGAGCTGGTGACCCAGACCCGTGCGCGGCTGGCACCGTTTCGTCGGGCGCAGTTCCGCTTGCAGGGCCGACTGGCAAAATCCTATGACGAGCACGATGTGATCGTCACGGCTATCATGCGCGGCGATGCTCTCGCAGCGGGTCAGGCAGCTTATGCGCATGTTGCGATCGTCAGCGACGCGAGCATCGTCTTCGCAACGGTCAAGGGCGAGTGAGTTTCGCGTTGCGTATCAGAATCCGTTGGTAACGAGCTGAGAGAGAAGACTTTTTCGATCGCGGTGATATCGCCAAAATGAAGTTTCAGGCTGGCTGAAATCAACCTATTTGTTCCATAATCTATCTTATACGATTTTTGGATGTAGCCGCAAAGTTAGAA
>UBTY01000037.1 GCA_900468535.1 Hyphomicrobiales bacterium | reverse complement strand
CCCGCCACCGGCGCCCGTCATCCCGGCCCCGGCCCAGGTCGCGCCGCCGGTCGATGTCGATTGCTCGAGGGGTAAAAATCCTGACGATCCCAAATGCATCGAGCTTGCGAGGCAGGCTAAGCTGCTTGAGCGCGTGCGCTCCACCGCTGTCGTTTTCGATCAATCGGAACGCGCAGGCGGGGCGGCAAGCGCTTCGTCAGACGCCACGGGAGCCGGCTTGTTCGGCGCGAACGGCTCAACGGGTACGGCCGGCGCACCGTCGGAGTCGGGCGGTGCTGTCGATGGTGATCGCGCCTTCCTGAAGGCCATGGGAGGGCAGGGGGTGCAGGTGTCGGTTGCCGCCGAGAACCGCCGTATCGACGCCTGGATCCCGCAGGGCACGATGATCCGCGGCACATTGGAGACGGCGATCAATTCCGACCTCGCCGGCATGGTGAAGGCGATTGTCCGCGAGGATGTCTACTCCTTCGATGGCCGGCGCATCCTGATACCCGCCGGCTCCTCGCTGATTGGCGATTATAAATCCGGTGTCGAACGCGGGCAGGAGCGCCTGTTCATCGTCTGGACGCGGATGATCCGTGGTGACGGGGTTTCGGTCCAGCTCGGCTCTTATGGCACGGATCGTCTCGGCCGCTCCGGCATGACGGGTGCGGTCGACCGGAAATATTGGGAACGGTTTGGGCCGCCGGCGCTGATGACGATGATCGGCGGGCTCACGCAATACATTGCCCAGCTTGGTCAGAAACAGGATCGAAATATCACGGTCGTCAATACGGACGGAACCGTGACTAGCATTCCACAAGACAATGGAACGACCTCGCAGGATCGCGCGCGCGAGATCGCCGCCGAGACGATCGCATCAGGCATTCAGCAACTTGCAACCGAAGCCTTCCAGGACACCCGCAATATCCGGCCGACGATTCACATCGCCCAAGGCTCCGACATCACCGTCTTCGTCACCCGGGACCTTGATTTCTCGGATCTTTATCCAGACCCGGTGCGTGAGGAGTTCGACCGCCTGCGCCGAAAGAGGGCCGGCAAATGAACGCGCATCCATCAATCTCAGCCGAACAGCACTTTCTCTCGGAGGCGCTCGAACCCATCAGGCAGTTTCTCGACGATCCCGCCGTGGTGGAGATTTCCTGCCAGCGCAGCAACGAAATCTGGCTCGAGCGGATCGGCCAGCTCAGCATGATCAGGCAAGAAGTCGATGGGCTCGATCAGGAGGCGATCCGGCATATGGCGTCGCGCGCGGCCTCGTTCACAAAGCAGAGGATCAACGCTGAAAATCCTCTGCTGTCGGCAACGCTCACCAACGGTGAGCGCGTCCAGTTCGTGCTCAATCCGACCTCTGCCACCGGACATGCTTTTTCGATCCGCAAGCAATTTATCCGGCGCTTCGATCTCGACGACTATGAGAAAGCGGGCGCCTTCCGCTTCACCAAGGTCACGGGTGACGACTATATCGATGACGTCGATATTGAGTTGTCGCGCCTGCTGCGGGCGGGACAGGCGCGGGCGTTTCTGCAGCTCGCGGCGATCAACCATCGCAGCATGCTGATCTCGGGTGGCACCTCCACCGGCAAGACGACCTTCCTCAATACGATGTTGACGGCGATCCCAGACCATGAGCGCTTCATTCTCATGCAGGATACCGCTGAGCTGGAACCGCGCCAGGAAAACGTCGTCTCGCTGCTGGTCTCGAAGGGCGCCCAGGGCGAGGCGCGAGTGACGATGACTGACCTTCTGGCCTCCGCACTGCGTCTGAGGCCAGACCGGATCTTCATGGGTGAGCTTCGAGGCGACGAGGCATTCGACTTCCTGAATGCGATCAACACCGGGCACCCGGGATCGATGTCGACCATTCACGCAAACTCGCCGCATCACGCTTTCAACCGGCTATCGACGCTGGTGCTGAACAGCAATGTCCGCATGGGGCGCGACGATATCATCCGCTACATCCGCTCGATCATCCCGATCGTGGTCCAATTGAAAAAAAGCGATGCCGCCGGCGGCCGCGGTGTCAGCGAGATCTATTTTACCGACGAGGTGGACGAAGATGGCAAGCGTATCCACGGACGCAGAGGCTGAACGCACGAAGTGGACGAAGCTTCAGGAGGTCTCGGCCTTCACCTTCCCGGTCGCCGTCCTCGGCGCCGTGGCGATATGGCTAATGTTCTTCACGCTGATCTACGACGCCTATGTCACATCCTTCGGGTCGACCTCCTATTACGACTATGTCGTGCAGGCGCCCATTCCAGACGGGATTGCCTACACATGGTCGATCATTCGCACTCGGAACACCATGGGGGTCTCAATCCTGGCGTTCGTTCTGGCTTCGCCGTTTCTGTTTTTCCTGCTGAGCCTGTGGATGCTGAAAGCGGGCAGGGCGTTATCGCGCAAGATCCTCTACCTCCTGCACGTAAGGTCGATGTTCACCCTGATTGCCCATACGGCACTGATATTCGCTGCGGCCTATGCCGCTGTCATTATTTACGGCACGGCCTTTTATCTCGTTGCAAGCAAGGCCGGTGGGTTAACCGGCGTAGCGGACTATTATGGCGCTCACCTTGCGGCCATGTATCAGGCACCCCTTGGCGCCACCGACGCGGCCGGTACGTTTCAGCGGCCCTCACGGCAGACTGTGCTTGCCGCGCTCGCCGGTCTGGCGGCGGCAGGAGCCTTGGTTGGGTTTCCGATCGGCGCAGCAATCCAGAAGCGCCAGCGCATGATCATGGGAAAGGCACGGCTGGCGACCCTGAAAGATGCCGCTGATTTCCGGCTGCGCGATAAGCACGGCATCGTTCTCGGTCTCAAACAGGGCCTTCTTCTACGCAATGACGGTGATCAGCATGTGATGGTCATCGGCTCGCCGGGACAAGGCAAGTCGCGCGGCTTCGTCATTCCGACGATGATGAGTTTCAAGGGATCGCAGATGGTCCTCGACATGAGCGGTGAGCTGTTCGAGGAGACATCGGGTTATCTGAAGGATCAGGGCTACGAGATTTTTCTGCTGGCGCCGGGATCGAAGTTTACCGACGGCTATAACCCGCTCGATCTCATCAGCGCTGACCCAAACCAGCGGATCACCGATTTGCAGAAGCTGACGCAGATGTTGCTGCCCGAGCGCCTGCGCTCCGATTCATCGGATTTCTGGGAGGAGAGCGCCAGGATCCTGCTGACGGCCATGCTCGGCTTCGTGCTCGAATGCCCCGATACCCGAAAATCGCTCAGCGAACTTTATCGCATCCTCAATTCGATGTCGGACGAGCGCAAGGCGATCATCCAGCTCCTCGAAAACTACGAAGCCGTTCTTTCCGATCAGACCCGCATGCAGCTGACCAAGTTCGCGGGCCGGCATGAAAAGCTCGGCGAGGGGATCGCGGCGGAGATCGTCGCCAAGCTCAATTTTCTGCAGAACCCCCTCGTCGAGGCGCTGACCTCCATCACCACGATCCCGATCGACACGATCAGAAGGCGCAAATTGGTGATCTTCGTTCAGGCCGACTGGAATGCGATGCAGATCTACGAGCGACTGATTTCGATGTTCATCCAACAGATGGCCGACAAGCTCGTGCAGATGGGACCGTTGCGGAACGGCGAGCACGAAGTGCTGATGATGCTCGACGAGTTCGGTAATGGCGGGCGCATAGACACCGTGCTCACGCTTGCGCCATTGATCCGCAAGAACGGTGTTCGCTTCGTGTTTATCCTGCAGGACGGTGCGCAGCTCGAACGATTGTATCAGCGGTCCGGGCAGAAGATCCTGATGGGCGCATCGACGATCAAGCTGTTCATGAATTTCCAGAACCAGGAGGACGCGGCCGCCGTCTCTGCCGCAGCCGGCAGGACGACCGAGTGGGTCGAGCAGTCCTCTTATTCCCACCGCCATGGTCGCAGGCAACGATCGATCTCGAAGGTGCCAGTGTCCGTCGACCTGCTTCCCGTCAACACGCTCATGATGATGAAGCCAGAGGAGGCAATCCTTCAGGTTACCGGCATGCCAGTCATGCGCATCATGAAACTCGACTCCGGCGGCGAGCGGATGTTCTCGAAGGTACGGAAGTTCAAGCCGGTTACCAGACCCTGCATCCAGCCGGTCGAATGGACGGTGGTCGACAGCGAAACTTTCGGGCCGCCGCAGCCTGAAACCACTCCATCAGCCAGATCGCAGAGCCGGTCGCCGGTCGTTGGGATGGACATCGATCTGGGCGCGGCAAACCCGCCAAACCGGCCACAGCACATTCGGTTTTTCGTCAAAGAGGGTGTGCGACACGTCTATATCTCGTCGCTCGACGAACTGCGTCAGCGTCTGGATCTCGACGAAACGCGCGAGGCCGGCCGGACAGAGGAACAACTGCGAGACGAAGAGCAGACTACCGCCCAGAAAAAGCAACGGCCAGCAACAGGCGGCCGTGAAGGAAACCGCGGCGCAGCGCGCGGTTCAGGCGCCATCCGGGTCGACGACGCCCATATCGAGCTGGATCAGGCAAAGTTGGACCGCAGTGTGTATCCAGGCTCTCCACGAGGAAAACGGGATCGAGTTCGACGGCCTTCGCATATTCAGGATGAGGCTGGAGATCCCCCCACCTCAGCTATTCTGCGGCGACAGGATGTCCGTGGCGCATTCGGTACGGACATCAAGGCCCTGAACGACGCAATCTTTGAGCAGGCGGATGCAGGCTCGTTCGACCCGATAGAATTGAACGCAGATGTCGAGCTCTTGATCGGAACCCTCTCCGAGCGCCTCACGGAAGATAGCTCGAAAGCATTTCTGCGCGAATTTGTCGACCGCGCTCGCGATCCGCTGCGCGAAGAGGGCCCGTAACACGACGATGCCGAAGACCCGTTTGCGTAGGCAGACAGCATGGCCTGAAGCGCGGCATGTCACTCGGGGCTGGGAAGCAGCATTGACCAATTTCAATTGGAGCTGACGGAAGGAGGAAATAGCGTGGGCGAAATCCGATACCTCCCAAATCGAGGTCTTTTGAAAGACGAGAGTATCCAAAGAATTGTTGCTGCGGCCAAGGCTAACGCTGGTCTCTGGCTGATGGTCAAGGAGCGTGCAGTGGAAAAGCGCGCCATCAAAGCCGAACTCGAACGCCTAGGGGCGGATGCAAAAGACCTGGACCGGCTCTTTCCGACAGGCCTGGCGCCCACGATTGCCGAACTCGCAGACGAGCTTGTATGCACCATGTTCGGGACCTGCCCGCCGGAGATCGGGTCTCGTGTTCAGAGCGCTCTGCTCGAGGCAGCCGAATCCGAGCTGATGGCGGTTCGCCACAGCCATAGCAAAAGGCGTGAGAATCTAGCCGCCCAACCATCTTGTTGCGCCGATCATCGTCCATTTGTTCCGGCGCAGTCTCAGCCATTGCCTATTTTGTCGATGACCCACGCCTGCAGCCGGCGCCCAGTCCGTTCGGAATTCGCCTCGGTAAGATCCTCGGGAGAAACAGCAAAGATCGGCCCGAGATGTTTCATTCGCGGGATCGTTTTTTCCTTGGCGTCCCGATATTCCTCAGTCTCCATCCCGAAGGCCTCGATGAGCAATCTGCGCGGTGGCTGATCTCGATAAGTCATCTCCAAAACGAAGTCTGGCCTGCACAGGCCTATGGGCGTTTCTATGGCGAAGAGCGGCTTGATAATGGAGATCCGGAGTTCTGGAGCAGCATCGAACAGCGATTGCTGAAGCCAAAGCAGCAGATGGGAAACGTCGCGCTCAAATCCGGACTCGACGGGAAAGAGCGTATCGCCATTGTAGACCGGTTGGGCGTAGGCTTGCACAGCCCGAACCGGGCCCTCATCGTCCTCTTGAAAGTCCACGTTCAGCAGCGTCAGGAATGGTCCTCGCCTTGCCGGGTCGCCCCGAAGCGGCTGTCGCACCTTGGAGAGGATGTCGATTGTCCGCGAGGTGGATGCCGGCATGATGGCTTGCGTGGAGACGCCGGTCGAAAGCAACAGCATGAAGCCGGTGCGGCGAAGTCCCTCCGGCCAGTCGCGGCGCGAGGTCGCAAGCAGCTGCTGCCAGCGGCTATCCGAATTCCAATAGTCGGGGCCCCAAGTCGACAGAAGCGCGTTCAACGTCCAGGTCCTGAGCACCCTCAGCTCCCGCGCGGCCGAGCGCAGGCGCAAGAGTTGATTGGCCAGGGTGAAATCAACACCATCCTGCAACGGCGGGATCAAGTTCGTACCCGCCCTATTAAGCATCCGCCATAGCACGCCACCGAGTCTGGACGGCCGGTCGTTTCGTTCGCTCGGTAGCGCGAGATCCTGACCTGAGACATCGGCCAGGCGATCAGGAATGGCGGGAAGGGCATCGATGTACGAGCGGTCGGTTCTCGGCAGAGGGCGAAGATGAAAGCTGCGGTCAATAAGGGCGGGGCTGGCGTCCCTGTCAACGTGGAACGGGCAGTCAAGGGCGTGGTTTGGCCGCTCCTCATGCCGACCGGGGTCATTGTCCTTCGGCGTCAACCGCCGCAGCGTGAAGGTGCGTTCCTGTTGGATCGGTGCAAGCAACGCCTGATGCTGTGCCTCCAGGCAGTCGCATTCGATCCAGCCATCCATCACCTTGGCGCGCCGGATAGCCGAAAGCGCGATTGCCTCATCGGCTCTTGAGGCAGCGTTGCCGTACCAGGCCCGCAACGCGACGGCCTCGTTGTCGGGTATTTCAGCCAACACGTGCGTCGGGCTGTTGCGGACCACGATGCGCATCGGTCGCTATCAGTACCCCATCAACCAAAGACTGAAGCCGAGATATCCGACGCCAACGGCGCCAGCGACAGCCACGACCGTCTCCGCCCAGCCGCGAATGTCCCAGAAGCTGCCGCTCACGGTCCGAGCCCCCTCAATCACGACCGCCAGGAAGACGTAGGATGGGACGACCATCGCATAGCCCAAAGTTAGACTGTCCCTAAACGCCATCCGCGCAGCGACGAACGCGATCGCCAGAAATAGGATCGCTATCGCTAATCGCTGCAGGTTGATCCGATAGCCTAATCGTTCGAGCCATACCATCCGTGCTCTCCAGTATAAGAAACAGATGAAAAATTTAACTGCAGTTAAAGTTTTGAGCAATCGGAGATTTGTCTACAGGGTGGCTAGGGCATGCATTTCGAGGGGTGCCGGGGTCGCTTGCACAGCCTGCCTGCTGCGGTGTATTGAAGTCCCACACGAAGATGAGAACGTTAACGCTTAAATTTTTGGTATCTGGACAGCCTTATGCATCGGATGAGCGGTAGAATTTTGAAACATCCACGTGACTGTCGGCGCGCTCATGCGCCTGGCTGTCGGTCCCTGTCGCTCGGAAGCGCGTTGATGGACTCGCCGGGCGAAGGTATCGTTCGATGCCGCGGTTGAAGGACGATGGCTCCGATCAAGTTTCGAGTGTCATTGACCTGACGTCTCTCTCCTTCCAGGAACGCCTTGCAGTAGGTCTCGACCGCTTGAAGTCGAGGCGTGGATTGACGAACAGGGAGTTGGGCGATCAACTCGGCGTATCAGAAGCTTACATGTCGCATATCACCCGCGGCATGCGTGATGTTAAGCTCTCGACACTCGATAAGATGCAGCGTGAATGGAATGTGACGATCGAGGAGTTGTTCAGCGTCACGGAAAGTGATCTTGCTCGGGTAGCCGCGTTACGAGCCCGTCGGAAGAAAAAGAATACCACCGACGAGCCGAAGTAAGGTCTTCCGGTGACACTGGTTCGACGCAGATTAATGGTTCAGGTTAAACCAGAACCTCTGCTTCACGCCTTGTTCGTTCGGGATATCGAAGTAATAGGGGTCTGGACGGCGCGGCCGCGGCGTCGCGATCTGCTGAATGCAGCTATCGCCTCGATCGCCGAAGCTCCGTCGTATAACGACACTGCTCTGATCGGTGTCGGAAGCGCGCTGACCAGGAGATCGGCAAACATCAACGGTTTTGATACATTGGTCAGGCTCACTACTCCAGCCATTGCCAGTCTGCGAACTGCTGCCGACCGTGGTGCCCGACGGGCAGTCTTCGTAGGTCTCGTGCCCCGGTTTGCTGGCATTGGCTTCATGGCAAATAGGCCACGAAAATCCCGGCTCCTTCATCGCCGCGATGAGCTTTGTCATGGGCGGGACGCAGTAGGAAACGCCATGCCAGGATGGATTCTGTGAGGCAGCGCACAGGAGAACTTGGCATCCCCAGGATGCGTCCTCGGCCCTTACGGGCGTCGCCGATGGCGCGAAGGTGGATCCGGCCATGATTGCAGCCAACATCAATCTCTGTCTCATTGTCCACTCCTTCGAGATGTTCATTGGATTTGCCTCCAGACGCCATCAATTTTTGCAAAGGAGAGCACACCCGGTTGGCTTGTCCCGGCAAAAGATCCAGCGGTCGTCGTGATGATGCCTGAGCACGTCACACCCGGCACCGCCTGGCGCGGTTTGCATTCCGAAACGCGCATCGATCGTCCGGATTTCGCGAGCGCAGCGCTTGCCTCCTCGTCACTTGGGACGTCAGTTATCGAATTTTGTGACGCTTCGTTTTTCAGCCGGGCGACCTCGTGTTCCAGATCAGTCTGGCGGCCACTCCTGATCACTTGGTTGATCGCATAGCCGCCAGTCGCGCCGACCAGAAAGGCGACCACGACTGCCAAGACCGCGCCTCCGGAAGGCTTGTTTAGCGCCATCCTCAATATCCCTCGATCCCGAGCCGTTTCAGGATGGCGGCCGGATTGGTTTCGCAGTCTTGTTTCCAATCTGGATGCTTGGCGCAGGCGTAGGCGTATTGGCTGAGATCGGCTGACGAGAGATCGGCAAGCCTGTTGCCGACAGCTTTCCAACGTTGCACCTCGGCAGGATCGCAACCGGCGCCTCCGGCTCCGCAAAAGTCCGCATCACGCTGGTCTATCTGCTTCTGGGTCGCGCCGTCCTCGGCGATTGCTAAGGAAGCGGATCCGGACAGCAGTATGAGCGCTACAGCGGTTGCAACAATTCGGCTCATTCAACCTCCATGCACGTCGTTAGGAGTGGGTGATTTGGCGGGGACAACAGGCAAAGGCAGGGGCAAGCCGCTATCAGACTCCAGTGAAGAATTCCTGGCCTTTCCCCGATTCCCCGTCGATGCGGTATAGAGCCAGGGAGGAAGGAGATCTGGCGATGACCAGATGCCGTATCCGAGACCGCGCGCCTTCCTCTCGATATCGAAATAGGCGGGAACCTGAGGTTCGCCGCGGTAATTGAACGCATAGCCAATCCCTTCTGCGATCGCCGTGGCGGCAAGGTTCGTCTCCCCGACGAAGCAGTGTGCGAGGATCACACCGTTGGCGTCGCGAGCGATCGGTGCGCAGTTGACGTCTTGCCCAAGCGTGCGAAGGATCATCCAAGCCCGGGAGACCTGGCCCACCGGCCAGTCGACGCCATCGGTCGCTGCTGTCTGTTCCAAGCGAGGCGCTTCGTATCCAGCAAGCCGCACGGTCTGCGCGCTCTTCCTGAATTCAAGGGTTGTCGCGTCGACGACCTGGACTTTTCCATAAATCTGACGCGGGATGTCAGCTGGCCGGACTTGCGCCGTCGTGGAGCCCACTGTCATCGTCAGAAACATGATCGACAGCGAAACAAGTTTCATGGTTTTGCACTCCCTTGGGTCCCAAGGATTGCGGCCGGGTGAGGCATATCCGAATACGCCCACAGCCCGGCGCGCGCCGATCGTGCACTCTCTTCCGCTACCCTGTAGCCGGGAACGATCAATTGGCCGGCGGTATCGACGGCGGCGAATCCCCACCCCTCGGCGATCATGTAAGTAGCGAGATCATACCGCCGTTTGCCTGTTGTCGTTTGGCAGCCGACCACGGCATTGTTCTGGTCGATATCCTTGATGGTTGTGCAGACGGGCTTCGTATCCCTGATCAACGCCTGGACCATGATCAGGTTGAGCTCGCCGCAATCCCTGACGACACCAGGAGATATTGTGACGGAGGTTCTGCGCAAACACGCCTGCAGGCCGTAGAGACGATATCGCCGTCCACCGGAAATCCAGGTGTCGCCGGTTTCGAACTGCGCCTGTTCTGGGAAAGGCGCGAATTCGGTTCCATCGCTTTCGTGGCTGTCTACGGGGGCCGGTCTGCTCCCAGTCGCCTGGGCCAAGATAATCGGAGCCTGAGGGGGCGGAGGTTCTGGGATGCTCGTGCCAGCGAGCATCGGCATGATCGACATGCCTGCAAAAAGGCCGGAGGCTGCGAGCGTGGACATCAACATCAGGAACCTCATCCGCATCAGTTCATGGAGGGATTGGCGCGGTAGCGCTCGCCGTAAGGATGCAGGAACTGCGGGTTTGCCCATATTCCGGCTCTGGCCCTCTGCGCGACTTCCTCTGCCTGTGCATATTCCGGAAACAGTGGCCGGCCCGAACGATCGCGTGCCGCGAACGCTACTCCCGTGCTGATGAGCACTTGCGATAGCGATTGTGTTTCACCGTTCTTCATGAAGAAGCATTCGGCAAAACGTACGGTCGGCGCGCCGGCATTTTGACCAAGAAAATGACATGGGAAAGCGTTGCCGGCGCCAGCCTCAGCCTCCTCGAGCATGGCGGTTAGACCGGCGAGCGAGACCATAGAGCATGTGGTCTGCACGCCGGCAAATTCCATCTCCTCGATCGAGAGGCAGCCTTGCACGCCGGCCAATTTAATGACGGTGCCGTCGGAGGCGAGGAACGCGCTTCCGCTCAATGCGCCTTCAGGCGTGATGGATTGCAGGTTGAGGCGCTCGACGATCGAGGAAACATCGAGGGGCTTTTGCGGGGCAGGGATCAGATCGCGCCCTTCCGCGTAGGCCTTTTGATAATAGCTGACAAATTTTGAGGCGGCATCCTCTGCGGCCGCAAGCGCCACTCCACTTGTCGCGCATGCAATGGTGCAGAAGAGGAGTTGAGCGAGCCGTCGTGCGCCGGGATTCATGCTTGCGTCCGTCATCAATGGGCTCCGGCGATGATGCACAAAATTATACTGCAGTGCAAGTCTGGAAAAGTCAAAGCGATTGCGATATGTTTTTCCAAACGCGAAATCGGGACGTGGAGAGAGGCAGATGTCGGTACAGCAAACAGCCATCAGGATCGCGACCTTCCCGTTCAGGGTCCTATGGTTCCTGATTTTGAGTGCCAACTTTCTGGTCGTCTCGGCTGCCTGTGTCTTGATCGCGGCCTTTGTTGCCTACGCTCTTGCGCTGACGATTTCGTATCTCTTCTTCCCGACGGAGTGGACGCGGGGACTATGGGAATGGGTGGCCAGTCTGTATGCGCATTCCGCTTGGTTCAAAGGCGTGACGATCACCTTCTTCGTGCTTCTTCTTCTGCCGATCCTGAAACTCTGGCCGGGCAACGATCTCAAGGCAGACACAGCCCGCGAGCGCGAAGCGATGAGGATCAACGACGATCTGATCGCGGCTCGCCGGCGAACGCAAGACCAGGCAAAACTTCGAGGCTGAGGGTTCCATGACAGGCAAACCACTTTCGCTCGCGATCTCGACCTTCAAGGGCGGCGCCGGGAAATCGACCTTGAACGTCAACCTTGCTGCCGAGTTCGCCCAGCAAGGACACAGGACACTGCTTATCGATTGCGACGAGCAGGAATCGTCGACCCGTTGGTACAATGTCTCGATGAAACGGGGGCTACTCCCGAGCGATGGCTCGTTGCTGCATCTGCGGGTCGCGCCGGATGACCGGTTTGCTGATCGCCTCGCGGAGGCACCTGCTTCGGATATCCGGATCTACGACGTTGGCGGATACGTTCACCAACGAGCGATCGAGGTCTATCACGAGTGCGATGCAGTCCTAATCCCGATCATTCCCGAACCAACGGCCGCGACCTCAGCCATCAAGGTCGCGACGATCCTGAAAGAGATCTCCAGGAAGCGGGCACAGGGTCCCATCCCGTATGCGGCGATCTGGAATTACGTGGACATGATCGCGCTTAAACACAACCGTTCGCTTCCGGAGGTCCATGCCATCCTGACGAGTGGCCGAATTCCGATGGTCGATACCGTCATCCGCAAGAGCAATCATTTCAGCGACGTTGGCGCCGGCTTCGGGTCGCTTTATTCCAAGCTCGCCAGCATCGAGAACAATCCGGCGCTGACGCCGTCAGCCAAGCGGCGCGCCTCAGAAAGCGTGCTTGACGCGATCGATCTTATCAAAAAGATCAACAATGAATTCATCGGCCTCCTGCAGGCCGAGGCTGCCTGAGCGCGATGCCGAGGGAAAGAACGCCCGCCGGTAACATTCTCGCTCTCGCCCGATCGAGAGAAGACCAGGCGAAGAATGTAGAGGAGGATGCGACCTCCTACATGCCGACCAGCCTCGATCTCGATAAGCTCATGCCGGAGGATCCTCCCCAGGCGCAAGCGCTGGGCATTGAGAAGGAAATGGCGCCAGAGCACTCCCACCCGGCGATCAAAAGCAAAATCCGGGAAGAGCAGGCGATAAAGGCCGAAACCGATGTCAACGAGGGATCGGTCAAGCGAAAGCGCATTTCCCTGTACCTCGACGACGACGTGCTGACGAAGATTTTCCGCGTATCGCTGGAACGGCATGAGCAGCTTTCATCAGCCACCCACAGACTGATCCTCGAGGCGTTGAAGGCGAGGGGGCTGTAAGCAGATGCGCGAACCCGCCATCATGTTCCGTCTCCCTACCCATGTCCTCAGCAACGTGGAGCTGCTTGCCAGCCGTCTCGACATCTCGGTTAACCTCATCGCGAAGCTCATCGTTACCAGGGAGATCATGCATATACCCGCGATCCTGGAAGAGCATGACCGGCAGCTGGGAAACATGCATCGGTTCCTGCGCGAGCTCGCCTTTCGCAACGAGGAGTTTTTGTCGGAAGGGAGCAACCAGGACAATCTTGCGGCGGCCATTATGGAGAAGCTGGAGGAGGTCATGGGAGCCCTGGATTCAATCCGTGATGCTGCTTTCGTCAGACCATCGACCTTTATCGCCGACCTTATCAGGAGACACGATGAACGACCTCACCAGAAGTCGCTCAGGGTTTAGGCCAGAGGGGCGCAGATTGCCGAGCTATTTCGAGCTCATCGAAGACGAACTTCGACGGCGTGGTGGTGGAGGCGGCGGATCGAAAAAGGCGCCTCCGAGTGCCAAAGCCGGCATACTCTCGCTAGCGCGTAACGCCGGCATAGAGACAGCATTCAGCCGGGCGAGCGGCAACAACGCCGTCGTCGTCAAGGTCTTGTCCTATGGCGCCGGCGCTGCTTCGGCACGCAATGTGCTCGCCTATCAAAGCAAGGAAGAAAAGGCCCACGACCAGGATGGTCGAGAAGTCACCGATCTCAGCGCGGCCGTCCAATCTTGGGAGCGCGAGTTCGGAAATCGGAGGGGAAGCAACGACGTTCTGCGATTGACCTATGAGCTCGAGCGTACAGACCGGGAAGAGGTTGCCCGTGCGCTGAGCGAGCTCGCGTCCGAGGGCTTCCGCGACGTGGGGGATACCGATCGAACCTACGCATTCAGCGTCAGCGAGGGAGTGAAGGGTCATTCCCGGCTGAACCTCGCGCTGGTCATTGCGCATGAAAAGAGGGACCGATCCGACCGCGGCGGCCAGAATCGCATTCCCGCCGAAATCGATCACGTCCACGCAATCGATGCACGTGTGGACAAGGCATTGCGGATGGAGGGGATCACGCCCGTCTCACGCTATCCGGTAGCGTTTGCAAGTGGTCCGAAGGGGTTCACGGCGGCCCTGCATGCGATGCAGCGGGGAGGCGCGGAAGTAACGCTTTCTACGAAGACGCACATTGAGGATCGTCCAGGAAGAAGCGGCCGCTATCAGCGAGGCGTCGCTCGGCGGGAGACCACGACAAGCGATCACAAGCAGCTCACGGCGGAAGGTAAGATCGTAGGTGTGCTTATGCAGACGCGCCAGCCTCGGGACTTCATGCATCTGTTGCTGTCTGGGCCGGCCAATGTCGACCGGGATCAGTTCATCCTCGCCGGCCGCGATTTTCTAAGGGAGCAATTCTTCGGTCACCGCTACGCTTATGCCGTCCACAATCGCAATGACCTTGATAAGCATCCGCATCTGCATGTCATCGTCGGGCTGCGTAGCAGCAGCGGCAAGATGCTCAATCCCAATATCCGCGACTTCACGGAGTGGCGCACTCGCTTCGCCGAAAAGGCGTGGGAACGCGGCATAGCGATTGATCGTCAAAAGCGTGTCGAACGCGCCGGTCCTCCGCCCGTCAAGCGGTGGGAGTGGGAAATGTTCCGGCGCATGGGTGCGACAGCACCGACTAATGTCGTCGAAAAGGTAATCTCCAAGCTTCGCGACACGCCTACAGTCCCGAAGCTCCAAGATGCGAGGAAGCGGTTCGATCAGACGCAGCGCTCAGTTGGGCGTGTCATCCAGATGTTGGAAGGCATTGCCAAGGACCGAAGTGCACCCAGCACGGCTCGGGAATTGAGCCACGGTCTATCGATCGGACTGCAGCGTGAATTCCGTCGATTGGAAACGGCTGTACGCGAAGGGCGTGATCCCACGAAGATAAAAGGAGAAGAAAATATGCTGCGCTCCACACCGATCAGTGCCGCTCAGGCAAAAGCTGCAAAGGAGACACTGGCAACCACCGCCATCAGCGTCGCCGCGAAGATCCTCAATCCAAGCGACCGGCTGCTCTTCGAGCAAGCGACCAATGTCATCAGCAAGGTCGTCGGGCTGCAGCTGGACTCGCGCGTGAGCAAGAACCGGGACCGCGCAGACGTTGGCAACGCCAAGCGCTCCTCTGATAGCTTGGAAACGAAGTCGGCTGCCGGTCGCGACCATGTCGCGGAGCAGGGAATAGACAACAAGACGTCAAGCAATCGTAGCCTCGATCAATCCCGCATAGCCCGCTCCAATGTCGGGCGTGATAGTTCCGAGAACAGACGGACAGATCGCGATCGCAATCAGCGGCGTGACCACGATCAGTCAAAATCGATTAAGCTCCGCCCGCCGCAAGAGAAAGATCGGGATCGGAGCCGGTAACCGCGTGGACTGGGTCGGCAAACGCGGCTTCGCAGACCTCATCTCGACTGCCGATCAAATTTCATGGCAGGTTCAGCGCGTGCTTGATCTTCGTCTTCAGCCAAACCAGTCTTGCTCGCCGATCGCTGTCGAGGGAGCCGCCGGGATTTGATCCGGGATAAAGAATTTCGGTGAAAGCTGGCGTCGCCGAGCTGTAGTGATAGAACTCTTCCTTGCGCACCAAGACTGTCATGGTCGGATCGACGTCGTACCATTCGGTTAACTTCAATATCACGTCGAGCTCAGAGGTTCCGGGCCACTGGGGACGCTGACCTGGGCGCTCGGAATGGATTGTCTCCACCCAGAAATCTGGCGAGGCGCCCGACACCCTCAGAAGATCGTCGAGCAGTTGCGTAAGCTTTGCACTGTCAAAGCGCACACCCCGGTCGGCTGGGAACGTCGTATGGCGCCAAATAAACCCGAAGCGAATGCCAAGCTCGCGTATATCCCGAAGCATTGCCAAGAATTCAGTGTCGATATCTCCTAGGGTGTGATCGGCGAACTGTTTCGCCCGACGCAGCAGAATGTCGTCACGCTCAAAAATAACTAAGCCAACCGAGCCCTCTTGCCTGCGGATGCCATGGACGACGAATGCGTCAGTCTCCTTAGCTGCCTTCATGCCGATCTGCTTTCCCTCAATGCTTCAATCCATGACAGGCGACTCAAGCCTCGACTGACCAGCGAGACGCCTTGCGATTTGACAGTTGATGGGGGGATGATTATCGCAGATTGCGCGATGTGATGCGAAACCAACCGAAATGAAACGAAATTGTGCCTTCAAGTTGTTGTTTATAAACAGTGATTTTTATAGGTAGCTCTGGAGTACCGTCGCGAGAGTGCACTGCTTTTCCTAGCCGACAAGTTCGAGGCTGCGGCCAAGAGATTGGCTCGGGTTTCGAGATTTTTCGGGTTTACGCGGTGGACTGAGTTGGAAAACCCCTAGGTTCTATCCGTTACATTCCGGTCGGTCCACTCACTGACTGAATACTGTTGTTCGGAGCTTAAGAGCGCGACAAAAAACGCTTCAGACTCCATCCTGCCAACAATATGTACGGCGGCGTTGCGAGCGAGTAGTGACCACAGTTCAGCCTGAGAACGTCTGGCAAGGCTCCTTCCTGGTGGAGTTTTTCGATGAAGCGTTTCGTAAGCTCTGGCAACACGACCTTGTCCCTGGTCGCAAACACCACTTGAAGCGCGAGACCGGGCCGTGCCAGCTTCGGCGCGAAATTCTCCAAGTTCAGGGGAGACCATGCCCTCCGCAGATCCGCGAGCGCAATTGCTGGTTCTAGGCTGTCGCGGATCGATCGTGTCGCGCGTCCTGTCCAAACCATGTCCGCGAGACTCCCGGCGGTCAAAAACAGCGAGGCCTTCGATACGGCCGGGTCTTGAGCCGCGATCAGACCCGCCACCCATGAGCCCAAGCTCATCCCTAAAACCGAGATTTCACTGTACCCTTCGCTCTTCAGCCACCGGATGAGCTTTCTCCCATCCAACACGGCCTGTCTTAACGACTGGATTGTGCGGCCGAGATTTGAGCTTAGCATATAGTCAGCATATAGTGCGCCCGGTCGGCTGCGCTCGAAATGGTAGGGCATGGCGATCTCCGCGACCGCGATCCCACGCCGCGAGAAAAATTCAGCGATCTGACGATTTCGGGCGCTGGCATTCCAATGATGGAAAATCACCAGAACCTGATCGCGCGAGCCACCTTCGGTAATTTTTGCCCAGACGGTGTTGTTCTTGTCCACATCGGTGACGATCTCCGACGGAAATTTAAGCCACCCATCGTGCAGTTCAAAGCCCTGTGGGCTCTCCGTCGGCTCGTCGTAAAAGCCTGGATCAGAGACAGCGTGTTCGGCAAGGACACAAAACGGCTCGAGGGAGTCCATCTCCTCCGCGCCGGGAAAGGCGCGGACTGTGTCGAGGATGAAATCCGTCGCTCTCTTCGCTTCTTCACCGCGTTGGGCCCGGCGTTCGTCCCAACGATCTAGCCACCTATAATACACCCTGATTGCTCTCCGATTTGCCCGATCGCGGCAGCGCGAACTCTGGATCAAAGAGGCCGTATGTCGCGACCAGTGCTACAGCGATGAGGAGGATTGAAAAGCCGTTAAAGGCATCGATCAATAAATAGGTGGCAAAGAGCAGCCCCACGACCGCCGACATCTTCCACAAAGCCTCACGAAACCGCGATCCGCCACTCAGGCGAATAGAACCGTAGAGAAAAACGACACAGGCCGAAATGGCCACAAGGAGGCTGCTGTAATGGGTCGGCATCCTATAGCCGAAGCTGTTGGCGGCTTGATGGTCACCGTAAGCCACCGAAAACAAATCGTAGAGTAGCCAGGTTACGATATCCCCTCCGTCCGAGCTCAGATAGGAGCTCTGAACCTTCATACATATGGCAACGAAAACACCAACGATGGTGCACCGGAAAATGCCCCGCATTATCCTCATGCGGATTTCGCCGCCCTCACGACGATGTTCTCCTCCAAGCCGCAGCACCAATCCTTCTTCGACTCTCCAGAAATCGTGGATGATGGTGTGGAGCAAAATGAGACCTGCAAAGAACAGATAGAAGCAGAGGCACATATAAAGGTATGCCAGTCCCGTGAAAACGATCTCCACTGGCACAGATATAAGATCGGGCTGCACAATGGCTATCGTACCCCAACTTGTTGCGTAGTCGTCACCGCCTTCCAGCAGCGGGATCAAACACACGCCGATCCACTGGAAAACACCGGCAAAGAGCACGCAAATCAGGAAGACCGCCCAGTAGGTATTAGAATATTCCTCGACGTTGCGCATCCAAAGACGGCCGGTGGTTTCAAAGGGGTCGGCTTGCGCCAATAGCCTGAAGCGCGCGTCCTGTTTCCAAAAGATCAGCAGCTCTATCACAAACGAGAAAAACAGCGGTAAGAGCACCATGAACAGGAACGTCCAGTTCGGCGCCCATAGGAAACCGACCTGCTTTACGACCCCATCCGGCCGACTATATGTGACGCTGTGGATCCCCACGATGTACGACAAAAATCCGAGAGCAGAGGCGCCAGCGAATGTGGAAGCAGGGAGGTTCAAGGGGGATCCACTGCTAAAAAGCGACTCCGATTGTTTGGCCAAGCTGAAGCCCTTTTTTGCGGAGCGGCCTCGCGTTCTTTTTGCCCAGTCGCCCGGAAGCTGCGAGTGATTTTCAACGGTCACCCGGTGGGGAATATCTGGCGGCGTTGCGGTAGCAGCCGCTTTCTTTGAATCTCGCCTCTTGGCGGTGAGGCGTGATTGCGCCGCGCTGAGCTCCAGGAGCCATTCGCTCGTCGCTTCCTTATCATCGCAGCCGAAGATCCGTGCCAGCCAGTTAATGTTGGAGGGGCTGATCCCCTTGTCGTTGTCTTGAAACCATAGTTGGACCGTGCGTAAATCGACTCCGGCGCGATTGGAGTCGATCTGCGTAATCGCCTCTGCCAGGAGCTCCGGAGTCCAAGGTCCTTGTGGAAAGCCATCGATGCCTACCGGACGGCCCGCACCCATAGCAGCTAACTGCTTGAACAATTCCTTGAAGTCGCTTCCGTCCTTGGGCGGGGCGACAAACATCTTCCCGTTCTTTTCCAATGGTTCAAACGCTCAAATGTGTTCAGTTTCCTATAGACGTGGCGGGTTCTCCGCCCATGTGAAGCTCTTCCGATCGATGGCCGTGGAATCCTTCCCGTCCTCATCGAGGCCTTGCCGAATGAACGATGAGTAGTCTCCGCGTCAGTCAGGGCGACGTCGGCGCTGATTCATAGCTCTTTATATAAAATGCCCATACGGAAAGAAAAAGACAGCTCTTGCGTGTGTTCTAATGCGCGAAAAATTGACGCGGACAGCGGGATAAAACATGATTAGAAAATAGCTTATGACGTGCGAGTGATTCCGGGTCGCTAGAGCAGATGACTCCGACATTCAATCGGAGATTGAAAATTGCATAATGCGGTTTATGGAACTGCTCCGAGTGCGGCAGCATAAGAGAGGCTGAGCCTTTTCGCAATGGCCTGCGGGCTGTTGCGTCAGATCACGGAGCGAGGCTATCCGGTTGCGGAGGTTTCTCAGCTGCTGATGCCGATGAAGCGCCCCTTTGTGTCGAGATGATTGCGCCCCGTGATTCCGGGATGATCTCGCCCCTTTTTCGAGGAGGTCTGCAGGCAGGTATTGTTGTCAATTCGTTGAGGCGACGTGTCAAGCGCTACGCGGCAGGTTTCGACGAAGACTATCGCCGCTCAACTCGACGCGATGGGCATTGTGGACGAGGCGATCCAGGATGGCATCGGCATAGTTCGGGTCTCCAATGACGCCATGCCAGGCGGATACGGGGAGCTGGCTCGTAATGATCGTTGAGCGGCGGCCATAGCGGTCCTCGAGTATTTCCAGCAGATCGTGTCGCGCCTGTTCGTTGAGCGGTTCGAGACTCCAATCATCCAAGATCAGGACCTAGACATGACCCAGCGTACGTTGCAGCCGGGCATACCTGCGGTCGCCGCGAGCAAGCGCGAGCTGGGCAAACAGCCTTGGGATGCACGTCTGACCAATTCGGAGCGTACGGCAACGACTCCTGGCGGTAAAGCCGCGGACGACAGATCGATCCGGCCAGGCTGTCTGCCAACATTCCCCGCTTTCCGGCGTATCGCAAAAACACCCGCAGAGCGGAAGCGGTGTTGGCGACCGACACACGGGACCATCGTCTCGTTGTCTGGGACACAAAATAAGCGTCGATGTCGACCGCCTGAAGATCTCTGAGTTGCCGGTTCGTCTGAATGCACCAGCGCAGGAACCTGCCGATCACACGGGTCCATTGCTCGTTGCGTTTGATTTTGAGAGAAGCGGGAGTGGCACCGCGTTCCGCGCAGTGGCGAAGATAACGGTTCCGCTCTTCGGCAAACGGCGCGTCATCGTGGTGTGGTAGTGGCCGACCGAATGGCCGATAACAGTCGTCAGATCCATAGCAAACCTCCATTGGAAAAGGCCTGCTACCCAGCCACTGAATTATGTTGCGTCAAGAACCCAAAGACGGCCAAGCGTCCGAGCAACTGAGAAGCTTGCGCAACATAAATCCGGCCGCAACATAACGACTATAGCGATAACCATCCGGATGAAGACCGATGTATTCGTCCCATAGGATCTGAAGCGTCACATGCTTGCGCTTCAACTCGCGGTGGACCTGCGCCCAATCTGGTTCCGGCGCGCGGATGTCCTACCTTCGTCCCGGCCCCTCTGTAGAGGGCCGCCTCCAGGACTGCGTCGCTGACGTCGTCATCAAGGGGCCACGACAGGCCAGCAACCGCTGCACGCCGTAGCGTCTCGCGCACCGTCGACGGCGCAGTCCCAACCCGCGTCCTTAGGCGGAGGCAGGACCGTTGCGACGAATGCCCTAAACAAGCTGGCAGTGCCGAAAGTCAAGCGATCAACCGCCGGCGGATTGCCTCGGCGATCGCCTGTGTGCGGTTCGATGCTCCGAGTTTCTTCGTCGCCGATTTAATGTAGCTGTTCACAGTCTCCAACTGGTACCCCGTGGCTTTGCCAATGCCTTCACTCGTCAGGCCGAGACTTGCTTGCGCGAGGCAGACGATCTCGCCCTTTGACAAGCGCATTTGACCCGCGGCGTAACGGTCCATCAGGGGCTTGGAGAACGCGTCGTGAACTGCTCCGGAGACAAGCTCGAGAAATGCGATCTCTGCGGCTTCGAACGGCGTCGCGCGCGTGTAGCCGACCGCGCCATAAACTGTCTGTTCACGCAGGATTGGTAAGATTATGCGATTGTGGACGCCGAACGTACGCTGTAGGTATAGCAGGCGCTGCGGCACTTCCTGGGTGGCGTAGACGTCTCTCTCGATGACAACCGTTTTCGATGATTTTGAAGCCAGAATGAAGGGGTCAATTTGCGGTAGCTTGTCAGCTATGTAGGCTTCAATGAATGCTGGCGGAAGATCGGTATCGATAGAGAAGCCCTCGCCGAACCGATAATGATCCACGTCTAGTCCCGAGACGAAAATGTAGTCGAATGGAACGGCTTTTCTGAGCCTGTCGATCATGTCGTTCTGACCGAAGTAGCGATGCTTCGGCACCGAGCGCAGATCGATGTATCCATCTAGGGCGTCGGGTGAAAGGACTGACAGGGCACTGACTGGCATGGGGGAACTCAGTTTGGGGGCCCCAGTTATGGACTCCGAGCATTAACCCGAGCTTAACGAGTTGATCTGGATCAATTCGCCTTAACGAGCAGACCTGAGGCGGCCTCCTCCACCTGCCGCCCTTCTCGGCGGGAAATGACGCAATTTGCAGCAGACAGTCCGATTTTTTCCGTTGCGGATCGCGCGCCTCTGACCATCACCCTAACCGGGTTGCTTCCGTCTGCCTCGATTGTCATTCCCCGAAGTGTCACCTCGCTTCCGTGACAAGTCGCGTAAGCGGCAATCGGAGTTCGGCACGAGCCGTCAAGCACACGAAGAAATGCCCGTTCGCACTGGACGGCGTCGGCTGTGGCAGCGTCGTCCAGAGCCGAGACCAGATCGGAAACGATGCGATTTTCCTTGGCGCTCTCGATGCAGATGGCGCCTTGAGCCGGAGCCGGTGGGAATTGGCGAGTATCGAGCACCTCCGTCGCGATAGCTGCGAGGTCCAACCTATTCAACCCTGCCTTGGCTAGCAGCGTGGCGTCTACGATTCCGTCCGATAGCTTCTGCAACCTTGTCCCGACGAGGCCTCGAAATGGTATGACAACGAGGTCTGGCCTGTGCATCGCAAGGAGCGCGGCTCTCCTCACGGAAGAGGTACCGACAACGGCCCCTGACGGCAGTTCCCAGAAACCAGCTCCGCTTCGCGACACGAGCGCGTCTCGGACGTCTTCCCTGGGCAGAAACGCGCTGATATGTAGCCCGTCTGGAAGAACGGTAGCGACGTCCTTGCAGGAATGAACCGCAAGGTCGAGGTCTGCCGATAAGAGCCTATCTTCCAGCTCCTGGGTGAAGAGCCCCTTGACGCCCACGTCTGGAACCGGCTGCTCGCTGAGCCGATCTCCCTTCGTCGTCAGTCTCACAATCTCGAAGGATTCGATCGGCAGTTCGTTGCAGGCGGCAAGACGCAATGCGACTTCCGAAGCTTGGGCGATCGCCAGGGGACTTGCACGCGTGCCGATCCTGATCCGTCTTCCGAGTTTCTCCGTGATCATCAGGCGGCGTCCCGCTCGCTTCCGTTCGAGACTGGCGCGTCGAATTGGAGTTCGGCAAGTTTTGCGTATACGCCACCCTTGCGTACTAGCGAAGCGTGACTTCCCTCCTCGATAATCCGACCCTTGTCCATGACGAGAATCCGATCTGCCTTAAGGACGGTAGCCAGCCGATGCGCGACGACGATCGTCGTTCGATTTTTCATAAGCTCTTCAAGTCCCTTCTGCACCAGCATCTCGCTTTCTGCGTCCAGCGACGACGTGGCTTCGTCGAGAAGAAGGATCGGGGCGTCTTTTAAGACGGCCCTGGCGATCGCGATCCGCTGGCGCTGTCCCCCCGACAGGGTGAGGCCCCGCTCGCCTACGACGGTGTGGTACGAATGCGGGAGGTCGGATATGAACTCGTGAGCTTGGGCCCGCGCCGCGGCGAATTCAATCTCCGCGTCATTCGCGTCCGGTTTTCCCAACGCGATGTTTTCCCTGACGGCGGAAGCGAAGATCGTGACATCTTGCGGGACGATGGCGATTTGCTGTCTCACTTCCTCCGAGGACAGGGAGGCGACGTCGCACCCGTCGATCAAGATTTGCCCTTCTGTCGTTCCATAGAAACCGAGCAAGAGCGAAAACAGCGTGCTCTTACCCGAGCCCGATGGACCTACCACCGCAACGGTCTCGCCCGGAGCAACCCGCATCGACAATCCTTGGACCACTTCGCGATCGGGCATGCCCGGATAAGCGAACTTGACATCGCGGAACTCGACGCCACCGGCCACCGGAGTTGGTAGGGCGGTCGTTATGCCCTGCTCCGGAAGACCGTCATCTTCGTCCAACAACTCGAACAGCCTGCCTGCAGCACCTGCCGCCTGCGCCAACTCGCCCCACACCTCCGAAAGCGATCCGAGAGAGCCTGCCGCTATGACTGCGTAAAGAAGAAACTGGCTGAGGTTTCCCGCGGTCATCGATCCTGCCAACAGGCCCCGCGCGCCAATCCAAAGGACCCCGACGACGCTGGCAAAGATTAGGGCGATCGCGAACGCGGTCAGGTAGGCCCTCGATCGAGCGGCGCCCACTGAGCTTGCGTAGGAAGTTTCTATGTCTCTGATGTATTTCTGCTCGGCAGTTCTTTCGCCATTGAACGACTGTATCGTTCGGCTTCCTGCAATGATCTCACTCGCGAACGCCGACGCCTGCGCCAGCGCATCCTGTGCATTACGCGAGCGGCGTCGAACTGAGCGACCAAAGACCACAAGCGGAACGACGATCAACGGAATGGCGCCGATGGTGATCGATGACAAGCTTGGACTTGTCATGAACATCATCGCCAGCGAGCCCGCGCACAGGATGGAGTTGCGTAGCGCAACGGAGGCGGCCAAGCTGACAGCCGACTTGACCTGAGCCGTGTCTGCAGTCAGACGTGAGGTGATCTCGCCTGAGCGGTTCGCATCAAAAAAGGACGCAGGCAGGCGCACGACCTTTGTGAAAACCTGAAGCCGGAGGTCGCTGACAAGACGTTCTCCCAGCGCAGCCACGAAATAATATCTGCACGCGCTAGCGACCGCGAGCGCGACGGCAAGAGCGACAAGCATCACAAAGTAGCGGTCTACGAACGCACCATCGGTGCGGTTGAATCCCTGGTCTATTAGGCGGCGGACTGCAGTTGGCAAAGCCAGAGAGATGATTGCCGCAGCTCCCAGTGAGATAATGCTGCCGGCGACAAGCCACTGATGGGCTCGCAAGAACGGGGCGAGCCTTCTCAATCCGCTAAGTGACCTACGTCCGTGGACGCGACTCTCCACAGAGCTGTGACCGCTGGTATCCGCTGCAGGGATCGGCGCGTCGGCGTGGCTGTCGTGCTGGGCAATCATCATTGCCTGGAACTCCTGATTTTAGTTGGGTTCCTTTTCAGGTCGAATCCGTGTCTCGTCTTTGATCGCGATCAATAACAAGCACCTTTCTCGGCTACCACCCTCTGCCTATCCCCGCACTCGAACAGCAGCCGCCTTTCCCAAGTCAAGATACAGCAGCGCCATCTGATCGGAACCGATCGTCCGCCTCGACGCCCACGTCTTTAGCTAGCCTGTTCGGAGTGAGCTCCTCTAAGAGCCGCCAGACCATGGATCAACTCGGCGGCAAAGGCTCTTCCGCGCGAGGCATCCATATCCTGCTTCGCTAGACTTCCCAAGTTTAAATAACAGTCCACCAGCAACTCGGCGAGCGCGAAGGGAGATTCGAGGGCGGACCGAGGAAACCTGGCCGCGGAAGCAAGCCCTTCGAGCGGAACCTCGACTAGCGATGCCAGCCGCATTTCTGATTGATGTGCAAACGATCTTAAGACTGTTTCCTTGCTAGCTCCGGCATCGGTTGCCGCCATCTTATTGAGATGATGCGCGAGCTTTCGCTCTAGGTCGGACAGATTGTCTACCGTGACGTCGATATTCAAGCCGCGCTCTGTATGGAACGCGCGCCTTCGCTCTCTGCGCAGCGTTGCGACATGTCCCAACTCTTCACGGGCCATCCGCTCTGCTGCCTCGCGTATCTCATCAGAATGCGCGTGTGCTGAAACGTAAGTCCAGAACACGAAGGCGCGCTCCTCATTTCGGACCGCCATCGAAAAGGCTCTGTAGGCGCTTAGAAGGTTGGGAGCCACGATCCCTACGCCTTCGTCCTCGAACACCTCCTTTGGGCTTTCGGGTGAGTGGCTTAAACCCGAAGCGCCCAGTCCCTGCCTCCACTTATCAACCTTGCCGAGGTGGCCCTTTTCCTCAGCGACTAAGGCGTCAAAAACCCGTGCCAATTCTGGCCGCTCCAGCGTCTCCATCCTTCGGGATAAATCCTCGTACCCGTCAATCGCCTCCTGCTCCATTCGGGCCGCCAATGCCAAAAGTTCGGCAAGAGAGCTCAGTTCCCAAGGCTCGCGGCTAGTTGGCATTGTACGTCCCCTTCTTCTCGGCAAGGCCGTTGCAGTTGATGTCTCAAGTCTACACATTTCATCGAAAAATTATCACCCATGGTTGATCTTGATCAAATAGCCGTTACTTTTTCGCCGTATATGTTTCCACCGCGAACGCACCGAACGGCTGAAGGACGCGCAATGATAACAGTACAAAAAGGCGCATCCATTGGGCGTATAGCCCTGCTCTTCCTGGCGGCAATCGGTCTTTTCACAGCTTTCGCGGCACCTGCGATGTCGGCGAGCCAGCTACCATCGTATCTCGAGAAAGTTCAGCCGGGCGAATTGTTTCAAGGTGCTGACAGGTTTGGCGATCCGGAAGGCGAGCCTCAGATCGCACCGGTATATCGCGGCGGCGACCTACTTGGTTACGTGTTTCTGAACTCTGATTTCACCAATTCGACCGGCTATTCCGGCAAGCCTATCCATATCGCTGTGGGCATCGACACAGCAGGTGTGGTGCGAGGGATCAAGCTGATCGATCATCACGAGCCGATCGTGCTCATCGGCATCCCCCAGGCCAAGGTGGTCGCCGCACTTAACTCCATTATTGGAAAAGATCTCGGCCGTGTAGCGGCTGGCGAAGAACGTCCACCACAGGTTGAAATCGTAAGCGGCGCCACCGTGACTGTTCTTGTTATGGGCGACAGCGTCATCCGCTCCGCAGTCAAGCTTATTCGCAGCGGGAGACTGAACCCCGCCAGCGCTAGTGGCGTCAAGAAACAACCCGACGTGAAGACGCTGGATCTGACGAAGACCGACGTCAGTGACTGGCAGACGCTGCTGGGCGATGGGTCTGTGCGAAGCCTTCGGTTAACTGTTGGCGAGGTTTCCAAAGCCTTCAACGACGCCGGCCAGCCTGACGCCGCATCGCATCCAGAAACGACGACACCCGAAGACCGGTTCATTGAACTCTACGTCGCGCCGGTCAGTGTTCCTTCAATCGGCAAAACACTTCTTGGCGATGCAGCATTCGAGCGACTTCAAGGCCGATTGCAGCCTGGGCAGTCTGCAATCCTCGTTGCTGGCGACGGTGCCTATTCCTTCAAAGGTTCGGGCTACGTCCGCGGGGGAATTTTCGATCGTATCGAGCTCTTACAGGACGGACAAGGCCTCAGATTCCGCGATCGCTACCACACCCGCATTTCCGCTCTTGCACCAGCCGACGCGCCGGCGCTTAAGGAAATCGCACTATTTGTCGTTGCGCCCGAATATACGTTCGACGTGACTGAGCCATGGGAACTCCAACTCCTCGCGCAGCGGAGCAGCACGGGTGCGCGGGACAAAGCAGTCATTCCGTTTAATCTCGGATATTCGCTACCATCGCAATACGTCAAGGTGACAAAGGCTGTCGTTCCATCCGCGCCGATCGAAACCCCGACGGTGACGACGCCGCAGGCATTGGACGAACAGCCGCTTTGGATCAGCATCTGGAATCTGAACCGCGTCAATATCGGGATTACCGCCGCGGCGCTTCTCGTTCTAACCGCAATCTTTTTCTTCCAAGACTGGTTAGTCAAACGTCCAGTTCTGTTTGCTTGGGTAAGAAACAGCTATCTTGTGTTCACGCTCGTCTGGCTTGGCTGGTATGCGAATGCCCAGCTATCGGTCGTAAATGTTCTAACCTTCACAAATGCGTTGATTACGAATTTCAGTTGGGAATTCTTTCTAGCCGCCCCACTGATCTTCATTCTGTGGGCTTCGGTCGCGGCTGGTCTGCTCTTCTGGGGGCGCGGCCCTTTCTGCGGCTGGCTCTGCCCCTTTGGCGCGTTGCAGGAACTGCTCAGCAACATCGCAAAGCGCCTAAAAGTGCCTCAGGTCAAGCTTCCCTGGGGTCTGCATGAACGGCTTTGGCCCATCAAGTACATCATCTTTCTTGGACTGTTCGGACTATCGTTTTATTCGATCTCTTATGCGGAGATGGCGGCGGAAGTCGAACCGTTTAAGACCGCGATCATCTTGAAATTCGTTCGGGATTGGCCGTTCGTCGTCTTCGCAGGCGCCCTGCTCGTCGCGAGCCTGTTCATCGAACGCTTCTACTGCCGCTACCTCTGTCCGCTCGGAGCGGCGCTTGCCATCCCGGGACGGATTCGAATGTTCGAATGGCTGAAGCGCTATCCGGAATGCGGTTCTCCTTGCCAGCGCTGTGCGAAGGAGTGCCCCGTTCAGTCCATCCATCCGGAAGGGCAGATCAATGTCAACGAATGCATATACTGCATGCATTGCCAGGAGCTTTATCACGACGACCACCGTTGCCCGCACATGATCCAGGTTCGGTTGAAGCGCGAGAAGTTCATGGCCCTTTCCACGCCGGAGTCGCGCGGTGAGAAACCACCGAAAACGGTCGTAACACATAACGGCAAGCCTATCGAAAGAGCTTAATTCGGCGCGCGACATTTCAGTCGCGGCCTCAACTAGGGAAGTGAAAACATGTCAACGGAAGACACGCAGCCGAGGTTCAACAGACGTCAGCTTCTCGGAACCACGGCAATGGCCGCGGCAGCCGGAGCTGTAGCAGCAGGGGGCGCTATCAACTTCTCGGGCGCGCTCGCTACTGAGGCCATGGCAGCGGAAGGGCGTAAGCAGACGTGGGAAGTCAAGCCGGGAGAGCTCGACGAATATTACACGTTCTTCTCTAGCGGCCAATGCGGCGAAGTTCGGATCGTGGGGGTGCCCTCGATGCGCGAAATCATGCGCATTCCGGTATTCAATCGCTGCAGCGCAACAGGTTGGGGACAGACTAACGAAAGCCGGAAGGTTCTGACGGAAGGCCTGCTTCCCAAGACGGTAGAATTCTTGAAGGATCAGGGCGGCGTCTACCACAACGGAGATCTTCACCACCCTCATCCGTCTCAGACGGACGGCACCTATGATGGACGCTATCTGTACGCCAACGACAAGGCCAACACTCGCGTCTGCCGCATTCGCCTCGACGTAATGAAGTGCGACAAGATCATCGAACTCCCGAACCAGCACACGGTTCATGGTCTCCGCGTTCAAAAGTACCCCAAGACCGGCTACGTGTTCTGCAACGGTGAAGACGGCGTTCCGATTCCGAATGATGGCAAAGTCTTGGACGATCCGAAGGCCTATCAGGCCGTGTTTACGGCGGTTGATGGCGAAACCATGAAGGTCGCATGGCAGGTCATCGTCGACGGAAACCTGGACAACGTCGATGCCGACTATCAGGGCAAGTATTGCTACTCGACTTGCTACAATTCCGAAAACGGTGTGAACCTCGAGCAGATGATGGCGAAGGACCAGGACTGGGTGGTCGTCTTCAATATCAAGCGCATCGAGGAAGCCGTGAAGAACGGTGACTTTAAGGAGATCAGCGGCGTTCCGGTTATCGATGGACGCCATGGTTCGAAGTACACCCGTTATATTCCGGTTTCGAACGGCCCCCATGGCATGAACACGGCTCCTGATGGAATTCATGCGGTAGCGGCAGGCAAGCTCTCGCCAACCGTCACAGTCTTTGACGTGCGCAAGTTCGACGATCTTTTTGACGACAAGATCCAACCGCGAGACACCGTGGTTGCGGAACCGGAACTCGGTCTCGGCCCGTTGCACACGGCATATGACGGTCGTGGCAACGCCTATACCACGCTCTTCATCGACAGCCAGATCTGCAAATGGAACATCGAAGACGCCAAGCGTGCCTTCAAGGGCGAAAAGGTCAATCCAATCCGGCAGAAGCTCGACGTCCACTACCAGCCGGGCCATAACCATAGCTCAATGGGCCAGACCAAGGAAGCTGACGGCAAGTGGCTCATTTCGCTGAACAAGTTCTCGAAGGATAGGTACCTCAACGCAGGTCCGCTCAAGCCCGAGAGCGACCAGCTTATCGACATCTCCGGCGACGAGATGGTTCTGGTGCATGACAACCCGACCTTCGCAGAACCGCATGATGCGACGATTGTTCATGCGTCGAAGATCAACCCAGTCAGCCTTTGGAGCCGCGATGATCCCTTCTTTGCCGACGCGGTCGCGCAGGCGAAGAAAGACAACATCGACCTCATGACGGATTCTCAGGTCGTTCGGGATGGCGACAAGGTGAGGGTCTACATGACCTCGTCGGCACCCGCCTACGGTTTGGAATCCTTCACCGTCAAGGAAGGGGACGAGGTCACCGTCTATGTTACCAACATTGACGAAGTCGAGGACCTGACGCACGGCTTCGCCATCGTCAACTACGGGATCAATATGGAGGTCGCTCCGCAAGCGACTGCCTCGGTCACCTTCAAAGCGAGCAAGCCAGGCGTCTACTGGTATTATTGCTCGTGGTTCTGCCATGCGATGCACATGGAGATGAAGGGCCGCATGTTGGTGGAACCGAAGACGATCTGATGCGACAAGCTACGACACTCACGATGGCGGCCCTCTGGGCCGCCATCGCTGCCACCGCCTCAGCCGCGGATCGCTTTGTGTCGCCGTCGGAAGGTCCGAGTTTAGTCGATGCCGTCGCTCAGGCGGCGTCGGGAGATAGGATCATTCTCCATGCGGGCAGCTACCAAGGGCCCCTGACTCTGAATAAGCCGGTGGTCCTCCAAGGATCCCCAGGCGCGGTCGTGGTCGGGAATGGCAAAGGAACGGTCGTAACCATAACCGCCGCGGACGTCACCGTGCGCGGTCTTGAGATCCGAGGATCCGGCTCGAACCTGGAAACGATGGACGCTGGCGTCTTTGCGACCGAGGCGGCCACCGGCGCCGTCATTGAAGACAACCTGATTTCAGAGAATCTTTATGGGATTTACATTCACGGCGCGAAGGATTCCGTCACCCGCGGAAATCGGATCGTCGGGATCAAGGAAGGCCGGCTCAGCGAGTCTGGAAACGGTGTAACGGTCTGGAACGCTCCTGGCGCGAAAGTTCTTGAGAACGACATCAGTTTTGGGCGCGACGGCATCGCGACAAACGCCAGCAAGCGCAATGTTTTTAGTAAAAATAGCTTTCACGACCTACGTTTTGCAATTCACTACATGTACACCAACGACAGCGAGATCAGTGGCAACGTTTCAACGGGCAACACTGTCGGCTATGCGATCATGTTCTCGAACCGCCTTAAGATCATTGACAACGTCTCCGACGGTGATCGCGATCACGGGATCCTGCTAAATTCAGCGAATAGTTCCTTGATAGAAGGCAATGTCGTCCTCGGACGGTCACAGCCCGAAAGCCGTTGGGCGTCTGCAGGCGCACGGGCGTCTGCAGACGAGATACCTGCGGAGGCGGCGAGCCTCATTGCTGCGGGAGACATCTCGGGGTTCCGTCTTGGTCCTGAGAAATGCGTATTCATCTACAATGCGAACAAAAACAAGCTCGTGGACAACGAGTTCAACGGCTGCGCGATCGGCATCCACTTCACGGCTGGTTCGGAGGGAAACACGATGAGTGGTAACTCCTTCATAAACAATCGCAATCAGGTGAAGTATGTCGGAACACGCTACCTCGACTGGTCGGCCAACGGTCGCGGCAATTACTGGAGCGACAATCCCGCGTTCGACCTCAATGGCGACGGCATTGGCGACAATCCCTACCGTCCCAACGACGTGATGGACAAGGTTCTGTGGACATCGCCGCAGGCCAAGCTTCTCGCGACCAGCCCTGCCGTCCAACTGATCCGGTGGGCGCAAGCTCAGTTCCCGGCCTTGCTTCCTGGCGGCGTAATAGACAACCACCCCTTGATGGTGCCTCCCGCGCCCTCTGGAGCTGTAAAATGATAGAGCCGACCGTCGTCGTATCCAAAATCGCCAAGCACTACGGAAAAGTGCAGGCAGTACGAGATGTTTCGTTTGCGCTTAACGAGGGCGAGATGGTGGCCCTCGTAGGTCATAATGGAGCCGGAAAAACCACCTTGATCAAATTGATGCTCGGCCTCATTCGCCCCTCAAGCGGGAGTATCAGGGTGATGGGCGAAGATCCAGCGTCCGGCGCTGTCGCTGTGCGTCAGAGACTTGGGTACCTTCCAGAGAGCGTCGCATTCCATAACGCGTTGACTGGTCGAGAGACGCTCGCATTCTATGCGAGGTTGAAGCAGGTGCAGGGATCGGATCCCATCGGTCTGCTGGAGCGCGTCGGGCTTTGTGCGGAGGCAGCGGCGCGACCGGTCCGCACGTACTCGAAAGGGATGCGCCAAAGGCTGGGCCTGGCGCAAGCCCTCCTAGGCGAGCCTCGCCTTCTGCTCCTGGACGAACCAACGAGCGGCCTCGACCCGGCATCGCGTCGTAGGTTCTACGATCTGTTAGCGGAACTGAAATCCAAAGGTACGGCCATCCTTCTCTCCTCGCACGCGCTTACGGAGCTAGAGGATCGCGCGGATCGGTTGCTAATCGTCAACGAGGGCGTGGCCGTTGCAGATGGAACCATGGACGATCTTCGAGGACTGGCGGGTTTGCCGACGCACGTGCGCGTCACGCTTGCAAACAGTCGGGCTGTCGAAAGACTGAAAAGCGAGAGTTTCGGCTGGAAAGAAACGGTGCCGGGCACGCTTGAGGCCATGGTTAGCAATGAAGAAAAGATTGAGCTTCTCCGACACGTAACCGTCGTCCCTGGCGACGTGGCGGGACTCCACATAACCGAGCCCACATTAGATGACCTCTATGCTCATTTCCTGAGCGCTGGAAAGAGAGCGGCATGAGAAACGTCCTGATTATAGCCTCAAAAGAAATCCGCGAGGCGCTGCGCAACAGATGGGTGCTTGCGACAACGCTTCTTCTCGGCGCACTCGCGTTGACGCTTTCTCTGCTTGGAAGCGCTCCGACCGGGAATGTTGGTAGCGGCCGCCTCGACGTCGTGATCGTAAGCCTTTCCAGCCTCACGATCTTCCTCGTGCCGCTGATCGCGCTCTTGCTCTCCCATGACGCCATAGTCGGCGAGATGGAAAGAGGCACCATGCTGTTGCTCTTGAGCTACCCCGTTGGACGAAACCAGGTCCTGTTGGGGAAATTTGTCGGCCACATCGCCATTCTCGCATTCGCAACACTGATCGGCTACGGCGCGACCGCGGTCATGCTTGTCGCGACAGGAAACACTATCGATGCCGCGAGCTGGTATGCCTTCTTGGTTCTGCTCGGATCGTCGATCCTCTTGGGTGGCGTATTCATTGCGGTCGGATATCTCATCAGCGGTCTGGTCAGCGAGCGAAGCACTGCAGGCGGGGTAGCCATTGGCGTTTGGCTGCTCTTTGTCGTGATCTACGACATGGCATTGCTCGGGGCATTGGTGGCCGCCGGAGGACATGCCCTACCAGCGGGGGTGCTCGACGCTCTGCTACTCATTAACCCCACGGACGCCTACCGGATGCTCAACCTCGGATCAGGAGGCGCCCGAGCACTTTCGGGCATGGGTGGCGTAGCCGAATACTCGGCACTTGGACCGACTATCTTGGTAGCAGCGCTTGCGGCGTGGACCGCCGGTCCTCTGGCACTGGCTTCCCTGAGTTTTTCGAGGAGAGAGCTATGAAAAACCTGATCACCATCATGATCTTCCTTTCGTCGCTGTTTCTGAGCGGTTGCGAAGAAAAGATGGAACCGCCACCGCCGGCTCCCTTCGCGCTGACGAAGGACGCAATAGGCCGGTACTGCGGAATGAACGTCCTCGAGCACGCAGGACCGAAGGGCCAAGTCATCCTGGACGCCAAGGTCGGAGAGCCCATCTGGTTTTCTTCGGCACGTGACGCCCTTGCATTCACAATGCTTCCTGAAGAGCCGAAGGATTTCGTCGCCATCTACGTGTCCGACATGGGCAAGGCGCCGAGTTGGGAAAAGCCGGGCGCCGAGAACTGGGTGGACGCTCGGAAGGCGTTTTACGTGATTGGCAGCTCTCGCCGCGGAGGGATGGGAACCGAGGAGGCGGTGCCGTTTTCCGCAGAAGACGCTGCTATCGCATTTGCGGGGAAAAATGGTGGTCGGGTCGTGACATTCGAGGACGTTCCTCGAGACTACGTACTTGGAAACGGATCAAACACAAGCGATCCGACGCCAAGCGATTCATCTGGTAAACTGGAGGAACATGATCATGGTTAGGATGTTCAGCCGACGTCGAGCTATTTCAATCTTCGCCGCGGTGGCAGGCCTGCCTCTGTTAAAAAGTGCAGAGGCAGCCGCCCTTCCAACGACGTGGGAAGGGCATGCCCTCGGCGCCCCGGCGCGTCTCCTCCTCAACCATCCGGATCCGGTGGCCGCTTCACACCTCGTCGAGCTTGTCGTGGTCGAGGTTGCGCGGCTCGAAAAGGTGTTCAGCCTCAGCCGCACCGACTCTGCGCTGTCGGAGTTGAATAAGGTCGGAGCCCTTGCCGCTCCTCCACAGGACCTTATAACTTTGCTTCAAAGAAGTCGCAGCATTTGGGAGACCACCGGCGGCGCGTTCGACCCGACAGTGCAACCGATCTGGCGGCTGTATTATGACCATTTCTCTTCTCAGAACGCCGATCCATCGGGTCCGGATAAGGAACAAATCGCAAAAGTTCTTTCGACCGTCGGTTTCGACCGGCTAAAGTTCAATAAGGACCGGGTGGTTTTGGGTTCTTCCTCGGGTTTGACGTTCAACGGCATCGCGCAGGGCTATATCACCGACAGGATCGTTGACCTGCTTCGCAATGCTGGCGTGACTAGCTGCCTCGTCGACATGGGCGAGGACCGGGCTATCGGAAGCCGTGGTGACGGGAGTGCTTGGCAGGTCGGTCTGGCCGAAAGTGAGAACGACGAACATCCAGACCAGGTTATCAGCATCGTTGACAAAGCAGTTGCGACTTCGAGCAGCAGCGGATTTGAATTCGACGCGGCGGGCCGCTTCGGTCACATTATCGACCCCAGAACAGGAATCACGCCGCGACTTTACCGTCGCGTGTCCGTGGTGGCAGACGACGCGACCCGCGCCGACGCCTTCGCGACTTCGTTCTGTCTTATGCAAGAGAAACAAATCCGGGCGATCGTCGAGGAAGAGCGCGACCTCATGGTCGATCTCGTAAGTGATAGACGCGTGCATGCACGATTCGGACGCTCAGCCTGATCCGGCCCGAAACCCACCATTCGGTGTGGCACCTGCAGCAGGGTAACCAGTTTCGATCGGCGACCAAATCAGAAGACGGTTGTCGATCGATGTGTCGAAGGAAACCACGAAGGAGAAGCTAAATGGACTTTCTGAAAACCCTAATTTTAGCTGCGCCCATAGCAGCGATCGCCGGTTCGGCTGCTGCTGCAGATTTCGAAGTACACATGCTGAACAAAGGCGCCGACGGCGTCATGGTGTTCGAACCCCTTTTGACAAAAATCCAACCTGGCGACACGGTGACCTTCGTTCCCACCGATAAGGGCCATAACGCCGAAACCGTGAAGGACATGATCCCGGATGGCGCCGAAGCCTTCAAGGGAAAGACAAACGAGACCGTCAAGGAGACGTTCTCAGCGCCGGGCGTTTACGTTATCAAGTGCATGCCCCACCTCCCCATGGGAATGGTTGCCGTCGTTGCGGTGGGTGACGCGCCCGCCAATCTTGACGCCGTGAAAACGGGGAAGCTTCCGAATAAGGCTCGCGAGCGCGTGGATAAGGCACTGTCGCAGCTTTAGGCTTCCTGCGTACGGTCTGCTGCGCTTTCCACCTTCAGCTAAGGTGCGAAGGCGTCAGCAGACTATGAGTCTATGTTACCGGCTGTTTTTTGCAATTTCATTTTAAGGTTTTCTAATTCTTTCGCAATATCATTTTCGTAGTGTTTGGCAGTGGTGCAAAATGACGTTAGTTGATCTGGAATTGCGCAAGAACGCGGTGGCAGCCCGAAAGGAATCGACGACCCCACGTCGTACGAAGCGAATGGCCGGTTTCGACCCGGCCGCCGCTGCTAACTTCGCTGACGCAACTACCCTTACAATCATATCGTTGGATTCGCGGGGGAACATCAGGTTCGTCAATCGCGCTGCGGCGGATCTGTTCGGCTACGAACGTGAAGCGATGATCGGCCGCCCGGTGGAAATGATCATCCCCGAACGCCTTCGTAGTGCCCACGCGCGAGGCTTCGCCCGCGCCATGGCAGGAGCCGAGTTGAATCTCGCAGGAAAGGCTGTCGAGGTTTACGCAATCCGCAGAGATGGAAGCGAATTTCCGATAGAGCTCACGCTATGCGCCTGGCATGATGGAGTCGAAATGGGAGCGGGCGCCGTCATAAAGGATATCTCTGAACGCCGTGAGCGTGACAGCCGTCTGTTAAGACTGGCCAGCCAGGATACACTTACGGGTTTGCACAACAGGGGTCGATTCGTCGAACTGTTAAAAGAGGCCGTTCCGCATCGCTCGGCAACCGTGCTGATGATCGACATAGATGGATTTCAGGACGTAAATGATGCCCATGGTCACACGACAGGAGATTCATTGCTGCAGTCCGTCGCGGTCCGCCTGCGTCATCGCCTCCCTCCCGCTGCAGAGGTCGCCCGCTTTGGAAGTGATGAGTTTGCAGTGTTCATGCATAACACCGGCGGGGAAAGAGCACTTGAAGAATTAGCCGGCATTGTGTTGACCACATTTTCGATGCCCTTCGAAGTGAATGAACAACTGCTAGACGTCAGCGTAAGCCTAGGGGGAGCAACGTCCCCGAAGGATGGTGAAGATGCAGACGAACTTCTGGCAAGCGCCGACTTGGCCCTTACAAAAGCGAAAGGCACGGCTGGCACGTCATTCCAGGTTTACGAACCCGCGTTGAGAAGCGAGGCTGGGGCCCGGCGCGCAATGAGAGATGAACTCCGTCTGGCCCTCCGCGCCCACCAACTCGTACTTCACTATCAGCCACAGGTGAATATCGAGACTGGCGCCATGTTCGGCGTTGAGGCGCTAATCCGTTGGCAGCACCCCCAAAGAGGACTGCTCCTGCCTGGGGAATTTCTTCCCGCGCTCGAGCAAAGCGCGCTCGCACTTGAAATCGGGTGGTGGACGCTTGATGAGGCATGCAAGGCGGCGGCGCTGATGAACGCCTCGAGCCCGCAGCCGATAAAGATGGGCGTCAACCTCTTTCCCGCTCAGCTCCGTGCTCCGTACCTTGGGCGGAAGGTTTCTGAAGCCCTTGAAAAATATCACCTTCAGCCGAACCTACTTGAAATCGAGGTGACGGAGACTATCGCACTTAACGATGACGACCGGTCTCTTGACGCCATGAACACGCTACGTGACATTGGAGTTTGCATCGCATTTGACGACTTCGGCACTGGCTACGCATCTCTTAGCTCACTCCAGCGATATCCGCTAACCACCCTCAAGATTGATCGCGGATTCGTTTCCGAGCTTTCAACGAAGCCTCGTGACGCCGCGATAACTAGGGCGATGATCACGATGAGCCTCGAAATGGGGATCGAAACGATCGCCGAAGGTATCGAGACTTGCGAACAAGAAGCGTTCCTGCTGTCACTCGGCTGCTCTGCGGCGCAAGGTTACAGGTACGGGCGGCCGATGCCCTATGAAGCGCTCGCCACGATTCTCTCGACACCGTGACGAGGCGGCAGCCACCGCCCTTGTCTAAGAGATCATGCCACTTGTCTTGCCAGCGCGCAGCGCGACCACAGGGAATGCAGCGCCTCGACGAGATGCTCGATGTCGGCATCCGTGTGAAGCGGCGTCGGCGTGATGCGCAGGCGCTCGGTCTTCTTCGGAACCGTCGGATAGTTGATCGGCTGCACGTAGACACCACAGTTGTCGAGCAGCAGGTCCGAAATCCATTTGCACTTTGCAGCATCGCCCACCATGACCGGCACGATGTGGCTGGGGTTCGGCATATGCGGGATGCCGCGCTTGTCGAGAAGGTTCCGCAGCGTGCGGACGCGATCCTGATGCCGCGCACGCTCGAAGGGGCTGACCTTCAGGTGCTGGATCGATGCAACCGCGCCTGCGGCAAGAGCCGGCGGCAGTGCGGTCGTGAAGATGAAGCCGGATGCAAACGAACGGATGAAGTCGCAGAGCGCCGTCGACGCTGCGATATAGCCGCCCATGACGCCGAAAGCCTTGCCGAGCGTGCCTTCGATAACAGTCAGTCGATCCATCAGGCCTTCACGCTCGGCAATGCCGCCGCCGCGCGGGCCGTACATGCCGACGGCATGCACTTCATCGAGATAGGTCATCGCGCCATACTTATCGGCGATGTCGCAGATTTCCTTGATCGGAGCGATGTCGCCATCCATCGAGTAGACGGATTCGAACGCGATCAGCTTCGGCGCCTTCGGATCGGCGGCCGCGAGCTTTGCTTCGAGATCCTGCACGTCGTTGTGCTTCCAGATCACCTTCTCGCACTTGGCGTAGCGAATGCCTTCGATCATCGATGCGTGGTTCAGTGCGTCTGAGAAAATGATCAGGCCCGGGATCTTGGCGCCGAGCGTGCCGAGGGCCGCCCAGTTGGAAATGTAGCCAGACGTGAAGATCAGCGCAGATTCCTTGCCGTGCAGGTCGGCGAGTTCGCGCTCCAAGAGAACGTGGGAGTGGTTGGTGCCAGAGATATTCCGGGTGCCTCCCGCACCCGCGCCACAGTGGTCGATGGCATTCTTCATCGCCTCGATGACCTTGGCGTTCTGTCCCATGCCGAGATAGTCGTTGGAACACCAGACCGTCACATCCTTCGGGCCATCGGGGGTATGGCGGGTGGCGCGTGGAAAGCCGCCGCGGTGACGTTCAAGATCGGCAAAAACGCGATAGCGGCCTTCATTGTGCAGGCCATCCAGCTCGTCTTTGAAGAATGCTTCGAAATCCATTATATGCTCCTTGCAATCAACGCAGCAGTAACCTCCTGAAGGTCGACCTTATTTGATCTGCGTCAAGGTCAGATCAAAAAACATCTCTTCGCTGCAATGATGTTCACAGCAGCCAAGCTCGCCATAACGAGTTTTTAAGAGCCGAACCCTCGATTGATGCAGTTCAGGTCAGATCGTCGCCGAGGTCGGCAGCTCGTGGAAAAGGCAAAGACCGCGACGGGCAAATCCGGGCGCATAGTCACCAGCCGTTGACGAGATGGAACGCATCGAGTCCAGTTCGCGCGAAATTCGCAACGTCACTGGCGTTATCGACGAGATAGCCTTCCAGACAAACCTCCTCGCCTTAAATGCTGGTGTCGAAGCCGCGCGCGCCGGAGAAGCTGGAAAAGGCTCCGCCGTGGTCGCTCATGAGATCCGCGAGCTTGCGCGAAGATCCGCGCAGGCCGCTCGCGAGATCAAGGAGCTGATCAACACTTCAACCTCACATGTCCAGAACGGCGTTGACCTTATGAACAAGGCGGGCAGTGTCCTCCGCGCGATCGGCGAGAGTTTCGGAAATCAGTGTGCACATAGTCAGCATTGTGACCGGCGCCCGTGACCAAGCGACAGGGCTTGGGGAGACCGGCCAGACGATCTGGGAGATTGATCTCAATACGCAGCACAACGCAGCGATGGTTGAAGAGTCCACTGCCGCGACCGCGGCTAGAGGCAAGAAGGCTGAGCGCCTCATGTCGGCCTTCTCAACTGTGCATCGCCGGCGAGGTATGACTGCAACGGCGGCGCGGGTGTCTTGATGCGCCACTGGCGCTTCGGTGTCTTCTTTGATCAGGATCAATTATCTCGGGCGCGAGGCGCGCTAGTGGTGTCCGCATGAAGTTCCTTTCCAAGTTCTCCAAAGCTCTTAGTGCCCTTGCACAGCCTGCTCGCTTCGTCGCGCTTTCCGACAGTATTATCCCGGCGTTGGCAGGGACGACTTTGGTTGCCTTCGCGTTCGGGCTATGGTTGAGTTTCACCACCGACGTGGACTATCAGCAAGGCGAAACCGTACGGATCATGTACGTCCACGTTCCAGCGGCCTGGATCGCTATGCTCTGTTATAGCGTGATGACGATGAACGCCATCGGCTCACTCGTCTGGAGGCATCCGCTTGCGGACGTCGCTGCACGCGTGGCCGCCCCCCTTGGTGCAGCCTTTACCTTTGTCTCATTACTGACTGGAGCTATTTGGGGAAAGCCGATGTGGGGAACCTGGTGGGTATGGGACGCACGCCTGACATCGATGTTCATACTCTTCATCATGTATCTCGGAATTCTCGCCATCAATCGGGCGATAGATGAGCCTAACCGCGCTGGTAGGGTTACAGCGGTACTGATCGTGGTCGGGTTCGTGAACATACCCATCATCAAGTTTTCGGTCGACTGGTGGAACACCCTTCACCAGCCCGCGAGCGTACTACGGCTTGATGGACCGGCACTCGACATGGAGTTCCTTCGGCCCCTGTTGACGATGGGTTTCGCGTTCGCGTGTCTTTTTGCGACGCTCTACCTGGCATCGATCCGTAACGAGATATGGCGCCGCAAGCTCATTTCGCACTACCGGCTTGCTGCACGCATGGCCACGCAAAAGGAAGAATGAAAATGAATCACGAAGCCTACGTTCTGGCCGCGTATGCAGTTACTGCTATCGTCGTCCTGGCTACCTCAGCGAAGGTTTGGGTCCAAGGTAGGGCTTTCCGACGTCGGGTGTCGGCGCTTGCTCCGGTGCGCGCAAAGCCAATCGGGAGAGAGCGTTGATTGCGGGCCGCCGCTTCGCTGCTGCGGTACCGCTCGTCGTGTTTCTCGGTTTCGCTGCTGCTGTTGGAAGCAATCTCTATCGCGAGGTCGAGGATGGATATTCACCATCGGCGCTGCCATCCGCGCTCATTGGTGAGATCCACCCTCCATTTGCACTGCCAAGGCTGGTGGAGGGTCCCCCCGCTGTGAACGAAGATGTTATTAAGGATAGCGTGACGATTGTAAACGTGTTCGCATCATGGTGTGTACCATGCCGCCAGGAACACCCTTTCCTCATGCTTCTCTCTTCGGACCCACGGGTGAAGGTGGTGGGCATCAACTACAAGGACGATTCAAATGACGCGACCGCGTTCCTACAAAACGAAGGCAACCCGTACGTAGCAGTCGGAACTGACCGATCAGGACGGCAGTCGATCGACTGGGGCGTGTACGGAGTTCCTGAGACCTTCGTGCTCGACAAGGCCGGCCGCATCGTTTTTAAACATGTGGGCCCTCTCGACGAGAAAGCGATCGCGAACGAACTTCAGCCTCTTATCGAGCAGTTGTCGGCGACGGCTAATCATTAATTTTTTGCCCCCACGATCTGGCACGCCTCAAGTATTCCCGCCGCTACCCAGCTCAATATAACTTGGAAGGCATAGCGCTGGTTTCGCCACGTAACGTGTCGTGCTTTCCGTCCAATGCCACGACTTCACGGACCAATATCGCCTCCCGAAGAGGTAGCCGCGGCAGCGTACTGCAGCCAGATGTAAAACTTCGTCAGAATGCCTTGTAGCAGCCCCGACCGGCACGGAATGAACATAGCTAAGCTCTGGGTCGTTGCACTGCCGAACCGGTAAGTGGCTCTTCAGCTTCTTGCCTCCGTTTGCCGAACCGACTTGGTCCCAGGTGGAGAGATGGATCCCTTCCGGGTTCTTTGAGCCCGCGCAAAGACAGATAGATCGTAAGATACGATAATTCGTGCGCGGGTCGGGAGAACACTTCCGGGCCAAGTGGGGGAAACTTGGCAGAGGCCTGGTCTTGTGGGAGCGCAAGCCGGACAGGCCTCCTCGCTTTTTGTCTCGACGGACGGTTTCGCACAGCCGCGCTCGGTTTTCGGCGGTCGTTCACTTTTCTTTCACGGCCTGCTCGCGACACCACCAAATCCATAATCGCAATTCGTATCCATGAGCGAAAGGAGACTGGTGAGCAATCCCTCATTCGAATTCGATCTGGCCTCCGCTGTCTTTACGCCAAATTACGCCGGGACATCGTGGCAACGACGAATAGAGATCTGGCGTTTTCCACAGATTGTCCACAGGCCTGATCGCAGCCCGCGCGCAGCTAGCTGGTTCGGGTCTCCTCGATCGGCACTGCGGCGATCTCGATCCGGTCACGGACCGCGCCCACTCCAAGTCCTTCGACCAGGCTTCGAATTGCCTTGCGCTTTAGCTCGGACTCGACCTGTCCCTCAAGTGTGACGTGCCCATCCTTGACGGTGACCTGCACCTTTTGGGGCGTCAGCCCGAGATCGGATCGAAGGCGGGTACGCAATGCAAGTCTTATCGAAGCGTCTCCCCGAGGCAGGACTGTGGCTGGCGCATCGATGATGAGAGGTAAGATATCCCGCCTGCTGACGATCCCGATCAGCTTTCCCTCCTCAACGATCGGGAGACGCTTGATCCGATGAGCCTGGAGGCTTTCGGCGATGTCGGAAATCTCGCTGTCAGGGCCGGCGACGATCACGTCTTGGGACATGACGTCGGCAACTGACCACCCGTTACTGGTGATATACCGTTCAAGATCAAGCTCCGAAATGACTTCCGGTGGTCGCCCCGGTCGCGATGACAGCCTTATTTCCCTTCGAAGCAAAAGGTCGCCTTCGGTCAGCATTCCGCAGACGCGGCCCTGATCGTCTACCACGGGGAGACCGCTCACGTTATTTTGAAGCATGACGGCTACGGCATGTCGAACGCCGGCCGCCGGGCTGATGTGGACTACCTCCTTAGTCATGACGTCCTTGGCCTGCATCTGTCAGCCTCACATTTAGAAATATTATATGGTGAGACGGTAGTCGTTTGAAATGAACCTCGCTTTGACCTTGATCAAAGAGGGGGCGAGTTCAGCAGCTTCTGGAGCCTTGTTTCCTCTTCCGAATTCAGACAAGTCCCCGTCGGCCTGCGGGCGTTTTGTCGCGAGAAGACCAGCAGTGAGAGGCCACCGGCGAGAATGAGAACGAAGGGAGATCCCCAGAGCGTCATAGTGCGGACGCTGAAGCGCGGCCTCAACAGCACGAATTCGCCGTACCGCGAAACGATGTAGTTCAGAACCTGCTCGTCGTCCTCGCCATGATTTATGCGATCGCGCACCAACAGCCTGAGGTCCCTTGCAAGTTCAGCGTTGGAATCGTCGATCGACTGGTTCTGGCAGACCATGCAACGGAGTTCCGCCGACAGCGTTCGCGCCCGGCTCTCCATCGCGGGATCTGGCAGCATTTCATCCGGGCTCACGGCGAGAGCCGGGAGTGGCAACAACGTTGCCAAGAGCACCGTCAGCACCTGCACGATCCGACCCGACAACCGAAAAAGGCGGGAGCGTCTCATCACCTTCATTCCGCGGGCTCCATCGCTGCAGCGGTCTTGACCTTGCGCCGCGGAACACCGACTCGTAGGCGCCGGTCGCTAAGCGAAACGAAGCCTCCGGAAGCCATGACCAAAGCGCCGCCCCAGATGCAGAGAATGAACGGCTTCCACCACACGCGCACGACGATGCCGCCGTCATTGGTCGGGTCGCCGAGGGAGATATAAAGCTGGCTCAAACCGAAGGTCAGAATTCCCGCCTCCGTCGTCGGCATTTGGCGCGCGCTGTAGACACGCTTGGCAGACCAGACGTCGGCGACATCGACGCCGCCTCGGCGGATGCTGAAGTGGGCGCGATCCTCCCTGTAGTTCGGTCCGATCGCCGGCTGCATGCCGTCGAAATGTAGCGAGTAGCCGCCCGCATCGGTGGTCTCACCAGGCTTCATCTGCACCACATGCTCGGTCGCAAAGGTCGAGACCGCGACGATGCCGAGAACGGTGATGCCGAGACCGGCATGCGCAAGCGCCGTACCAAAGGCCGACCTCGGTAGACCGGTCAGCCTGCGCCACGCGACATTTGCCGCCACCTTGCCGATACCGGCTCGGTACCAGAGATCGGCAGCAGCGCCGAACACGAGGAACAGTCCGGCAGCGAGGCCGAGAACCGAAAGGACCGGGCCGCCATGCTCGATGTAGAATAAGACAAGTGCGGCAGCGAAAGCGAGGCCCGCGACCACATAGAGTCGCTGCAGGGCGCCCAGAAGATCGCCGCGCTTCCAGGCGAGCAGTGGCCCGAAGGGGACCACAAGCAGCAGTGGGATCATCAGCAGGCCGAATGTCATATTGAAGAAGGGCGGACCGACCGAGATCTTGTCGCTAGTAAGCGTTTCCAGCAGCAGCGGATAAAGCGTGCCCGTCAGCACCGTCCCGCAGGCTACGGTCAATATCAGGTTATTCAGAACCAGCGCGCCCTCGCGTGAAATCGGCGCAAAAAGCCCGCCTGCCGAAAGCAGCGGCGCGCGGAAGGCGAAGAGCGACAGCGCCCCGCCGATGAAGATCAACAGAATACAGAGAATGAAGATGCCTCGGCTGGGGTCGCTCGCAAAGGCATGGACCGAGGTAAGCACGCCGGAGCGCACCAGGAACGTCCCCATCAGCGACAGCGAGAAAGTCAGGATGGCCAGCAGGACCGTCCAGATCTTCAGTGCCTCTCGTTTTTCCATGACGAGAGCCGAGTGCAGCAGTGCGGTTCCCGCCAGCCAGGGCATGAAGGAGGCGTTCTCGACCGGATCCCAGAACCACCAGCCGCCCCAGCCAAGTTCGTAATACGCCCAATAGGATCCCATCGCGATACCGAGCGTGAGAAAGGTCCAGGCGGCCAACGTCCAAGGGCGCACCCAGCGCGCCCAAGCAGCATCAATGCGCCCTTCGAGGAGGGCCGCAACGGCAAAGGAAAAACAGACGGAGAAGCCAACATAGCCGAGATAGAGAAGCGGCGGATGGATCGCGAGGCCGATATCCTGGAGCACCGGGTTCAGGTCGCTCCCCTCGGCTGGCGCCGGATCAAGACGAACGAAGGGGTTGGAGGTCAACAGGATGAAGAGGATGAATGCGACAGAGACCCAAGCCTGCACCGCCAATACATTGGCTCGTAGCGTGTTCGGCAGATTGCGCCCGAAGACCGCAACCAGCGCACTGAACAACGCCAGGATCAGCAACCAGAGCATCATCGATCCCTCGTGATTGCCCCACACGCCGGAATATTTGTAGATCAGCGGCACTAACGAGTGCGAGTTCTCCCAAACATTCTCGACCGAGAAGTCGGAGACGACATGCGCATAGGTCAGCACGCCGAAGGAAAAGGCGACGAGGCCGAAGAGAACCATCGAGCCGAGCGGCGCGACGTCCATCATCGATTGATTGCCACGGCTGGCGCCGATGGCGGGAACGACAGAGAGAATGATTGCCGTCGCCAGCGCCAGAACGAGTGCGTAGTGGCCGATTTCGATGATCATTGCTTCGAATCCCCGTGTTGCCAGAGGCCTTGCTCCTTCAGTCTTTCAGCGACTTCCTTCGGCACGTATCTTTCATCGTGCTTGGCAAGCACCGTGTCCGCCGAGAAGAGCTGCCCGTCGGCTTCGAAATGCCCTTCGGTGACAACACCTTGTCCTTCGCGGAAAAGGTCTGGAAGGATTCCAGCGTACCGAACTTGCACGACCGCCCCGCCGGGGTCGGTCACTGTGAAATCGACGTCGGTTCCGCCGCCGCGCTTGATGCTACCTTCTCCCACGAGACCACCTAGACGAATTCTTGTGCCAGGACGGACGCTCCCGGACGCAAGGTCCGATGGCATGTAGAAGTAGGCAACGGACTGGCCGAAGGCAAAAAGCACAAGGAGAACCGCAGCCAGTATGAAACTCATGCCACCGCCGATGATAGCGAGCCGTTTCTGCTTTCTAGTCATGTTCGTTTCTCTCGACGCCGAATTCGCGCGCGGTCGCGATCAGCTTGTAACCCTCGTTACTATTCGACTGAAACCTTGCTAACGCGCGTTTGAGCGCGTCTTGCGTGCGAGGCTTGTCATGAAGAACACCATATGAAGTGATAAGCTGCAGCCAGCCTTGGAAGTCATCCGGATTCCGGGTCAGCTTCTCATCGAGGCGTGTTACCATACCACGAACCATCTGCTCCTGATCATTCGCGCTTCTTCCGTTCGCGGCCACGATTTGGTCCTCAGTCGGCGCTCGGGGGGCGTCAACGGGCGCAGTGACAGGTGTTCCACCGTTTTTGGCGACATGATCATTGACCATCGGCAGCCACGGCGCGTCGACAGGCGTATCCTTAGCGATCGCCTCGAAAGCACTTAGCGCCTCGCCAGTTCTTCCGGCCTGCTCGAGACCCAGAGCACTATAGAACCCGGCTCGAGGATTTCGCGGATCGACCGCCAAGGACCGCTCCAAAACGCTTTTGACTGAGTCGGTGACGGTACCGTTCGAATTCGCGAGAAGGGCTTCGGTCAAACCATCGAGCCTCTCAGAATTTGGACCTTGCAGCCTAATGGCGTTCTCGTAGGCTTTGGCCGCGTCAGCGGTGCGATTGGTTCTCAGGTAGATTGGCGCAATGACATCCCATCCGCGGCCGTCGTCGGGCGCATTGGCAAGATGAGTCTCCGTCTTGCGGATCAAGATGGCAAGATCCTGCCCCGGATGAGCGAGCCTCTGCTGTAGCGGGAGAGACGGAAGATCCGGCGAGCCAATCGCGACGTAAAGTGAAATACTCGCAAGCGATAGGAAGGCAGCCATGGCTAGTTTCACCTTTCCCAGGGAAACAGGCCGGCGCTCTATCTCGTCTACGTCAACTTCGCGGAACAAGCGCCTTGCTGTCTCCGCCCGCGCGAGCTCGTATTCGACCACGCTTATTCTGCCGTCCGCGCGTTCGCGCAGGAGTTCTTCGATCTGGTCGCGATAGATTTGTCCTGCGTCGCCTGTCGGCCCGGCGGCTCGGGGAGGCCTCGACAGCGGGTGCAGTAGCACGGCCGTCACGATGCCCGTGACCGCCGCGAATAAAATCCAAATAATCATGTTCAAACGTGCTCTGTTGCGAGAGCATATTATCCACCTCCCTGCCCTGCACATTGACGGGGATCAATTAACTCGCTCTTAGAGCTCTCGTCCCGTGAAGACGTAGCCGATGCCGCGAACGGACTGGATGAGCGCGGGCGCCTTCGGATCCGGTTCGATCTTCTTGCGCAGGCGTACGATCTGAGCGTCAATTACCCGATCAAATGCTTCGAGGTTCCTGCTTCGAGTGAGTTCCATCAGGGTCTCTCTCGACAGCACCCGCCCGGAATTCCGGACGAAGACCAGAAGCATGTCGAACTCGCCGGTTGTCAGCGGGACATCGTCGCCCCCCGGCGAGGTGAGTCTGCGTCGTGGCACGTCAAGATGGAAGCCTTCGAAACGGAAAGTTTCGTCGGCGGGAGCGGATTTCGCCGCAGGCGGACTCGCAGCAGCCCGTCGTCTCAGCACCGTCCTCAAGCGAGCGAGAAGTTCGCGCAGGTGAAATGGCTTGGCAACATAGTCGTCGGCGCCGAACTCCAGTCCGATGACCTTGTCCGTGACATCGTCCTGTCCCGTTAGCATCAGAACGGGAACGTCGGATTTGCCCCGAAGCTCCTTGAGCAAATCGAAGCCGTTTTCTCCTCCTGGAAGAACCAGATCCAGGAAAATTGCGACATATTCGTTTTTATAAAGTTCAGCGCGCATCCCCGCGCCATTTGCTACCGCCGTCACGCGGTAGCCGTTATCATCAAAATATCGGACGAGCATTTGCCTGATCCGGGCGTCGTCATCGACGACGAGAATACGATCCAGTTCCATATGCCTCCGCCCTGCTGCTTGTGGGCACCACACATAACGCAGGATTGCAGCCCGCGCTACCACCGGCGGACCGGTAGGTTAGGATTAACCCGGTATTGCCCGCGAAAAACGAGACGCGGGCGTTACCGCAGTAGATCAGAATTCCTCCCAATCGGCCAAGGGCTGCGCGGCCGCTGCCCCGCGTCCCAGCGAAGGTCTGAGGGTGCTTATATTCCCGCCCGAGCGGAAGGCCTGGTCGGACTGCTGGCCGGCAACGATACGTGGAAGCTGGAACGCGAAAATGAATGATCGTAGTTTTCCACTTTCTCCAGCGAGCGTGGCGCTCGCAGCATTTGTCTCCTCCACCATCGCAGCGTTCTTCTGCGTCACCTGGTCCATCTCGTTTACGGCAGTGTTCACCTGCGTCAGGCCGACCGACTGCTCCTTGGCGGATATGGCGATCGAATCCATGTGCTGGTTGATCTTGGCAACATGCTTCTGGATGGTGTCGAGCGCGCCCCCGGTCTCGCGGACCAGCGCGACGCCGTTCACGACTTCAGTCTCGGAGGTGCGGATGAGATCCTTGATCTCACGCGCGGCGTTTGCGGAGCGTTGCGCAAGTTCCCGGACTTCCTGGGCAACCACAGCAAATCCTTTGCCCGCCTCTCCGGCCCGCGCCGCCTCGACGCCTGCGTTCAATGCTAGTAGATTGGTCTGGAACGCGATGTCGTCGATGACGCCGATGATGCTGGATATTTGCCGTGAAGATCCCTCGATCTTCTCGATCGCGTCTACCGCCTTCGCGACCACCTGAGCCGAATGCTCTGCGCTCTCCTCCGCTTCCGCGGCGACGGACCGGGCCTCATCTGCCCGTCTGGACGAGTTCGAAACGTTGGCGGTGATCTGGTCGAGCGCGGCGGCGGTCTCTTCGAGAGACGCCGCCTGCTGTTCGGTCCGTTTAGACAGGTCTGCGCTTCGGCTGACCTCCTGCGATCCTGCGTCGATCGCCGCCGTTGCCTGCGATACTGCAAAAAGGGTCTGTGCGAGCTGGGACACAGCGCTGTTGAAGTCCGTCCGCAGCCCCTCGAAATCGGAGGCGAACGGCACATCAAGAGTGAAGGTGAGATCTCCTCAAGCAAGGTGCTTGAGACCGGATCCCAGGCTTTGCGTAGCGGTTCCCATCTCTTCAGCGCGCCGCCGCTCGATCTCAGCATTGCGCCGGCGCTCGCCCTCGGAGCGACCGCGCGTTTCGTTGGCCTCACGCTCCAGTTCAACGCCGCGCTGCCCGTTTTCCTTGAAGACTTGGACGGCGCGAGCCATGGCGCCGATTTCATCGCGACGGTCGCGCTCAGTAACTTCGGTAGAATAGTCCGCATCGGCAAGGCGGCGCATAGCTTCGGACAGATCCCTGACCGGAGCAACCAGCCATTTGCGCACACCTGCCAAGCCAAGGAGGAGGAATACGCAAAGACCCCCGAGGATGGAAGCCACAGTCGTCCAAATAGCGCTTCCCGCGGCAGCCTCTGCGGCGTCGTCCTTCGCGTCTACGTCGCCGATAAGCTTCTGCGCGACTTCGACCGAGGTTTTCGACACTTCCGGGAATTGAGGCTGGCACTGTGTGAGGAATTCCGCCTGTGAAGCCAGAACCTCTTCGGACGCCGTCGCGACGAGTGCCTTTTGAACCGAGAGCTTGCACGTTTCATCGATGATCCGCAGGCCCCGGATTTTGATGGGTTGTAGTTCCTCGTTGCCCGGCAAGGCCGCAATTGCGGTGTCGATGAATTTCACGAAGCTTTCCCGCGCGATGTCCAGTTCCGCCATAGCAGACCGATTTGCGGCATCGGTCCGCGACATGAGCATGTCGCTGATAGCCGCCCGTGCGGTTTGAAGCGATCGGTTCGCGCGCGCGAGATTAATGACTGCAGTTTCCTCACCCTGCAACAGTCCCTGATACTGCTTGTCGATCGATAACATTTGATAGCTCGAGTAGGCGACTGCACAAAGGACGAAGATCCCCACCGACGCGAGAAGAGTAAGAAATTTGATTGTGATTGAGAGATGACGTATCGGAACCCCGCAAAGCGCGCTAACCGTTCCTGCCAGCGGTTATCATTCCGCGCCGGAATCCTGGGCATCCCCTCATGTTATGCCTGTGAGGCCGCTCCTAGCGACAGCCCCGGAAATAGGGTGAAGACCTTAAGGTACGTTTAATTTTTTTTACCAGTCACCCCCAATTCTGGCACCTCCTCTTAGCAGGCGCCTCGAAGGTTCGCCACGCTCATGATCGTCACCGCGCGCCCGTGCACGCTAACGCCGACGGGGCCAAGGGCGGCGAACGCTCTGGACAATGCTTCCGGAGCAAGACCCAGTTTCCCCGCAAGAATTCGCTTTTGAAAGGGCAGACGGAAGCCCGCTTGCGACGCGCCCTCCGGGCAGTGGCTCAGGAAATAATTGGCCACCCGTTGGGGCGCCGTCTGCAAGCGGTCCGCGGAGATGCAGCGAAACGCTTCCTTGAGGTGTCTCGACATAATCCGCGTAGCATTTATCTGAAGAATCGGGTGACGCGACGCTAGCTTTCGAAGTTGCACCAGATCGAAAACTGCGACATCCGTAGCATCAGCCGAGCGGGCGGTAGTAGCATAATTCGTTCCTTCGATGAGAAGATACTCTCCGAAAGTTTCGCCCGGCTCACAAATGAAAACGTCGGCCTCTCGTCCCGATGCCGTCTCCGTCTTCGTGAGCCTGACAAGGCCCTTGAGGACGCAGAAAATCGCGACGGCTCGCTCGCCTTCTGGATGGATCAGCTCATTGTTCAAGTATTTTCGTATCTGACACGTCGACTCGAGTTCGGATGCCACCTCCGCGGAGACGCCGCGAAAAAGTTCCGATTGTCTTAAGCTGCGAATTTTTTGAAGCATAGTTTCCTCCCGGCCATATCTAGCGCCGTATTTCCTCTTGTTAATCGTCGGCGAGCACGCGCCACGCCGCGCCTTCGAGATCTTCGTACTGCCCGCTTTTAAGCGACCAGAGGAAGCCTGCGAGACCGATGCCGCCCATCAGGAGCGCGATAGGGATCAGATAAATCAGCATGTTCATGCCGAAGCTGCCCCCATTGCCACTGTGTTGGCGTCGTTTTGCCCGTTCGCCGGGTACCGCCTAGCGGAAGCATTGAGACGCAGGGCGTTGATCACGACGATCAGCGACGAGGTCGACATTGCGACCGCAGCAATAAGCGGAGTTGCAAACCCGGCGATCGCGATAGGAACAGCCAAAACGTTGTAGCCGATCGCGAGAGCGAAGTTCTGTCGAATGAGCGACGCCGAACGCCTTGCCACTTCGATGGCATGTGGCACCGCGTCCAGTCGTTCGTTGAAAAAGACAAGATCCGCGGCCTGGCGGCCGATATCGGAGGCGGTGGCCGGTGCAATGGAGACGTGGGCGGCCGCGAGTGCCGGAGCGTCGTTAATGCCGTCTCCGACCATGAAGATCTTCCGTCCGTCGTCACGGAGTCTCTCGCACGCTTCGACTTTTTGCCCCGGCGTCAACGCTGCTAATGCGACGCCGATTCCGAGTTTGCCAGCCGTAGCCGCCACGACGCCCTCGCGGTCTCCCGAAAGCATCAATGTCTTGAAGCCCATGTCGTGAAGCCGCAGGATCGACACGCCCGCGCCCGGTCTCAGGGCGTCCTCGAAGAAGAAGCGCGCGACAAGACGGCCGTCCTTCGCCAGAACGACCTCAGAAAAAGGCTCATGGGACTGCGGGGGAGCAGCGTCCCCGCAGGTGAAGGAGAAGCTGCCCAGCCGAAAGCATGCGTTCCCGCGAAAGGCTTCAAGACCGCCACCAGGTGTCTCCGAGACACGGTCGAACGCAGCAGCCGGCACAGAGACACCGCGGAAGAGCGCTTGCGAAAGTGGGTGTCTGGAGTGTGCTGCCAATCCGGCAGCGAGGGCAACATCCGCTTCATCCGCCGCCTCCATGCTCACCAGTCGTGGAGTTCCCATAGTGACAGTACCGGTCTTGTCGAAAGCTACCGTGTCGACCTCTGCGAGCCGCTCGAGGGCTGAACCGTCCTTGACCATGATACCACGACGAAAGAGTTCGCCCGCCGCTATGACCTGCACCACGGGAACCGCAAGTCCGAGTGCGCACGGGCATGTAATAATGAGAACGGCGACAGCGACAAGCATGGCCTGTTTCCAATCTCCGCCGATGAAGCCCCATCCGAGGAAGGAGACGAGAGCAAGAAGGTGAACGACAGGCGAATACAGGGATGCCGCTCGGTCGGCGATGCGCCTGTACTTGGCCCTTCCACCCTCTGCTGCCTCCATCAGGGAAATGATTTCGGAGAGAAGCGAGTCCTTCGCCGTCTTAGTCGCGCGTACGACGAGGGAACCGGTAAGATTCATGGCACCGGAACTTGTAGATGTGCCTTTCCGGGCCGCCACTGGGCTGCTCTCTCCGGTGACGATCGAGAGATCGAGATCGCTTTCGCCGCTGACAATTACGCCGTCGACCGGGATCCGGTCTCCAGCCGCCACTGCGATTTCATCGCCGACGGCTATATCCTCTATCGCCACGTACCGTCGCGACCCGTCACGCTGCAGCACCAGCGCGCCGCGAGGTGCTATGCGGGCAAGACCATTGATGGCGGCCCGAGCCTTTTCGCGCATGACGTGGTCGAGCGTCCGGCCAATAAGGAGAAAGAACAGCAGCGAAACCGTGGCGTCGAACCAGGCGTGTTCCCCATGGTGCATCGTCTCCCATAGCGAGACCGCATATGAGAGCGTCACAGCCAAGGAGATTGGTACGTCCATATTGGTACGCCCGCGCTTCAGCGCGTTCCATGCCGAACGAAAGAAGAACCTTCCGGCATAGATGAGCGCTGGCGCCGCTATCATCGCCGAAATCCAATGAAACATATCCCGCGTCGCCGCATCCGCGCCGGACCAAACCGAAACCGAGAGCAGCATGATGTTGGCCGCAGCAAAACCGGAAACCCCGACGGCCAGCAGTAGCTGGTTACGGGTTTTGTCGTTCTCGGTGCCTACCGTCGCGAATAGGTGAACGCGATAACCCACCTTTTCAATAGCCTCCAGGATGAGCGCCGGATCGGTTGGTCGCTTGCCCGACATCTCCTGGTAAACGCAGGTGACGCGACGGGACGTAAGATTGACCCTCGCCTTCCTGACAAACGTCAAAGCGGACAATGCCTTCTCTACCGTCCCAATGCACCCGCCACAATGGACGTCCGGAACGCTGAGGTCGAGCTGGCGCAGCCCGTCCCCGAGGGAATGGCTCGCGAGGGCGATCTCTTCTGAGCTGAAGAAGGTTGGATCCATCGCAAGTACGGCTTCGGCGTTGATCGTGCAGCAGGTCATTGGCCGAACCCTGCTGTGTCGAAACGCTGGGCTTCGTGCATCACCACCACACCGTTGTGCTTCGTAATTATCTCGACGATCCAGTCGCCCTTCGGAACGTGGCGGTCCGCCTCGAATTGCCCGGCCACCACTAGTTTCAGGGATTCGACGAAGTCTTCATGATCCCCAACCGGACGTCTGAAGTGTGCTTCTACCTCATCTGCTTGAGCTGGGGAGCCGTCGCGGTTGTGAAGCTTGTAAGTAAACTTGTCGCCATGCAGTGCAATCGCGCCAGTGACGCCCGTTGCCACCATCGCCTTTATTGCGGAGGCTTTCTGATTGAACTGCTGACTTGCAACATACGTATTCTCGACGACGAGCCCGCTCCAGCTCGACGAGGCGAACCAAGCCATCGTTACGTTCACCGATATGATGACGGCGAAAAACCCGCATGTCGTCAAAAGCATATGTCTGCCCGTGAAACCCTTCGAGACCCAACTCATTGTGCTGCTCCAGGAGTATTGAATGCGGCGCGGTACGTCGCGCGATCAGAATGGCCCTCGTCCTCGATCGAGAGCAGGAACTCCGAAACGGGGGCGTTCGATGCATGCCGTGTCACGAAGACTTTGAGAGTCGTCGCAGCATCCGATGCCGCGTCGATCGTGAAGCTTCGGCTTTCCAGCTTACCAAGCTCAGGGATGCGCATCGTCGCACCGTCCAGGCCGGTGATGCTCAACTCGATCTTTCGCGGCCTCGGAACCATGTTGAGGATGCGTATCGTGTAGCCGTTGCGGATAGAGCCGTTGCTTTCGAGCACGTACTGCGGGTTTCTGTCATGGACGACGTTTATTTCCAGCCGCTCGCGCATGCTCAAATGAACGATCATTCCCACGCCAATCATGCACCACACTGTGGCGTAGAAGACGACGCGAGGACGGAAGATTATCCGCCAGTTGAAATGTTTTATCCCGTCAACGAAGGCCCCGTCAGGCTCACGTACTAGACCAGGCTGAACGGCGCTTCGGCCATGGTCGGTCGCGATCGTCATGTTGCTGGCGTACTCGCTCAACGTGGCGTAGGCAATGAGGCCGCGCTCCTCGCCGATCTTGTCCATCACTCCGTCACAGGCATCGATGCAGAGCGCACAGGTGATGCATTCCATCTGCTGTCCGTCTCGTATATCGATGCCCATGGGACAGACTGCCACGCAGGCGTTGCAGTCGACGCAGTCGCCCACGGGTTGACCGGCCGCCTGGGCCTTCTTGCTGTGACGGGAGCGTTGTTCGCCGCGCCAGTCGTTATAGGTCACGACGAGCGAGTTTTCATCTAGCATCGCCCCCTGAATACGTGGCCAAGGGCACATGTACGTGCAGACCTGCTCGCGCATGAAGCCGCCGAGGATGTAAGTCGTCGCGGTAAGCGTCGCCACGGTGGCATAGGCCACACCGGCAGCATGCCCTTGAATCAAGGCTTTAAGAAGGGTCGGCGCATCGGCAAAATAGAAGATCCAGGCGCCGCCAGTAACAACGCCGATCGTCAGCCACACCGCATGTTTAAGGGCGCGCTTGCGGATCTTGTCCAAGCTCCAAGGTGCGGCGTCGAGCTTTATCTGCGAGTTTCGGTCGCCATCGATGGCGCGCTCAACCGCGAGGAAGAGATCTACCCACACAGTCTGGGGACAGGCGTAGCCGCACCATGCTCGACCGACCGCCGAAGTCACGAGAAACAGCCCAAACCCGGCCATTACGAGAAGGCCGGCGACGTAATAGAATTCCTGCGGCCAGATCTCGATGAAGAAGAAGTAAAAACGGCGCGAGGCAAGATCGACGAGAATCGCCTGATCAGGCGCGTAGGGTCCGCGATCCCAGCGCACCCAGGGTGCCAGATAGTAGATGCCGAGCGTGATCAGCATTACGATCCACTTCAAGCGACGAAAGCGCCCTTCGGCGCGTTTCGGGAAGATCTTTTTCCGAGCCGCGTACAACGGCTGGCCGTCTTTGTTCCCAGCATCGCTGTCCACTCGTCGGGTATTCTTCGGATCAGGAGCGGTATAGAGGTTCATGTGCAAATCCCAAGGTTCGGACGCACTTGTGCTACGTTTGTGACCTACGATCCTTGATCCAGGTCAAAAAAGAATGCTTTGAAAAAAAGAGCCGCGCTCCGGACAGGAAGCACGACCCTAAGCACTGGGAACCACAGCTTTCGCGCAGCGGGCGCATACCGCTGCGCGAAGCTATATCGACTACGCCGAAGAGGTTAGATGCGTAGCCTGAGGACTGCGGGGGAGACTTCCGCTGGTACGCCCTCGGACACCGTTTTATCGGCTTGCCGTCGATTGTTCTTTGAGCGAAATCAAAGATACCATCGAACTGCCGATTTTTTCAGAGTCTTCGCTCTCGCGCTCCGGAACGACCGCCTTAGCCCGGACAGAAACTCGCGAATGAATGACGGAACGCGGAGTACCGTATAGAGCCAGAAGCGGATCATGATCGTGGGTAGTCATATTGTAGCGCCTCATTGGCCACCTCCAAGGGAATGTACGAAGACAGTCAGTTCCTTGACTGTAGTGTCACCTAGGCGTCCGGCCCAGGCGGGCATCACTCCGTGTTTTGGCGAGGCGACCTGCCTAGCGATGGCGTCCTCGCCCTTGGCCTTCAGCCAGATTGCGTCTGCGAGGTTAGGTGCGCCCATCTCGATTTTGCCTCTCGCGTCTTCGCCATGGCAGGCGGCGCAGTTGTCGAGAAATATCTGCATCCCCGCCTGAGCCAGGGCCGGATCGGATGGCGTGTTCGTTAAACTCCATACATAGGCAGCGACCTCCTTGGTCTGCGTCGGATCGAGCGTCTCGGCGAACGCGGGCATCTCCGATATATGGGTATCGGTGTCGGCATCGAAACGGATGCCGTGTGCGATCGTCGTCTGGATCGATTGCAAGTCGCCGCCCCAAAGCCAGTCGTCATCGTTCAGATTCGGAAAGCCGGGGCCACCGCTTGCGCCGGAACCGTGGCATGGGGCGCAGTTGTTCTTGAAAGCGGAAGCACCGCCAGCGATCGCGAATTCACGAAGCGTCGCATCGGCGTCGATTTCTTCGACAGTTTTGGCAGCGATCATCTCATGGAATTTCGCCTGACCAGCCTTCGCCTGATCGAGGTCCTGCTGAAGCTCGGCGCGTGTCGAATATCCTAAATAGCCTTTTGTAGCGGAGGTGATCATCGGGATCGCCGGATAGGCGATGGCATAACCTACGGCCCAGAGGATGGTGACGTAGAAGGTCCAGACCCACCACCTGGGCATCGGGTTGTTGAGTTCGCGGATGCCGTCCCACTCATGTCCTGTCGTTTCGACGCCGCTGAGGTCGTCAATGTGTTTATCGGCCATCTCAATCGTCCTTCAAGGGTATGTCAGCGGCTTTCTTGGCCGTCTGCTTGCTGCCGGGGCGGAGTGTGAACGCGACGGCGCAGACGAAGAACGCCGCCATCGCCAGAAGCCCCCAACTGTCGGCGAAGTGCCGCATTGCCGTGTATGTTTCCATGGGATCACCTCACCGGTAGCCGGTCGCATCGTCGTAGGTCGAAAAATCAACCAGCGTGCCGAGCATCTGCAGATAGGCGACGAGAGCATCCATTTCGGAGAGCTTCTGCGGATCTCCGTCGAAATCGCCAACTTTGGCCTTGGGGTATCGAGCGAGCAGAGCTGTCGTATCAGAATTCGGATCTGCCTGCGCCTTCATATCCGCCTCGGCATTTGCGATCATTTCATCGCTATAGGGAACGCCGACATCCTCGTTGGCCTTCAAGTCCATGCCGACGTCTTTCACGGCGACGTCTTGGGTTTTCAAGAAGGCGTATTTAGGCATGATCGATTCCGGCACCACGGCTCTCGGATCGGAGAGGTGCTGGACGTGCCACTCGTTCGAATAGCGACCGCCGACGCGGGCCAGATCGGGCCCGGTGCGCTTGGAGCCCCATTGGAACGGGTGGTCGTACATGGATTCCGCAGCCAGCGAGTAATGGCCATAACGCTCTACTTCGTCCCTGAACGGCCGGATCATCTGGCTGTGGCACAGATAACAGCCCTCTCGGATATAAATGTTGCGTCCAGCCAGCTCGAGAGGGGTGTAGGGCCGCATACCCTGCACCTTCTCGATCGTGTTCTGGAGATAGAAGAGCGGAGCGATCTCGACGATGCCACCGATCGAGACGACCAGTAGCGAGCCGACAAGAAGCAGCGTCGCGTTCTTTTCGAGTATCTTATGTTTGTCCAGTATCGATGCCATGGTTTACCTCATTCGGCAGGCTGTGCCTGAGGCACATAAGCGGTTGGGATAGCGGCTTCGTCGCGAACGCGTCCGCGGATCGTCATGAACACATTCCAGGCCATAACGACACCACCGGCCAGGTAGAGCGTTCCGCCCAGCGTGCGCAGCACATAATAGGGGAACATCGCCGAGACGGTTTCTGCGAATGAATAGACGAGGAAGCCCTGCGAATTGTATTCGCGCCACATCAGACCCTGCTGAATGCCGGCGACCCAGAGAACTGCGGCGTAGACGACGATACCGAGGGTGGCGAGCCAGAAGTGCCAGTTGACCATGCGGAGGCTGTAAAGCCGCTCGCGGCCCCAGAGCTTAGGCGTCAGATAATAGATCGCACCGAAGGTGATCATGCCGACCCAACCGAGCGCACCGGAATGAACGTGACCGATGGTCCATTCTGTATAGTGGCTCAGCGAATTGACTGTTTTCACCGACATCATTGGGCCTTCGAATGTCGACATCCCGTAGAAGGCGATGGCGACGATCATCATGCGGATGATCGGATCGGTGCGAATCTTGTCCCAGGCGCCCGAAAGCGTCATCAGGCCATTGATCATCCCGCCCCATGACGGCATCCAAAGCATAATTGAAAAAACCATGCCGAGTGTCTGGGCCCAGTCTGGCAGCGCGGTGTAATGCAGGTGATGCGGACCGGCCCAGATATACATGAAGATCAGAGCCCAGAAGTGAATGATCGACAGACGGTATGAATAGACTGGGCGATTAGCCTGCTTCGGAACGAAGTAATACATCATGCCCAGGAAGCCGGCGGTCAGGAAGAATCCGACTGCGTTATGCCCGTACCACCACTGTGTCAGCGCATCCTGAACGCCCGAGAAGACAGAGTAGCTTTTCGAGCCCAGAAACGAGACCGGAACTGCCAGGTTGTTCACCACATGCAGCATGGCGATGGTCACGATGAAACCGAGATAGAACCAATTCGCTACATAGATGTGCGGTTCCTTGCGTCTCAGGATCGTGCCGAGATAGACGACGAGATAGGATACCCAGACGATCGTGAGCCAGATATCGACATACCATTCGGGCTCGGCGTATTCGCGCGCCTGGGTGATGCCGAGCACATAGCCGGTGGCCGCCATGACGATGAAGAGCTGATAGCCCCAGAAGACGAACCATGCGAGGCTACCGCCGAACAGCCGAGCATGACAAGTGCGTTGGACGACATAGAAAGATGTCATGATCAGCGCGTTGCCACCGAATGCGAAGATGACAGCCGAGGTATGGACCGGACGCAGCCGCCCGAAATTCAGGTAGGGTGCCAGATCAAGGTCAGGAAACGCAAGCTGAGCGGCAATGATCACTCCCACGAGGAAGCCAACAACGCCCCATCCCACGGTGGCGATCAGCCCGTAGCGGATGACCTCGTCGAAATAGCCGGAAGCCTCGACCTTGGGTACCTGCCCGGCCGCCGAGAAATCTATCCGACGCATGAGCAGTACCGTGCCCGCGAACAGGCAGAAACACAGGATGCCCATATGGATCGCAAAGAGGTGGTCGTGAGCAAGGCCGGCCGCGACCAAGGCCAGAAATGCGGCCACCGCGACCACTATTGTTTCAATTGTGTAATTCATCACCTAGTCCCCATGCGCAATGACCGGAAACGACCGGATTGCTCGTACTTTCCAGGTACGACTGTCATGCGGATCGGGATTTCTCCTTGATCTATATCAACGAAATCTCACAAACGAGCGCGGGCGTGGACGCTGTCACAAACTGTTACAAACAAGCACCAAATCGCACGCTCCGCTCATCGTGGTGTGACTCGCAGAGGTTCTAGTGTGTTCACTCAACGAGGGGACACCACCATGCTGATGCAGGGCAAAAACGCTTTCACAAATGCACAACTGACCAACCATTCGGTCGCCACCCGACCCTTATCTTCGGTCTTTCATGGGAGCCCTCTCGAAATGATCGCCACGGGCGAAGCTCTCTGCTGGGAAGGCGACGATGCTACGCACCTATTCCAGGTGGTCGAAGGCGTGGTTCGCCTTCATCGCATCATTGGCGAAGGTCGCAGGGTCATCACGGCTTTTCACTTCGCCGGTGACGTGATTGGGGCCTCCCTTCTGAATTCCTTCACCTTTACTGCCGAGGCTGTCACCGAATGCAAGATCCGTCGTGTCTCCCGCCGCGGCTTTCAGCAGGAAGTCTCGCGTTGCGACGAAATTCGGCCGGCATACATTGACCTTCTGTGCCGCGAGAACGCAGCAGCGAACGACCAGATGGTGCTCCTTTCCAAGACGAACGCCGAGGAGCGCCTCTGCAGCTTCATTGTGAAGCTCGCCTCGCGACCTGGGTTGCGACGCCAGAACGTGCTCCGCGTGCCAATGAACCGTCAGGATATCGCGGACTATCTCGGCCTGACCATCGAGACCGTGTCTCGGACGATTACCAAGCTCGCGGCACGCGACGTCATCCTCGCTGAAGGGCGGCATGATCTAAAGATTATCAGCATGGACAAGCTTGTCCGACTTTCCGGCGGAGCTGATGATTTTTCTGATAAAACCTGCCATAGGGTTAGTTTACACTGATCTAAGGAACGACAATGCCCCACCGTCTCATATCGCCGCGCACGGCGTCTTCTCAGGAGCTTGACGCGCTCGTGCACGTGCTTGACGGGGCCGACATCATCGTACACCGCTTCGAGGGCGCAATCACACACTGGTCGATCGGCTGCGAGAACATGTATGGGTGGACGCGCGAGGAGGCGGTTGGCGAAACTGTCTTCGACCTCCTCGCAACGCGCTACCCGGCGCCCCGGGAAAAAATTCTGACGCAGTTGAGGTCGCGCGGCTTCTGGCAGGGCGACGTCGTACATCGTCATAAGAACGGGCATGACGTGGACGTGGCTTCTCGGTGCGTCCTGGTGAATCTTTCAGACGGAGACATGGCCGTCATTCAGACGAACAGCGATATCAGCGCGTTGAAGAAAGCGGAACGAGCCGTCAAATCGCGAGAGGCGCACCTGACCTCGATCCTTGAGACCGTTCCGGACGCGATGGTCGTCATCGACCAGAAGGGTATCGTGATATCGTTTAGCAAAGCTGCCGAAAAGTTGTTCGGGATGGACGCGGACCAGATCTGCGGAAAGAACGTCAGCAATCTAATGCCAAATCCTTATCGCGACGCCCACGATGGCTACATTGACCACTATCTCGACACCGGCGAAAAAAGAATAATCGGCTACGGTCGCGTCGTCACCGGCCAGCGCGCGGACGGCTCTCAATTTCCAATGGAGCTTCACGTCGGCGAAGCAACGGCGAATGGTGAGCGTATTTTCACTGGATTTGTTCGCGATCTAACAAGCCGCCTCAAGATTGAAGAAGATCTGCGCCAGGCGCAGAAGATGGAGGCTGTGGGCCAGTTGACGGGCGGACTGGCTCACGACTTCAACAATCTCTTGACGGTCATCAGCGGCAATCTAGAGATGGTCGATGACAAGCTTCCTCAAGGTTCGCTTCGGGATATGATCCGTGAAGCGCAGGATGCGGCAGCCGACGGCGCGAAGTTGACAGGGCAATTGCTTGCTTTCGGGCGACGGCAGCCTCTAAGCCCCAAGCAGGTCGACCTAGGCGGCCTCGTGACCAGTTTCTCGGACCTACTTCGACGCACCCTTGGCGAGAATATCAAGCTTTCCACTGTCCTCACAGGCGCCCACTTCGAAGCACTCGTCGACAGTTCACAGCTTCAGAACGCCATTCTGAACATCGCGCTCAATGCCCGTGACGCCATGCCAAAGGGCGGCAGCCTGACGACCGAGGTTTCGCGCGTGCGCTTGGACGCCGACTACGCCAAGATGTACCCGGAAGTCCGTAGTGGACACTTCGTACTGATATCGATGACGGACACCGGTTCTGGGATGACCGATGAGGTCAAGAAACGCGCGATCGAACCTTTCTTCACCACGAAAGACGTCGGGTCCGGTACCGGTCTTGGTCTCAGCATGGTGTACGGCTTCGTCAAGCAGTCCGGTGGCCATCTCCAAATCTACAGCGAATTAGGTCATGGCACGACCATCCGCATCTACTTGCCCGCTCTTGCCGAACCCCGACCCGCGCAGATGGTTTCGCCGGAAACCGCAGAGGTTCCTCTACCCAGTGGCACGGAGGTCGTACTCGTGGTCGAAGACGACCCCCGAGTGAGGAAGGTCGCGGTGGCAAGGCTGGGGCAAATGGGCTACCGCGTGCTGGAGGCGGACAGCGGGCGCAAAGCTCTGGAATTACTTGCGAAACATCCTGCGGTCGCCCTTCTGTTCTCCGACATTGTCATGCCCGGCGGAATGACTGGGGACGAGATGGCTACAGAAGCGATTAGGCAGCGTCCTGATCTGAGAGTCCTTTTCACATCGGGCTATTCGGAACCTGCTCTGGCGTCCAAGGACGTGATCCCCGGCGCCGAATGGCTTCGCAAGCCCTACACCGCGAGGGAGCTGGCAAGAAAGATTCGCGATCTGCTTGACCGGCCCTGAAGAGTAGTGTGGGACCCTTTCAATTTTAACGGCTTGTTAACCGTCGCGCCCCATTTTTAGGGGTCCCGAGAAAAAGAAAACACCTCTCGCGGCCCGAAGAACAGGAATCTCGACATGCAATCCCATTCACGCTCGACCGCCGATGTGTCCTATGAACAGCTTGCAAAGCGAATCGAGGTGCTTGAGGAGCGTATGCGCGCTCACTTCAGCGTAATCGCAATTCTAGGGGCGGCCGCGGAATCTCCAAAGAGGCTTCTCGAAATGCTGTCCGTCTATCGAGACCGTCATCTTAGTGACGAGGATCAGCAGACGGCCCCAATCTGGTCTGACGTGGTGATCGCCAATGAGGTAAGCGCTATCATGAGCGTCATCACGGCTCAACACGCCGGCCTCCGCGTGATCAATGGCGGAATTGTCTAGGGGGAGTCTCGTTGTTATTGCAAATAGACATCCGTGATATGAGTTGGTGTCAACCTGCTACGGATATGCATCGCGATAGTTTGTGTGGGCAGAGCTCATCGCCAGTTGAGCGGCATCGGTATTGTGGTTGACAGTGAGACTGATGAAGATCTGGTTCGATAGGATGGAGGAGTGCTTGGTCCTACGCCCTGCGCGGTTGCGCTTATCCTTGGCGGCTTCTCGTTCCGGCCCAAGGACGTGCCGACCCGAGCCGGAGGTACGTGTTGATCAATGCACTGCAAACCCCCAACCGTTGTTATGCCGCCTCGAGAAGAGGCAACATTGAACGTCTTTCCGACCTGATGGCCGCCGCGCCTCAGGCAATGCGCGGGAAATGGTGGAATTTGCGAGACGGTATCAACGACGCCAGATGGATTGCGATGCTCCGAACTGAATTTTCTGATGAGCACGTGAGCCCAAATGCCTCACCATGTTCAAAGACACCGCGTCGATTCTTTCCATGTGACCTCCCTGCCGTGGGAGGACACGCTGCGCCCATTCTTTGGTCACGTTACAATATAGGGTAGTCATATGCATCGTGAACTCGCAGCCGTTAATCTGCTTTGGGCGCAATTATGCTGATCAGCCAAGGGACGGCGCGTAACGAACGCATAAATCTGAAGCTCGCCTGCTCGCTGGCGCTAATCGCTGGCGCGCTGAATGCGGCTGCGTTCTATGCCGTAGGCTTCTTTTCAGCCAATATGACGGGTAACGTCTCGGCACTTTCCGATCATTTGGCAACGCAGCAGTGGAGATCAGGTTTCTTCTTTCTGTCGATCGTCATCACCTTCATTCTCGGCGCGTCCGTATCCACGCTGCTGATCAATGCTGGTCGTCGGCGGGGCATCGCCGGGATTTACGCCTATAGCATCCTTGTTGAAGCTGTTTTCCTTGGCATATTGGGGATCGCCGACATCTGGCTGTTCACCACCTGGCAGGCACCGATGCTAACGCTCGGCCTGGCGTTTCTGATGGGACTACAGAACGCCACGGTGACTCGGATTTCCGATGCGCGAGTGCGAACAACGCATGTGTCCGGCATGGCAACTGACATTGGCATCGAACTCGGTGTCGCCTTCGACATCATTCGCGGAAGAGAGCCCAACAGCCACGCAGCAGAAAATCGTACCCGCCTTAAGCTCCACTTCTGGACAATAGCTGCCTTCCTGGTCGGCGGCATTCTCGGCGTAATCATCTTCCGTCTGATGGGCAGCTATCTTTTGCTCGCATGCGCCGCATTGCTGTTTCTTATCGCCGCAGACGGACTGCGGCGGGGCCGCGGCACTTTCGCGACCACGGCAAGCCGCCGGTTTCGTTGGCGGCCTGGTTGGCGCCCATGAATATCACGCCTGCTCGTTCAGCTTGGGTGCAGCTTCTACAGCGTCACGCGATGTTGAACCCCTGCCTCACCGTGACCGACGGTTGATTGACCAAAATCAGATATCTGCCGAAGCCTTGGAAGCTGATTGGCCTCACGGTTTGATCATGCGCTTGGCCCGCATGGACGCCTCCAATATTTCCCAGTTCCAGTTTGCAGCCGATATGGCACAATCCGAAGCTAGATCAGCGACGGAAAAAAAACTGACGACAGTGTTGGTAGGCCTCGACCAATAAGCCCAAGTTGTGAAGCGTTAGAGCGAGTGACCATGGATGACAAACCTTGCCCGTCGCCGTAATTGGCCAGATGAAATCCTCGTTCTTATTGATCTCATCGAAGATGACCGTGTTCATTTGCTGCAAGACCGCCTCATCGACGCTGAAATTTCCGGAAGATGGGAAGAGTTGATAGAAGAAGCGGCCGAATACGGGAGCGGACCCCTTTTCAAATAACTCCGGCACTGCCTCAGCTCTGGAGGATCAACGCCGGAAGGCCTCGCTCGTCGCGAAGTCTTTCAAATTCAGGAGCCCGCAATTTGTCCGCCGCTCAGTTGGATTTGTGAGAGTTACTTCTGATTATATTTTGCGCGGTGAAGCCCTTTCGGAGCTTGTGGGCTCGAGCAAATAAGCGATTTTCCCCACGTTTCTTCCCACGAATTCCAACCGGAAGCCCAGCGCTTGCGAGAGATATCGCGGCTCTGATTTCCGCTCATCGGCTCGGGAAGAAGCTAATTTCCAACTATCGGATAGCAATCCAGTTTGAATGTCTGGTTCTACGTGCACAGGGAAAGTGTTGATTGACCGCGACGGCAACTGCCGCCGAAATCGCTTCCACATTGGCTTAAATTAACGAATCGACCGGCATCCACTGCCGCATCCTTCTTTCACCGTACTATTTTCAGAAAAACAGATACGGATAGAATTTGCGAGCCGCCTCCAACAGCCGATTGGCGATGCCAAAATGCGTGCATAGTGAAGGAGGTCCCGCCCTCATCTGTGAAAGCACGACGTATGCGCATTTGGTCTGAAATAATCCAGCGTTCGATCAAGCTCCGGAGTTTGTGAGGCTACCGAGGTAGCAGAGCGCGATAGTGAGGGAGAAAGTTCACGCCGGGCACGAAGGGCATGCAAAGTGAAGCGGTCGACACTTGCGAATTTCTCATTTCTTTCGCGCGAAATTTGACGCTGGTCAAAGAGCGACGGGTTCGTATCGCATAGTACTCTTCCCGAGGCCAAGGTTGGCCCCTTACCACAGGAGAATGCAATGCGTTTCAATATCGGCCTGATCACTGCAACTGCGGTTCTGATCGCCTCGGCCGCGCCGCTGATGGCGGCCGACCATGAAGTTCACATGCTCAACAAGGGCGCAGATGGCGTGATGGTTTTCGAACCAGGCTTCGTCAAGGTTGCCCCTGGCGACACCGTCACCTTCGTCCCGACCGACAAGAGCCATAACGTTGAGACCTACAAGGGTCTGATCCCGGAAGGTGCGACTGATTTCAAGTCCAAGCCAAGCGAACAGTATCAGGCCAAGTTCGATGTTCCCGGCGCCTACGTCGTCAAATGCACGCCGCATGCTGGCATGGGCATGGTTGCCCTGATCCAGGTGGGCGACGCACCGGCCAATCTTGATGCAATTAAGACCGCGAAGGTGCCGAACCCTGTACGCAAGCGCCTCGACGCCGACCTCGCACAAGTCACCCAGTAAGTCGCACGGCCGACGGCGGCCTCCTCAAGGGGCCGCCCCGCCAAGGAGACAATGATGTTCAAGCATGCAACGATCGCCGTAGTCGCGGCTTTCTTTACTGTTGGGACTGCACACGCGCACGCTACTCTAGAGCAGACACAGGCAAATCCTGGAAAGGCCTACAAGGCGATCGTGCGTATTGGGCACGGCTGCGAAGGCAAGCCGACAATCAAGGTTCGGATCAAGGTTCCCGAGGGCCTGCTCTCGGCCAAGCCAATGCCTAAGCCCGGCTGGACAATAGAAAAAATCAAGGGGTCCTACGCCAAGACGTACGAACTCTGGGGCGAGGCCGTTAAGGACGGAACAACCGAGATCGTTTTCTCGGGCAACAGCCTGCCCGACGATGAATATGATGAATTCGTATTCCGAGGTACGGTAGCCAAGGAACTTTCCGTTGGTACCCGCGTCTACGTCCCCATCGTTCAGGAATGCACCGATGGTGCCGCCGAACGCTGGATTGAGATCCCCGCTGCGGGAAAAACGTCTGACGACTATGAAACTCCCGCGCCGTTCTTCGACGTCGTCGAGCAGCCCAGATCCTAAAATAGGGAATGCCGCTCATGTGGCCTATCGCACGTGCGTGGGCGGCCCTCCCCATGCAAGCAGCAGTTCTGCTGGTTCTGCTGCTCTCAGCATTTGTTCCTGCCCCCGCGCATGCTCACGCAGTGCTTGTCTGGTCATCTCCCGCTAACAATCAGGTTGTGAACGACGCGCCGACGGAGGTTCAGCTTCATTTTAACGAACCCGTAAAAATCGTTCGCGCGAGCGCCCGGCTCGCCAACGACGAAAGCGCCGATCTTGTGTCTTCTGGCGGGGGTGCGGACATAAGGCTCCGACTTCCGTCGGTTGGCCGCGGCACCGTGATCGCCAGCTACCGTGTCGTGTCCGAGGACGGTCACCCAGTCGGGGGCACGGTTGTTTTCCACGTTGGAGCGGTTTCCCAAGCTCTCGCGGGCGCGACTGAAACACCTTCCGTCGCCCTAGATACCGCCATTTGGCTCGTTCACGTCGCGACGATCGTCCTTTTAGCCTACGTCGTCGGCGGTAGGTTGTTCTGCGCGCTGTTCAGTCCTTCGGACGCTGGCGTCAAGAAACCACTTTCTGTTGCCCTCGCCGGTTTTGTTCTCCTGGGGGCTGGGCTCTATCTCCAAGGACTTGACGAGATTGGCACAGGCCTCACGTTCGCCGGCGCAACCCCGCTATCGATGGTCATTCGAGACAATGTTGCGGTAGCCGGGGGACTGTTCCTAGTTGCGCTCATCCTCGCCGTGCTGTCCCCATTTCGAACCCGCTCGTTCACGTTGGCGACAGCGGTGATCGCAATCGTGGTCGCTTCGGCAGCTTTCACCTTCACCGGACACAGCGCGGTAGTCACCCCCACATGGTTTGCGAAGACCTGCATCTTTTTCCACGGGGGGATTCTCCTTTTTTGGATAGGCAGTCTCCCGCCACTCTGGCGTCTAAGCCGTCCCCCTTCTCGGCAGATGTCCTTGAGGGCCTTTTCCGCCGCAATACCGGTCCCATTCGTCGCGATGCTCCTCGCGGGTCTCACCCTCGCCTTCCTTGAGTTACCTAGCCTTGGTTCGACGCTGGGTTCGATGTACGGCCGCGTTCTCCTCGTCAAAATCGGCTTGGTTGCGTTGCTGTGCGTGCTCGCGGCCTACAACCGATTTTGGCTCACCGGCGCGGCCATCGAGGGGGACGTCTCTGCTTGCGGGCGACTGCGGATCAGCATAACAGCCGAGATCGTGCTTGCTGTCGCCATTGTAGGCGTCGCGTCTCTGTGGCGCTTCGCCGGTCCCGACCAGCTCCAGTACGCTCTCCGCCAACCGCTATCGATCCATATTCATACAGAAAAGGCTATGGCTCAGTTCGAACTGGAGCCGAAATCTGATGGTGCCGCGAATGTGCATGTCATGATATTGGCATCCGACTTCGCTCCGATGCGTCCTAAGGCCGTCACGTTACGTCTTTGGAACCCCACTGCAGGCGTCGAAGCGATAAAATACGAACTGGTCGATTCCAAGGATGGCACATGGGAGGCTGAGAATGTCCCCTATCGAAGCCCCAACGGGTGGAAGGTCGACGTCCAGGTGCTTATCGACGATTTTACCACCGCGCATCTCGAAGCAGATCTGGAAGACGCGGCGGACATTGATGGTTCGGCCTCGGACGCCAACCTCTCTCAATGAAGCTGAAGTCACAATGCAACATAATTCGGGCCAGATGAATAACGGTTTGCTTTTTGTACTCGCCGTTCTCGACAACGGTTACGAACGAAATTTCGTAACGCGCGAAGTTCGGCTCGTAGGCGACAGCCTTGTGGCGCTCGTGGGCAAGGCGTCGCAGTTCTTTAAGATTGATGACGTGATCGACCTTGTCCTCGTGGACCTCGCCACCGATCGAACGTTATCCGCTGAACGTCGTTGTCCGCGATTGCGTCAGTGCCAGCCCCCATCAGATTTGTGATCGCACGCGCAATTGTTGCCATAATAGCCCGCTTCCGGATATTCTCCGGCTTCAGGCTTGCTCCGCGACCTTCGGACAGGCGAACGGCACTTTGGCGATCTTTGCCGAATGAACCGTGCGCGAAGTGCCGGAGTCCGCCGAATTCCCGCAGTCCTCGGCGCAGCTCAGGGCGGCTTGCTGAATCTCATATCGATAGCACGCGGCGGAATGAGCTGGACCAGCCAGCGTTGCGATTGCAACGAAGCAAAGAGATAAGTCTGTGCTCTTGGGCATCGGTCCTCTCTCCTTTTGAGGATGGGAGCTCCTATCGTGGAAGGGGACGCCGGCGGCTATTTGCGCCGACGCAAAGACGCGACGTTTCTGCGCCCGTCTCGGATCGTTTGCAGATCGTCCGAGCCGTTTCAATTCTTACCCGAGTAAACCGAGCGCTTCGTTAGATACACCAGGCTGGAGAAGATTATCAGAAACACCATCACCATGAACCCGGTCCGCTTGCGCTCCTCGAGATGGGGTTCGGCAGCCCACATCAGGAAGGCCGACACGTCTCGAGCATACTGGTCGACGGTCTGGGGCGATCCGTCATCATACGTGACCTGGTCGTCGGAGATCGGTTTCGGCATTGCGAGCGCGGCGGAATGGGCGAAATACGGGTTGTAGTTCGTTCCCTCCGCGATTTCGAGCCCAGCCGGGGGCGTCTCGTCGTATCCAGTTAATAGCGAGTAGATGTAGTCGGGGCCGCCTTCCTGATACCCGCCGACGCCTGGCAGCATGTCGAAAATGAACTGTGGGAAGCCGCGAGTAATGCCCCTCGCCTTCGCGATCAGCGAGAAGTCAGGCGGAGCAGCACCGTTGTTGGAGCCTGCGGCCGCTTCGGCATTCGCGAAAGGCGACGGGAAGTAATCGGAAGGCACGGCCTTGCGCGTGTACATATCACCGTCGGCGTCCGGGCCGTCCTGCACCTCGTGGTCCGCCGCGAATGCTTTCACTTGCTCGTCGCTGTAGCCTAGATCGGCCAACGAACGATAGGCTACCATTTTCATCGAGTGGCACGCAGAACAGACCTCTGTGTAGACCTTGAGCCCACGTTGAAGCTGTTGCTTGTCGTAATGGCCGGTAAAGCCCGCAAACGACCAATCCTGTTCCTTGGGATGCCTCAGGGGATAGTGCGGGGTCGTCCCTTCCTTATGCAGCGCCGGGGGTTGCGGGGACGTCTCCTCGGCGCAGACAGAATGCGCGACGAGCGCAGTGGCGGCCGATACGACGATCGCTGATATCAATTTGATCATATGTCAGTTCCTATCGAGCGCATTGACGGTGGTCGCTTTGGCCGCAGACTGGGCCTGCTTCGCAAGCACCGCTTCCGTGATTGAGTTCGGCACACGGCGCGGCGTCTCGACGAGACCAAGCACCGGCATGACGACCAGGAAGAAGGCGAAGTAAAGCAGCGTACAGATCTGCGAGATCGTGGTGTAGAGGCCTTCCGCCGGCTGCGAGCCGAGCCAGCCGAGGATGATCGCGTTGATCACGAACAGCCAATAGAACAGCTTGTACCACGGACGATAGACCGCCGAACGGACCTTCGAGGTGTCGAGCC